>NZ_CP183975.1:1215000-2430000 GCF_049913125.1 Luteibacter sp. E-22
CGCCGATGAATTCACCGACGAACTGGCGTTCTCCACGCCTTTGTCCGATGCCGACGTGGACGACCTGGGTGCCGACCCGGCCGACCTCGCGGCGGAGCTCGAAGCACTGCTCGCCGATACCGACGGTGCCTCGCTCGACGAGTCCGATGGCCTCGATAGCCTGCCGTCCACGCCGGTCGAGCTGACCGAACTGGCGTCGCTCGACCTGTCCGGCTTCGAAGTGATCGAGGAAGCACCGGCCCCGGTCTCGGTGCCCGAGAACGAATTCGACGCCGGCCGTTTCAGTCTCGAATCCATGGGCGAGACACCGTCGGTGACGGTCGGGGAAAACCCCGCGCCCTTGCAGATCGAAGGGCGCGCGACCGAGTACGTGCCGCCGCCGGTGCCGGAATGGGATCTCGTCGATCACGACACCATCGTGGCCGAGCCGGTGGCACGCGTTGCGCCGACCGACTTCGGCATCGAGACCATCAGCGCCGCCGAATACCTCGCACAGGATGTCGTCGACGACGGCACGCATGGGATCGAAGCGGGCTTCACCCTCGAACTGGTGTCGATGGAAGAAGCGGTGGCTCCGTCTACCGACGGACAGTTCTCCCACGAAATGTTCCTCGAGGCGACGCCGCGCGCCGTGCGCCGGGTAATCGCACTGGCCGGTGCCCGGGAAAGCGAAGCTTCGATCGCCGCCTTCCTTGCCGCGTTGCCCGAGCGCCTGCCTGGGGTCTTGCTCGTGGTGGCACATCACGACGGCGATTCGCGGGCATTCGCTTCGCGCCTGGGCCGCGCGCATGTCGCTGGCGATCGCCCGTACACCGCGCATGGCGAATGCCTCGTCGTGCCGCGCGGTTCACACGTGCAGATCCGCCGCGACGGTAGCGTCACCGTGCGCGAAGATGGTAGCGCCGTCAGCGCGGTGGGGCCTTCGATCGACGGCATCCTCAGCACCATCGCCGGTGGCTTCGGCGCCGACGCGCTGGCGATCGTCTTCGCCGGGCGCGGCAACGACGCCGTCGCCGGTGCGCAGGCGGTGTACGACGCCGGCGGCCGCGTATGGGTCGAGACCGTGCCGCCGGAAGACGAGGCGGGCCATATGGTCGCTGGCATTCGCGAAGAACGCGTGGCGGGTTATGCCGGCGATGTGCGCGCGCTGGCGCAGAAACTGATCGAGGAATTCCCATGAGCGAGCCGTTACCGCGCGAAATCCGCTGCGTCCTGATTCCCAGCGGTGGCGTCCGCTTGCTGTTGCCCAATGCGGCGGTGGCCGAAGTGATCACCCTCGCGGGCGTGGAGCCGGTGGCCGATGCGCCGGCATGGCTGCTTGGCCGTATCGCCTGGCGTGGCTGGAGCATCCCGCTGGTGAATTTCGACCATGTGGCGAGCCTTGCCGACGATGCACCGCCCCAGGCGTCGCGCGTGGCCGTGCTCAAGGCCGTCGGCCATCGCCCGGACATGCCTTACATCGCGGTGCTCACGCACGGTTTCCCGCGCCTGACCACGCTCAACGCGGAACTGCTGCTCCCGACCCACGACGGCCACGAACTGCCGTTCGGCGTTCGCGCTCGCGTGCTGGTGCGCGACGACACGGCCGTGATTCCGGACCTGGAGCAGTTGGAAGAGACCCTCTCGGGAATGCTCGCAGAAGCTTGACTTGCAATTGAGAATCATTATCATCAACTCCGCACCCTCAATCGCGGAGTCCCGATCATGCTGCTTCGAACGCTCCCCCTTTCCGACAACGGCGGCCGCGAAAAGGTCGTCCCGCTTCGTGCCGCGCCGGTGGCTACCCGCCGCATCGAAAGCACGAACCTGCTCGACGGTTCGCGCGAGCTCGTCATCGAGCACCAGGGCAGTGAGTACCACCTGCGCCTGACCCGTAACGACAAGCTGATCCTGACCAAGTAAGCGCAGCTTCTCCCCGACGCCAAGCCACGCGGGTTCTCCCCGGACCGCCCAGCCAGGCATCCCTCGACCGCTTTCGTCACCGGGAGACGCCATGTTTGGCTGGCTCGCATCCTTCGGCGTGCAATCGCGCGCCCGTTCCACCGCCACCACGCGCTGGCTCGCGCTCGCGCCGCGAACCCTGTTCGAGGGGTTGGGCCAGCTTGGCGGCGTGCTCTTCCTCGCCCCGCGCGACGCCTCCTGTAGCGGCCAGGCCGAACCTCGCGGTTGCCTCGTGGAATCCGCCGACCTGGCCCCCTTGCTCGCCACCCATCACGTGGGCCTGACCTGCGCCATCACCGCGGAAGGGCCGCGTGAATGGATGGACTGTGTAAGCGGGCAAGGTCATGTCCTGGCACGCATCTACCTGCTTCCCGACACCGACTATCTCGCCTGGGACGGCTTGTACGCGGATGCCTTGCCTATCGACGAACCCGCGCATCGTGCGCCGGACCGTGAATGGCTGCGTGCCTCCCGTGCCCGCATCCTGTGTTTCACCCGTCGGCGGCTGGCTGGCTTCACCGTGCTTGGCGTCTGCGATGCGTCCATCTCCTCCTTGGGCAGGGGCGTTGCGCGCGATATCGCGGTATCCGAATCGGTGGGCATCGCCGTCTGAGTGGCGTGTCCCGTCCGGCCTGTCCGCGGGCCCGGGTGTCCGGACATTCTGTCCGCGGACACATGCCTTTCGAGAACGAGATGTTATAAGTCGCTGACTGACCTAAGGATTATGGCTTGGCACGCTGCTTGCTCGGTATCCCCGCAAGCAGCCCAGGGAAGCCACCATGATCCGCGATACCTCCGCCCAGGACCGTCTCGTCGAAGTCCGTCCGAACCATCGTCGCAAGCTCGTCTATGCCGCGGCCGGCCTGGCGGCGATCGTCGCCATCGTGCTGGCCGTTCCACGGATGGCCACGATGTTCTCGGCAGACTCCTCGGTCAGCGCCTCGCGCCTGTCCTTCGGCACGGTGACACGCGGTCCTTTCGTCCGTGACATCGCGGCGGAAGGCAAGGTGGTCGCCGCGGTGAGTCCCACGATGTATGCCGCTTCGGCGGGCGCCGTGGTGCTGAAGGTGCACGCGGGCGATGTGGTGAAGAAGGACCAGTTGCTGGCCGTCATCACCAGCCCCGAACTGACCAGCAAGCTCGCCCAGGAAAAATCCGCGGCGGATGCCATGGAGGTCGAGTTCCTTCGCGCCCAGATCGATGCGAAGAAGAAACGCTCCGAACTGCAAAAGGCCTTCGACAACGCCACCATCGACCAGACCGCCGCCGAGCGCGACCTCAAGCGCTACCAGACGGCCTTCGACAAGGGTGCCGTGCCGGTCGCCGATGTCGACAAGGCGAAGTCCACCCTGGACAAGGCGGCCGTGACGGCCAAGCATGCGAAATCCGACCTTGCGATGGACAACGACAGCCTCACCTTCGACGTGCAGGCGAAGAAGCTCGCCCACGATCGCCAGGTGTTGCTGGTGACGGACCTGGAACGCCAGGTGGAAGACCTCAACGTGAAGTCGCCGGTGGACGGCCAGGTGGGCCAGCTGTTCATCGCCGAGCGCGCGACGGTCGCCAAGGACGCGCAGCTACTCAGCGTCATCGACCTTTCCGCCCTGGAGGTGGAGATGAAGGTGCCCGAGAGCTTCGCCCGCGACCTCGCCATCGGCATGCCGGGCGAGATTTCCGGCAATGGCAAGACCTGGAACGGCAAGGTCAGCGCCGTGTCGCCGGAAGTGGTCAACGGTGAAGTCGCCGCGCGCCTGCGCTTCGATGGCGAGACCCCGCAGCAGCTACGCCAGAGCCAGCGCCTTTCGGTGCGCATCCTGCTCGACAAACGCGACAACATACTCACCGTGCAGCGCGGTTCCTTCGTCGATGAAAGCGCGGGCCGCTATGCCTACGTGGTCAACGACGGCATGGCCGATCGCCGCGACATCCGCGTCGGTGCGAGCAGCATCGACAAGGTCGAGATACTCGACGGCCTGAAGGAGGGCGACAAGATCGTCATCTCCGGCGCCGACACCTTCGGCGACGCCAAGCACGTCGCCATCAGCCGCTAACAGAGGGAAAACCCATGCTCAAGATGACCCATCTCGCCAAGGTCTACCGCACGGAAGTCGTCGAGACCTACGCCCTGCGCGACTTCAACATCGACGTGAAGGAAGGCGAGTTCGTCGCCGTGACGGGCCCCTCCGGCTCGGGCAAGACCACCTTCCTCACCATTGCAGGGTTGCTGGAAACCTTCACCGGCGGCCAGTACCACCTCGACGGCGTCGAAGTGAGCCAGCTCGACGACAATGCCCGTTCGCGCATCCGCAACGAGAAGATCGGTTTCATCTTCCAGGCCTTCAACCTGATCCCCGACCTGAACGTGTTCGACAACGTGGAAGTGCCCCTGCGCTATCGCGGCATGAAGGCGGCCGAACGGAAGCAGCGGATCATGGACGCGCTGGAACGCGTGGGCCTGGCGTCCCGCGCCAAGCATTACCCGGCGGAACTCTCGGGCGGCCAGCAGCAGCGCGTGGCCATCGCCCGCGCCCTCGCCGGTTCCCCACGCCTGCTGCTGGCGGACGAGCCCACCGGCAACCTGGATACGCAGATGGCCCGTGGCGTGATGGAACTGCTGGAGGAAATCCATCGCGAGGGCGCCACCATCGTCATGGTCACGCACGATCCGGAACTCGCCGCCCGCGCGCAGCGCAACGTGCACGTGATCGACGGCCAGGTGGTGGATCTCGCGGAGGAACCGCGCTTCCACGCCCACGCCCACCTCGCCAATTCCTGATCCAGCGTCCGCCGTTCCGGGGGGAGTCCCATGTTCAGCTACTACCTGCAACTCGGCTTGCGTAGCCTGCGCCGCAACCCGGCGCTTACCGCACTGATGGTGATGGCGATCGGCTTCGGCGTCGCCGCGTCCATGACCACGTATTCGGTGTTTCGCGCCACGGCGCGCGACCCGATCCCACAGAAATCCAGCGTGCTCTTCAACACGCAGGTGGATGCTTTCGGCCCGGAAAACATCGAGAAGGGCGAGCCACCGCAGGCATTGACCTATAAGGACGCCACGGCGTTGTTTCGCGCGCACAAGGCGAAACGCCAGACGATCATCTACCCGGTGAGCGTCTCGATCATTCCCGACGATCCCGCGCGTCTGCCGACTCGTGAAGGAGCCTACGCCGCGAACTCGGACTTCTTCCCGATGTTCGACGTACCCTTCATCCAGGGTGGCGGCTGGACGTCGGAAGACGACGAGAAGCACGCCAGTGTCGCCGTCATCACGAAGTCCGCGAACGACAAGCTCTTCAATGGCGCCCAGAGCGTGGGTAGGCAGATCAACCTGGACGGTCGCCTGTTCCGCATCACCGGCGTCATCCAGGATTGGGCGCCCCAGCCCTTGTTCTTCGATGTACCCAACACGGGTGGTTTCGACGAAGGCGCTTCGGTCTATATCCCGTTCAACCGCGCGATCGACCTGCAGATGGGTACCAACGGCAACAACAGTTGCGTCGCCGAACCGGCCGAGGGCTGGGCCAATTACCTGCAGGCGGAATGCGTCTGGCTGTCGCTGTGGAGCGAGCTGCCCACGAAGGCCGATGTCGATGCCTATCGCGCCTATGTCACGGGTTATGCCGCCGAGCAACAGCGGGCGGGTCGTTTTCGTTGGGCGCCGAACGTGAGAGTGCGCGACGTCGTGGACTGGCTCGACGCGGAGCACGTGGTTCCGCCGGAATCGCAGGTATCCCTGGTGGTCTCGCTCGGCTTCCTGGTGATCTGCCTGGTCAACACCGTGGGCCTGTTGCTGGCGAAGTTCATGCGCCGTGCTCCCGAGATCGGCGTACGCCGTGCGCTCGGCGCGTCACGCAAGGACATCTATGCGCAGTTCCTCATCGAGGCCGGCACGATCGGCGTCGCCGGCGGCGTCCTCGGCCTGTTGCTGACAGGACTGGGCGTGCTTGGCGTCGGCCTGGTCTTCCCCGAACCGATCGCGCGCCTGGCGACACTGGACCCGGTCCTGATCCTGCTGACGCTCGTCGTCGCGATCGTGGCTTCCGTCGTCGCCGCCTTCTATCCCACATGGCGCGCCGCGCAGGTCCAGCCGGCCTGGCAGCTGAAATCCAACTGAGGACATGATCATGCAGATCAAGCCCATTCTCGCCGCGCTGCGCCGGCACAAGGCAGGCACGATCCTCATCGCCCTGCAGATCGCCCTGACCCTCGCCATCGTGTGCAACGCGCTGTTCATCGTGCACGAGCGGGTCGACCGGGTGAATCGATCCACCGGCATGGACGAGTCGAATGTCGTCGTCGTGCAGAACCGTTATGTCGGTTCGCCACCGAACTTCGTGCCGCTGATCAAGACCGACTTGCAGGCACTGCGTTCGATTCCTGGCGTCGAATCGGCCTATGCGACCAATTCGTTTCCGTTACGCCAGGGTGGCTGGTCGACGGGCATACAGACCAAGCCTGACGGTACGAAGGACGGCTTGCCGACAGCCCTGTATTTCGGCGACGAACAGACCTTGAAGACCCTGGGCGTACGACTGATCGCGGGACGTAACTTCAACCCGGGCGAAGTCATCGTCGTGCAGCCCCAGCAGAGGCCTGCTCCGGCACAGGTCATCGTGACCAAGGCGATCGCCGATAAGCTGTTCCCGAAGGGTGACGGGCTCGGCAAGTCCATCTACCTGTCGAAGGGCAAGCCGTCCACGATCATCGGCATCGTCGAGAAGTTGACCGTGCCGTGGATCGATTTCGACCACATGGACAACGTGACGATCATGCCCTTGACCTTCAATAGCGGTTATCAGCATTTCGTGATTCGTACGCGTCCGGGCGAGCAGGATGCCGTCTTCAAGGCTACGGCGAAGACCTTGTATGGGGTCAATCGCATGCGCGTCCTCTCGGAGAAGACCGGTGTGCGCACGTTCGACATGGTCCGCAGCAGCGCCTACGAGGCCGATCGCGGCATGGCCATCCTCATGAGCGTGGTCTGTGGCGTGTTGCTGGCGATCACCGCAGCCGGCATCGTCGGCCTGTCCAGTTTCTGGGTCGGCCAGCGGCGCAAGCAGATCGGCGTGCGCCGTGCCTTGGGCGCCCGACGCAGCGATATCCTCAGCTATTTCATGACCGAGAATTTCCTGATCGCATTGGCCGGAGTCGTATTGGGCATCATCCTGGCGGTGGGCCTCAGCCAATGGATGTTCACGCACTTCGAAATGAAGAGGCTTTCCTTCACCTACATATTGGTCGGCGTCGTCGTGCTGCTGGGCCTGGGCCAGATGGCGGTGTTCGCGCCGGCGTTGCGTGCGTCGAAGGTGTCTCCGGTCGAAGCCACGCGCAGCGTCTGAATCCCGGGAGATTCGATGTTCGGTTACTACCTGGAGCTCGCCCTGCGCAGCCTCCGACGGAGCAGGGCGCTCACGGTGCTCATGATCCTCGCCATCGCCCTGGGGATCGGGGCGAGCATGACCACCCTGACGGTACTGCACGTGCTGTCGGGGGATCCGCTGCCGGGACGCAGCGGATCGATCTTCATGCCGCGTCTCGATCCACGCGGGCTGAGGGGTTTCGATCTCTCGGTGGACTTGCCTGCCCAGGTGACCTGGACGGACGGCATGAACCTGCTGAATGCCCGGCGCGCGCACCGGCAGGCACTGATGACTGGCGGCGCCGTGCCGATCCAGCCGGACGATCCGTCGATCGATCCTTTCTTCGTCTCGGCTCGCTACACCAGCGCGGATTTCTTCGGCATGTTCGATACGCCGTTCCGCTACGGGCAAGCATGGAGCGCCACCGAGGACGAACAACGCGCGCATATCGCGGTGATCGGCGCCGAACTGAACGACCGGCTCTTCCATGGCGAAAACAGTGTCGGCAGGACGATCCGTGCCAACGGTGCGGACATGCGCATCGTCGGGGTCCTGAAGCCATGGAGGCCGGTACCGCACTTCTATGACTTGAACACCACCAACTACGGCGCGGCGGAACAGGTGTTCGTACCCTTGACCACCTCGCGGGCGATGCGACTGACCCGCAACGGCGGCGTCGAATGCTGGGGCATGGGGTCCGGCGACGAAGAGCACATGGAATCAGCGAGTTGCGTGTGGTTGCAGCTATGGGTGGAACTGGATGACGCGGCTGCCGTCGCTTCCTACCGCACGTTCCTGGAGGGATATGCGCGTGAGCAAGTCGCGTCGGGCCGGTACGATCGCCCTGCGCGCGCCGAGCTCACCGACGTCATGCACCTCCTCGACGAACAACAGGTCGTTCCCGGTGACGTCCGCCTGCAAGTATGGCTTTCGCTCGGTTTCTTCGCCGTTTGCCTGGTCAACACCGTGGGCCTGATGCTGGCGAAGTTCATGCGTCGGGCGGGCGAGGTGAGCGTGCGCCGGGCCTTGGGCGCGTCGCGGCGCAGCGTGTTCACGCAACTGTTGACCGAGGCGGGCATGGTGGGGTTGGCCGGTGGTTTCGGCGGCCTCGCGGTGGCCTTGCTCGGGCTCGCGATCGTGCGCATGCAACCGAACCCCGCGGCGGAACTGGCCCACCTCGACCTGACCATGCTGGCGGCGACCTTCCTTATCTCGCTGCTCGCCGCGCTCGCCGCGGGCCTGCTGCCAGCGTGGCGCGCATGCCGGATTCCCCCGGCGCTGCAATTGAAGAGCCAATGATGCGCCTGGATATCGGACCCATCCTTTCGACGCTCGGCCGGCATAAGCTCACGGCCACGCTGATCGTGCTGCAGATCGCATTGACTTGCGCGATCCTCTGCAACGCGACCTTCCTGATTGGCGACCGCCTGCGTTGGATGCAAACAGCCAGCGGGATCGACGATGACCGCATCGTTCGCCTGATGGTTTCCGACATCGGCCCGCGCAGCGACACGCATGCCCGGATCGAGGCGGACCTCGCGGCGCTACGTGCCGTCCCGGGCGTGGAAGCGGCGACCGTGACCAACTCCCTGCCGTTCGGTCCCTCCTCCTGGAACACCCCGGTGAGACTCACGCGCGACCAGTCGATGCCCTCCGTGGAAGCCGCCGCGTATTACGGCGAAGCGGTGGGCGAAACGCTGGGCCTTCGCCTCGTCGCCGGACGCTTCATCCGTCCCGACGAATATACCTGGGTGGACGATCACGCCGCGAAGCAGGTGCGGGGGAGCTCGGTGGTCGTCGTGACACAGGCGCTTGCGCAGCGCCTGTTCCCCGGCCGATCGGCTATCGGCCGGAGCATCTTCATCGGCGACGAGGAATTCCACATCGTGGGGATCGTCGAACGGCTGGCCCGGGCCGGTGACCAGAACCGCACGGGTGTATACGAAACCCTGTTGCTGCCCTGGCGCATGGTCACCGCCTATGGCGGCGGCTTCGCGGTCCGCGCGCGTCCCGGCGAAGCCGGCAGCGTGTTGCAAGCCGCGGCGGCGGCACTGAAGGCGGTGGACCCACGCCGTGTCATCGTCGAAAAGCGGCTTTATACGGAAGTGCGCGACCGCTACTTCGCCACGGACCGCGCGACGACCGTTCTGCTCGTCGGCGTGTGCGTGGCCTTGCTCGTCGTCACGGCGCTGGGCATCGTCGGGCTGGCCAGTTTCTGGGTGGCCCAGCGCCGTCGCCAGATCGGCATTCGTCGCGCCCTCGGGGCGAGCCGCGCCGATGTGCTGCGTTATTTCCAGACCGAGAACTTCCTTCTCGCCAGCATGGGCATCGTCCTGGGCATGGTGCTCGCCTACGCGATCAACCTGCTGTTGATGCATGAGTACGAACTCCCGCGTCTTCCGCTCGGCTACCTGCCCGTGGGGGCGGTGGTGCTCTGGTTATTGGGCCAGGCCGCCGTGCTGGTCCCGGCCCGGCGTGCGGCGTCCGTGCCCCCGGTGGTGGCCACCCGTGGATAGAATGGGAAAGAGTGCCGGCGGGGATGCAACCTTTTCGCCGGCAGAGGCATCCATGGCTGCATGCGAAGGGACCAGATGCGCTGCGTATTGATCATCGACGACAACCCCGCCGTGGGCGAGGCGCTTTCGCTTGCGCTCAGCCTGCGTGATATCCGCCCGCTGGTGGCCCTCACGCCCGACGACGGGCTCGCCACGCTGGCGCGCGAACGCGTGGATGTCGTCATCCAGGACATGAACTTCACCGCGGATACCACCTCGGGCGAGGAAGGCGTGGCGCTGTTCAAGGCGATACGCGCCCGCCATGCCGATCTCCCGGTGATCCTGCTCACGGCTTGGACCCACCTGGAGGCCGCTGTCGAACTGGTGAAGGCTGGTGCCGCGGACTACCTGGCCAAGCCCTGGGACGACACCAAGCTTCTCGCCACGGTGGAGAACCTGCTCGAACTCTCCGAGTCGACCCGTGAAGTGACTCGCGCGCGGGTGGAACGCCGCCGCCGCCGCGAAGCACTGGAAAGCCGCTACGAACTCGATGGCCTGGTCTTCGCGTCGGAAGCGATGAGCCGCACCATCGAACTCGCCTGCCAGGTCGCGCGCTCGGACGTGCCGGTACTCATCACCGGCCCGAACGGTGCCGGCAAGGAACGTATCGCGGCCATCGTGCATGCGAACTCAGCGGTGCGACGTGGACCCTTCGTGGCGGTGAACTGCGGCGCGCTGCCGGGCGAGCTGATCGAGGCCGAGTTGTTCGGTGCCGAGGCGGGCGCGTACACCGGTGCGAACAAGGCCCGCGAAGGCCGCTTCGAGATGGCCGATGGCGGCACCTTGTTCCTCGACGAGATCGGCAATCTGCCGCTGCCGGGCCAGATGAAATTGCTGCGCGTGCTCGAAACCGGCCAATTCGAGCGGTTGGGATCGGGACGTACGCGGCACGCGAAGGTTCGCGTGGTGAGCGCCACGAACGCGGACCTGAAGGCGATGATCGCAGCCGGCACCTTCCGCGAAGACCTCTACTATCGGCTCAACGTGATCGACGTGAACCTGCCGCCGCTGTCGGAACGCAGCGACGACATCCTTCCCCTCGCTGAATTCTTCCTCGATGGGCGGGCCACGCTGAGCGAGGATGCGCGGGAAGCGTTGCTGGCGCACACATGGCCGGGCAACGTGCGCGAACTGAAGAACGCCATCGCGCGTGCGGCGCTGCTGGCGGCGGACGGCAGGATCGAGCCGGTCCACCTCAATCTGCCGCCACCGGCCGCCGCCGCCAACCGCAACCTCGACGAGCCCAGCCGCGAGTCGGTGGAAGCCGCGCTGGCCTCGGCGGGCGGGGTGGTAAGCCGTGCCGCGAGCAACCTGGGGCTTTCACGACAGGCGCTTTATCGGCGCATGGAGCGCTACGGGCTGGCGGTCTGATACGTTCACCCGCATGAAGACCCTCTCGCTCGAAGGACGCATGACCCTCGTCGTGGCCGGCTCGGCCATCGTCGGCGCGCTGGTCTTCGCCGGCGTGTCGATCTGGCCGTTCCCGCAGGTGCTGGCCTGGATACGTGCCGTGCCGGAGAAGGCGGGCAAACTGCCCGCTGTCCCGCCCATCGAGCCCTTCGACGGTGGCACGGCGCTGATCATCTGCCTGCTGGTGCTCCTGCCCTTGTCGGCTTGGGTGGCGCATGCGCTCGTGGAGCCATTGCGGCGCCTGATGCGCGCGCTGGAAAGCGCGGTGGCAAGCTATCGCGACGGCGATTTCAGCATGTCCATCGGTACCTCACGGCGCGATGAACTGGGCGACCTGATCCGCATGCACAACGCGCTGGGCCAGACCCTGCGCGACCAACGCCAACATCTCGCCCAGCGCGAGCTGCTGCTCGACACGGTGGTGCAGAACACGCCGGTGGCGCTGGTCCTCACCGATCCGAGCGGCAAGGTCACCTACGCGAACATCGCGGCGCGGCACCTGTTCAACGAGGGGCGCGCGCTCGCCGGCCTGGATTTCGACACCGTGCTGGCGGCGATGCCCGAGAGCCTGCGCGAAGCGGCGGCCGGTGGCGAGGACGCCTTGTTCTCCGTCGAGATGGACGGCAGCGAGGAAACCTTCCACCTGTCTCAGCGTGGTTTTCGCCTGCAAGGGCGCCCGCACCGCCTGCAGCTCTATCGCCGCATGACCCGCGAGTTGTCGCGCCAGGAAGTGCACACCTGGAAGCGGGTGATCCGGGTGATCAGCCATGAGCTCAATAACTCGCTGGCGCCGATCTCATCGTTGTCGCATTCGGGTGCCGAGCTGGCTCGCCGTGGCGATCTCGCACGATTACCCGGTGTGTTCGCCTCGATTGGCGACCGTGCGAAACACCTGCACAGTTTCATCGCCGGCTACGCCAGTTTCGCCAAGCTGCCGGCGCCGCAATCCCGGCCCGTCCCATGGGTTCCCTTCCTCGACGCGCTGGCGCTGCACGCACAATTCCGCCTCGCCTCGCCGCCACCCGAGCAGCCCGGCTGGTTCGACCCGACCCAGGTGGAACAGGTCCTCATCAACCTGATAAAGAACGCCCACGAGGCGGGTGGGGATGCCACCGAGGTGTCCGTGGCCGTGCACCAGGTCGGGCGCGACACGTTGATCGAAGTGGCCGACCGTGGCCCGGGCATGAGCGAGACGGTGCTCGCCCAGGCCCTGCTGCCGTTCTATTCCACCAAGCGCTCGGGTACCGGCCTGGGCCTGGCCCTGGCCCGCGAAATTTCGGAAGCCCATGGCGGACGCATCGCGCTGGCCAATCGGGAGGGCGGTGGCCTGCGCGTCACCCTGGTATTGCCCGCCGGTTCGCCCTGAGGCGCTTCGCCTATACTCCCGGGACATACCGGGATAGGGAGAGACAAGGCCATGGGAAATATCGTCGTCGCGCTGGTCGTGGTGGTCGTCGCCATCATCGTACTGGCCAAGCTCATTCGTATCGTGCCGCAAGGCTACGAGTGGACGGTGGAGATGTTCGGCAAGTACACCGGCACGCTCACCCCGGGCCTGCATTTCCTCATCCCGTTCGTCTATGCGATCGGGCGCAAGATGAACATGATGGAGCAGGTGCTCGAGGTTCCTTCGCAGGACGTCATCACCAAGGACAACGCTGTCGTCCGCGTGGACGGCGTGGTGTTCTACCAGGTGCTCGACGCGGCCAAGGCCGCCTATGAGGTGGCGAACCTCGAAATGGCGGCGCTCGCGCTGATCATGACCAATATCCGTACCGTGCTCGGCTCGATGGACCTGGACGAAAGCCTGAGCCAGCGCGACGCGATCAATGCCAAGCTGCTCGGCGTGATCGATGAAGCCACGCATCCCTGGGGCGTCAAGGTGACGCGTATCGAGATCAAGGACATCTCGCCGCCACGCGATCTCGTCGACGCCATGGCGCGGCAGATGAAGGCCGAGCGCGAGAAACGCGCGAACATCCTCGACGCCGAGGGCTTCCGCCAGGCGGCCATCCTCAAGGCCGAGGGCGAAAAACAGTCGGCGATCCTGGAAGCCGAGGGAAAGAAGGAAGCCGCGTTCCGCGAGGCGGAAGCACGCGAGCGCCTTGCCGAGGCCGAAGCCAAGGCCACCACGATGGTCTCGCAGGCCATCGCCAGCGGCGATGTGAACGCGCTGAACTACTTCGTCGCCAACAACTACGTCGAGGCGCTGAAGGAAATGGCCAAGTCGCCCAACCAGAAGACACTGCTGCTGCCCATGGAGACCACGGGCATCCTCGGTTCGCTGGCGGGTATCGCCGAGCTCGCGCGCGACTCGCTCGCTTCGCAGCATCGCGCGCCGGCGGAGACCACCAACCGCACACCGCCGCTGCCGCGCTGATCGCCATGGACCAGATCGCCGTGCATTACCTCTGGTGGATCGTCGCGCTGCTGTTGATCGGTGGCGAGGTGATCCTGCCGGGTTACTTCATGTTGTGGATCGGTATCGCCGCCGCGGCCATGGGCGTGGCGTTGCTGCTGCTGCCCGGGATGGGCGCGCTGGCCCAGGCGGTGCTGTTCGTGGTGTTCGCCTTTGTCTCGTGTTTCATCTACTGGAAGGTGGTCAGGCCACGCCTGGAGCGAATTCCCGCCGGTAACGAGCGGCTCAATCGTCGGGGCGAGCAATTGCTCGGACAGCGCTACACGCTGTGTGAGCCGATCGTGCAGGGCCGTGGCAAGGCCAAGGTGGGCGATGGCATGTGGTTGGTCACCGGCCCGGACCTCCCCCTCGGCGCGACGGTGGAGGTGATCGGCATCGACGGCACGACCCTGCGCGTGAAGGCGGTGGATGTTGGCTGATGCCTCGCCGCTGACCGTGCCGGTGGGTTTCGCCACCACCGCGATCAACACCCGCATCGCCTTCCTCACCGAACTGGCGCGGCGGCTGCACCAGTACGGCACCACGGCACCCCGCCTGGAGACAGCCATCAGCCGGTCGGCGCAACGGCTGGGCCTGTCGGCCGAGGTATGGTCCAGCCCCACCGCGATCATCGTTTCCTTCGCCGACCTGGGGCAGGGCGAGGAAAGCGTCGCCCAGGTCACCCAGGTCATGCGGCTTCCGCCAGGTGATGTGAATCTGGGGCGCCTCTGCGAGGCCGACCGCATCGCCGACGCGGTGATCGATGGCCAGATGGAACTGCGCGAGGGCTTTCACCTCTTGCGCAAGCTTGGCGCGCCGGAGACCTTTCGCGCCGAACTGGGTGTGATCGCCAGCTACGGCCTGTGCGCCGCCAGCGTCGTGGCCTTGTTGCTGCACAGCGCGTGGCCCGATCTCGTCACCGCCGGCGTCATCGGCGTGATCATCGGCCTCATCACCGTCGCCTCCGGCAGTCGCCCGCGGCTGGCCGCGGCGAGTGAAGCCATCAGCGCGATGGTGGCCACGGTCATCGCGACCGTCGTCAGCGCTTACATCGTGCCGTTGGCGCTGAAGTCGGTGATCCTCGGCAGCCTGATCGTCCTGCTGCCGGGCATGGCGTTGACGACGGCGGTACGTGAGATTTCCAGCCAGCACCTGGTGGCCGGCGTCGCGCGCATGGGCGGCGCGGTGGCGACCCTTCTCAAGCTCACCTTCGGCACCGTCGCGGCCAGCCAGTTGTGCGAAGCCTTCGGCATCGAACCGCGCAACTACGCACTCCCTCCGCTGCCGGGCTGGGCGGATTGGCCTTCGTTGATCCTCGGCGCTTTTTCGTTCGCCATCCTCTTCCGTGCCGCCCGGCGTGACTGGCTGGTGGTGATGGGCGCGGTGGTGCTCGGCTATCTCGCCACGCGGTGGGGCGGCAGCATTTCCGGTTCGCTGCCGGGGGCGCCGTTCGGTGTCTTCGTTGGCGGCTTGCTCTTGGGCTCGTTGAGCAATGTATATGCGCGTTACGCGCAGCAACCCGGCGCGGTGGTGCGCGAGCCCGGGATCATCCTGCTGGTGCCGGGGTCGGTCAGTTTCCGCAGTGTGTCCTACCTGCTGGATCGCGACGCTTCGCTCGGCATGGACACCGGCCTGCTCGGCGTGACGCTGCTCGTCTCGCTGGTGGCCGGCCTGCTGTTCGGGGACCTCATCGTGGCCCCTCGCCGCTCACTCTGAAAGCTGCTTCCAGAAGAAGCAGCTTCCGCAGGCGATCAGCTCGCGTATTGGGCTACGCCATTGCCGAACGACCAGTTTTCCTTCTTCACCTCTACCAGGCTCACGAAGACGTCGCCCGGCTTCACGCCCGGTGCCTTGCCAAGGTTCTCGGCGATCGCCTTGTACAGTGCCTTCTTCTGCTCGAGCGTACGCGTGTCGTTGAAGGTGATCTGTACGATCACGATGTCGTCGCTGCGCTCGATGCCCAGGTAATGGGCGTCGTAAACGAGGCCTTCGGTGTCATGTTCGGCGATGACCTGAAAGCGGTCGTCGGCCGGCACGCCGATACCGACGAGGGCATCGTGAACGGCATTGCCCAGGGCGGTACGGTAAGCGGCGTCCTTGCCGCGACGCAGATCGATTCGAACGAGAGGCATGGGCGGCTCCTGGCGGTGAACGGTTTAGACCAGCAAGTCCTTTTCTTTCTTGCCGGCCTTCAGTGCCTCGTTGAACCAATTCGGGCGCTTGCCGCGGCCGGACCAGGTCTGCGTAGGATCGGCGGGATTGCGGTACTTGGCGGCCACGGTGGTGCCGGCGCGCTTCGACTTGGGGGCGCGTGCGCCGAATACGTCATCGAAGGTGAAGCCTTCCGCCTTGATAAGCGCGTTGATTTTCTCGCGCAGCTTGCTGACCTTTTCCTTGCGAAGTTCGTTCTGGCGAACCTGTGCCTTGGTGATCAACTCATTGAGCTGGTTGTGATTGAGGCTCTT
Organism: Luteibacter sp. E-22; assembly: GCF_049913125.1. Classification (GTDB taxonomy): domain Bacteria; phylum Pseudomonadota; class Gammaproteobacteria; order Xanthomonadales; family Rhodanobacteraceae; genus Luteibacter. The sequence continues at coordinate 1,231,130 of NZ_CP183975.1, forward strand.
GATATCGACGGCCATTGGCATCTCCGGGTTATTGCCTGATTTAGGGTTTCGCATGGGCCATGGGCCCTTCTTGATAATGCGAACGCCGGAATTGTGACCCAACTGGCCGGATAATGGCAGTACGGCGAGGGATGTGTCGGCTAATCGGGAAGCGATTATCAGATTAGCCCTACAACGGCAGGCGTAGTCACCGTTTCGTGAAAATCCATTTCAGCGGTGACGCGGTAAGCAGCCCGAGACTTGCAAGCAACCCGAGGCTTGGCAGACCACCCAAGGCTTGGCAAGCAACCTGATCTGTGGGAGCCGACCTTGTCGGCGATGGGATGCTTGCCTCAACCTGGCCCGCTGCCGCGGGATCGCCGACAAGGTCGGCTCCCACCTGGATGGCGGCTCACCTTGAGCGGAGGCCATCCTGAGTGGAGGCCACCTTGAGCGGCTCCACCCAGGCGGCTCCCATGCCCGTATCAGCCGAGCAGGGCGATCAGTTCCTCGCGAGTGACATTGCGGGCCTCGCTGTCGGTGCGTGCGCGGTATTCGAAGGTGCCGGCTTCCAGGCCGCGGCCGCTCACCACCACCCGGTGTGGCACGCCGATGAGTTCCATGTCGGCGAACATCGGGCCGGGGCGCAGGCCGCGATCGTCGAGGACGGTTTCGATGCCGGCCTGCGACAGTTGCTGGTAGATCGATTCCGCGGCTTCCGCGACGGCCACATCGTTCTTCGGATTGATCACGCAGACGGCCACGCGCCAGGGCGCCATGGCCTCGGGCAAGATCATGCCGGCGTCATCGTGGCGCTGCTCGATGGCGGCGGCCACGATGCGGCTGACACCGATGCCGTAGCAGCCCATGTACATCGTGCGCATCTTGCCCTGCTCGTCGAGCACGCCGGCGCCCATGGACTCGGCGTATTTCTGGCCGAGCTGGAAGATATGGCCGACCTCGATGCCACGGCCGAGGCGGATCGTGCCCTTGCCATCCGGCGAGGCATCGCCGTCGACGACCTTGCGGAGGTCGGCGACACGATTGATCCGTGCGTCGCGCTGCCAGTTGGCGCCGGTGTAATGCGTGCCGTCCTGGTTGCCGCCGCAAACGAAGTCGGCGAGTACGGCCGCGCTGCGGTCGACGATGACCGGGATCGACTCGGGCAGCCCCACCGGCCCGATGAAGCCGGGACGCGTGCCGGTGGCGGCGACGATTTCCGCCTCGCTGGCCAATTCGGATTCATCCGGCAGTTCGGGAAGGTGGGCGGCCTTCACCTCGTTGAGTTCATGGTCGCCACGTACGCAAAGGGCGACGAGGCCCTCCCGGCCGCGAACCAGGATGGTCTTCACCACCTGCGATGCGGGAACGCCGAGGAAGGCCGTGATTTCCTCGACCGTGCGCTCCCTCGGGGTATCGACACGGGTGAGTTCCGCCGACGGGGCGGGACGCTCGGTGGATGGCGCGACGGCTTCGGCCAGTTCGATGTTGGCCGCGTAGCTGGAGGCGTCCGAGAAGGCGAGGGCGTCCTCGCCCGAATCGGCGAGCACCTGGAACTCGTGGCTGGCACTGCCGCCGATCGCACCGGTATCCGCGTCCACCGCGCGGAACTCCAGGCCGAGGCGGGTGAAGATGCGCGAGTACGTCTCGTACATCACCTTATAGGTTTCGCCGAGCGATTCCTGGGTCAGGTGGAAGGAATACGCATCTTTCATGAGGAATTCGCGCGCGCGCATCACGCCGAAACGCGGACGGATCTCGTCGCGGAACTTGGTCTGGATCTGGAAGAAATTGAGCGGAAGCTGCTTGTAGCTCTTCAGTTCGTTACGCGCGAAGTCGGTGATGACCTCTTCGTGCGTGGGGCCGTAGCAGAACTCCTGTTCCTTGCGGTCCTTGATCTTCAGCAGCTGGCCGCCGAACTTTTCCCAACGGCCGGTCTCTTCCCAGAGTTCGCGCGGCTGCACGGAGGGCATCAGCATCTCGACCGCGCCGGCGCGGACCATTTCCTCGCGGACGACCTTTTCCACCTTGCGCAGCACGCGCAGGCCCAGCGGCGACCAGGTGTACAGGCCCGAGGCGAGCTTGCGGATCATGCCCGAGCGAAGCATCAGCTGGTGGCTGACGACTTCCGCGTCGGCGGGGACTTCCTTGACGGTGGCGAGGTGGAACTGGCTGAGGCGCATCTGCAAGCGATCCCGACGGTAAAGCCGGGATTATAGGAGGTTTCCGGCTTACCGCCGCTTCAGCCCTGGCAGTACAGCGTCATCTGCGCCTGGGCAGTCTTGATCTGGCTTTGCCGCGTGGCGTCGTCGACCTGTTTCACGCCGCCCTTGCCGTCGTCCATGGTGACGACCTTCTCGTTATTGAGGATGTCGAGGTTCTTGCGCAGCTGGTCGCAGAGCTTCTGCCGGTTGGCCGGCGTGTCGTCGGCACTGGCCGCCGCCTTCGTGCCACTCGCGGCGGCCGAGGCCGTGGCGCTCGCCGCCGGGGCGGGGGCCTCGGCGGTGCCCGAGGTCTTGATCTTTTCGTATTTCATGCCGCCTGGCGGGGGCGCGTCGGCGTAGTGGGTGACACCCTGGGCGTCCTTCCACTTGTAAGCCTGGGCCAGGGCCAGGGGACAGACCGACACGAGGAGTGCGAGAGCTAGGCAACGGCGCATGTGGGTTTCCGGCTGGCTGGATGAGTGGCGCAAACAAGTATCACCCGGCGTGGGGGTGCGCAAGCGACGTGGGTCGCGGTTCCCGTCGACGGGCTCGGGATATCCCCTTCCGGTGCCGGACTGACGCTTCACGGCGCCTGGGATACACTGTCGGCCCACGTCACGGAATGGCCCATGAGCGATCCGATCCAAGCCCGGGGGCCGCGTCACCGCGGTATCTACCTGCTTCCGAACCTGTTCACGACGGGCGCCATGTTCGCCGGTTTCTACGCGATCGTGTCCGCGATCAACGGGCACTATGCGGTGGCCGCCCTGGCTGTCTTCGTGGCAGGCATCCTCGACGGCATGGATGGCCGCGTGGCGCGCATGACCAATTCGCAGAGCGAATTCGGGGTGCAATACGACTCCCTGTCCGACCTGGTCAGCTTCGGCCTCGCTCCCGCGCTGGTCATGTACACGTGGGCGTTGTCGTCGCTGGTGGCCTACGGTCCCGTCTGGGGCAAGATCGGCTGGGCCGCGGCCTTCATCTACGCGGTCTGCGCCGCGTTGCGCCTGGCTCGCTTCAACACCCAGGTCGGCGTCGCCGACAAACGCTACTTCCAGGGCCTGGCCAGTCCCGCGGCCGCAGGGTTGTGCATGTCCTTCGTCTGGACGATGGAAAAGTTCGATATTCCGGGTCCGTCCGTGGCGTTCTTCGCCATGCCGCTGGCGGTGGTCGCCGGGCTGCTCATGGTCAGCAACGTGCGGTACTACAGCTTCAAGGCCTGGCCCAAGGGCGATCGCGTGCCCTTCATCTGGCTGATCGCCGCGGTGCTGATCGTGGTGCTGCTGTTGATCGACACGGCCCGCGTGCTGTTCGCCGTGGCGGTGATCTACACGGTGTCCGGACCGGTGATGACGCTGTGGGGCCGTGCCGCGCATCGCCGGCGCACGCGTCGTCACGCCAAGGCTTCGGAGTAAGCGCGATGTCCGCCGTGCCCGAACGCCGCGAACGCCTGCTCAAGGTGATGGGCGTGACGCCCTGGCGCCTGCGTCTCGGCGAGGCATCGTCCGGATCGGCCGTCCAACCCGCCAACGACGGGCCGGCGCCGGCCGGCGACCGCATACCGTGCGTGGTGATCCTTCCGGCCGGGGCGAGCGGACGCGAACTGGACCTGCTGGGCCGTGCGTTGCGCGCCTTCGGTCCGGCGACGGCACGCGCAGCACGGCTCGAGGTGGGTGAGCGTGGGTTGGGCGATGTGCCCGCGGCGTCGGCGTACCTCGTCTTTGGCGAGGCGCAGGCCCGTGCCCTGGGTCACGACCTTCCGGTCGAGGTGATGAGCGCGGCGCACATCGTGCTGGTGGATACACCGGCGGCGATCGTCGCCGATCCCGCTGCGAAGCGCCGGCTCTGGAATGGCTTGCGTGCCCTTGGACGTGCCCTGCGCGGAGCCTGAACCCATGGTCGCCGTGGCTCGTCCCTCCACCGAAGTACGCGCGATGCGCCGCGAGGATCTCGACGCCGTCGTGGCGATCGAACACGCGTCGTACGAATTTCCCTGGAGCGCGGGCATCTTCCGCGACTGCATGCAGGCGGGACACAACTGCTGGGTGATCGTCCATGAGGGCGACGTCGCCGGCTACGGCATCCTGTCCGTGGCGGCGGGCGAAGCCCATGTGTTGAACGTCTGCATCGCCGCCGCCCACCGCGGTCTCGGTTACGGGCGGCGGATGATGCGCCGGTTGGTCGACCTCGCCCGCTGGTATGGCGCCGAGCGGATCTTCCTCGAAGTGCGGCCGTCGAATCCCGTGGCGAAGGATCTGTACGATTCGCTGGGCTTCGCCGAGATCGGGAGGCGTCCTTCGTATTACCCAGCGAAGGGTGGGCGCGAGGATGCGATCGTGATGGCGTTGGACATGCTGCCGGGTGGGTGAGGTGGCAGGTTATCTCAGTCCCGGCAAGATCAGCCTTCCCGCAGCAACGCCATCGGCGACGTCCGCAATACACGGCGCGTGCCGAACAACCCGATCGCCATCACCACCAGGGCCGCGAGCGCGGCGGCACCGACCAATGGCCACAGCGGCGGCACGAAATGTTCGATGCGGAAGACGGCCTTGCCCAGCCACAGGCCCGCTCCGGTCGCACCCAGCGCGGCGGTCAGGCCGGCGACCAGGCCGAGCAAGGCGAACTCGCATGCCGCCGCGGCACGCAATTGCGCTCGCGTGGCGCCTAGCGTGCGCAACAAAGCCGCTTCCTTCCTGCGTTCCTGCGCGCTCGCCGCCAGTGCCGCCGCGAGCACCAGTGCGCCGGCGAGCAGGCTGAACCCGAGTACCCAGCGAACCGCGCTGCCGACCCGGTCGACGATTTCGCGCACGCGGTCGAGCAAGGCGTCGACGTCGATCAGGCTCAGGTTGCCGTACTCGCGCGAAACCTTGGCCAGTTCGTCGGCGTGACCCCGCGGGAGGTAGAAACTGGTGAGCCAGGTATGCGGCAGTTCGCCGGCATGTGCCGGGTCCAGCAGCAAGAAGAAGTTGACCCGGAACGAACTCCAGTCCACCTGGCGCACGCTACCCACGCGCGCATCCAGCGTGCCTTCACCCACTTCGAAACTCAACGTGTCGCCCAGCTTCAGGTGGAACCGGTCGCGCCATGAGGTGTCGACGGATACCTCCGCCTGATCCGGCGAGGGGCCCGGCCAGCGGCCTTCCACCACCTGGTTCGACGGTGGCAGCTCCGCACTCCACGACAGGCGCAGCTGGCGGTCCGCCGAATCCTTCGCTTCGCCATCCGTGAAGGCGATGCTGTCGATCGGCTTGCCGTTGATCGCGGTGAGCTTGCCTACCGCGAGCGGCATCATGTTGGTTCGCGTGGCGCCCATGCGCTCCAGTGCGCGTGCGAATTCCTCGCGTTGGTCGTCCTGCAGATTCAGGGCGAACCAGTTCGGCGTATCCACGGGAAGTTCGCGGCGCCAGCCATCCAGCAGTGACGGCGCGATCACGGCGAGCAGGAGCAACGCGCAAAGCCCGAGCGAAAGCGCGGTGGCCTGGACGAGCGAGAGGCCACGGCGTCTGGCAAGCGCCGCCAGGCCGAGCCGCAGTGCCGGATGTGCGCCGGGAGCCACGCGCCGCGCGATCACCAGCAACAGCGCCGACAGCAATGCCGCGACGACGGCCACGCCCGCGAGACTGGCGGCGAGGATGCCGGCCAGCTTGGCGGAATCGCTCTGCACCCAGACCAGGACGATAGCCGTGACGAGCGGCACGAGGTACAGCACGTCGAAACGGCGCACGCGCCGCTGCATGGATTCGCGAAACACCGCCACGGGAGGTACTTCGGCCAGGCGCACGAGGGGAGGCAAGGCGAAGCCGGCAAGCACGGCCAGGCCCATCGCGGCGGCCGCGAACGCCGGACCCAGCGGCAAGGTGGTGGGAATGTTGTCGAACAGCTGGCGCGCGAAATACCACGCGCCCTGGGCAAGGCCCAATGCGATGGCCATGCCCAGCGCGGCGGCCGGCAGGGCGAGCGCCGCGAGCGTGGTGACGAGCAGGGCCGCCACGCGCCGTCGCGGTGTGCCCAGGGCGCGGAGCAGGGCCACTTCCGCGGCCTTGCGGCGTGCATAACGTGCCGAAGCCAGCGCGATCGCCACCCCGGCGAGCAAGGCGGACAACAGCGCGGTCAAGCGGAGGAAGGCGCTGGCGCGATCGAACGCGGTGCGCATGCGCTCCTGCATCTTCTCGGGCGTGATCAGTTCGCCGCCCTGCGGCAGCGAGCCGCTTTCGACACGGACGCGCCAGGTCGCCACGGCGGCCGGCGGCCCGGCCACGAGCAGGCGGTGGCGCGCACGGCTACCCAGGGAGAGCAGCCCCGCTTCGCTGGCATCGTCCAGGTTCATGAGCGCGCGTGGCGCGAGGGCGAACAGTTCGCCGCCGTCGGGCTGGCGCACCAGTTCGGCCGCGACATGCAGGTCGCGGCCACCGATCTGAATCGCCTGGCCCGCCTGGATGCCGAGGCCCACCATCGCCCGATGGTCCAGGAAGACTTCGCCTCGGGCGGGCCCCCGGGCCGTGCGATCGCGGCCGTCCGCGCCGCGGACTTCCAGCGTGCCGCGCAGTGGATAGGCGCTGTCCGTCGCCAGGACGTCGAGCAGTTGGCTACGCTCGCCGACGAAGGCCACGCTGCGGAACGACGCGCCGCGCGTCGCGGCCAGGCCATCGGCACGCGCCGATCGCAGCATCGGCTCGGGCAGGGGCGCGGGGGCGGATACACCCAGGTCGCCACCGATCAGTTCGGCCGCGCTGGCCAGGATGCCGCGTTCGATCCGGGTGGAGAGGGTCGCCACCACGCCCAGCGCGATGACCGCCAAGACCAGCGAGGCAGCCAGGGTGCGCAACTCCACCAGGTGCCATTCACGCCGCAGCGTGCGCAGGGCGAGCCGGAAGACGTTCACGCGGGCACCCCGAGGCGGCCTTCATGCAATTCCGCGGAGCGCGCGCAACGGGCGGCGAGGCGTGCGTCGTGGGTGACCAGGATCAGGGTGGTGGCGTGCTGTCGGTTCATCTCGAAGAGCAGGTCGCCGACGTGTTCGCCGGTGTGCTGGTCGAGGTTGCCGGTGGGCTCGTCGGCGAACAGGATGCGCGGACGGTGGACGAAGGCGCGGGCGAGGGCGACGCGTTGCTGTTCTCCACCGGACAGCTGGGCCGGGTAGTGCCGGCGCCGCGCGCCGAGGCCCACCGACTCCAGCGCCGCATGGGCACGCTCGCGCGCGCCGTTGTCGCCCTCCAGCTCCAGGGGGAGCATCACGTTTTCCTCGGCCGTCAGCGCCGGGAGCAGGTGGAACGACTGGAAGACGAAGCCCACCAGGCGCCGCCGGATCGCCGCCCGGGCCTCCTCGTCGATGCTTTCCAGCGGCTGGCCGTCGAGACGGATGCTGCCCGCCGTGGGAACATCCAGTCCGGCCAGCAGTCCGAGCAGGGTGGTCTTGCCCGAACCGGATGCCCCCACGATGGCGAAGCTCTCGCCCTCCGCGACGCGCAGGTTCACCCCCGAAAGGATGTCCAGCTGGCCCTCCGGGCCGAAAACCGACTTGCTAACATCCGTTACTTCGAGAAGAACACGGGAAGAATCGCTCATGCGTCGTTGCCTGGTCCTGTTGCTGTTCGTCTGGTGCGCCATCGCCTCCGCGGCGGATACGCCGCGCAAGGTGCTGGTGCTCGGGGACTCGTTGTCGGCGGCGCACAACATTCCGGTGGAGGCCGGCTGGGTGCGTTTGCTGGACGCGCGCACCTCGAAGATGGCGACGCCATGGGCGATGGTCAATGCCAGCATCAGTGGGGAAACGTCCCTGAGCGGACGTAACCGGCTGCCCGGTCTGCTCGAGAAGCAGCGGCCGGGGGTGGTTGTGATCGAACTGGGTGCGAACGACGGCCTGCAAGGCCTCCCCTTGGGCAAGCTCGCCGACAACCTCGATGCGATGATCGGCGCCGCCACGCGCGCCGGGGCGAAGGTGCTCCTCCTCGGCATCGAATTACCGGTGAACTACGGTCCCCAATACCGCGATGGGTTGCGCAAGGTCTACATGGACGCGGCGCAGAAACACGGCGTGGCGCTGGTGCCATTCCTGCTCGACGGCGTGGCCCTGGAGCCGGCCCTCATGCAGGACGACGGACTGCATCCGACGGCTGCCGGCGAGCCTCGCGTCGCAGAGAATGTATGGAAGGCGCTAAACCCGATGCTCCGCTAGACGACGCGGTCTCCACGTTGCGTTACCCACAATGAATCCTTGTTTTCGGTCTTCACGCTGTTCTCACCGGTCCGACCGTTAACTCTTCACATTTGTGAATCACCAGAGGAGTGGAGCGATGAGCAACGACGTACAGGCGGGTTTGATCCTTCTCGTCGAGGACAATCGCCCGATCGCCGAAATGGTCGGTGAGTTCCTCGAACGCAAGGGATACTCCGTCGACTACGCCGCCGATGGCGTCAGTGGCTTGCACCTGGCGGTTATCAACAGCTATGACGTCGTCGTGCTGGATCTCATGCTGCCGGGCATGGACGGCCTGGATGTGTGCCGCAAGTTGCGCAAGGAAGGCAAGAAGTCCACGCCGGTGCTGATGCTCACGGCGCGTGACACACTGGAAGACAAGCTGGTGGGTCTCGAGGCCGGTGCCGACGATTACCTGGTGAAGCCTTTCGAGGTACGCGAACTGGAAGCGCGCCTGCGTGCCCTGATCCGGCGCGACCGCCGCCAGGTCTCGTCCGAGGTTCTCAACGTGGGCGACATGACCCTCGACACCGCCACCTTGCGCCTCACCCGCGGTGGCCAGGAACTCACCGTCTCGCCGATCGGCCTGAAGCTTCTCGCCATCCTCATGCGCGAATCCCCGCGGGTCGTAAGCCGTCGCGATATCGAACGGGAGATCTGGGGCGATACGCTGCCCGATTCCGACACGCTGCGCTCGCACCTGTACAACCTGCGTCGCGTGATCGACAAGCCGTTCGACCGGCCGTTGCTGCATACGATCCACTCCGCGGGATACCGGCTGGCCGACCTCGATTCCGAAGTCGCCGCGTCGCAGACGGCATGAAGCGGAGGCGGGTTCGGAACTGATCGATGGAAGGCAGGGCACCGCAGGGGACCAGGCGCCGGCGCGGATCGTTCCGCGCGCGCGTCGCGATCGTCTTCGCATTGCAGACGATCGTCGTGATCATCGCTTCGTTGATGGCGGCGAACAATGTCGCCCCGATCGGGGCGGCGATCGCGATCATGCTTTGTTCCGGCGGCCTCGCCTGGCTCGCGGTGTCGCGTGAATGGATTCCCGTGGCGGCGCTGGCGCGCATGCTGGAAGGCTGGGACCCCGACCGTCCCGACATGGAAGGCCTGGACCGCGAGAACGGAAGACGTGCCGATGGCGACGTCTCGTCGCTGATCCACGGATTGCATGGCCTCGCCACGCGTATCGAGGGCTTCGGCGAGCGCGAGCGCAACTTCACCCGGGACGCCAGCCACGAGTTACGCAGTCCTCTCACCGTCATCAAGATGTCTTCCGACATGCTTGCCGACGAAACCGATCTTTCGGATTTCGGGCATCGTTCGCTGGAGCGCATTCGCCGCTCCACGCGCGAACTGGAAGCATTGGTCGAGGCTTTCCTCATCCTCTCGCGCGAGTCCGACCAGGGACTTGCGGAAGAAGACTTCGTGGTGAACAACGTGCTGCGCCAGGAAGTGGACTATGCGCGCGAGTTGATCGCGGGACGTCCGGTGGAGTTGATACTCGACGAACCGGCGAGTTTCGCGCTGCATGCTTCGCCACGCGTCTTCGCGGTGCTCTGCGGCCAGTTGATCCGGCATGCCTTGCAGCAGACCGACCAGGGCACGATCGTCGTCACCGTGATGCCCGGCAGCGTGAGCGTGATCAACCCCGCGCTCGATACGCCGGAAGCCGGCAGCCGCCGGCACGCGTCGGTGGACCGGCATGGATTCGACCTGGCGATCGCGCGACGGTTGTCGGATCGGTTCCAGTGGCCACTGGAGTTGCGCTCCTTGCCCGGCGCCAGTCGCATCGCCAGCGTGCGGTTTCCGCATCCGCAACCCGTGGAGGCGTGAGGCCGGGTTCTATCCGTCCTCAGTCCACCAGCGTCGCGATACGCCCCGCATCCAGCGCCCCGCTCACTCCTTTGCGCGTGCCATCGGCCTTGATGGCCAATGTCCGTGGCGTTTCCCCGCCCCATGTCGGATCGATGAGGAAATTGATCCGCTCCGGCGTCGCATCCGCGTACGCTCGCGACGGCGCGGCATCGAGGTCTGCCGCTTTCAGTCGTGCCTCCAGCGCCGCCTTTTCGCTGATGGGATCGGTGGCGACGAAGACCAGTTCCATGTCCGCATGACTGCGTTGGAACGCAAGCAGCGCCGCGAGGTTCTCTTCGCAGTAGGCACAGTCCAGCGACCACAACGCCACGATGCGCACGCCCTTGCCGGGTACGGCGATGAGCGCTTTCGTGTCGGCCGGGGTCAACACGGTGGGTTCGGCGGCGGACACCGCCACCGCGAACAGGCAGATAAATGCGGCGAGCCAGTACCTCATAGCAGTTCCGTCGGTACCAGCCGGAATTGCCCGTCGGGATTCCAGCCGACGAAGGCGCGGTGTCGCCAGAGCAGCAGCTTCGGCCAACCCGATCCGCCATCGACGTGGGCGAGGGCCCGCGCCTCCGTGAAGGTCGCGCCGCCATCGGACGATTCGCGCAGCATCAGCTCCAGTCCCTTCACCGACACCTGGTGGTAGGCGATCCACACATGCTTCCCATCCACCGCGATATCGGCATGGGAGGCACCCGCTGCCCCGACCGTGACCAGGTACGAGGGCTTGTCGCCGGGATGCAGCTGGCCATACCAGATCATTGCCTTGCCATCGGCTGCGCTGAACCAGACGGCGTGGCGCGTCCCCGTCGCGTCGATCGCGAGCGAGGGGCCGTGGTGCGGGCAGCCTTCGATATGCCATTGGGTGAAGGTGGCGCGTTCCACCTTCGGCAGGCCCTTGCCGACGGGAAGATTGGCGAAGGCGTGGTCGCGGATGTTGTCGCCATAGATCGCGCGGAAGAACGCAGCGATCGTGCCGTCGGGTGCTCGCGCCAGCGCGATCCGGCAGCACTCGCAACTTTGGTCGACGATCTTGCGCTCGGGCGTGAACGTGGCGCCACGGTCGCTCGACCAGCTGTAGTAGGTGGCGGCGCCCAGGTAGGGTTTGCCGCTGGCCTTGGCCGCCTCGACATCACGCTTGTCGATCCAGGCGACGATCACGTTGCCCTTGCCGTCGACGGCGAGCGAATCGAAGCGATGAGTGATCTCGGCGCGATCGGCGTGCACGGTCGTGGGCGCGTCGAAGTGCGCGCCGCCGTCGAGGGATCGCGAAAAGCGTACGAAGCCCGTCCACGGAAGCTTGCGTGGCTGCGACCAGCTGACGTAAAGCTCACCCTTCGGACCCAGGGCGATCTTCGGCCGGTTCTCGCCTTCGGCGTAGATGGGTTCGCCGCTGGGATTGACGATGGTGGACATGACGAAGCTGCGGCCCATGTCATCGGACCGCCGCACGCGGACATGCTCACCGATGGTGTCGACGACCCAGAGATGGCCCGCCGCATCGAACGTGGCGTCGAAACCCAGCGGCGCTTCATGGCCCATCGCCATGCCGGCCATGCCGTTGTCGGCGTGGACCATGCTCGCAACGGAGGCAAGGAGCGAGGCGAAAACGAGGGCGAGGAACGGGCGCATGGTCAATGCTCGTCGGGGCGTTCGCGCACGGGATGCTTGCTGAGCTTGCGCTGCAGCGTACGGCGGTGCATGCCGAGGCGACGTGCCGTCTCGGAGATGTTGCCTTCGCATTCGGTCAGGACGCGCTGGATGTGTTCCCATTCGAGCCGGCGCAACGGCAACGGGGCATCGGGTGCGTCGACCAGATCGTCCAGGTCGGCCGGACCGGCATCGCCATCGAGCAGGGCGCGGACCACGGCGTCCGCATCCACCGGCTTGGCCAGGTAATCGTGCGCACCGCGCTTGATGGCCTCCACGGCGGTGGCGATCGAGGCGTAGCCGGTAAGCAGCAGCACGCGCATGTCCGGGACCAGCGACTGCAACTCCGGGATGAGGCGCAACCCGTTCTCGTCGCCGAGCTTCAGGTCGAGCACGCAGTACCGCGGCTGGTGACGGCGGGCGACGGTGCGCGCATCGTCGGCGTTGTCGCAGCTGATCACGTCGAATCCGCGCGAGGTGAGGGCGCGGCCTAGTACACGGGCGAACGTGGCGTCGTCATCGACGATCAGCAGCGGGCGCCCGCCGGGTGGAACGAGGTCGTTCATGCATGGTCTCCAATGACCGGAAGGGGCAGGCGCAGGCGCATTTGTGCGCCGTGGCCGGTATTGCTCGCGGAGAGTTCGCCATCGAGGCGTTCGGCGGTGGCTTCGGCCAAGGCGAGGCCGATACCGAGCCCGGTCGCTTTCTGCGACAGCCCGAGCGTTCCCATCTCGTCGAATTCGTCGAAGCCCGGGCCCTCATCGGTGACCACCAGTTCGAGCCACGGCCCGACGATGCCGACCCCGAGGGTGACGGCGGTGCTTTCGTTCAGCGCGGACGCGTCGGCGGCATTGTTGAGCAGGTTGATCAGGGCGTGACGCAAACCCGGCGGCGACCGGAGCGGGATACGGCCGGCGCCGGGTTCGAGCAGGAGGGACACATCGGCCTCGGGCCTGAGCAACTGGAAGCGCTCCAGGCAGCCGTGGACGAACTCGTCCAGGGTGACCTTCTCGGGTACCTGCGACAGCTGCGCCTGGCCGAAGGCGACCATCTCGCGGAGGATCGTACGGCACCGTTCGACCTGACCCTGGAGCAGGTCGAGGTCCTCGCCCAGCGCGTTGTCGGTGGCGTGCTCGCGGCGTATCTCCGGCAGGAGCGTGCGCATCGTCGACAGCGGCGTGTTCAACTCGTGCGCGGCGCCGGCGGCCTGCGTGGCGATGGCCAGGATGCCCTCGTCGCGCAGCGCGCGCTCGCGCACACGCTGGACTTCACCCTGCTGCGCCCGGATCGCCTTGGCGAGGTTGCTGATGAAGACGCCGAGCAGGATCGCCATGATGACGAAGTTGACGCCCATGCCCGCGACGTACAGATCGAAGTCCAGGCTCTTGTTGCCGAGCGTCGGCAGCGGCAAGTGGTAGGGCACCAGCAGCACGTAGGCGACACCGGTGAGTATCGCCACCAGCGACACGCCGGCGATCGACAGTGCCGCCGCCGACAGCGCGATCGGCACCAGCAGGAGCGTCACGAAGGGATTCGCCGCGCCACCGGTGAAATAGAGCAGGTAACCGAGAACCAGGGTATCGGCCGCGATATGCACGATGGCCTCGCCCTCGCTGACCTTCCACGGCATGCCCAGCCGGAACGACGCCGCGGCGGCGAACACCGCGAGCACGCACACGCCGATCATCAGCGGCAGGAGGGGAATATCCAGCTTGAGCAGGGTGACGCAGGAAAGGATCGCCACGCTCTGGCCGGCGATGGCGCAAAGGCGGAGCCAGGCGAGCGTGCGCGCGAGCGCGAAGGGACCGGAGCGGGACGATGGCATGCGCAGATTGTCGCTCACGGTAAGTCTCTTCGTGGCGAAAGGGCCGCTCCGCGAGGGAGCGGCCCTTCACCGCGTCACAGGTCTTCGTTATGTACGGGCGGCACCGGCGGCACGTTCGCCAGCGCGTGGTTCAGCGACAACTTCTTCATCAACGGCAGCATGGCCACGGCGATGGCGGTGCAGACCAGGCCCACGAAGCCGAGCTTGTTGAACAGGCTGGTGTAGATCGCCAGCGATTCGAGCGGGTTCGTGATGTTGTCCGGGATGGCGGCGTAGTTGGCGACGACGCTGCCCATGTACTGGGAAACACCGGACGCCACGTAATAGGCGCCCATCATGAAGCCACCCATGCGCGCCGGGACGTAGCGGGCGATCATGGCCAGACCGAGACCGCTCACCAGCACTTCGCCCAGCGAATACAGGCCATAGCCCCAGACCATGTACCACGACGAGATCGCGCCGTTGATGGCGGTGGTCGCACCCAGCCCATACATGAAGAAGCCGGCGGCGACGGCGGCGAAGCCGAGCGCGAACTTGGCCGCGACCGGGAAGTCCTTGCCGTGCTTGCCCAGGGAGTTGTAGATCCAGACCAGGATCGGCGAAAGGATGACGATCCAGATCGCGTTGAGCGACTGGAACTGTTCCGGAATCCAGCGGAACAGCTGGAAGCCGAACAGGTTGAAGTCTAGGTCGACGTTGCGCTGGGCGAACAGGTTCAGCGAAGTCGACATCTGCTGGTAGAAGATGAAGAAGAAGATCGTCTGCACCGTCAGCACCAGCGCGGCGATGAGCCCGGCGCGTTCGCCCGGTTCGCTGGAGCGGATCAGGTGGACGAAGATGCCGAGGATCACGATACCGGCGGCATAGACGCAGGCCTCGGCCACGCCCTGGTTCTGCAGGATGTACGCCGAGGCGGCGATGATGGCCAGGCCTCCCACGATCACGCCGAGGACATTCTTCAGCACCGGCGGCCGCTCGTCGCAGTCCGAGCCGATGTGGGCGAGGGTGCGGCGCATGAAGAAGTAATTGACCAGGCCGAGGATCAGGCCGATCGAGCAGACGCCGAAGGCGGTGTGCCAGCCCAGCGCATCGCTGTAGTGCGCGCCCACATAGTCACGGATCCACGGGGTGAGCAGCATCGAGATCGTCGAGCCGATGTTCACCGCCATGTAGTAGATGGTGAATGCGCTGTCGATGCGGACTTCGTCGCCCTCGTAGATCTTGCGCACGAGGTTGCCCGCGTTGGGCTTGAACAGGCCGTTGCCGAGGATGATCACGCCCAGGGCGAGATACAGGAAATAGGTGTTGTTGGTCGGTATCCAGAGCAGGGCATAACCGAACATCAGGACGACCGCGCCGGTAAGCATCGTGCGGCGCGTGCCGAGAAACTTGTCGCCGATCCAGCCGCCAATGGCCGGGGTGGCGTAGATCAGGGCGGAAGCCGCGCCCCAGACGAGGTTGGCGTCGACGTCGGCGAAGCCGAGCTTCTTCACCATGTAGGTGACCATCAGCACCTGCATGCCGTAGAAGCCGAATCGCTCCCACATCTCGATGAGGAAGACCGTGCTGAAGGACTTGGTCTGTGAAATGGGCGGGTTCTGGATGGCCATGTATTTTCCGGACACATTGGAAACAGCGAACCGGGCTTTTCAACCCGGTTCCCGTCGCCGTGACCCTGAACGGAGTCACAACCGTTCAAGCGTAATACAAATGGTCCGCCCGGTTGTGCTGCGGCGCCAGAGGGGCGCGTCGATTCACCACGGCGCGCGGCGGCATAAGCCGGAGCCAAGTCGGGCTGTGGCATGATACCGGCCCATTCCCGCCGCCCATCCAGACCCGATGCCGCAGTGTTCGCAAAATCCTGTCGTCCGGACCGCCCGTCCGGCCCCGCTCCGGGCGGCCTGACCAACCATGGCATCGACGGAGCGGCGTGGGCCGCGGCAGATCTACGCGGCGTTCCTGTGGTCCATGAAGGGCCTGCGGGCCGCCTTCCGGCACGAAGCCTCGTTCCGGCTTGAGGTTTTTCTCGCGATCGTGGTCGTCCCCCTGGGTTTCTGGCTGGGCCAGGGGGCGGTCGAGAAGATCGTCCTCATCACCTTCCCGATCCTGGTCCTCTCGGCCGAGTTGCTCAATTCGGCGATCGAAGCGGTGGTGGACAAGGTCAGCCCGGAATTCCACGAACTGGCCGGCCGGGCCAAGGACATGGGGTCCGCCGCCGTTTTCCTGCTGCTGGCCATGGTCGTGGTGACCTGGGGCCTGATCCTCGGTCCTCGATTCCTGGGCTGAGGCCGGTTGCCCCTCCGCGGCTCCGGTCGTCCGCAAGCACGGGCTTTAGGGTAAGTTGTTGCGGCATACCTCAAGGAACCTCCAGCCATGAAGACACTCGTCCGCGCTTTCGCCCTCGTACTATTCGCCGGCATCCTCTCCGGCTGCGGCTACAACGCCATCCAGCGCGAAGACGAGGCGGTAAAGGCCGCCTGGTCCGAAGTGCTGAACCAGTACCAGCGCCGCGCCGACCTGGTGCCCAACCTGGTCAATACCGTGAAAGGCTACGCCCAGCACGAGGAACGCGTACTCACCGAGGTGACCAATGCCCGCGCGAAGGTGGGCCAGACCCAGATCACCCCGGAACTGCTCAACGATCCGGAGGCGCTGGCCAAGTTCCAGGCCGCCCAGGGCCAGCTGACCAGCGCGCTCTCGCGCCTGATGGTGGTCAGCGAGAACTATCCGCAGCTCAAGGCCGATGGTTCGTTCCGCGACCTGCAGGCCCAGCTGGAAGGGACGGAAAACCGCATTACCGTAGCCCGTAACCGCTACGTCGCCGCCGTACAGTCGTACAACACACTGATCCGCTCGTTCCCGAACAACCTGACCGCCAAGGTCATGGGTTACCAGGTCAAGCCGAACTTCAGCGTCGAGAACGAGAAGGCGATCTCGACCGCGCCGACCGTCGATTTCGGCAGCAATCCGGCCCCGGCTTCCTCGGCCGGCCGCTGATGCGTCGTTTCGCGGCGGGGCTGCTGTTCGCCATCGCCCTGCTGGTGCCGCCCCTGGCGGCACTGGCGGACGACGCCGTCGTGCCGAAGCTCACCCGCCACGTCACCGACCTCACCGGTACGCTGACACCGGAACAGGTCGACCGGCTGGATGCCCGGCTGGTCGCGTTGGAGAAGGCGAAGGGATCGCAGGTGGTGGTCGTGATGGTGCCGACCACCCAGCCCGACGACCTCGAGGGCTATTCGCTCAAGGTCGCGGAGACGAACAAGGTCGGACGCGAAGGGCCGGACGATGGCGTGCTGCTCCTGTTGGCCAAGAACGACCGGCGCGTCCGCATCGAAGTCGGTTATGGCCTGGAAGGCGCGCTGCCCGATGCCATCGCCTCGCGGATCATCCGTGAATACATGGCGCCGAAATTGCGCGCCAACGACTACTACGGCGGTATCGACGAGGCACTCAACGCGATCACCCAGATCGTGCAAGGCGAAGCGCTGCCCGCGCCGGTCGCTCCCGATGAGAGCCACGAGAAGCGGCGTGGTGGTGGAGGCGGGTTGCTCCTGCCGCTCATCTTCGGCGTGATCTTCCTGCGCGGCATCCTCGGTCGAGCCCCCCTGGGCGTGCGCATGCCGCTGGGGGGAGCGATCACGGGCGGTCTCGGCTGGTTGTTCCTGCATTCCATTCTCGGCGGCGTGATCGGCCTCGTCGCCGGCGCCGTCCTGATGGCCATTCCCTTTGGTGCCGGCCGCTCGATCGGCGGTGGTGGTTGGGGGGGCTTCGGCGGCGGCGGTTTTGGTGGTGGTGGCTTCGGCGGCGGTGGCTTCGGGGGAGGCGGCGGTGGCGGCTTCAGCGGAGGCGGCGGCAGTTTCGGTGGCGGCGGCGCGTCGGGGAGTTGGTGATGGACATGCAACGTATCGCGACCAACCTGTTCGGAGCGTGGTTCCAGATCGGCCGGCATTTCCCGTCGGCGACGCTCGACGCCATCGCGAAAACGGTGGCCGCCGGCGAGGACAGGCACCGTGGTGAACTGCGCGTGGCGATCGAGTCGCGCCTCCCGTTCTCATCGGTCGCCGCGGGTGTCACCGCACGCGATCGCGCGGCGATGCTGTTTTCCCATCTGCGCGTCTGGGATACCGACGACAACTGCGGCGTTCTCCTCTACGTGCTGCTCGCCGAACACCGCATCGAGATCGTCGCCGACCGCGGCATCGCGAAGGTGGTGGCGCCGGCCGAGTGGGAAGCGATCGCCACGCACATGCGCAACGAATTCATCCAGGGGCGCTTCCGCGAAGGCCTGCAAACCGGTGTATCGGAGGCGGGTGACCTGCTGGCACGGCACTTCCCCGGCGACGGCAAACCACGCGAGAACCAGCTGCCGGACCGTCCCCTGGTCCTCTGACGCCGCCCTGACGGGAGCCGACCCCGTCGGCGATCCCGCGGCAGCGGGCCAGTTCAAGGCAAGCACCCATCGCCGACAAGGTCGGCTCCCACCAGTGTCCGACAAAAAAAGGGCCGCCCCATGGGGCGGCCCTTTTCGCGTTCGCGTCGCCGGAGCGACGCTCGGCAGGTCTTACAGGCTGAAGTCGTACTGCACCATCAGACGCAGGTAGCGCGGCGTCTGGTAGTACGTCGGCACGCGGTAGGTCGTGCTGTAGTACGTCTGGTCCGCACCGTTCTCGGCGATCTCGCTGATCGCGGTGGGCTTGTCGTTGTTGAACGCGTTGATCAGGTCGAGCTGAACGGTCAGGCCCTTGGCATAAGCCGGGGTGTAGACGACGTTCGGGCTGACCGACCAGGTCCACGGCAGGCGCTTGGCACGGCCACGACCCGAGATCTTGCCTTCGCAGTAGAAGAACTCGGAGTTGTAGCTCGGGATGCCACCAACCGTCTCGTCACCGCCGCCGAAGCAGCTGGTCGGACGACCCGATTCGAGCAAGCCGTTCACACCGACCGACCATTCCGGCGTGATCTTGTAGCCGCCGTAGATCTTGAAGCTGTGGCGACGGTCGTTCGGCAGGTAGCCGGTCGCGCCGACCATCAGTTCCGGGTAGTCGAACGCGCTGGTGGTACCGGTGTCGTCCTGGCCGTTGTCCGACTTCACCAGGCCTTCGGTATTGCCACGGTTCTTCGACCAGGTGTACGAAGCATTGACGTACCACTTGTCGGTCGCCTTCTCGGCCGAGAGCGTGACGGCTTCGTACGTGCGCTTGGCCTTCTCGCCGAACGCGGTGCCCGGGATGGACACGTTGCGCAGGACGCCGCTTCCATCGAGGTCGACATCGATGTTGACCTTGCTGCCCGGGTTGTAGATGAAGCAGCCCGGCATCGTCGCCGGCGGGGTGAACTGGTCGCCATTGGCGTCCATGTTCAGGCCCAGGGACTTGCCGTAGGCGTAGAACGGACGCCAGTCGCAGGTGTCGTCGATGGCGTTGTTGAGCTTGCGGTACGTCGCCTTCGCGCCGACGACCCAGTCGTTGAGGAACTCGTTGTCGCTGGTGATGCGGTGCTGGAAGCCGAGGATGAATTCATCCTGCGAGTACGGCTTCAGGTCCTTGGTGGCGACCGAGCGCGGGTCCGGCGTGCTGCCGTTCTCGCCGTTCACGATGGACTGGCCGCTGAGCGGCGCGCCCAGGGTCGGAATACCCGTGACCGGATCGATCGACGAGTACGAGAAGTTCTGGATCGTGTAGTACGACGCAGTCGCGGCGCGCAGGGCGACGTTCGCGGCGATCGGCAGCGAGTAGCGGCCGGCCGTACCGAAGATCTTCGTCGTGGAGTCGCCGAACAGGTCCCACGAGAAACCGAGGCGCGGCTGCCAGATGTTGCCCTGGCGGACGAAGTTCTCGGCAGCGCCGTTCTTGTTGTTGAACGAGTCGTTGCGCACGCCGATGTAGGCGAGGAACTTGTCGGTCACCTGCCAGTTGTCCTGCAGGTACCAGGACTTCTGGTCGATCGCGACCGAACCGCCCGTGCGGTAGTTGTACTGCGACACGTAATCGGTGCCTGCGGCATTCGTGCGGTAGTAGTACAGCGCACCACCGGCGTAGCTCTGGCCGGAGTCGGACTTCCACTTCTCACGCGAGTAACCGCCGGCGATATCGTGGTCGCCGATCTTCCAGTCGAGGTCGACGCGGTAGGCCGTGCGCTGGTCTTCGCCGTTGAAGCGGTCGATGGTGCTGGCCAGGTAGCACGAATGGACCGGGTCGGTCACGCCGCTGAGCGTGCTGGAACGACGGTCGATCACGTACGGGCAACCGGAGTTGGCGCCGTTGATGTCACCGTTGTACTTGGTGACGGTGCCGTCCGCGCTGACATAGTCCGAAGAGTTCTTGCTCTTCATCTTGCCCCACTGGGCGGACAGGGTCAGGTCGTCGGTGAGGTAGCTGGTGTACTTGAAGATGTTGACGTCGCCGCCGGTCTTCACATGGCGACGGCCGAGGTAATCGTCGGTGAAGGGCTTGCCTTCGCCGTCGATCTCGGAGTTGTAGTAACGATTCGTCGTGTGCTTCGTGTTGTTCATCCCCGTCCACTCGAGGATGTTCGAATCGTTGATGTTCCAGTCCAGCTTGATCAGGTAGAACGGGTCGCTGTACGTGTTGCGCTGCGCGGCCGCCGAGCTGGTGGCGCCCGGGTAGGCGGTCTCGGTTTCGCGATGCGACTGGAAGATGCCGTAGAAGAACAGCTTGTCCTTCACCAGCGCGCCACCGAGCCACGCCGAATAGACGTTGTCGTTGTCGTTGTTCTTCTGGTAGGTGCGGTAGAGGTTGCCGTCCTTGGTGTGCGTGGTCGGCTGTTGCTCACGCCCCCAGGCCGGGGTGTAGACCCAGCTCGCGCCACCCTTCCACTCGTTGGTGCCGCGCTTGGTGATGACCGAGGTCACGCCGCCGGTGGAGAAACCGTACTGCGCACCGTAGCCGCCGGTCTGCACGTCGAGCTGCTGGATGGCCTGGAACGGCACTTCCGAGAACGACAGGTTGTTATAGAGGTTGGTGACGTTGAAACCGTTGACGTAGTAGCTGTTCTCGGCGACCGAGGCGCCGCCGAACGACGGCAGGTTGCCGAAGGCGGAGTCGCCCTTGACCGTGCCCGGGGTGAGCGCGGCGACGTCGACGACGTTGCGCGGCACGGGCAGGCTGTTGAGCTGGTCGGCGGTGAAGCTGGTGCGCGACTCGACGGAAGCGACGTCGATCGCGGCGAGGGCGTTGGCCGACACGGTGACGGTGTCGAGCGCCTGCGCGCTGGCGTCGGACGTGGCCGGCGCGGCGAAGTTCACCTGCGCGGACTGGCCGGCGACGATGTTGATGTCGCGGGTGGAGACGGTCTGGCCGTTCTGCTGCACGTTGATGCGGTAGCTGCCGATCGGCAGCGACGAGGCGCGGTAGCGGCCGTCTTCGCCGACGGTGACGGTGCGCGAGGCGCCCGAGCCGAGGTTCTGGATCTGGATGGTCTGCGAGGCGGCGGCGCTGCCGTAGAGGTCGCCGACGGTGCTCTGCGCATAGGCGGTGCCGGCCAGCAGGCAGGCGCCAAGTGCCGAGACGAGCGCAGTGCGCTTGAACACGCGAGAGCGCGCGAACAGGGTGGTGCTTGTCATGAGGTCAAAGTCTCCCTGGCCCTGCTTTGCGGCAAGGCTGAACAGCTTGTGTTAGCGCCGCTAGCGGCACTCGTTTGTGGGGTGAATCCGGGTCTGGGGTGTGGGGACACCCACGTCGCGCCAACCCAATAGCGCGAAGCGACGTAACGCGAACATAACGCGACCATCATGCTACTGCAAGAGTTTGAGACCGATTCCTATCCAGGCTTTCGGAAATGCGCTGGATCGTGCGAAGTAGGGAATATCCTGCGCGCTCAGAACTTCTGCTGGTAACCCAGGTAGAAGTAGCGGTCGATGTCGAACGCGGGGTTGTAGGGCGGGCTGCCGCCGCCGGCACTGGACACGTTGTAGTAGAACGGCCCCTTGCGGCCGAACACGTTGTTCACGCCCAGCCGCACACTGCCATTCCACGGTGTTTGCCAGCGAAGCTGGAGGTCGTGGAAGGCGACGCCGCCCTTTCGGCTGACGCCGGTGACGCCGGTCAACGCGTTGAGTTCGTCGGGACGGTTGCATTCCACGTTCGCCGACCAGCACGAATCCTTCAACCCGGAAAAGTACCGTGTCGTCCATGTGGCGCCGAAACGGCGCCACGACCAGTCGAGCGAAAGGTTCGAACGCACGCGGTAGAGACCCTGCACGCCGCTCATGTAGCCGGCTAGGTGGCGCGGCGCGGCGCCAGGGCTGCTGACCTGCGTGTAATCCTTCAGGTAGGTGCTGTCCGAGAGCAGCGTGAACTCGCCGTAGCGGGTTTCCGGGAATCGATAGTGCAGGCCGAGATCGTAGCCTTCCGTGCGCAGCGTGCCGAGGTTGGCCAGGCTTTCGTCGAGCGTGGCGACGTGGCCGTCGGCGGCGCGCGTGAAGCGGCCGCACCAGGTGGGGTCGTTGCGCACGTAGCAGAAATTGAGGATGTCACCCGCGAGGAGGGGCGTGATGACATCGCTGATGTCGATCTTGTAGTAGTCGAGCGTGACGTCGAGCCCGTCGAGATAACCCGGGCTGTAGACAAGGCCGGCCGTACGCGTGATCGACGATTCCGGTTTCAGCGCCGGGTTGGCACCGGTGCGGAAGGCGGTCGGGCTCTGCCCGCCGGTCGCCGAGCCGATCTGCGCGCCGGACTGGTCGATCTGCCGGTAGTTGCCCGGCACGCCGGCCGCGCCACAGCGGGCGCGCACCGCCGCATCGGTCGCCGAGGCGCCGAAGGCACTGTCGCAGGGATCGAGGAAGCTCTCGAAGCTCTCGCTCGATCCGGCGTAGAGATCCGCCACCGTGGGTGCCCGGAATCCCTGGGCATAGGTACCGCGCAACAGCAGGTCGTCGAACGGCTTCCAGCGGAAGCTGTACTTGTTGTTCGTGCGTCCGCCAAACGCGGAGTAGTGCGAATACCGGGTGGATGCATTCACGGCGAGCTCGCGTGCCAGCGGCAGGTCCGCGAGCAGGGGGATGTCGAATTCGAGGTAGGCCTCGTTGACGATGTAGCCGCCGTCGGTGGGGTCGCTCGCGAGTTGCGTGGTCAGGCCGGCGGAATCCGCGGGGTCGGGCGTATAGCGGCCGTTCTCACGCCGATGTTCCACGCCTCCGG
Source organism: Luteibacter sp. E-22 (assembly GCF_049913125.1). Taxonomy (GTDB): domain Bacteria; phylum Pseudomonadota; class Gammaproteobacteria; order Xanthomonadales; family Rhodanobacteraceae; genus Luteibacter. Next base: position 1,254,020 of record NZ_CP183975.1, read on the forward strand.
CGGCCCGCAGCGTGCCGGCGGGCAGGTCGAACAGGCCACCAGTGAGGTTGGCGATCAGGTCGTTGGTCCGGGTGACCTGGCGAGCCGTGGTAGTTGACGCCACGTAGTTCCATACCGCGTCGGGGGTGCCGCCCGGCCCGGCGAGGATGTTCCACGGCACGCAGCCCGCGGCGCGATCGGCGGCGTCGGCACAGGCGGTTTGACCGTCGATCGTGGTGGTGGGGCCCAATGCCTTGCGCGCGTTCACCAGGTTGATGTTGCCGCTGGTGGTCCGGTTGGCGCGTGTTTCGGCATAGGCGTAGGTGACGTCCCAGTTCCAGGTGTGGGCGAGCCACTGGAACGTTCCCTCCGCGCCGGCGTCCGCATGCAGGGTCTTGCTCTTGGCCCAGGTCATGCGCGGAAGCTCGGTGGTACGCCGGAAGAACGATGTGGCGTAGCCGGGGAAGGGGTTGTATGCGTTCGCCGGATCGATGAGCAACCCTTGCTGCCGCCCCGCACCGCTCTCCAGCGGATAGCCGGCGGCCTGGCTGCGCGTATCGCGCACGCCATAGCTGGCCATGCCACGCAGGGCGATATCGTCGGTGAGGTTGTAGCGGCCCGTGCCGAACAGGTTGCGCAACTTGCTGCCGGCGCGGAATGTCATGTCCCGGGCGGTGGAGTACTTGTCCGCGTTGCTGGCGACATCGTACGGATGGTAGTTGGCGAAGTTCGCCGTATCGCCCACGACGCCGCCGGGATGGTCGATGACGTAGCGATCGGTCGGCGCACGTGGATCGACCACGCCACCGTAAGGTCCCATGCCGAAACCATCGTCCGCATGCCGCGGGCCGTAGGCGCTACGGGTGGTGGACCGCTCGTCGTCGCGCAGGGCATCGCCATCCTCGTAGCTAGCGCCGAGGATGATCGATGCGCGTTCGTCGCTCTTGCCCCAGGTGAACGTACCGTTCTTCTGTGCGCCGTCGCCCTTGCCGTTCACGCCGTAGAAGACGTCGGCGGAAGCACCTTCGAACCGATCTGTCGTGATGATGTTCACCACGCCGCCGATGGCGTCCGATCCGTAGATGGACGACGCGCCATCCTTCAGTACTTCGATGCGCTCGACGATCGGGACGGGGATGGTCGAGAGGTCGGTCAGGCCACCCAGGCTGGTTGTCCAACGACGCCCGTTCACCAGGACCAGCGTGCGTACCGCTCCCAGGTTGCGCAGGTTGGCGTAACGGCCTCCGGCGTCATTGCTGGAGGACAACGTATCCTGCGGGGTGACTTCCGGCATGGAGGCCGACGGCATGCGCGCGACGATGTCGCCCAGGCTGGTGAGGCCCGTGGCGCGGATGGCCTGGCGGTCCATCGTGAACACGGGCTGGGCGGTTTCCACGTCGATCCCGCGGATGCGCGAGCCGGTGACCGTGACATTGACCGGAGCCAGCATCTCGGCGGAGGAAGGCGCTGTTTGCTGCGCCTTCGCGGTGGCAAGGGGCAGCGCAGCCAGGAGTGAGGTCGCGAGCACCATGCGTCGCAGCGCGACATGGCGCCGGTGCTCCGAGCTGACGTACATACCCCGTAACCTCCCAAGCCCCGCCATACCCCATCCGGGCGCGACGATCTCGCGACCATAACGCCTGGGGTATGGCGGGCGCAACCGCTGGAAGCAACGGGTGGGCCGAATCGTTTAGGGCGCGGCGGGGGCGGCCGGTGCTTGCCCGCTGCCGATGTTCTTCTCGAGGAACGCCTGCAGGCGGTTATAGAACTCCTCGATATTCTCCGGCTTCACGAAGCCATGGCGTTCGTCGGGCTTGGTCAGCGTTTCATAGGGCTTGTGCGCGGCGTCGAGTGCGGCGCGCATGGCCTTGAACTGGGCGAAGGGAGCACGTTCATCGTCCTCGCCGTGAACCAGGAAGACGGGAACGCCGATCTTGTCGGCGAGGTGGGTGGGCGAGTTCGCCGCGAGGTCCGCCTGGTCCTTGCCGATCACCGTGGTGAGGTAGCTGCGGCCCGACTTCCTGTCCTTGATGTCGCCCTTGTTGTACATCATGTCCAGGTCATAGATGCCGTCATAGCCCACGGCGCACTTGAACATGCCCGGTGCGCGCACCGTGGTCATCATCGCCGCGTAGCCGCCGAAGCTGGCGCCGAAGACACAGACGCGGGCGGGATCGGCGAAGTTCTCGGCGATCGCCCATTTCACGCCATCGATGAGGTCCTCCTGGACGCGCGTGCCCCATTTCAGGTAACCGGCCCGCTCGAACTTGCTGCCGCGCCCGCCCGAGCCGCGGTAGTTCACCTGCAACACGAGGTAGCCGCGATTGGCCAGGAACTGTGCATCCCTGTCGAAGAACCAGTCGTCCGACACACCGTGCGGGCCGCCGTGGGGAAGGAGCACCATCGGCAGGTTGGCCTCGCTCCTGCCCTTGGGGAAGGTGAGGATGGCTTCCAGTTCCGTGCCATCGCTGGCCTTGAAGCGCATGGGCCGGCGCTCGGCCATCTGCCTGGGGTCGATCCAGGGTTGTGCGTCGAACAGCTTGCTCACCTTGTAGGTCTTGGTGTCGATGAGCATGTAGCGTCCCGGTTCGCGATCGCTCGCTACCTTGAACATCAGCAGGCCGCCGTCTTCGCTGAAGTCGACGAAGCTGAGAAAGTTGCCGGGGAATTTCTGCGACAAGGCCATATGCAGTTTCGAGATCGGCGCCTGCGGATCGATGTACGTGGCCTGTGGCACACCGGTCGTCGCGACGGTGCCGAACGGACGCAACGGTGCCGACGTCCACAAGCCGGACGAGGCGACCTCGCTGAAGTCGTCCTTACGGATCACGCGGACATTGCCGCCATCCTCGTCCTGCTCGACGAACTCGCCGCCCTTGCCGTCCGGGCTGGAGACCGCGTAGATGCGATTGCCGTTCCCGGCGACCGTCGCGAGCGGAGTGAAGTTCTGGCGCTCTTCGCTGGCCGGCAACTTCGCCCAACCGCTGCCCTCGCGGTGGAACACCACCCACTTGAAATCGTCGTCGGTACCGAAGGCGAAACGGGGCGTCCCATCCGGCGCGATCATGAAGCTCATGCGGCCGATGCCGATGTCGGCCATCTGCCTGCGCGCGCTCGTCTTGGCGTCGACGTCGTAGAGGGTGCTGCGGTCCTGGTCGGCCCAGGCGGTGGCGCGCATGTAGAAATGGCCGTTGCTCTGCACGGGAGTGCCTTCGATCGTGCCCCAGCCACGGTCGAGCGCACGGGTGGCCGCGCGCTTGCCGAAGCTCTCGAAACCGTAGAGGTAGTCGGGGTTCTTGCCATCGACGTCGATCGCCATGAGTTCGCCGGTATACGACGCGGCGCCGATCGAGCCGTCGACCTTGCCGCGCGCCACCACGAGGCGCGTGGGACTGGCCCAGATCATGTCGGCCGGCATCTCGTAAGGCGGCATGCGGATCAGGGTGGTGGGCTTGCTCATGTCGCCCACGCGGTAGATGGCCAGGCCGTGGGTCTTGCCGTCGGGGTCGTGGTAGGCGAGGGAGACATATTGCCCGTCCGGGGACAGGCGCGGACTGGTCAGCGGCATGCGCCGGGCGAAGTCGCTGACCGGAATGAGGTCGGTGGCCATGGTGGTGGCCGAAGCAAGGCAAAGCGCGGCCACGATGGGCCGCACGAAGCGGTACGTCATGAATTTCCCCTGGTTCGATGGATCCGTATCGGGCCGTCCCCCCGGACGGCCTCCGACGGCCGATATAGCCGATCGGTGGCTCGACGGCAAGCCGACCTTCGGTCGTGGCGGGGCGTTACACTTGGCGCTGCTTTCGATCCGGGCACCCCATGGCCACTCCGTTCATCGTAAAAATCGAACCCGTCGCGTTCTCCCTGGGCCCTGTCCATGTCCACTGGTATGGCCTGATGTACCTGGGCGGATTCCTCGGCGGATGGGCGCTGGGTGAGTACCGCCGCCGTCAGGGCCGCCTGCCGGTGAGCGCGGATCGCTTCGGCGACCTCATGTTCTACGCGATGATGGGCGTGGTGATCGGTGGCCGGGTCGGCTACATGCTGTTCTACACGGCGATCAACTGGATCTGGACCGATCCGTTGGCGATCTTCCGCATCTGGGACGGCGGCATGTCCTTCCACGGCGGCTTGCTTGGCGTCCTGGTCGCCGGTTTGTGGTGGTCGCGCCGCAACGGCGTGAAGTTCTTCGACACCGTGGACTTCGTGGCACCGCTGGTGCCGGTCGGCCTCGGGCTCGGCCGCCTGGGCAACTTCATCAACGGCGAACTCTGGGGCAAGCCGACCGACCTGCCGATCGGCATGATTTTTCCGAATGCCCCCGACGCCTTGCCCCGCCATCCGAATCCGCTCTACGAGTTCGCGCTCGAAGGCGTCGTGATGTTCACCGTGCTGTGGCTGTTCTCGATGAAGCCTCGTCCGCGCTACGCGGTATCGGGCCTCTTCGGGCTGCTGTACGGCTGCTTCCGCTTCGCCGTCGAGTTCGTTCGCGTGCCCGATGCGCAGTTGGGCTACATCGCCTTCGGTTGGCTCACGATGGGCCAGATCCTGTCGTTGCCACTGATCGCCGTGGGCATCTTCCTGTTGCTGCTCTCGCGCCGCGCGCCCTACGCGCCGGTGGGGATCACGCCCGTCAACGCCAGCTGATATCGTCTTCGCCATGCAGCCCTATCTCGATCTCCTTCGTCACGTCCTTGAGCACGGCGCCGAGAAATCCGACCGCACCGGCACCGGCACGCGCAGCGTATTCGGCTGGCAGATGCGCTACGACCTCTCGAAGGGCTTCCCGCTGGTCACCACCAAGAAGCTGCACCTGAAGTCGATCGTCCACGAGCTGATCTGGTTCCTGCAGGGCGACACCAACACGGCCTACCTGAAGGAGCACGGCGTCAGCATCTGGGACGAATGGGCCGACGCAAAGGGCGACCTCGGCCCCGTCTATGGCGCCCAGTGGCGTGCGTGGCCCACCGCCGACGGCAAGACCGTCGACCAGATCGCCTGGTTGGTGGACGAGATCAAGCGCAATCCCGACTCCCGCCGCCTGATCGTCTCGGCATGGAACGTCGGCGAATTGCCGAAGATGGCGCTGATGCCGTGCCATACGATGTTCCAGTTCTATGTCGCGAACGGGAAGCTGTCGTGCCAGCTGTACCAGCGCTCCGGCGACATCTTCCTCGGTGTCCCGTTCAACATCGCCAGCTATGCCTTGCTGACCCACATGGTCGCGCAGGTGACGGGCCTGGAACCGGGCGATTTCATACACACCCTGGGCGATGCGCACCTTTACTCGAACCACGTCGAGCAGGCGACGAAGCAACTCGCGCGCGAACCGCGACCCTTGCCGAAACTGGTGCTGAACCCCGATGTGCGCTCCCTCTTCGACTTCCGCTTCGAAGACATCGCGATCACCGGCTATGACCCGCACCCAGCGATCAAGGCGCCCGTGGCGGTGTAAGTCAAACGGCCGTTAGTTCCACCCCAACCCGCAGAGGACTACTATCCGCTGCGCATGGGCCGCAGGCCCGACCGTTTCCGTCTTTAGACCCGCGAAGGAAGTTTCATGGCCGTTCACCTGGTTGCCGCGCTCGATGAAAACTTTGCCATCGGCAAGCAGGGAGGGCTCCCATGGCACCTTCCCGACGACCTGAAGTACTTCAAGCGCCTGACGATGGACAAGTCGGTGCTGATGGGCCGCAAGACCGCCGAATCGATCGGCAGGGCGCTGCCGGGGCGGGTGAACTACGTGCTCTCGCGCAAGGGCGTGGCGCCTTTCCCAGGGCAGATCACGGTGCGCTCCGTCACCGAGGCCCAGGCCAGCTGCGGCCACACCGGCCTGATGGTGATCGGTGGCGGTGAAGTATTCCGCGAAGCGCTGCCGTATGCGCGCAGCTTGTACCTCACCTGGGTCTATGCGGCCGTGGAAGGCGCGGACGTCTTCTTTCCCGGGATCGATTTCAAGGAATGGACCGAGGTGTCGCGCGTGCACCACGCAGCCGATAAGGAACACCCGCATCCGTTCGACATGGTCGAATACGTCCGGAACGTTTGATGCACGTCGTCGCCGGCGTCCTCGTCGACGACAGCGGACGGATACTCATCGCCCAGCGGCCCCCGGGCAAGCATCTGGCGGGCCTGTGGGAGTTTCCCGGCGGGAAACTCGAACCCGGTGAGACCGCCGGGGCGGCGCTGGAGCGCGAGCTCGACGAAGAACTGGGTATCGTCGTCGATCCGCATTCGTTCGAAGCACTGATCCGCGTGCCATGGAATTACGGCGCGCGCCAGATGGTGCTGGAGGCGATGGTGGTCCGCGCCTGGAACGGGGAGCCGAAGGCGCTGGACGCGGCGGCCCTCGCGTGGCACGAGCCCTGGGCGATCGATCCGGCCATCCTCGCGCCCGCCGACCGGCCGATCCTGGCGGCGGCGCGCCTGCCGGGACACTACCCGATCACACCAGCCCTGACGACGCCGGACGAGGCCGTCGCCGGCCTGCTCGCCGCCCTGGATCGCGGTGAGCGGCTCTTGCAACTGCGTCTTCCCGCACAGCCTGTCGAGGCCGTGCGTGAGGTAGCGTCGCGCGTGCTGCCCCATGTGCGGCGTTTCGGGGCACATCTGCTGCTCAATCGCGATATCGAAGGCGCCCTGTCGTTGGGCGCCGGTGTGGGCGTGCATCTGGGCGCATCGCAACTACGCGACCTGACGGAGCGGCCTCTCCCGCTGGCCGGTGTCGTCGGCGCCTCTTGCCACGATGCGGAAGAACTTGCGCTCGCTTCGCGAATCGGCTGCGATTTCGCGACCCTGTCACCCGTCCTGCCGACGGCAAGCCATCCCGATGCCGAGCCGTTGGGTTGGCCACGCTTCGCGTGGCTGACCGAAGCGGCGTCACTCCCCGTCTATGCATTGGGTGGACTCGGGCCCGGGGATACGGCCGAGGCGCGGATGCATGCGGGGCAGGGGGTGGCGGGCATCCGTGGGTTTTTCTGAGGTTCTTCGGGGGGATTTAGGGCGGGCCTGGCCTCGCGACCCACCCTCGGGAAAATCTGTGACGACCCTTTTCCAAGGCTTGCGACGCTTCTACTTGGACTTCAGGCGGGCTACCAGCGCCTGCAACACCGCCTGTGTTTCCTCGCCGAAGAAGTCGTCGATGAACCCCGGATCGAGCAGGTTCGACGTGTCGCCCCATACCGCGACGAGGTCGGCGCGGGCGATGGCGCGCGTGCGCAACATGGCCTTCGGTGGCAGCTTGAGCAGATCGGCCAGCCAATTCACGGCGCGCGTGACCACCTGTTCGACCGTGGCCAGTTCATCGACCAGCCCGATCGCGTGGGCCTGTTCGGCATCGACCATCGCACCGGCCACCAGCAGGCGTTCGGCACGGTACGAGCCGACGATGCGGCGCATCGCGAACTGTATGGGCTCCGGAACCGAGAGCCCGACCTGAACCTCGTTGAGGCCGATCTTGTACGGGCCGTGCGCCATCACGCGGTAATCGCAGAACAGCGAAACCACCGCGCCGCCCGCCGGGCTGTGACCGGTGATGGCGGCTACCGTCGGAACGCGCGAGGCGGCGATGGCCCCGCACAAGGCGAAGAACTCGTCCCAGAACTCGCGTACTCCCGCGCGGTCCCGCTGGAGCAGGGCGGGGACGTCCACGCCCGCGGAAAACATGCCTTGCGCACCCGACAGCACGATGCCGCGCGCACCGTTGGAAGGAGCCTCGGCGATCGCGTCGCGCAGCGCCCGGACCAGGGCGATGTCGAGCGCGTTGACCGGCGCGCGGGCCATGCGGATCTCGTGGATGTCGCCGTCGTGCAGGAGGATGTCGAGCATGTCGTTGTCCGTGGTGTGGATGGGGCGATCGGGCCGTTTTACTTGGGCAGGTCGGCGTCGGTCCAGGTGTAGCGCACCGCGTAGTCGAGATCCGCGCTGCCGTTGGCCGGTACCTCGACCTTGAACTCCAGCAGTTCCGGCGAGACCTTCGACGGTTTCACGGACGACGACGTCACCGTCCACGCACGCCAACGGCCGGGATGTTCGCGTACGACGATGCTGCGCGCGGTGTCGCCGGCGTTGGTCAGGTGGATGCGCACGCCTTCGTCGATGCGGTGCGCGGCGGCGTCGGCGGTGAAGGCCGTTTGCTCGCGCGTCGCACCGAGGTCGAAGGCATTGCCGAGCGAGACGGTGGTGTCCTTGTTCTTCGGCGTGTCGTCCAGGCGCCCCTCGCCGAGGAGCTCGGCGTTGCCGTCGCGGTCGGTGGTGAGCACGCGTACGTAGCCGGCGGGAAGGGCGTCGAACGCCTTGAAGCGCAGGTTCGAGACGACAGGAATCCCGTCCGCGGGCATCCCGATGTCACGCTCCATGCGCGGCTGTGGCGGCTGGTAGGCCATGCCGGTGTCGTAGACGGCCTCGCGCTGGCAATCCAGCGTCCGGCTCTCGTACAGCGGCGTTTGCGTGACGCTGCCATCGGGCAGGTCGACGGCCGTGGGCAAGGTGTAGGTGCGCAGGTCGCCGAGCGTGGCCTGGCTGGGCTCCGCCGACGCCATGTCCATGGGTGCCGGTGCGCGGGCCATCATGAACAGCTTGTCGCGTCGCGGAGGTGTCTTAGCGCGGCGTGCGTCGCCGGCGACGAGCTTCAGGGACACGTCCTTCCAGTCGCGCCCACTGCGGTTGGCGATGCTGGCAGCGGCGTCGAAGGCCATGCGGCAGGTATTGCCCGGGGCGAGCGTGGCGACGTAGGCGCCGCGCCAGCCGAGCCCGGAAGTGGGATAGTCGAGTTGCGCGGTGGTCGATCCGGCCGAGCCGCCGGTGACACGCACCTGCAGGGTCGAGCCACGGGCGAAGTCCGTGGCATCCGCCGCACGCAGGGCGGCGTATTGACGGATCAGGCTGGCCTGGCCGTTCGCCTCGCGTACGACAAGCGCGTCGCCGCCGCGGACCAGGGTGCCGGTGGCGATCGGCTGGCCGTTCTCGCCGATCACGCTGACGTTGCGGCCCACGAGTCCGGCCACGGCTCCATCGAAACCCTGCCCGAGTAACAGGCGTTGAGAGACGACGCGCGTGTTCTTGCCGGGAAAGCGCAGTGACATGGCTTCGCTGTCCAGCGCGGCGGGAAGGCCGTCGATGGAAAGGTCTTGCACACCGCCTTTCAGGTCGAACGCGCGGCGTTCGTGGACGACGGCGTAGCCGTCGCCGGACACGGCATCGCCGCCGGTGGAAAAGAGTTGGTCGCCATCGGCGCGATAGAGCGTGAGCGCGGTACGCTCATCGGCGGCAAGGGCGGGCAGGGCGACGGCGCAGGCGATCGCGAGTACGAGGGAACGGCGCAGCATGATTCACTCTCTCCGTGGGTGACCCTGACGGATCATACCGGTCGGATCTGAATCCGCGCGATCTTGCGACGTGCGGCAGGCCTCACTTTGGAGGCCTGCCTGCTTGACTCAGGCGTGCTCGGCTTCCGCCACCGCGTCACGGATCACCTTCGGTACCTCGACCGGACGACCGTTCTTCGGGTTGATCCAGACCATGGTGACGCTGCCGTCGCAATGGATCTTCGTGGCGTCGTCGCTGGTCACGATGCGGTGGCCGATGGTCATGGAGCTCGTGCCGATGCGATTGACGAAAAGCTCGATCTGGATGTCCGCCGGGTATTCGATGGGCATGCGGTAGTTCAACTCGCTGCGCGCCATCACCGGTGTGCCGTCGTCGCCGTACCACTTGCCCGGCAGCTGCTCCAGCCACTTGATGCGTGCCTCCTGCAGGTAGACCAGGTAGTTCGCGTTGTTGACGTGGTTGTAGGCGTCGAGGTCCTGCCAGCGCACGTCCATCGGCGTGATGAACAACGGAACGGGCGTCGGGGTGTTCGAGGTTTCAGTGGTCATGCAGTCCTTTTTTTCTTCGCGTCCGGGGCCGCTTTCGCGGCCGTTTTCTTCGTGGCGGTCTTGCCGACCGCCTTCGTCGTCGCCTTCGTCGCCACCTTGGCGACGGGCTTGGACGGTTTCAGGTGCGGCAGGAGGAAGCGGCCGGTATGCGATTCCTTCGTCGCGGCCACCGTTTCCGGCGTGCCGCTGACAAGGATGCGGCCGCCTCCCGCGCCCCCTTCGGGCCCGAGGTCGATCAGCCAGTCGGCTGTCTTGATGACATCGAGGTTGTGCTCGATCACGACCACGGTATTGCCATGCTCCACCAGCTTGTGCAGTACGTCGAGCAACTGCTCTATGTCGTGGAAATGCAGGCCCGTGGTCGGCTCGTCGAGGATGTAGAGCGTGCTTCCCGTGTCGCGCTTGGACAGTTCCTTCGACAGCTTCACGCGCTGCGCCTCGCCACCGGAGAGCGTGGTGGCGCTCTGGCCGAGCTTGATGTAATCGAGGCCAACGGCGCGCAGGGTTTCCAGCTTGCGCGCGATCACGGGTACGTTCTCGAACAGCTTGAAGGCGTCTTCCACCGTCATGTCGAGCACATCCGCTATGGTGTGGCCCTTATAGAGTACTTCCAGTGTTTCGCGGTTGTAGCGCTTGCCATGGCAGACATCGCAAGGCACGTACACGTCCGGCAGGAAGTGCATCTCCACCTTGATCATGCCGTCGCCCTCGCAGGCTTCGCAGCGGCCGCCGCGCACGTTGAAGCTGAAACGGCCCGGCGTGTACCCGCGCTGGCGCGACTCGGGCACCTGTGCATACAGCTCGCGCAAGGGCGTGAACAGGCCGGTATAGGTGGCCGGATTCGAGCGCGGCGTGCGACCGATCGGTGACTGGTCGATGTCCACCACCTTGTCGAACAGTTCCAGGCCCTCGATCGACTCGTACGGTGCCGGTTGCTCGCTGGCACCATTGAGTTCCATCGCGGCGAGGCGATAGAAGGTGTCGTTGATCAGGGTGGACTTGCCCGAACCGGACACGCCCGTGACACAGGTGAACGTGCCCACCGGGATGCGGACGTCGACATCCTTGAGGTTGTTCCCGGTGGCGCCCTTGAGTTCGATCCATTGGTCTTCGCGGGGCTGACGGCGCTTGGCCGGTACCTGGATGCCGCGCTCTCCACTGAGATACTTCGCCGTGACCGATTGTGGCGACGCCAGCACCTGTTCCAGCGTGCCTTCGGCGACGATGTGGCCACCGTGCACGCCGGCACCCGGGCCGATATCGAGGATATGGTCGGCGGCGCGTATGGCGTCTTCGTCGTGCTCCACCACGATCACGGTGTTGCCGAGGTCGCGCAGGCGGGTGAGGGTGCCGAGCAGGCGCTCGTTGTCACGCTGGTGCAAGCCGATGGACGGCTCGTCCAGCACGTACATGACGCCGACGAGGCCGGCGCCGATCTGGCTGGCCAGACGGATGCGCTGCGCCTCGCCGCCCGACAGCGAATCGGCCTGGCGGTCGAGCGTGAGGTAGTTGAGGCCGACATCGTTGAGGAAGGTGAGGCGCTCGCGAATCTCCTTCACGATCTTCACTGCGATCTCGCCGCGCCAACCCGGCAGCTTCAGCTTCTCGAAGAAGGACAGGGCATTGTCGATCGCGAGCGACGTCAATTCAGGGATCGCGCGATCGGCCACGAACACGTTGCGTGCCGACGGATTGAGGCGCTGTCCGCCGCAATCCGGACACGGATGATCGGCGATGTAGCGAGCCAGTTCCTCGCGTACCGCGGCGGATTCCGTTTCGCGGTAACGGCGCTCCAGGTTCGGCAAAATGCCTTCGAACTTGTGCTCGCGGGTCACCTTGCCGCCACGCTCGGTGATGTAGCGGAACGGAATGAGTTCGCGGCCGGAACCGTTGAGCACGGCGTTCTGCACCGACTTCGGCAACTCACGCCAGGGCGTCTCCGGATCGAAGCCATAGTGCTTCGCCAGTGAAACGATCATCTGGTAGTAGTAGGCGTTGCGGCGATCCCACCCGCGGATGGCGCCACCGGCGAGGCTGAGCTCGGGGTGTCCGACCACGCGTGATGGATCGAAGACCTGGGTGACGCCCAGGCCGTCGCAGGTCGGGCAGGCGCCCACCGGGGAGTTGAACGAGAACAGGCGCGGTTCGAGCTCCGGCAGCGAGTAGTCGCACATCGGGCACGAGAAACGCGAGGAGAACAGCTGTTCCGTGGCCTTCTTGTCGTCCATGTCGACCAGGATCACGATGCCGTCGCCGAGGCGCAACGCGGTCTCGAACGACTCGGCCAGACGCTGCTTGATGTCCTCGCGCGGACGGAAGCGATCGATCACCGCCTCGATGGTGTGCTTCTGGCGCAGCGTCAGCGGCGGCACGGCATCGAGGTCGTAGACCTCGCCGTCCACGCGCGCGCGGACGAAGCCCTGGGCACGCAACTGCTCGAAGACCTGTACGTGCTCACCCTTACGCTCCCGGATGACCGGCGCGAGGAGCATCCAGCGCTTGTCCGGGTCCAGCGCCATGGCCGTGTCGACCATCTGGCTGACGGTCTGTGCTTCCAGGGCGATGCCGTGGGTCGGGCAACGGGGCGTACCGACGCGCGCGTAGAGCAGGCGCAGGTAGTCGTACACCTCGGTGATCGTACCGACGGTGGAACGGGGATTATGCGACGTCGACTTCTGCTCGATCGAGATGGCCGGCGAGAGGCCTTCGATCGTGTCCACGTCCGGCTTTTCCATCATCGAGAGGAACTGCCGCGCATAGGCGGACAGCGACTCGACGTAGCGTCGCTGGCCTTCGGCGTAGATCGTGTCGAAGGCCAGCGAGGATTTGCCGGACCCGGACAGTCCCGTGATCACGATCAGGCGATCGCGGGGCAGGTCGAGGTCGATATTCTTGAGATTGTGCGTGCGGGCGCCGCGGATGCGAATGCTGTCCATGTGCCGACGTAAATGGGGGAAGTCGCTGACTATACCAAGGGTTTTCGGCCTTCATTCCGTATCCACCTTTGACAGGTCATCACATTTGTTATGCGGGACCGGAACCCTGCCGGATGTGGGTTACCCGGGCGGCCGCGCGCGGCTACCATGGCCCGGCCCCGGGGAGGGGTCGAAGCCACCCATTCGAAGAGGAAGACACGCATGCGTAAGTGGACAGGGATCGCTGCCGGCCTGGTGCTGGCGGGTTGTGCGGGACAGGCGCTGGCGGCGCCGCCCTCCGAACAGCAGGTGCGCCAGCTGATGGATGCCGTCGGCATGGGCCGCATGCTCAGCCAGATGAACAGCCAGATGGCGGGCGTGATGCAGAACGCGTTGCCTTGCGTGCCGGCCAGCTACTGGCAGGGTTTCGTGGACGCCAACGCCACCAACCAGTTGATCGGACGGATGGTTCCGGTCTACCAGAAGCATTTCACCGCCGAGGATATCGACGGCCTGCTCAAGTTCTACCGCTCGCCCCTGGGGCAGAAGGTGATCACGCAGATGCCGGCGACCATGGCCGAAGGCATGCAGATCGGCAAGCAGTGGGGCCAGGAGCGCGGCCAGCAGATGATCGCCCAGCTGCAAAGCCAGGGCACGCTGAACCAGCAGGGCCAGTGCCCGGCGGCCGGCGGCGCGGCCAAGCCGGCTCCGGCGCCCGCTCCGGCGGCGCCTGCGAAGAAGAAGTAGTTCCGGCGGGGAAGTAGGTCGCGGTGGGAGGGGAGCCGCCTTCCGCGGCATCGCCGACAGGGTCGGCTCCCCCCGGGCGGGGCCGCTCCTATGCCGGGCCAGGGCGGCTTTTCACCCATGCAGGGGGCCGGCTCCTGTCAGGTCAGGGTCGGCTCCCATCGGGTCCGATGCCCGGTGGGAGCCGACCCTGTCGGCGATTCCAGTTCGCCGGATGGAAGCTAAGGCCATGTTTTCAAACCAATGTCTTCCCAAGAGGCCCGCCAGGGCTCGTCCCGGCATTCCAGCCTTAACCACCTGATTGACCTTGCCTTTTAGGCCCCGCTATAATTCGCGATTCGCAACACCCGCAAGACCCTAAAAAGAACTACATAATCAGCAACAGGAAACAACCATGAGCTACGCAGTCATCAAGACCGGTGGCAAGCAGTATCGTGTGATGGCAGGCGAAATCCTGCGCGTCGAGCTGCTCCCCGCCGAAGTCGATTCCACCATCCAGTTCGATCAGGTCCTCCTGGTGGGCGAGGGTGAGTCGATCACCGTTGGCGCCCCGCTGGTCGCCGGTGCCACCGTCAGCGCGAAGGTTCGCGCCCACGGCCGCGCCGATAAGATCCGCATCGTCAAGTTCCGTCGTCGCAAGCACTACAAGCGTACGCAGGGACACCGTCAGCATTACACCGAAATCGAGATCACGGGCATCAACGCCTGAGTCGCCGGAGGATATAAGTCATGGCACATAAAAAAGGCGTAGGTTCCAGCCGTAACGGCCGCGATTCGAACCCGAAGTACCTCGGCGTGAAGATCTACGGTGGCCAGGCTGTCGAAGCCGGTAACATCATCGTTCGCCAGCGTGGCACCAAGTTCCACGCCGGCGTGGGCGTCGGCCTCGGCCGCGACCACACCTTGTTCGCGTTGGTCGACGGCACCGTGTCGTTCAAGACCCGCGGCGAAAAGGGCCGCAAGTTCGTCGACGTCGTCCAGGCGTAAGCCTCTTTACGACGCGATAGCGAAGGCCCCGCCATAGGCGGGGCTTTTCGTTTGTACGGCGGCATCACTTCTACCCAGGTCATCTTCCATGAAATTCGTCGACGAAGCGCAAATCAGGGTCTCGGCCGGTGACGGCGGCAACGGCTGCGTGAGCTTCCGTCGTGAAAAATTCATCCCGTTCGGCGGCCCCGATGGCGGCGACGGCGGCAATGGCGGGTCGGTGTGGCTGGTGGCCGACGAGGGGCTCAATACCCTCGTCGATTTCCGCCACATGCGCTCGTTCAAGGCAGCGCGCGGGCAGGGCGGCATGGGTAGCCAGATGTACGGCAAGGGCGGCGAGGACACTGAAGTCCGCGTCCCCGTCGGCACCGTGGTGACCAATGTCGACACCGACGAGGTGATCGGCGACCTCACCATGCACGGCCAGCGCCTGAAGGTGGCGCAGGGTGGGCGCGGCGGCCTGGGCAATATCCACTTCAAGAGTTCGGTGAACCGGGCGCCGCGCAAGTCCACGCCGGGTACGCCGGGCGAGGTGCGCGACCTGAAACTCGAGCTCCGCCTGCTGGCCGACGTGGGCCTGCTGGGCTTTCCCAATGCCGGCAAGAGCACCTTCATCCGTGCCGTGTCGGCGGCGACGCCTCGCGTGGCGGATTATCCATTCACCACCCTGCACCCGAACCTGGGCGTGGTGCGCATCGGCACGGACCAGAGCTTCGTGATCGCCGATATCCCCGGGATCATCGAAGGCGCGGCCGACGGCGCGGGCCTGGGCATCCAGTTCCTGCGCCATGTGTCGCGCACCAGCCTGTTGTTGCATGTGGTCGATATCCAGCCGATCGACGGCTCCGATCCCGTGGAGCAGGTGCGTGCCATCGAGCATGAGCTGCAGCAGTTCGACACCGAACTGGTCGAACGCCCGCGTTGGCTGGTGATCAACAAGTCCGACGTGATCGACGACGAGGACGAGCTCAAGCGCGTGGTCGACGACATCGTCGCGCGGCTGGAATGGACCGCGCCTTGGTTCGTCGTTTCCGCCGCGGGCGAGATCGGCACGTGGGATGTGTGCCTGAAGGTGCAGCAGTTCTTCGACGCCGAGCGCATCGCGCGGCGTGAACGTACCGAGGTGGCGGACGATGTCCGCATGCGCGGCGAAGACTAAAGGGTGGGAGCCGACCCTGTCGGCGATGGATGCTTGCAGTACTTGCAGTGACCTTGCCCGCTGCCGCGGGATCGCCGACAAGGTCGGCTCCCACCAAACAACAAAAAAGCCGGCTTACGCCGGCTTTTTTGCGAACGGCGATGTCGCGCAGGCTTACGCCAGGTCGCGGATCTTCGCGTTCAGGCGGCTCTTGTGGCGGGCGGCCTTGTTCTTGTGGATGAGGCCACGGGCAGCGTAACGATCCATCACCGGAACGGCGACGGCGTACGCGCTGACTGCGCCAGCCTTATCCTTGGCGTCGATCGCCTTGACGACCTTCTTCAGTGCGGAACGCACCATGGAACGCGCGCTGACGTTGCGCAGACGGCGCTGCTCCGACTGACGCGCACGCTTCTTCGCGGACTTGATGTTGGCCAAGGTAAAGCTCCAGAGTTCGGTTGGTTTTAAAAAAGACGCTCATTTTGAAGCCAAAGACGGGTTGCGTCAATAGCTTAGCCCCCGCACGGACGGGTCGGCGGACGGGCGGGGCGGACTGCCCTGCAAATTCCAGATGGCGGACTGTCCTCCGCCCCGGCCCCGCTGTCAAACTAGGGGTTTGTTCCAGGTATCCCTCGTCCGGATGAAAACCCCCAGTCTCCTTCGCGGCATGCTCAGCTTCAGCGGCATGACCATGGTATCCCGCGTGCTCGGCCTGGTCCGCGACATGGCGATCAACGCCTCGTTCGGCGCCAATGCGGCTACCGACGCCTTCTGGGTGGCTTTTCGCATTCCCAACTTCATGCGCCGCCTGTTCGCCGAGGGCTCGTTCTCGACGGCCTTCGTACCCGTCTTCACGGAAGTGAAGGAGACCCGCCCGCACGAGGACCTGAAGCGGCTGATGTCGCTGACCGCCGGCACCCTTGGAGGCGTCCTGCTGGTGGTCGTGGCCCTGGGCGTGATCTTCGCGCCACAGGTGACGGCCGTCTTTTCGCCGGGCGCCGTCGAGACACCGGAGAAATTCGGCCTCACCGTCGACCTGCTGCGGCTGACCTTCCCCTTCCTCCTGTTCGTTTCGCTCACGGCCCTGAGCGGCGGCGCGCTGAACAGCTTCCACCGGTTCGGCCTGCCAGCCCTCACGCCGGTGATCCTCAACCTCTGCATGATCGCCGGGGCGCTGTGGCTCGCGCCGAAGTTGCACACGCCGATCATGGCGATGGGCTGGGCCATCCTCGTGGCCGGCGCGCTGCAACTGGTTTTCCAGATGCCCGCGCTGAAGCAGCTGGACCTGCTCACGCTGCCGCGCTGGGGCTGGAGCTCGCCGGACGTGCGCCGGATCATGCGGTTGATGGTGCCCACCCTGTTCGGCTCGTCGGTGGCGCAGATCAACCTGCTGCTCGACACCGTGATCGCCTCGCTGCTCATCGCCGGTTCGCAAAGCTGGCTGTCGCAGGCCGACCGCTTCCTGGAACTGCCGCTGGGCGTGTTCGGCGTGGCGCTGGGGACGGTGATCCTGCCTTCGCTTTCGCGCCATCACGTAACCACCGACAAGGAAGGTTTCTCGCGCGCGCTGGACTGGGGCCTGCGCACGACGCTGCTGATCGCCGTGCCGGCGATGTTCGGCCTGATGATCCTTTCGGTGCCGTTGGTGGCCACGATCTTCCAGCATGGCCGGTTCACCGCCTTCGATACGAAGATGGCGTCCCTATCGATCTCGGCGTTGAGTTTCGGGCTGCCCGCCTTCGCCCTGGTCAAGGTCGTGCTGCCGGCCTTCTATGCGCGCAAGGACACGAAGACCCCGGTCCGTGCCGGCGTCGCTTCGCTGGTGGCCAACATGGTCTTCAACGTGGCCTTCCTGGCATTGCTGTTCTTCCTCTGGGCTAGTCCGGCGCAGAAGGAGGGCTCGTGGATGGAGGCGATCGCCACGATCCCGGGACTGCACATGGCCCTGGGCATGGCCAGCGCCTTGGCCAGCTATCTCAACCTGCTGCTGCTCTGGCGCTGGTTGGGCAAGGCCGGCGTGTATACACGCCAGCCGGGCTGGGGTCGTCACCTGGTCCGCCTGGGCGCCGCCTGCGCGGTGATGGTTTCCGTGTTGCTCGCCGGCCTGTATGTCTGGCCGGAATGGAGCGCGGTCGAGAAATGGGAGCGGGTATGGCGCCTGGCCGTGCTGGTCGGTGCGGGCGGCGGCGCCTACGTGGGTACGCTGTTCGCGATGGGTTTCCGCCTGCGCGACCTGCGTGCCCAGTGAGGGGCCTGGCGTCGCATTGTGCGGCGCAATGGGGCGGCTATACTGGCCCGATGGCTTTTATTCCGTATCGATCCAAGGGCATCCCGGCATGACGTTGCGACTCCATCGCGACGTCGACGGTCCATGCCTCGCACCCGAAGGCAGCGTGGTCGCGATCGGTGCTTTCGACGGTCTGCACCTCGGCCACCAGGCGATCCTGTCCGAGGTGCGCCAGCGGGCCGAGGCACGTGGCCTGGCCCCCGCGGTAATCACCTTCGAGCCCTTGCCCCGCGCCTTCTTCTCGAAGGAACCGGTGCCGCGCCTTTCAGGAGTGCGCGAAAAGGCCGAAGGCATGACGGCCGCCGGCATCCGCGAGTTGCTCTCGTTGCGCTTCGACCATGCCTTGACCGCGATGTCCGCCGAGGACTTCGTCCGCAGGGTGATCGTCGGGCGCATGGCGGCGCGCGAGGTGTGGGTGGGTGAGGATTTTCGCTTCGGCCATCGTCGCGGCGGCGATTTCGCCCTCCTGCAGGCGATGGGCGCCGACCTCGGCTTCACCGCGCATGCGGTGCCGCCGGTATTGGTCGACGGCGAACGGGTGTCGTCGTCCCGGGTACGCACGCTGCTGGCCGAAGGCCGTTTCGGCGAGGCCGCGCGCCTGCTGGGCCGGCCGTTCGTCATCGATGGTCATGTGGAACACGGCCAGCAATTGGGCCGCACCCTTGGATATCCCACCGCCAACGTCCATCTCAGTGAACGGGTGAGCCCGATCCATGGCATCTTCGCCGTGCGTATCGGCATCGGCGACGGTCCCTGCAGTTGGCCCGGCGTGGCCAGCCTCGGTTACCGGCCGACGGTGAACGAGGTGCGCGAGCCGCTGCTCGAGGCCCACCTTTTCGATTTCTCCGGCGATCTCTACGGCCAGCGCATCGGCGTGGAATTCGTTCGGAAACTGCGCGACGAAGAAAAATTCGACGGCCTCGACGCCCTGACCGCACAAATGCGCCAGGACGAGATCGCCGCCCGGCAGGCCCTTGGGATGAACCCCATACTTGTCGATGCCCCGAAAACCCACGGTTCCCAGCGATGACCCAGGATTACAAGAACACCATCAACCTGCCGCAGACGGATTTCCCGATGCGTGGCGACCTGCCCAAGCGCGAGCCGGGCTGGCTGGCCACGTGGGAGCGCGTGGGCAGGTATGCGCAGATCCAGGAGCACACGGCGGGACGCGACAAGGTGTTCGTGCTGCACGATGGCCCTCCCTACGCCAACGGCATGATCCACCTCGGCCATGCGGTCAACAAGGTGCTCAAGGACGTCGTCGTCAAGTCCAAGCTGATGGCCGGTTACCGCGCGCCTTACGTGCCGGGCTGGGACTGTCATGGCTTGCCGATCGAGATCGCGATCGAGAAGAAATTCGGCAAGGCGGGCGACAAGCTCGACGCCGCCGCGTTCCGGCAGAAGTGCCGCGAGTACGCGATGGCGCAGATCGATCTCCAGCGTGCGGATTTCAAGCGCCTTGGTGTCCTCGGCGATTGGGAGAGGCCGTACCGCACGCTCGATTTCACCTACGAGGCCGACATGATCCGTGCGCTGGCACGCATCGTCGCCAACCGGCATGTCGTGCGTGGTGCCAAGCCGGTGTACTGGTGTTTCGATTGCGGTTCGGCGCTGGCCGAGGCCGAGATCGAATACGCCGACAAGACGTCGCCGGCGGTGGATGTCGCCTATGATGCGGTCGATCCCGTGTCTTTCGGCGCGTTGTTCGGCATCGCCACGGGCGACGCGAACATCGCCGTTCCCATCTGGACGACCACGCCGTGGACGCTTCCGTCCAGCCAGGCCGTATCGCTCGGCGGCGAACTCGAATACGCGCTCGTCGAAGGACCGTCGCGTGATGGCAAGCCGCTGCTGCTGGTGATCGCCTCGGCGCTGGTCGAGAAGGCGCTGGCGCGTTATGGCGTGGAGACCGTGAACGTGCTCGCGCGCGTGCAGGGCGCGGTGCTGGAGAACCAGCCGCTGCGTCATCCGTTCTACGACAAGCACGTGCCGATCATCCTCGGCGACCACGTGTCCGACGAGGACGGCACCGGTGCCGTGCATACCGCGCCCGACCACGGTGCGGAAGATTTCGTCGTCGGCCAGAACTATGGCATCGGCACACTCAACTACGTCGACGGCCGCGGTGTCTATCGCGCCGACCTGCCCCTGGCGGGCGATGTCTCCTTCGCCGGCGTGCACATCTGGAAGGCGAACGACCAGATCGTCGACCTGCTGCGCGACCGTGGCGTGCTGCTCGCCTCGGCGAAGCTCACGCACAGCTACCCGCATTGCTGGCGGCACAAGACGCCGGTGATCTTCCGCGCCACGCCGCAGTGGTTCATCGGCATGGAGCAGGCCAGCCTGCGCCGCACCGCGCTCACGTCGATCAAGGCCGTGCGCTGGGTGCCCGGCTGGGGCGAAGAGCGCATCGCGGGCATGGTCGAGGGCCGTCCGGACTGGTGCATCTCGCGCCAGCGCACCTGGGGCGTGCCGATCACGCTGTTCGTCGACAAGAACACGCACGATCCGCATCCGGATTCCGTCGAACTGATGGAGAAGGTCGCGCAGAAGGTCGCGCTGGAAGGCATCGATAGCTGGTTCTCGCTCGATCCGCGCGAACTGCTCGGTGACGAGGCGGACAAGTACGAGAAGGTGACCGACGTCCTCGATGTCTGGTTCGATTCCGGTGTCAGTCATTTCGCCGTGGTGGGCGCACGCCCCGAATTGCAGGCCGGCGACGCCAGCGAATACAAAGTGATGTACCTGGAAGGCTCCGACCAGCATCGCGGCTGGTTCCAGTCTTCGTTGCTCACCTCCGCGGCGATCCACGGCCGCGCGCCTTACGACCACGTGCTGACCCACGGCTTCACCGTGGATGCGCAGGGCCGCAAGATGTCCAAATCGCTGGGCAACGGCATCGAGCCGCAGGACATCATGAAGACCCTGGGCGCGGACATCCTGCGCCTGTGGATCTGCTCGACCGACTACCGTAACGAGATGTCGCTTTCGGACGAGATCCTGAAGCGTGTTGCGGATACGTATCGACGCATCCGCAACACGGCGCGTTTCCTGCTCGGCAACCTCGATGGCTTCGATCCGGACAAGCACCTGCTTGCCACCGGCGCCTGCCTCGACCTCGATCGTTGGGCGGTGCGCCAGGCAGCGGACACGCAGGCGGCGATCGTGGCCGCGTACGAGCGCTACGATTTCCCCGAGATCGTCCAGCGCGTGCAGAATTTCTGCACCAACGAGCTTGGCGCGCTGTACCTCGACATCACGAAGGATCGCCTCTACACGATGCCGACGGACAGCCGCGGCCGTCGCAGCGCGCAGAGCGCGATGTACCGGATACTCGAGGCAATGGCCCGGTGGCTCGCGCCGATCGTCAGCTTCACCGCCGAGGAAATCTGGGCGCACATGCCGGGTTCGCGCAGCGAGTCGGTACTGTTCGAGACCTTCTACGAAGGGCTCGACGTGGATCAGGACGCCGACGCGCGTGGCTGGTGGTCGACCTTGCTGGCGATCCGTGAGACGGCGTCGCGGGTGTTGGAAGGGATGCGCAAGGAGGGCCAGATCGGTGCCTCGCTCGACGCCACCCTGACGATCCACGCCGACATCGCCACCCAGGCGGCGCTGGCTGAATCGGCATCCGAACTCCGGTTTTTCTTCATCACCTCGGAAGTGACGCTTGCGCCGCTGGAAGGCCGTCCGGTCTCCGCCGAGCGCGTGGAACTGGACGGAGCCGAGGTGTATGTCTCGGCAGCGGTCAGCGACGCGGTCAAGTGCATCCGTTGCTGGCACCATCGTCCCGATGTCGGCGTCGACCCCGCCCATCCGGAGATCTGCGGCCGCTGCGTGGAAAACGTGACAGGGCAGGGCGAGGACCGCCGCTGGTTCTGACCGGCGGCCCCGCCATCCCAACCCCCGACTCGAATGGCTCCCGACGCATGACCGTACGCCCCAAACCCAACGCGCTGTCGTGGCTCTGGCTCGCCGCCGTGATGATCGTGCTCGACCAGCTGACCAAGTGGTGGGCGCTCACCGCCCTGCAGCCGGCCGAGACGCCCCATCCGGTGATTCCCGGCGTCCTCAACTGGACGCTCACCTTCAATACCGGCGCCGCGTTCAGCTTCCTGGCCGATAGCGCCGGCTGGCAGCGCTGGTTCTTCGTCCTGCTGGCGGCCGTCATCAGCGGCACCCTGGGCGTGTGGCTCTCGCGCACGCCGCGCCACGACTGGCGTACCGCCGCGCCCCTGGCATTGATCGTGGGCGGCGCGCTGGGCAATGTGATCGACCGCGTGCACGCGGCCAAGGTCACCGACTTCATCCAGGTCTACCTGGGCAGCTACCCGTTTCCGGTGTTCAACGTGGCCGATTCCGCTATCAGCGTGGGTGCCGCGGCCCTGATCGTGTTCAGCCTGTTCAGCGGCTCGCCCAAGCCCGCCGTGCGATAATGCGCGGGTTCCGGCGCCCCCGAGGCGCCCAAAGCCCATAGCCACGGCCCCCCGGCCACGAGGTCCCCTTGGACATCCTCCTCGCCAATCCCCGCGGTTTCTGCGCCGGCGTCGATCGCGCCATCGCCATCGTCGAGCGTGCCCTCGAATCCTACGGCGCGCCCATCTACGTGCGCCACGAGGTGGTGCACAACCGTTACGTCGTGGAGCGCCTGCGCGCCGATGGCGCGGTCTTCGTCGACGAACTCGACGAAGTGCCCGATGGCTCCACCGTAATCTTCAGCGCCCATGGCGTGCCGAAGGCCGTGCGCGAAGAGGCCGATCGCCGTCACCTCAACGTGTTCGATGCCACCTGTCCGCTGGTGACCAAGGTGCACATGGAAGTGGCGCGCCTGGGCCGCGCGGGCCATGACGTCGTCCTCATCGGCCACGCCGGCCATCCGGAGGTCCAGGGCACGATGGGCCAGTGGAACCGCGCCAACGCCGGGCATATCTACCTCGTCGAATCGGTCGAGGATGTCGCGGAGCTGGTGCCCTCGCAGCCGGACAGGCTCGCCTTCGTCACCCAGACGACCCTCTCGGTGGACGACACCATCGCGATCATCGGCGCCCTGCGCGCGAAGTTCCCGAGCATCGAGGGCCCGCGCAAGGACGATATCTGCTACGCGACGCAGAACCGCCAGGACGCCGTGCGCCGTCTCGCCGACGCCGTGGACCTCGTCCTCGTGGTGGGCTCGGTCAACAGCTCCAATTCGAACCGCCTGAAGGAGCTGGCCGAGAAACAGGGCGTCACCTCGTACCTGATCGACGGCGCCGAACACATCCAGCGTGGCTGGCTGGAAGGCAAGACCCGCGTCGGCGTCACCGCGGGTGCCTCGGCACCGGAAAAGCTCGTCCAGGAAGTGATCGCCCGCCTGCAATCCTGGGGCTCGGGCACTGTGCGCGAACTGGATGGCGAGGCGGAAAACATCACCTTCGCCTTGCCCAAGGAGCTGCGCATGGCCGGCTGAGGCTTGCGCCGGGTGCCAAGCTTCCCTAGAATTCCGCTTCTCGCCGGAATAGCTCAGTTGGTAGAGCGCGTCATTCGTAATGATGAGGTCGTAGGTTCGATTCCTATTTCCGGCACCAGCGCCTTTCTCCCGGATTGCCGACGAGCGGTCCCGGAGGACACAAAAAAACCCGCGCCAGCGGGTTTTTTTGTGTCTGTCGTAAGCATCGCCGACAAAGTCGGCTCCCACAAGGTGGCCACAAGCTGGCCAGGTGGCCACAAGCTGGCCAGGTAGCCACAAGCTGGCCAGGTAGCCACAAGCTGGCCAGGTAGCCACAAGCCGGTGGGAGCCGACCCTGTCGGCGATGCTCGGTAGGAGCAGACCCTGTCGCCGATGCTTGGTGGGAGCCGACTTTGTCGGCGATTCGACGACTACGGAGCGTGATCCGCCGCATTGTCATTGAACTGCTTGAAGAAGCCCGCGTAGCTCCCGTTCGCCTCGGCGAAGCGCAGCGGCTTCACACGCTCCACGAGGATTTCCGTCGCGTCCGGCGTGGTCTCGATCAGGCGCATCGTCTCGTCGATGAACGCATCCAGCGGCATCGCGTTCGGATCGCTCTTCTGCCGCTCACCCATCAATTCGGTCTGCACATAGGGCGGTACCAGTTCCAGCACCTGTACCGACGTGTCCTTCAGCTGGTAGCGCAGCGTTTCCGAATACGAATGGATCGCCGCCTTGGTCGCGCAATAGGTCGGAGCGACGGCGAAGGGAAGGAAGGCAAGGCCTGAAGACACCGTGACGATGCTCGCCTTCGGCTGCGCCAGCAGGTGATCGATCAGTGCCGCGTTGAGCCGGATCGGCCCGAGCAGGTTGGTGGTGATGGTGGCTTCGGCGGTATCCGTGGTGCCGTCGGTCAGCCGTTCCGGACGCATGATCCCCGCGTTGTGGATCACCACGTTGAGGGATGGGAAGTCCTTGCGCAGCTGCTCGGCGAAGCGCCGGATCGCCGCGGGGTCCTCGATGTCCAGCACGGCCGACTTCATGCCGGGATGGGCCGCGGTGGTCGCGTCGAGTACGTCCTGCCGACGCCCTGCGATGACGACCTGGTTGCCGCGCGCGTGGAAGGCTTCCGCCAGGGCCCGGCCGATGCCCGAGCCGCCGCCGGTGATGAGGATCGTGTTGCCAGTGATGTTCATGGGAGCCTCGTCGGAGAAAGGGTGGGTGTAGGCTAGGCCGGACACGATCCGATGGAAAGTAGGCGCCAAAAAGTTCCATACTTACCCTTTGGAAACCATGGAGCATCGACATGCCAGCCAAGGCCAGGAAAATCTATGACGAGCCTTGCCGCGTGCTGGGCGAGCCCTACACGGACCCGGAACTCGACGCCCTGGTGCGGGGGATCATCGAACGCGTGGCGGACCGCTGGACCATGCTCACGTTGGAAGTGCTGGCGGAACACGGCCGCCTGCGTTTTGGCCGCCTCGCCGACCTGATCGGCGGGGTCAGCCAGAAGATGCTGACCAAGACCTTGCGCCAGATGGAAGCCGACGGGTTGGTCACGCGCACGGTGTATCCGGTGGTGCCGCCGCGCGTGGAATACCAACTCACCGAGATCGGCCTGAGCCTCGGCGCCGCCTTTTGCAGCGTATGGTTGTGGGCGGAAAGGCATCGCGCGGACATCGAGGCGGCGCGTGCCGCCTACGAAAAACGCGACGCCGGCGAGGACTAGTTGCGGCGCCGGCCGGATAGGCCGAGGATGCCGCATGGGCCATCCCGTTCACCCCGTCTTCCTCACCGCGCGGCTGCGCTTGGACCGTCTCGTTCCGGCGGATGCACCGCTTCTGCATGCTTACCGTGGCGACGATGCCGTGGCTCGCTACCAGGGCTGGAAACCGGCGGACATCGGCGACGCGGAGGCGTTCATCGCGAGGCAGGCCCTGCAGTCCTTCGCCGCGCCCGATAGCTGGTTCCAGCTCGCGATCCGGGAAAAGGACTCCGCCGAACTCGTCGGCGATCTCGGCATTCATTTCCCCTCCGCGCCGGACGGGGCGATCGAGTTCGGCGTATCGCTCCGGCCCGAACGGCAGGGCCGTGGTTACGCCCGTGAAGCCATGGCCACGGCCCTCGGCCTCGCCTTCGGCGATTGGGGCTACCGGCGTGCCGTGGCTTCCGTGGACCCGCGCAACGTCGCCAGCATCGCGCTGCTGCGTTCGCTCGGTTTTCGCCAGGAGGCTCACCACGTGGAGAGCTACTTCTTCCGTGGCGAATGGGTCGATGACGTCGTCTTCGCCCTGCTGGCGCGTGAATGGCCTCGTCAGGGCTGAGGAAAGGCTACGAGCGATGCGCTACGTCCGTGTCTACGTCATGCAGCCCCCAAAATCCGGTGCCGAATGGGCGGTGCGCGTGGATGCGGAAAAACCGGTGCGTTTCGAACAGGAACGCGACGCGTTGTCCTATGCCCTACGCCAGGCCCGCGCGCACCACGCGGGTGGCGCCTCCGTGGAACTGCGGATCGAGGACGACCATGGCCACTGGCGCAGCATGGCCCTTTGAGGCCTAGCCAGCGGCGAGACGTGCCATGGCCGCCGCGCTGGGCGGCGCCAGATGGAGCAGGGGAGCATCCGGCAGGTAGCGCCAGTCGCTCAGGCGATGGGGCAGGCGGATATCGGGATGGTCGGCGCGAAGGGCATGGATCGCCTCCTCGGCGCCGTCATAACGACCGACTTCGCGATCGCCGTGAAGCGCACGCCAACGGTGGCCGTGGCGAACGATGCGGAACGGAACATCCGCCGAGGTGAAGACATACTGCGCGAGCACGGAAGAACTCCTTTCTTAGCCCGCTCATTCTCACCGCTGCTTCGTGACCGCTGCGTTATACCGATGCGACGCCGGCGTGTCGGCGACACGCGCGGCGTCGTGCGGCGCGCTTTACTTGGGCGCTTTCGCCGGTACGAAGGGCGAGACCGGATCGCTGGCCGGGAAGGTTTCCTCCAGGGCGTGGTCCTGGTTCTCGTCGGCGTGCGCCTTGCGGGTCTTTTTCTCGTGTTCCGATTCCGGATGCTTCGGCTGGCTGTGGTCGGGGTGTTTGACGTCCTGGCGGTCGTGGTTCATGGCTGGGCCTTCCGTTGTGGGTGGCCACCATGGAGCACTGTCGGCCGTGAACGGCCGGTAGCGGGCGGGTGGATGCCGCTCGTCGGAATAATCCGGCCGAATGTCGGCTCTCGCTGGCGTTCTGTTCAGTTTTGGTTACTGTCACGCTGTCGGAATGGTTTTTGGGGGAGCCAGCGTGATTCACGTCCCGTCGCCGCGCGTCCAGCGTGGTGTATCGATGATTGAAGTTCTGGTCGCGGTGCTGATCTTCACGATCGGCCTGATCGGTCTTGGCGGCCTGTTGATCACTGCCACCAAATCGAATGTTTCAGCCTACTTCCGCACACAGGTAACCTTCCTGGCCAACAACATGGCCGATCGGATGCGGGCCAATCCGTTGGGCTTATGGAATGACAACTACAACTCAACCAATTATCCGATCACCGGCACGGTACCAGTCTGCGATGCGACCGCGGGCTGCACTCCAGCTCAGGTGGCTACGCGCGACCAGATCGTCTGGAGCCAGCAGCTCACTGCATCCCTGCCCGCCGTAGGACCAACCAGCATCAATTGCGTGAAAGCAGGTAATGACCCCACTGCCCAATACGCCATGCGGCCACCGTACAGCGGAACCTGCACGATGACCGTCACATGGGCAGAGCGGGGCCTGACTGGTGGCGACGACAAAGTCACCGCGGGCAACTTGCAATCCTTTACTTGGGTATTCGAGCCATGAGCGCTTTTCGCCCTTTCCAGCGCAGTCGTGGCGTCACCCTGGTCGAATTGATGGTGGCTATGGTGCTCGGCCTGATTGTTGCCGGCGGTATCGTCACTGTCTTCATGTCCACCTCGTCGAGCAATCGGGCGCAAACCCAGTTGGCCCGTCTGCAGGAGGAGGGCCGCTACGCAGTGACGCGCATCGCCGAGGATTTGAAGATGGCAGGCGCTCAATACTGCAGCAGCACTGGTGGCCTTGCCCAGGTGGCGGCCGCCAGCGGCTTGGCAATGGACGCTTTGCGTACGCCACGCGTGCTTGCCAAAGACCTGACGTTCCCACAAAACACAACGCCGTGGGGCGCCCCGTACCCGGTGAAGCCCACGGCTCCATATAATCTGCCGTCGTTCTTCTACATGCGTGGCTTCGAGTGCACCAAGACGGCGTGCACGCCTTCCAGCCCTCCCGTCGCGACCGACGGAGTGCCCGTCATGGGCGACCAGGTTGGCAACCGCGTGAAGGGCGCGGCGGTTCTCCAGCTGCGTTACATCGATGCTGGGCGCGGCTGGGTCATAGGTGGCGCCAGCACCATCGTTTCCGCGAACGGTCTGATCAGTTCCATCCACATCGTACCTAAGACTGGGGAGCCGTCGTTGGCAGGTGTTGTCGACAACGAAATGATGATGCTGGCGGACTGTTCTACAGCTCAGATCTTCCAGACGACGGGTAATCCAGACTTCGTACCCGTAGACACAGCGGGCAATTTTTCAGCACCGCGCGCCTTGGTACCGCAGTCGGCGCCGCGTTTCTTCCGCCTGAAGACCGATTTCCGCACGATCACCTACTTCCTTCAGGTCGTAAGCGATGATGGTACCGCTACAGGCGCGAAGACCGGTGCCCTGATGCGCTGTGACAGCGGTCAGACACCGGTCTGCCAGGAGCTCGTGCGTGGCGCCGAACGACTCGATTTCACTTACGGAATCGAGGACTCGGGCGGCTTGATGCGTTATCTCTCTGCTACCCAAGTCGACTCGCGGGCGGGCAACACGATTCCTTGCCCGGCGGGCCCTCCCGATTCGACCACGTCGGATCAGGGCTGCTTGTGGCGAGCCTTGAAGACGGTGGAGGTCAACATCCTCATGGATGGACAGCAACCTCTTTACACTTTGCAGGCGCCAGAAATGGCCTATGCGTATACGCCCGAAGGCGTCACAACGCCTCAGGCCCCGACCGCGCGGGGCGCCACGGGCATTGCGCCTTCGGACCAGGGCTTCGCCGACCAGATGCTACGCCGCCAGTTCGGAACGGTGGTCATGATGCGCAACTACAACCCGTAACCGGCGAGAGCAGACGCCATGAAACGATCCATCCCCTTCGTGCACTTCGATGCGCCTCACCGCCAGCGCGGCGTGGTCCTCGTCGTCGCGCTCATCTTCCTGCTGCTCGTAACCATGCTTGCTGTCAGCGCGTCCAGTACATCGATGTTGCAGCAACGACTGGCCGGCGGCCAGCGTAACGCGCAACTCGCACTGTGGAGCGCGGAGACGGCGGTCCGGGGCGCAGAATGGCGCCTGTGGCGGGCCAGTTCGGACGCATCCACACGCATGCAATGCGGCAGCGGTGCACTCTCCAACTGTTACGACTACGATCCGGACCCGCCGGCGACCTCGAAGGCGTTGCTATTCCGGACCTCGGCTGGCTGGTTCACGGATGGCGCCACGAAGTACGACGCCGTCGATCTGACACAGGCCAGCTCGGACCAGACCTTCGCGTTGGGAAGCAATCCCTACTACATCATCGAGGACCTCGGCCTCGAACTGCCGCCGAACTCGGGCCTGCAGCACGAATCGGGATCCACGGGCTCCACTGGCGTGGGGTATACGAGCACAAATCGCCACCTCTATAGGATTACTGCCCGTGGCATGGGAAACAATCAAAACGCGATCCGTGTGATCGAAACCACCTTCGCCGCGAAGAGTGACTGACGCCATGAACGCATCTCAAGCAGTCCGTCGTCTCGGTGCGTTTCTCGGAGCGCTTACCATCTGCGTCCTTGCCGCGCCGATGGCGACATCGCAGGCACAGACGACGACCACGTACTACACGACCGACCTCAGCACGGCCCCGCCGGACCTGACGGTGGCGGTAGCCCCGAACATTGCCGTGACATTCGATGATTCCGGTTCGATGGGTGCGTCGAATCTCCCGGATACACTGGACGGTTCCACCGGCCAGTACTATTACTATTCGTCCAACTCGAACTCGCAGTATTACAACCCGAATCTCACGTATACGCCGCCACTACAGGCGGATGGCCAGACGCCCTTCACTACGTATCCCTATACGGCAGCGCCACGCGACGGGATCTGCGCGACGCTCGGTACCTGTAAGGCCAACATCGTAAATCTCAGCAATGCTTTTCGCACGGGCTTCTACACGATTACCTCATCGGGAGTCGGCGCGAATAGCATGGGGTCCAACATCAATAATGCCATCGGTGGTGGCCAGAATGGCGGGTTCTACTACGTCTGCCCCATAGTCAACAGCAATACCAACTGCACTGTCCAGTTGATGTCGGCCTCGACCGTGACCCCCGCACAGAGGCAGAACTTTGCCAACTGGTATTCCTATTACCGAACGCGCAACCTGATGACGCGGTCGGCCCTTGCCAATGTCTTCGCGGGCCTGGGTAGCAGCATCCGCGTCGTATACCAGAACTTGAACAATACGAAGTATTGGCTTACACCGGGTACGACGACGTTCGACGCGTTCACTGGCACGGCACGTAGTGCCTTCTTCACATGGCTGTATCAAATCGGATCGAGCGGAGGCACACCCAGTCGCGTGGCCGTCGAACGCGCAGGTGCCATCTTCAAGTACGGCCAGGGTGTCACCGGCAACACGAATCCATATTGGGAGCCCAACGTTGGCCCTAATTCCGCAGGCATGGAGCTGTCCTGCCGCCTGAACTACAGCCTTCTCGTGACTGATGGTTACTGGAACGGCGGCGATCCAGGGAAAAAATCTCCCACGGCGCGTACGGCGGTTACCTTGCCGGACGGCACGTCGTACAGTGGTGCCACCAATGGTGACGCGGCATCGAAGATCTTCTGGAATGTGCCCGCCACCACATATTCGACCTTGTCGGATCTCGCCTTCTATTACTGGGCGACCAATCTGAGACCCGATTTCACGAGTGGGGGCAAGCCGAAACTCGATGTGTCGCCTTCCTTTACCGACTATACCGACCAAGACGGCAAGCCCGTCAACTGGGATGGTACGGGTACACCGCCTGCATCACTCTACTTCAACCCGAAGAACGACCCTGCAACATGGCCGCATGTGGTGCAGTACATGATCGCGCTGGGTATCGACGGCTCGCTCGACTTCGACGGAGACTACGCCGCCCTGCGTGCGGGTACGAAGGGCTGGCCGACGCCAACGGGTACAGGCAACGGTGACCTTACCGATATCGACGATACTTGGCATGCTGCGGTCAATAGTCGCGGCCAATACTTCAGTGCCCGCGATCCGGATAGTCTGGCGAAGTCACTCTCGCAATTGTTGAACCGTATCATTTCGCGTACCAGTTCAGCGGTGGCGGGTGCGTTGAGTAGCTCGGTCCTGACGGGTAATGGCGTCACCTACCTCACGGGCTTCGACAGTTCGAACTGGAGCGGTTCGCTCGTTGCAGCTCTCGTCGACGCCAATGGCACTGTTGGCAAACAGACCTGGAGCGCCGGCGATTTGTTGACTA
Source organism: Luteibacter sp. E-22 (assembly GCF_049913125.1). Lineage (GTDB taxonomy): Bacteria > Pseudomonadota > Gammaproteobacteria > Xanthomonadales > Rhodanobacteraceae > Luteibacter. Next base: position 1,284,935 of record NZ_CP183975.1, read on the forward strand.
CGCGGGCCAAGGCCGGCGACTCACGCGTCATTCTTACCAGCACCTCGCCCAGTAAAGGCGCGGGCGCCGCATTCCAATGGACATCGATCTCAACGGCATTGAAAGCGGTTGACGGAACAAATTTTACCGACACCAACGGCGCTAGCAAGATCGCCTACTTACGTGGCGATACCAGCCTGGAAGGTACAACCTATCGTAGGCGTACATCCACGCTGGGCGCGATCGTCAATTCTCAATCCGTCTATGTCGCCTTTCCTGCCAGTGGTTACGCGGATACGTTCCCGACGGGCGCGCCGGAAGCGGCGCGTGACGCGCAGGGGAACCTGTTGTATAGCTACGAGAAGTTCGCCAATGATCACGCTAAACGTGCCCCGACGGTTTATGTTGGAGCCGACGACGGCATGCTGCACGCGTTTGACGCAACGACAGACACTACCTCGGCCGATTCGGTCGACGTAACGCCGTCACCCGGTCGCGAGCGCTGGGCCTACGTACCATTTTCCGTTTACAACAAATTAAACTATCTGACCCCCGTCAGTAATTTCACTCTCGTCCCTACGGTCGACGCGACACCGGTGACGCGCGACGTCTTCTTTAGCACGGGGACCAAGGGCTGGCACACGATTCTCGTAGCGGGTCTGCGGCTCGGCGGACGCGGGGTGTATGCATTGGACATTACCGATGCCTCGGCCAGCGAGGCCAATCCAGGCGCCAAGGTGCTGTGGGAGTTCAGCAATCAGACTGTCGACACTAACGGTAACAAGGTCGGTGCCAATCTTGGCTATACGTATGGCAAGCCGAATGTCGGTCGTCTTGCGAACGGGAAGTGGGTCGTTCTGGTGCCATCGGGATACTTCCCCTCGAGCAATTCGGGCGAGCCGTACAAGACCGAGTCCGCGAACGATCCGGCCGCGGCGCGTAAGCAGAGTTCGTTGTTTGTGCTCGATGCACAGACGGGAGCGGTTATCCGCGAACTGGTCACGCCCACGACAGTCGCCGGTGTCTCGGGAAGCATTGTGAGCTATGGGCTCAGTTCGCCGGTGCTTGGCGACTATAACAATGACCAGATCGATGACGTGGCATTTGCGGGCGACCTGAATGGGAATCTTTGGCGCTTCGATCTCTCGAACGCCAACCCATCACAGTGGAGCGTGTCCTTGGCCTTCTATTCGTCTGCGCAAGGCAAACGACCTATCACGGTGATGCCGCGTTTGTTCGCCGATCCCGCATCGTCCTATTTCATGGTGGTGTTCGGCACTGGTAAGTACCTTGGTGGCAGCGATAACACGATCGATACCTCGACGGCGACGCAGTACGTCTACGGCGTTCGTGATCGCGGACCGGGGAGTACGACCCCTGTCGTCGAAGGCAGTACAAAAATGGTTGAACAACTGTTGGCCGAGGTCGGCGACATCCGCGGTCTTACGCAGAATGCCGTGCCGGCCGTGGATGCGAACAACAATCCCTATGGTGGTTGGTTCATCAAACTCTTCACGGGTAGTTCGACCAACCAGACCAACAAGGGGGAGCGTGTGGTCGTTGACGCCACTGCCCTCTTCGACAGTGGCCGCGCAATCATCACTACGTTGCTGCCTGGTAATACCGACCCATGCGAGCCAGTGCGTAAAGGTGCAATTCTTGTGATCGATGCCGCGACGGGTGGAGCGGCAAGTGGCGTGAGCGTCGGCTCGGCCAGCTTCGGTGCGGGTTACGTCCAAGCTGGAGCACGCGTGAGCAATGTACCTATTTCCGGCTCGCTGCCGGCTGCCACGGGCGTGGGCGGCGGGAAGATCGCGTTGCCTGGCCTCACCATTACGGACGCGGATGGCAACACGTCGACCTTCAACATCGGCGATGCTGTCTGGCGTCGCCGCTCCTGGCGGGAGTTGAACAATGCGCAATGATCGGACTAGGTCGTACCTCAGGCGATGGGATAGCACTGGCCGGGGCTTTACCCTCATCGAGTTGATGATCGTGGTCGCCGTCATTGCGGTCCTTGCTCTCATCGCCTTGCCCTCATATACGCGATACACGTTTCGTGCCCGGCGCGGAGAAGGACAAGAATTGCTGTTGCGGCTGGCCAACGCGCAGGAGCGTTACTATGCCACCTACAACAAATATGCCTCCGACCCGGTCACCGACCTGAAGTTCGCGTCGAACAAGAGCGCTGGTGGGTACTATCAGATCAGTATCGACCAGCTGGCCGGCACCACCATGGCCACCGGGTACGTCGCTACAGCGACGGCGATTTCGACGCAGGTCAAGGACTCATGTGGCAACCTGACCATCGATTCGCGAGGGACTAAATCGCAGACCGGCTCGGCTTCCACCAACGGACGTTGTTGGTGACGCGGCCATGACGATCCGGAAAAGCAGGGGTTTCACGATCCTAGAGTTGATGGTCACCTTGACTGTCCTTGCTGTACTGATGGCTATCGCGGTGCCTTCTTTCCGCGGCACGATGCGGCGCGCACGCATGAGCAATGCCGTCAATACGATGGTTGGCGACGTGCAGTTCTCGCGATCGGAGGCGGCAACGCGACGCCAGTTTGTCTCGATCTGTCGTAGCGTCGACGGAAAGACGTGCGCTCTCGATGGGGCCGACTATGACGTCGGCTACCTGATGTACGCATATGACGCATCGGTGGACGGGCCCAACCAAGTGTATGACGCGGCAAAGCACACTTTGCTGCGTACCACACCAATTACGGCGGACGTCTCCATCCAGGCCACGGACGCGAACGTTGTCACCTTCGGGCAGGCAGGCCTGCCGGTGGCCAATGGCGCCAGGACATCGATGCAGTTCGTGTTCTGCGCGCGTGTCCCCGGGAAAACGACCGGAGTCGGCTTGAACAATAACGAGAGCCCTGGATCGCGGGTGACCCTGGGCGTGTCCGGTTCCCTGGTGAACACCAAGCTGGTAAGCGGCGCGAATTGCCTGCCGACCGGATGAGTAGGTGATTGACCTGACCCCGGCCAGACCTTAGAATGCCCAGCTCGATGGGCGGTTAGCTCAGCGGTAGAGCACTGCCTTCACACGGCAGGTGTCACAAGTTCGATCCTTGTACCGCCCACCATCGAATCCTGAAGACCCGGCCACGCGCCGGGTTTTCTTTTGGGTCACACCATGGTTCCCGGGGCTAAAATGCGCCGGCTCACCCAGCGGACACCGCCATGCACGAAGCCCTTGCCGATCTCCACCTGTTGACCCTCACGCCCTGGAAGATCATCGGTCTCCTGGGCACGCTGCTCTTCACCGCGCGCTGGTTCGTCCAGTTCTATGCGACCCGGAAGAACAAGAAGGTCACCGTACCCATGTCCTTCTGGTACCTGTCGGTCAGCGGCAGCGTGCTGACCCTGGCGTACTTCATCTGGGGCAAGAACGACTCGGTCGGCATCATCCAGACGGCCTTTCCGATGATCGTGTCGTTCTACAACGTGTTCGCGCACCTGAAGCATCGCGAGCGCGGCGAGACGGTGAAGCCCGGCGGGCCGGAAGAGACCTGAGGCCTGGGATTCGCACTTCAGTCGGGATCGTAGTCGAGGTAGGGGGCTAGCCAGCGCTCGGCTTCGCGGCGTTCCCAGCCCTTGCGCCGGGCGTAGTCCTCGACCTGTTCGCGGCTGACCCTGCCGACCACGAAGTACTGGCTGTCGGGGTGGGAGAGATACCAGCCGGACACGGCGGCCGTGGGATACATGGCGAAGCTGTCGGTGAGCTGGATCGTCGTGTGTTCGGTGGCCTGCAGCAGGTCGAACAATGTCCGCTTCTCCGAATGCTCCGGACAGGCTGGATAGCCCGGCGCCGGGCGGATGCCGCGATACCGCTCCGCGACCAGGGCGTCGTTGTCCAAGGCCTCGTCGGGCTGATAGCCCCAGAACTCCTTGCGCACGCGTTCATGCATGCGCTCGGCGAAGGCTTCCGCCAGGCGGTCGGCCAGCGCCTTGAGCAGGATCGAGGAGTAGTCGTCGTGCACTGCCTCGAAGCGGGCCACGTGCTCGTCGATGCCGATGCCCGCGGTCACCGCGAAACCGCCGATCCAGTCCTGCACGCCGCTGTCCTTCGGCGCGACGAAATCCGATAGGCAGAAGTCCGGACGATCCGCGGGCTTGTCCACCTGCTGGCGCAAGTGGTGCAGGACGGTCATCGCCTTACGCTTGCCGGTGCCCGCGTCGGCGTACACCTCGATATCGTCGCCCGACTGCGCGGCGGGCCAGAAGCCGATCACGCCCTTGGCCGTGAGCCACTTCCCTGCGATGAGCTTGTCGAGCATCGCTTGCGCATCGTTGTATAGCTCGGTGGCCTGCGGCCCGACGATCTCGTCGTCGAGGATGGCCGGGAACTTGCCCGCCAGCTCCCACGCGTTGAAGAACGGCGACCAGTCGATATAGCCGCGCAGTTCGGCAAGGTCGTAGTCGTCGAACACGGTGACGCCGGGCGCGCGTGGCGTGGGTGGCGTGTAGGCCTGCCAGTCGCCCGTGTAACGCTGGGCGCGGGCCTTCGACAGGGGCACCAGTTGCTTGCCCGCGCCGCGACTCTTGTGGCGATCGCGCACCTCCGCGTACTCGGCGCGCACCTTGATCATGAACTCGTCGACGAGGTCCTTGCTGACCAGCGACTGCGCGACGCCGACGGCTCGCGAAGCATCCTTCACCCACACGGTGGGCGACTTGTAATGCGGTTCGATGCGCAGCGCGGTATGCGCGCGCGAGGTGGTCGCGCCGCCGATCATCAGCGGCACGCGGAAGTCCTGGCGCTCCATCTCGCGGGCGACCTGGCTCATTTCTTCCAGCGAAGGCGTGATCAGGCCGGAGAGGCCGATGATGTCGGCGTTCTCGGCGCGCGCGATGTCCAGGATCTTCTGGGTCGGTACCATCACGCCGAGATCGATCACCTCGAAGTTGTTGCACTGGAGCACCACGCCGACGATGTTCTTGCCGATGTCGTGGACGTCGCCCTTGACCGTGGCGAGCACGATCTTGCCGTTGTTCTTGCCGGCGTCGCCGGAGCGCAGTTTCTCTTCCTCGATATAGGGAATCAGGTGCGCCACGGCCTTCTTCATCACGCGTGCCGACTTGACCACCTGGGGGAGGAACATCTTGCCGGCGCCGAACAGGTCGCCGACCACGTTCATGCCGGTCATCAGCGGGCCCTCGATCACGTCGAGCGGACGCCGGGCGACGAGGCGCGCTTCTTCCGTGTCTTCCACCACGAACTGGTCGATGCCGTGGACGAGTGCATGGGTCAATCGCTCGACGACAGGCTTGTCACGCCAGGCGGCGGTTTCCACGGCTACCTCGCCCTTGCCTCCCTTGTAGCGGTCGGCAATTTCGAGCAGGCGTTCCGTGCCGTCCGGACGACGGTTCAGCACCACGTCTTCGACGCGTTCGCGCAGTTCCTCCGGCAGATCGTCGTAGATCGCCAGCGCACCGGCGTTGACGATGCCCATGTCCATGCCCGCGGCGATCGCGTGGTAGAGGAACACCGAGTGGATCGCTTCGCGCACCGGGTTGTTGCCACGGAACGAGAACGATACGTTGGAGACGCCGCCGGATATATGCGACGAGGGGAAGCGCTTCTTCAGCTCACGCGTCGCCTCGATGAAATCCACCGCGTAGTTGTTGTGCTCCTCGATCCCGGTGGCGATGGCGAAGATGTTGGGGTCGAAAATGATGTCTTCCGGGGGGAAGTCCAGCTCGTTCACCAGCAGTTCGTAGGCACGCGAGCAGATCTCGATCTTACGTTGCTTCGTGTCGGCCTGGCCGGCCTCGTCGAAGGCCATCACGACCACGGCGGCGCCATATTGGCGAACCTTGCGCGCATGGTCGAGAAAGGCGGCTTCGCCTTCCTTCATCGAGATGGAATTGACGATGCCCTTGCCCTGCATGCAACGCAGGCCGGCCTCGATCACGCTCCATTTCGAGGAATCCACCATGATCGGCACGCGGGCGATGTCGGGCTCGGAGGAAATCAGGTTGATGAAGCGGGTCATCGCCGCTTCGGAATCGATGAGGCCCTCGTCCATGTTCACGTCGAGGATCTGGGCACCGTTCTCCACCTGCTGGCGGGCCACGTCCACGGCTTCCTCGTAGCGGCCCTCCTTGATCAGCTTGCGGAACTGGGCCGAGCCGGTGACGTTGGTACGTTCGCCGACGTTGATGAAGTTCAGGTCCGGCGTGAGGACCAGCGGCTCGAGGCCGGACAGGCGCGTGTATCGAATGCTCATGCGGCTTGTGCGGTGTCCTGGGAAACGCGCGGCGGGTAGGGCGCCACGGCGGCGGCGATCGCCGCGATGTGCGCGGGCGTGGTGCCACAACAGCCGCCCACGATATTGATGAGGCCGTCGGCGGCGAAGCCACGGATGGTTGCGGCCATGCTTTCCGGTGTCTCGTCGTACTCGCCGAAGGCATTCGGCAGTCCGGCGTTCGGGTGCGTGCTGACGGCACTGCCGGCGATGCGCGCGAGCATCTGCACGTGCGGGCGCAGGTCGTCGGCGCCAAGCGCGCAGTTCAGGCCTACCGACAGGGGCTGGATGTGTTCCACGGAATAAAAGAACGCCTCGGCGGTCTGCCCGGAAAGCGTGCGTCCGGAGCGATCGGTGATCGTGCCCGAGATCATCACGGGCACGCGCGCACCGAGTTCGTTGAACAGTTCGCTCAGCGCGAACAGCGCGGCCTTGGCGTTGAGCGTGTCGAAGATCGTCTCGACCATGATCGTATCCGCGCCACCTTCGATCAGGGCGCGCGCGGCTTCGACGTAGTTCGCGGTCAGTTCCTCGAAGGACACGTTGCGGAAACCCGGATCGTTCACATCGGGCGAGATCGAGGCGGTGCGGCTCGTCGGCCCGAGGACGCCGATGACGAAGCGCGGCTTGTCCGGCGTGCGCCGGGTCATCTCGTCGCAGGCCTCGCGGGCGATGCGCGCGCCTTCGCGGTTCAACTCGGGCACGAGGTGCTCCAGGTGGTAATCGGCCTGGCTGACGCGCGTGGCGTTGAACGTGTTCGTCTCGACGAAATCCGCGCCGGCTTCGAGGTATGCCATGTGCACGCCGCGGATGATGTCCGGCTGGGTCAGCAGGAGCAGGTCGTTGTTGCCTTTGAGGTCGCACTCGCCGGGATGGTCATGGCCGTGTTCGTGCGTGCTGTCGTTGCCGCCTGCGAACCGCTCGCCACGGTAGCCGGATTCGTCCAACTGGTGCCCCTGGAGCATGGTGCCCATGCCGCCGTCGAGGATCATGATGCGTTCGGCGAGGCCCTTCTGGATCAGGGCGACACGATCGGGATGGAGCCAGGGAAGGTTTTTCATGGCGTATCTCCGCTCAGGGCTTGCGCGCGAGAAGACTGATGACTTCGAAATGCGGGGCGCGACGCTCGCGGCTCAGTCGCTCGCAGCTGACCACGTCCAGCCCGGCCTTCCGCGCCATGGCCGTGAGGCCGTCGCAGGTGAAACCGAGGTTGCGATGGTCGAAGGGCTCGACGACGGCACGATGGTCGTGTTCGCCGAGCGTGGAAACGAGCAGGCGTCCACCCGGTTTCAGCACCCGGGTCACCTCGTCGAAGACCTTTTGCGGCTGCTCGGAATAGGTGAGGGCGTGTAGCAGCAGGACAAGATCGAACTGCCGGTCGCCCAGGTCGAGCGCGTGCATGTCGCCCGTGCGTACGTCGACGTTGGTGAAGCTCGACAAGCGCTGGCGTGCCGCGTCGACGACGCGCTCGGAGCTGTCGATGCAGACGATGGAATGCGCATGCGGGGCCAGCAACTCGGCGGTGACGCCATCGCCCGAGGCGATGTCGAGCACGTCGCCCGTGGCGAGCAACTGCAGCAGCGACCGGGCCAGCGTTTCCCACGTGCGTCCGGGTGAGTAATGCCGCTCCATGTCGCCGGCGACCGTGTCCGCCCAGCCTTCGGCGCGGGCGCGCTGCGCCAGTACCGCGGGCAGGCGTTCCGCGTCTTCGCGCAGCAGGGCGTCGCTCAAGGTGTCGCGCAGGGAAGCCACCAGGGCGGCGAGGGTGGGGTCCGCCTCGGCGTTGGCGCGATAATAGGCGGACACGCCGGCCCGGCGATCGCGTACCAGTTCCGCCTCTTTCAGCTTGGCCAGGTGCGTCGACACACGAGGCTGGGCGAGATGCAGCACGGCCGCCAGTTCCGCGACCGTCAGTTCCTCGCGATCCAGCAGGGCGAGCAGGCGGACGCGGGTGGGATCGGCCAGGAGCCGAAGCACCGTGGAGGCCGTCGACAGGTCCATCCAACATCCTTATATCGCGATACAGAGATACCTAGGATGCGGCCAGCGTGCCCGGGCGTCAAGGCCATGTTGCAGTGCACGGAGGCATCGACTCGAACGGTCGTTACAATGGTGGGCTTGTCTCCACCCCAAGACTTTGCCGCCCGTCAGGCCGGCGCGAGGAACACCATGGATTTCCGCTTTACCGACGACCAGCTGTCGATCCAGTCCATCGCCCGCGATTTCGCACAGAAGCGGATCGCTCCCGTGGCCGCCGAATTCGACGCCAAGGGCGAATTTCCGCTCGAAAATATCCAGGAAATGGGCCAGCTGGGCCTGATGGGCATCGAAGTGCCGGAAGCCTACGGTGGCGCGGGCATGGACCCGGTTTCCTACGTGTTGGCCATGGTCGAGATCGCCGCGGCCGACGCCGCCACGTCCACGATCATGTCGGTGAACAATTCCCTGTTCTGCAACGGCATCCTGAAGAACGGCACCGAAGAGCAGAAGCAGAAGTACGTGCGCGCCATCGCCTCGGGCGAGGCCATCGGCGCCTATGCGCTCACCGAGCCGCAGTCCGGTTCGGACGCCTCGAACATGCACACCCGCGCGGTGAAGAACGCCGACGGTGACTGGGTCATCAACGGCAAGAAGAGCTGGATCACCTCCGGCCCCGTCGCCCGCTACATTGTCTTGTTCGCCGTGACCACGCCAGGGATCGGTGCGCGCGGTGTTTCCGCCTTCATCATCGATACCGCGCGCGAGGGATTCCTCGCCGGCAAGACCGAGCCGAAGCTCGGCATCCGCGCGTCGGCCACCTGCGAGATCGAATTCCACGACTACGTGTGCCCCAAGGCAGACATGCTGGGCGAAGAGGGCAAGGGCTTCGCGATCGCCATGGGCGTGCTCGACGCAGGCCGCATCGGCATCGCCTCGCAGGCGGTCGGCATCGCGCGTGCGGCCTATGAGGCAACGTTGCAGTGGTCGCGCGATCGCAAGGCGTTCGGCCACCCGATCGGCACGTTCCAGATGACCCAGGCCAAGATCGCCGACATGAAGTGCAAGCTCGACGCGGCCCTGCTGCTGACGCTGCGCGCGGCGTGGACCAAGGCGCAGACCGACAAGAACGGCGGTCGCTTCGGCACCGAGGCCTCGATGGCCAAGCTGGTCGCCTCCGAGGCCGCGATGTGGATCACCCACCAGGCCGTGCAGATCCACGGTGGGATGGGCTACTCGAAGGAAATGCCGCTGGAGCGCTACTTCCGCGACGCGAAGATCACCGAGATCTACGAAGGCACCAGCGAGATCCAGCGCCTCGTGATCGCGCGCGCGGAAACCGGGTTGCGCTGACGCCCGGTCTTCCGTCGTCCAGGGATGGACGGCTCAGGCGGAATGAAAGACCGCCTCGATGTTATGGCCGTCCGGGTCGAGCACGAAACCGCCGTAGTACCCCGCGTGGTAGTGCGAGCGTGGTCCCGGTGGACCATTGTCCCGGCCGCCCGCGGCGAGCGCAGCCTCGTGGAACGCACGGACCAGCTGCGTCGACGCGACGCGGAAGGCGACATGCACGGGCGGTTGGTTCGGTTCGCCCTTGTAGATCCAGAAGTCGGGCTTGCCGCCTTCGCCAAAGCCGGCGACGTCGGTGCGACCGGTGACGGATGCGGGGAAGATCGCCAGCAGTTCGTAGCCGATCGCCCCCAGCGCCTTCTGATAGAAGGCCTTGCTGCGTTCGAAGTCGCTGACGGTGACGCCGGTGTGATCGATCATCTGTGACTCCTGATAGGGCGAGTGCTGCCGTCCGCGCAGCTTATCCGCATTCCCGTCATGACTTCACGTGCGCCTTTCGGCTCGGCTTCGCCCTCGCGTTGGGTGTGTGTCGCGGGGAGCCGTCGGCCGCCACCCTCGTCGCTCCGGTTGCACCGTCGCTCGGGAAGGGAGGCCGCTGCGCGGCCATGTGTGATGGCTGGCGCCCCGTCGCGCCCGGAGCGCCGGGCGGGGTTTTCGATTCGCCCTCCGTGGCTCAGCGAAAACGGCCGGCCGTCCAGGCCGGCCCCCTGCGGGCCTTTTCGCCCGGCGCTCCTCGGTTCCACAAGTCGCGACGAGGGTGGCGGCCGACGGCTCTCTGCGCACTGAGGTGTCATGTGGCACAAGCAACGCCCGCGATCCAGACAGCTCCCCATCGCTCTGGTGGGGAGCCGACTCTGTCGACGATGGGTACTTGCCTCAACCAGGCCCGCTGTCGCGGGATCGCCGACAAGGTCGGCTCCCACCAGAGCGGAGTCGGCTTCCACCGGAAGTACAAAGAAGAAGCCCGGCTTTCGCCGGGCTTCTCTTGTTACGGTCGATCGGTTCCGCGTCGCGGGTCCGAGTCGAAGGCGGTGACGTCGCCTACGTTCGGGGCGTGTGGCCCGACGTTGGGCGAGGGGCTTCCACCGTGCGGGCCGTCCGGATCGCCGCCGTGGTGGGGCATCTTGCCGGACACTTCGTCCAGCTTGTCGCCCAGCATGCGGCGAACGCTGACGTAGAACACCGGGATCAGCAGCAGGCCGAGGAAGGTGGCGAACAGCATGCCGCCGATGACGCCCGTGCCGATCGCGTGACGGGAGTTGGCACCCGCGCCGGTGGAGATCGCGAGCGGGAACACGCCGAGGATGAAGGCCAGCGAGGTCATCAGGATGGGGCGCAGTCGCAGTCGTGCGGCTTCGATCACGCCTTCGCGCAGCGTCTTGCCCTCCTGCTGCTGCTCCACCGCGAATTCCACGATCAGGATCGCATTCTTCGCCGCCAGGCCGATGACGGTGATCATGCCGATCTTGAAGTAGATGTCGTTCGGCAGGCCACGCAGCATCGAGAAGACCACGGTGCCGAGGATGCCCAGTGGCACCACCAGCAGCACGGAGACCGGGATCGACCAGCTCTCGTACAGCGCGGAGAGGCAGAGGAACACGATCACGACCGACAGCGCCAGCAGCATCGTGGACGAATTGCCCGAGAGGATTTCCTGGTACGACTGGCCCGTCCAGTCGTAGCCGAAGCCCTTGGGCAGTTTGTCGTTGACGATGCCTTCGACGATCGCCATCGCCTGTCCGGTCGAGTATCCCGGCGCCTGGTTGCCGACGATTTCCACCGCGGAATAGCCGTTATAGCGGTTGAGCGTGGGTGCGGCCATCGTCCACTTCGAACTGACCACGCTGGACAGCGGGATCATGGCGTTGTCCAGCGCCGTCGAGGCACTGGCGACCGTCGACGAGGTACTCGTGCTGGTCGAGGAAGCAGCCAGGGTGCTCGGCGTGAAGATGTGCTGGAAGGCGTCGGTGCCCATGCGGTAGGGCGCATCCGCCTGCAGCATCACGCGCTTCACGCGTCCGCCGTAGGAGAAGTCGTTGACGTACACCGGGGCCAGCGTGAGCTGGATCGCGGTATAGATGTCGCTGACCGAGAGGCCCATCGTCTGCGCCTGCGTGCGGTCCACCTGCAACTGCAGCAGCGGCGCGTCTTCGAGCGTGTTCGGACGCACGCCCACCAGGGCGGTGTTCTGCGCGGCCGCACCCAGCAGCATGTTGCGGGCCTGGGTCAGTTCATCGCGGGACTGACCGGCACGCGCCTGCAGGTACATGTCGATACCGCCGAACTGCGAGAGGCCGCGGATCGTCGGCAGGTTGACGACAAAGATCGTGGCATCGCGCACGGCCTGCATCTTGCCGTTGGTCTGCTGGATGAACTCGGTGGCCGTGAGGTCACGTTTGTCCCAGTCCTTCAGGCGGATGAAGACCATGCCGACGTTCTCGCCCTGGCCCACGAAGCTGAAGCCCGAGATCTGGAAGATACCGTCGACGGAGACATCCTTGAGCAGGATGCCGCGCATGTCGGTCATCACCTTCTCTGTGCGCGCCAGGCTGGAGCCCGGCGGCAGCTGCACGATGGCCAGTGCGTAGCCCTGGTCCTCGTCCGGCACGAAGCTGGTCGGCAGGCGGGTGAACAGGAAGCCGCACAGCACGGCGATCAGTACGAACACCAGCATCCAGCGGGGCGCGTGGCGCACCGCACCGCCGATATGACCGGAGTACGTGTGCTGCACCCAGTCGAACACCTGGTTGAACTTGCGATAGACGATGTTCTTCTTCTGGCCGTGTTCGTGCCGGAGGATCGTGGCGCACAGCGCCGGCGTGAACGACAGGGCGAGGAAGGCCGAGAAACCCATCGACACCGCGATGGTCAGCGCGAACTGCTTGTAGATGATGCCCGAAGCGCCCGGCTGCAACGCCGATGGCACGAACACGGCCGCCAGCACCACGGTGATCGCGATGACGGCACCGGTGATCTGGCCCATCGCCTTGCGCGTGGCTTCCTTCGGCGACAGTCCTTCCTCGGACATGATGCGTTCGACGTTCTCGATCACGACGATCGCATCGTCCACCACGATACCGATCGCCAGCACCATGCCGAACAGGGTCAGCTGGTTCACCGTGAAGCCGAGTGGCGACAGGCCCAGGAAGGTGCCGAGCAAGGCCACCGGGATGACCAGGGTGGGGATGATCGTGGCGCGGAAGTTCTGCAGGAACAGCAGCATCACCAGGAAGACCAGGATCACCGCTTCGACGAGGGTGTGCACCACTTCCTCGATCGAGATCGTCACGAACTTGGTCGTGTCGTACGGAGCGAACCAGGTCACGCCTTCGGGGAAGCTGCGGGACAGCTCGTCCATCTTGGCGCGCACGGCATTGGCCACGTCCAGCGCGTTGGCGCCGGGTAGCAGCTGCACGCCGAACGAACCGGTGGAGGTACCGTTCCACTGCGCGTTGAAGCCGTAGGTCTGCGGACCCAGCTCCACGCGGGCCACGTCCTTCAGGCGCACGACGGTGCCATCGTTGTTGGCACGCAGGATGATGTCCGCGAATTCCTCGGGCGTGGTGAAGCGCCCTTCCGCCGAGACCGTGGCACTGAAGCCCTGGCCGTTCACGGCGGGGTCGGTACCGATCGAGCCGGCGGCGAACTGCACGTTCTGCGTGCTGAGCGCGTTACGCAGGTCGCTGGCCGACAGGCCGTAGCCACGCAGCTTGTCCGGATTCAGCCAGACGCGCATGCCGTACTCGGCACCCAGCTGGCGCGTGCTGCCCACGCCAGGGATACGGGCGATCTGGTCGAGCACCTGCGAGGAGACGATGTCGGTCAGGCGGTTGCCGTCGATGGCCGGGTTGGTCGAGGTCAGCGCGATGAACATCAGGAAGTCGGGGTTGGACTTGGCCACCACGACGCCCTGCTGTGTCACTTCCGAAGGCAGGCGCGGCGTCGCGAGCGAGACCTTGTTCTGCACCTGCACCTGGGCGATATCGGGGTCCGTGCCGGTCTCGAAGGTCAGCGTCACGGTGGCCGTGCCGCTGGAGCTTGAGGCGGAACTGAAGTAGAGCAGGTGGTCGATACCCGTCAGCTGCTGCTCGATCACCTGGGTCACGGTCTTTTCGGTCGTGTCCGCGCTCGCACCCGGATAGGTCGCCGTGACGACGACCTGTGGCGGGGCGATGTTCGGATACGACTCGATACCCATGTTCAACAGGGAGATCGTGCCGCAAAGGCTGATGAGGATCGCCACGACCCACGCGAAGATGGGGCGGTCGATAAAGAAACTCGGCATGAGAGAACTCCCTTACTGCTTGCCGGCGGGGGCGGCCGCGGCAGGGCCGCCCTCGGCCGGAGCCGGGGTTGCCTGCGCGGGCGATGCCTTCACCGGAGCGTTGTCCCGCGCCTTCGGCAGGCCCTGGACAATGATCTGGTCGCCTGGTTTGAGACCGCCGGTGACCACCCAGTTGGAGCCGCTGAGGCGGTCGGTCTTGACCGGACGGCGCACGGCGGCCGAGGGCACGGTGATGTCCTTGCCGGACTGCGGGTCCTTCGTATGGCCTTCGCCGACGACCATGACGTAGGCGTCGTTCGCGTCGCGCAACACGGCGGCCTGGGGCACCAGGAACACGTTGTGCAGGTCGCCGAGGGTGGCCTTCACCGTCACGAACTGGCCCGGTAGCAGGCGCAGGTCGGGGTTGGCGAGCTGCGCGCGGAGGTTCACCGTGCCGGTCTGCGGATTCACCGTGGCCGAGGAGAAGTCGAGCACGCCTTGTTCACCGAAGTCGGAGCCATCGGGCAGCTGGATGCGCACGGTGGCCTTGTCCGTCGGCGAGAGCGTGGCGGCGCCGTTGGCGGCGGCGCGGCGCATGGCGTCGAGGTCGGCCACCGACACGCTGAAGTTCACGTACACCTTGTCGATCTCGTCCACCTGGGTGAGCAGGGTGGTATCGCTCTGGCCGACGAGGGCGCCTTCGGTCACCTGCTGCTGGCCGGCGCGGCCGTCGATCGGCGAGACCACGTCGGTGAAGCCGAGGTTGATCCGCGCGGACTGGACGTTGGCCTCGGCCTGCTTCACCGAGGCGAGCGCCGTGCGCTCATTGGCTTCCGCCGTGTCGAGGTCCTGGCGGGATACGTAGTTCTTGCCGATCAGGCCGCGCGCGCGATCGGCCTGGGCCTTGCTGTTGACCGCCGTGGCGCGGGCGGAGGCGAGCACGGCCAGCTGCGAATCCAGTTCGGCCTTCAGCGGCTGCGGATCGATCTGGAAGAGCTTCTGTCCGGCCTTGACGTCCGTACCTTCCTCATAGAGGCGGTGAAGGAGGATGCCGGGCACGCGTGCGCGCACATCGGCGGTGCGGAACGCCGAGACACGGCCCACCTGGTCCTGGACCAGCGGAGTGTCCTGGGGCTGGGCCGTGATGACGCCGACTTCCGGCGGAGGCGGCTGCTGGGGAGCTTCCTGCTTGTGGCAGGCGGCAAGCGCCGCGGCGAGGCCGAGGGCCAGCAGGGACGAGCGCAGGGGCAGGGGATTCATGAGAACTCCGTTCCTTTTCCAGGTTTCTTGTTCGTTCGCGCCGGCTCATCCGGCAGGATGTCGTACGCGTGCATAAATACTGTTACCGCGTGCCTGGCCCAGTCGTCCTGTGCCTTTCGGCCTCTTGCACGGACCCCGAAGAGACGGCGATCCCCTTCCAGCCCGTGCAACATGGACAGGAACAGCTCCGCGGCGACGCCCGGGTCCTCGCGGCGCATGTGACCGTGGTCCATGGCCTCGGCCATGCATCGCGCGAGCCGTACCGCGACCGTGTCGATCGCGGTACGGAAGAACGTCCTCGCCGCTGCCGGAAAGCGCGGCGCCTCCGCGATCAACATACGCCCCAGGGCCACGTGCGCATGGTCCATCACATAGGTCTGGTGCGCCTCGGCCAGGGCATGGAGCATGTAGGCCAGACCGCGACTTTCGGGGGCAAGGCTCGCGTGGAGGGGCAAGACGAGTTGTTCGACGGCGGCGTGGAACAGGTTGTCCTTATTGTCGAAGTGCGCATACACGGTTTGCTTGGACACACCCGCCTCGCGTGCCACGGCTCCCATGCTGACGCGGTAACCATCGCGCAGGAACAACGAACACGCCGCCTGGAGCACCCGCTGCTGATGGTCCGATGCCGGGCGGGTCTCCAGGTGCGACATTAGCTATACCTGCTGGACTATACCGTCCAGTTTAGAATTACCTTTCCCCAGCGTCAACGGGCATCCCGCACATTCGCGCCCGAATTGTTGCAATGCACGGAACGGCCGGGGTGCCCGATAAGCCCGCTTTCTCGAAATGGGGCGACGAGGATGCCGCAACGCGGTGAAAAAACGGCAACAGCCGATGTCATCCGGTGTGGCTACATGACATCGGTGGGAGCTATGCTTTCACGGATTTTCCGACTCCCCACATCGACAATCCGCCCATGAATGCGATTCGCGCTGCCGAAAACGGCCCGTTCCATGCCGTTGTCTTCGATGAACTGAAAAAGCTCGACCACCCCGCGGAGCGCCTCGATGAGGCGCGCTTTTTTATCGAGGCCTTCTTCGACCGGATCGCCCCCGCCGACCATGGCCTGCATGCGCCGGCCCGCTGGGCCGCGCTGATCGCCGATCTGCTGGCCTTCGCCCGCGAGCGGACGCCCGGCAAGGCCAAGGTCAGGGTGTACAACCCCGGCGTCTCCGGCAGCCGCGCCGTGGTCGAGGTCGTCACCGACGACATGCCCTTCCTGGTCGACACCGTCTCGATGGTGGCCGCCGCGCATGCCGACATCCACGCGATCATCCATCCCGTGGTGCCCGTGGTGCGTTCGGCGACCGGGGTGCTCCAGTCGATGGGAACGGGGGAGAAGACCGAATCGATCATGCGGTTCGAGATCGACCGTATCGACGACACCGAACTCGACACCCTCAGGGCGAACGTCGAGACCGCCTTGTCCGACGTCCGCGAGGCCGTGGACGACTGGCGCGCGATGCGCGGGAAGATGGTCCAGATCGCCGACGAACTCGGTCAGCGGGCCTTGCCGTACACCGCCGAGGAAATCCGCGAGGCTAGCGAGTTCCTGCGCTGGGTGGCGGACGAGCATTTCACCTTCATGGGCTATCGCGAGTACGAGGTGTCGGCCGATGCGGGCGACGAGGTGCTCAAGACCGTCGAAGGGTCGGGGCTTGGCATCCTGCGTGCCGCCGAGCGTTCGCTCGCACCGCGTTCGCTGCGCACCCTGGTCGCCAGCGAACTGCCGCGCTCGGGTTCGACGGACGCGATCATCCTGACCAAGACCAATGCGCGGTCACCCATGCATCGCGCCGGCTACATGGATTACATCGGCGTCCTCAAGTTCGACGACAAGGGTCGCCCGGTCGCCGAGCAACGTTTCCTGGGCCTGTTCTCGTCCAACGCGTACATGGCCCATCCGCAGCACGTGCCGCTGGTGCGCGAGAAGTGCGAGGCGGTGATGAACCGCTCGGGGCTCAAGCGCGATTCGCATTCGGGCAAGGCCCTGCGCCACATCCTCGACACGCTGCCACGCGAAGAACTGTTCCAGTGCAGCACCGACGAGCTCTACGCCCTGTCGATGGGGTTGCTCGAACTGGCCCAGCGCACGCGCACGCGCCTGTTCATCCGCCGTGACAGCTACGGCCGGTTCTTCTCCTGCCTGGTCTACATCCCGCGCGATCGTTTCAACACGTCCGTGCGCGAGCGCGTGGAGAACGTGTTGCGCGACGCGTTCCATGGCGAGCACGTCGATTCCGCGGTACTGATGGGCGAGGCCGCCCTGGTACGCCTGCATGTCGTGGTGCGTCCGCGCATCGGCGACCACCCGGTCTACGACGCCACGGGCATCGAGGCGCAGATCGTTTCGATCGCACGCAACTGGTACGACGAACTGCGCGACCGGCTGATCGAGACGGCCGGTGAACAGCAAGGCATCATCCTGGCCAACCGCTACGGAAAGAGCCTGCCCGCCGGTTATGTCGACGAGGTGTCGCCGCAGGTCGCCGCCGCCGACGTGCGCGCATTGGCGGGCCTCGATGGTCCCGACGCCATCAGCATGTCGTTCTACCACCCGTCGCACCGGCCGGAGGAACTGCGTTTCAAGGTCTACCGTTCCGGTTCCGACATCGCGCTTTCCGAAGTGCTGCCGCAGTTGGAGAACCTCGGCCTGCGCGTGCTCACCGAGCATATGTACGAGGTGAAGCAGGCGGACGGCTCGCTCTACATCCAGGATTTCGAGGTACAGCCGGTCGGCCGCCTCGCCTTCGAGGTGGAGCAGGTCGGCACCATCTTCGAGGATGCCTTCGAACAGATCTGGCGCGGCAACGCGGAGAACGACGGCTTCAACCGCCTCGTCCTCGGTGCCAAGCTCGGCTGGCGCCAGGTGGCTATCCTGCGCAGCTACTGCAAGTACCTGCTGCAGACGGGCGTGGCGTTCTCGCAGGCGTACATGGAAGACGCGCTCAACCGTTATCCGGCCATCGCGGGCCTCATCGTCGAGTTGTTCAACGTACGCTTCGATCCTCGCCGCGAAAGCCTCGGCGGTGCCGAGCGCGAGCGTGCCGAGAGCCTGCTCTCGCACGAGATGCATGCGCTGATGGACCCGGAAACGCTCGCCGCTCAGCCCGGACTCATCGGCAACCTGGTGGCTTCGCTCAGTCTCCCGCGCGCCGAGCAGGCGACGGTGGTGGAAGAGGCGATCAACGCACTGCTCGACAACGTGTCCAGCCTCGACGAAGACCGCATCCTGCGCAGCTTCATCTCGCTGGTCCACGCGACGCTGCGCACGAATTTCTTCCAGGCCTGGGACGGCGCGTTCCGCCCTTACATCAGCTTCAAGTTCGATTCGCACAAGGTGCCGGACCTGGCCAAGCCGGTGCCGTTCCGCGAGATCTTCGTCTATGCGCCGCGCGTGGAAGGTATCCACCTGCGCTTCGGTTCTGTCGCCCGCGGTGGCCTGCGCTGGTCCGATCGCCGCGAGGATTTCCGCACCGAGGTGCTCGGCCTGGTCAAGGCGCAGATGGTGAAGAACACCGTCATCGTGCCGGTGGGCTCGAAGGGTGGCTTCTTCGTGAAGCGGCCGCCGGTGGGCGCCGATCGCGATGCGCAGCTGGCCGAGGGCATCGCCTGCTACCGCATGTTCATCAACGGCCTGCTCGACATCACCGACAACCTGGTCGAGGGCAAGGTGGTGCCGCCGCACGATGTCGTGCGTCACGACGACGACGACCCGTACCTGGTGGTCGCTGCCGACAAGGGCACCGCGACGTTCTCGGATATCGCCAACGCGATCTCCAGCGAGCATGGCTTCTGGCTCGACGACGCGTTCGCCTCGGGCGGATCGAACGGTTACGATCACAAGGGCATGGGCATCACCGCCAAGGGTGCCTGGGAGTCGGTGAAACGCCATTTCCGCGCGTTGGGCCGCGATTGCCAGACCGGGGAATTCAGCGTGGTCGGCGTGGGCGACATGTCCGGCGACGTCTTCGGCAATGGCATGCTCCTGTCGGAGAAGATCCGCCTGCTCGCCGCGTTCGATCACCGCCACATCTTCCTCGACCCGAATCCGGACGCGGCCAAGTCGTTCGCCGAACGCCAGCGCATGTTCGCGTTGCCGCGATCCTCGTGGGACGACTACGACAAATCGCTGATCTCGGCTGGCGGCGGCGTCTATCCGCGCAGTGCCAAGGCGATCCCGGTGTCGCCCGAAGTGCGTGCCGCGCTCGGCATCCGTTCCGACGCCACGCACATGGCGCCGACCGACCTGCTTTCGGCGATCCTCAAGGCGCCGGTCGACCTGCTCTGGAACGGCGGTATCGGCACCTACGTGAAAGCCACCAGCGAAACGCATGCCGATGTCGGCGATCGTGCCAACAACGCGCTGCGCGTCAACGGCAACGAACTGCGCTGCAAGATCGTGGGCGAGGGCGGCAACCTGGGCATGACCCAGAAGGGCCGCATTGAAGCCGCGCAGTCCGGTGTGCTGTTGAATACGGACTTCATCGACAACTCGGCCGGCGTGGACACCTCCGATCACGAGGTGAACATCAAGATCCTGCTGAACGACGCCGTGCAGCGTGGCGAGTTGAGCTTCGAAGGCCGCAACAAGCAGTTGGCCGAGATGACCGACGAGGTCGCCCGCCTGGTCCTGTGGGACAACTACCGGCAGAACCAGGCGATCACCGTGATGGAGCACCAGTCGGTGCGCCGACTCGGCTCGATGGCCCACTTCATCAGTACGCTGGAAGCCGAAGGCATGCTCGACCGCCAGGTCGAATCGCTGCCCACGGCCGCCGAACTGGCCGAGCGCAAGCAGCGCGGCCAGGGCCTCACCCGGCCGGAACTGTCGGTGTTGCTCTCTTACGACAAGATCCGCCTGTTCCAGCAGCTGCTGGATTCGGACGTGCCGGAAGACCCGTACCTCTCGCGTGAGCTGGTCCGTTACTTCCCCGTGCCGCTGCACGAGAAGTACGCCGAGCACATGCAGCGCCATCGACTGAAGCGCGAGATCATCGCCACGGCGGTCACCAACTCGACGATCAACCGCATGGGCGCCACGTTCATGATGCGCATGCAGGAGGACACCGGACACGGTCCGGCCTCCATCGCCAAGGCGTATACGGCGGCGCGGGAAATCCTCGACGCACGCGACCTGTGGGCGGAGATCGAATCGCTGGACGGCACGGTGGCGGAAGACACGCAGATCGACGCCATCCTGCAGATATGGTCGTTGCTGCGCCACCTCACTCGCTGGCTGCTCAACCGGCCGGGCGGTTCGCTGGATATCGCGGCGAACGTCGACCGCTATGCGAGCGAGGTCACCACCTTGCGCAAGGCGCTGCCGGATGCGCTCACCGATACCGGTCGCGGCGATTTCGCCGCCAGCCAGGAGAAGTGGGAAGGCCTCGGCGTGCCGAACGAGCTGTCCATTCGTCTCGCCCGGGTGCCGGTGTTGCGTGCCGCCCTGGACATGGTCGAGGTGTCGAAGCAGAGCGGCAAGGACATCGCGACCGTGGCCAAGGTGTTCTACGAACTGGCCGAAGCACTCGACCTGGAGTGGTTGCGTGGCCAGATCGAGGCCTTGCCGGTGGAAGGCGCATGGCATGCGCAGGCGCGTGGATCGCTGCTGGACGAACTCAATGCCCAGCACCGCGCGCTGGCCTTGCAGGTCCTGGGTGTCGCCGGTGATCGTACCGATGTCAGCCCGGTCAAGGCCTGGCTGGAGCGTGACGACGCCACGCTGAAGTACACCCGCGCGATGCTGGCGGAGATCCTCACCCAGAACGCGGATTACCCGATCGCCTCGGTCGCTGTCCGCCGCCTGGCGCAACTGGCGCAGATTCCGGTCTGAGGCCGGGC
Organism: Luteibacter sp. E-22; assembly: GCF_049913125.1. Lineage (GTDB taxonomy): Bacteria > Pseudomonadota > Gammaproteobacteria > Xanthomonadales > Rhodanobacteraceae > Luteibacter. The sequence continues at coordinate 1,305,875 of NZ_CP183975.1, forward strand.
TATCGCCGACAGGCTCGGCTCCCACCTGGTCCCCTGGTCCTGGTGGGAGCCCCGGCCCGGATTGCCTGGTGGGAGCCGACCCTGTCAGCGATACCCAGGGCATCAGCAGCGTTCGGCATGGCTCTGGTGGGAGCCGACCTTGTCGGCGATTCCCGCTTGCGAAAACCTCTCCTGTCGCACCGGCCTATCCGACCGGCAGTCTTAAGGACTAAGCTCCCGGCTGGATTCATCAAGCCATCCTTATATGCGCCTAGCCTTCGTCGCCAGCGAAACCGAAGTCGCCCAACGCGCCCGTGCGGCGCTTGTCGCTCGTTACAAGGGCGTGGAGCCCGGGGACGCCGATATCATCGTGTCGCTGGGCGGCGACGGCTTCATGCTGCGCACCCTGCATGCGCACCGCACGCTCGGCGTGCCGTTCTATGGCATGAAACTGGGCCGGCTGGGTTTCCTGATGAACCAGCACGAAGTCGACAACCTGCCCGAACGGATCGAAAAGGCCCACCCGGCCGTGCTGCATCCCCTGGAGATGCACAGCATCTGCTGCGATGGCGTGGAGCACCGTGCGTTGGCCTTCAACGAAGTGGCCTTGCTGCGGCAGACCAACCAGGCCGCGCATCTGCAGGTCAGCCTCAACGGCGAGGTGAAGCTGGAGGAACTGGTCTGCGACGGCATCCTTGTGTGTACGCCCGCCGGGTCCACCGCCTATAACCTGTCCGCGCACGGCCCCATCCTGCCCCTGGACGCCAACGTGCTCGCGCTCACCCCGATCAGCCCGTTCCGGCCGCGCCGCTGGCGGGGCGCGATCCTGCCCCATGCCACCCGGGTGGGCTTCGCCACGCGCGACCCGAACAAGCGCCCGATCAGCGCCACGGCGGACTTCCACGAGGTGCGCGACGTGCGCAGCGTGGAGATCAAGCAATCGCGGCGAAACGCGGTGCGACTGTTGTTCGACCCGGAGCACAACCTGCAGCAGCGCATCCTCGACGAGCAGTTCGCGCCGTAGGTTTGGCGCGCAGGACACCATGCCCATGACCACCCACGACGACACGCAGAACGTCCACGCCGCATCCTCCGTGCGCGACAACCGCCTGGTCGTCGCCATTTCCTCGCGGGCGCTGTTCGACATGGAGGACAGCCACGATCTGTTCGAGCGCGAGGGCCTGGATGCCTATCGGGCCTACCAGATCGAGCACGAAGACGACTTGCTCAAGCCTGGGGTCGCCTTCCCGCTGGTGCAGAAGCTCCTGGGCCTCAACGCGCTGTCCGGCGACGTGCCGCCGGTCGAGGTGATCCTGCTTTCGCGCAATTCCGGCGACACGGGCCTGCGCATCTTCAACGCGATCCAGCACTACAAGCTCGGCATATCGCGGGCGGCGTTCACCAGCGGCGCGCCGACCTCGGACTATATCGCGCCGTTTCGCGCGGACCTGTTCCTCTCCGCCAACGCCGAGGACGTGGGCCGCGCGTTGCGCGCCGGCGTGGCGGCGGCCACGATCCTTCCCTCGACCGCACCCCAGCGATCGAGCGAGCAACTGCGCATCGCCTTCGATGGCGACGCGGTGATCTTCGGTGACGAGGGCGAGCGCGTTTCAAAAGAACAGGGGCTCGAAGCCTTCCACCTCAACGAATCCGAGCGCTGGGCGGAGCCGCTTTCCGGCGGTCCTTTCCGTGGGTTTCTCGCCGCGCTGCACCGGTTGCAGGCGGCGTTCCCGGCGGAGACCTCGCCGATCCGCACGGCCCTCGTCACCGCTCGCTCCGCGCCCGCGCACAAGCGGGTGATCCTCACGCTGCGTCGCTGGGGCGTGCGCATCGACGAAGCCTTGTTCCTCGGCGGCCGCGACAAGGGGCCTTTCCTCGAGGCTTTCGGCGCGGACATCTTCTTCGACGATTCCCCGGCCAACGTGGAATCGGCCCGGCGTCATGTGGCGACCGGCCATGTGCCGCACGGAGTCAGCAACACCTAGCGTTGTGGGAGCCGCTTCAGCGGCGATGGGTGCTAGCCGCTGTCTGGCCGGCTGCCGCCGGATCGCCGACAAGGTCGGCTCCCACCAGTCCACGAGACGTTTGTGGGAACCGCTTCAGCGGCGATTCCAGTCCGTCTCAGACGATATTCGTCCAGCGCCACCAGTCGGTCTTCTTTTCCTCGCGCACGAAGGTGAACAGGCCGGCACCCAGGATCATCACGATGCCGACCAGCATCGGCCAGTCCAGGTGATCGTGGAACAGCAGGTAGCCGAACAGGATGGCCCACAGCATCTGGCTGTACTGGGTCGGTGCCACGCGGTTGGCCGGCGCGTTCTGCGTGGCGAGCATCAGCAGGACCGCTCCCGCCGCCGCCAGCAGTCCGTACCCCAGCACGAGGAACCACTGGTGCGCGTCCGGCCAGACGAAGTGCGGCAGCATCATGATGAAGCCGGCGATCATCGGCCCGATCACGCCGGCGCCGTACAGCGTGATGCGCTTCTCGGTCGCGCCGGCCATGCGCAGGGCGATGATGGACAAGGCGCCGGTTATCCCGCAGATGATCGCCGCGACGTGTCCCGTGCCCAGGTGACGGAAGCCCGGTCGCAACACCACCAGCACGCCGAGGAAGCCCACGATCACCGCCGACCAGCGCCGCCAGCCCACGTGCTCGCGCAGGAAGACCACCGAGAGGATGGTCACGAAGATGGGCAGCAGGAAGATCAGCGAGAAGGCCTCGGCCATCGGCAGGGCGGTGAAGGCCATCACCGCGGTCACGTTGCCGATGGCACCCGCCATGGCGCGGAGCAGCCACAAGCCGGGCATCTTCGATATGACGATCTCGCTCCAGCGGTCGCCCGGCTTCTTCAGGAAAGGGAAGGCGGCCATGGCCAGCACCGCGCCGAAGAACACCGCCTCGTACGCGGGCAGGCTGCCCTCCAGCGACTTGACGAAGGCGTCGCTCCACGCATAGGCGGCGTAGCAGGCGAAACCGAGCAGCACACCTTTGAACATGGCGGTCCGTCAGGGAGCGGGCAGGAAGGTCATTATGGCGCCTCCGGCGTCGAGATTCCGGCAATCGGTCCCATGTTTGCTGCGGCCCGCCATGACCCCGCCATCGGCCATGGCTACAATCGTGGGCTTTCCGGCTGCCCACGCAAGAGTCCCAAGTATGGCCCACCGTCTCGATCCGCTCGACCTCTACGATGTCCGCTCGCTGCTCACCGACGAAGAGCGCATGGTCCAGGACACCGTCGGACGCTTTGTCGACGAAAAGGTCCTTCCGATCATCGGTGACTGCTTCGACCAGGGCCGGTTTCCCGCCGAACTGGTTCCGGAAATCGCTTCGCTGGGCCTTCTCGGCGCCACGCTGCCAGAGGAATACGGCTGCGCCGGCATGAACGGGGTCAGCTACGGCCTGATCTGCCAGGAGCTGGAGCGCGGCGATTCGGGCCTGCGCAGCTTCGCCTCGGTGCAGAGCTCGCTGTGCATGTATCCCATCTTCGCCTACGGGTCCGAAGAGCAGAAACGCGAGTACCTGCCGCGGATGGCCGCGGGCGAGATCATCGGCTGTTTCGGCCTGACCGAACCGCACGGCGGTTCCGACCCCGCCAGCATGAAGACGGTCGCGCGCCAGGATGGCGGCGACTGGGTGATCAACGGCGCCAAGATGTGGATCACCAATGGCAACCTCGCCCACATCGCGATCGTCTGGGCGCAGACCGACGAAGGCATCCAGGGCTTCATCGTGCCGACGGATACCAAGGGCTTCGCCGCGCAGGAAGTGCACAAGAAAATGAGCCTGCGCGCCTCGGTCACCTCCGGGCTGTTCTTCGACGACGTGCGCGTGCCGGACAGTGCGCGGCTGCCCAACGTGAAGGGCCTGAAGGGACCGCTGGGTTGCCTGAACCAGGCGCGCTACGGCATCACCTGGGGTCCGATCGGCGCCGCGCAGGCCTGCCTGAAGGAAGTGCTCGACTACACCGCGCAGCGCGTGCTGTTCAATCGTCCGCTGGCGGCGAACCAGGCCGTGCAGATCCGGGTGGCCGACATGGCCCGCCGCATCACGACCGCCCAGTTGCTCTCGCTGCAACTGGGACGCCTGAAGGACGCCGGGCGCCTGCAGCCCACCCAGGTGTCACTGGCGAAATGGAACAACGTCCGCATGGCCCTCGACATCGCGCGCGACTGCCGCGACATCCTCGGCGGCGCGGGCATCACCACCGAGCATTCCGCGATACGCCATGCGCTGAACCTGGAATCGGTCATCACGTACGAGGGTACCGAGACCGTCCACCAGCTGGTGGTCGGCCGCGAACTCACGGGCATCAACGCGTTCTGACGCCGGCATGCACGGGCCCGTCATCGAAACCGACCGGTTGATCCTCCGGCCCACGGCAGCGGAGGATTTCGACGCCTGGGCCGAATGCATGGCCGATCCGGAAGTCAACCGGTTCCTCGGCGGTCCGCAGCCGCGCGCCATCGCCTGGCGCAACTTCATGACCATGGCCGGTTGCTGGAGCATCGCCGGGTTCGGCATGTTCTCGGTGATCGAACGCGCCAGCGGACGCTGGGTGGGCCGCCTGGGCCCATGGCAGCCGGAAAGCTGGCCTGGCCATGAGATCGGCTGGGGGCTGCTGCGGGAAACCTGGGGCAAGGGCTACGCGACGGAAGGCGCGGCCGCCTCGATGGACTGGGCATTCGCCAACCTCGGCTGGAGCCAGGTGATCCACTCGATCAACCCACAGAACCTCGCCTCGATCGGTGTCGCGAAGAAGCTCGGTTCCACCTGGCAAGGACCGGGTGCCTTGCCGCCACCGTTCGAGGACGACATCGTCGATCTATGGGGGCAGACCCGCGAACAGTGGATCGCCCGTCGTCGTTGATTCCTTCTTGGCCAAAGGACGTCCCTTGAACCGTTCCGACTCTCCCGTGCCCACCATCTACGGTCTGCGTTCATCGGGCAATTGCTACAAGCTGCAACACCTGCTGGATACGCTCGGCCGCCCCTACCGCTGGATCGAGACCGACAGCACCGCCGGCGCCACGCGTACGGCGGAGTTCCTCGCGTTGAACCCGAACGGCAAGGTACCCCTGCTCGTGCTGGAAGACGGCCGCCGCCTCGCCGAGTCCAACGCTATCCTGTGCTATCTCGCCGAGGGCACGCCCTTCCTGCCACCGGACCCATGGGAGCGTGCGCGCACGCTGCAATGGATGTTCTTCGAGCAGTACAGCCACGAGCCTTACGTGGCCGTGGCGCGCTTCGTCTGCAAGTGGCTGCCGGAAGATCACCCTCGTCGCGCGGAGTTGCCGCAGCTGCTCGATCGCGGTGCGCGGGCGCTGGACGTGATGGAAGACCATCTCGCCAATGAATCGTTTTTCAGCGGAGGCGGCTTCGGCGTCGCCGATATCGCGCTGTTCGCCTATACGCATTGCGCCGCCGATGGCGGCTTCGATCTCTCCCGTTGGCCGAACGTCACCGGTTGGCTGGCGCGCGTTCGTGCGCAGCCCGGTTTCTCGCCGATGCACGCCTGATCCTCACTTTCCCGAGTCTTCCCCATGTCCGTCCCGCAAGCCATCGCCGCCCGCCACAAGGGCTTCAATCGCGCCGAGATCGTCGACCAGAACTTCGTCGAGTTCGTGCAGTCGTGGCAAGGCGACACCACCCGCGCGCCTCGCGACGACGAGCCGGTGCTGCCCGGCAGCGCACTGGATGCACGTGGTTTCCGTGAGTTACTCGAATCGCAGTTGATCAGCCGTCACCTCGACCTGATGGCGCGCGTGTTGCGCGTGCAGAACAAGGTGTTCTACACGATCGGCTCGTCGGGGCACGAAGGCAACGCGATGATCGCGCGGCTCACGCGGCATACCGACCCCGCGTTCCTGCATTACCGCAGCGGCGGCTTCATGGCCGAACGCTTCCGCAAGCTCCCCGGCATGGACCCGGTGATGGATTCGGCCTTGTCTTTCGCCGCAAGCAGCGAAGACCCCGCGTCCGGTGGCCGTCACAAGGTGTGGGGAAGCAAGCCATTGTGGGTGTTGCCGCAGACCTCGACCATCGCGTCGCATTTGCCCAAGGCGCTCGGTACGGCCATCGCGATCGAGCAGGCGAAGCGTATCGGCCATGCCTTGCCGGTGCCTGACGATGCGATCGCCATCTGTTCGTTCGGCGATGCCTCGTCCAACCATGCCACCGCGCAAACGGCGTTCAACGCCGCGGCGTGGACTGCCTACCAGAAGCTGCCCGCACCCGTGCTTTTCGTGTGCGAGGACAACGGCATCGGCATCTCGGTGAAGACGCCGAACGACTGGGTCGCCAACAACTTCCGCCACCGTGCGGCCCTCGACTACTTCTACGCCGATGGCCTCGACCTCGCGGCTGGTTACGCGGATGTCGAGCGCGCCGTCGCCCACTGCCGCGACACGCGCCGTCCGACCTTCCTGCACCTGGGCACGACCCGCATCATGGGTCACGCGGGGACCGATTTCGAAATCGAATGGCGTTCGGTGGAAGAACTGGTGGCGCTGGAAGCGACCGACCCGCTACTCCGCAGCGCGACCATCGCGCTCGCTTCGGGCCTGTATGACCGCGACAGCCTGCTCGGACTCTATGAGGGCATCCGCAAGCGCTGCTTCGAGGCGGCCGCCGCCGCGGATCGGACGGCAAAGATCGAAAGCCTCGCTCACGTGATGGCGCCTCTCGCTCCCTACACGCCCGAGGCCGTTCGTGCCGAGGCGGCGCGCATGGCCGAGGCGACGCAGCGCGAGCGTGCGTTCGGCGGCGCCGACAAGCTTCCGGAAAAACAGCCGCCACGTCATCTGGCCATCCAGATCGGCCAGGCCTTGCACGATCTCATGGCGAAGTACCCGGAAAGCCTGCTGTTCGGCGAGGACGTGGCGCAGAAGGGAGGCGTGTACACGGTGACCAAGGGCCTGCACAAGGTCTTCCGCAACACCCGTGTGTTCAACACCCTGCTCGATGAGACGATGATCCTCGGCCTGGCGCAGGGCTATGCCAACATGGGCATGCTGCCCTTGCCCGAGATCCAGTATCTCGCGTACTTCCACAACGCCTGCGACCAGATCCGTGGCGAAGCGGCTTCGTTGCAGTTCTTTTCCAACGGCCAGTACCGCAATCCGATGCTGATGCGGGTGGCCTCCCTGGGCTATCAGCGCGGGTTTGGCGGTCATTTCCACAACGACAATTCGATCGCCGCGTTGCGCGACATCCCCGGATTCGTCGTGGGTTGCCCGAGCCGCGGCGACGATGCCGCGACGATGCTGCGTACCCTGGCCGCCCTGGCGAAAGTCGATGGCCGGGTCACCGCGTTCCTCGAACCGATCGCGCTGTACATGACCAAGGACCTCTACGAGGCGGGTGACGGACAGTGGCAATTCGCCTATCCGGCACCGGGCGAAGCGATGCCGCTGGGCGAGGGGCGGGTTTACGAGGATGCTGCGAACGACCTCGTCGTCTTCACCTTCGGCAACGGTGTGCCGATGAGCCTTCGTGCGGCGCGACGGATCGAAGCGGAGCATGGATGGAAGGTGCGCGTGGTGGACCTGCGCTGGCTCGTTCCGCTCAACGACGCCTTCATCGCCGCGCAGGCGAAGAGTGCGAAACGTATCCTGGTGGTGGACGAGGGGCGCAAGAGCGCGGGCGTGGGCGAGGGCGTGATCACCGCCATCGTCGAGGCGGGGCTGGGCCATGTGCCGCTGCGCCGGGTCGTGGGCGCCGATACGTTCACGCCGCTGGCGGGCGCGGCGTTCCTGGTGTTGCCGGGCGACGACGATATCGTGGCCGCGGCCGCCGGGCTGGCCTGAAGCGAGCCCCGTCGCCGCTTCAGCGGCGATGTACGGCGAACTTCACTTCACCGCCTTGCCCACGTCATTGCGGCGGACCAGCACCGGCCCGGCGTGGCCGGCGCATATCGCCTGGTTGCGCCCCGCGAGCTTCGCCGCGTACATCGCCGTGTCCGCCCGCTCGACCAGTGACTGCACGGTATCCGCGGGTGTGCGCATGGCCACGCCGATCGAGACCGTCAGCAATGCGCCGGGAGGGCCCACGTGCACGTCGAGCCGGTGCACGCGCCGGCACAGGCGCGTGGCGACCTGCATGGCGTTTTCCTTCTCCACGCCCTGCAGCAAGGCCACGAACTCTTCACCACCGTAACGGCCGAGCAGGTCGGAAGGCCTGAGCTCGTGGCGCAGGGCGGCCGCCACCGCCACCAGGGCACGATCGCCGGCGGCGTGGCCGTGGCGGTCGTTGAGTTCCTTGAAGTGATCCAGGTCGAAGAACAGCACGGCGATGGGACGCGATGAACCCTGTTCCAGCACACCCATCGCGGCATCGGTCCAGGCACGTCGGTTGAGCAGTCCCGTCAATGGATCGCTGTCGGCGAGCTGGCGGGCGCGGTCGCGATCATGGCGGATGGTGAGTGCGCGGTCGGACAAGCCGATGGACAGCACGATGGCTTCGAAGGCACCCACCGCGATCGCCGCGTCCGGCAGCCAAGGCGCTCCCGCGAACATGCCCTGCTGCTGGGCGCCGCATAGCGCGGTAAGGATGAGCAATGGGGTCCAGCCAGCGAGGAAAAACCAGGCATGCCGCGAACCGCGCGCGGCGGCGATGGCGCCGGCCACGAGCAGGAGCAACGCGCCGAGCAACAACAAGGGCTGCAGCAGCAGCTGTGCCATGCCCACCAGCATGCCGACGCCGGTCGCGCGAAGCACGATCAGCAAGGGCATCACCACCGCGAAGGCCAGTACGGGCGTGCGCAGCAAGGGCACGTATTCGTCGACCTTGGCGAAGCGCAGCATGAACAGGGCGGCGAAGGTCACCGACAACGCCGTCACCGCCGCGCCGAGGGTGTCTGCCATGCCGGCCAGCGACTGCAATTCGAGCGGGTGGAAAACGAACCCCGAGCGCAAGCCCTGGATCAAGGCATAACAAATCAGGTACGCGGCATACCAGCCGAAGGTCATGTCGCGCAGGATCAGCGTGAAGCACAGCGCCATCAGAGCCATGGTCAGCATGACGGCAAAGCAACCGGTGGCGAAGACCATCCAGCTGCCATCGTCCCGAAGATAGTCCGGCCACGAGTCGATCGATATCGTCACCGCGCCCGGCGGCTGTGCCGTGGGCTCGAATTTCAGCAGGAGCGGCCGTGACGCCGGAATCGACGCGGGCACGTTGAAGATCAGCCGGCCGTGACCGTGCAGGGGCGGTCCGAAGTCGTCCAGCGAGGTGGTCGCCACCAGCGTGTCGCCGTCGTAGAGCGACACCGCGCCCATACCGGGATGACCGACGCTGAGCACGCGTTCGCCCGTCGTCCAGGGGGGCAGGCTGTGTACGATCACCCAGGTGCCGGTGGGCGCGTTGGGGAGGATCTGCATGCGCGCCGGGTCGAACGCGGGCAGGGGCCGCTGGGCCGCCTCGCGAAGGATGTCGGCGGGAGTGTCGCCAGGGCGCACCTCGCGCCAGTTGGCCGTGAGCGTGGTCGCGATGGCGTTACCGCCCAGAAGCAGGCCGCACAGCGCCATCGCCTGGAAAAGACGGTAGACCCACCCGTGCTGGCGGTTGCTGGTACGCATACGCGGCTCCATTCTGCCGTGGTCCAGGGCCGCTGTCGCGTTGGCCGTTGGGCGTATCCGTTGTGGGTGCCGCTGTAGGAGTCGTTGTGGGAGGAATGGGTTGTGGTGTGCGAGAGCCCTGGTGGGCTCCCATGGGTTAGGCGGCTCCCGGGAGCCGCCTCAGCTGGGGCTTAGGGTGCCGCTATGCCGCCGAAGCGTTCCAGCAATTGGGTCTGCGCGTCGCGGACCGGTTGGCCGGGAGACGGCTGGAGGAGGGCATAGGTCCCATCGGGCTGCTGGACCCAGGCCGAATGGTTGTCGGTGAGGTAGAACTCCAGTTCCCGTCGCACCCGCTGGCGCAGCTTCTTGCCCTCGATGGGAAAGCAGGTTTCGACGCGGCGGTCGAGATTGCGTTCCATCAGGTCGGCGCTGGCCAGGTAGAGATCCGGTTCGCCGTCGTTGTGGAACCAGTAGACGCGGCTATGTTCGAGGAACCGTCCGACCACGGAGCGCACACGGATATTCTGCGATACACCCGGGATGCCCGCGCGCAGGCAGCACATGCCGCGAACGATCAATTCGATCTTCACGCCGGCCTGGCTGGCCCGGTAGAGCGCGCGGATCAGCTTGGGATCGGTGATCGCGTTGATCTTGCAGACGATCTCCGCCTTCTTGCCCGCGGCGGCATGCGTGGCTTCACGCGCGATCAGGTCGAGCAGGCCTTTCTTCAGCGTGAAGGGCGCGTAGAGCATCCGCTTCATCTTCAACGCCTTGCCCATGCCCGTGAGCAGGCGGAACAGGCGATGCACGTCGTCGCACAGGGCTTCGTCGGACGTGAGCAGGCTGTAGTCGGTGTACAGCCGCGCGTTGCCCGAATGGTAGTTGCCGGTTCCCAGATGGGCGTAGCTCACCAGCTTGCCGTTCTCGCGGCGCTGCACGAGCATCAGTTTCGCATGCGTTTTCACGCCCACCACGCCATAGGTCACCACGGCGCCGGCCTGCTGCAGGCGCGAGGCCAGGGTCAGGTTGGACTCTTCGTCGAAACGCGCACGCAGTTCGACCACGGCGGTGACTTCCTTGCCCGATCGCGCCGCTTCCACCAGTGCGTCGACGATTTCGGAGTTGGCGCCGCTGCGGTAGAGCGTCTGCTTGATCGTCAGTACCTGCGGGTCCTTGGCCGCCTGGCGCAGGAAGTCGACCACGGGCGAGAACGATTCGAAGGGGTGGTGGAGCAGGATGTCCTGCTTTCCGATCACCGAGAACATGTCTTCCGCGTCGGCCAGCGCCTTTGGCAGGGCCGGTACGAATCCCGGAAACTGCAGGCGCGCGTAGGCCGGTTGCAAGGTCATCTCGAACAGGCGCGCGAGGTTCACCGGGCCGTTCACTTCGTAGAGCGAATCCGCTTCCAGCGAGTACTGCTTGAGCAGATAGTCCACGAGGGGCTTGGGACAGTTGTCGGCCACCTCCAGGCGCACGGCGTCACCGTAGCGGCGCGAGAAGAGTTCGCCGCGCAAGGTGCGCGCAAGATCTTCGACGTCTTCCGGATCGATGGTCAGGTCCGCGTTGCGGGTGAGGCGGAACTGGTACGAGCCCAGCACGCGCATGCCGGGGAAGAGATCGTCGGCATGGGCGTGGATGATCGACGAGAGCAGCACGTAATTGTCGCCACCCTCGCAGACTTCCCCGGGCAGGCGGATGAGGCGCGGCAGGATGCGCGGCGCCGGTACGATCGCCAGGCCCGAATCGCGGCCGAAGGCATCGGTGCCTTCCAGCTGGACGATGAAGTTCAGGCTCTTGTTCACCAGGCGCGGGAAGGGATGCGTCGGATCGAGGCCGATCGGCGTGACCAGCGGCGCCACCTCGTGGCGGAAATAGCGGCGCACCCAGAGCTTCTGTTTATGCGTCCACTGGTTGCGGCGGACGATGCGGATACCCTCGTCCGCCAGCGCGGGGAGGATCTTCTCGTTGAGGATCGCGTACTGCCGCTCGATCTGGCGGTGTGCCAGTTCCGAGATCTCGGCCAGGACGCGGCGCGGTGGAATCCCGTCGGCGCCGATCATTTCGTGGTCGAACGCGATCTGCTGCTTCAGCCCGGCCACGCGGATCTCGAAGAATTCATCCATGTTCGACGAGAAGATCAGCAGGAACTTGAGCCGCTCGATGAGTGGCTTGGATTCGTCCAGCGCCTGGTCGAGTACGCGGATGTTGAACTGCAACTGCGACAGCTCGCGATGGACGTAGAGGCTGGAATCGTTGAGGTCGACCTCCGCGACATCCGGCGGCGGCGCCGCCCTGACGGTGGCGCTTTTCGCGGGAGCGATCGACTCGTTGGGCGGGATCATCGTGTCCAGGGTGGCGTCCTCGTCGCGGATCGCGACGCCCTCATGGTACGCCGCCTGCGCGAGGGTATGACGGAGCTCTTACATCCGCATGACATGCGCCACGGCGCTCAGACCACCAGCGGTTCGGGTTCCAGTGTTACGCCGAACGTGGTCTCGACCCCGGCGATCACCTTCTGTGCGAAGGCCCAGAGCTCCGGGCCGGTCGCCTTGCCGTGGTTCACCAGCACCAGGGCGTGGCGGTTCGACATGCCCGCGTCGCCATCGCGCTGGCCCTTGAATCCGGCGGCCTCGATCAGCCAGCCGGCGGAGATCTTGGCTGTGCCCCCGGCGTGTGGCCACACAGGCAGGCCCGGATGGGCGAGTGCGAGTGCCTCGGCCTTCGCCGCGCCGACGATCGGGTTCTTGAAGAAGCTTCCCGCGTTGCCGATGACGGCGGGGTCGGGCAGCTTGCGCGAACGCAGCCGCACGACGGCCTCGGCCACGTGGTAAGGCGTGGCACGCTCGATGCCCATCTTCCCGACCTCCTCGCGGATGCCCGCGTAGTCGAGCGAGAGCGGGCGTTCGCGAGGAAGGGAGAACGTCACGGCCACGACGATCCAGCGTCCCGGCTGTTGCTTGAAGCTGGAATCGCGATACGAAAAGGCGCAGGCCGCCTTGTCGAGCACGACGAACTCGCCCGCATGCGTGTCCCAGGCTTCCACGGTATCGATGAATTCCGCCACCTCGACACCGTAGGCGCCGATGTTCTGGATCGGCGAGGCGCCGACGGTGCCGGGAATGAGGATGAGGTTTTCCAGGCCGGCGTAGCCCTGGCCCAGGGACCAGCGTACGAAGTCGTCCCAGCGCTCTCCCGCGGCCACGCGGATCAGCACGCGATCGTCGCGCTGGAAGGTCTCGACGCCGCGAGTCGCCATCGCCAGGACGGTGCCGTCGAAATCACCCTTGATGAGCAGGTTGCTGCCTTCGCCGAGCACGAGGACCTTACCCCACTTCACGGCAGGGTATGCCAGCAACTCGGGGATTTTCGCCGGGTCGCGCACCTCGGCAAGCAGTTTTGCGCGTGCATCCACGCGTAGCGTGTTGCGGCCGCCGAGCGGCGCATCGCTGGCGAGGCTGAACCCGCCCATGTCGACCGGCGCGTTGTTCATGCCGCGAGTCCCCGGCGCCGGATCTCGGCGACGGCCTCGGCGATCAGCCCGGGGCCGCGATAGACGAGGCCGGAGTAGAGCTGCACCAGCGTGGCGCCGGCCTCGATCTTCCCGGCGGCGCTGTCGCCGTCGAGGATGCCGCCCACGCCCACGAGGGGAAGCTTGCCACCGAGGCGCGCGTGCATGCCGCGCAGCACGGCGGTGGCTCGGGTGAACAGGGGGCGGCCGGACAGTCCACCGGTTTCATGCGCGTTGGGGTCGCCCGCGACCTCGGCGCGTTCGATCGTCGTGTTGGTGCAGATCACGCCGTCGATGCCGGAGGCGAGCAGCACCTCCGCCATGGCGTCCAGTTCGTTGTCCGACAGGTCCGGTGCGATCTTCAGCAGCATCGGCTTGTGCTTGCCGTGCTGGCTCGCCAATCGTTCCTGCGCCTCGCGCAGCGTCCCGATGAAGCGGCGAAGTGTTTCCTCTTCCTGGAGATCGCGCAGACCTTGCGTGTTCGGCGAGGAGATATTCACGGTGATGTAGCTGGCCAATGGATACGCGCGTTCCAGGCAGGCGAGGTAGTCGTCGATGGCGCGTTCGTTCGGCGTGTCCTTGTTCTTGCCGATGTTGATGCCGAGCACACCACGGAACGAAGCCTTTTGCACGTTGCGCACCAGTGCGTCGATACCTTCGTTGTTGAAGCCGAGCCGGTTGATGATCGCTTCGTGCCGTGGCAGTCGGAACATGCGTGGCTTGTCATTACCCGCCTGCGGACGCGGCGTGACCGTGCCGATCTCCACGAAGCCGAAGCCCAGCGCGGCGAGGCCGTCGAGGTGCGCACCGTTCTTGTCCAGGCCTGCGGCAAGGCCCACCGGATGGGGGAAATCGATACCGAAGGCACGTACCGGCAGATCCGAGGGGGGCTTCGCGATCCAGCCCGAGATGCCGCTGCGCTGCGCGACATCGGCGGCGTACAAGGTCAGGCCATGCGCGGTCTCGGCATCCAGTGCGAAGAGCAGGGGGCGGATCAGTTCGTACATCAGGCGTCCGGGTGGCCCGCGAAGACGCGGGTGTCGTAATCGTAGTCGACCGTGCCATTGGCCTGGGTCGCGTCGAACAGCGAGCGCAGCGCGAAGAGCATCGGTTCGTGGTCGGGATGCCCGGGCTTGGGTGCGTACGACGACGACATCAGGCGGCCCAGCAGTCCGTCGTAGTCGAGCTTCTGGCCGTGCGGGAACGATGCCATGCCGCGATAGCCATGGCCGAACCAGCGCGCCATGCTCTCGTCGTCGGCGTAGCGCTCCGCGATGCTGATGTAATCGACGCCGTATTCGTGCAGCAGCCGCTCGTAGCCTTCCAGGAACGGCGTGCCTGCCAACCGGCGACTGTTCCAGAACACGGCGACCAGGCCGCGCGAAGGCAGGATGCGCGCGAATTCGTCGCGCACCCTTTCCTTGTCGAACCAGTGGAACGCCTGCGCGGCGATGACGAGGTCGACCGAGCCGTCGGGCAAGCCCGTGGCCTCGGCGGTGCCATCCACGGCACGGAACCGGTTTTCGCCACCGAGCCAGCGCTCGGCGGCCGCGCGCATCGCCGCGTTCGGTTCGACGGCGGTCACGCGATGTCCGGCGTCGAGGAACAGCTTGCTCGATATGCCCGTGCCCGCGCCGACGTCGGCGACGGCCCAGTCGGTGCGGACGCCGAGGCCATGCAACCACTCGACCAGCGCCGGGGGATAGTCCGGGCGATAGCGGACGTAGTCCTCGACGCGATCGGAAAAACGTTCCGTGGAGCGAAGGTCGGTCATGGCCTCATCCGTTCGGGTCAGAACTCGAACTTGATGCCCTGGGCCAGCGGCAGCGCGTCCGAGTAGTTGATGGTGTTGGTCTGGCGGCGCATGTACACCTTCCAGGCATCCGAGCCCGACTCGCGACCGCCACCGGTTTCCTTCTCGCCACCGAAGGCGCCGCCGATCTCCGCGCCCGAGGTACCGATATTGACATTGGCGATGCCGCAATCCGAGCCCGACGCCGAAAGATACTGCTCTGCCGCCTTCAGGTCCTGCGTGAAGATCGCCGAGGACAGGCCTTGCGGCACGGCGTTCTGTTCGGCGATGGCTTCATCGAGGGTGTCGAAGGGCATCACGTAGAGGATCGGCGCGAAGGTTTCCGTCTGCACGACCTCGTCGGAGTTCTTCAGGCCCGTGACGATCGTCGGCAGCACGAAGTTGCCCTTGCGGTCGGTGAGCGCCTTGCCACCCGTGCGCACCGTGCCGCCGGCGGCCTTGGCCTGTTCGATGGCGGCGAGATACGCCTTTACGGCCTCGGGGCTGTTGAGCGGCCCCATCAGCGTGGTGGGAAGCGTGGGGTCGCCGATCTTCTGCTCGACCTGCCCGTAGGCCTTGACCAGCGTGTCGACCACGGTGTCGTGGATCGACGAATGCACCAGGACGCGGCGGGTGCTGGTGCAGCGCTGGCCGGCGGTGCCGACGGCACCGAACACGATGGCCGGGATGGCGAGCTTCAGGTCGGCCGACTTGTCGAGGATGATCGCATTGTTGCCGCCAAGTTCGAGCAGGCTGCGGCCCATGCGCTTCGCCACGCGCTCGCCGACGATGCGGCCCACCTTGGTCGAGCCGGTGAAGCTGATCAGCGGAATGCGCTTGTCATCGATGAACGCCTGCGCCAGGTCGGTGCCGGCATCGTTGAAGAGGAAGAAGATGTCCGGGAAACCGGCCTCCTTCAGCGCCTCGTTGCAGATCTTCATCGTGGCGATGGCCGAGAGCGGCGTCCTCGGCGACGGTTTCCAGATGCAGATGTCGCCGCAGATCGCGGCCAGAAAGGCGTTCCATGCCCAGACGGCGACCGGGAAGTTGAACGCGCTGACGATGCCCACGAGGCCGACCGGATGCCACTGTTCGTACATGCGATGGCCGGGGCGCTCGGAATGCATGGTGTTGCCGTAGAGCATGCGGCTCTGGCCGACCGCGAAATCCGCGATGTCGATCATCTCCTGCACCTCGCCATCGCCTTCGGGCTTGATCTTGCCCATTTCCAGGGCGACCAGCGAACCCAGGGCGTCCTTGTGCTTGCGCAGCGCCTCGCCGCACAGGCGGACGGCTTCGCCGCGACGCGGGGCGGGGGTGGTGCGCCAGACCGCGAAGGCTTCCTGGGCGCGCTGCACGATCGTTTCGTAATCGGCGGCGCTGGTGGCCTGCACCGTCGCGATCACGTCGCCCGTGGCCGGATTGGTCGGCGACAGCGTGCCGGCGCCCGTGGTGGCAGCCCATTCGCCACGGCCGAGATAGGTACCGGATTCGTGGGCGGCGAGGCCGAGGGCTGCGAGGATCTTGCCGGACATGAGGCTCTCCATGGAAGACGGGTAAAACGGCGATTCTAGCAAACGCACCCTTCACCTCCCGTTGTGCAGCGCGGGAGGGATGTCTGCGGGGCGTCGTTGCCCGGAGATGTTATGAAGACCCTGCGATCACCGGCGCAAGTCCATGCTGGGCTTGAGTTTCTTCACCAGACGGGTGGCCTCATGTCCCGAATCTACGAGATTCCCTACCATCCCGATGAAAGCCACTCATGGACCGTGTGTCTCGACGGCGAGGTGCTATCCCGTTTCGATAGCCGTTTCGACGCCCTGCTCGCGGCCGTGAACCGGGCAGCCACCGAAGGAGGCGGTGCCAGCATAGGGATCGAGGGTGCCGATGGTGTCTGGCGCCCTTTCGGAAGCGATGCGAAACGGCCGGCGCGTCCGCCGCCCATGCCGGGGCAGGTCAGCAATCACAACCGATAGGTGGTGGCCCATCGGACATTGTGTTCGAACATCAGCTCCCGGTCGGCGACGCCGTAAAATAGATATGCACGACGATGGCATTGCTGTTTGACACGCGAACGAAGTCGATATTCGACATGTCGCCAACATCCCGGACTTCAACGTCGTCATCGCGCCTTCGGGCATCGGCGGCGTAGATCGACCGGATCGTGTCCGCCGTCTCGTAAAAGCGGCGATCGGCATGGAGTCGACGTCCGTTCGCCCAGTTGATGCCATCGTTCGAGCCGTGCGCGCCGGCCAGCAGGATAATCCGCCGGGTGTCGCCGCTGGCTCCGATCGACTGTACCAACGGGAACACCTCTTCGAGGGAGGTCTCCGAGTCCGCGACGTAGTTGGTCCCTCCCCTGGCGTTCGGGATAGAGCGCCAGTGTGCGCGGAAGTCCGAAGGCGCCGCGGCCAGCCTCGCCGGCACCTGTTCCAGAAGTGCCGCACGGCCCTCGTAGTTATCGATCCGGTGATCGCCGTTCGAGAATGTATGGGTGGTCCTGCGATAGTCCTGCCGCTGTTCGACGGCGACGCCTCCCAGGGGGACGTTGTCCAATGACGTGAGACCTCCTGGAGCGTGGCCCGAACCGAGCGAGGCCCAGCCGAAAACACCGCCGGCTTTCGGGGCCCGCGTCGTCCTCGATGCGATCGAACCAGGGGCGACCACGGGCGCGATCGTGTCCGCGATGCCACTCACGGCGGAGGCGAGGAGGGCCGGGGACGTGACTGCGTCCGCTGTGGTGTCCCCGGCCGGGGGGTGTGGCAAGCCGCTGCTTCCGCCGGCGGTGCGGACCGGGGGTGCGGACAATCCCAGGATCGAAGTCAGCCACGTCCGCCACGTATTGCCGTTGGGATCGGTCCGGTTGACCGGATCGCCGCCGCAGTAGGCATAGCGATTCAAACCGCCACTTTCGAAGGGACTGACCGGATCGGGATTGAGGAAGCGTCGCAGTAGCGGGGAATACAGGCGACGGCCGAGTGCATAGGCGCCGGTGCCCGGCTCCATGCGTGCTCCCGTGTAGGCGCTGTGCGCGTGCTGTCCAATCGCCGCGCCGTCGCCGAAAGCGCCGTAGATGCGACTCATGAGTGGCGTCCAGGCCATGCCGCGATCGGTTCCTTTTCAACGGTGGGCATGTGCGTGCTCAATGTCTCAGATAGACGGGAACCGGATCGGCGCAGAGAAGGTCGAGCATCAGGTTGTCTATCGCGCCGAAGCAGTAGCCATGAAGATGGATACCTGGTCGCGAGATCTTTTCGATCATTTCATCGAACGTGATGCCACCGATGTCCTCGATGGAAAGATTGCGGCCCGGAAGGTAGCGCTGGAATAAGGAGTAATCACCGACGTCTAAATGGTAGAGCCTGGTGTCTGCAAGCAATCGTCGTTGATTGGCCCAGTTTTCGCCTCGTATGTCGCCATGGACACCGCTGTAGAGATAGACATTTCTACGTCCGTCGACGATGGGCTCCCTTCCTATTTTTCGCAGGGGGCTGAGAAGACTCCTGGAGTTGACGGGCGTGTCCGCGCCCCAGTGAGTATTTCCGGGTTCGAGCGGATCGGGCGTCACGAACCAGTGTGTCTTCAATACCAGTTGCCCTGTCTGTCCAGAACGCCGGAACTTATGAGGTGGACGCCGATTGGCCGGAACGACTTCGATGTTGTAACGCGGTAAATCCGCGTCCTGCGGCCCTCTTTGTCCCCGACCCACGTAGCGCGCCGATGTCGCGGGCTTCGCCGTCAGGGCGACGCCACCGGGGGTGAGGCCGGCAACCAATCCGAACCAGCCAAAGACAGCAGGGGATTTCCTGTCACCCGCCGTCGTCGAAACCGGTGTTCCGATCTCGACGGCAACGGTGGCCACATCGAGTACGGCAGCGGCCGCCGGCATCACCATGGCGACGGGGCCCGTAGGGCTGCGCCGTCTTTCCACCGGCCCGTTGAAGCCGCTGTTCAGGCCCAGGCCTGCGACGGCCCAGTCCCACCACGCGTTACCGCTCGGGTCGGTGCGATTGATCGGGTCACCGCCGCAATAAGCGTAGCGATTCAAGCCACCGTCGTCGAAGGGGCTGACGGGATCGGGATCGAGGAAACGTCGCAGCACCGGCGAAAACAGGCGATTGCCGAGCACGTAATCGCCGGTGCCTGGTTCGGCGAGCTGTCCCGCGTACGCGAAGCGTGCCATCTGGCCCGCCGTCCCGAATTCACCGTAGGCGCCATAGATTGGGGTGGCGGGCGCGACCTCCTTCACCGACGTTCCTTCCTGTTGGAGTACCAGGATTTAATGCACAGGATGGCGTCCGCGCCTATAGCGACAACGGTGTAGGCGCACCTGCGGTTTCCGGCGATCCGTCATGACCTTAGGCGTCAGGGCGCCGGAATTTCCCCGGTCTTGTCTTTTGTCTCCCGACCGCCTCCGGTATCCTCGCATCCTTGGCCCCGTAGCTCAGCTGGATAGAGCGTCCCCCTCCTAAGGGGAAGGTCGCCCGTTCGAATCGGGCCGGGGTCACCATTCAGGGCCGGAGCTCTCCATGACCCATACCTTCGACGCCATCATCGTAGGAGCCGGGCAGGCCGGACCGGCGCTGGCCAACCGCCTCACCGGCGCGGGCAAGACCGTCGCCATCATCGAGCGGCATCTGGTCGGCGGCACCTGCGTCAACACCGGCTGCAAGCCGACCAAGACCCTCGTCGCCAGCGCCTATGCGGCCCGTCTCGCGCAGCGAGGTGCGGAATACGGCGTCCGCACCGGCCCGCTGTCCATCGATATGCCGACCGTTGCCGCCCGGGCCCGCAAGGTGATCCTCGACTCGCGCAAGGGCAACGAGGATTGGCTGGCATCCATGCCGGGGCTCACGCTCATCCGCGGGCATGCGCGATTCACCGGTCCGCGACGGATCGAGGTGAACGGCGAAACGCTGGAGGCGCCACAGATCTTCCTCAATGTCGGTGGCCGCGCCAATGTGCCGGACTTCCCGGGTGTCGATCAGGTCGACTACCTCACCAACAGCACGATCATTCCACTGCAAACCGTTCCCGAACATCTGGTGGTGGTCGGCGGCAGCTATATCGGTCTCGAGTTCGCCCAGATGTTCCGGCGCTTCGGCGCCGAGGTAACCATCGTGGAGAAGAGTGCCCGGTTGGTCAGCCACGAAGACGAGGACGTCTCGGCCGAGATACGTACGTTCCTCGAAGCCGAAGGCATCGCCGTTCGCACGGACGCCTGCTGCATCACACTGGCGAAGCACGAGCGCGGCGTGAAAGTCGGCGTGGACTGCACCGAGGGAGCCCCCGAGGTCGTCGGTACGCACGTGCTGCTTGCCGTGGGCCGCCGTCCCAACACGGACGACCTGGGCCTGGACGAGGCAGGCATCGAGACGGACGACAAGGGATACATCAAGGTCGACGATTTCCTCAGGACCACGGCCGAAGGCGTCTGGGCGATGGGTGACTGCAACGGCAAGGGCGCGTTCACGCATACGGCATGGAACGACTACGAGATCGTCGCCGCCAACCTGCTCGATGGCGAGGAACGCAAGGTCAGCGATCGTATCCTTGGTTATGCGCTTTATGTGGACCCGCCGTTGGGGCGTGTCGGCATGACCGAGTCGCAGGCGCGCAAGTCCGGTCGCCCATTGCTGATATCGAAGCGCCCGATGACACGAGTCGGGCGCGCCGTGGAGAAGGCGGAGACGTGGGGCTTCATGAAGATGGTGGCCGATGCGCAGACGAAGAAGATCCTCGGCGCCGCCATCCTGGGGACGGGCGGCGATGAAGCGATCCACGGCATCCTGGACATGATGAATGCGGATGCGCCGGTCGGGACGCTGCAATGGGCGGTGCCGATTCATCCGACGGTGTCGGAACTCATTCCGACCCTCGTCGGAGATCTGGCGCCCGGGGAAGGCCTGGATGTGCAACGTCCGCCGCGCCAGTAGACCCGATGCCTTGCAGGTGTCGAGATGGCTGGCTTTGTCAGGTCCGTATGTACACGGTCACATGCGAGGCGTTCAGCGCCTCCATGACGACTTCGTCGGCCAGTCCGAAGCAACTGCCGATGAGGTGAACACCATCCTTCAGCAAGTGATGTTGCATCTGCTGCCTGTTTAACAAGGCCATGTTGATGGGTGTGATCGTCGCTCCCACGGCTTTGGCGGCTCTTTTTGTATGCACCAAGTCCTCGATGAAGAACTGCGGTTCCACGTCCAGTCTCTCGCCCGTGCGAAGGTGCCAGTTCCTGCCGTAAGGCTCGCCATGAGCGCCCGTGTAGACGTTTACCCTTGTCACGCCGTACCTGCTCAACAGTTGGAAGACCTTGGTGAAGTCCGTTCCCTTGACCGTGGTGTCTGGTGCCCAGATGATGCTGTGCGGATTTCTGTGGTGGGCGCCGTACGTCCACTCCCTCTCCAGGTCCGGCTTCCCGAAACGATCGGTCGCCAATCGTTTCGCAGGGATATCCGGATCGGTCACGACCTGAACTTCCCTTTTCGGCTTCCATTTCACGCGGCCGCTTCGTGGGGTGTCCTGCCCTTGTCCAAGGAAACGTTCGGTCGGCGCCCCGTTTCTGGCAGCTGGAAGGGAGGTTCCGCCCGAACCCGTTTTCGCCGCTATCGCGACCCATCCGAAGATGGCTTCGGTGCCGGAGCGATCCGCCGTTATCGGGGCGAAGGGGTCGATGGCCGACGTGATGGAGACGGCATCCGTCATGGCGGCTGCGGTCGTGGTCACCGTGACGGGCGTAGAAGCGGTCTCATGTATCCGGGAAGTAGGCGACATGCCGCGCGTGGCGCCTGCAGGGGCCGTGAGTCCCAGGGACGCACCCACCCAACCCAGCCAGGTGTGACCGCTCGGGTCGATCCGGTTGACGGGGTCGCCGCTGCAGTACGCATAGCGATTGACGCCACCACCGTCGAATGGACTCGCCGCGTCGGGTGCGATGAATCGGCGCAACGCAGGGCTATAGGCACGTTCGCCCAGCAAGTACCAGCCCGCATCGGCTTCGAGCACCTCTCCGGCAAACGCGCTGTGAGACCGGCCTGGTGAGCCGCTTCGCTCGCCATAGGCGCCGTAGACCGGTGTCGTGCTGCTAGTGATCGTCGCGGTCATGCAAGGATGCCCCCCGGTGAGGTGTAAAGGGTCACCCGCCGTGGGGTCAGGCCCCGGGCGGTGGTCGCAGGTAATACAAGCTCACGTTCGACAGGTTCAGCGCCTCCATGACGACCTCGTCCGCTATCCCATAACAGGTAGCGATGACATGGTCGCCGTCCCGTGCCACTAGATCTCGCATGGTTGTTATCAGCATGTTCCCCATATTCTCGACGTCGATTTTGAGGCCGGCCACCATGGCCACTTCCATCGTGACGTCGAGGTCGTCTTCGTACGCGGCCCGGTCCGGTGATTTATGAATCCCATTCGCTGCCCAGTTGTCGCCATCGGCGTTACCGTGAGCACCCGAATAAAAGGTCGCATTGGTGATCCCGCGGCCCGTCATGTGAGGGAACAGGTTCGAAAAGTCCTTGTAGTTGATGGCTGTGTCGGCCGCCCAGATCCGGCTTTTCGGATTCCTGACGTGCGTGCCATATATCCAGTTTCTGGTCACATCCTTCTTTCCACCCCGATTGAGCGTCGATCGGTGCGCAGGGATGTCGCCATCGATGAATACCGCGATGTTCCGCTCCGGTTGTACTCCCGTGCCCGCGGTCTGTGCGATGACGCTGTCCCGCCCTACGAAGCGCCGCGTTGGCGAACCGTTTCTGGCGGCTGCGAGATCGGACCCGCCCAGGACGGCCCTTGCGATATACCCAATCCATCCAAAGAGGCCACCGGCCTCCGGCTCATTCGACGCCGTCAGGGTGATGGCGTCGACAGCCGCGGTGATGGAGACCGAGTCGATCACGGACGTGGCGGTCGAGGCCACCATGGCGGGCGTCATGGCAGCGTTGTTCGTATCCCGGGAACCCGGCGACACCGAACGCGCCGCTCCGGTGTTATTTCCGGCCAGCCCGAAAGAAATCCCCAACCAACTCAGCCATGAACGGCCGTTCGGATCGATCCGGTTTATCGGATCGCCGCTGCAATAGGTATAACGATTGATGCCGCCACGTCCGAACGGGCTGGCCCGGTCCGGGGCGAGGAATCGGCGCAGCGTGGTGCTATAGAAGCGCGCACCCAGCAAATAGAAGCCGGTGCCGGCCTCGCCCATCTCACCGGTGAAAGCGGTACGCGCCGCCGCCGATGGCGCGCGCTCGCCGTATGCGCCGTACGTTGACGTCAGCGTGCGCATCACGGACTTGCCCGCACGGGGAGCAAATGATCGGAGACGGCGGATGGCATATTCAGCGATCTCATGACTGACTCGTCGAGGAGACCGTGCCCGGTGACGGTTATGTGGATGCCATCCTCCGACAGGCGTCGTCGAATCTGTTCCGTTGTCGCTCTCGTCATGTCCATGGCTTCGACGTTCAATCCTGCGGAGGCGCCAGCCCGCCGGCCGCTTTCGATATCCGGCCGGTGAAGTCGTTCGCCGACGATCCGCCTGGCTCCATGGGGGTTTCGGAATGCCCGCCGTGAGATCGGGGGCCCGAAGTATAGGTTGGCTTGCCTGACGCCACCCCTCCTGAGTTCCGCGGATCCCTGCCTCACTTGCGGAAGGCTGCCACTCGCATCGTTTGCCACCAGGCTGCGGGTCGATCCCCGCGTGTCGCTTCGGGCGGATGCGCTCGATGTCAGGATGGGCATGGTCGTCTTCATGGCACTCACCGTGGCGTGCGTGGTGGCTGTCCTGCTCGCACGACCGCCGGTGGGTGCGCCACGGGTGGCAAACGACGCCCTGGCGGATGCCGTGGATATCTGTTTGGCGGCCACGAGCGTGGCGGCGCCCGAGGCAACTCCCGTGCCCATGGCTACCCAGCCCAGGATGGCGTTGGCTTTCTGGTTGTGTGTCGCCATCGAGGCGATCGAACCGATCGCCGCCGCTGTCGATATCACGTCCATCGTGACCGCGGTGGCGGAAGCCACGATGCCGGGGGTCGCGGCCACGACGCTCGCCGCGGCGGATGCGGCTCCTACCACTCCGGCTCCGCCCACGGCGGCGGTCGCTACAGCGGTCGAAGCGGCCGTGAGGGGAGCGGCCAGGGCTCCGGCGCTGATGACCGTGCCCACGACGGAGAGGGCCACCATCAATCCGGCCGCCAACCAGTCCGTCCACGCGTTGCCGCTCGGGTCGATCCGGTTTACCGGATCACCGCTGCAATAGGCATAGCGGTTGAACCCTCCCTCGTGGAAAGGGCTTTCCGGATCGGGCACGAGGAAGCGTCGCAGTACCGGGTTGTATGGACGACCGCCGAGCAGGTACCACCCGGTCAGCCTTTCCATGATCTCGCCGGCGTACGCCAGCCGTGCGGCGCCTGTCGAGCCGGCGTTTCCGCCGTAGGCGGTATAGATGCGGGCCGCGACGCTCATGCCACTCCATCCGGCACGGACTCCGTCACCACGGACCCCTGTGGATCGGTACCGAGCAGGAAGGTCTCCCGGATCGCCCCTGCGAGACGGGTCTCGGCAACGATGCCCCCCTCCGCCCGGATGAATCGCCGTCCCTCCAGCGCATCGACTTCGAAGACGATGGCGCCGTCTTCGCGGTAGCGGTACCTCGGCACCTCATCGATCGTCACACTGCTCACGCGCCCATCCGGGCCGTGGATATAGGTGATCTGCCGGTCGTCGGCCAGCGTCACGCTCGCCAATCGGCCTGCGCCGTCCCAATGCAATGTCCGGCCCTGGCCATCGTCGATCAGGTTGCCGTTCGCATCGTAAGTGAGCTCCAGTGGCGTGCCGTAGCCGGGATAACCATCCAGGCTGTTGCTTACGTTGACCAGCCGGTCGAAATCCACCGCGTCGTACCCGTAACTGGTGACGTTGATCCGTCCGTCGCGCAGCGTCGTCGTCACGGTCCGCAGGTTGTCGAGGCAGTCGTGCTCGAACTCTTGTTTCACGTATGGCTGACCGGTCTCGTCGAGTGGGTGTTCGCCATCGACCGCATCGATACCATGGAGGATCAGCCGGCCGCGCTCGTCATAGTCCATCGTCTCCGTGCGCAGGATCGTGGTGTCGTTGCCGTACCAGCGACGTTCGGAAACCTTGTCGTCGGCTCGCCAGTCGAAGGTCAGGCGACGCTTTTCCGTGGTCGACCCGCCGTCGTGTTCCCAGGTCTGCTCGTGCACGCGTCCCAGGGGGTCGTAAGCAAGCCGCTGCGTGACGGAACGGCCATCGGCGGAGCGCGAGGTGCGATGGTCCAGGCGCGACAGGTCGTCGTAGAACAGCTCGATCGTCACGTCCTCATCGGTCACGCTCTTCAGGCGTCCCTTGTCGTCGTAGTCGTAGGTTTGCGTTATACCGTCGGGGCCTGTCTTCTCCAGCGGGAGGCCACCGGGCGTGATCGCGACATGGCATTCGCGCTCCTGGTCACCGGTAAGAGCGATTTTCTGGCTGGTCATCCGGCCGAGGTAGTCAGGCGTGATCGTCATCGATCCACCTTCGGCGACAATCCGGGTAGGCAGGCCCATGGCATTGTCATAGGAAGCCTCGGTCAGCATGGCCTCCCGCTCACCGTTCCGACTCGTCAGCGTCGAACCCAGCAGTACCTCTCGCAGGCGAAGGTCGTAAACCATCTTGAGCGTGTTGCCGCTCGGCATGGTCTTCGTGTCGGAACTCAACTGGTTCGGTATATAGGCATGGCTGGTTATCAGGCTGCCCGCCTGTTCCTCCTTCAACCTTCCAAGCCCATCCCAGGTGCGGGTTCCCAGTTCCAGTTCGCCTGCTTTTCCGGCTAGGTCGCGGAGCAGCCTATCGCGTTCGGGCGGAACGATGGCGAGCCGGGCGACAAACTCGTCCTCATGGCCGGGCGCGTAGGCCCGTAGCACGGCGGTTCCGTCGGGAAGGTCGCTGCGAATCAAACGGTCGTAGCCGTCCCATGCCTGACGGGTCACCTTGCCAAGAGGGTCTTCCATCCTTACGCACCTGCCCAGCCCGTCGTATTCCCATGTGGTGGTCGATGCGACCGTGGGCTCGCCGGTTTCGGACCACGTACCGGTTTGCGCGCGCCGTTGCCGGTCCGCCGCGTCGAGGTAGGTCGATCGCCAGCCGGTCTTATTATCGATTCCGTAGCTCTGCCACTGCATCGTCCGCGTGATCACTTCGTCGCCGAACGAAAGCGGGTCCCGGACAAGGGTCGTCTCGCTCAGGGTCTTGCTTCCATCCGGCGAGGTCATCTGCGAGCAGCGACCCCAGTCGTCGTATGCGTAGGTCGTCTCCAGTCGCAGTTCGGTGTCCCCGCGCATGCGGTCGATCTGCACCTCTCTGACGAGTTGCCCGAAGCCGTCATATTCCAGCTCGTGCACGGTCATCAGCGTGCCGTCGGGCAGGGGTTCCTGGCGGCGGATAGTGCGGCCTTGCTCGTCCATCCACACGCGATGCGGCAACCCCGTAATGCCAACGCGCTCGACCCAGCGTTCGCTCATCGACAGTTGATAGTGCCAGAGCGTTTCGACGCGGTAGTCGGCATGATCGGGTGACAGCACCTCGCTGGTGCGGCGGCCCAGGGCGTCATAGGCGAACTCGGCCTTGTTGCCGAGCGCATCCACCGTGGATTGCACCAGGCCACTGACCAGGTGGAGGGTTTCGCTTGTCGTGTTCACCACGCCATCGTGCGTGGTGTGCATGGTGTGCGTGGTGACCGTGCCTGCGACATCGTCGGTTTCGTAGGTGAATGTGCGGGTTTCCGTCAGGTCGTCCTGTTTGCGTGTCTCCCGTTGCAGGCTGCCGTGCTGGTTGCCCTGGTCCGTGACGAACCACTGCTCGCTTTGGACGAGAATCGCTTCAACGCCGGCGTCGGACACCGTCGACGTCTCCCCCGATGCCTGGATGTAGTACGTGCGCTCCCGCCGCGATTTGTCTTCGATGACTCTTGCGGCGTTTCTTACGGGTACTTCAACGTAGCGGTACCGCGTCGAACGCATCGAGTCGCCGTTCTTGCCGGGCGAGGTGGTGCGGCTCCTGAGGCGCCGCACTTTCCCGAGCGGATCGGCTGGACATGAGCCTTCCTCGCCTTCCGGTGGGTAATAGGTGGACGTTTCGGTCGTATCGGTGGCACTGTCGTAACGTGACAGGACATTTCCGTAGTCGTCGTACGAACTCTCGGTGAATGTGACCTGCTTTATGTCGGCAAAGCGAACGTCGTAGCAGCTGGTAGTCACCTTGTGCGGAAGCTGGAAACTCGCCTTCTGATCATCGAAGGAGGTGCCGTCTTTGATGCCGTACTCGGTAACGACATCCTGCACGACATTGCCGCGAGTGGTCTTTTCGTTGGTGATGAGATGGAAGTGGTTGTAGTTGCGTTCGATCGTGCACAGCAGGGAGCCGTCTTGATACTGTTCCTCCGTCGATCCATAGATGTAGGCATCCGCGCCGGGCATGTGGAGGAGCTGGTCATTCCGCGCGACCCAGGATTCCACGGCCGGGTAGCCGTAGAAGTTATGGTCGAGGTCACCGTTTCTATAGGTGTACCGGCTTTCCCGGACGACATTCGTGGAGTCGGTCACGAGCGACCGTATCCGTGTCGCCACGGCCGGCATGTGGGAAAGGGGGCCTCCAGGGGGGAGCGTGAGTGCCGCTGTATCGTATTCCACCGCGTCCCGGAGGCCATCGGGGGAGGTCACCGCTGCGAGCAGCATCATGATGTCGACGGTGCGATACTCGAATTCCCAGATGGCTTCGTCACCAGCGGCCGTTGCGCTGTGATTGAGATCGGTGATGAGCGGGATGGCAACGCGTTGAAGTTGTCCTCCCTGGATGGCGAAGAGCATCTCCAGCGGAGCGGTATCCTTGCGATGAGCGGCATCGGCCAGATGCAGGGTGAGCCTGACGTTGTTCAAATCGGCATAGTCGGCCTGGAGCAATACTTCGCCATCGTTATCCACGACGCGCGTCAAACGCGAAATGCCGAGTGCATCCGGTTCCCATATGAGTTGGAGCGCGTCGCCGCTGGGGTTGACGATGCGAACGGGGCGCAACAGGTTGGTGGGATACGACATCGCCTCGAGATGTTCGATGACGCCGGTCACGTGTTCGACCACGGCAGTCCTGTGTTCCGGGTCCATCATCTCCAGTGAACAACTGTCGAGCTTGCGATCCGGGAAATGCGCCGGTTCAAGGTACAGGAGGCTCTCGACCTTGTGGCTATCGCCGCTGGACAGGGTCAGGAGGCCGGTGTCGAGATCCAGCTCGGTGAGACCGAGGCGCCAACCCGTGCCGAAGCCGTCGTCGATCGTGTCGGCGGCGCTGTAGCTCAGGCGGAAAGGGAGGTGGGGGCCTCGCAAGTGATTGCCTTCACCCGTAGCCAGGTCGACGCTCGCCGAGTACATGCCGGTGCGAGGGTCTACGTCCGCGTTGATATGGCTGTAAAACTGAAACGCGGTGGAATACATGTCCCCCGATGCCAGGGGGGCCGGCGCAAGGGTTTCATCGGTCGTCATGGCGTTGCCTTCCCTGGTCCTGTGTCGGTCATGTCGCGATCAGTTCGTCCCGTTCACCCTTGACGAATTCGATGTGGCAGCTTTGCACGCTGCCGTGGGCATCCGTCATGGTCACTTTCACCGGTGCCTCCGGTGCGCCGACCCAGGCCGGGATGTCGACCCTTCCGCACACTACGATGACGCCCGATTCTTCTTCGGGGCTCGGAAGTCGCTCTGGTGGCGGCGTCGAACCGAAGTGGTCGTTCATCGCACCATTCCAATGAATCGTCGTTTCGCCGGGCTCGACATAGCCTGTGAAGCAGGGTTGCCTGATGTACGACACCTTGTCCTTCCAGTGGATCAGGCCCGCGGGATCGCAGGACATGCTGCGGATGCCGAGGATGGTCTGGTCCACCAGCTGGATCGACACCGTTACGATGTCATCGAAGATGCCGTCCGCATTCTCCCTATCGAGATGCCCGGCTGGATCGAGGGGACGCCGGTCGAGCATGAAGGAACTGGCGGGATACCTCTCGGGAGGAACGGGTGTCACCGTGATGCCGACATGCTTGTCCATCGCCGGTTTGGGTTGCTCGATGCCGCCAATGGTGCACCGTCCGTTGGTGCGCCAGATCGAAAGATCGTCGCCATGAATCGCGAAGGCGACATCCAGGGTCTCCTTTGCCTCGGCGTTGGCGGACAGGTATAGGAAGTAGGACTGGATGGTTCGTGGCTCGCCTGTCTTGGTGGTCTGGGATACATAGCCACGATAGTCGTGTTGGGCCGACCAGCCCTTGTAAGTGGTGGAACCATCGTCCGAGAACGGGATCGCTCCGGAGTCCTGGTCGTGGTAATCGAAGAGTCGAATGCTCGCGATTTCATCGGCGGTCAAGTCCGACGGTGTACCACCGTGCTTGGACGCCAGGTCGAGCCTTATCCTGGCCTGCTGAAGTCCATTACGGTACACCTTCGTCTGCTCGAGGATGACCTCGACTTCAGTCAAATCAAGCGCGTTATCCGCGCGCGGGGAGGCTTCCCTTGCCATCACGTTGTCCTTGAATGGAGAGCGACATCACGAGATCGTAAA
This sequence comes from Luteibacter sp. E-22, assembly GCF_049913125.1. GTDB lineage: Bacteria > Pseudomonadota > Gammaproteobacteria > Xanthomonadales > Rhodanobacteraceae > Luteibacter. Next base: position 1,335,301 of record NZ_CP183975.1, read on the forward strand.
TTCGTCCGCGTTGGCGTCGTACGACAGGGATAACATATGATCATTGCCGTAAGCGTCCAGGATATGCATGGCCGTGGAACCCTTGTCCGGGATAGTGCCGCCTGGGATGTCGGTGAACTTTCTGGGGAGATTTCCTTTCAGGATTCCTATGACGACACGGCTCTTGTTCGCTCCCACGATCTGACCGACACAATTCTTGTACATCGCATACGGAATATCCGAGTCCGGCGACGTGTCATGTTCTCCATGACTGGAGCCGCCTCCGATGTAGTGCACGGTCGTGGTGACCCTGTCGACGCAGTTGCCGGCGTGAACGGTGATTGTGGCTGTCGATGTTTCGCTGTTTTGCGTGGCATCGAGAGGTGTCGGCTCCGCGACGAGAGCGTACAGAGGCGGCACGGGAAGGCCGCCCGATTCGGCGTCGGTTCCGCCAGGCTGGCCGTAGTAACTGATTCCCCACTGCACATGAGCGAAGAAGTCGCCATGAACGTAGAACCCGAATGCACCTGCCGGTGGCTTGCCACCGACGGATGCGCTCGATCCGACGGAATCCAGGGGCAGGGCGATTCCATTCAATTTCGGATTGAGGTAGTACTCGACTGCCCAGTAGAAATAGGTGGTCGAGTCGCCCACCTTTCTCCCCGTGACGACACCGTTGGAAGCAGCGCCGAAATCCATGGCCGAAAGGAAGGGAGGCTCCGCCAGGAGCACGTCGACCGACGAGTCGAATTCGCCATCCCGTCCCTGGCCTTCGGAATCATGCACGGACGGGCTGGTCGTGAAGTACAGGTTCTCGTTCACCTGGAAACGTGCCGCGAGCGCTCGTCCTGACGAGCCGGGAGTGACGGAGACGTAGAGCGTGATGATCTGGATGCTCGCTGGGGGCTCGTCGGCAGCGGCCCGGGATGCTTCCGCTTTGCTGTTTAGGCCGGGCTCGTCCTCGTGGGGATGCTTCACCGGAATGGCGGATTCGGTCCATGTGAATCTGTTCTTGTCGAATGAGGACGTATAGCCGTCACCCAGCGCGCTACCGTCATCGTAGAAGATGAGCGTGAGGGCCTGCTTTATCTCGTTTTCCGTGAGGGTGATGGGGTTTTCGTCGGCATCGGCGGCGACCAGCCCGACCTTGATCGGGCACTGCTGGTTGCCATTGCTGAAGAGCTTGATCGTCCCGTGCTGCTCGCTGGGATTGGTCTTGTAGATCTGGAAGTAAGTGAGCTGCCTGACGTCGGCAAGCGAGGTAGTGGGGCGGGATGGGGTGTTCATGAGGACGGTCCTTGTCTGTTCGTGGTTCGTCTGCCTGGTGTTATCCGCGCGGGTTCCCGCCGACACGCCGTCACTTCACGTCGATGCCGTGAGGTGACGTTAAAGATGTGCCGTGACCGCCGTTGACCTGCTGGGCATATGTGCCATTTGGTCCAGGCACCTGTAGGATGAAACAGGAAAGTTTTCCGGTAAGGCCGTTCTGGTAGTCAGCCTCGACAATGGCCGTATCCCAATTGAAGTCCGTACCGAAGCTTGGAATATTTATCGCCGAGACTTGCTTCAGTACGGTGACTTTCGTCCAGTCGTCGCTTTTACCGCAGTCCGGATCGTCGAAGAGCCAGAGCAGCGTTCCAGGCGGCATGTTTTCCAGGGTCACGGAGCGCGCCTTGTCGTTCGCGCAGTCAACCTGCCCCTCGGGTTCGTCTTTCAGGTTCAGCCTGAGATAAAAGGGAACCTGAGGAACATCGATGGTGCAGAAATTGTCGTCATGGTTATCCTCCCTATTCCAGAACCTCATGAATGCCACCGCTTTCACGGCGTTGCCCGTCTTGCTCTGCTGTGGGCTGCGTGGAGCGGCGTAGTTGCCTGCTGGTTGCGGTGTAGCGCATGAAGCCAGAAGGACGATCGTCAGGACTATCAGGAAAGAGTGCATGCGTCGGGCGGTATTCATTCGAAAGCTCCTTTTGCGAATTCCAGAACCCGCGTGCCATTCAACCGGCGTCGAGTTCATGGCGCCATAGTCCTTAAGACGTAGGCCGTCCCTATTCGGCGTGCGGCTTCCGATCGGTCGAACTGCGTGCCAATTTGGTGCACGCATGTCGACTTCGGCCCCTTGAGCCAGGAGCCGAAGCGATTCCTCAACTATCCCGGACGACCATCAGCCGCACGTCCGTCATGTCTTCGATGGCATAGCAGACACCTTCGCGCCCCAGGCCTGACGACTTCACGCCGCCGTAGGGCATGTTGTCGACACGGAAGCTCGGCACGTCATTGACGATCACGCCGCCCTGTTCCAGTTCGTCCCATGCACGCATGGCATGGCGAAGGTTGTCCGTGAACACGCCGGCTTGCAGGCCGAAGTCCGAGTCGTTGGCCATGCCGATGGCTTCATCGAAGCTGCTGAATCGCTGGAGGATGGCAACGGGGCCGAAGGCTTCCATGCGTTGAAGCTTTTCGCCACGGGGCACGTCTTCAAGCAGGGTCGCCTCGAGCATGACGCCCTTGCGACCGCCACCGCACAGGATCTTCGCGCCCGCCTTTCTCGCCTCGTCGATCCACCCTTCCAGTCGTATGGCGGCGTTCTCATCGATCATTGGGCCGAGGGAGGTACTTTTCTTCTTCGGATCGCCGGCCTTGAGTGTCCTGATTTTCGTTACGAGTCGATGACGCAACTCATCATAAATAGTGTCGTGCGCAAGGATTCGTTGCACGCTGATGCAACTCTGCCCTGACTGGTAGAACGCGCCGAAGACCAGTCGGTCGACGACGGCGTCGAGGCGCTGGGCCTGGTCGCCGTCGACGATGCAGGCGGCATTGCCACCGAGTTCAAGGATGACCTTCTTGTGCCCGGCCTTGGCCTTGAGGTCCCAGCCGATGAGGCCGCCGGTGAACGAAAGCATTTTCAGGCGCGGATCGGTCGCCAGCGCCCCGGTGTCCCGGCCAGGCATGGGCAGGATGGAGAACGCCCCACGAGGCAAGCCGGTTTCGGCGAGAATCTCGCCGATGATCAACGCGCCAAGGGGCGTCCGCTCGGCGGGCTTGAGCACGAAGGGACAGCCCGCTGCGATGGCCGGAGCCACCTTGTGTGCCACGAGGTTGAGCGGAAAGTTGAATGGCGTGATGAATGCCACGGGTCCGAGCGGGACGCGGCGCGTGTAACCGTGGTAGCCGGCGCTGCGCTCGGAGATTTCGAGGTTGAGCGTTTCGCCGTTGATTCGCACCGCTTCTTCGGCGGCGATCTTGAAGGTTTCGATGAGCCGGGTGACCTCGCCCGCCGAATCGCCGATCGGCTTGCCGGCCTCGACGCAGAGCGCATAGGCCAGCTCGTCCCGACGCTCGCGGAAACGCGTGACACAATGTTCCAGCACGGCCTGCCGTTGGTACGGCTTGAACCGCTTCATATCGCCGGCGGCGTCGTGCGCCGCCGCGATGGCCTGGTCCAGGGCCGCCGCGTCGGGCAGGGCGACGCGCGTGGCTACCTCGCCGGTGTACTTGTCGATGACGTCGAACTTCGTCTTGCCCTTTACGGCGACGTTGGCCAGGTAATAGGGGTAGTTCTTCCGAAGCATGCGCGTGGACTCGTGGATGACGAAGCCACGGATCATCCTGCCAGAGGCGTCCACGCGTCGTGAGGTGCCTCCGTGCCGGAAAACTACTTTGCCGGCGGCTCACCGATGGCCATTTTGGTGCGAACCGGATTCGGTCCGGGGGCATCTACTTCCGCGCAGGACACCTTGCCCGCGAGACCATCGTGGCGGTGAATCGACATGCTCAACACGGGTGTGTCTAGATCCCATGCGAAGTGGCCTAGTATTTGATCGTGCACATACTGCTTTATTGTGATGACCGCGTAGTCGTCGCTGTCGCCGCAGTCCGGGTCGTCGTAAAGTACGATCCGGGTGCCTGGGGGGAGGTCTTGCAGCTTTGCCGAAACTGCCTCGTCTTTCGTGCAGCCAAAGAAGCCACCCGAATAGACATAGGGGAGCGAGCTGATGGATACAGTGCAGAAGTTATGGCCTTCAGCCGCACCCTTATCGTAAAACCTTATGTGAGCAATCGCTTTGGGCTCGATTGGGCTGCGATGGCTTGATTGCACGGTGCCGCATGACAGCATGGCGGTCATCCCGAAGAGCAAGGCGAGCGCATAACGCCGCATGTCCATATGAGGATCTCCATTCAGGCCATCCGGTGGCCGGTTGCGTTATCTAACAGGTGTCCGAGCGAGCCAGCCATAGGCCATCGGTTGTAGATGGTCCTCGTCTGGCATGATGGCGCGAGAAAGCAGGCGTCTTGCCGATTCGGCCTACACCTCGCCTTCGACTATTCGCGCCGAAGCTTCATCTCGCCATCGCCCAACATCACGCGCACGCGTTCTCCGACGGCGACATCGGCAGCACGACGCACGATAGCCTCGCGTTCGTCGAAGACGATCGCATAGCCGCGTTCGAGCGTGGCGAGTGGACTCACCGCGTGCAGCGTGCGTCCCTGCTGGAGGACCCGCGCGCGATCGCGTTCGAGTTTCCGCGCGATGGCGCGGTCGAGCCGCTGCCGTAGTTCGGCATTGCGCTGACGGGCTGGTTCGAGGCGCAGGCGGGGATGCCGCGCCGTAAGGCGGGCGTCGAGGCGTTCGAGACGCGCGCGGCGAAGAGCGTTAGCCTGGCCGATCGCGAAGCGGAGGCGCCGGTGGAGGGCATCGAGGCGCTGCGCATCGCGCGCAAGGCGCGCCTGCGGACGCTGGGCGTTGAGGCGGGCCTGCCAATGATCGGCGCGCTGGGCCGCGGCCTGCAGGCGGCGCGTCGTCAACGTCGTCATTCGCTGGCGAAGGCGGTCGAGTTGGCGCGCGAGGTCGACGCCATCGGGTACCAGGAGTTCGGCGGCGGCCGACGGTGTCGCCGCGCGCAGGTCGGCCACGAAATCGGCGATCGTGAAATCCACCTCGTGGCCCACGGCGGAGACGACCGGCACGGCGCTGGCATGGATCGCCCGTGCGACGGCTTCGTCGTTGAAGGCCCAGAGGTCTTCCAGCGAGCCGCCGCCGCGGGTGACGAGGATCACGTCGTAGCGACCGCTGGCCGATGCCTTGCGCAGCATGGTTGCGATAGCCGGCGGTGCCTCGCGACCCTGTACGGGCACGGGAAGCACGTCGACATCGGCAAGGCCGAGGCGGCGTCCAAGCACGCTCAGCACGTCACGGATGGCCGCGCCGGACGGCGAGGTGATGACGCCGATGCGGCGCGGAAACGCGGGCAGCGCGCGCTTGCGTTCCGGGGCGAACAGTCCTTCCGCGCCAAGCCGGGCCTTGAGCTGTTCGAATTCGCGCTGCAGGGCGCCTTCGCCCGCCGGTTCCATGTGGTCGGCCACCAGCTGGAACTCGCCGCGCGCCTCATAAAGCCCGACCTTGGCGCGCATGAGCACATGCATGCCGTCGGTGGGGCGGAAACGCAGGCGCGACGCGGCCATGCGGAACATGGCGCAGCGGACCTGCGCGCTGGCATCTTTCAGCGTGAAGTAGACATGCCCCGACGCGGGTCGCGAGACGTTGGAGAGTTCACCCTCGATCCATACGCCCATCGGCAGGGCGTCTTCCAGCAGGTCGCGCACCAACCGGTTGAGGCCGGATGGGGTGAAGATCTCTGGAGCAGGGCGGTTGTCGAAGTCGGACATGGACCGGGGAGGTTATCACGCCACCCTGTAGTGTCGACAGGGCAAGGGTTTACGCGTGCTTCCTCGACTTGAGCTTACATACGGAAGACGCCGAACCGGCCCTGCTCGATGGGCGCGTTCATCGAGGCCGAGATGGCGAGGCCGAGCACGCGCCGCGTGTCCACCGGATCGATGATGCCGTCGTCCCACAATCGCGCACTGGCGTAGTAGGGATGGCCCTGGCGCTCGTACTGCTCGCGGACCGGTGCCTTGAAGGCCTCCTCGTCCTCGGCGCTCCAGCTCCCGCCACCCGATTCGATGCCGTCGCGGCGTACGGTGGCCAACACGGAAGCGGCCTGTTCGCCGCCCATCACGCTGATCCGTGCATTCGGCCACATCCACAGGAAGCGTGCGCCATAGGCGCGACCGCACATCGCGTAGTTACCCGCACCGAAGCTGCCGCCGATCACCACGGTGAATTTCGGCACATGGGAGCAGGCCACGGCAGTGACCATCTTGGCGCCGTCTTTCGCGATGCCGCCGTTCTCGTACTTGCGGCCGACCATGAATCCGGTGATGTTCTGCAGGAACACCAGTGGCACGTTGCGCTGGTTGCACAGCTCGATGAAATGCGCACCCTTCTGCGCGGACTCGCCGAACAGGATGCCGTTATTGGCGACGATGCCTACCGGGTAGCCGTGGATATGCGCGAAGCCGGTGACGAGGGTCTTGCCGTAGCGCGCCTTGAACTCGTGGAACTCGGAATCGTCGACGATGCGGGCTATCACCTCGTGGATGTCGAAGGGACGGCGCGTGTCTTCGGGGATCACCCCATAGAGTTCTTCCGCGACGAAGCGGGGCTCCAGGGGAGCACGAACCGCCAGCGGCACCTTCTTCACCCGGTTGAGCGAACCGACGATGTCGCGCGCGATGGCCAGCGCGTGCGCGTCGTTCTCGGCGAAGTGATCGGCCACGCCGGATACCGAGGTATGCACGTCGGCACCGCCCAGCGCTTCGGCATCCACCACCTCTCCCGTGGCTGCTTTCACCAGGGGCGGCCCGCCGAGGAAGATCGTGCCCTGTTCACGGACGATGATCGTCTCGTCGCTCATCGCAGGCACATAGGCCCCGCCGGCGGTGCAAGAGCCCATCACCACGGCGATCTGCGGAATACCCTGGGCACTCATCCGCGCCTGGTTGTAGAAGATGCGGCCGAAGTGCTCGCGGTCCGGGAAGACCTCGTCCTGCAACGGCAGGAACGCACCGCCGGAATCCACGAGGTAGATGCAGGGCAGGCGGTTTTCCATCGCCACTTCCTGCGCACGCAGGTGTTTCTTCACGGTCATCGGGAAATACGTACCACCCTTGACCGTGGCGTCGTTCGCGAGCACCACCACTTCCTGGCCCATGACGCGGCCGATGCCGGCGATCACCCCCGCGGCCGGAGCGGCGTCGTCGTACATGCCATGCGCGGCGAGCGGTGCGATTTCCAGGAAGGGCGAGCCGGGATCGAGCAAGGCGCGTATGCGTTCGCGGGGCAGCAGTTTGCCGCGAGCGACATGCTTCTCGCGCGCCTTCGCCCCGCCGCCTTCGGCGGTGCGCTTCAGTGTCTCGCGCAGATCGTCGGTCAGCGCGCGCAGGCGCTGGCTGGCTGCCTGGAATTCCGGGGAGCGGGTATCGAGCTGCGATTCGAGAATGGGCATGAGGGCTTCGCGCTGGGACGAAACGAGCATCATAGCCGGGGCGGCCGTAACGCAAACGCTGCATCGCGCCAATGCGTGGCGTGGAATAAAAAACGGCCACCCTGAGGTGGCCGTTTCGTGTTTCACCGAAGAAAGCGAAATGCTTACTTCTTGGTGTCGTCCGTCGCGCTCTTGGCGTTATCGGCGGCATCCTTCGCCTGGTCAGCCGACTTGTCGGCCTGATCGGCGGCATTGGAAGCGGCGTCCTTCGCGGCGTCGGACGTGCCACCGGCGGTCGAGGACGACGCGGCGGACTGGGCCTGGGCGGCGGCATCCTTGGCCTGGTCGGCGGACTGCTGAGCCTGGTCGGCGGCCTGGGAGGTTGCGGCATTCTGCGACTGGTCGGCGGCCTGCTGGGCTTTGTCCGCCTGCTGCTGTGCATCGGCGGCCGACTTCTGGGCGTCCTGCGCGGAATCCTGCGCGCCGTTGCTGCAAGCTGCCAGAAGCGCGACGAGCGCAGAGGCGAGAAGGGTACGCGTCAAATTCATTTGTGTTTCTCCTTAACCGTGGAATGCCGTTAGGCGGGCGTATTAATAGCTCAGTTACGAGTGCTTAGCTACGGATCGCGCCTTTTCGCTTCAGGGCGCATTAAAGCCCATGGACATGGTGTGATCGTTTCGAAACGACCGCCTCACGTGTCGACGTCGGCTTCACACCAGTTCGATGGCGATCGCCGTTGCCTCGCCGCCACCGATGCATAGCGCGGCGACGCCTCTTTTTGCCCCACGCGCCGTCAACGCATTGAGAAGGGTCACGACGATGCGCGCGCCGCTGGCACCGATGGGATGGCCGAGGGCGCAGGCGCCGCCGTTGACGTTGATCTTCTCGCGCGACACGCCGAGTTCGCGCATCACCGCCATCGGTACCACCGCAAAGGCTTCGTTGATCTCGAACAGGTCCACATCGTCGGTGGTCCAGCCAGCCTTCGCCAACACCTTGGAAATGGCACCCACCGGTGCGGTGGTGAACCATTCCGGTTCCTGCGAATGCGTGGCGTGGGCCACGATGCGGGCCAGTGCGGTGACGCCGCGGGCCTTCGCGTCGTCGGCCGAAAGCAAGACGAGCGCGGCGGCGCCATCGGAGATGCTCGACGAGCTGGCGGCGGTGATCGTGCCGTTTTCCTTGCGGAACGCCGCGCGCAGGGTGGGGATCTTGGTCACGTCCGAACGGCCGGGCTGTTCGTCCTCGGCGAAATCCTGCGCACCCTTGCGGCCCTGCACGGTCACCGGGACGATCTCGTTGGCGAAGGCGCCGGATTTCTGCGCGGCCTGCGCGCGCTCGACCGAACCGATCGCGTAGGCGTCCTGTTCCTCGCGCGTGAAGTGGTACTTGTCGGCGCACTGTTCGCCGAAAACGCCCATGGCCTTGCCGTCGTAGGGATTGGTCAACCCGTCCCAGGCCATGTGGTCGACGAGCTGGCCGTCGCCATAGCGGATACCCGTGCGCGCGTTGACCATGTGCGGCGCATTGGTCATCGACTCCATGCCGCCGGCGACGACGATCGATGCCGAACCGGCCTTGATGAGGTCGTGGCCGAGCATCAGGGCCTTCATGCCCGAGCCGCACACCTTGTTGATGGTGGTGCAGCCGGTGGACGTCGGGAGTCCGGCCTCGAGGGACGCCTGGCGCGCCGGCGCCTGGCCCAGGTTGGCCGGCAGCACGCAGCCCATGATGACTTCGCTGACGTCGGCCGGGGCGACACCCGCATGCTCCAGGGCCGCCTTGATGGCGATGGAGCCGAGCTTCGGCGTGGGCACGCCGGTGAACTGGCCGAGGAAGGAACCGATGGCGGTGCGCTTGGCGCCTGCGATGACGATGTCGGACATGGGGACTCCGTGGTACTCGGATGGCCGCCCTTTCCGGGCGGAAAACCCATTGAGTATCGCAGTGGGGCCGGGGCGGGGGCAATCTGCGCCGCCGCAGGCGGTTTCACACGGGGCGGCACCAGGGAGCCCGGGCCCGGGAGACGGCCCTCCGGTCCTGCGACCCGGCGCACGCTTTCCTGTGCCCGCACCGCGCCTTTCCGCAAGGTCTTGTGGCAACATTCGCCCAGGTGCGCCCACGGATCGCGGGCGCAGACATTGACGTCAGACCAGGGGACACCATGAATACGATGCAGATGCCGCGTCGGCGCGAACTCGCGCTGGCCGTTTGTGTGGGTATCGGCCTGACGGCCTGCGGCGGCGGGGGGAGCGGAGGCGTCAGGAGCTCCAACATCCCTTCCGTACCGTCGAACAACATCCCCTCGGTGCCATCGAACAACCTGTCTGACGTACCGTCCTTCAACATTCCCAAGACGCCCTCCACGGGCGCGACGATCGCCCAGCCGCCGGTGGACGTGCAGCTGACGGCGACCAACGTCAAGCCCGCGCACGATGCGGGATTCAAGGGGGCCGGCATCGTCATCGGCATCGCCGATTCCGGAGTGAACGCCTCGAACCCCGCGCTGACCGGTCGCGTGGGCGCGGAATACATCTACGTCGACCCCGCGACGAATAACGTGGCCGTGGACGATGTCGTCGGGCACGGCACCATCGTGGCGGAGATCGCCGCCGGCCGTCCCTACGGTTCCTTCGTCGGCGGCGTGGCGCCGGATGCCTCGATCGTCTCGGCACGCATCATCGCGGACAAGGCACCTGTCGACGACGGCTCGGGCCAGGGCAACAAGGTGACCTCGGCCGACCCGTTGGGCGACGTGAACGACAAGCTCGTCGTCACGTCCGGCGCCCGGATCGTCAACAATTCCTGGGGCGGCCTGTACTGGGATGCCTCGGCCACGGACACCACGGCGAGCTTCGCGACCGCCTATCAGCATGCGGCGCTGGGCAATGCGCTCTTCGTATTCGCGGCGGGCAACGAGGGCAAGGACAATCCCTCGACCGTCGCCGCCTTGCCGAGTCTTGTGCCCAGCCTGGAGAAAGGCTGGCTGACCGTCGTAGCGCTGGACAGCAACCACGTCGACCAGATCGCTTCCTATTCCAACCGTTGCGGTATCGCGCAGAATTATTGCCTTGCCGCGCCCGGTGCCGTCGTGGTCGTCGCACCGAACGCGACCTCGGGCCAGGCGACTTACGTCTATGGAGCCGGCACGTCGTTCGCGGCTCCACAGGTTTCCGGCGCCGCCGCCGTGGTGATGTCGGCCATGCCCGGCCTGTCCCTCGACTCGGTCCGGCAGGTTTTGCTGGGGACAGCGGACGACCTGGGCGCCCCGGGTCCGGATGCCGTGTACGGCTACGGACGCCTGAACGTGGGTCGCGCGATTCGGGGACCGGCGAAGTTCGACTGGGGCGACTTCAGCGCCGGGGTCTACGGCCACGACGCGGAGTTCGCCAACGATATATCGGGTGCCGGCGGTCTCCGCGCGTTCGGTGATTCCCATCTCACCCTGAGCGGCAGTAATACCTACCAGGGGATGACGCTGGCGGGATCGAGCATCACCCTCGAAGCCATGCATGGCGTGCCGGGCGCATTGACGGTGCAGGACAGCGCCACCGTGATCGTGCATGGCGATATCGGCGGTAACGCGAACGTCATGGCCACCTTGCAGACGGCGGACACCGCCACGCATGTCACGGGCAACTATGTGCAGACGTCCACGGGGCGGCTGTCGCAGCTGCTGGGCGCGCCGCTCATCGTTTCGGGCACCGCCACGCTCGCCGGCGAATTCCATGTCGCCGGCGCGGTCTCGGGCTACGTCCCGACCTCGCACCAGCAAGTGCTTACGGCCAGCGCGATCTCGGGCGGTTTCTCCTCGACGACGAAAGCCAACGGCGTCTTTCTCAACGCGACCCTGCAGTACCTGCCCGCCGAGGTCTGGATCGATACCACGACGCTCAGCGTGAGCCAGGTGGCCAGCACGAGCATGAGCCAGTCCGCCGCCGCGCAGTCGTCCGCACAGCGACTCGACGGAGCGTTCCAGCAGATCGATCGGAGCCTCACCAGCACGTCGTCCGGAAGCACCTCGTTCGCGACCGGCACGCTGGTCGCGGCGGGTGGCATCCAGCAATCGGCGAACACCCAGGTCGCGCAGGCTTCGCTGGAGTCGTTGTCCGGCCAGCTCTATGCGGCTAGCACGGCCGTCACCCTCGCCGGTATCGAAGCGGGTAACGACGCGCTGATGAGCCATCTCGACCACCAGGGTGCGGGTGGCGCGTGGATGCAGTCGTTCAATGGGCAGGGCGGCCTAAGTCGTGGCGGCTTCGGCAACGTGGGATTCAACCTGGATGGTGGCCTCGCCGGTAACGACGTTCGCCTGGGTGCGAATGGCTTCGCTGGCGTGGCGGTGGCGCAGATGCGCAGCACCGGCCAGTTGTCGAACAGTTTCGACCGTCAGCGCAGCCGGTCCACGGAGGGCATGCTGTACGCCGGATCGCGTGGCGCGAACTGGTATGGCGTGGGGCGTCTCGGCTTCGGCAACTTCCGCGGCAATACCCAGCGCCTGCTGCGCTTCGGTGACCAGGCGTCCTTTGCCGGCGGCGACAACACCGGCCGTTACAACGTCGCCTATGGCGAGGTCGGCTACCGCACGGACGCGGGTGCGTTCTCGCTCACGCCGTTCGCCAACGTGGAGTACGCCAGTATTCGTCGCGACGGTTTCCAGGAGTCCGGCGGCGAGGGCTTCGGGCTGAGCGCCAACGGGCAGGTCACGTCGCGCTGGCAGGCAGGGTTCGGTCTGCGCGCAGGGGCATCGTGGCTTACCTCGATGGGCAAGCTGCACCTCGATGCGAAACTGGGTTGGCAGAACGCGTTCGCGACGAAGGGCGAAGTGTTCTCGGCACGTTATACGGGCATCGCGCAGTGGGCGCCGGTCGACGGTATCGGCCTCTCGCGTCGCGCCGGCACCGCCGGCATGACGCTGGGCTGGGACGTGAGCGAGCGCACGCAGGTGGGCTTCGACATCGACCAGCGCTTCGCCGACCGCGACCATTCACGCTCGGCCAGCGCCACGTTCCGCATGGCCTGGTAAGCAAGGCACTGAACGAAATGGTGGGGCCGCTTGCTTAAGGTGGGAGCCGACTCTGTCGGCGATGGGTGCTTGCCGTCACCTGGCCCGCTGCCGCGGGATCGCCGCTGAAGCGGCTCCCACACTGAAGCGGCTCCCACACTGAATCGGGCCTACACTGAATCGGGCCTACACTGAATCGGGGCCCACGGCCTCGCGGTGGTTCGCGCCTTACGACTTGCCGTGGAACAGTTCGCGACCGATCAGCATGCGGCGGATCTCGTTGGTGCCCGCGCCGATCTCGTACAGCTTCGCGTCGCGAAGCAGGCGGCCGGCGGGGAACTCGTTGATGTAGCCGTTGCCGCCCAGCGCCTGGATCGCCTCCAGCGCCACCTTCACCGCGTTCGTCGATGCATTGAGCAGGCAAGCCGCCGGATCGATGCGCGATTTCACGCCGTTGTCGAACTGCTGGGCCACCATGTATGCGAAGCCGCGCGACGATTGCAGCGCTGTATACATGTCGGCGACCTTGGCCTGCATCATGCCGAACGTGCCGATCGGGGCGTTGAACTGCTTGCGCTCGCGCACGTACGGCAGCACGAGGTCCATGGCCGATTGCATGATGCCGATCGGACCGCCGGACAACACGAGGCGCTCCGTGTCCAGGCCGCCCATCAGTACGCGCACGCCTTCGTTCACTTCGCCGACGATGTTTTCCGCGGGGATCTCGCAGTTGTCGAACACCAGTTCGCAGGTGTTCGATCCGCGCATGCCGAGCTTGTCGAGCTTCTGTGCCGTGGAGAATCCCTTCATGCCTTTCTCGACGATGAAGGCGGTCATGCATCGGCTGCCGGCGGGGCGCGGCGCCGTCCGCATGTACACGAGCAGCACGTCGGCGTCCGGGCCATTGGTGATCCACATCTTCGTGCCGTTGGCGATCCAGGTGTCGCCGACCCGTTCCGCATGGCAGCTCATCGAGCCGACCACGTCCGAGCCCGCGCCGGGCTCGCTCATGGCCAGCGCGCCGATCCATTCGCCGCTGGCGAGCTTGGGCAGGTACTTGCGTCGCTGGGCCTCGTTACCGTTGTGGTAGATGTTCTGCACGCACAGGTTGGAGTGCGCACCGTACGACAGGCCGACCGACGCCGAGGCGCGCGAAATTTCTTCCATCGCGATCATATGGGCGAGGAAGCCGAGGCCCGAGCCACCGTATTCCTCGGGAACCGTCACGCCGAGCAGGCCCATGTCGCCGAACTTGCGCCACAGGTCGTCGGGGAACACGTTCTCCCGGTCGATCCGGTCCGCACGCGGCGCGATCTCCTTTTCGGCGAAGGCGTGCACGCTTTCGCGCAGGAGGTCGAGGTCTTCACCGAGGGAAAACGGGCGCATGCGTGGAACTCCGGAGGAAGCGGTAAAAGCGGCCCATCGTAGCGCGCGGGCACGTCCAAGCCACGGCGCGACGCAGCAATCAGATCGGTGGAAGGCCGGCGATACGGTCGTGCACGCGGACCAGCAGCAGGCATTGGCGGTCTACCAGGCGCACCGCCTCTACCGGCCCGGTGGCCTGCATGGAGGCATCGACGACCAGATCCGGCGTGCCGAGCAACGGTGCCGTCGTCCCGTTCCTGACGTGTTCGGCAAGCGCCGCGAAGCCGTTGGCGACACGGTGGGCCAGCCTTTCCACGGCGTTCGCATCGTCCACGGCGAGGGCCTGGCGATGGGCGCCGAGGGTGGACAGGTGCGACAGGCCGGCCTGGAGGGCCGCAAGCAGGCGTAATGCGTGCTCACCCCGTTCACGGGAATGGCCGGGCTCGCCGAGCAGTTCGGCCACATTGCCCGCCACCGCCGCCTGGGTGGCATGGGCGTCGCGGCGAGCGATGCGGTAGGCCAGGTCGTCGACTTTGCCGGAGGCGTACTGGCTCGCAATGGCTTCGAGGTAGCGCGCATACGCATGCAGGGTGTCCGCGGCGATGTCTTCCAGACGGCGGACCCGCCAGTCCGGCAGCACGAAGCGGATGACGACGGTGGCGACGAAGGCGCCCAGCAAGGTGTCGAGCAAGCGGGGACCAATGGCGTCGTAGCCCGCGCCCGCCAGGTCGAAACAGAGCAGGACGAATATCGTGATGACGGCCGTCGCCAACGCGTAGCGTCGCAAGCGAAAGGCGAAGAACGCCACGCCCGTGGCGACGAGTACGGGTAACCGCCAATCGCCGCCGGGAAGCAGGCGAAGCATGGCCCATCCCGCGAACAGCCCCGCCATCGTGCCGGCGATCCGCTGCATGGTGCGGCGTTGGGTCGCCCCATAGCTGGGCTGGCAGACGAACAGCGTGGTGAGGAGGATCCAGTATCCGTGGGTCGGATGCAGGAGCAGCATGAGACCATAGCCTGCGAGCATGCCCGTCGCCAGCCGTACGGCGTGGCGGAAATGCATGGATCGGCGATCGAGGCGGACGCGGATGCGCGCGAAGGCAGCGGCTGGCGTATCGGGTTCACTGTCCTGCAAGGCGATGTCGGTACCTTCGCGCAGGCTGCCTTCGTCCTCGATGCCGGCCAGGAGATGTTCCATGTTGGTAAGCAGCGCGGACAGCGCGTCGTCCAGGGCCTGCCCAGGCGGATCGCTGCGGCGTCGATAGGCGATGGCTTCGCGCACGTCGTCGAGCGCGGCGCGGGGCAGGGCCATCGGTCCCAGCGGCGCTACGCGGCGGATGGCATCGGCACGTTCGCGGCAGGCGCTGGCCTGCAGGCGCAGCAGGCGGCCGAAACGGAACATCAGGTCGCTGTGATAGAGCGCCGTCGCCAGTTCGTCGTACGGATAGTGTGACGAACTGACTCGTTCGTGGATGTCCTGGGCGGCGAAGAACATGGCTAGCCGGGCGGCGGAACGGCCGCGCGGTTGACGTCGCCCGATGCGGTCGAGCAAGGCCGCGCGGGTCGCGGCCAGGGCGTCGACCGTCTGCAGGTTGCGCCGTGAGAATTCCACGGCCAGCGCATCCCGATCGAGCCCATGCACCGGTTCGAACAACGCCGCCTTCGCTTCCATCAACGCAGCCAGCGATTCGAACAACCCGGCCAGCGCGTGGCGTACCGCACGCTGCGGCGCCATGGCGCTCCACAGCAGGGAAAGAAGGCCATACCACGTCGCGCCGGCGAGGATCGCGGCTGTGCCGCGCCAGTCGCCGGGGGCGGCTGTCGAGGCGTCGGATGCGATCATCGTGTAGACCGAGAGGATCAGCGTGGCCGTCGCGATCGTCGCATAGCGTCCGCTGGCCGCGCCCAGCATCACCAGGACGAAAGTGCCGGCGGCGAGCAACAGGGCGAACAAGGGCGGATGGCCTATCGACGCTTTCACCACGCTTGCGGCGCCGGCGAAGCAGACGAGGGTGACCAGGAGTCCCCTCAGTCGTCCGCGCCAGGCGTCGTCGGTCTCGGCCAGGGCGCAAGCGATGGCACCGAGCAGGGCGGGCACGAGCAACCCGACGGGACCGGCGAGGGTGCACCATGCGGCGATGCCGGTCAGTGCGAGGAAGACGCGCACGACATCGGCGAAGCGATCGGATTCGGCGAGCTGGCGGAGAGGGCGCATGACCCTAGCTTAGCGGCATGGGATCGGCACTATCGCGATATCGCCGCTGAAGCGGCTCCCACACGAGTCACCGCAAGCCCTTGTGGGAGCCGCTTCAGCGGCGATGCTCTTCCCCCCATCCTGCCAAGGCCTTCAACAAAGCCCACCGTTCACCGCAAGGACTTGCCGCGTGATGTACCCGGCCTCCGCACTCACCAGGAAACGCACCGCCGCGGCCACTTCTTCCGGCGTGCCGGTCCGCTCCATCGGGATCGCCTTGAGGATCTGCTCCACCGGTACTTCCGGTTCGAGCATGTCGGTGTCGATCAGGCCCGGCGCGACACAGTTGACGGTGATCCTGCGCTTGGCCAGTTCCACGGCCAATGCCTTCGCGGCACCTATGACGCCGGCCTTGGATGCGCTGTAGTTCACCTGGCCGCGGTTGCCGATCAGGCCCGACACCGAAGTGATGCACACGATGCGCCCGGGGGCCCGCCGGCGGATCATCGGCATCACCAGCGGATGCAGCACGTTGTAGAAGCCGTCCAGGTTGGTGCGCAGCACCTGGTCCCAATCCTCGGACGTGAGCCCCGGGAAGGCGCCGTCGCGGGTGAGGCCCGCGTTGCAGACGACGCCGTAATAGGCGCCGTGTGCGGCGACATCGGCCTCGAGCGCGGCCGCCGATGCGGCGCGGTCCGAGATATCGAATTGCAGTATCCGCGCGGCACGGCCTTTCCCGGCGATGTCCGCCTGCACCGCTTCGGCTTCTTCACGCCGCGAGCGGCAGTGCAGGACGAGGTCGTAGCCGGCGTCGGCGAGGTTCATCGCGATGGCGCGGCCGATGCCGCGGCTCGATCCGGTGACGAGGATGGTATCGGTCATGGCGGGGTTCCCCTGGAATCGAGGCTGTTGCGTGGATCGAGAAAAGGCGCGGGATCGGGAGGGCTGAATACGGTCAGCCGGGCCTCCGCATGCATGCCTGGCGCGTCGATGCGACAGGTGAAGGCACCCATCCCTTCGTCGTCGTGGAAGTTGCGCACGGCTTCGACAAGCAACCGGGTGCCCGCTGGAAAGGCATCGACATCCGCACGATAGGCACGCGTGCCGAGCAGGAAACCCGGCCTCACCGCGCCACCGGCGGCCAATACCTGGCAGCCGTTCCATGCCGCGATGGCCTGTGCCATGAGTTCCACGCCGGTCCACGCGGGAAGGCCCGTCGCCTGGACGAAGGCACCGCCAGGACGTACGACCCGTTCGCACAGGATGCGCTCGGCGTCCCATTCCACCACGCGGTCGAGCAGGATCATCTTCCCGGCGTGTGGGAGCAGCTGGTCGATGGGCCAGAGGATCATGTCGCGTCCGCCAGGATAAGGCTCGCGTTGTTGCCGCCGAACGCGAACGAATTGCTCATGAAGTGGCGGCGGCCTGCCGGCAGCGTGTCGCCGATACGCGTGAAGGCGAGGGAGGGCAGCGCCGGATCGGGCTCGCCGTCCCACACATGCGGGGGCAGGCGCCGCCGCGGATCGGTGAGCGCGAGCCAGCAGAACGCGGCTTCCAGGGCACCGGCGGCACCCAGCGTGTGCCCGGTCAGCGCCTTGGTCGACGAACAACGCACGGGACGCGCGAAGGTGGTGGCCACCGCGTGGCTTTCCATCGCGTCGTTGTGCTCGGTGGCGGTGCCATGCAGGTTCACGTAGTCGACGGTATCCGCAACGATGCCCGCCGTCGACAAGGCGCGGCGCATCGCTTCGCTGGCACCGCGCCCGTCGGGCTCGGGTGACGACATGTGGTAGGCATCCGAGCTGGCGCCGCCGCCGAGCATGACGACCGGCGCGGCGTCCCGGGTCATCAGGAACAACGCCGCGGCTTCGCCGATGTTGATGCCGCGACGCGAACGGGAGAACGGCAGACAGCGCTCGGGCGCCATGGCTTCCAGTGCATGGAAGCCGTTCGTGGCGAGGCGGCAAAGGGTATCGGCGCCACCGCAGATCACCGCATCGCACAGGCCCAGCCGAAGGAGCCGCTGCGCGCTGAGCAGTGCGCGTGCGCCCGAGGTGCACGCGGTGGAAATGCCGTAGCAGGGACCGGCGACACCCAGCCACTCGGCAAGGAAGGCGGCCGGTGCCCCGAGTTCCTGGTCGCTGTAGCGGTAATCGTCGGGCCATGCGCCGTCCACGCCACGCGCGGCGATGCCGTGGGTCGCTTCCTCGATGCCGGTGGTGCTCGTGCCGACGACCACGCCGATGCGTGCGGCTCCGAAGCGGGCGATCGCGGCGCGGATATCCGTTTCGATTTCCCTGGCCGCTAGCAGCAGCAAGCGATTGTTGCGTGTATCGCGCTGTTCCATGCCGGCAGGCACGGACGGCAAGCCCGCGGATACTTCGCCCAGCGGCAAGGTGCGCGTCGGCACCCAGCCATCGAGCGGCCGCAGGCCGTGCGTGGCGGCATGGAACAACGCATCGGCCACCGCGGCCTTGCCCGCGCCGAGCGAGCAGGCCACGCCGAGCGCGTTGAGGTACGTCGCGCTCATGCCCCGGAGAACGGCTTGCGCGCCGCCACGTTCACGAGGGTTTCCTCGCGTTCGCCGGGCGGGGGCGGCGCCTTGATGCCCCAGCGTTCGAGCAGGCCGAAATCCTTCGAGCGGCTCCACCACAGGTACGGCAGGGAAACGTTGTTTTCATCGAAGACGAAACCCCGGGTGCGCAGCATCGCCATGTATTCATCGGCGCTCTTCTGCACGTGCATCGGATGGCGGAAGAACCAGCGGATGACCCAGGTGTCGATATAGGCGCGCGTGGACTCGGCGAAGAGCAGCAGTCCGCCCGGCTTCAACACGCGCCAGAATTCGTCGAGGGCACGTTCCTGTTCCACCAGGTGGTGGAAGGTCTGGTGACAGAACAGGACATCCACGCTGGCGTTGGACAGGTCGATGCTGGCGCAGTCGCCCAGCATCAGCTTCGCCTCGATGCCTTCGCGTTCCGCCTCCCGGGCCGACAACGCGATGCTGTGCGGGTCGGCGTCCAGGCCCACGATGCGGGCAGGTGCGAAGGCGTCGCGCAGCAGCCGGAACGAGCGGCCCTGGCCGCAGCCGACATCGAGCAGGGTGCCGCCCTGTGGCAGCGGTTCGCCGACCAGTCGTTTCAGGTCGTTGATGGCGACCCGGAGCACGTGGTGCTGCCAGGTATGCGTGCGCAGGAAAACGAAACCGATCCGGGTTTCCTCGACATAGGTGGCGCTGGCGTACTTCATGGCGTGCTTCCTGCGGAGCGGTCCTGCGAGCGGCGCGCGAGGCGGCGGTCGACGTCGTCGGTGAACACGGTGGGCGAGACCAGTTGCATCTCTCCATCGACGAGGCTCACCGCGACCTGGATGGTGCTGGCACGGGTGAGGCGCTCGCCGCTGGCGGCATCGCTCAATGTGTAGTGGATCTTCAAGCGGTTCTGCCACTCGACCAGTTCGGCGCGCACGCGCAGGGTCTGCCCGAAGCGTGCGGCGCGGGCATAGCGCAGTTGCAGGTCGATGATGGGCCAGACATAGCCCGTCTCCTTCATCCGCCTGTAGTTGTGGCCGAGGTCGTCGAGCAGCGCGCAACGCGCGATCTCGAGGTACTTCACGTAGTGGCCGTGCCAGACGACGTCCATGGAGTCGACGTCGAAAAAGGGGACGGTCACTTCGATCTCGGCGGCGAGGACGCCGCTAGCGCGCATGGGGTGCTCCGTTCGTACCGTGCCAGTACGGGTGGAAATTGAACCATTGCAAGGGTGCGTCGAGGCAACGCTCGGCGAGCCACGCGGCATAGTCCGTCACCGCCCGGGCGATGGCCGCATCGCGCCGCCCGCGTTCCCAGCCGGCGGCATCGGCGAAGCGGCGAAGGTGGATGCGATACCGACCTTGGCGTTTCAGGCAGCAGACGAGGTTCACCGGGCAACGCAGCATCGCCGCCATCAGCCATGGGCCTTGCGGGAAGGCGGCGGGTGCGCCCAGGAAATCCGCGTCGACGACGCGGCCGCCATGTTCCGGTACTCGGTCGCCGGCGATGGCGATCCACTCGCCCCGCTCCAGGCGCTGCGACAGTTCTAGCATCGCGGAAGTATCCAGGTCGCCTACGTGCATCAGGCGAAGCCGCCTGTCGCCCGATTCGCCGAGCAGCCGGTTGAAGTGGGCGGCGTTGGGCAGGTGCATCAGGACGTTCAGCGCCACGCCCTCGCCGAGCTCGGCCATCGCGCGACATACGTCGAGGTTGCCCAGGTGGGTGCAGACCAGCAGTTGCCCACGCCCACCGGCCAGCAGCGCATCGCGTACGCGATCGGGATCGTCCATGTCGATCGAGGCGAGGCGGAGCTTGCCGCGCCAGACATCGAATCGGTCGAGCATGCATTCGCCGAAGGCGAGGTACTGGGCGAACACGGCCCGCGAACGTGGGAAGAGGTCGCCACGCCCGCTCCATGCGACGAGGCGCCGCTGGTAATCGCGCACGTTATGTCGCGCCGCGCGCCCGGTGACGAAGAAGTACAGCACGATCAGCTGGATCACGGGCGTCACCGCGCGCCGTCCAAGCAGCCGCACGGCGATGGCGGTGAGCTTGATGCCGAGGAAGCTGCCGCGCTCCTTTTGCGCCGCCCAATGCACGTTTGCCGTCGCCTCAGGCATGGGTGCCATCCAGGCGAAGATAGGCCGAGGAAACAGGGGCGTCGTCCATGCGATAGGCGAAGTGAAGGCGCCGGGTATCCGGGTCGTGGCGCAGGACGAGACGGACGCGGTCGCCGGGGCGCAGCAGCCGCTGGAACTTCAGGCCATCCATGGCACGGCAGGTACGTGGCGTGCCGAGCCGCGGCGCGGCCAGGTCGAGCGCCCAGCCAACCTGCAACACGCCGGGCAGCACCGGCGCATCGGGAAAGTGATCCGCGAAGCAGGCGAGGTCGAGTGGCAGTTCGAGGTCGATCGTGCAGGTATCGCCTTCGCGGAGCTCGCCCAGCACGATGGCGGTCTCGGGCAAGGGCGCGCGTAACAGCGCATCCACCCTGGACGGTTCCGGCAGCGTGTCGACGAACCGCCAGACCAGGGGCGTGGACAGGGCATCGTCACCGGCCGCATGTTGGCCGAGTTCGTTGACCAGGCCAGCGCGTCCGTGACGGAGCAAGGCCAGCCGCCCGGCGGTGCCCAGCGCGACCACCATGCCCGGGCCCAGCTTTCCGGCATACCCACCCGTCGCCGCGGCGACCCATGGATGCGACGCGAGCCGTTGCGCGGCCCCGTTCATCGGCGCCTTGTTGATCCGCCGGCGAAGGCGCTGGCGGAGTATCCATTCGCCCAGGAACAGCGCGCCCATGACGGAATAGGCGAGGATGCCGTTGTAGAACGTCCACCACGAAAGCGGCCCCCACTCGGCGAGCACGCCCGAGGCGGTGCCGTTGAGCGCGAAGAATGCCACCCATACCCAGGTCACCCTGCGCGTATAGCGAACGGCGACCGGGGGCAGGTCCGGTTCGCTCACCCGCGCGATGCGCTCGATCATCGGCGGCCCGTATTTCAGGCTCAGGCCGAAGGCCGCCAGCAGCAGGGCGCAGATCAGGCTGGGGTACCAGCGCAGCAGGTGTTCTTCGCCGCCGAAGGCGAGCACGGCGCAATACACCAGGGTGATGCCGAGCATCCAGCGCCCGCCAGGCTGGCGCAGGAGCGCGGGCGCGCGGACGAGCCAGAGGCCTCCGAGGATCAGTCCGAACACCGGCGTCGACACGTGGTCCATGCCGAAGTACACGATGAACGGGTACAGCACGCCGACGACCAGGAGGATGAGGTCGCTCAGCTTGCGCATGCGGACCCACTCGCCTGGACGTAGAGGGCAAGGCTGCGCACGGTTTCGAAATGACGCCGGGCATCGCGCGAATCCGATGCGATCTTCAGGCCATAGCGGTTTTGCAACGCGAGCGCGAGTTCCAGCGCATCGACCGAATCCAGCCCGAGTCCCTGGCCGAAAAGCGGCTGCTCCGGGGCGATGTCGTCGACGTCCAGATGTTCGAGGGCGAGCGTGTCGATGATGAGGCGGGCGATATCCCGTTCGAGGTCGTTCATGCCTTGAGTTCCCTGGCGTAGAGGGCGTGCAGGTGTTCGTTGAGACGTCGGGAGGCTATCGGCGCGGGAGTGCCTTCGCTGAAGCCCTGCACGGGAATGTCGTCGCCCACGCGCAGATGCATGCGCACGCGGCGGTGCGGGACGCGATACCACGGCTCGGCCTTGGTCAGCGTGGTGGGCCGGACGCTGATGAACACCGGCGTGACCACCCGCGCCCCGCGGATGGCGATCGCCGCCGCGCCACGATGGAACACCGGGAACTCTCCCGGCGTGGTGCGCGTGCCTTCGGGGAAGACGATCAGCGTCTGTCCTTCGCGCAGCACGTCGGCCGCGCGCTCCAGCATTTCCGCGCTGCCATCGTTGCTGATGTACTGCGCGACGCTCACGGGCCCGCGCATGCAGGGGTTCTTCCAGAGGCTGTGCTTCACGATGCAGTTGGCATCGGGCACGTGGCCGATGAGGTAGACCACGTCGATCAGCGAAGGGTGGTTGGCGACGATCATCTGGCCGGGGCGGCCCAACTTTTCCAGGCCTTCGAAGGAATAGCTCACCACGCCGGTCCGGTACATGAACTGGGCATGCAGCCAGAAGGCGTGGCCGACCGTGCGCCGGGCGCGCCGCCTGCGCACGGCGGGCGGGCCCGGCCAATGCAGGACCACCGGCAGGATGAACAGCCGCAGCAGCACGCCGCCGACGCCGAACAGCGCGAAGCTGAGCGCGGTGAAGACGAAGCGCCACGCCCACGCGTCGCGGCGGCGGCTCACGCTATCGGCTGCCAGGTCCATCGTCGTGTCTTCCACGGGTGGTCGAGGATCGCACCATGGTGCAAGGCGCGGATGAAACGCAAGGCATGCGGCTCTCCGGCCGCCGGCGCGGCGCCGGTATTTTCGCCGAGCGACAGGCGCCAGCGCGGCCCGACGCCCGCCAGCGAGACACGCAGTGCCAGCGTATACGAGAAGGGCACGTCGTCGATCCAGCCGTCGTAGGCCTCGGCGGGGAGCTCTTCGGCGACGACCACGATGGCGGCGGACGCGCCCTCGGCCAGGAGGGTCGCGGCCTCGACGACGGCATGCTCGAAGGTATCGGCCTCGCCAGCGATCGCCACCGATTCGCCTCGCTGGCCACGCAGGATGGACCATTGCCCGGCGATGGCGTTATGCACGGAAAGTCCGAACCGCGTTGGCGATAGCGGGGCCTCGTGACCGATCTCGTCGAGCATGGCGAACGTATGGGTGGTTTCGCCGTGGCGGGAGGCGAACACGAAAGGCAATTGTTCGTCGTCACCACACAAGGGCCACGCGGCATGCATCACGATGCGCGCCAGCCTGCTGAGTCGGCGGCGCTGCATCGCTGGAACGAAATCGCAGGCGGGCTGTTCGCCGCGATCGACGATGGGATGCGGAGCGGCGGCCCATGCCGCCCAGTCGGCGGTGGTGTCCACGCCCGGCGCCCAGGCACGCCATGCGTCGATGTGCAGGTCGATCATGCGCCGCCCCCGTCGAAGCGCCGGATCACCAGAGCGGCGCAACTACCACCGAAGCCGAAGGTGTTCGAAAGCAGGTTATCGACGCGTTTCGTGAGTTCGCCTTCGATGAGCGGAGCGTCGGCGAAGGCGGGATCGCGCTCATGTGGCGTGGCACCGCCAAGCAGGACCTCCTGTTCCATCATCGCGATCGAGGCGATGGCGTCGAGCGCTCCCGCGGCGGCGGGCGCGTGGCCGATGAGGCCCTTGATCGACGACATCGGCGGCACGGGGTGGCCACGATCGCCGAACACGCGGCGCAGCGCTTCCCATTCGGCGAGATCGCCGGCGACCGTGGCGCAGGCATGCGTGTTCACGTAGTCGGGCAGGGTGCCGGCGAGGTCGATGGCCTGGTGCATGGCCTCGGCCATGCCGTCCGCGGCGGGGCTGATCATGCCGTCCGGATCGGAGGCGGCACCGTAGCCCGCCATCTCGGCGAGGATCGTCGCGCCCCGTGCCAACGCGTGTTCCAGCGATTCCAGTACCAGCACGCCGGCGCCGCCGCCGAGCAAGATGCCATCGCGATCGGCGGCGTAGGGCGTGGACACGCGTTCACCGGCCACGCTGGTGGAGGAAAGGGCGTTCATCACGTCGAAACACATGGCGGCCTTGTCATGCAGTTCCTCGGCTCCGCCACACACCACGATCTCCTGGCGGCCGAGTTGGATCAGTTCCATGCCCTGGCCGATCGCGTGCGTGGCGCTCGTGCAGGCGGAGCCGACGGTGAATCCGCGGCCGCCGAATCCGAACGCGTGGGTGAGCGTGGCCGACACCGCACTGCCCATGCTGCGCGGCACGATGAACGGCGATAGCCGGGATATCCCCTTGGCATGGAAGACATCGAGGCCGGCCTCGTACTCGCTGAGCGCTGCGGCACCGCCCATGACGATGCCGACGTCGCGCTCGCGCACACGCGCCTCGTCGAGCTTCGCCTCGGCCAATGCTTCACGCGTGGCGTGCCAGGCGAATTCGGCCGCCTGGGGCAGGTAGCGGCGCAACTTGCGCGGTGGCGGTTCCAGTGCCGAGAGGTCGACGGGCGCGGCGACCTGGCAGCGCATGCCGAGCGCCTCGAAATCGTCCCTGTGGCGAAAGCCCGCACGGCCCGCGCGCAGTCCCTCGAACAGCGCGTGCCGGCCGGCGCCGAGGCAGGACACCGCGCCCATGCCGGTGACGACGACACGCCGCATCAGCGATGCGCCTTGAAGATGAGCGAGGTGTTGATCCCGCCGAACGCGAAGTTGTTGCTCATCACATGGTCGGTCTGGATGTCCCTTCCTTCGCCCGTGAGGTAGTCCAGTGCCGCGCATTCGGGGTCGGGAGTGCCGAGGTTGATCGTCGGGGCGAACCAGCCGCCGCGCATCATCTCGATCGCCCACCAGGCTTCCAGTGCGCCGCAGGCGCCGAGCGTATGGCCGACGTAGCTCTTCATCGAGCTGATTGGCACGCCGGCTCCCAGCACGTCGGCGGTGGCGTGGCTCTCGGCCACGTCGCCGCGATCGGTGGCGGTGCCATGCGCGCTGACGTAGCCGATCGCGGAAGCCGGCAATCCCGCATCCGCCAACGCAAGGCGCATGGCTCCCGCCATCGTTTCCCGCGTGGGTTGGGTGATGTGCGCACCGTCGGAATTGGTGCCGAATCCGACGACCTCGGCATAGATTCGTGCCCCGCGTGCCAGTGCGTGTTCGTATTCTTCGAGGATCAGCGTGGTCGCGCCTTCGCCGACCACCAGGCCGTCGCGCCCGGCGTCGAACGGGCGGGGCGTGAGCTGCGGCGTATCGTTGCGGGTACTGGTGGCGAACAAGGTGTCGAACACGGCCGCGCCCGGGCCGGAGAGTTCCTCGGCGCCGCCGCACAGCATCAGCATCTGCTTGCCTTGCTGGATCGCTTCGTAACCGTAACCGATGGCCTGGCTTCCCGAGGTACAGGCACTCGAAGTGGTGATAACCCGGCCCTTGAGACCGAAGAACACGCCCACGTTCACCGCCGTGGTGTGCGCCATCATCTGGATGTAGCTGGTGGCGGTCACGCCCTGCATCGAGCCGGTTTCCAGCATGTGCCCCACGGTGCGGGCCGGCTCGATGCTGCCGCCGGATGAGCCGTAGGCCACGCCCATGCGGCCATCGGCGATGCGCTCGTCGTGGAGCAGGCCGGCATCCGCGAGTGCGCGTTCGCTGGCGGCGACGGCCAGTTGCGCCACGCGACCCATGGAACGCACGTGTTTGCGCGACCAGTGCGTGGGCAGGCTGAAATCGTCCACCGGTGCGCCCAGGCGGCCGTTGAGCTTGTCGAAGTAATCCCACTCGCCCATCCGGCGCACGGCGTTGTGGAACTGGCGCAGGCGCGCCTCGATGCTGGTCCAGTCGTGGCCGAGCGGCGTGATGCCGCCGATGCCGGTGACGACGACGCGTTTCATCGTGCGATTCCCCGTGGAATATGCGGTGGTGTTCATGCGTTGGATTTCTTTGGTGCGGGGACGCTCACCGGCGCCAGCAGCGCGGTGAAGCCGATCCCGAGGAGCAGGGTAAGGCCGAAATGCCGGAGGGCGGGCATCGTGCTGAGCGCGAGCAGCCCGAACGAGAGCAGGGCCGTGACGGCCGACAGCAGCACGCCCGCGTAGGCGGCCCCGGGAATATGAGCGGCATGGGGCTCGCCTTCGCGGAGGAAGACGGCGTAGTTCGCGCCGACGCCGAGCACCAGCATCAAGGCCATGATGTGGAACAAGGTGAGTGGTTGGCCGAGATAGCCGAGCGCGGCGACGCTGAAGACGATGCCGGCGGCCGGCGGCAGGAGAACTCGCCAGGCGGCGCGTGGCCCGTAGCGCCAGGCGAAGGCAAGGCCGACCAGCGCCAGTGCCGCGCCCAGCCAGATATCCGCGTAGCCGCGATAACGGCCGAACAACAGGGAGATGCCGGCGGGCTTGTCGATCAGCGAGACGCCGGGCAAGCCTTCGGCGGCGGTGCGCAGCAGGTTCACGTCGTCCTGGCCCTGCGGCAGCACGATACTGCCGGTGCCATGCTCCCCGCTTATCCACAGGTAGTGGAAGGGAGTGTATGCGGGCGTCTTGAGCCAGTCGTCGAAGGTGAGCGCCCGGCCCGGGAAGGTGGCCTCGTAAGCGTCGGCCGCCTCGGCCTTGAAGCCCGCCGCCAGCATGGCGGAGCGGACCTTGCCGCCGAAAATCCGGGTCACGGCGGCGAGATTGTCCTGTTGCCGTTTCATCGAGGGCAGCATCGTGCTCACACCGGTCCAGCCGCTGAGCTTGCCGTCATCCCGCCACGTGCGCAGGCGATCGGTGAGTGCTTCCTCGCGTTGCAGCACCTGCTCGGCATCCTTGCCTTCCACCAGCCAGAACTGGCTGCCGCCCCCGAAACCGGCGATGTCGCGGATCGCGGCCGTCTGTGCCTCCAACGACTTCGGTGGCGAGATGAGCAGATGGATGTCGTCGTCGTGTCCGAGGCGCAGCCACCCGGGAAGGGCGAGCAGTGCCAGCAAGGCGATGGCCGCGAGGGCGCGGCGGCCCGAGGCGATGCGCTGCCAGCCGAGCGCCAACCGCACCAGGGAAGGGGCGATGGGCGCCCGGGCCGGTTTCGCCGCCAACACCGGTAGCAGCCAGAACACGCTGGCGCAGGCGATGGCCATGCCGGCGATGGCGAAACAGGCCATCTGCCGCAAGGCGGGAAAGGGGACGAGCGCGAGCAGCGCGTAACCCAGCAGGGACGTGGCCAGGGCCAGCAGCAGCGCCGGACGGACCTGCCGCACGCCGCGCGCGGCGTTCCACGCCTGGCCCGCATTGGCGCGCGCGCAAAGGTACTGGATCGAATAATCCACCGCTTCGCCCAGCAGCGCCGCGCCGAAGACCAGGGTCAGCAGGTGCAACTGGCCGAACACCAGCACCGTGGCGACGATGGCGCCGACCACGCCGAGCGCGGTGGAAACGAAGGCGATCAGCAACGGCCGGACCGAGCGGAATACGAACAGCAACAGGGCCGCGATGCCAAGCGACGAGGCGATGCCGACCACATGCGTATCCCGTTCCGCGCCGGCGCGCGCCGCGGCGGCGTAGAAGATCGCTCCGGTGCGCAGCAGTCGGGCATCCGGATGCTTCGCCGCCATGGCCTTTTCCGCCTTGGCCAGCGTCGCCAACGCCTGGCGCTGGACGGTATCGTCGTATGACGAGCCCTTGAGCGTGGCGATCACCAGGACATGGGTCTCATCGCCGCGATGCGCGACGAGCAGGTCGTCCTCGGGCACGAGCGTGGCGCGGTTCCATGGCTGGCGGTCGAGCCAGTGTTGCAGCCAGCCGAACGGATCGTCGGTGAGTTTCGCGCCGACGTTCGCACCGAACGGCTCATTCAACCGCCGCCTGAGCGCGGCGACGGGATCGAAGTCCGGCGCCGCGATGGCGGCACGATCTTCCGACGTCAGCAGGTGGAAGCGAAATGGCAGGAACGGGGTGACGAGCTGGTCGAGGTCGAAGGGCGGCAGTTCGGCGATGACCGAGGCAAAGACGGGATCG
The DNA here is from genome assembly GCF_049913125.1 of Luteibacter sp. E-22. Lineage (GTDB taxonomy): Bacteria > Pseudomonadota > Gammaproteobacteria > Xanthomonadales > Rhodanobacteraceae > Luteibacter. The sequence continues at coordinate 1,363,282 of NZ_CP183975.1, forward strand.
CCGCCCAGCGCGGCACCCAGCTCGCGCGCGGCGTCCTTGGCGGTGCCGTCGTCGGCGCTGCCTACCAGCAGCACCATGCGGTCCCCGCTGGACTTCGCCAGCCGTTCCACCGCGTCTTCCGCCAGGGGATGGCGCTCGGTAGCCGGCAGCATGGTCAGTAGGTCGGTCTGTAGCGGCGAGACACCGCGGCCGAACAGCAACCATGCACACAGCACGCAGGCCACCAGCGCCGCGAACGCGAACAAGCCGGCGCGCACCGCGGTCGGAACCCGCCTCATGGAACGCCGAGCACCTTGGCTTCGAGCAGGGTGAGCGGCCCCGCGTCGCGCGTGTCGGAGAAGGCGATGCGGGTGCGTTCGCCATTGGCCAGCTCGACCTCGATCGACTGCAGGAAGGCGTCGCCCCTCAGTGTGATACCGGCCAGTACGCGGGCCATGCGCGCCTGGCGCGGCACGAAACGCAAGGTCCAGCGTTCCGGCGAGCCCTCCGCGGTAACGCTGAACTGGCGCATGGCTTCGGTGGATTGTCCGGCGAGCAGCGACTGCAGCATCGCCGAGACCTGGCTGACGCCGCGGTTGCCGTCGCGAACGCGTTCGAGCTTGCCTTGTGCGTCCAGCCGCGAGGTGCCGTCCGTGGTGAGCACGAGGTTATCGTCGAAAGGATCACGGGTATGCCAGAGCATGCCGTGGCCGACGACGAACAGGAGCTCGCCATGGCTGACCTGGGGTTCCGCCAACGCGGGGTTCTCGCGGCTCTGGGTGAACGCGGCGCGCACCTGGGCGTGCCGGCCGAGTTGCGCCAGGATGTCGTCCACGAGGGTCGGCGCCTGGGCCTGGGCGGCAAGCGCGCAGAACAGCGCGGCGAGGGCGATCAGGCGGCGCATCATGCGTTCCTTCGGTTGAACTTGCGAAGGAGCAGGCGAGGCATGCGCGGCAGCATGCCGAGCAACAGGCGCGTGTGCATGGCGCTGATGCGAACGTTGTCGTGCCACATCCGGAAGTGCGACAAGCCGTCTTCCGGATAGATCACGCGCGTCGGCACGTTTCGCACCGGCACGCCGCGCCAGTACAGGCGCACCGCGATTTCGGTGTCGAAGTCCATGCGTGCCGGAAGCGGCTTGCGCGCTATCTCGGCGCAGGTATCGGCGAGCGGATAGAGGCGATAGCCGCACATGGAATCCTGGATGTCGAACGAGAGCGTTTCGACCCAGACGCAGGCATGGGTGAGGTAGCGGCCGTACAGGCGTGCGCGCGGCACCGAATCGTCGTAGACCGGCCGGCCGCAGATCATCGCCTCCGGCCGGGTGCGGGCTTCGGCGAGGAAGCGCGGCACATCGGTCGTATCGTGCTGGCCGTCGGCGTCGATCTGCAGCACGTGGCTGTAACCCGCATCGTGCGCGGCGAGGAACCCGGCGGTGAGGGCGGCGCCCTTGCCTGCGTTGCGGGGCAGGCGGATCAGGCGAAGCTCGTCGCGGCCGGTGACCAGCGCGTCGAGGATGTCGCGTGTCTCGCCGTTCGAGCCGTCGTCGACGATCAGCACGGGCAAGCCATGCGCGGCCAGGGCGTTCGCCGTGGCGGCGATGGTTCGTCCGTGGTTGTAGATCGGTACGACGGCGCAGGGCGCGAAGGAGCGCGCCGCGTCATCGCGCGGTCCGGGCCTGCCCGCCATCGGTCCGCTCAGCGGGTGAGCAGTGACTGCACGGTGGCGACGACGTCGCCGACCGTACGCACGCTCTTGAAGTCCTCGGGCTTGATCCGGGTGCCGGTCATGTCCTGGACCTGGATAGCGAGATCGATCGCGTCGATGCTGTCCAGTTCGAGGTCGGTGAAGAGGTTGGCTTCCGGGGTCACCTTGCTCGGGTCGATCTCGAAGGTCTCGTGCAGGACCGAGCGGAGACGAGCGAGGACGTCGTCGGGGGTGAAGGTTTCAGCTGGGATCGCGCTCATAGCTCGGTAAGTCCATTTCATCCCCGGGTCGCGCAGGTCCGCGCCCGCGAGGGCGAACGGAAACGGGCGCCACCATCGAGGCGACGAAGGTGATCGGAATGCTCTGGTTGTCGCCGCCATCCGGCGGCATTCCCCTGAACCCAAAAGCATCGTGTAGGCAAAGCCTTACACGAGTGCCCGGGTACGGAAAGTGTAGCAGATCGAAGCCCGGAACATGGGGTCGGTTCCATGGGCTCCTTGCCGGCCGCGGGCGCGTCCGGACGCGACGACCGTCCGGACACCGTACCGTCCGCGGACAATTGCCGGTGTCGCGGACGCTCCGCGCGAAGCCCCGTGGAATGCGCCTTCCAGGCCGTTCCAGCGGTTGGCACGGCCCTTGCGATACCTCTCTCGAAACCTCTTCATCCATCGCCCTGGAGAACGACCATGAAATTCGAGACCGTCATGCTGAAAACCTTCTTCGCCGCCGCCGTCCTGACCTGCCTGTTGACCCTGGGCGCGATGGTGACCGCGCCGTCGGTCGCCGTGACCGCGACGAACCTGGTCGTCGCGGCGCCCTGAACGCCAGCCGTGGCGCTTCAGGTATTCCCGAATCGCATCACCACTGCACGCGAGCCATCCGATCCCGAGATCTGGCCCGACACCAGGATGCCCCGCTCGCCTTGCATCGCGAACCCGCGGCGGATCTCGGTATGGCTTGTTTCATTGAAGAACACGAAGCCATCCAGGTCACCGAATGAGCTATCGAGGGTTCCGGAAGCGAGGCAGCGGCCGATCAGGATGCCATCGGAGAGCAGGCCGCCACGGTTACCGACCGCGATGAAGCGCCCCTCGCTGTCGAATCCGCCCGTCTTCAGCCGCGAAGGGCCCACGGCTGCCGTGGTGTAGAGAATCTTGCCGCCATTGAACGCCTGGTTCGGTTGTCCGCTCGCATCCACGCCGGCAAGGAATCCGCGAAGTTCATAGCCCTGCTCGGGGACCGCATTCATGCCGACGACGATGAATGCCCCGTCGCCAGCGGGGACGAGGTCGTCGAGGGAGCCCGCCGCGATGTGACCGGACTCGGCGTTGATCGGTATCACGACGTTCCCGTCGACGCCGAATGAACCGTCGATACTTCCGTCTTCGAAGTAGCGTTGAACGAGCAACGTGCGCTCGTATTGGCCTGCCACGACGAAAGCGTGACCCTGGGCATGACCGCACTGGACATTCTCTCCGTCCACCTGGCCGGGGAAGCGACTCAACGGAAGGATGCCTCCTCCGTTCAGCGTCATGTCCCATTGCCCGTCTGCCAGCAATCGAAGGATGACGCCCTCGACCTTCGCGTTCTGCCTGTGTTGACGTTTACCCACAATCAGGATGCGTCCGTCTTCCAACGGGGTCACCGTTGCGTGGATGAGGGCGTGGAATTCCATGTCCAGGACAGCCAGACCGTCGTTCCCGAAAGTCTCGTCACGAACGCCCTGGAGATCCACCATCGCGAGTGCGTGGACGATCGAGTCTTTCACCGACGTCTTCAGGTGCACGAGGATATTGCCGGTCGGGTGCATGTAAACATGTACGGCTTCCGCCCCGACCGCCGGAGTCACCAGGCTCAGGCCCCCGCTGCCGAAGCTGGTATCGACGGACCCGTCGGCACGCAATTTCATCACGAAGGCGCTGTTCTCATCCTTGCCCGTGCGAATACAACTGCCCGACACATAGACCGTATCGTCGCGCGCATCGCTGGTGACACCATATGCCCTCATCCGGTCGAATCCGGGGGCGGAAAGGACGGCCATTCCGTTGTCGCCGAACGTCGGGTCCAGCACGTCGGTCCGGTTCGAGCGTGCTTTCGATGCATTGCCATTCACGGCGTCGCTCCTTGGCCGTCCATTCCCTTCGTGGGCCGCGACCAGCCTTCAGAGGGGCTGCACGTCGTCGGCCTGCAAGCCTTTCTGGCCTTGCACCACGATGAACGACACCCTCTGTCCTTCCCTCAGGGACTTGAAACCTTCCGTCTGGATGGATCGGTAGTGCACGAAAACATCGGCACCCGTTTCCGGCGCGATGAAGCCGAATCCCTTCGCGTCGTTGAACCATTTGACCGTGCCGTTCTGCCTTGCGTTGTTCATGATGCGTCCACTCCCTGGGTTTGCGTCCAGCGTATGCCTGGCGTCGTCCCGGCGGTAGGCGAGGGTACTCGTCCAAATGGCGTAATCCCGAAACGAAAGAAGCCGCCGGATCGCGCCGGCGGCTTCTTCGTTGCCCAATATGCGTAGTGCTTACTGCCCGCGCATGCGGCCCTGGAAGCGAGGTGCGCCGTTGCCCATGTGGGGCAGGCGGATCTTGCCGATGGCACTGATGCGCTCTTCCGCCATGCGGTCCGCGGCCTTGTAGGTCGGGATGTTGTCGCGGGCGGAGATCTCGAAGATGCGGCCGACGTTGTAGTAGATCGTGCGCATCATGCGCATGGCGCGCTCGCGGTTGTAGCCGTCGATCTCCAGCGAGACGTTCATCACGCCACCTGCGTTCACCGCGTAGTCCGGGGCGTAGACGATGCCGCGACGCGCGACTTCGTCACCGATGGCGTCGGTGGCGAGCTGGTTGTTGGCCGCACCGCAGATGATCTTCGCCTTGATGCGGTCGATCGTCTGCTCGTTGATCGTGCCGCCGAGGGCGCAGGGGCTGTAGACGTCGGCGTCGACGTCGTAGATCTCGTCCAGGCCCACGGCCTCGCAGCCGAGTTCGTCGACGCAACGCTGCACGGCGTCCTTGTTGATGTCGGTGACGAACACCTTCGCGCCCTGCTCGCGCAGCAGCTTGATGAATTCGCTGCCGACGTGGCCGCAGCCCTGCACGGCGTAGCTGTACTTGCCCACGTCTTCATTGCCGTGCTTGCTCTGCAGCGCGGCCATCAGGCCCTGCAGGGTGCCGAACGCGGTGAACGGCGAGGGATCGCCCGAGCCGCCGTGCACCTGGTGCACGCCGGTGACGTATTCGGTCTCGCGGTAGACGTATTCCATGTCGTTGACGTCGATGCCCACGTCCTCAGCCGTGATGTAGCGGCCGTTGAGCGAATTGACGAAACGGCCGAAGGCACGGAACAGCGCCTCGGACTTGTCCTTGGAGGGATCGCCGATGATCACGGCCTTGCCGCCGCCGAGGTTCAGGCCGGCCACCGCGTTCTTGTAGGTCATGCCACGCGACAGGCGGAGCACGTCGTTGACGGCATCCTGCTCGGTCTTGTACGGCCACATGCGCAGGCCGCCCAGGGACGGGCCAAGCACGGTGTTGTGGATCGCGATAATGGCCTTCAGGCCCGCGTCCTTGTTATGGCAGAAGACGACTTCTTCGTGGCCCGTGTTGGCGATGGTTTCGAAAATCATCGAACGCTAACTCCAGTGTCAAGCGGCAGCAGCACCGCCCTCTAGGTGAAAACCGGCGGTGGGGACCACCGGTGGATGATTGTGACCGTCCAAAAAAATCGCCCCGGCCTGCGAGGCGGGGGCGATATGTCGTGTCAGCTGCCTAGTTTAAACCGTTGTGGCGCTCAGTGTAGGTGCGGCGCAGCACGGGCTCAGCGGTGCCAGTGCGGATCTCGATACCAGGTCTCCCGTTCGATCCGCCAGCCACGGCCGTAGGGGCGCCAGACCGGCGGCCGGTAGACGTAGCCCGGCCGGCCCGCGTACCAGTGACCGCCTACCCAGACATAGCGACTACCCGCCCAGTTCCAGTAGCCAGGCGCCCAGACGTAGCCCGCCCGGGGCGGCGGAACGCGCTCGAAGCGCGGCGGCGGCGGACGGTTGCTCACGGTGACCGACACATATTCCCTTGCGGTGGCGGGCGGCGTGTAGCTCGCGGCGCCGACGGCCAGGCCCAGGGCGGCGACGGCGGCGAGGGTGCGGGTCAGGGTGGTCATGGCGTGCTGTTCCTCCGGGGCGTCCGCGGATGCGGATTCGTGCGCCAGAACGCGGGCTCTGGGGACGAGGTTGACCCCGGCCCGAGGCGAGCGTTCAGGTTCGTGAAAAGCGCGGATGCGGGATAATCCCGGAGGCTCACCCGACCGGTCCTCCCATGAAACCACCCCGCCGCTTCGGCGTCCGCACCATCGCCACCCTGCTGGGCATCCGAGTCGCTTATCGGCTCGGCAGCCGCCTTTTCCCCAGGCGGACCGTCGTCCATGCGGCGCGGGTCTTCCAGACACCGCTGCCGAGCAGTCGCGAGCGCGCGGCAGGTGCCCTGGCGGCGATGTCGGCCCGTCGGGAGCTCGTGGAGGTCGACGGCATCCCGATCGCCACGTATGTCTGGGGCGACCCGTCGACACAGCCTTACATCTTGCTGGTGCACGGGTGGTCGAGCATGGGCTTGCGCTGGGAAAACTGGGCGGGCCGCCTTCTCGCCCATGGATGGGCCGCCGTGGCCTTCGACCAGCCCGGGCACGGGCATAGTGGAGGCACGTTGTGCACGCTGCCCGATTTCGCCCGCACCGTAAGCGCGATAGGACGCCACTACGGAGACGCGGAGGGTGTGGTCGCCCATTCGCTGGGTGGCGCGGCGGTCACGCTCGCGCTGGACGATGGATGGACGGCGAAGCGCGTCGTATTGATCGCGCCCGCCGCCGATCCGCAGGCGGCGACGCAACGATTCGCGCGCTTCGTGCGGCTGGGCGAACACCTGAGACCGGCATTGCACGATGTGCTCGCGGAGCGCACCGGCGTCCGTATCGATGACCTGCATATCCGCCACCACGCGCCGAAGCGGGCCCAGCCCTTGCTGGTCGTGCACGACGTGTCGGATCGCGACGTGCCGGTGGATGAGGGCGAACTGTATGCCAGCATCTGGCCGGGGGCGAGGTTGCTCAAGACCGATCGCCTGGGCCATCGCCGGGTGGTGGACGATGAAACGGTGATGACGGCCTCGTTGGCGTTCCTTTCGGCCTGATGTCGCCGCGACACCTGCGCTGCACCGCACCAAAGGCCAATGACGCCTCCGCAGTAGAATCGACCGGTTCCCCACCGTTGTCGGTCTTCCCCGGAGTTTCCATGAGTTCGCAGCCCAAGCACATCCCCGCCAGCAGCACGGACGCGGAGGCGACACCGCTGCGTTTCGTCACGGCGGCGAGCCTGTTCGACGGCCACGACGCGGCCATCAACATCATGCGCCGGATCATTCAGAGCCAGGGCGCCGAGGTCATCCACCTGGGCCATAACCGCTCGGTGGAGGACGTGGTCCGCGCGGCCCTGCAGGAAGACGCCGATGCGATCGCGTTGTCCTCGTACCAGGGCGGCCACGTCGAGTACTTCAAGTACATGGTCGACATGCTGCGCGAGCGCGGCGCCGCCCATATCCGTGTGTTCGGCGGCGGCGGCGGCACGATCACGCCGGAAGAAATCAAGGAACTCCAGGCCTATGGCGTGGAGCGGATCTACCATCCTAACGATGGCATGAAGCTCGGTCTCACCGAGATGATCGAGGACGTGATGTCGCGAACGCGCGCCGCGGTGAAGCGGCGCGTGGAGCCGGCGCCGCCGCCCGCTTCCGTCGAGGATGAGATTTCCATCGGTGCCATGCTCTCGGCCATCGAGGAAGACCGCTTCGCCGAGGATGAACTCGCACGCCTGCGCAAGGCGTGGAAGCTCGCCGGCGGCAAGACGCCGGTGCTCGGTCTTACCGGCACGGGTGGTGCGGGCAAGTCCTCGGTAGTGGACGAATTGCTGCTGCGCCTCCTTCACGCCTTCCCGGATAAGCGTATCGCCGTGCTTGCCGTGGACCCCACCCGCCGACGTAGCGGCGGCGCGTTGCTGGGCGATCGCATCCGCATGAACTCGCTGCGCAGCCCGCGCGTCTACATGCGCTCGATGGCCACGCGACGCCAGCATGCCGCGACCTCGATCGTGCTGCACGATTGCATCGATTTCCTCAAGGCCCAGGCGTACGACCTGGTGATCGTCGAGACCGCCGGCATCGGCCAGAGCGATTCGGAAATCGTCGATCTCGTCGATTTCCCGGTCTATGTCATGACCAGTGAATACGGCGCGGCGAGCCAGCTCGAGAAGATCGACATGCTCGATTTCGCCGAGCTGGTGGTGCTGAACAAGTTCGACAAGCGGGGCGCCGAAGACGCATTGCGTGACGTGCGCAAGCAGTGGAAGCGCAACCGCATCGCCTTCCAGCTGGCCGACGAGAACGTGCCGGTGTATCCGACGATCGCCAGCCAGTTCAACGATCCGGGCGTGACCTGGATGTTCGCCAACCTGTGCCGCCTGCTTCGCGAGAAGCTCTCGCTGCCGGCGGATGAGTGGACCCCCGAGGTGGACACCAGCCTGCGCGAGCCGCGCGCGACGGTGCTGATCCCGGGCAACCGCGTCCGCTACCTGGCAGAGATCGCCGAGCAGGGGCGCGGCGTCAACGGGACGATCGCCAGGCAGGCGGAAGCGGCAAGCAAGGCGCAGCACTATTACGAGTCGCTCAAGGACATCGGCGACGATGCCTTGCCCCGTGCCTTCGACCTCTACGACCACGACCTGCTCGTCGTCGATGGCGACCGTTCGTTGGCCACGCTGCGCCAGCGCTACAACGAGGCGGTGCGCGAACTCTCCAGCGAAGCCATCAACCTGCTCCGTGAGTGGCCATCCCGGTTCGAATCGGTCACCGCCGAGTTCAACGAATACCAGGTGCGAGACAAGGTCATTCGCGTCGAGAACTATCGTGAATCCCTGAGTCACCAGAAAATTCCGAAAGTGTCGCCGCCGAAGACGAAGGACTGGGGCGACCTCCTGTCCTTCCTCATGCGCGAGAACCTGCCCGGGCATTATCCGTACACGGGCGGCGTATTCCCGTACCGCCGCGCGGGAGAGGACCCCACCCGCATGTTCGCCGGCGAGGGTACGCCGGAGCGCACCAATCGCCGCTTCCATTACCTTTCGTTGGGAGGCGCGGCCGCGCGACTGTCGACGGCGTTCGACTCGGTCACGCTGTACGGCGAAGACCCGGCGCCGCGCCCCGATATCTACGGCAAGATCGGTAACTCCGGTGTCTCCATCGCGACGCTGGACGACATGAAGAAGCTCTATTCGGGCTTCGACCTGTCGGCGCCCTCGACCTCGGTGTCGATGACGATCAACGGCCCGGCGCCGATCATCCTCGCCATGTTCATGAACACGGCGATCGATCAGAACGTGGAGAAGCACCTCAACGAAGATGCCTCGCGCTGGGAGATGGCCAATGCGCGCATTGCCGAGTTGTACCCCGATGGCAACCGTCCTCGTTACAACGGCGACCTGCCGAAGGGCAACGACGGCCTGGGCCTTGGCCTGTTGGGCGTGTCGGGCGAGGAGGTGGTCGATCCGGATACCTACGCCCGGATCAAGGCGTATACGCTGGCGACCGTGCGCGGGACCGTCCAGGCCGACATCCTGAAGGAAGACCAGGCGCAGAACACCTGCATCTTCAGCACGGAGTTCGCCCTGCGCATGATGGGCGACATCCAGCAGTATTTCGTCGACCACAAGGTTCGCAACTTCTACTCGGTGTCGATCTCGGGATATCACATCGCCGAAGCGGGCGCCAACCCGATCAGCCAGCTGGCCTTCACGCTGTCGAACGGTTTCACGATCGTCGAGTACTACCTGGCGCGCGGCATGAAGATCGACGACTTCGCGCCGAACCTGTCGTTCTTCTTCTCCAACGGCATGGACCCCGAATACACCGTGATCGGCCGCGTCGCGCGTCGCATCTGGGCCCGTGCCATGCGCGAGCGCTACGGTGCCAGCGCGCGCAGCCAGATGCTGAAGTACCACATCCAGACTTCCGGCCGCTCGCTGCACGCGCAGGAGATCCAGTTCAACGACATCCGTACCACGCTGCAGGCGCTGTACGCGCTCTTCGACAACTGCAACAGCCTGCACACCAACGCCTATGACGAGGCGATCACCACGCCGACCGAGGAAAGCGTGCGTCGCGCCGTGGCGATCCAGCTGATCATCAATCGCGAGCTGGGGCTCAACTTCAACGAGAACCCGTGGCAGGGCAGCTACGTCGTGGACGAACTGACCGACCTGGTCGAAGAGGCCGTGTACAAGGAATTCGAGGCGATCAGCGAGCGCGGCGGCGTGCTCGGCGCGATGGACACGATGTACCAGCGCGGCAAGATCCAGGAGGAGTCGATGTACTACGAGCACAAGAAGCACGATGGCTCGCTCCCGCTCATCGGCGTCAACACCTTCCTGCCCAAGGACCACGGCGGCGAGATCGCCACCGAGATCGAACTGATCCGCTCCACGGAAGAAGAAAAGGGTCAGCAGATCGACAACGTGCTGCTTTATGGCAAGGCCCGCAACCGGCTTGCGCCGGAGAGCCTCAAGATCCTGCAGAAGACCGCCCGCGAGCGCCGCAATGTGTTCGAACAATTGATGGAAGCGGTGAAGAACAACTCGCTGGGCCAGATCAGCCACGCGCTATACGACGTGGGTGGCGAGTACCGCCGCAATATGTAAACCGCGAGCGAGAACCGCTCCGCTCCGGTGGGAGCCAAGGCTGGCTCCCACCAGGTTGCCGCAACGCGGACGACCGCCGGATTTGAACTCGACGGACGGTTCGTAGTCCCATGGAGGCTTGGTTTTCGCGGGAGTGGTGCGTTGAGCAGTCAGTCATCGGGTTCGAAATGGATTGCGGGGTTGCTGGTGGTGGCCATCGCCGTGGTCGTCGGAGTGTTCGTCTATCGCGAGAAACAGGCGCGGGAAGCGGCCTCCGCCCCGCCATTCGCCGCCGCCGGATCGGCGTCGTCGGCATCACCGACAGCCGTGCACGATGCGACCTTGCCGCAACACCCCATCGGCGGTCCGGCGCAGGCGTCCACGGCATCGCTGCCGCCGCTCGACCAGAGCGATGACGAGATCCTCGCCGGTTTGCTGGCACTGGCCAGCGACGGTGCGCTGAAGTCGGTCTTACGCACCGATGCCATCGTTTCGCGCATGGTGGCGACGATCGATGCACTGCCGAAGCAGAGCGTCGGTATGAACGTCGTGCCCCTGCGCACGCCCACGGGGCGTTTTCAGGTCGTGTCAGACGACGGCAATTTCGTCGCCTCGAAGAAGAACGCCGAACGCTATGCCACCTATATGTACGTCGCGGACCGCATCGATCCCAAAGCGGCGGCAGCCTGGTACAAGCGCAACTATCCGTTGTTCCAGCAGGCCTACCGCGACCTGGGAACCAACGGGTATTTCAACGACCGCCTGGTCGAGGTCATCGACCACTTGCTCTCCGCGCCCGAACCGAAGGGAAACCAGCAGCTGATTCCCGCGAAGGAGGGGTATGTATATGCGAATCCCGCGCTGGAACAGCTGTCGGTCGGGCAGAAGTTCATGATGCGCTTGGGACCGGAGAACGAGGGGAAGCTCAAGACGAAGCTGCGGGCCTTGCGCGAAGCGGTGGTTGCGCAGCCGGAGGCGTCGGGCTCGACGGGTGATGCGGGGTCGGTTTCTCGGTAGCACCGCGGGAAAGCATCGCCGATGGGGTCGGCTCCCACCAGAGCAACCCTGAACCCGTTATCCGGTGGGAGCCGACTGTGTCGGCGATGCTCTTGCTTGTTGTGGGAGCCGACCTTGTCGGCGATGCGCCCGTCAGGGCGCCTTCTTCGACGGATCGCGCACCGGCACGTTGATATTGCACAGGTCGATCTTCCCGGCCGGTCGCGTGTAGAACGCATCCTGCCGGTTACGCTTGGCCTCGACCACGGCGGCGAACGTCTTGCTGTCCGTGCGCAGCACCTGTATCGGCGTGCGCTCGGCTTCCGGAACATCCGCGGCGAGGCGCACGCTCTTGATCGTCACGCGTTGCTCCGGCTTGTCGTAGAAGCCCATCGGTTCGCCGCCGCGCGGATAGGCGGATAGGATATCCATGCCCTTGATGACCTTGCCTGCGACCGCGAGGTTGCGATCGAGGTTGCGCGGGGCCTGGCCGATGATCGCGTAGAGCGAACTGCCGTTGCCGCTTTCGGCACCGGTATCGCGCGCGACGCCGACCGTGCCATAGCAATGGGTGATCCAGGCCTCGCCCTTGCCATCGCGGGCGACGGGGAAACCATCGGAAAAGCCGACTTCGGGTGCATAGACGTCACCGTCCTGAAGCTTGGTGAACGGATAAGCCTTGCCACCCTTGCGGGTGAACTCCGGTGCCAGGGTTTCCTTCGCCGTACCCAGGCTCTTCGCCTTCTTCTTGTCGTCACCATCCGGGTCGCCCCACTGCGTGACGAAGTTGTCCTGGACGCGGATCACCTGGGTACCGTCGAAGTAATGCTCGCGGATCAGCGTGCGGATGTTCGCCGCGTGCAGCGGCGACCAATCCTGGGCGAGCTCGATGATCACCCGGCCCTGAGGCAGATCCATGTAGACCAGGTTCTGCGGATCGGGTGTGCGCCATTCCGCGGGGGTCGACTTCGCCAGCAACTCCTTGGGCGTGGGCGTCTTCTTGGCTTCTTCCGCCATGGCGGGCAGGGCGAGGACTAGGGCGAGCGCAAGGCAGGTGCGAGCGAGCATGGGATCCCCAAGGTGTGGTTGGCCAGGCGACGTTAGCAGAGCCCGGCTCGCTCCCGCCATGGCTAGAGACCGAGGATGGCTTTCGGTTCCAGGTAGGCCTCGAGCCCGAAGCGGCCGTACTCGCGTCCGATGCCCGACTGCTTGAAGCCGCCGAACGGTGCCTTCGGATCATGCGTCAGCGTGTTCACCATGACGCGACCCGCATCGATGCGGGAGGCGACGCGGCGTGCACGGCTGGTGTCGCTGGAGAAGACATAGGCTTGCAACCCATACGGCGTGTCGTTGGCGATCGCGATCGCGTCTTCCTCGTCGTCGTACGCGATGATCGAAAGCACCGGCCCGAAAATCTCCTCGCGCGCGATGGTCATGTCGTTGCGCACGCCCGTGAACAGGGTGGGGCGAACGAGCCAGCCCCGTCTATGGCCATCCGGCCGGCCTTCGCCGCCGGCGAGCAGCCGCGCGCCTTCCTCGATACCCTTGCGGATATAGCCCTGCACACGCTGCCACTGCCTCGCACTGACCATCGGGCCCACCGTGGTAGCGGGATCGTTGGGGTCGCCGGAGACGACCGCTTCGACGGCGGTCTTCGCCATGGCTTCGAACTCGGCCAGCCGCGAACGCGGCACGAGGATGCGCGAGCCGGCGATGCAGGCCTGCCCGCTGTTGTTGAAGCCGGCCATGATCGTCAACGGCGCCACCTGCGCGAAGTCGGCGTCGTCGAGAACCACGCTGGGCGACTTGCCGCCGAGTTCGAGCGTGACGCGTTTCAACGTGTCGGCACCCGCGCGAACGATGCCCTTGCCGACCGCCGTCGATCCGGTGAAGGAGATCTTCGAGATATCGGGGCTGCCCACGATCTCGGCGCCCACGACGTCGCCGCGGCCGGTCACGATGTTGAATACGCCGGCAGGAGCCCCGGCTTCGTGCAAGGCCTCGGTGACGATACGTGTCTGCAGCGCGCTCATCTCGCTTGGCTTGATTACCGCCGTGCATCCCGCGGCGATCGCGGCGGCGAGCTTTCCGCAGATAAAGCCGGCATTGCTGTTCCATGGCGTGATGAGGCCGGCGACTCCCACGGGTTGCATCATCACCGTGGACGACCCCATGCGACGTTCGAAATCGAAGTCGCGCAACGTGGCGATGGCATCGAGGAACACGCTGGAGGCATGCCCGGTCATCCAGCGACCGCGCGATACCGGCGCGCCGTATTCCTCGCGGATCGCGGCGAAGAGTTCGTCCTCGCGGGCGACGATCGCGTCGTGCATGCGCTGGAGCAGGGCGATGCGTTCGTCGATCGTGGCCCTGGAGAACGCGGAAAAGGCGCGCTTCGCCGCCGCGATCGCGCGGCGGGCGTCCTCGGCGTCGGCCAGCCGGACCGTGCCGATGACTTCTTCGGTGGCGGGGTTGAAGAGTTCGAAGCGCTCGTCGCCGTGCGGGGTGACGAAGGCGCCGTCGATATAGATGTGATCGATCGCATGCATGGGGAAATCCTCGGAAGCCGCTCCGACGTGGGCGGCGCCTTCCAAGGGTGCGGTCGGTGCATTAATCTGATAAGGCGGATAAAACAAAATAACTTGTTAAGTGGAGGCGGATAATGCGCCCAGGACTCACCGAACTCGAAGCCGTGCTCGCCGTGGCCCGGCAGGGTAGCTTCCGCGCCGCCGCCGCGTCGCTTGAGATGTCCACTTCCGCGCTCAGCCAATCCGTGGCCTCGTTGGAATCCCGCCTGGGCACGCGGCTCTTCCACCGGACCACGCGCAGCGTCCGGCTCACCGAGGCAGGGGAGCGGTTCGTGGCCGAGGTGGGTCCGGCCCTCGCCGATATCCGTGGCGCGATCGAACGAATCAGCGACCACGGTGACACCCCGACCGGCAGCTTGCGCATCAATACATCGGTCGGTGCGGCACGCCGCGTCATGGGTCCGTACCTGATTCCCTACCTTCGGCGATATCCGGAGGTGCGCCTGGACCTTGTCACCGAGGATCGCCTGATCGACATCGTGCGCGAAGGCTTCGATGCCGGATTCCGTACCGTGGACACGGTGCCGGGCGACATGGTCGCCGTGCCGCTGGGCCCCCCGGTGCGTTTCGCCGTCGTGGGATCGCCGGACTACTTCGCCCGGCGTGGCCGGCCGGCGACACCGGCGGACCTTGCCCGGCATGCCTGCATCCGCGCGCGCATGCCCGCCGGCCACATCTATCACTGGGAGTTCGAGCGGCACGGTGAGGCGTCGGCGGTGGACGTCGGCGGCACGCTCACTCTCGACGAGCCGCAGCTGATGCTCGAAGCGGCACGGGCCGGCCTCGGCCTGGCTTATCTCGCCGAGTTCAACGTGGCGGAAGATTTCGCCGCAGGCCGCCTCGAACGGGTGCTGGAGGACTGGACGCCACCCTTCGACCGCCTCTGCCTCTACTACCCCGGAAGACGCCACGTGCCAGCGGCCCTGCGCGCCCTGGTCGACCTCATCAGGGAGACGGGCTGAGCGCATGGGCCAAGGGTCATGGCAAACCTTTGCGGCGCCGGGGGCATCCTTTCCGTAAGTTTCCACGACCCGGATTGTCCATGTTCCGTCGCCTCGTCCTGTTCACCTTTCTTTGTGTCGCCAGCGCCACCGCGCATGCGGAGGTGACGATCGATGGTCATATCGATCCTGCCGAATGGGCGGGCGCGAAACGTATCGTCGATTTCCGCGACACCCAGCCGAAGACGGGCAAGCCTGGCAGCCAACCCACGGAGGCCTGGGTGCTGTCGACGCCGAAAGGCCTGGCCGTGGCGATCCGCGTGACCCAGTCGGCCGACATCCCCCGCTCGCGTCAGCAGGCCCGGCGCGACGAGAACGCCCTGGTCGACCGGATCAACGTGATGGTCGACTTCGATGCCGATGGCCGCGTCGGCTACGACTTCGAGGTGAAGTCGCAAGGCGGTGTCGCGGACGAGGTGATCACCAACGAATCCGACTTCAGCTACGACTGGGACGGGCGCTGGGACCACGCGGTCAGCGAAGACGCGGATGGCTATTCGGTGGAAGTGCTGATTCCCTGGTACATAGCGCCGATGCGCAAGGCCAACGGCGATACACGGACCATCGGCCTGTACATCGATCGGGTGATCGGCAGCACCGGCGAGCGCATGGCATGGCCGGCGGTAAGCTTCGATAACGGCCGCTTCCTGTCCAATTTCCAGCGCGTGGAACTGCCAGCGTATTCCCAGGCGCTGTTCGCCGTCACCCCTTACGTGGTGGGCAAGGTGGATCGCGCACATGGCGGAACCTCTTTCGAGCAGGGCGCGGACATCATCTGGAAGCCGAACGGGCAGACCCAGCTCACGGCGACGATCAATCCCGATTTCGGCCAGGTGGAAAGCGACGACCTCGTCGTGAACTTCTCGCCAGAGGAAACCTTCTTCACCGACAAGCGCCCCTTCTTCACCGAGAACCAGGGCATCTTCGATTTCAGCCTGCTCGACGACGATTCGCAGCTGGTTTATACGCGGCGTGTCGGTGGCGCCTCGGACGATGGCCACGGCGCGGCCGACATCTCGGCCGCGGTGAAGGTGAACGGCAGCGTCGGGTCGACCAGCTACGGCATCCTCACCGCGCAGGAAAAGGGCGATGCCGGACGCACGTTCGGCGCGTTCCGGCTGAGCCAGAACGTGGGCACGCAAACCTTCGGCATGCTCGCCACGCGGGTGAACCATCCCTACCTCGACCGCGACGCGAACGTGCTCGGCTTCGACCATCGCTGGCAACCGAACGCGGCCTTTTCCATCACCAGCAACGTGGTCGGCAGCAAGATCGACCAACCGCGCGCCGACAGTTCCGGCCTCGGTGCCACCAGCATCGCGTTCTGGGAAATGAACGATGTCTGGAGCCAGCAATGGCTGGGCATGTACTTCGGCCGCCGCCTGGACATCGACGACTTCGGTTACCTGCCGCGCAACGACATGGAATACCTGCATTGGGAAGTGCGCGAGCGTGTCACCGGACTACCGGAGGACTCGGCGTATACCTCGCACATGTGGCATTACCGCATATCGGCGCTCGACAATACCGAAGGCCGCGTCGTGCACCGCCGCTTCCGCATCCTGCGTGACAGCCAGCGTCGCGATGGCGGCGAGGAAGTGTGGCGGCTGGACGCGTTCACCGCCGCCTACGACGATCTGCTCACCCGTGGCGGCAACGCGCTGCACACGCCACCCACCGCCAAGCTCACCTACGAACGCGAACGGCCTCGCATCGGGCGGTGGGCATGGCAAGCGGAAGGCTTCATCAGTGGCAACCAGCTCACCGGTTACCATCGCCTGGGCTATTACTTCAAGTTCACGCCCACGTACTTCATCACCGACGCCTTCAGCGTATTCGCCGGTGCCAGTTACGAGTGGGACCCCAACTGGCTCATCTGGCAGCACGACAACCTGGTGGGCGCGTTCGATGGGCGCACCATCGGCATCGACAGCGGCGTGAACTGGAACCTGGGCAACAAGCAGGAATTGCGCGTCAAGCTGCAGACCCTGGCGGTCGGCGCGAAACTACGCCAGGGCCTGGAGATCACGCCGACGGGCGGCGCGGTGCCCAGCAACGAGCCGGTGGACGACCTCGGCGTCGCCAATCTCGGCTTCCAGATTCGCTACCGTTACGAAATCGCGCCTTTGTCGAACCTGTACATCGTGTACAACCGAGGTGGCTACATGGACGATACCAACGACGATGTCGACACGCAGTTCCGCCGTGGCTTCAGCCTGAAAGACGTGAACGAGGGACTGGTGAAGGTGGCTTATCGCCTGGAGTTCTAGGAAGGCCTTAGAGGCCCGCTTCACATCCGCTGTGGCATTCCTCCAGCCAGGGACGGCTTACGGAGATCGTTGTGCCAAATCGCGCGAACCCCAGGCCGGGGCGGACCATCGGTGAACACGGCGTCATCGGCAACCTGGACACCGCGGCGCTGGTCGCCATCGATGGCAGCATCGACTTCATGTGCTGGCCGCACCTGGACAGCCCGACGATCTTCGCCGCGCTGCTCGATCCGGAGAAGGGCGGCGAATTCTCGGTGACACCGGACCTCGAGGGCGCGCGCCGCATGCAGCTCTACGTCCCCGAGACCAACGTGCTGAGCACGCGCTGGATGTCCGCGCACGGCAGCGTCGAGCTGACCGACTTCATGCCCCATCCGGAGACCGGGGTGCGCGTTCCGCGCTGCGTGATCCGTCGCATCCGCGCATCGCGTGGCCGGATGCGCATCCGCGTATGCTGCCGGCCGCGCCTGGACTATGCGAAACGCGTGCCGGAAGTCGCGATGCATGGCGATACCGTGGTCTTCCGCGATGGAACCCATTCACTGCGCCTGGGTGCGAGCGTGCCGTTGCTGCCCGGTGACGGAGAGGCGGGCGCGGCGTTCGAACTGGAGCGGGGTGGCGAAGCCTGGTTCGTGCTGTGCGACGAGCCATATGACCCGCTCGATGCCGCGGAATGCTTTGCGGCCCTCGAAGCCACGGCCGATGCATGGCGACGATGGACACGCCGGTCGAACTACCGCGGACGTTGGCGCGAACGCGTGGACCGCTCCGCTCTGGTGTTGAAGCTACTTACGTCGCATGCGCACGGTTCGATCGCCGCGGCGGCCACGTTCGGCCTCCCCGAAGCCACGGGGGCCGGGCGCAACTGGGATTACCGCGCCACCTGGGTCCGTGATGCCTCGTTCACGGTCTACGCCTTCATGCGCCTGGGCTATGTGGACGAGGCGGAACAGTTCCGCCGATGGGCCGAGGACCGGATCATGGCGCTGGAGGAAGGAGCCGCCCTGCGCGTCATGTATGCGCTCGACGGCGAGGAGGCGATGGACGAGGGCGCGCTCGACCACCTCGCCGGTTATGCCGGCTCGCGTCCCGTGCGGATCGGCAACGGCGCGCGCGCGCAGACCCAGCTGGACATCTTCGGCGAGTTGTTGGACAGCATCTACCTGTCCAACAAGTATGGCTCCGCGATCAGCCACGCGGGCTGGGCGCATGTGCGGCGCCTGGTCGACCACGTGCGCGAACACTGGGGCGACGCCGACGAGGGTATCTGGGAGATTCGCGACGAGCCGCGCCATTTCCTGCATTCCCGCCTGATGTGCTGGGTAGCCCTGGACCGTGCGGTGCGTCTTGCCGGCAAGCGTTCGTTGCCCGGCCCGGTGATGGAATGGGCGGCCGAACGCGACCGCATAGCCGGGGATATCTGGGCGAATTTCCGTCATCCGGAACACGGCTATTTCGTCCAGGCTCGTGGTGGCGAGGACCTGGATGCCTCGCTGTTGATGATGCCCCTGGTCCGCTTCGTCTCGGCGACCGATCCGGTGTGGTTGAAGACGCTGGATGCGATCGGCGAGCAACTCACCGACGACGGACTGGTCTTTCGCTATCGCAACGCGGACGGGCTGGAAGGCGGCGAAGGCGCGTTCACCACGTGCACGTTCTGGTATGTGGAATGCCTTGCGCGCGCGGGGCGACTGCACGAGGCACGCGAAGTGATGGCGCGTGGCGTCCTCTATGCGAACCACCTCGGCCTTTTTTCAGAAGAGCTCAGCCTGCTCGGCGAGCCGCTGGGCAACTTCCCGCAGGCACTCACCCACCTGGCCTTCATCAGTGCCGCGTACTACCTCGACCGGCAGCTCTCGCATCCGGAAGGGCAGGTCTGGCAGCCCTAGACCAGTTGCAGGTCGCGCGCGCTGGCGCGGGGAAAGACCTTGGCGAGATCGGCATCGGACAGGCCATACATCCGCCGCATCAGCCCAGCGAGTACGTCGCGGTAATTGTTCAATACCGGATAGTCGCGGTTCTGCAGGAGGTTCGCCGCGTTCACGGCCACCTGCCGTCCGGCGATGCGGCCGCCGGCCACTTTTCCGCCCAGCACCCAATACGCCGTGCCATGACCGTGATCGGTGCCCTTGTTGCCATTCTCGCGGAAGGTACGTCCGAATTCCGATACGACGACCACCACGGTGTCGTTCCATTCCGCTTCGCCAAGACCGTCGGCGAAGGCGGCCAGGCCCTTGCCGAGGTTGTCCAGGTTGTTCGCCAGCTGGCCGGTCGCACCGCCCTGGTTGACGTGCGTGTCCCAGCCACCCACGTCGACGAAACCCAGCCGGAAGCGATCGCGCATCAGCGTGGCCATGCGCTGTCCTTGCTGGGCGAAGCCGCGCGCGTTCACCGCGCCCCGGCTGGCGGCGACCATTTCCGCCTGCAGGTCCTGGGCCACTTGCTGGCGCAACTCCAGACCCTCGGTGGCCGCGGATTGCAAGGACGTGCCCTGGTACATCCCGGCCAGGATCTTCGCCTGGCGATCGTCGAACACCGCCTTGCCGCCTCCCTTCAGGGAGATGTTGGGGACATCGCCCGCACCCCGGAATGTCAGCGGCAACGCGTCGGTGAACGCGATCGGCGGCACGCCCCGCAGCACGGCCGAGAGCCGGCCCATGAACCCGGAGCCATAGCTGCGTGCGTCGGAAGCCTCGCCCGCTTCGATGTCGTCCTGGGTCTCGAAGTGGCTGCGCGAAAGGTCGTCCGTACCGGCGAAGGGAATGAAGGCGAGCTGGCGCCTGCCCCACAGGGGACCCATCGAGTCGTTCAGTACCGGTGCAAGGCCCCAGTCCGCATCGAGGACGCGCACGGCGAGGGGATCGCCCGGCGCAGGTCGTGCCAGCGCGATGGTCGGACGTGCCTCGTGATAGAAGTCGCTCGAGTACGGCACCAGCAGGTTGTTCGAGTCGTAGCCTCCGCGCAGGAACACCAGCAGGAAGCGCGGCGACGAGGGTGGCGTCGCGAACACCTTGCCACCCAGGGTGAGTGCGGGGACGCCAGCGGCGAGGGCAAGAAGGAACTGACGGCGATCCATGGCGGGCCTCAGCGGTAGTTGAACTCGGGGGACGCGAGCAGGAAGGTGTTCCATTCCTGCTGCGACGTGGCTTGCGCCAGCGCATCGCGGGTCTTCGGGCCGAGCGTGGGTTCGATCGTCGCGTAGTAGGTTGGCGTGGTCAGTTGCGGGAATCCGCCGCGCGTGCGCTTGCCTTCCTCGTCCAGGTCGAACAGATGGTTCGCTCCGCTGCCGATGGCGCGTGCGATCTCGAAACGCTTCGCCACCTGTCCGGAACTGGACCATTCCGAATCCGCGATGGGCCATCCATCCGGCGTGATCCGGCCGAACGGCGCCTGGCCGAGCTGGCCGATCCAGTTCACCAGCGGACGAGGGTTCGGCACCGGCTTGCCGTCGTAGGCAAGCCGCATCGCCGAGACGAGGAACTGGGTCGGGTCCTTGTATCGCTTGCCGAGCGACGCGGTGAAGGCCTTCGATTCCAGCATCGTCTTCACGACGGCGGCGATGTCCCCGTCCGTCCGCCGGAACGTCCTGGCCATCGCCTTTACCAGTTCCGGCGGTGGATCGTCGGCGACGAAGTACTTCGCGAGCCGGGTGGAAACGAAGCTGGCGCAGGCGGGCTGGCTCACGATGAGGTCGACGGCCTTTTCCACCTCGTCGAAGCCGCCACCATGCAGCGTCGCCCCGAGCAGTTGCTTATCGCCGAAATCATGGCGGTTCGGATTGAACTCGAAGATGCCTTCATGCAGGTAGTACGGCTGCAGGGCGGGACGGATCTTGCGTGGCTGTCCGTCGAAGTCGACGCCCACGCCCGTGAGTACGCGGGCGAGGTTCTGCACATCCGCCTGCGTGTAGCCGCCGTCGACGCCGAGCGTATGCAGTTCCATCAGCTCGCGAGCATAGTTCTCGTTGATCTTGTCACGCGCGTTCTGCGCATTGTCGAGGTACTCCAGCATCGCCGGGCTTTTCAGCGTGGCCAGGACGAGATCGCGGAACTTGCCCAGGGCGTGGGGCCTGATCGTGTTCTGTGCATAGTCGGCCACCAGCCAGCGCACCCGCCCCTTGTCCTGGAAGACGCTGAAATGGTTCAGCCAGAACCATACGAGTTGCTCGCGCAGCTGGTTCTCGTCGTAGATCGCATGCAATAGCTCGCTGGCCTGCGCTTCCTGCGCATAGGCGTTGCCCTGCTTCTGCAAGGCCTTGCGGGCTTCCTGCTTCGCATCGCCATCGGGCATGTCGTTGATCTGGCGGTACTGGTCGCGCACCTGGGCGAGCAAGGTCGCGGAGGGCGTCTTCATCGCATCGAAGCCATCGATCTGCGCGCGTACGTCGGCAGGCAGCGCATCCTGCTTCGGGTGGAGCTGTTCATCGAGGAAGCGCCGCTTGCCGAGTTCGCGGAAGCGCGCCAGCGTGGCCGAGTCCGCGCTGAAGGTGACCCTGTCGAGCCACGCGATATCCTCGTTCGACACAGCGTCGTCACGTGCGGCTGCCGGCAGCGCGACGAGGGCGAGCAGGAAGGCGACGGCAAGGGGTCGCATGGCATTTCCGTGTCCGGCGGGTGGTCCACCTTAAACGGAGTGGATGGCGGAAGGTTTACTCCCGCCTGAGCGCGGGAACTTGCGAACGGCTAGATCTCGCTCTCGTCCGGCCCGATGAACTCGATCGCGGCCTCGCGCGAGCCGGCGGCTTCCTCGGCGACCTGGCGCACATGTTCGCCCACCTTGTCGTTGGGTACCTCGACCTCGAGGGTGTACGTGCGCGAGCTCATGTCGTCGGAGAGGTTCTGCGAACTGGAGTCGTCGCGGAAATCGCTCATGAAGTCGTCGATTTCCTCGACGCGCTCCACGCGGTCGACACCATGGATCGCGTTGGCCACGTCGTCGAAGATGTCACGGTCGCCGGTGATGCGGAGCAGGATACGGGGCATGGGGTCCTCCTGGATCGATACCTGGCGATGCTGCGGGGTGGCATGTATGCCGGAAGTGTACGCCCGGCTAACATGGATGTTTTGGATGGCCGTGCCATGCCCAAGACCTACGATCAGGCCTATTACGACAAGTGGTATCGCAGCGCGGGCCATGCCGTGCGCTCGCCCGCCGAGCTCCGGCGCAAGGTGGCGATGGTGCTGGGCCAGGCCGAGTTCTACCTGGGTCGCCCCGTGCGCAACGTGCTCGACATCGGTTGTGGCGAAGCTCCCTGGCGCGCCGCGCTGCGCCGGTTGCGGCCGGGCATCGAGTATCGCGGGCTCGAAGCCAGCGAGTACGCCGTGGCCCGCTACGGCCGCTCGCGCCAGATCGGGTATGCGCGCTTCGGCCAACTGGCCGAATTGCGCTTCGACACCCGCTTCGACCTGGTCGTCTGTACCGACGTGCTGCATTACCTCAAGCCCGCGGAAATCCGCGCGGGCCTCGTCGGCATCGGCGAGATGGTGGAGGGGTTGGCTTTCCTGGAGGTCTACACGCGCGAGGACGATCCCGGTGGCGATCGTGAAGGGTTCTTCGGCCGGCCTGCACGCTGGTACCGCGAGGCCTTCCGCGAGGTGGGCCTGATTCCCGTCGGCTCGCAGTGCTACGCCAGCCCGAGGCTGGAGCGCCACGTGGCCTCGCTGGAGCGCCTCTAGGTCGCGGAGAACCAGGCGATCGTCGCCAGCGCGTTGTTCGCGGCATGCGCGATGAACGCCGGCCATAGCGAACCGCTGCGCACACGGAGCCACGCGCAGAACAGGCCGACCAGGACCAGGTTGGGCACCGCGTACCAGAGCCAGTCGAGGTCGGGCAGGTGGACCATGCCGAAAACCAGGGCGGACAGGAGGATCGCCCAACCGTCACCCAGGCGGGTGCGCAGGATCGACAGCAGGGCGCCGCGAAACAGCAGTTCCTCCACAGCCGGCCCCGCCAGCACCGCCACCGGGAGCAGGGCGACGCGCATCCCCACGTGGGCCTTGTCGGCGATGTCGCTTACCGCCTGGGTCACCTCGCGGTCGCCAGCCAGGAACTGGGTCAGCAGGCCACCGAGGATCGGCGCCGCGATGCCCAGGGCGGTGCCCATGGCGACGAAGCGTCCGTCCGGTGGGGTGAAGCCGAGTCCCGCCGGTCCCGCGTCCGTGGCGTAGCGACCCCAGCGGCGAAGCAGGAGCCAGAAGATCAGCCCCGCCGAGCAGGCCAGGGTGAGGATCACCACGACGATCAGGCGGTCCGGCGCCTCGGGCACCCGATCCGGGAAATACCGGGCCAGTTGCATGGAGATGCCGCCGAACAGGCCGCCGAAGCCGATCTGCAGACCGAAATAGGCGGCGATGCAGAGGATCGTCTCGATGACGCCGGGTGTGCGTGGCGGCGCCTCGACGGACGCGGCGGAGGAGAGGGGTAGGTAATCGTGAGCCATGAGGCACCCTAGCCGACGGCCCTCGGGCTCGCAACGACGCTTCCGGCACAGTCCGTCATCTCGCCCCTGTATAGTTGACCGTCCCTGAAGGAGGAAGACGGGCGCCCTGACGCGCCGACCCATGTTTGCATTCGACTGGCTAGCCGACCCTTCGGCCTGGGCGGGACTCCTCACGTTGATCGTGCTGGAGATCGTTCTCGGCATCGACAACCTGGTGTTTGTCGCCATCCTCGCCGACAAGCTCCATGCCCGCCAACGCGACCACGCCCGCTTGCTCGGCCTGGGCCTGGCGCTGGTGATGCGCCTGTGCCTGCTCGCCGCCATGTCCTGGCTGGTGACGCTCACCCGGCCACTGTTCCAGTGGAATGGCTTCGGTCTTTCTTGGCGCGATCTCATCCTGCTGATCGGCGGCGCCTTCCTGCTGTTCAAGGCCACGCTCGAACTGCACGAGCGCCTGGAGGCCTCGGAGCACGACGAGGGCCGCAATGGACGCCGCGCCAGTTTCTGGCTGGTCGTGGCGCAGATCGTCGTCCTCGACGCGGTGTTCTCGCTCGATTCGGTGATCACCGCCGTCGGCATGGTGGATCACCTTTCCATCATGATGATCGGCGTGGTGGTCGCCATGGCCCTGATGATCACCGCGAGCAAGCCGCTCACGGTCTTCGTGAACGCGCGTCCGACGGTCGTGATCCTTTGCCTGTCGTTCCTGCTGATGATCGGTTTCAGCCTTATCGCGGAAGGCTTCGGTTTCCACATTCCCAAGGGTTACCTGTACGCCGCAATCGGCTTCTCGATCATGATCGAGGTGTTCAACCAGACGATGCGGCGTAACCGTCGGCGATCGCTGCTGGTCGGCGGCCGGATCATGCGCGACCGCACGGCGAAGGCCGTGCTGCGTCTGCTCGGTGGGGCGCCCGACGAGGAAGGCGAATCCAGCAAGGGCGGCAAGGGCGATGGCGTCACCGAAGTCGCCGAGACCGCCGTATTCGGCAAGGACGAACTGGAGATGGTGCAGGGCGTGCTGGATCTCTCCCAGCGGCCGGTGCGCTCGATCATGACGCCACGTACGGAGATCGTCTGGGTCGATCCGGGCGAAGATCTGCCGACGCTGCTGCGCGAGGCGCGTGAGTCGCCACATCACTGGATGCTGGTGGCCAACGGTGACCTCGACGAACTCGTCGGCGTGGTCTCGTCCCGCGACCTCCTGGCGAGCCTTGCGGACCATGGCCGATTCGATACCGAGACCGTGGTGCGCAAGCCGATCACGGTGTTGGAGTCACTGAGCGTGCTGCGCCTGATCGACGAGTTCCGCCGGGCTTCCCTGCAAGTGGCGCTCGTGGTGGACGAGTACGGCAGCATCCTGGGCCTGGTCACGCCGGCCGACGTGCTGGAGGTGATCGCGGGCGAATTTCCGGACGAGAACCGCGAGGGCGATCCCTCGGCGGTGAGCGAGCCGGACGGCGCCTGGTTGCTGGACGCCAGCCTCGACGTGCGTCGTGTGGAGCACCTGCTTGGCCATCGCCTGCCTGGTGCGGGCGACGGCAATTTCTCCACGCTCGCGGGCTTCGTCCTGCAGCGGCTGGGCCGCCTGCCCACGGCGGGTGACCGCTTCGAATCCGACGGACTCGAATTCGAGGTCACCGCGATGGAAGGCGCGCGCATCCAGCGCGTGCGCGTGCTGGCACTGGCGCGGGACGACGAGGACTAGCTCGCCCCTACGGCGGGTCAGGCTCCCGCCGCGTCCTCCATGGGCGTGGCGTTGTTTTCCATGATCGCCATGCCGATTCCGCCGGCGGCCATCAGCACGAGCACGGCCCAGGCGATCATCGAAACCAGGTAGCCTGGGCCACGGCGCGACGGATCGCGCAGGTAGGCGAGCGCATACCAGATCCGGCCCGCCAGCCAGACGAGCCCGGCGATCCCGGCCCAGAGCGGGTCCACGTACTGGGCGGCCAGCCACAGGGCCGGAATGAACATCACCGCGTTCTCGAGGGTGTTCATCTGCACGCGCCAGGCCCGCTCGAAGGCGGGGTCACCCGAGATCGACGGAGCCTTGATGCCATAACGTTCACGCGCGCGGCCTACCATCCACACGGTGGCGAACATCAGGAGCAAGGTGAGCAAGGTGACGACGGCGGGGAGCTGACTGGTCATGAAATGGTCCGGGGGGCGACATCAGCCGCGAAGTTTACTGGCAACGGTCCGTGCGATCATGCCGACCGCGTCTCGCTTGCGACGCATTCACGGGAGGGTGATGCCATGCTCTGGCAAAAAGGCCGTAGAAGCGACAATGTTGAAGACGCCGGCGAAGGCGGTGGTGGTGGTCCGTCTTTCGGCGGCAGGGGGCTGGGCATCGGCGGCATCGTTATCCTCGCCATCCTGGGACTGGTCTTCTTCAAGGACCCCACGGCCCTGCTCGGCCAGGGCGAACCAGGCGCGGCACCCACGCCGCAGACCCAGCAGGCCCCGCACCAGGCGGCCGCGAACGACCCGCAGGTGGATTTCGTGCGCGCCATCCTGGGCGAGACCGAAGACACCTGGGGCGAGATCTTCGCCGCCAATGGCCAGCAGTACGAACAGCCGAAGCTGGTGTTGTTCCGCAATGGCGTGCGTACCGCCTGCGGTTCGGCGTCCTCCGCGGTGGGCCCGTTCTATTGCCCGGGCGACCACCGCGTCTATCTCGATCTCGGTTTCTTCCAGGACATGCAGGCGCGCTTCCACGAAGCGGGGGATTTCGCTCGTGCCTATGTCATCGCGCATGAGGTCGGCCACCACGTGCAGAACCTGGTAGGGGTGTTCGACAAGGTAAGCGATGCGCGCCGTCGAGGCGCCCGGCTGGAGGGTGCCTCGGGTTTGTCCGTGCGCCAGGAATTGCAGGCGGATTGTTTCGCCGGCGTATGGGCCAATCATTCGCAGCAGCGCCAGCACTGGCTGCAGCCCGGCGACGTCGAATCGGCGATCAACGCGGCCACGGCGATCGGTGACGATGCCCTGCAGGAACAGTCGCAGGGCAGGGTCGTCCCCGATTCGTTCACTCACGGCACCTCCGCCCAGCGCGTGCGTTGGTTTCGCACGGGACTGGACAGTGGCGACATCGGCAAGTGCAACACGTTCTCCGGTTCGATCTGACCCATGACACATCCTTGCCTGCGCTGCGGCGCATGCTGTGCGACGTACCGCGTCGCCTTCCATTGGCTGGAAACCGACGTGGCCGGTGGCGTGACGCCGGCCACGTTGACGGAGCATCTCGATCCGCATCGTGTGGCGATGCACGGCACGAATGCTTACGAGCCGCGTTGCAAGTCGCTCGTGGGTGAGGTGGGAGTGGCCGCGCACTGCGGTGTCTACGCCATGCGTCCCTCGCCCTGCCATGAGCTGCAACCGGCATGGGAAAACGGCGAGCCGAGCCCCCAATGCGACAAGGCGCGCATCCGCCACGGCATGTCACCACTAACGCCAGCCGATTTCACGACCTAGGCCCCCGCCCTGGTGGCCACCCTAGTGGGGTCTTTGGTGGGAGCCGACCTTGTCGGCGATCCCGCGAAAGCGGGCCGGTACTTCGCGCTTCGTCCGGCTCGGCTTCGCCCTCGCATTTTGGGGTGTGGGGCCGGAGCCGTCGGCCGCCACCCTCGTCGCTCCGGTTCCACCGTCGCTCGGGAAAGGAGGCCGCTGCGCGGCTGTGCCTAATGGCTTGCGCCCCGTCGCGCCCGTCGCGCCGGGCGGGGTTTTCGATTCGGCCTCCGTGCCTCAG
Source organism: Luteibacter sp. E-22 (assembly GCF_049913125.1). GTDB lineage: Bacteria > Pseudomonadota > Gammaproteobacteria > Xanthomonadales > Rhodanobacteraceae > Luteibacter. Next base: position 1,390,729 of record NZ_CP183975.1, read on the forward strand.
CGAAAACGGCCGGCCGTCCAGGCCGGCCCCCTGACGGGCCTTTTCGCCCGGCACTCCTCGGTTCCACAAGTCGCGTCGAGGGTGGCGGCCGACGGCTCTCTGCACACTGAGGTGTCGTGCACGAAGAGCAACGCTCGCCATCTGAACAGGCATCCGTCGCTCTGGTGGGAGCCGACTCTGTCGGCGATGGGTGCTTGCCTCGACCGGGCCCGCTGCCGCGGGATCGCCGACAGAGTCGGCTCCCACCAGAGCACAAAAAAAGGCCTCGTTTCCGAGGCCTTTTCGATCAGTAATCGCGCTTCTTGCGCGGTGGCTTGCCGCCACCGCTAGCACCCGGGCGGGCGCCCGAGGGGCGGAAACCACCGCTGCGCTGGGGTGGACGCGAGGCACCGCCGCCACCGCCGCTTTGCGGCGCTTCCTTGCCGTCCCACTCGGCGATCTTCAACTGCTGCTGGGCGACCCACACCTTCTTCAGGTGGTTGAAGGTCTCCGGCGGCATGCCGTCGGGGAGGTCGATCAGGCTGTAGTCGTCGCGGATGCTGACGCGGCCGATGAACTTCGCCTCCACGCCACCTTCGTTGGCGATCGCGCCGACGATGTTGCCCGGCTTCACGCCATGCTCGTGGCCGACCTCGATGCGATAGGTGCGCTTGCCGGCCTCGGTCACGTGCGGACGGGGCTGGCGCATGCCTTCGCGCACCGGACGGCGATCGTTGAAGTCGCCGCCATCGCGCGAGGGACGCTCACGCTCGTATTCGCGCGGCGGCCGTTCGGTGTATTCGCGCTTGGCCGGCGGTTCGAGCAGCAGCGGCTGGTCGCCCTGGGCGATGCGCGCCAGCGCGGCGGCGATCTCGATCGCCGGCACGTCGTGCTCCTGTTCGTACTTTTCCACCAACTGCTGGAAGAGACCGAGGTCGCCGGTGGCCAGCGTATCGGTGATGCGTTGGTTGAACTTGTTGACGCGGGTATCGTTCACCGCTTCGATCGTGGGCAACTGCATCTGCTCGATCGGCTGGCGGGTGGCGCGTTCGATCTGGCGGAGCAGGTTCTTCTCGCGCGGCGTGACGAAGAGGATCGCCTCGCCACTGCGGCCCGCGCGGCCGGTGCGGCCGATACGGTGCACGTACGACTCGGTGTCGTGCGGAATGTCGTAGTTCAGCACATGGCTGATGCGTTCCACATCGAGGCCGCGCGCGGCGACGTCGGTGGCGATCAGGATGTCGAGCTTGCCCGTCTTCAACTGGTCGATGACGCGCTCGCGCTGGGCCTGCGCGATGTCGCCGTTGATCGCCGCGGCGGCGAAACCGCGCGCCTGCAACTTGCTGGCGAGTTCCTCGGTGGCGGACTTGGTGCGCGCGAAGACGATCATCGCGTCGAAGCTTTCGGCCTCGAGGATGCGCGTGAGCGCGTCGAGCTTGTGCACGCCGCTGACCCACCAGTAACGCTGGCGGATATTCGCCGCGGTGGTGGTCTTGTTCTTGATCGTGACCTCGACCGGCTCTTTCAGGTAGGTCTGAGCGATGCGGCGGATCGGCGCCGGCATGGTTGCCGAGAACAGCGCCACCTGGCGGCTGGCGGGCGTGGCCTGGAGCAGCTTCTCGACATCGTCGATGAAGCCCATGCGGAGCATCTCGTCGGCCTCGTCGAGCACCATGAAGCGCAGGCCGGAGAGATCCAGCGTGCCCTTGTCGAGATGGTCGATGACGCGGCCGGGCGTGCCGACGATGACCTGGGCGCCGCGCTTGAGGCCCTGCAACTGCGGGCCGTAGCTCTGGCCGCCGTAGATCGGCAGTACCTGGAAGCCGGGCAGGTAGGTGGCGTACTTCTGGAACGCCTCGGCCACCTGGATGGCCAGTTCGCGCGTGGGAGCGAGCACCAGTGCCTGTGGCTTGTTGCCGGCCTTCAGGTCGATGCGCGACAGCACGGGCAGCGCGAAGGCCGCGGTCTTGCCGGTACCGGTCTGTGCCTGGCCGATGACATCGCGGCCTTCGAGCAGAGCCGGGATGGTGGCGGCCTGGATGGGGGAGGGGGTCTCGTAGCCGACCTCGGTCAGCGCACGCACGACGTTTGCGTCGAGCGCGAGCGCGCTGAAACCGGGCAGGGCCGGAGCGTTATTTGTATCGGGGGATGACATGGCGACCTCGAAAGGGGCGCGGCGGCGACATTCGGCGCCGGGCAGTAAACGTATTGTAGCAGCGATATGCGTGATTCGCCGTGAGTCGTGGCTGCCTGGCGTGACGGCGTTACACTCTTCGGTCAGCTTCAGTAAGGGACGGGCACATGACGGCGATCGAGACCCTGTCGGAACAGCGTTGCTTCGGCGGCGTTCAAGGCTTTTATTCGCATGTTTCGGACGCTTGCGGGGGAACCATGCGTTTCGCCGTCTACCTGCCACCGGCCGCGGAAAAGGGTCCCGTCCCGGTGCTCTGGTTCCTCGCCGGCCTCACCTGCACCGCCGAGACCTTCACCATCAAGGCCGGTGCGCAGCGCATGGCGGCGGAACAGGGGCTGGCCCTGGTGATGCCCGACACGAGCCCTCGCGATACCGGGTTGGCCGGCGCCACGGGGGATTGGGAGTTTGGCGAGGGCGCCGGGTTCTATCTCGACGCCATCGAGGCGCCGTGGAACGAGCGCTTCCGCATGTACAGCTACGTGGTGGACGAACTGCCACGCCTCGTATCCGGGCGGTTTCCGCTGGATATGCGGCGACAGGGCATTTTCGGCCATTCCATGGGTGGCCATGGCGCCTTGGTGGTTGCCCTGCGCAATCCCGGCCGCTACCGCTCGTTGTCCGCTTTCGCGCCGATCGTCGCTCCCGCCAGTGTCCCGTGGGGCCAGAAAGCCTTTCCCCGCTACCTCGGCGCGGATCGCACCAGCTGGGCGAGGTATGACGCCACCCGTCTGGTGGAGGAAGGCGCCCGTTTCGACGGCACGATCCTGGTGGACCAGGGCGAGGCCGATGGGTTCCTGCTCGATCAGTTGCAGCCGCAGCGTTTCGAGGCGGCCTGTGAAGAGGCCGGACAGGCGCTCGACCTGCGCATGCACCCGGGCTACGACCACGGTTACTACTTCATCCAGACCTTCATCGAGGATCACCTGCGCCACCACGCGAAAGCGTTGATCCCATGAGCGAACCGATAAGGATGCGCACGTCGCGCACGGTGATCCGGCTGCTCGACGTGGAGGAAGCGGAACTCCTGCAACGCTATCGCACGGAGAACCGTGACCATCTCGCGCCCTGGGAGCCCTTGCGCACGACATTGCATTATTCGCTGGAGGGGTGCCACCAGGCGATCGAGGCAGGCCTGGAGGCGGCGCGTGCCGACCGGGGCTACCCTTTCGCGGTGCTGTCGCCCGACGGTGGGGAAATGATCGCCAGCTTCACCTTCGCGAACGTGGTGCGCGGCGTGTTCCAGGCCTGTCACCTCGGCTACGGCATCGCACGGCGGCATGAAGGCAAGGGGCTGATGTACGAGGCCATCGATGCCGGCATCCGCTATGCCTTCGGCCCGCTGGATTTCCATCGCGTGATGGCGAACTACATGCCGCGCAACGACCGCAGTGGCCGGCTTCTCGAACGCCTGGGTTTCGAGAAGGAAGGTTATGCGAAGCGTTACCTGAAGATCGATGGCCTGTGGGAGGACCACGTCCTCACGGCGAAGATCAGAACGCAGGGCTGAGCGGCGAGGATTCACCGGACGCGGGCGTGTCGTGGCCCGCGCTGAACAACGCGCGCCATGCACCGCGTTCCTGCCAGGCGAGCAGAAGATAGACAGCCAGCACGAGCACGTGCGGACCCAGCGTATGGCCTTCAGTGACGAAGTGGTAACCGAAGATCGCCACCACGGGAGCGGCCAGCAGGAGCAGGGCGAGCGGCACCAGTCGCGCCGACATCAAGGCTACGCCGGCGTAGACGAAGACCACGCCCACCAGCGGCACCACGAAGCCACTGGCTTCCAATCCCGCCATGAACGCGCGGCCGGCACTGGTATGCGGTGCCGGAGGTTGCCAGAAAGCGAAGATGTGGTTGAGGCCGGAAAAGGTGAAAAGGGCGCCGAACGCCGTGCGCAACACGGCGACGCTGTAGCGATGGAATCGGGTCATGCGGAACTACCTGGATGGGGAAACCTGCCAGCACCCATGATCCGGATTGCCGCATGGGCGAACCATCGCCCATGCGGCTAGGCCATCAGGCCTTGTTCGTGGCGGGGCCACGACGCTGGCGACGGCGCTTGTGGCTGCCGGTGTTCTCGCCCGTACCCGCGGCCGAGTGGCCGTGCGGACGGTGTGCCGGCGGACGTCCGCCGCCGTTGCCGCCGCCCTGTCGGGACTGGCCACCGCTGCCGCCGGGACGGCCCTGGCCACCGCCGCTTTGCGAACGCGGCTGGCGTTGCTGCTGCTTCGGGCGCGGTGCGCCCGCATCCAGGCGCAAGGGCGTGCTCGGCTCGTAGCCAGGCACGTTGCTGATCGAGAGGTCCGTCTTCAGCAGGCGGCCGATGTCGCGCAGCAGGCCCGATTCGTCGTGGCTGACCAGCGAGATGGCCTGGCCTTCGGCACCGGCGCGGCCGGTACGGCCGATACGGTGCACGTAATCCTCGGCGACCATTGGCAGATCGAAGTTGATCACCACCGGCAGCTGGTCGATGTCGATGCCGCGAGCGGCGATATCGGTCGCGACCAGGACGGTGACACGGCCCGACTTGAAGTCGGACAGCGCACGCGTGCGCGCGTTCTGGCTCTTGTTGCCGTGGATCGCCGCGGCCTTGACGCCGGACTGTTCGAGGTGACGGACGAGCTTGTCCGCGCCGTGCTTGGTACGGCCGAAGACCAGCGTCTGGCGACGGCTGTCCTGCGAAAGGATGTGCAGCAGCAGGTCGCGCTTGGCGGCCGCATCCACCGGATGCACCACATGCGTCACGGTATTGGCGACGGTGTTCGCCGGCGTGGTCGAGATCTCGCGCGGATCGCGCATGAACTGCTGGGCGAGGGCCTTGATCTCGGGCGCGAACGTGGCCGAGAACAGCAGTGTCTGGCGCTGGCGCGGCACGGCGGCGAGGATGCGCTTGAGCGCCGGCAGGAAGCCCATGTCGAGCATGCGGTCGGCCTCGTCGAGGACGAGTACGTCGACCTTCGACAGATCGACCGAGCGCTGCTGCATGTGGTCGAGCAGGCGGCCCGGCGTGGCGACGACGATGTCGACGCCACGACGCAGGGCCTGTAACTGGTTGCCCATGCCGACACCGCCGAAGATCACAGTGCTGGAGAGGCGCACGTACTTGCCGTAGTCGCGCAGGTTTTCCTGCACCTGGGCGGCGAGTTCGCGGGTGGGCGTGAGAATGAGCGCACGGATCGGGCGACGGCCTTCGTTGCGCTCCTCGCGGGCGAGGCGCTGCAGCACGGGCAGGGCGAAAGCGGCGGTCTTGCCGGTGCCTGTCTGCGCGGCGGCCATGAGGTCGTGGCCGGCGAGGACTTCGGGAATGGCGGCGGCCTGGATGGGCGTGGGCTTTTCATAGCCTGCCTCGGACAACGCGCGCAGCAACGCGGGCGCAAGGCCCAGCGAATCGAAAGACATGGAGAAACTCCTGCGTGACCCGAGCGTTCCCTGGAACCGCGCTGCGAGTTATGGATTTGGCGGCCGCGAACCATGACGAAGACAGCAGGCTGGCCGGTGTCGTGCGCGCTTCCGGAGGTGGGGGAACGGGCGGGAAAAATCTCCACGCCGGGGGTCCGCAAGGGAGTCGGAGCGCAAGCACGACCCGCCCAGTATACCTTATTGCGGCGCACAATGGGTGGGTGGCCGGTTCAGGCCCGCCGGGACGCCGTCATCAGGTAGCTGTTGTATGGCGTCCGCCCGAACAGCGGCCGGAAGTCGACGCGTATCCCGCGCGGTTCGAGCACCCCGCGGATGTCGTCCTCGGTCGGAAAGTATTGCGCGCCGCCTGGAATCCAGCCGACCGCCTTGATGAACTTCTCTTCCCATACCGTGGCCCGATAGCGCCAGGAGCCGTCGCGGATGACATTGCGCAGGATCAGCACGCCGTCGTCCGCCAGGTGGTCGACGGCGAAGGCCAGCAGTTCGCCCTGGCGCTCCTGCGGCAGGTAATGCAGGACATCGAGCATGGCGACGTGGCCGCGCAAGGCTTGCGGCGTGGCCGCGTCGCCCTCGCACAGGGCGATCTCGCCGCCTAGCCCGGCCCGTTCCGCGGCGACGCGACCCATGGCGATCTTGCGGGCGTCGTGATCGAGGCCGACGTAGCCGTCGAGCGCATCGCACGCATGCAGGTAATGCCCGAGCAGGCCCAGGCCGCAGCCGATGTCGAGCAGGGGCAGGCGTTTTCCGGCGATGGCCCGTGCGGCGGCGGCGTACACGGGATCGGTGGCCGGCTTGCCGTGGATGTAGATCCGGTCGCCGCGGCGACTGAATCGGGAGGCGATGCGCTGCCTCGTCCGGCTGTCGGGGATCATGTGTGGTGGTCCATCCTTAGAGAGGGCCGCGTACGAAGACCGCACGCGACCTTGGATACTAGCGCTGTTGCTGCGGCTGGCTGTTCTTGTTGATGTAGGCGTCGTATTCGCCCTTGTCGACCTTGCCGTCGTGGTTCGCATCCGCTTCGGGGAAATGCGCACGAAGTTGCTTGAGCGCTTCGTTGTCCTTGGGCACGTCGCTGCGCTTGATGCTCTTGCCGTCCTTGCTGATCTCGGAAAACGCAGGGGCGCCGCCGCTGTCGGAGCCGCCTTCCGACTGGGCGTGGGCCATGCCGATGCCCAGGCTGGCGAGGAGTGCGAGTGAAACGATCGATCGCGAGTACTTCATGAGTCCTCCGTCTGTCGTGGTAGCCACCAGTGTAGTGGCATGCCGTTATTGCGCCGTGAGGCGCACGTCGGATCTTAGCGCTGTGCTAGCCTCGGCGCCGCCCGATCGTTGAGGAAATTCTCATGTCGCTTCCCGCCGCGCTGCGCGATCTCGATCACGCGCAGCGGCACACCGTGATAGCCAGCTTCCTGGGTTGGACCCTCGACGCCTTCGATTATTTCTTGCTGACCTTCGTCATCCTCGCCGTGGCCAACGAGTTCCACGTGCCCAAGCAGGAGGTGACCTACGGCTTGTTCCTCACCCTCGCCGCACGACCGATAGGCGCACTGGTCTTCGGCCGCCTGGCCGATCGTTACGGGCGCCGGCCGGTACTCATGTTCGACATCGTGCTGTTCTCGCTGCTGGAGGTGGCATGCGCGTTCGCGCCGACGCTGGGTGTCCTGCTCGGCCTGCGCTTCCTCTTCGGCATCGCGATGGGGGGCGAATGGGGCATCGGAGCGTCGCTGGCGATGGAGTCGATTCCCGCCAGTTCACGGGGCTTCGTTTCCGGCTTGCTGCAAAGCGGATACCCGTGTGGCTTCTTCCTCGCGGCACTCGCCAACTGGTTGCTGGTGGATCACATCGGCTGGCGAGGCCTCTTCGTGGTCGGTGCGTTGCCGGCACTGCTGGTCCTGTACATCCGGCGCAAGGTGCCGGAGTCGCCGGTATGGGAGAGCCGCCGCTCGCATGCGCGCGAGAGCGTTTTCGTGTCCATGCGCGGGCACTGGAAACTGTTCGTCTACCTCATGCTCCTGATGGCGGCGTTCAACATGTTCAGCCACGGATCGCAGGACATGTACCCGACCTTCGTGCAGGAGACCCTGGGGATTCCCGCCGGCTCGGGCACCGCGTTCCTGCTCACGGCATTGCTCAACCTCGGCGCGCTGGCCGGTGGCCTGACCTTCGGCTCGCTTTCCGAGCGGATCGGCCGGCGCAAGGCGATCATCATCGCGGCGCTGCTGGCGATCCCGGTGGTTCCGCTGTGGATGTACGGTGGTTCGTTGCTCTTGCTCGGCCTGGGCGCCTTCCTCATCCAGGTGATGGTGCAGGGTGCCTGGGGCGTGGTGCCCACCCACCTCAATGAACTGGCGCCGGATGCCGTGCGTGGCACCCTGCCGGGCTTCGCCTACCAGATGGGCAACCTGCTCGCGGCGATCACCGCTACCGCGCAGACCTGGCTGGCCGGCCAGCGAGGGGGCGATTTCGCCTTCGCGATGTCGACCTGGATCGCCGTCGTGGCCTTGCTCCTGGCGCTGCTGACCTGGCTCGGGCCGGAAGCTCGCGGCGTCGGCTTCGGCCGCCACCGTGGTCCGACGTGACGCCACGACCGGGCACGGCTAAAATCCCCCGTTTTCCTCCGGTAGAAACGAACATGCAGGCTGGCAAGGGCAAGGTCATCTCGTTCCATTACACCCTCACCGTCGATGGCGAGAAGGTCGAAAGCTCGATCGAGGGCGGCGAGCCGTTGTGGATACTGCTCGGCCACGGCCAGCTGATCCCCGGCCTCGAGGCCGGTCTCGAAGGCAAGTCGGTCGGCGACACCTTCGATGTCGAGATCGCTCCGGAGCAAGGCTACGGCCCTCGCCAGGAAGGCATGACGCAGCGCGTGCCGAAGAAGTACTTCCCGCAGCAGGGCAAGGGCCTGAAGGCCGGCGACAGCACCGTTCTTTCGTTGAAGGAAGGCGGTAGCCGCGTGGTCGTCGTGCAGAAGATCGGTTCCAGCGTCGTCGACATCGACCTCAACCATCCCATGGCGGGCAAGACGCTCAATTTCCACGTCGACGTGCAGTCCGTGCGTGACGCGACGGAAGAGGAAATCGCGCACGGGCACGCCCATCCGAACGGCGACGCCGCGCACTGAGAATCATCGCCGGCAGGGTCGGCTCCCACCCGATCAGCGCGGGCTGGTAAGACCATCAAGCAGCGCGGCTCGAATCAGCGCAGCTTGATGGGAGCCGACTCTGTCGGCGATTCGCGATGATCTCGAAAACAAAGACGGCGCCCTTGGGCGCCGTCTTTGTTTCAACCAGCAAGTCTTAAATCAGGTCTTAGACCACCGACTGGCCGTTCACCGAAATCTCGACGTCGATATTGCCGCGCGTGGCGTGCGAGTACGGGCAGACATTCTCGTGGGCGAAGGCGACGATCTCCTTGGCGGTCGCGTCGTCGACACCCGGCAGGCTCACCTCAAGCTTGGCGCGGATGGCGAAACCGTTGCCCTGGCGCTTGCCGATGCTGACGCTGCTGGCGACGGAGGCATCGTCGGCCTTGACCTTCTTCTGGCCGGCGACGAAACGCACCGCGCCTTCGAAACAGGCCGCATAGCCGGCGGCGAACAGCTGCTCGGGATTGCTGCCTTCACCGGTGCCGCCCATGGACTTCGGCAGGCGCAGGTCCATGTCGATGCGGCCGTCGTCGCTCTTGACGTGACCGTTACGGCCACCTGCGACCTTGGCATGCGCGGTGTAGAGGGCGTCGCCGTCGAACTTGGAGATATTGCTCATGGGTTTGTCCTTTGTCGTCTGGGAGGGGAGGGCCGGAAGGCCGGTCACGGAACACAGTAAAGCACGCAATTTAATCGCGCGCAATTCAATTGTTGAGCGAGCGCCGGGCGCGTTGCCGTCCGTTCAGTTTAGGACGCGGCGTCCGTAGGCAAAGTTCTCTTTCCAGTAGGCGCCGTCCAGGTCGTCCAAACGTACCGTACCGCCCGAGTTCGGCGCATGTACGAAACGACCCTTGCCTACGTAAACCCCTACGTGGGTGATGTGTCCGCGGCCGAAGAAGACGAGGTCACCGCTGGAAAGTTCGGTTTCGTCGACCTTTGGCTTGTCGAGCGCGGCCATCTCCGCCGAGGTCCGGGGCAGGCGCAACCCGGTCGAGGTCAGGTAGATGTAGTTGATGAGCCCGCTGCAATCGAAACCGCCCTGGGGGGTATTGCCGCCCCAGCGGTAGGGCGTGCCGACCAGGCCGATGGCACGGAAGAGCACGTCGTTGGCGGCGTCGGCTGGCGGCGCGTCGGCCGGCTTGGTGGACCAACCCAGGTTTTTCGCCAGCGGCACCGCCGAAGCCGGATTCCGCCGCTGCGAGGACGAGGGCTTGTGCGGCGCGCTGCCGCAGGCGACCAGCAAGGTCACGACGGCGGCCACGGCGAGGGAACCGAGCCAGGTTCGGATGCGGAAAGGACGGGTGGCTGGCGACATCGGGCGTTCCCCTGTCAGGATCGGCGCAACGAGGTTATCAAATCAATGGGTTGCGTGGAATACCTGCTAAAGCGCGCGAATGTAGGCCGGGCACAGCCGATGAAGGGTGGCCGGGCCGCTAAAATGCCTGGATGGATAGGTCCCGAAGCGATGTTCTGATCATGGGTGGCGGAGTGATCGGGCTCGCGTGCGCCCTGTACCTGCTCAAGGCAGGGGCGAGTGTGCGGGTGCTAGAGCAGGCCCAGCCCGGTAGCGGAAGCTCGCATGGCAACTGCGGCACGATCACGCCCAGCCACGCCGGGCCGCTGACCATGCCGGGCATGGTCGGAACGGCCCTGGGTTCGCTGCTGCGACGCGATGCGCCGCTCTACGTGAATCCGCGTCCCGATGCGGCCCGGGCACGCTGGCTGCTAGGTTTCGCCCGGAACTGCACCTGGGCTCGGTACCGGCAAGCGGGTGAGGCGCGAGGGGCGATCCTGGCCCGCTCGCGGACCTTGCTGGGCGACCTGATCGCCAGCGAAGGCATGGCCTGCGAATTCGAGGAAGTGGGCGAACTCTACGTTTACCGCCAGGTGCGTACGCTACGCCACGACCGGCCGCACGTGGACTTGCTGCGCCGGCTCGGCATGGACGTGCGGACACTGGATGCCGACGAGGCCATGGCGCTGGAACCGGGCCTGCGTGATGGCGTGGTGGGCGCCTTGCTGCATCCTGGCGATGCAAGGCTGAGACCGGACCGGTATGTCGCGGAACTGGCGCGACGAGTGCGTGAACTCGGCGGAGCGATCGAGACCGGTGCCCGGGTGGATTCCTTCGTCTTCGACGGTGCGCGTGTTTCCCACGTGCGTACCACCCGCGGCGTCTTCCAGGGCGACCGCGTAGTCATGGCGCTCGGCGCATGGTCGCCGTTGATCGGCAAGCTGCTCGACATCCGTTTGCCGATGCAGCCAGGCAAAGGTTATTCGCTGACCTGGGAGCGGCCACCCGAGCACGCGCCACGTCATTCGCTGGTGCTGCGCGAAGCCGCGGTGTGCGTCACCCCGTGGGTCTCGGGGTTCCGTCTTGGCAGCACGATGGAGTTTTCCGGTTTCGACGAGGGCCTCAACCCGTTGCGCATCGACGCGTTGCGGCGTGGCGCGGCCAGCTATCTTCGCGAGCCGGAAGGGCGCGGCGAGGTCGTGCCCTGGTGGGGGTGGCGACCGATGAGCATGGACGAGGTGCCGATCATCGGCCCGAGCGCGCGATGGTCGAACCTGATGTACGCGACGGCGCACGGCATGCTCGGCATCAGCATGTCGGCGGCGACCGGCGAGCTGGTGGCCAGCCTCCTCGCGGGCCCGGCGCCGGCGTTGGACCCGGCTCCATATGCACCGGCACGGTTCGGACTCTAGACGCGCGGACCTTCGCCATCGCATTTGCTACGGTGTCACCTCCCCTACCCAAGGAACATGGCATGACTTCGGAAGCTTTCGACCTGATCGTGATCGGCGGCGGTTCGGGCGGGCTCGCCGCGGCTATCAGGGCGTCGAAGCACGGCGCGAAGGTCGCGCTGCTGGAACCGAAGGAACTGGGCGGCACCTGCGTCAACGCGGGCTGCGTGCCGAAGAAGGCCATGTGGTACGCGGCGCAGATGGCCGAAGCACAGTACATCGCGGTGGACTACGGCTTCCACGACAAGCCCGGCAGTCTCGACTGGCCGCGTTTCATCGAGCGCAGGCAGGCGTATGTCGACCGCATCCACGTGAAGTACCAACAGGCGCTCGACACGGGTCACGTGACGGTCGTGCGCGAGTATGGCCGCTTCCTTTCCGCTGGCCGCGTGCAGGCCGGCACGCGGGAACTGACGGCGCCGCATGTGCTCATCGCCACGGGCTCCACGCCGAACCGGCTGGACAAGCCGGGTTTCGACCTGGGCATGACATCGGACGGTTTCTTCAACCTGCGCGCCTGCCCGCGCCGCACGGCCATCGTGGGCGGCGGTTACATCGCGGTGGAACTGGCGGGCGTGCTGCGCGCCCTGGGCAGTGACGTGGACATGTACGTGCGTGGCCGCCTGATGAGCGGCTTCGACGAGGAAATGGCATATGGCCTCGGCGACGAGATGCGCCAGCATGGCATCCGTGTCCACTACGAATGCCAGATCGACGCGGTGCATGAGAAGGACGGCGTCCTCCTCCTGGACTGCGACCGTGGCGACCATCCGGGACCCTACGACGCCTTGATCTGGGCCGTGGGCCGGCACGCCGATACCGCTTCGCTCGACATCGGCCGCATCGGCCTCGTCACCGGCGACGACGGGCACGTGGAGATCGACGATTACCAGAACACCAACGTGCCGGGCGTCTACGCGGTGGGCGACGTGACCCAGCGCATGGCGTTGACGCCCGTGGCCGTCGCGGCGGGCCGCAAACTCGCGGACCGCCTGTTCGGCGGCAAGCCGGAGGCGAAGCTCGATTACCAGAACATCCCCAGCGTGGTGTTCTCACATCCGCCGCTGGGCACCATCGGCATGTCGGAGCAGCAGGCTCGCGAGCGATATGGCGCCGAAGTGCACCTCTACAAACAGTCGTTCGTGCCGATGCAGCTGGCGCTGGCGCACCGGCCGATCACCACGCGCTTCAAGCTGATCTGCGTGGGCGGCGATTCCCGCATCGTGGGGATGCAGATGCTCGGCCCGGGGGTGGACGAGATCCTCCAGGGCTTCGCCGTGGCGATCAAGATGGGTGCCACCAAGGCTGACCTCGACGCCACCCTGGCCATCCATCCGACCTCGTCCGAGGAAATGGTGCTGATGGGCGATCGGGTGCCCGGATGAGCGGTACACTCTTGCCATGAGCCCGTACACCCTTCACCGCGGCACCGCGCCGCTCCTGATCAGCCTGCCGCACAACGGCAGCGCGATCCCCGATGACCTCGCCGCACGCATGAAGCGCCCGGCGCGCCGCTCGCCGGACACCGACTGGCACGTGGCCGAGTTGTACGATTTCGCCCGCGGCATGGGTGCGAGCGTGATCAAGCCGTTCGCCTCGCGCTACGTGGTGGACCTGAATCGTCCTGCCGACGGCCATGCCCTCTATCCGGGGCAAAGCGAGACCGGCCTCGTGCCCACCGTGCTGTTCAGCGGCGAGCCGATCTACCGCGCCGGCGCCGAGCCGGATGCGGCGGAAATCGCCGATCGCGTGAAGCGCTGGTGGAAGCCTTATCACCGCGCGCTCGCCGACGAGCTGGCGCGCCTGAAAGCGGAATTCGGGCATGTCGTGTTGTGGGAAGGGCATTCCATCCGCAGCCATGTGCCGATGCTGTTCGAGGGGCGCCTGCCCGACCTCAACCTCGGCACGGCCGATGGCGCGAGTTGCTCGCCCGACCTGCAGGCGAAACTCGCCGCCGTGCTGGAGAGGCAGGATGAATATTCCTTCGCAGTGAACGGCCGTTTCAAGGGCGGCTACATCACGCGCCATTACGGCAAGCCCGCGCACGGCATCGATGCCGTGCAACTCGAGCTCGCGCAACTGAATTACATGGACGAGGATTCCTTCGAGTACCTGCCGAAGCAAGCGGCGAGCGTGCAGGTGTTGATCGGGGAGATGCTGAAGGTCTGCCTCGACAGCGCGCGTACGGTCACTCCCTAGGCCAATCGCCGACGGGGTCGGCTCCCACCAGGCAGCCACAACCTGGCGGGAGCCGACCCCGTCGGCGATGTTTCAGCAGTCTTGTGGGAGCCGACTTTGTCGGCGATGCCTACGAAGCCAGCGCCGCCACGCACTTCAGCTCGATCGCAATCGGCGTCGGCAACGCATTGACCTCCACCGTCGTCCGGCACGCGTCTACCCCCCGAAAGGCTTCCGCATAAAGCCGGTTATACGTGGCGAAGTCGCGCGCCATATCGGTCAGGTACACGGTGACATCTACCAGATCTTCGAAGCGCGCCCCGCTGGCTTCGAGCACGGCACGTACATTGGCGAAGACCTGCCGGCATTGTGCCTCGATGTCGTACGACACGAGTTTCCCCGTCTCGTCGACGACATTGCCGGGAATGGCATCGGTAGCCGGTACTCGCGGGCCGATACCTGAAAGGAACAGCAAGGGCCCGACACGCCTGGCGTGCGGATAGGCGCCGACCGGCGCGGGTGCGCCTTCGGCGCGGATGACGTCATTGCCCATGATCGATGCAGATGTTCCTGGCTTCGGTGAAGAAACGCATGGCCTCGAAACCGCCTTCGCGGCCAACGCCGGATTGCTTCGTGCCGCCGAACGGCGTGCGCAGGTCGCGCAGCATCCAGCAGTTCACCCAGACGATGCCGAACTCGAGGCGTGCCGAAAAGCGGTGTGCACGCGATACATCGCGAGTCCACACCGACGCGGCAAGTCCGTAGGGCGTGCCGTTGGCGATCGCCAGCGCCTCGTCCTCCGTATCGAACGGGATCAACGTGACGACCGGGCCGAAAATTTCTTCCTGGTTGGTGGCTGTGTCGGGCGCAAGACCTTCGATCACCGTCGGCGCGATGAACCAGCCCTCGGCGCAGCGGCCTCCCACATCCACTCGTCCGCCCCCGATGAGGATGCTGCCGCCTTCCGCGCGGGCGCGCTCGATGCAACCGCTGACCTTGTCGAAATGCGCCTTGGAGACGAGTGCGCCGAGCTGGTTGCGCTCGTCGAGTGGATCGCCCACCCGCAACGTCCGCACGCGCTCCAGGTATTCGCGACGGAAGCGTTCGTAGATCGGGCGCTGCACCAGCAGCCTCGATCCACACAGACAGATTTCGCCCTGGTTGGCGAAGCCCGAGCGGACGATCGTCGCCATCGATGCGTCGGCGAAGTCGAAATCGTCGAAGACGATGGTCGGGTTCTTTCCGCCCAGTTCCAGCGAGACCTTCTTCAGGCGGGGCGCGGCCGCCGCGGCGATGGCCACGCCGGTGCGCGTACTGCCGGTGAAGGAGACCGCCTTCACCGTCTCATGGATGACGATGGCTTCGCCGACCGCTGGACCGCTGCCATGGACGATGTTCAGGACACCCGGCGGAAAGCCGGCTTCTTCGGCGAGCGTGCCTAGCAACCAGGCGGTGTACGGCGTGACTTCGGATGGCTTGGCCACCACCGTGTTGCCGGCGGCAAGGGCAGGGGCGATCTTCCAGGTGAACAGGTAGAGCGGCAGGTTCCATGGACTGATGCAGCCGACCACGCCCAGCGGCAGGCGCAGCGTGTAGTTGATGGCCCCTTGTTCCATGGCGTGCGATTCAGCGCTCCATTGGCTCGCCGCCGCGGCGAAGAAACGCAGGTTCGCCACGGCTCGCGGGATGTCGAGCGTGCGGGCGAGCGCCAGCGGTTTGCCACTGTCCTGCGATTCGGCCTCGGCAAAGGATTCCAGCCGCGCCTCGATCGCATCGGCCAGGCGCTGCATGCACCGGGCACGGCGTTCGGACGGCGTCGCGGCCCACCCTGGCGCGGCACGCGATGCGGCATCCACCGCGTCGGCGACGTCGGTGGCGTCGGAATCCGGGCAGCGTGCGAAGGCTTGCCCGGTCGCGGGATCGGCGACGTCCAGATAACGGCCACCTCGCGGCGCGCGCGAATGGCCGTCGATCAGGTTGGCGAGGACGATCATGGCCTGCCTTAGTTCAGCCCGCGGGTGCGGCCGCCGTCGATGGAAATGCTGGTGCCGTTGATGTAGCCCGCGGCCGGACTGGCGAGGAAGGCGATCATCGCGGCGATTTCCGCCGGTTCGCCGAAACGGGCGGCGGGCACGCTGGCGAGCAGGCCCCGTTCGACCTCCTCGCGGGTACGGCCGGCGTCCACGCTGGCTTTCACCAGTGCCTCCAGCCGCGGCGTACGGGTGTAGCCGGGAAGGATGTTGTTCACCGTGATGCCATCGGGTGCGACCTCGGCGGCCAGGGTCTTGGCCCAGCCGGCCATGGCCGCGCGCGTGGTGTTGGAAACGCCCAGGTTGGGGATCGGTTCCTTCACCGATGTGGAGATGATGTTCACGATCCGCCCGTAACGCGCCTCGCGCATGCCGGGCAGGCAGGCATGGGTGATCACCTGCGCGGCGATCACATGCTGTCGGTAGGCTGTGAGGAAGGCCTCCGGCTCCGCGCTCCAGACCGGACCGGGCGGAGGGCCGCCACTGTTGTTCACCAACACATGCACGGCATGGTTCTTGACCACCTCGCCGATGGCCTCGGCCAAGGCGTCGGTATCGAGCATGTCGACGGCGACGTGGCTATGGGTCTGCCCGGGTTGCGTCGCAGGGAGCTCGGCAGCGAGCGCGATGAGCGCATCGGCGGAGCGGGAAAGCAGGGTGACGCTGGCCCCGAGCTCCGCCAGTTCGAAGGCGGTGGCGCGTCCGAGGCCTTGCGAAGCGCCGCAGACCAGCGCGTGACGACCGGTGAGGCGAAGATCCATGCGGCGCTCCCTGGAATGAGGATGGTGGGCGGTCAGCCCTGTTTCATTGCCCACCACTGTATCGCCATTGCGGCGAACCAGCACGGCCAGGCGAACCACGGCGAGCGTTTCCACCAGCCCTGCCAGCGGGTGAGGGCGTCGTCGTTGAACAGTGCCGGTGCATCCGAGCGCAGTACCCGGCGTACGCGCAACCAGTTGGCCATGCCGTTGGGGCGACCGGTGTCGGCCTCCACGATGGTCTTCCACTGGTCGGGATAACGCTTGCGCAGGAGGGTGGTGAACCGCCACTGCGCGATGAAGTGCAGGACGAAGAACGCGACCGCGCCGAGCAGAAGCAGGAGATAGAGGAAGACGGCGCTCTGCATCGGGTCAGCTGCCTTTTTCTTTGTCTTTCTTCGTGTCGTCGGTACGCAGGAGGTCGGTGGTGACCACCTCGCGAATCGTCGAGATCACCCCGTTTCCTTGCTGAGCCTTCGAGCAGACGGCGTTGTTGATCGCCTTCTTGTAGGTGTCGTTCTGCATGCCGACATAGAGGACGCCATCGGGGCCGTGGGCGATCTTGAAGCTGCCGGCAGGGTTCATCTTCACCGGCGCCTCGGCCGAGAACGTGGTGGGCGATTGCTCCCAGTAGGTCTGGCTCTGCTGCTGTTTCGCGGACGAATACACCACGAGGTAGCGGGCCTTGTCGTCCACGACCTTGAACTTGCCGAAGGCACCGGTGGTTTCGCTCGTCCAGCCGATGTATTCGCACAACTGGATGTCTTCCGAGTGCAACGGCTGGAAAGCGTCATCCAGCAGCACCACCGTCGGTGCGAAGAGGTAGCTCGAACTCAGCCAGCGGCCGTTGAGCTCGGACTTCATCGCGATGGTGTAGGGCAGGTGCGCGCCCTGTGGCAGGCGGAAGGCGAGGAAATAGCTGCGGTCGCCGTTGAGATTGGCGACCGGGCTGTCCTTGCTCAGCTCGAATCGCTGCGGTTGCCAGGGCAGCATGTCCTGGTAGGACAGGTCGGCGAAGCTGCCGCAGCAGGGCGACGCGTCGTCGAGCGTCTTGCGCGCGATGTCGATGGTGTTCGTCGGGTTTTCCGGTGGACGGAAGTTCGGCGGCACGATCGTGCGGCAAGCCCCCAGCGCGGTGAGCGCCAGGGCAAGCAGCAGGAGACGGGGGACGGAAGGGGGCATGATCGTCTCAGTGGGTCAGAACTCGGCACTCCCTGCCGCGCGGGGATAGGGGATGGCGTCCCGGATGTTGGACAGGCCGCAGACATAGACCAGCAGGCGCTCGAAGCCGAGGCCGAAACCGGCGTGGGGCACGGTGCCGTAGCGGCGCAGGTCGCGATACCAGTCGTAGGTGGCCTTGTCGAGATGGAACTGGTCCATGCGCCGGTCGAGATAGTCGAGGCGTTCCTCGCGTTGGGCACCGCCGATGATCTCGCCGATGCCGGGGGCCAGGACGTCCATGGCCGCGACCGTCTTGCCGTCGTCGTTGAGGCGCATGTAGAACGCCTTGATCTGTTCGGGGTAGTTCATGACGACCACCGGACGGCCGATATGTTCCTCGGCGAGGAAGCGTTCGTGCTCGGTCTGCAGGTCCACGCCCCAGGCGACGGGGTGCTCGAACTTCCTGCCGGATTTCTGCAGGATCGCCACGGCTTCGGTGTAGTCGATGCGCTCGAACGGCTTGGCGATGAAGGCTTCCAGGCGCGTGATGGCGTCCGGCTGCACGCGCTCGGCGAAGAACGCCATGTCGTCGGGGCGTTCGTCGAGCACGGCCTTGAAGATGCCCTTGAGGAACAGTTCGGCGAGGTCGGCGTTGTCGTCGAGGTTGGCGAAGGCCACCTCGGGCTCCACCATCCAGAACTCGGCCAGGTGACGCGTGGTGTTGGAGTTCTCGGCGCGGAACGTGGGACCGAAGGTGTAGACCTTGCTCATCGCCAGGGCATAACCCTCGACATTGAGCTGGCCGGACACGGTGAGGAACGCTTCGCGGCCGAAGAAATCCTTGCGGAAATCGATACCGCCCTTGTCGTCGCGCGGCAGGTTGGCCAGGTCGAGCGTGGACAGGCGGAACATGTCGCCCGCGCCTTCCGCATCCGACGTGGTGATGATCGGGGTGTTGATCCAGAAGAAGCCCTGCTCGGTCAGGATACGGTGGATCGCCGTCATCATCGTGTGGCGAACGCGGGTCACGGCGCCGAAGAGGTTCGTGCGCGGGCGCAGGTGGGCGACCTCGCGGAGGAACTCCATCGAGTGCTGCTTGGGCTGGATCGGGTAGGTGAGGGGGTTCTCGACGAAACCGGTGACCTCGATACGGGTGGCCTGGATCTCATAGGCCTGGCCCTTGCCCTGCGAGGGGACGAGCTTGCCGGTGGCGATGACGGCCGCACCGGCCGACAGGCGCTTGACGTCCGTCTCATAATTGTCGAGATCCGACGTGGCCACGATCTGGATCGGGGCGAAGCAGGAGCCGTCGCTCAGGTTGACGAACGAGAGGCCGCCCTTGGACTCGCGCAGGGTGCGTACCCACCCGCGGACCGTGACTTCGTGTTCCCCCGCGGCCGTGCCGCCGGCGAGGGCCTGCTTGACGCTTACCACCGTCATCGATTGAAACTCCAGAAGAGGCGCCGCATCTAAGGGCGCGTAGGACGCGACCTTGCATGATAATGTAAGGGTCGCGTGAACGGCACCGTTCATCGGTATACCACGGGCAGAAAACGTTTTCATGAGCATCCAGATCACTCCCGCCGCCTCCGACCGCATGCGTGCGTTCCTCGCCAAGGCACCCGATGCCGCGGGCGTGCGCTTCGCCGTCAAGCGGATGGGCTGCTCCGGCTTCGGCTACGTGGTCGATCTGGCCGATGCCGTCGCCGAGGACGACAAGGTGCTGGACATCGACGGCATCCGCGTCGTCGTCGACCCGAAGAGCATGCCGCTGGTCGACGGCACCCTGATCGATTTCCAGCGCCAGGGCCTCAACGCGTCCTTCGTCTTCCACAACCCCAACGCCACGGGCGAGTGCGGCTGCGGCGAGAGCTTCACCGTCTCCTGAGCGCCGCCCGCTGCCGAGTCCCTTCTGATGGGAGCCGGCCCTGTCGGCGATACAAGGCTTGCCGTAACCCCTCGTTTCTCCTTACAATGCGCGGCTGGCCCTCCCTCAGGAGGGTCTTCTTGCCTCACCGCCAGTCGCGGGAGGCTGCCATCCCCGCAAGGGGTGCATCCACAAGGAGCCACCATGCGTCATTATGAAGTCGTGTTCCTGGTCCATCCGGACCAGAGCGAACAGGTGCCCGCCATGATCGAGCGTTACAAGACGCTGATCGAAGGCGACAACGGCAAGATCCACCGTCTCGAAGACTGGGGCCGCCGCCAGCTGGCCTACCCGATCGAGAACCTCGCCAAGGCTCACTACGTGATGCTGAACATCGAGGTTTCGCAGAGCGTCCTGAACGAGCTCGAGACGGGTTTCCGTTTCAACGACGCCGTCCTTCGCCACCTCGTGATCCGTCGCGACGAAGCCGACGTCGAGCAGTCCTTCATCCTCAAGAGCAAGGAAAAGGACGAGCAGAAGGGTTCGCGTCGCCGTGACGACGACAGCGACGGCGACGACCGCCGTGGTGGTCGCGACAACGACAACGATCGCGACAGCGACGACTAATCGGGGATCACAGACATGTCCAAGTTTTTCCGCCGCCGCAAATTCTGCCGCTTCACCGCCGAGGGCGTGAAGGAGATCGATTACAAGGATCTCAACACCCTCCGCCAGTACGTCACCGAAAACGGCAAGATCGTCCCGAGCCGCATCACCGGTACGAAGGCCCGTTACCAGCGCCAGCTGGCGACCGCGATCAAGCGCGCTCGCTTCCTCTCGCTGCTGCCGTACACCGACAACCACGACGTCTGATCGTCGTAAGCCCTCGGACAACCATTATTGGCTGCACGGGGCCCATCCCGTGCTAACGAAAAGGAATACCCCATGGAACTCATCCTCCTCGAGAAGGTGAAGAACCTCGGCAACCTCGGCGACAAGGTCACTGTCAAGCCGGGCTACGGCCGTAACTTCCTCCTCCCGACCGGCAAGGCCGCCCGCGCGACCGCCGCCAACCTCGAAGCGTTCGAAGCCCGTCGCGCCGAGTACGAAGCCAAGGCCAAGGAGCAACTCTCCGGTGCCGAGGGTCGTGCCGCCAAGCTCGATGGCGCCGAAGTCACGATCGAAGTGAACGCGTCGCCGGAAGGCAAGCTGTTCGGCTCGGTCACCCCGCGTGACATCGCCGAGGCGCTCACCGCCAAGGGTCTGGACGTCGACAAGAGCGAAGTGATCCAGGCCGAAGGCCCCTTCCGTGTCGTTGGCGAGTACGAGGTCATCATCGTCCTCCACGCCGACGTGCAGCAGACGGTCAAGGTCAAGGTCGTCGGCGCGTAAGCCCCGTACCACCGCGATTCCGAGACGGGCGCCGAAAGGCGCCCGTTTTCGTTTCCACCCACAAGTTATCCACAGACTTATCCTCTCAACGGGTGAGACCAGCCAGCGTATGATCGACATCGCGACCAGCCGTTCCGGTGTGGGCGCCGTCTGCAACACGAGGTAATCCATGTCCTTCAATCCCGAGCGAGGCGAGCGCGGCGACCGCAAGCGCCGTCGTGAGCCTTCCGCCATCGATTCACTGCGCATTCCGCCGCATTCCATCGAGGCCGAGCAGGCCGTGCTGGGTGGCTTGATGCTTTCGCCGGATTCCCTGGACAAGGTCGCCGACAAGCTTTCCGAGGAAGACTTCTACCGTAGGGATCATCGCCTGATATGGCGTGCGATCAACGAACTGGCGAACAAGGGCATGCCTTGCGACGCCATCACGCTCGGCGACTGGTTCGTCGCCAACGAGACCGCCGAGATGGTCGGCGGTGCCACCTACCTGATGGAACTGGCGAACTCGACGCCCAGCGCGGCGAACATCGGCGCGTATGGCGACATCGTTCGCGAGAAGTCCGTGCTGCGCCAGTTGATCGATGCCGGCACGTCGATCACCGAGGATGGCTTCCGTCCCGAAGGCAAGAGCGTGCAGGAGGTGATGGAACTCGCCGAGCAGCGCGTTTTCCGCATCGCCGAATCCGGCGCCCGAGGCAAGAAGGATATCGTGTCGGTGCGCGAGGCCGTGGGCGAGGCCTTCCGCATGCTTACCGAGCGCTACGAGAAGCGCGGCCAGCTCACCGGCCTGTCCACCGGCTTCACCGACTTGGATGAACTGACCTCCGGGTTGCAGCCGTCCGACCTGGTCATCATCGCGGCGCGTCCGTCGATGGGTAAGACCGCGTTCGCGCTGAACCTCGCCGAGGCCGCCGCCATGCGCGGAAAGAAAGCGGTGGCGGTGTTCTCGATGGAAATGTCGGCCTCGCAGCTCGCCTTCCGCCTGATCTCCTCGCTGGGCCGCGTCCACGCGCAACACCTGCGCAATGGCGACCTCGCCGAAGAAGACTGGCCGCGCGTCACCTCCGCGATCACCATGCTGTCCGACGCGAAGATCTTCATCGACGACACGCCGGCGATGTCGCCGGTGGAAATGCGCTCGCGGGCGCGCCGCCTGCAGCGCGAGCACGGCCTGGGCCTGATCGTCATCGACTACCTGCAGCTGATGCAGGTACCCGGTAACTCCGAAAACCGCGCGACGGAAATCTCCGAGATCTCTCGTGGGCTGAAGGCGCTGGCGAAGGAACTCAACGTGCCGGTGATCGCCCTGTCGCAGTTGAACCGCTCGCTGGAGCAACGTGCCGACAAGCGCCCGATGATGTCCGACCTGCGCGAGTCCGGCGCTATCGAGCAGGATGCGGACGTGATCATGTTCATCTACCGCGACGAGTACTACAACAAGGAGTCGCCCGATAAGGGGCTGGCCGAGATCATCATCGGCAAGCAGCGAAACGGACCCACCGATACGGTGAAACTGGCCTTCCTCGGTCACTACACGAAGTTCGAGAATTGGGCGCCGGATTCCTACGTGGGCTCGTTCGACTAGGCACCGCCAGGCCTTGGGAGCCGCTCGATCCGTGGGAGCCGCTTGATCTGTGGGAGCCGCTTCAGCGGCGATCCCGCGGCAGCGGGCCATGTCGAGGCAAGCACCCATCGCCGCTGAAGCGGCTCCCACACCATCACACGACCATACGATAGGAACGCGAGGGGACCCGGGATGAAGCGCATCGGTTTCTGGATGGCTGTGTGGTGTCTCGTCTTGACCGTGGCGTCCGTGGCGACGGCCGCGAATCGCATCGTCCTTCCGGAACATCCCACCCCTGACCAGCGCGCGGACATCGAGCAACGGCTCAACGACTGGCCCTTGCTCGCCCGCTACGCCAGGGATAACGCCACCTATCCGCCGCCGAAGCCTGGCGAGAAACGCGTGGTGTTCATGGGTGACTCGATCGATTACTACGCCGCGATGGTCGACGCCCACGACGCCTTGAGGAAGGAACTCAGCGACGATGGCCTGCATCCGAACGCGGCGGGCTACAAGGTGATGGCGCCGCTGTCCCAGAAGGCGATCGACGGCGTGCTCGACGGCGGACACTGATGAATCGTGGCGGGCGATCGCTTGCCAATTTTAGGACGACATCCTACTGACCTTCGGGTTGCGGTTCCTTAGCATTTCCGTGGCCCTCAGCAAAGGATCGACCATGGAATTTTTCATCAGGCCGGCCGCCGTCGTCGCGGCCGCGGTGTTCTGCGCCTCGCTGGCCTCGCCCGCCCATGCGGGACTGCCGTTCTTCAACAAGAAGAACAAGGAGCACGACGCGAAGGTGGCGCAGATTCCCCACTGCACGAAGAAACTGGGTTCCATCTCGGTCATCGAGCCGGAAGCGGCATTGAAGTGGTGGACGGGGCAGCAACTGCCGGCGCCTACGAAGCTCATCAAGGTGTTCGTCTCGAAGTCCGGTTGTTTCACCCTCGTCGATCGCAGCAGTGGCATGGATGCCGCCATGCGTGAACGCGCACTGGCGTCGGGAGGGGAATTGCGTGGTGGCTCGAACATCGGCAAGGGCCAGGTGAAGGCGGCCGACTATGTCCTCGTGCCCGACCTGATCGACAGCAACCGCGATGGCGGAGGCGGCGGCATTTCAGGCCTCGCGCAGAGCGTGCTAGGCGGGACGGCGGGACGTATCGCCGGCTCGGTCAAGCTCAGCTCCAAGACCGCCGACGTGACCCTCACGGTCACGGACGTGCGTTCTTCCGAGCAGGTGGCGATGGTGGAAGGTCACGGCGAGAAGAACGATATCGGGCTCGGGGGCCAGGGCAACATGTGGGGTAGCCAGAGCCTGGGCTCGGCGGGCCTCGGTGGGTATACGAACACCACCCAGGGGCAGGTGATCACCATGGCCTACCTCGATGCGTACACCAAGCTCGTTTCCGAGCTGGGCGGCCTGCCGTCCGATGCGTCGGCGGCGAATAGCCGGCAGTCCGGCACGATGCGCGTCGCCAGCCGCATGTCCGCCAAGGCGGACGGCAAGGGCAAGACGATCCGTTCGCTCGAACCCGGCATGCTCGTGTACCCGACGGGCGACCGGATCGGGCTCATGTGGGAAGTGGACGACGAGCACGGCAATCGGGGCTGGGTATCGTCGGCTGACTTCGACCTCGCCCGATGACCCAGGCGACGAACTATCCGCCGTGACGCGCCATCTTTGCGCCACACGGTCGCCCAATCGTTACGGCTAGACTGGGTGACCGATCACTACCGCGTTGCTTCGATAGCCATGAGCCGTACCACCGTCGCGACCATTCATCTCGGTGCCCTGCGCCACAACCTTGCCCGCGTTCGTGCGCTCGCGGGCAGCGCCAGGGTCATGGCGGTGGTCAAGGCGGATGCCTACGGCCATGGGCTGGAGCGTGTGGCTCGCGCGCTCGATGGCGAGGCCGAGGCGTTTGCCGTGGCGGCCATCGCCGATGGCTTGCGCTTGCGTGCGGCCGGGCATCGGCAGCGGATCGTGGTGCTTTCAGGACCGGACACGCCCTCCGACATCGCCGAGATGCAGCGCCTGCGCCTGGAGGCGTTGATCCATCACGACGCGCAGTTACCCTGGCTGGTCAGGGCCGATCCGGCCCGTGGACCGCTGCGGGTCTGGATCAAGGTGGATACCGGCATGCACCGGCTTGGCTTTCCGCCGGAGCGCGCTCGTGAGGTCCATGCCGCCGTGCTCGCGATGCCCGCGATCGACCGCGACGTCGGCCTCATGACCCACTTCGCCTCGTCGGAGGAGTTCGAAGGGAGGGACACGGCGTTGCAGATTGCCCGCTTCAGGGAAGCCACCGAGGGTCTGCAGGGCCCGCGCGCGTTGTCCAACTCGGCGGCCGTGCTTGGCTGGCCGGACGCGCGTGGCGACTGGGTTCGCACCGGTGGCCTGCTGTACGGATTGTCGGTCGTGGAAGGGCGTTCGGGCGCCGATTTCGGTTTCCGTCCCGCCATGTCGCTGACGACGCGCCTCGTGGCGATCAACCACCTCGCGAAAGGCGAGCGCGTGGGCTACAACGGCACCTACGTCTGCCCTGAGGACATGGCCGTCGGCGTCGCCGCGATCGGTTACGGCGATGGCTATCCGCGCAGTGCAACTGCCGGCACGCCAGTGCTGGTCAACGGGCGGCTCGCGCCACTGGTCGGAAGAGTGTCGATGGACTTGATCACGCTGGACTTGCGTCTGGTCCCGGATGCTCGTGTGGGCGACAGGGTGACCCTGTGGGGCGATGGCTTGCCGGTGGAAACCGTGGCGGCCTCGGCCGGCACGATCTCCTACGATCTCACCTGTGGCATGACGCGGCGCGTACTCTTCGTCGAAGACGAAGCATGAACGCGGCCGATTTCTTCGCGTATCGTCCCTTGCGACAGCCACGCGCTATATAGCGTCTACTTTTCCACGGATATCCCGAACGATGGCCAAGGCCAAGACCGCCTACGTTTGCACCCAGTGCGGCGCCGAACACAGCAAGTGGCAGGGCCAATGCGCCGAGTGCAACGAATGGAACGTCCTGTCCGAGTTCGTCGTCCAGGCGGCGAAGCCCAACGCGGTGTCGACCGGCGCGCGCCGTGGCGGCTATGCCGGCGAGGCGGCGGGCGCGCCCAGGATCACGCCGCTCACCGAAGTGTTGCTTACCGCCGAGGCACGCACGAACACGGGCATCGGTGAACTGGACCGCGTCCTGGGCGGTGGCCTGGTCGATGGCTCGGTGGTCCTGATCGGTGGAGATCCCGGTATCGGCAAGTCGACCCTGCTCCTGCAGATGCTCGGCACATTGGGCGCGGTCCTGCCGAGCCTGTACGTCACCGGCGAAGAATCGCTGGCGCAGGTCGCCGGACGCGCCCAGCGGTTGGATCTTCCGCTCGCTCCCTTGCATGCGCTGGCGGAGACCTGCATCGAGCGCATCCTGGAGCAGGCCGCATCGGCTCGGCCGCGCGTACTGGTCATCGATTCGATCCAGACGATCTGGACGGAACTGCTCACCGCGGCTCCCGGATCGGTCAGCCAGGTGCGCGAATCGGCGGCAAAGCTCACGCGATTCGCCAAGGAGACCGGCACCTCGGTGTTCCTGGTGGGCCATGTGACCAAGGAGGGCGGTATCGCCGGCCCGCGCGTGCTCGAACACATGGTCGATGCGGTGCTGTATTTCGAGGGCGAGTCCGGCAGCCGTTTCCGCGTGCTGCGTGCCTTCAAGAACCGCTTCGGCGCGGTGAACGAACTCGGCGTATTCGCGATGTCCGAGAAGGGCCTGCGCGAGGTCCCCAATCCGTCGGCGATCTTCCTTTCGGCGCATTCGGGCCCTACGGCCGGGAGCGCGGTGATGGTCACCCGCGAGGGTACCCGTCCCTTGCTCGTGGAAGTGCAGGCGTTGGTCGACCAATCGTCGTTGGGCAATCCGCGTCGCGTCGTGCTGGGCCTGGAACAGAATCGTCTGGCGATGCTGCTCGCCGTGTTGCATCGCCACGGCGGCGTGGCCGCCTACGACCAGGACGTCTTCGTCAACGTGGTCGGCGGTATCCGCGTGCAGGAAACCGCATCGGATGTCCCGGTGTTGATGGCGGTCCTGTCGAGCTTGCGCGACCGCCCCCTGCCGGAAAAATCGATAGCGTTCGGCGAAGTCGGTCTATCGGGCGAGATACGCCCGGTGCCGAACGGCGAAGAACGCCTGAAAGAAGCGGCGACGCATGGCTTCCGCCGCGCCGTGGTACCCGCGGCGAACGCTCCCAAGCGTGGCCGCGTGGGCGAGATGGAAGTCATCGGCGTGGAACGCCTCTCGCAAGCGATCGACGCCAGCCGGGAGTGACCGTGGGAGCCGACCTTGTCGGCGATCTCGCGGCAGCGGGCCGGGTTGAGGCAAGCACCCATCGCCGACAGAGTGGGCTCCCACCTGAGCGGGTTGCCTGCTCAGCGGCTCGCATGGACACCCTGTGCCTGGCGGGGTGGACCTGCAACTACGCCGTGCGGTGCAGGATCAACTCCAGCACCGCCTTGGTGCCGAAGAAGGCAAGCAACAGGATGCCCATCCCGATCAGGGTCAGGTAGACCGCGCGGATGCCGCGCCAGCCGTACTTCCAGCGGCCCCACAGCAGTACCCCGAAGACGATCCAGGCGATGATCGACAGCACCGTCTTGTGCACCAGGTGCTGGCTGAACAGGTCGCCGACGAAGAGCGCGCCGGTAATCAGCGTGAGCGTCAGCAGCACGAAACCCACCGCGATCAGGCGGAACAGCAGCACCTCGGTGAGCGTGAGTGGGGGCAGGGCGCGCAGCCAGTGCCCGAAGCGGCTGCGGCGCAGCGCCCGTTCCTGGATCGCGAGCAGGATCGCCAGCGCGGCGGCGATCGATAGGATGCCAAAGGCGAACACCGCGATCGTCACGTGCAATTCGATCTGCCA
The DNA here is from genome assembly GCF_049913125.1 of Luteibacter sp. E-22. Classification (GTDB taxonomy): domain Bacteria; phylum Pseudomonadota; class Gammaproteobacteria; order Xanthomonadales; family Rhodanobacteraceae; genus Luteibacter. Next base: position 1,418,067 of record NZ_CP183975.1, read on the forward strand.
GCTCATCGACTCCGGCGCCGTGCGCGGTGCCAGGAAGGCATCGACGGCGAGGAAGGCGGCGGACAGCGGGAAGATCAGGATGCCCAGCCCGGCGACGGGCCGCGACAGGTTCACCACCAGGGTCAAGGCCGAGGCGATCCAGGCGACGAGCGACAGGGCGGCGAAGAAGTGCAGGTCCAGGGTACCGCGATGCGCCGTGAGCAGCAGCGCGGCATGCGCCAGCGCGGCAACCGTCGCAAGGGCCATGCCGACACGGGCCAGCGGCTGTCCGCCTGTCGCCAGCGGCCGCGCGAGTACGCCCGCGGCGGACAGGTAGAAGGCGACGGCGGCCAGCGAGAGGATGGTGACGATCATGGACGCGCAGTGTGGCATAGCCATCCCGCAGCGTGAATGCGACACGTTGGCATTCGAAGCGTCGCGGCATGGTGGGAGTCCGCTATAATCCGTCGTTTACAGCATTCCGACCCGAATCCCCATGTTCGAATCGCTCAGCCAACGCCTTTCCGAAACCGTCAACCGCCTGCGTGGTCGCGGCCGGCTGACCGAGGAAAACATCCGCGAGACCCTGCGCGAGGTGCGCATCGCCCTGCTCGAGGCCGACGTGGCCCTGCCGGTGGTGAAGGCGCTCATCGAGCGCGTGAAGGTGCGCGCGGTCGGCCAGGAGGTGCTGAAAAGCCTTTCGCCCGGCCAGGCCCTGGTCAAGGTCGTCAGCGACGAGCTGACCACCCTGATGGGTGCCGCCAACACGGAACTGAACCTGGCGGCACAACCGCCGGCGATCGTGCTGATGGCGGGCCTGCAAGGCGCCGGCAAGACCACCACGGTGGGCAAGCTCGCCCGGTTCCTCAAGGAGCGCAAGAAGAAGCGCGTGATGGTCGTCAGCTGCGACGTCTATCGTCCTGCCGCCATCGAGCAGCTGCGCACCCTGGCCGCCCAGGTCGACGTGTCGTTCTTCCCCTCGGAAGCCGGCCAGGACCCCGTCGCCATCGCGAAGGCGGCCGTCGCCGCCGCCCGCCGCGAGGTGATCGACGTGCTGCTGGTCGATACCGCGGGCCGCCTGCATATCGACGAGGCGATGATGGGCGAGATCAAGGCCCTTCACGGTGCCCTCGATCCCATCGAGACCCTGTTCGTCGTCGACTCGATGACGGGCCAGGATGCCGCCAACGTGGCCAAGGCCTTCGCCGACGCGTTGCCGCTCACCGGCGTGGTGCTGACCAAGACCGATGGCGACGCCCGCGGCGGCGCGGCGCTGTCGGTGCGTTACATCACCGGCCGCCCGATCAAGTTCCTCGGTGCGGGCGAGAAGAGCGACGCCCTCGAACCCTTCCATCCGGATCGCGTGGCCCAGCGCATCCTCGGCATGGGCGACGTCCTGTCGCTGGTCGAGGAAGTCGAGCGCAAGGTCGACCAGGAAAAGGCGCAGAAGCTCGCCGAGAAGGTCATCAAGGGCAAGCGCTTCGATCTCAACGATATGCGCGACCAGCTCGAACAAATGAGCAACATGGGCGGCCTGGCCGGTCTCATGGATAAGTTGCCCGGCATGTCCAGCATCCCGGACAGCGTGAAGTCCAAGGTCAACGACAACGAACTCAAGCGCATGGTCGCCATCATCGGCTCCATGACCAAGAAGGAGCGCCGCCACCCGGATCTCCTGAACGGTTCGCGCAAGGCCCGCGTTGCGCGCGGGTCGGGTACCCAGCCGGCGGACGTGAACCGCCTGCTCAAGCAGTTCATGCAGATGGAAAAGATGATGTCCAAGCTGTCCAAGGGTGGCAGCAAGGGCCTTCTTCGCCAGATGCGCGGCGCCATGAAGGGCATGGGCGGCATGGGCGGCATGGGCGGCATGATGCCGCCGCGCTGAGCGCTATGTACGGAAGAGGCTGAACCCCCTTCCATTTTTGGAAACTTTCGCTAAAATGTCCGGCTTTACCGCGCCCGCTTCTCGCGCGCGCCTTGCCGGTTTGCGGCATTCTGGAGCTCGTAACTTATGGTCAAGATTCGTCTTTCGCGCGGTGGCGCCAAGGGCCGTCCGTTTTATCACGTCGTTGTGACCGACCAGCGCAGCCCGCGCGACGGTCGTAACATCGAGCGTGTCGGCTACTACAACCCGGTTGCTTCGGGCGCCGACAAGCGCCTCGAACTCGACGTCGCCAAGGTCCAGGCCTGGGTGGCGAAGGGTGCGCAGCTGACCGACAAGGTCCGTGCCCTCGTGAAGGAAGCCGGCAAGCTGGCTGCTTGATGTCGACGGAGTCCGGTAAGCGCGTCCGGGTCGGACGCATTGTCGGACTCCATGGCGTGCAGGGTCAGGTCAAGCTCGAAAGCTGGACCGAGCCCCGCATCCAGATTTTCCGTTACCAGCCCTGGCTGCTGACCGCGCCGGGTGTGGAACGGGAGATGGACGGAGTCCGAGGACGCGCGCAGGGCAAGGGCATTGTCGCCAGCCTGCCGGGTATCGAGGATCGCGACCAGGCGGCTGCGCTGGTCGGCTGCGAGATCACGGTCTCGCGCGATACGCTGCCGCCGCCCTCGCCAGGCGAGTTCTACTGGACCGATCTCGAGGGTCTCGAGGTCGTCACCACGGAGGACACGAACCTGGGGCGGGTGAGTCATCTTTTCGCCACCGGCGCCAACGACGTCATGGTGGTGAAGGACGGCGACAAGGAGCGATTGATTCCGTTCGTCCAGGGCCCCTACGTGCATTCGGTCGATTTCGACGCCGGGCGCATCGTGGTGGACTGGGACCCCGAGTTCTGAACAGCGATACCTGAAGATCATGCGCATCGACGTGGTTTCGCTGTTTCCCGATTTCGTCCGCCAGTCGGCCGCGATCGGGGTGGTCGGCAGGGCGCAGCAGCGCGAACTGTTACAGGTGGAAGCCTGGAACCCTCGCGACTTCGCCACCGACAACTACCGCACCGTGGACGGCCGGCCCTTCGGGGGTGGACCGGGCATGGTGATGCTGATCGAACCACTGCGGGCGGCGCTCGCGGCGATTCGCGAGGCGGCACCGGAGCCGGTGCACGTGATTTACCTCAGCCCGCAAGGTGCGCGGCTGACGCAGAAACGGGTGGAAGCGCTGGCCGAGATGCCGCGAATCGCCCTGATCTGCGGACGTTACGAGGGTGTGGACGAACGCCTGCTCGAGCACGAGGTCGACGAGGAGCTCTCAATCGGCGATTATGTGCTGTCTGGCGGTGAACTCGGCGCAGCGGTGATTATCGATGCGGTGGGTCGTCTACAGGAAGGCGCGTTGAACGATGCGCAATCCGCCCAGCAGGACTCCTTCTCGGATGGCTTGCTGGATTGCCCGCATTACACCCGTCCCGTGCAGCACGACGCATGGGGTGGCGTGCCGGAGGTGCTGCTTTCCGGCGATCACGCGGCCATCCGCCGCTGGCGTCGCAAGCAGTCGCTGGGTCGTACCTGGCTACGCCGGCCGGATCTGTTAACGCAGTGTGCGCTCGACGATGAATCGAGGGCATTGCTGGATGAATTCCGCCGTGACTACGCACGGCCAAACGGTGCGGCCGAATAACTCGGTCGCCGTAAACAATTGCGACAGGTGTGCCATGAACAAACTTCTCCAACAGTTCGAAGCCGAGCAGATCACCCGCCAGCTGCCGGATTTCGGTCCTGGCGACACCGTGATCGTCAACGTCAAGGTGAAGGAAGGTAACCGCGAGCGCGTCCAGGCGTTCGAAGGTATCGTCATCGCCAAGCGCAGCCGCGGCCTGCACTCCGCCTTTACCGTGCGCAAGATCTCGCACGGCACCGGCGTCGAGCGCGTGTTCCAGTCGCACAGTCGTGCGATCGACTCGGTCGAAGTGAAGCGCAAGGGCAAGGTCCGTGGCGCGAAGCTGTACTACCTGCGTGGCCTGGAAGGCAAGGCTGCCCGCATCAAGGAAGACGTCGCCGCTGCCGCTGCCGCCAAGGCCGCGAAGAAGGCCACTGCCGCCGCCGAGTAATCGGTTGCCGCAAGGCACAACAAAAAGCCCGCGAGCGATCGCGGGCTTTTTTGTTGTGCCGGCCAATAGTGTCGTGGCGGTCGTCGTGTAAGCCAACCGAGTCGCCGACGGCTCACCGAAGCCGCCGGCTGTCAGACCGGCATGTATTCCTCGGCCAGCACTTTCGCCGGCTCTTGCAGGAAGTTGCCCTGGATGAAGTCCACGCCGCAGGCGAACAGCAGCGACGTGCTGACGGCGTCCTCGACCCACTCGGCCACGGTCTGCTTGCCGGAGGCATGGCCTTCCTTGCAGATCTCCGCGATCTTCTTCTGGTTTTCCGGGTGCTGCGGCAGGTCGGTCATGAAGCTGCGGTCGATCTTCAGGAAATCGGCTTCGACGTGGTTGAGCATCTGGAACGAGTTCAGGCCGGAGCCGAACTGTTCGATGGCGAAGCCGCCACCCGCCTTGCGCCAGCCGCTCACGAATTCCTGGGTGGGGCGCAGGCTCGTGAGCACCTTCGATTCAGGCATCTCGATCACCAGCTTGCTCCGGCGCAGGTTCGCCGATTCGAGGCGACGGATGAGCCAGGGAAGCAGGTCGGGATCTTCCAGCGACTGCAGGGTCATCTTCACGAAGTAGGTCGTGGTCAGGCCGTCGTTCTCGCGGTGGGCGAGGGCGTCGATCGCATGGCCGAGCACCCAGCGATCGATCGCGGGCAGCAGGCCGTTGCGTTCCGCCACCGGGAAGAAATACGACGGCAGCACGTCGCCCTTCGGGCCCCGCATGCGGACCAGGATCTCGTAGAACTCGCCCGCGGCGTCCTGCAGGCTGATGATCTGCTGGTGGTACAGGCGCAGGCCGTCCTCGGCGAGCGCCTGGCGGACAAGGTCCAGCCAGTACTGCTCGCGTTCCGCGTCGGCCTTCTCGCGCGCGCTGGGGTCGTGCAGTTCCACGCGGTTGCCGCCCTGGTTCTGTGCGGCCCGTAGCGCCGCGCTGGCCTGGTCCAGCACGGTCTCGGTATTTGCGTTCTTCTCTGCCAGGAGCGTTCCGCCCAGCGTGATGGTGACCGTCAGCGAGCGTGAGCCGGCGTCGAAGATGCTTTCGGCAACGGCGTGGCGCAGGCGTTCCGTGAGCGCGGCATGCTCGAGGTCGCCACGCGAATGGAGCACCAGTCCCAGCGTGTGGTCGCCGAGGACACCGGCGACATCTTCATCGTCGATCGATTCATTGACCTTGGCGGCGATCGCGGCGAGCAGGTGGTCGGCGTTGCCGATGCCCGTGCTGGCGACGATGTCCTTCCAGTTGTCCGGTTCGAGCAGGACCACGGCTTGCCCGGCGCGTCCCGCCGCAGCCGCGGCAACCGCCTCGTCGATATGCGCGAGCGTGTGCGCGCGATTGAACAGGCCGGTGACGGAGTCCCGTTGCAGCTGGGCCACCAGGGCCGCGTCGACGGTCTGCTGGCGGAACACGATCTGCAGGCAGGACTCGCCTTCGAAGGTGGCATGGGCGAATTCGACCATGGCCTTGAAGGTACCGCCATCGTCGCGTCGTGCGAGCAATTCCATCGGCGGCGGTGTCTTGTCGCCCTTGGAAAGGCCGCGCAGCACGGCCTTGAACTCATCGGCGTGCGTGCCGGCGACCAGGTCGAGGATCGGCAGGCCGATGATGTCGTCGAACTCGGCGAGCCCGAAGGCTTCCAGGTAGGCCTGGTTCACGCGCACGTGCATGCCTTCGTGGACATAGGCGATGGCGTCGCGCGACGAATCGAGCAGCGCGTCGCAGCGGCGCTCGGTCTCGCGCAACGATGTTTCCAGCCGGCGCACCTGGCGGCGGGTGGACAAGGCGTCGAATTCACGGCGGACCACGGCGAGCACCTGGTCCGGGCGCTTGCGCAAGGCCACGCCGCGAGAGCCGTTGGCGAAGAGGTCGGCGATGGCATCGTCGTGCAGGCTGTCCACCACGGCGATCAGGGCGAGGTCGCGACCGCTGGCGTCGAGTTGGCGCATCACCGCGCCGGCGTCGATGCCCGGCACGCCGGGGTTCATAAGGACGAGGTCCGGCCCGATATCGTCGAGCGCCGCCCGGATTTCGTCCGCGTTGGTCGCGCGGGCGGGGCGAACGGCGATGCCGCCGTTGCGCAATACGTTGATCAAGAGTTCGGCGTCTTCCACCGAGTTCTCGATGAAGAGGATCCTGATGACGTTGTCGTGTTTCATGCCGTTCCGAATTGCCGCTTGCCCACCCCGCGAACCGGCTTGCCGGCCCGCTCCCCCCAGCGCGTCCGGACAGGTCATGCTGACCGGATGCCGCCCATACTAACGCGCGAAATCGGCAATAGGTCGCTTGGAGGCATCACCCTGCAGTTCACGTACCAGCTTAGGCACGAGGAAGCCGGGCAGGCGGGCTCGCAATTCGTCTACGAGGGCGAGGGCCCGGTCGTCGTCCACCTCGAAATGGGCGGCGCCTTGCACCTTGTCGAGCTGGTGCAGGTAATAGGGCAGCACGCCGGCCGCGAACGAGCGTTCGCACAGGTCTACCAATGCTCCCGCGTCGTCGTTGATCCCACGCAGCAGGACCGACTGGTTCAGCAAGGTGGCACCCGCGGCACGCAGGCGGGCGCAGGCGGCGTCCACCGCGTCGTCGAACTCGTTCGCGTGGTTGGCGTGCAACACGACCACCTTCTGCAGGGGCAACGCGGCCAGCCACTCCGTGAAGGCCTCGTCGACCCGCTCGGGCAGGACCACCGGCAGCCGGGTGTGGATGCGCAGGCGGATCACGTGGGGCAGGTCGGCGAGCCCGCGCGTGAGTTCCTGGAGCTTGTGCGTGGACAGCGACAGCGGATCGCCGCCGGACAGGATCAATTCGCGGATGGACGTGTCCGCCCGCACGTGTGCCAGGGCCTCGCGCCATTGGGCCGCCGCGGCGATTTCCTCGCCGTAGGGGAAGTGCCGGCGGAAGCAGTAGCGGCAGTTCACGGCACAGCTGCCGCTGGCGATCAGCAGCGCGCGACCGTCGTATTTGTGCAGCAGGCCGTGCCCGGCGCGCGCCGACATGTCGCCGACCGCGTCGATGGCGAATCCTTCCGCCACATCGTGCTCGGCCGCGCGGGGCAGCACTTGCAGGAGCAGCGGATCGGAAGGATCGCCGTGGCGCATGCGCGCCACGAAGCCCCGTGGCACGCGGAGCGGGAAGCCCGCGTCGTCGGGGGGAAGCAGGTCGGACCGATGGCCCAGGCCGACGGCGGCCAGCAGTTCCCCGGCATCGGTGATGGCATCCCGCCACAGCTCGCGCCAGCCAGGAAGGGGCGGCGATAGGCGGGAAGTGGGGCTTGCGGTTATCATTACGGACCTTGGATCGGGCCCAGGAGCCCGTGACAGACCCCATTTTAGCCGCCCAGCGGGGCGGATTTAACCCTGGAGCAGAAAGCGCATGGCGACCCTTGGCCTCAATGATGTCAAAACGGGCAAGAAGATCCTTCATAACGGCGATCCGTGGATCATCACCGAAGCCGACTTCATCAAGCCGGGCAAGGGCCAGGCCTTCACCCGCATCCGCATCCGCAATCTCAAGGACGGCCGCACCACCGAGCAGACGCTGAAGTCCAGCGATTCGTTCGAGGAAGCCGATGCCGTCGATACCGATGCCCAGTTCTCGTACGTCGAGGGCTCCGGCAGCGAGCGCGAGTGGGTGTTCATGCACTCGGAAACCTTCGAGCAGTACCGTGCGAACCTCGCCGCGATGGGCGATGCCTGGAAGTGGCTCAAGGGCGACGAGGAATGCGTGGTGACGCTGTTCAACGGCAATATCATCGCCGTGACGCCGCCGAAGTTCGTCGAGCTGAAGATCGTCGAGACCGATCCGGGCGTCCGTGGCGACACCTCCGGCGGTGGCGGCAAGCCGGCCACGCTCGAGACCGGCGCCGTCGTCCGTGTACCGCTCTTCGTCAACCAGGACGAACTGATCAAGGTCGATACCCGCACCGGCGAGTACGACAGCCGCGTCAAGTAAGGCCACCAGCGTTTTGCCTGGTATCGCGGCACGGCGGCCCCCGAGGGCGCCGTGCCGTTCTTGTATGAGGCTCCCGTTTCCCCACCGAGGCCCCGAATGACCGCCAGTCCTACCGACATCGACCTCCTCATCGAGGCCCGTTGGGTCGTCCCCGTCGAGCCGCACGCCGTGGTCCTCGACGACCACGCGGTCGCCGTGCACGACGGAGAGATCCTGGCGGTGCTGCCGATCGCCGCTGCCCGCGTAGCCTATGCGCCGCGCGAACGGATCGAGCTGCCCGAGCACGCGCTCATCCCCGGCCTGATCAACGCGCACACGCACAACCCGATGACCTTGCTGCGCGGCCTGGCCGACGACCTGCCGTTGATGACCTGGTTGCAGGAACACATCTGGCCGGCGGAAGGCCGCGTGATGGGCCCGGAATTCATTCGTGACGGCGTCGAACTCGCCGTGGCCGAGATGATCCGCGGCGGCACCACCTGCGCCAACGAGAACTACTTCTTTCCCGACGTGATCGCGGCCACGTACCGCCGGATGGGTTTTCGTGCGGTCATCGGCTTGCCGGTGATCGATTTCCCCACCGCCTGGGCGACCACGTCCGACGAATACTTCAGCCGTGCCGTGGAGGTACACGATGCCTTGCGCGGCGAGCCCCTGCTCACGACGGCCTTCGTGCCGCATGCACCGTACACGGTCTCGGACGAGAACTTCGAGCGCATCCGCGTCCTGGCCGACCAGCTAGACATCCCCGTCCACCTGCACACGCACGAGACGGCGCACGAAGTGGAAGAGGCCGTGGCGAAAGACGGCATCCGTCCGTTCGCGCGCTTGCAGAAGCTCGGCATCGTCAACGAGCGCCTGGTGGCGGTGCACATGACCCAGCTCACGGATGGCGAGATCGCCGCCTGCGCCGTCGCCGGGGTTTCCGTGGTGCATTGCCCGGAATCCAACCTGAAACTCGCCTCGGGTTTCTGCCCGGCGGAAAAGTTGCGTGCCGCTGGCGTGAACGTCTGCATCGGCACCGATGGCTGCGCCTCGAACAACGACCTGGACATGTTCGGCGAAATGCGTACCGCCGCGCTCCTGGCCAAGGCCGTGGCGGGCGACGCCGCCGCCTTCGATGCCGCCTATGCATTGCGTGCCGCGACGCTCAACGGCGCAAAGGCGATCGGCCTGGGCGACCGCGTCGGTTCCATCGAACCGGGCAAGCGAGCCGACCTCGTGGCCGTGCGTCTCGACGCCCTGGAAACCCAGCCGCTCTACCATGTGGCATCGCAGCTGGTGTATGCCACCGGCCGCCATCAGGTCAGCGACGTGTGGATCGATGGCGTGCGCAAGCTTGCCTCGGGCGAGCTCCTGGGCATCGACACCGCCGCCATCCGCGCCAAGGCGCGTGCCTGGCGCGAACGCATTGCCGCCGAGGACCCGGCATGAACGAACCCCTGCACCTCTACCTCGTGCTCGCCATGCGCAATCCAGGCTTCAAGCCGAAGGACTGAACCATGCAGAACAACACCAACGTCAATGCGGAAGAAATCGCGCGCTTCGAAAAGCTCGCCGCGCGCTGGTGGGACCCGGACGGCGAATCGCGTCCCCTGCACGACCTGAACCCGGTGCGCGCCGCCTATGTCGCCGGCCGCGCCAACCTGCGTGGCGCGAAGGTGGCGGACATCGGCTGCGGCGGCGGCCTGCTCAGCGAAGCGCTGGCGCGCGCCGGCGCGAACGTCACGGCGATCGACCTCGGTGAAAAACTCATCGAGATCGCGAAACTGCACCTGTTCGAGTCGAACGTGCAGGTCGATTACCGCGTGCAGTCGTCCACGACACTGGCGGAAGCCGAACCGGCGTCGTTCGACGTGGTTTGCTGCATGGAACTGATCGAGCACGTGCCCGACCCGGCCGAACTGGTCCGCGATCTCGCGGCGATGCTCAAGCCCGGTGGTCAATTGTTCCTGTCCACGCTCAACCGCACGCCGGCCGCGTTCGGTGCGGCGATCGTGGGCGCCGAATACCTCATGCGCCTGCTGCCGCGTGGCACGCACCACTACGCGCAATTCCTCAAGCCTTCGGAAGTCGCCACGATGCTGCGCCGCTTCGACCTCGAGCTGGAAGACATCAAGGGCCTGGCCTACAACCCGCTCACGCGCAACGCCAGCCTGTCGTCCAACACGGCGGTGAACTACGTGCTGGCGGCCAGGAAGACGGCATGAGTCCGCTTCCATTCAAGCCCGAGGGTGTGTTCTTCGATCTCGACGGTACCTTGCTCGACAGCGCCCACGAGTTGTACGCGGCCTTGCTCGAACTGTGCGAGGAGCAGGGCATCGCACCGCCGCCGTACGAACGCGTGCGTCCCGTGGTCTCGCGAGGATCGCGCGCCATCATCGGCGCCGGTTTTCCGGGCATCGCCCCGGACGACCTGCTGAAGCTCGTTCCCCGCTACCTCGAACTGTACGAGGCATGCATGGCCAGCCACACCGTGGTCTTCGATGGCGTCGAGACCTTGCTTGCCGCGCTCGACGCGGCGGGTATCCGCTGGGGCATCGTCACCAACAAGCCCGGCTTCCTTACCGACGCCTTGCTGCCACGCGCCGTTCCGCACTGGAAGCCCGCCGCCGTCGTCTCCGGCGATACCTTGCCGGTGAAGAAACCCGATCCCGCCCCCGTGCTGCACGCCTGCGCGCTGGCGGGCTGCGATCCCACCCGCTCGGTGTACGTCGGCGACGACCGCCGCGACGTCCTTGCGGGCCATGCCGCCGGCCTCTTCACCGTGGCGGTGCGTTGGGGGTACCTCGACGGCGGCGATCCCGATGCCTGGGGTGCCGATGCCGTGCTGGATCATGCCGATGAACTGGCCGTCCTGCTCGGCGTGGGGGAGGTTGCCGCGTGATCGACGGTGCGACCGGGAGCTTCGTCGACAAGTGGCTCGCGGTGCAGCCGCAGCAGCGGGTCGCGCTCGGCTTCGTGGACGAGCGCACTCGCGACGAACGGGTCGCGCTGGCTGCGCTCGAACAGGAACTGGTCTCCTCGGCCTATGGCATCCGCGAGCCGCAGGTCGCCGCGGCCAAGCTTCAATGGTGGGCGGAAGAGCTCTCCGGCGCCGCCGCCAGCGGGGGTCGCCACCCGCTCACCAAGCTGCTGTTCGGCAGCGACCGCGCACGAGCCATCCCGGCGAACCTGTGGCTGGCGCCCGTGCTTGCGGCCATGGCGCAACTGGAGCAGGGCACGCCATCGGATTTCGGTGCCCAGGTCGCCGCGTCCCGTGGCCTGCACGGCGCGCTGGCGACCCTGGAAAACGCCTGGTGGTTCGGACCCGGGGCGTCGGCGGAATCCGCGTCGCGGATCGCCACGCTGTCGCACCTCGTCTTCGCGTTGTCGCGACTGGAGTTGGACGCCGAGCGTGAACGGTTGCCCTTGCCGATGACGCGGCTGGCCCGCCATGGCCTCGCCCGGACGCACCTGAAGGTCGATTCCCCGGCGCGGCGCGAGGCGCTGCGTGCGCAGCTGGACGAACTCGCCGGCGGGCTGCGCGAGGCGCTGGCGCTGGGCGAGCCGCTCAGCACCTTCCGCGGGCTGGAGGGCCGTACGGCGCTGTCCACGGCCCGTGGCGCCGCGCGTGCAGATGAACCGCTGGCCGAACTGCACCGCCGCCAATCGCGCTCCGGTCCGGCCACCGCCATCCGCGCCTGGCTTGCGGCACGTCACGCCGCACGATTTACCTGAACGGATCGTTTCCCCGCAAGGACCATTGAGCCCATCCTCCTGGCCCCCATCTCGGGCACGGTAAGCCGGATACCGGCACGTCCCAAGGATATTCCCCGATGTACATCCACGATTCCCCGACCCGCCTGCTGCCCGACGTGGCGTCGCAGGAGCATGCCCTGGCCATCGGCACGCTCGACTGGGTCGGTATGGACGGCATGGAGATGCCCGTCGCCTTCGACGCGGGCGATGGCGACGTGCGCTCCACGGGAGCCAGGGTGGGAGCCTTCGTCAACCTCAACAAGCCGGAAGCGCGTGGCATCCACATGTCGCGGCTCTACCTGCTGGTCTCGGATGCGCTTTCGGCCGGACCGCTCACGATCGCCGGTATCCGTACACTCCTGGAATCGTTCCTGACCTCGCACGAAGGCCTGTCGGACCACGCACGGATCACCATCGGCTTCGAGCACCTGGTGCGTCGCAAGTCGCTTCGCAGCGAAAACAGTGGCTGGCGCGCTTACCCGATCACCATCGACGCGACGCTCAGCGGCGACGCCTTCCGCATCGAGATCACCACGGACATCCTCTATTCGTCGACCTGTCCCGCCTCGGCGGCGCTGTCACGCCAGCTGATCCAGGACAATTTCGCAAGGACGTTCTCGGCGGGCGAACCACTGGACCGCGAAACCATACTGGCCTGGCTGGGAACGGAGCAGGGCATCGTCGCCACGCCGCATGCGCAACGCAGCACCGCCACCATCCGCGTGCGTCCCGCGGGCGAGGGCGTGTTCCCGCTGATCGGCATGATCGATAACGTGGAATCGGCGCTGGGCACGCCCGTGCAGACGGCGGTGAAGCGTGCGGACGAACAGGCCTTCGCGCTGGCGAACGGACAGAACCTCATGTTCTGCGAGGATGCCGCGCGGCGTATCCAGAAAGCGCTGGAAGCCGACCCGAACATCGCCGACTTCCACCTTCGCGTGGCCCATCACGAGAGCCTGCACCCGCACGACGCGGTGGCGTTCGCCTCGAAGGTGCGCTGAAGCCGGTCGGTAGCCGATCTTCATAGATCCAGGCTTCGATGAGAGGCTTCTGGTGGGAGCCGACTCTGTCGGCGATTCCAGATTGCCGCAAGATTGAATCGCCGACAGGGTCGGCTCCCACCAGGCGCCGGTGTCATCGGCGGGTTGCCGCGCTTCAGTGAATGCCTGGCAGCAACAATGGATCGAGGCGCGTGCCGAACCAGTTGAATCCCCAGTGCAGGTGCGGGCCCGTGGCGCGCCCGGTCTTGCCCGCCGCGCCGATGACCTGGCCTTGGCGCACGTGCTGGCCAACCTTCACGTCGATACGCGACAGGTGCAGGAAGTTCGACGACAGGCCGAAGCCGTGGTCGAGCAGCACCGTGCCGCCAGTGAGATAGAGATCCGGCTTGGCGAAGGTGACCAGGCCATCGGCCGGGGCTTTGATCGGCGTGCCCTCGGGCACGGCGATGTCCATGCCCGAATGCGGCGCCTTGGGATCGCCGTTGTAGATCCGCTGGTTGCCGAAGCGTCCGCTGATACGTCCGTTCACCGGCCAGATGAAGCCACGGAGGAAGTCCTCGCGGGCATCGTCGCGATCGCGCGCGGCGACCACCTCGGCCTGCTCGCGTTCGATCCGCGCGGCGATGTCCGGCGGCGGGTTCACCGTTTTCGGCGGGACGCCATTCACGCGCTCGACAGGCCAGTCACGTGGCGAGACCGCGACGCTGCGTCGCGTATTCCCGAGGGTGACGACGATAGGCCCGCGTTCATCGCGCCCGGCGCCAAAGACGAAGAGGCCGTCGTCGCCTACATGCACCGGCTTGCCGGCCACGGTGACGCGCGTGCCGGGTGCCACGTGACCGATGACGAGGCCTCCTTGCGAGACGCTGGCAGGCAGGTCGGGGACCGCCGCGACCGCGAGCGTGGGAAGCACGAGCGCGGCGAATGCGCTTGCGAATCTTCTCATCGATCGAACGCGAGACGCTGGCCGCGGACGTTGCCGTCGACGTTACGGCCATCCCACACGCGCTGGCCATTGACGAAGGTCGTGGCGATGCTGCTGCTGAACGTCGTGCCTTCGAACGGCGACCAGCCGCACTTGGACAGCACTTCCTCGCGCGTCACCGTATGCCGGCGCTTCGGATCGACCAGCACGAGATCGGCCGCGTAGCCTTCGCGGAGGAAACCGCGCTTGTCGACGTCGAACAACTTGGCGGGCGCGTGGCTGACCGCCTCGACGACGCGCTCCAGGGTGAGCTTGCCCTCGAACACGCGTTCCAGCGCCGCTTGCAGGGCGAACTGCACCAGTGGCAGGCCCGACGGCGCCTTGTCGTACTTCTGCGCCTTTTCCTCGAGCAGGTGGGGCGCGTGGTCCGTCGCGAGCACGTCGAGCCGGCCTTCGGCCAGCGCCTTCGTGATGGCCTCGCGGTCGGCTTCGTCCTTGATCGCCGGATTGCACTTGATCAGGAAACCGAGGCGCTCGTAGTCCGGCGCCGCGAAGTGCAGGAAGTGCACGCAGGTCTCGGCGGTGATCTTCTTGCCTTCGATCGGGCCCGGCTCGAACAGGGCCAGTTCGTCGGCGGTGGAGATGTGCAGCACGTGCAGGCGGGTGCCATGCTTCTTCGCCAGGGATATGGCCAACCGGGTGGACTTGATGCAAGCCTCGCGCGACCGGATCAGGGGATGTTCCCGGGCCGGGATGTCCTCGCCGTACACCGCATGGGCCTTTGCCAGGTTGGCGTCGATCATCGGCGTGTCTTCGCAATGCGTGATGATCGGCGTGGGTGCGTCGCGGAAGATGTGGTCGAGGGTTTCCGGGTTGTCGACGAGCATATTGCCCGTCGACGCGCCCATGAAGACCTTGATGCCGGGGGCGCTCTTAGGATCGAGCGCGCGGATCGCCTCCAGGTTGTCGTTGCTGGCGCCGAGGTAGAACGCGTAGTTGACCACGGAGGTTTCCGCGGCGCGGGCGTACTTCGCCTCCAGCGAGTCGCGGTCCAGGGCGGGCGGCTTGGTGTTGGGCATTTCCATGAAACTGGTGATGCCACCGGCGGCGCAGGCGCGGGATTCACTGGCGATATCGGCTTTCTGGGTGAGGCCGGGCTCGCGGAAGTGAACCTGGTCGTCGATCATGCCCGGCAGCAACCACAGGCCGGAGGCGTCGATAACCTCTTCGTCACGATCTTTTTCCAGACTCTGCGCGATGGTCGCGATTTTTCCGTCGCGGAGGCGGACGTCGGCGGTGAAACGCCGGCCTTCGTTGACCAGTTCGGCGTTCTTGATGAGCCAGGCGTCAGTCATGGGTATGTGCTCCTTGGGCGCCGCAGCGGCGCAGGATGAAATGTTCCGGAACGGGGTCGTGGCCGCCTTCGCACAGCGGCTGGCAGCGCAGGATGCGCCACGCGCCCAGGATGGCGCCGCGCATCGGGCCGAAGCGCGCTATGGCAACCCGTGCATAATCGGAACAGGATGGATGGAACCGGCAGCGGGCCCCCAGCATCGGGCTCAACCACCGTTTGTACGCAGAGAGCAGGGATAAGAGGAGGCGGGTCACTGTGAGTCCGGTGTCGACCGGCGTAGGGCCAATCGACAGTATCCCAGAAGATAGGTTGCTGGGGTAACGCATCTGGGCTATAACACCCCGCCGCCACGGCCACCGAGGTGAAGGAAATGGCGAAAAATGCTCGTAGTTCCACAGCTGCCAAAGGTGCCGCCAAGAAGGGCGGGGCCGGTGATGTGAAGGCGACCAGGAAGACCGTGGGCGCGGTGAAGGCGGCCAAGGCGCCGGTGAAGAAGGCCGTCCAGGCCGCGGTCAAGTCCGCGACGAAGACGGCCGCCAAGGCAGCCCCTAAGAAGGCCGCCGCGCCTGCCAAGAAGACGGCATCGAAGCCCGTGGCGAAGAAGGCCCCGGCGAAAGCCCCGCTGAAGGCAGCGCCGGCGAAGACGGCCAAGACGGCGGCGCCCAAGGCGACACCGAAGCCGGCTACGAAGGTGGCCACCAAGGCGGCGGGGAAGCCCGCCCCCGCCGCTCCGGCGAAGAAAGCGGCGCCCGCCGTGACCAAGACGCCGGCGAAGAAGACACCCGCGACGCCCGCGAAGAAAACATCCGCTGCGCCGGTAAAGGCCGCACCCGCTCCGGTGTCCACGCCGGCAGCCAAGAAAACCGCCTCGGCTACCCCCGCCGCCGCGCCCGAAAAGGGGCGCACGGCATCTGCCGTTGCCGCTGCGACACCGCGGACGGCATCCGCGGTGGGCAGCTCCACCTCATCCAGAAACGAGAAGTCCGCTCAATCCAGCATGAATAGCACTGCCTCCAATACCGCCGACAACGGCATCACGCGCGAAGACGGCCGCTATGCGCTGCCGGCTTCCACCGTCATCGACCTGCCCAAGGGTTACAAGCCGAACGACGACGAGGAGTACATGAATCCTCGTCAGCTCGCCTATTTTCGCAACAAGCTGAAGGACTGGCGCGAACAGCTGGTCGAGGAATCGCGTCAGACGATGGACAACCTCCGCGAGGAAGTCCGTGACGTGGGTGACGAAGCCGAGCGCGCCACGCGCGAGACCGAGAACTCGCTCGAACTGCGTACGCGCGACCGTTACCGCAAGCTGATTTCCAAGATCGACAAGGCCCTTCGCCGGATCGAGGAAGGCCGCTACGGTTTCTGCGAGGAGACCGACGAGGAAATCGGTGTGGACCGTCTCGACGCCCGCCCGATCGCCACGCTGTCGCTCGATGCACAGGAGCGCCGCGAACACCTGCAGAAGCAGATGGGCGACTGATTCCATCCCGTTGTGGTCGCGACACGAGACGGCCCCGCATCGCGGGGCCGTCTTGTTTTCCAACGTCCGCTCAGCCCTGGGCCAGCGATGCCGCCGCGTAGGCCTTCAACTTCGCGAGCATGGCCGCGAGCCCGTTCGACCGGGTAGGCGACAGGTGCTTGGCGAGTCCGATCTCCTGGATGAACGAGGGATCGGTGTCGACGATCTCGCGTGCGGGACGGCCGGAGTAGACCCGCAGCACCAGGGCGATCAGGCCGGAGACGATGGCCGAGTCGCTGGCGGCGTCGAAGTGCATCCTCGATGCGTCGCCCGATGGAATCAGCCAGACCATCGACTGGCAGCCGTGCACGCGGTTTTCCTCGGTCTTCCGCTCGTCGGGGAAGGGCGGTAGCTGACGGCCGAGGTCGATCAGGTACTGGTAACGCTCGGTCCAGTCACCGAAGAAGGCGAATTCCTCCGCGATCGCGGCCTGTGCTTCGATGGCCGTGGCTTCCATCGGCTCGTTCATGCCTTCACCACGCTCCAGCGCGTGCCTTGCGCGCCGTCCTCGATCGCGATGCCCCATGCCTTGAGTTGGTCGCGGATGGCGTCCGACCGGGCGAAATCCTTCGCCGCGCGTGCCGCGCGGCGCTCCTCCAGCAGTGCCTCGATGGCGGCCTCGTCGACGGCTTCGCCCGGGTTGCCCTGGCGGAACCAGGCTTCCGGTTCCTGCTGGAGCAGGCCGAGCAGGGCGCCACCGCCCAATAGCGCGGCCTTGGCCGGACCGCGTGCCACGCCGGTGGCCCGGCGCGCCGCATCGGCCAGCTGCGATATCTCGGCCAGCGCCTGGGGCGTATTGAGGTCGTCGCAGAGCGTGCTTTCGACGGACCCGGGCACCACCGCCTCGCCGGCGTCCACGTCGCCCATGTCGCGCAGGACGCCGTACCAGCCGTCGAGCGTGCGCACGGATTGGGTCATCGCGGCCTCTGACCAGTCCAGCGGCTGGCGGTAATGGCCGCGCAGGAGCATGAGACGCAGCGCCTCCGCAGGGTGCTTGCCGAGCAACTCGTGCAACTGGAGCACGTTGCCCAGCGACTTGGACATCTTCCGTCCCTCGAACGTGAGCATGCCGTTGTGCAGCCAGTACCGGGCGAAGGTCTTGCCACCATGCGCGCAGACGCTCTGGGCGATCTCGTTCTCGTGGTGCGGGAAGGTGAGGTCGACGCCGCCGGCATGGATATCGATCGTCTCGCCGAGATGGGCCTCGCTCATGGCGGAGCACTCGATGTGCCATCCCGGACGGCCCCGGCCCCAGGGGCTGTCCCAGCCTGGCAGGCTCGCGTCCGAGGGTTTCCACAGCACGAAGTCGCCCGGGCTCTTCTTGTACGGCGCCACTTCGACGCGCGCTCCGGCGAGCAGTTCTTCCGGGTCGCGCCCCGACAGGGCGCCATAGGCGGGAAACGACTCGACGTGGAACAGCACATGGCCTTCGGCCTCGTACGCATGGCCACTGGCGATCAGGCGCTCGATCATCGCCACGATCTGCGGGATGTGCGCGGTGGCATGCGGCTCGACGTCAGGCGGGGCGACACCGAGGCGGGCCATGTCGTCGCGGTAGGCCTGGGTGTAACGATCGGTGATCGTCGCGATCGGCACCCCGGCGGCGGCCGCGGCGGCATTGATCTTGTCGTCCACGTCGGTGATGTTCCGGGCGTAGACCAGGTTCGGGTAATGCCGGCGGATCAGGCGGGCGAGCACGTCGAAGACGACGGGGGGCCGGGCATTGCCGATGTGGATGTAGTTGTAGACCGTGGGCCCGCACACGTACATCGTCACCCGCTGCGGATCGAGGGGGGTGAACGCCTCTATACGGCGTGACAAGGTGTTGTAGAGCGAAATCGGCATCGGGAATCCGTGGACGGGAGCGGCGTGCGGGCCATCCGGAGATGATAGCAAGCCCACCCGAACGGGACGCACGCGCGGGACCGGAATCGGTTGACACGGGACGTCATGATTTCGTCCGCCGGTTCTAAGCGTGGATTCAGCGTGAACTTGCTGAAATGCTAGCCAGTAGGCGCCATTCGTGCGCCTGGCTGGAGGTTTTCCTAAATGTCTCGCCTGCTCATCCCCGCGCTCATTCTTGCCCTGTTCGCCACCGGCGTCAGTGCCCAGGACGGTCGCTACGTTCCCGGTCCCCCGGGCCCCGGCCCCTCCGCGGGCCCGGACGACAATACCCATTACGGCTGGGCGGACGTCCTGCGCGTCGACCCGGTGTACGGCGTGGCCCGCATCGAGACCCCGCGCCAGGAGTGCTACGACCAGCCCGTCGTCCGCCGCGAATCCAGCGGCAACAGCACGGCCGGCACCATCCTCGGCGCCGTCGTGGGTGGCGTGCTCGGCAACACGGTCGGCAAGGGTGACGGCCGCAAGGCCGCCACGGTGGTCGGCGCCGTTGCCGGCGGCGCGGTCGGCAATGGCATAGCCCGCAACGGCGACCGCACCTACGAAAGCACCGAAACGCGCTGCCGTGACGTCAGCTCGGTGTCCGAGCAGCGCCGCATCGCCGGCTATGACGTCGAATACCGCTATCGCGGGGAGGTCTACGTCTCGCGGCTGAACTACGACCCGGGCGAGCGTCTGCGTGTCCGCGTCAGCGTGGCGCCGGCGGACTGACCTACGTCCTTGCTTCCACCGAAAAGGCCGCGAGCGATCGCGGCCTTTTTTGTTCTGGCGAGGCGATCTTGTGGCTCCGGGGGGAGCCGATCTCGCGGTTTTGGTGGGAGCCGACCTTGTCGGCGATGGGTGCTTGCCTCGACCTGGCCCGTTGCCGCGGGATCGCCGACAGGGTCGGCTCCCACCACGCCAGGCTCTTTCTATCAAGTTCTCTCCACCAGGGCCCTCCCCGGCGAGCCATGCGTGTTGCGCGCCGCACCAAATCCCGGCATGATCGCGGTTCCACCTTTCCAGACCTTGCCGTGACCCACACCGTCTACACCGCGATCGTCCTTACCAGCGCCCGCATGGCCGCAGGAATGACCTCGCGTGCTCGTCGACCGTACATCGGACCACTGGCCGGGTAGGCTGTCGCACGCGTTTCATTCGTACCGACTAAAAACCCGGCCATGCGCCGGGTTTTTTTGTTTTTCATTCCTCCTCCCTCCACGGCCTCGTGGCCACCGACCGAACTGGATTGCCATGACCGTTCGCCACTTCCTTTCCACCCAGGACTACAGCCGCGCCGAACTCGACGCCCTGCTTGAGCAGGCCGCGGAGTTCAAGCGTTCGCCACAGGGCCAGCAACTGGCCGGCAAGTCGATCGCGCTGATGTTCTTCAACTCGTCCATGCGCACGCGAACGAGCTTCGAACTGGGTGCCTTCCAGTTGGGTGGCCATGCGGTGGTGCTTTCGCCGGGCAAGGATGCGTGGCCGATCGAGTTCGAGGTCGGATCGGTGATGGACGGCGATACCGAGGAACATATCGCCGAGGTGGCCCGCGTGCTCTCGCGCTACGTGGACCTCATCGGCGTGCGCGCCTTCCCCAAGTTCGTCGACTGGTCGGTGGATCGGCAGGACAAGGTGCTGGCGGCGTTCGCGCGGTACGCGACGGTGCCGGTGATCAACCTGGAGACGATTACCCACCCGTGCCAGGAACTGGCTCATGCGCTTGCGTTGAGGGAGCACCTGGGCGACCTGCAGAACAGGAAATACGTCCTGACCTGGACCTATCACCCGAAGCCGCTGAACACGGCGGTCGCCAACTCGGCCTTGTTGATCGCGACGAAGATGGGCATGGACGTGACCTTGCTGTGCCCGACGCCGGAATATGTCCTCGACGAGCGCTACATGGAATTCGCCAGGAGCAATGCCCGCGAGAACGGCGGTTCGCTGCAGGTATCGCACGATATCGAGGCGGCCTATCGCGGCGCGGACGTGATCTACGCGAAGAGCTGGGGCGCCATTCCCTACTTCGGCCGCTGGGATGAGGAGAAGGCGATCCGCGACGCCAACAAGCATTTCATCGTGGACGAGGCCAAGATGGCCCTGACCAACAACGGCCTCTTCAGCCATTGCCTGCCGCTGCGCCGGAACATCAAGGCGACCGATGCGGTGATGGACTCGCCGGCCTGCATCGCCATCGACGAGGCCGAGAATCGCCTGCACGTGCAGAAGGCGGTCATGGCTTCGCTCATTTCACAGTCGTCGGGCGTGAAGTCCGGCCTCGGTTTCTGATTCGCCTTTCCCGATCGTCCAACGTTTTCCTTCGGAGCCAGCATGTCCAGCAAAGATATCGTCCTCGCCTTCTCGGGCGGCCTCGACACCAGCTTTTGCGTCCCTTACCTGATCGAGCGCGGCTATGCGGTGCATACCGTGTTCGTCGACACCGGTGGTGTCTCGTCCGAGGAGCGTGAGTACATCGAGCAGCGCGCCCATGAACTGGGTGCGGCCTCGCACCGCACCGTGGACGCCGCCCAGGCGATCTGGGACAGTTTCGTCACTCCGCTGATCTGGGCCGGGGAGTTCTACCAGGGCCAGTACCCGTTGCTGGTTTCGGATCGCTACCTCATCGTGAAGGCCTCGCTGGAACGCTGCGATGAACTGGGCACGAAATTCTTCGCGCACGGTTGTACCGGCATGGGCAACGACCAGGTCCGCTTCGACCTGACCGTGAAGGCATTGGGCGACTACACCATCGTCGCTCCCATCCGCGAAATCCAGCGCGAGCACACCCAGGTGCGCGCGTACGAGCAGAAGTACCTGGAGGACAAGGGCTTCGAAGTGCGCGCCAAGACCAAGCACTACACCATCAACGAGAACGTGCTCGGCGTGACCATCTCCGGCGGCGAGATCGACGCGTGGGAGATCCCGGGCGAAGGTGCCGTGGGCTGGTGCGCGCCGCGTTCCGAATGGCCGTCCGAACCGCTGCGCATCGAACTGGGTTTCGAGAAGGGCACGGCGGTGTCGCTCGATGGCAAGCCGGCATCCGGTCCGGAGATCCTCGGTTTCCTCAACCGTGAGCTGGCGAAGTATGGCGTCGGCCGCAGCATGTATACCGGCGATACCAACATCGGCCTGAAGGGCCGCATCGTGTTCGAGGCGCCCGCGCTCACGGCGTTGCTGACCGCGCACCGCGCCCTGGAGGAAACGGTGCTGTCCAAGCAGCAGAATCGCTTCAAGCCCGAGATCGGCCGCAAGTGGACCGAGGTGGCGTACGAGGGGTTCTTCAACGATCCGGTCAAGACCGATCTCGAAGCCTTCCTCGTCTCCACCCAGCGCAAGGTCGACGGCAAGGTAATCATCGAGACCCGCGGTGGCACCGTCTACGCGGTGAAGGTGGAGTCGAAGAACATCCTGCAGTCGGCCAAGGCGACTTATGCCCAGGCCGCCGACTGGGGCGTGGCCGAGGCCGAGGGCTTCATCAAGCTCTACGGCATGAGCTCCACGCTCTGGGCGGAAGTCGACCGCGCCAACGGGAACTGATCCGCGCCCATGGATACGCTTCTCAAGGACACGCTCACCCATCTGCGCGCATTGGTCGGTTTCGACACGCGCAATCCGCCACGAACCATCGGTACCGACGGGATCTTCGATTACCTGCGCGCGAACCTTCCGGGCTTCGACGTGCAGGTGACTGATTTCGGTGCCGGTGCCGTGAATCTTTACGCTGTGCGCGGTACGCCCCGGTACCTGTTCAACGTGCACCTGGACACCGTGCCCGATTCCCCGCACTGGACGGCCAGCCCGTTCGAACTGCGGGTGACGGAAGACCGTGCCATCGGCCTCGGTGCGTGCGACATCAAGGGCGCCGCGGCCGCTCTGGTCGCGGTCGCCAACGCCTCGAAGGGCGACATGGCACTGCTGCTGTCGACCGACGAGGAAGCCAACGACGCCCGTTGCATCGACGGCTTCCTGAAGACGCCGCGCGACTACGAGGCGATCATCGTCGCCGAGCCGACCAGGGGCGAGGCGGTGCTGGCGCATCGGGGCATCCATTCCGTGCAGATGCGATTCCAGGGCAGGGCAGGCCACGCCTCCGGCGAACAGAAACCTTCGGACAGCGCGCTGCATCAGGCGATCCGCTGGGGAGCCGCCGCGCTCGACCATGTGCAGGCGCAATCGCACGAGCGCTTCGGTGGTCTCACCGGCCTGCGCTTCAACATCGGCAAGGTCGAGGGTGGCATCAAGGCCAACGTGATCGCGCCGACGGCGGATGTCCGTTTCGGCTTCCGTCCGTTGCCGTCGATGGATGCCGATCGCCTGCTTGAAACCTTCCGCACCCTCGTCGAACCGCATCCTGTCGAGTACGGCGAGACCTTCCGTGGTGATTCGTTACCGGCGGGCGATACCGCCACGGCCGAGACGCGCCGCCTGGCCGCCCGCGACCTCGCCGACGAGCTGGGCATCCCCGTGGGCAACGCGGTCGATTTCTGGACCGAATCCGCGCTGTTCTCGAAGGCCGGTTACACCTCCTTCGTCTATGGCCCCGGCGATATCGCGCAGGCGCACAGCGCCGACGAATGGGTCGCGCTCGACCAGCTGGCTCATTACGCCCAGACCATCCATCGGATCGTGGACAGTGGACTCTAATAAACATACCCGCAGAACCATCGTGCGCCTGCTGTCCTCCATGGGCAGCGCACGCGAGATCCAGCAATACCTGAAGCGCTTCTCGCAGCTGGACGCCGCCCGCTTCGCCGTGGTGAAGGTCGGTGGCGCGGTGCTGCGCGACGACTTGCCGGATCTCACCTCTTCGCTGTCCTTCCTGCAGCAGGTGGGACTCACGCCCATCGTGTTGCACGGTGCCGGTCCACAACTCGACGAGGAGCTCTCGGCGGCGGGGATCGAGAAGAAAACCGTCAACGGCCTGCGGGTGACCTCGCCGGAAGCACTGGCGATCGTCCGCCGCGTCTTCCAGGCGCAGAACCTGCGCTTGGTGGAAGCATTGCAAGAGGCCGACACGCGTGCCACCTCCGTGCCCTCGGGCGTGTTCGCGGCGGAGTTCATGGACCAGGAGACCTTCGGCCTCGTGGGCCGCGTGCGCGCCATCAACCTCGCGCCGATCGAGGCCAGCCTGCGCGCGGGCTCGATCCCGGTCATCGCCAGCCTCGGCGAGACCGATTCGGGGCAGATCCTCAACATCAACGCCGACTTCGCCGCGAACGAACTGGTCCGTGTGCTGCAGCCGTACAAGATCGTGTTCCTGACCGGCACGGGTGGCTTGCTCGATGGCGACGGCAACGTGATCGATTCGATCAATCTTTCGACCGAGTACGAGCAGCTGCTCCAGCAGCCGTGGTTGCATTCGGGCATGCGCCTGAAGATCGAGCAGATCAAGGATCTCCTCGACGACCTGCCGCTGACCTCGTCGGTCTCGATCACGCGGCCGGCGGAACTGGCCAAGGAGCTGTTCACGCACAAGGGTTCGGGCACGCTCGTGCGCCGCGGCGAACGCGTGCTCCGCTTCGAGTCGTGGGAGGGCGTCGACCTGGCCCGCATGCGGCAGCTGATCGAGTCGAGCTTCGGTCGCACCCTCGTGGACGACTACTTCGAGCGCACCGACCTCTATCGTCTCTATGTCTCGGAGAACTACCGGGCCGCGATGGTGTTGACCGCGGAGGAAGGGTTCGCCTACCTGGACAAGTTCGCGGTGCTCGATGAAGCCCAGGGCGAAGGTCTCGGACGTGCCGTATGGCAGGTGATGCGCGACGAGAATCCCAGGCTGTTCTGGCGATCGCGCCACGGCAACGTGATCAACCATTTCTATTACGCGGAGTCGGACGGCTGCTTCAAGCAGGCCCGCTGGAAGGTGTTCTGGTACGGGCTGGACAACTTCGCCGACATCGAACGTTGCGTCGCGCATTGCGCCACGCGCGAACCCACCCTGCAGGACTGAACGCTCATGGCCAAGAAGACCATCGGCATCGTCGGCGCACGCGGCCATACGGGTGCGGAACTGATCAAGCTCATCGCCAGCCACCCGGGACTGGAACTGGCTTTCGTGTCCTCGCGCGAACTGGATGGCCAGCGGCTGGCCGATCATAGCGATGCCTACGAGGGTGAACTCACCTATGGCAACCTCGATCCCGCCGCTGTCGCCGCGGCGGCAGCCGACGTGGTGATCCTGGCCCTGCCTAACGGCAAGGCCGCTCCTTACGTGGAAGCGATCGACAAGGCCGCGGTCGCGACGGTGATCGTCGACCTCTCCGCCGACTATCGTTTCGACGAACGCTGGTATTACGGCTTGCCCGAGTTGTATCGCGATCGCTGGCGTGGCGAAAAACGCATCAGCAATCCGGGGTGCTACGCCACCGCGATCCAGGTGTCGATCGCGCCGGTGAAGGACCTGCTGGCTGCGCCACCGGTCTCGTTCGGTGTGTCCGGTTATTCGGGGGCGGGCACGACGCCATCCGATCGCAACGATCCGGAGAAGCTGCGCGACAACCTGATGCCGTATTCGCTCACCGGCCACATGCACGAGAAGGAGGCCAGCCGCCACCTTGGCCTGCCCGTGGAATTCATGCCGCACGTGGCGCCGCACTTCCGCGGCCTGACCGTCACCACCAACCTGTACCTCGCCAAGCCGGCCAAGCGCGAAGAGATCGTCCGCCGCTTCGAGGCACGCTTCGAGAAGGAAAAGCTGATCCACGTGGTGGACGAGGCCCCGTGGGTGAGCCAGGTGGCGAACAAGCATCACCTCGACGTAGGCGGGTTTGCCGTATCCAACGACGGCCGCCGTGTCGTCGTGGTCGCCACGCTCGACAACTTGCTCAAGGGCGCCGCCACGCAGGCGATGCAGAACGTCAATCGCGCGCTCGGCTTCGACGAGCTGACCGCCATCCCGCTCTAAGCGGAAGGAATCCACCATGACCCAACCGCTCTGGCAGAAATCCGATACGCAGGTGGACGCGCGCATCATGCGTTTCCTCGCCGGCAACGATGTCGTGCTCGATCGCGAGTTCTTCCTGTACGACATCACGGCGAGCAAGGCGCATGTCGAGGGCCTCGCCAATATCGGCGTGGTGTCCGCCGGGGAGCGCGACGCGTTGCTTCGTGAGCTGGATGTACTTGCCGCCGACTTCGCCTCGGGGACCTTCCTTCTCGACGAACGCTTCGAGGATGGGCATTCGGCCATCGAGGCGCGCCTGACCGAACGCCTCGGCGATGCGGGGCGACGGGTGCATACCGGGCGCAGTCGCAACGACCAGATCCTGGTCGCCACGCGATTGTGGCTGAAGGAAAAGCTCCTGGTGCTGGAGTCTCTGTGTCGTCGCGTCGCCGAGGTCTGCCTCGGGCGTGCCGCTGGCGAAGCGTTGCCGATGCCTGGCTATACGCACATCCAGCGTGCCGTGGTGTCGTCGACCGGCATGTGGTTCGCCGCGTTCGCGGAGGCCTTCATCGACAATACGCTGCGGGCTCGCCAGGCCCTGGAACTGATCGACGCCAATCCGCTCGGCACGGCGGCGGGCTACGGCGTGAACGTGGCACTCGATCGTGCACACACGACAACGGCTCTCGGCTTCAGCCGCATGCAAGTCTCGCCGATCTACGCGCAGCTTTCGCGCGGGAAGTTCGAAATGGCGGCGCTCGACGCCGTCGGCACCGCACTGCTCGATACGCGGCGCCTTGCGTGGGATCTCTCGCTCTTCACCACCGCGGAGTTCGACTTCGTGACGTTGCCGGCGGAGTACACCACCGGTTCGTCGATCATGCCGAACAAGCGCAATCCGGACGTGGTGGAACTGTTGCGCGCCAGCTACGCCAGCGTGGCCGCGGCACGCACCGAGATCGAGCAGCTGCTGTCGCTGCCGTCGGGTTATCAACGCGATCTCCAGTTCTCCAAGGGGTCGCTGTTTCACGGCTTCTCGATGGGACTGGGGGCGCTCGAACTGCTGCCGGACATGTTGGCCCGCTTCGAATGGAAGGCCGACAAGATGCGCGCCGCCATCGAGCCGGCGATGTATGCCACCGACGTGGCTATCGAGCAGGCCGTGGCCGGCGTGCCCTTCCGCGACGCGTATCGCGCGGCGGCGGAAACGGCGGCCTCGGCCGGTGACGGACGCACGCCGGAATCGAGCTTGGCGGCAAGGACCTCGCCGGGGGCGGGTAACGATCTCATGCTGGATGCCTTGCGCGCCCGGCTGGCATCGATGCGCTGATCACCGCTCAAGCGGACGCAACCCGGCGGAGAACACGGCATGTCGAAAGGCTTCACCGAGCAACCGCTACCCAACTGGCGGCGTGCCATCCTCAAGGTCGGCAGCAGTCTGCTGACGACGCCCGACGGTGCGCTTACGGGTGAGCACGCCGAAGCCCTGGCCGCGTTCGTCGTCAGCAGCCGGGAAAGCGGCCGTGAAGTCGTCATTGTCTCTTCCGGCGCGGTCGCGGCCGGACGCGGCCTCGCGACGCCCGGAGGGAGCGCTGGCCTCGTTGGCCGCCAGGCCCTGGCGGCGCTGGGCCAGACGCGTCTCATCGCCCTCTGGCAAGGCTTCTTCGTGGCTCCCGTCGCCCAGGTCCTGCTTACCCACGACGACTTGCGCAACCGCCGCCGCTACCTCAACGCACGCTCCACGCTTCGCGAACTCCTCGCCCTCGGCACCATTCCGGTCGTCAATGAAAACGACACCGTCGCGGTAGACGAACTCAAGCTCGGCGACAACGACAACCTCGCAGCCATCGTTGCCGCGCTCGTGGACGCGGACGTGTTGCTCATCGCCTCGGACATTGGCGGCCTTTACACGGCCAACCCACGCGTCGACGCGGACGCCCGCCCGGTCGACGACGTGGCCGAGGTCGTGCCCGGGCACTTCGTCAGCGCGGGCGGCGCGGGCAGCGCGGCAGGCACCGGCGGCATGCGGACGAAGCTGGAAGCGGCGGTGAAGGCCGCCGCGGCCGGCATCGAGACCGTGCTGTTCGACGGCCGCGATGCCGCTTGCCTGGAACGTCTCGCCGCGGGCGTCCTGACGGGAACTCGCCTGCGCGCGCCACGCAGCCGCCTCGCCGCACGCAAGTACTGGCTGAGGCACACTCCCGCCGGCGGCCGGGTCCTGGTGGACGGCGGCGCCGCGGAAGCGCTCCGTTCGCGCGGTGCGTCGTTGCTGCCTGGCGGCGTCGTGGGTGCCGAAGGCGAGTTTGCCCGTGGCGACGTCGTCGAAATCGGTGACGACCAGGGCGTGTTCGCCCGTGGCGTCGCGCAGTATGCCGCCGGCGATATCCGCCGGATCGCCCGGCGCCACACCCGCGATATCGACAGCGTGCTCGGCTACAGTTATGGCGAGAGTGTCGTGCACCGCGACGATCTCGTGGTCCTTCCCGAATGAGCGAGGTCGCCATGCCGCCCACATTGCGCGAACGAGCCATCGCCTGCCGCGATGCGGCCGCCACGCTGGCGGCCCTCGATACGGTCGCGAAACGACGCCTGCTTCAGCGGATGGCCGAGGCGTTGGCTGCCGACGCGGGCCTCGTCATCGCGGCCAACCAGCGCGACATGGAAGCGGCGGCGGCGAATGGAACGAGCGAGGCGATGCTCGACCGCCTTCACCTGGATCAGGCTCGCGTCGCGGGTATCGTCACGGCCATTCACGAGGTGGCCGCGTTGCCCGATCCCGTCGGCGTGACCACCCGCCGCGAGACGCGGCCCAACGGCATCGTCGTGGAGCGCGTGCGCATTCCGCTCGGCGTGATCGCCATGATCTACGAGGCCCGGCCGAATGTCACCGCGGATGCCGCCGCGCTATGCCTGATGGCGGGCAACGCGGTGATCTTGCGCGGCGGTTCGGACGCCATGGGTTCGAACCTGGCCATTGCCAACGCCTTGCGCCGTGCCCTGCGGGAGGAAGGCGTGCCCGAAGCCGCGGTGACCCTGCTGGACGACCCACGACGCGAAACGATGGTCGAACTGCTCCAGCTCACCGACATCGTCGACCTGGCCATCCCACGCGGCGGCGAAGGCCTGATCCGCTTCGTGGCCGAGCATGCGCGCGTACCGGTGATTAAGCATTACAAGGGCGTCTGCCACCTCTATGTCGATCGCAATGCCGACGACCCGCTCGCATTGCGTCTTCTCGTGGATGGCAAGACGAG
The DNA here is from genome assembly GCF_049913125.1 of Luteibacter sp. E-22. Classification (GTDB taxonomy): domain Bacteria; phylum Pseudomonadota; class Gammaproteobacteria; order Xanthomonadales; family Rhodanobacteraceae; genus Luteibacter. Next base: position 1,446,586 of record NZ_CP183975.1, read on the forward strand.
TCGTCCCGGTGTTTGCAATGCGCTGGAAACGCTGCTGGTGCATCGCGATGCCGCGCCGGACTTCCTCCCCCGCGCCATCGCACGCCTGCGTGAGCTGGGGGTCGACGTGCGAGGGGACGAGGCGACGCGCGCCATCGTGGCCGATGTCGCCGCCGCCAGCGAAGACGACTACGCGGCCGAATTCCTCGACCTCATCATCGCCGTGCGCGTCGTCGACGACATCGAACAGGCGATCGCGCATATCCGCCGCTACGGCTCCGACCATACCGAAGTGATCGCCACCCGCGACGAAGCCGCCGCCGAGCGCTTCGTGCGGGCGCTTCGGTCGGCGGTGGTCATGGTCAATGCATCGTCACGCTTCAGCGATGGTGGGGAACTCGGCCTCGGCACGGAAATAGGTATCTCCACGACGCGCTTGCATGCTTACGGACCGATGGGCGCGGAGTCGCTCACCGTGGAGCGGTTCGTGGTGCGCGGCGAAGGGCAGGTGCGGCATCGTCCGGCGTCGGACCGATAGCGTCACCAAACAAGTCCCCGTATCCGGGGGGTGGCCGTACCGTCTGGCATTCGGTCAGTTGCTTGGCGGGGAATGTTCCGTCAAGAAGGAATCGTCCCGCCGTCACTTCGACACAAGCGGACCCGGTGTTGCCAAAAACGCCATGTTCCTTCGCGTTCCGGGCGATGATCAAGCGCGCGTTGGTGGTGGCCGCCAGTGCCCGCATCGCACCGCTGAGTGGCGTGATGGAGTCGTATTCGGAATGGATCATGAGAATTTTTCCTGCACCGTTCAGGCGTGACAGGGCGGGGCGCGCGATGTTCGGACGCGCCCAGAACGCGCAGGGGTAGACGAGCTTCATGCCGCTCGAACCAGGATATAGCCTCGCATACTCGGCAATCTTGCCTTGCCAGAATGCGCTGTCCCGGCTTGTCTCGATGTCGTTGCAGATAACCGTCTGGTACACGGAATCCGATGGCGAGGCACGAAGTGGCCGCGGCGCGGGGGTGGGCATGAACAAACGGGGAAGCATGCGTGACGCCTCGTCCTCGGTGGATCGGTTTACCGAATTCTCCATGCTGAAGGGATAGGTGGTCAGGCGCTCCCTCATTTCGTCTTTCGTCATGGCCGGTGTGCTTCGCAACCAGTTGGACATGGCTATCGCAGCGAGCAGGCTCTCCGGTTTCGTGTAGTGGTTGGCCCAGACTTCGCGAACGAGCGGAGCGAGCTGGCTCACGAGGTTCACGATGGCCTCCGGCTCGCATCCAAGGCCGTAGATGGAAGGTGACGCCACAGCGGTATCCACGACGAGGCGACGGAATTCGTCCTGCTTCGCCGGGGGCGCTGACAGCAGGTTCGCCTCCATCGTCGTTGTCCAATCCATGCTGGAATCCAGGAGCATCCGGTCGACGTGCTGCGGATAGGCGGCGCCATACCACGCACCGACCCATGCGCCATACGCTATCCCGTAATAGTTGAGTTTCGCTTCACCGAGCGAACGGCGGGCCAGATCGAGATCGTAGACCGTCTGTTCGGTTGAGATGTACGGATAGAAGGGGTGATTCCGGCATGCCGCCGCATAGGCGCGCGCGGCGCGCTCGACGGCCTGGATATTGGCCGCGCTCGTGTCTGCCAGGGGATCTGCGAAGATCGGCTCGTCATCCGCCGACGAACATTGGAATGTCGTGCCCCCGGGCAATCCACGCGGTACCACGCCGACCAGGTCGTACTCATCCGAAAGCCTCTTCTTCAGGCCATGCACGGCATCGGTGGCATCCATTCCATCCATCAGGCGGGCCATCCGTGGAATGGACGCCATGGGCGTCTCGCCAGGGCCGCCCGAATGGACGAAGAGCGTGCCGCGGCGTGCCACCGGGTCCCGCGCCTTCACCTGGATCAGTGCCACCGTCAGTGTGCCCGCCAAGGGCCGACCATGGTCGAGCGGGGCGTCCATCTGTCCACAGCGCAGGCGATCGCCAAGCGCCAGGGCCTCGGCGCCGACGAGGCTGCCGCTGCATTCGCCCCAGGTGATTGTGGTCGCGGGCACGGCGGGAAAGCGTGGTGGCGATTCGCCGTCCGATGATGCGATAGCGAGGGGAGCATGCCACGCGATCCATGCGGCGACGGAAAAGCCGGCCAATCCTTGTGTTTTCACGATGTCCTTCCTTCGTTTGAAAGGTAGACACGTTAGCGACGTTGCCGATGCGTGGAAGTAAGGTGTTGTCGTTACGACGTGCGGCCGAAGACCGCGCGATGCATCGGAGGCGAATCTGCCATCGGGCGCGCCACGTCGGTATGTCGGAGCCGGTCTGTGGTCGTTCGAGAGGCGGCCAGGTCTGTCCCTGGTTCTCGATCAGGTAATGCTGTCAAGCCTTTCAAGGAAAACTGGCCGACAAAGACAGGTGTTCGGCCGATGATGAGCTTCCGATAGGCGCCTATCGAAGACGAGCGCTCCTCAGTCGGGTATTACGGAGATATACATATGTATCGAACGAGTAAATTTTTGCAGGATGCTTCGCATCTTTCGACCATAGATGGACCCTTGCCGGGTACGACGTATCGAGCCGTCGAACCTCACCCAGACGTAGTCCGGAGAACGCCCAAGATGGTGTTCGCAACATCCGCTCGAGCGGCCATGGAACTTGACGACAAGCGGGAATCCAGTTCAGCGCTCCCTATCACGGTCACCATTACCCTCACCACGGTGCTTTGGCCGCGCACTGCACACTAAGGAGAGCAAGAGAAGCCATGGACGGCAAACTATGCGATGACATCAAGAGGTCGCGCATGAATCAGGTGTCTGTTCCGAGTCCGATGGCCTTGGTGGGCTTCCCTGGTTCGAGAAACGAACATTGGTACTCTGTAGGAAGTCCTCCAGCCTCAATCCGGCAAGGCTGGAAGCTATATATATCCGCGACGCCAACAAATTACATAGATATGTTGCACGAGGTGGCTCAGATCCTAGTAAGCGAAGGAATTGCCTTCAAGTATCTGAGGTCGCTAAGCAAGCTCATGGAGACTAACGCTGGTCTGCATGGGTTCTCGCAAATTGGGAAATGCGTGGTGGCATATCTTCATGATCCGTCCGTCATCCCTGCGTTTGTCCGGAGACTATACGCTGCCCTTGACCGGCTATGTCACGAGGGTCCGTTTGTTCCGAGGTTACCTCAAGCTTGGAATGGCGGCTGTGTGTATTACAGATACGGGTCATTTACGGCTACGTCGATACGCATGGACAATGAATGGGTAATTGATGACAGAAATCGCCCTGGACATGTTCTTTCATCCATCCCCTTCGATCCGTTTGTTGAAACATTCGGACTTGGGAGGATGCAGGACATCGATAAGGTTTCATCGATCCTCACGCGTTATCCCGTGATGGAGGTTCTGTGCAGATCAGGAAAAGGTGGTGTGTTTCACGCCTTTGATGCCAATAGCGATCTGCAGACAGAGTTGATTGCAAAGATCGGTTTGCGACGAGGGCAGTCGTTACCAGACGGGCGCGACGGTGCTTATTTTTTACGGCATGAACGGTCGATGTACGAAGTTATGTCCTCCATGGGACTTGCCGAATATCTACCAAAGGTCATAGATTTTTCTAGTGAGTACGATGCAAATGTAATGATTCTCGAGAGAATACAGGGAGAAAATCTCGCAGAGTGGCGGCGATGTGGCGGAAGTGATCCGCAGTGGCTAGAAATGGCATTGCGAATGATTAGGGAGATCCACGAACGAGGTTTTTTGCTCGGTGACGCTAAGACTGCCAATTTCATCAAGTGTGACTTCCGATTGGTACTGGTCGATCTTGAATCTTGCAGGCTGCTTCGGGATGGCGACGTCGTTGACTATCCGGCAACCTTCAATATTCTCGGAGTCAAATCCCTATCGTTGTATGACATCGATCTCATTCATTTCCTTGTTTCGGCCATTTATGCAGGCGATGACATGGCTTTCTCGCTGGGCCGCGCTCGCTCGATCGACGTCCAGCAAGTTCTCGCGGATTTTGTCCCCAAAGATCAATGGGACATTAGCGCGTTGGATGAGCTCACGCGAATCATGCGGGGAACTCATGAAAGCGGCGGTACAGATGGAGGCGGGTGATGAGAATGTGGAAAGAACATCACTCGTGGCGTCAAGGTCCGATGCCGCTGCTCTTGTCGGCGCTAGTGAAAACCTATATCTGGAGGTCGCGGACTTTCTTCGAGACGCGGAAGCGTCAGGTTTTTCTTGCCTTATTTCTGTTCGCTCCGGTGGCGTCGGTGCCAGAAATTCCCTTGTTCCCATTCTTGGCGACGGCGGACGGTTCGTTGTGTTGGTATGAACGCTTCGTTGCGGCCGTGGTGGTTGCCATGGGTTGGAGTCTATGGATGGAGTCGCAAGAGCGCTTCTTCTTGAGCGCAAGGGATGCCCGCGCCATGCTGATCGGAGCCGGATACGCAGCGCAAACCACAGGTAGTTCTTTGTGCTTCCTCGTGAAGATCTGGCCAGCGTATCCGCTGGGCATGGTATTGGTCATGTTCGACAACGGCGGCCAGGCGTTGGCCTGGTTTGTCCTCATCGTCGCCGCCCATCCGTTCTGGTCACGCTACAGCGGAGTAGCAGTTCAATCGATACTACGGGCTTGTCAGTTACCGACTACTCGGATTGGTATTCTTGTTGGGCAGGCAATCATGGACGTGTTTCCTGGCGTTCGTCCCGCGAATACCGTGCGATATCTTGCATCGATCATTGCCATGGTTGTCGCCATGCTCGTGGCGAATGTGCCTGAGCAGGAGCAGTGGGCACCGGAGTTTCTTGCTGTCGGGATCGCTTTGGCGGCGCTTCCGCTCAGAAGCATCGCCCAGTTGGCCCAGGAGCGTATGATCCAGGTCGCTCCCATCCTTGCCCTATCCCCATGGGGGACCCATCTTTGCGTGCTCCGTTTCGGCGTGGTGGCATGGATTCTCGTCTCGTCCTGCTTGGCGATGGGTGCTCTTTTGGATATTGGGGGCCACGGCGGGCATATACGCGGTCTGCTCATGCCAGCCATGGCTTTATGCGTCGGTGTAGGTATCTGTGTGGCGAGGTGGATCAACCTTCCTTCGCGCGCGGACTATGTCGCCCTCACGATGCCGCTCTCGATAGTCGCAGCCGTGAGGTGGTCGTGACGACCGTCGAACTTCGCGGCATTCGCAAGGGTTATGGCGAGAACTGCGTTATACGCGACGCCTGCTGCTCGCTTGGCACCGGGATTCACTTGATCGAAGGTGCCAACGGAGCTGGTAAGACAACGCTTCTCGACATGATCGCGGGCATATGCAAGCCCACATGCGGCAAGGTGATCATCGGGGGACTTGAGATTGAAAAGCATCGCAAACGATGTATGGCGAGTATCGCATTCGCGCCGGCTCGGACTCTCTTTTTTGACGGGGTGTCCGTCGAGTTCGCGGTAAGGCTGTTTTTTTCGCTGCGCGGACGTTCGATCGAGCATGACGTCTTTCATGACTTCGATCCATTCGGTTTGCGACGGTATGCGAATGTCCGCTTCGGGGATTTGTCGCTGGGTTGGCAAAAGCGCGTCATCCTCCACATGGTCATGGGGGCGAAGGCGGACGTCCTTATCCTGGACGAACCGACCATTGGCCTGGATCTCGAAGCGGTGGGGATGCTGGGCGAACTGATGCGGTGTCGCGATAAACATGGAACCACCATACTGACCTGTCACGACCCTAGGAGTCTTGCCTTGTCGAATTACCGACAGTATGTGCTGGAGCGGCGCGGCGACGGAAGCGTCCTTCTTGCCGGGCGTCCTGGGAATATCTCGGCCAATCAGTGAGCGAGGTTCGCTTTTCGTCAGCGGATCTGGCTCAGTCCTGCCCGGATCCGTTCGGAAACATCGAGCATCGCGTACCACGCGCGCTCGATGGCGGCCGCCAGCGCATCCCGATCCAACGCCACCGTCTCCACGCGGCCACCTTCATCGGGCATGTACTCGATCAGCACACGCTGGCCATCGATCCATGCCTGGTCGCCGGCGAGGAACAGCGGGTCGTCGAAGTGGCTCATGCCTGGTTCCGGCGGCATGGCGAAGGCCGTGCGCGTATCGCGCGGGGCATCGCGCAGGAGTTCCATGGCGCGGGGGAACGAGCCGTCCTCGTCGTCCAGTCCCAGGTCGATGCGGTCGAGCCGCGGGCCCGCGAACAGTTCGACCGAACCCGTGAAGATGGCGTGCGTCGCATAGCCATCCAGCCGCACGCGCGGCTGTTTGAGCACGTCGCGCAGCGAGGCGACGTAGCGGTCGCATATATCCGGATGTTCGCGAAGCCATTGGCTGCTGACGTCGTCGATGGCGGTCACGTAGCCATTGGCTTTCGCGTGGATGCCTGGATGGGTCAGGCTGGCGGGACGTTCGGGCAAGGCCACCGGAACACCGCCAGCCTTGAGGCCGAGCAATACGCGACCCGGCACGATGCGCAGCCAATGGGTGACGCCCTGCACCACGAAGCCGGTGCCGCGTTCACTGTAGGGCACCGGGTAGATGTCGCGTTCGCTCATTTCCGTGTGCGCCAGGCGTCGATGGCCTCCACCGCGGCAAGGCAATCGCCGAACCGGTTGTACAGCGGCGTGGGCGAGAGGCGAATCACGTCGGGTTCGCGCCAGTCGCCGATGACGCCGCGCCGATCGAGGTACTCGAACAACGAACGCCCGGCTTCGCGGCCGGTCCGGACGCGTATCGACAATTGCGCGCCGCGCTGCGCCGGATCGTTCGGTGTGACGATGTCCAGCGCGTCATCGAGGCGCGAACGAATCAACCAGTCGAGGTAGGCGGTGAGCCGGCGGCTTTTTTCGACGAGACGCGGCATGCCCGCGCGACGGAATACGTCCAGCGAGGCACGCAACGGCGCGAGCGCCAGGATGGGCGGGTTGGAGATCTGCCAGCCGTCCGCGCCCGGGGTGGGAACGAACCGGGGACCCATCTTGAAACGCGTGTGCTTGTCGTGCCCCCACCATCCGGCAAAACGCGGTACGTCCGCATGCGCATGGCGCTCGTGGACGAAGCAACCGGCGACGGCGCCAGGACCCGCATTGAGGTATTTGTACGTGCACCATACGGCGAAGTCCGCGCCGCTGTCGTGCAACGCCAACGGCAGGTTGCCCACGGCATGGGCGAGGTCGAAGCCGACGACGCAACCTCGCGCGTGGCCGAGGCGAACGATCGATGCGAGATCGAAAACCTGGCCGGTACGATACTGCACGCCCGGAAGCACGATCAGAGCCACGCGATGGCCGTGCTCGGCGATGGCGCGCTCGATCGCCGCCATGGATAGCGTGCCGCCGGCGCCGTCGGGCTGGATTTCGATGAGGTCGGCGGACGGATCGAAACCGTGGAAACGCACCTGGGACTCCAGCGCGTAGCGGTCGGTGGGAAAGGCGCCGGCTTCCATCAGGATCGCCGGCCGCTCCGCCGTGGGGCGGTAGAAACTGACCATCATGAGGTGCAGGTTCACCCCCAGGGTGTTCATCGCCACGACTTCATGCGGTTGCGCACCCACCACGTCGGCCATCGTGTCACGTACGTACTCGTGGTAGTGCATCCATGGCGAACGTCCACGAAAATGGGCCTCGACCGCAAGCTCCGACCAGTCCGCCAACTCCGCTTCGATCGCGGCGCGAACTCCCTTCGGTTGCAGGCCGAGCGAATTGCCGCAGAAGTAGAGCGTGTCGCGTCCCTCGTGCTGCGGAATATGGAAGTCGGCACGGAAGTCGCGCAGCGGGTCGGCGGCGTCCTGGGCTTCGGCCCACGCACGCGTCGCTTCGAAAGCAGTCATGAACGATAAGTCCCGGGATCAGGAAGGCATGTGGGCGGCTACCTCGGCGCAACCCTTATCGAACGCCGCGCTGAACTTCGCGTCGCCGGAGGGGCGGATGCAGCGCAACTGGATGGCGTAGCCCTTGCTGTAGAAATATCGCTCGAAATAGTCGAGCTTCACCGCCCCTTCCTTCGCCGTGTAGACGTTCTCGGTCGGTGAATCCGCCTTGCCCGGCGCGTACTCGGGCAACGCCGTGGCATGGCTGCGCAGGTTGCCCGCGAACTGCTGGAAGCCGTTGAGGTTGGGGACCTTCTGCACCGCGATCGAGACGCGGGCCAGGGTCGCGTCGGCGGCGCTGGAACCGGGTACCTGGAACACCTGGGTTTCCTTCTCACCCTCGGACTGCATGATCGGGACCCAATGGTCGGGTACGGGGAAGCGGATATCCCCGCCCGCCATGGAGACATCGGCCGCGCAGAGGGCGGGGCTCGCCAGGACGGAGACGATCAGAAGGGCACGCAAAGGGCGGTTCACGATGAGGGGTCCCTGGAGATGGCGGCGCTGCCGCGTTACCAGCGGCATTCTTGCACAGCGGCCATGGGCGCATGGTCCAGGCGCTGTGCTCCCGGTCACGCCACGGCGGCTACCGCCTGGAAACGCGTCTTGGGCACGCCGAGCCATTCCAGGGCGGTGCCGTGGAACAGACGGGCTCGCGCGGTGTCGTCGAGGCCGAGGGCCTCGATCCCGCTGCCGGGTTCCTGCTCGCCCAGCGGGAAGGGATAGTCCGTGCCGAGCATCACCCGGTCCGTGCCCGCGGTTTCCAGGAGGTAGCGCAGCGCGGCAGCGTCGTGCACACAGGAGTCGAAGTAAAGGCGCGACATGTACTCGCGCGGGTTCCGCGCGTTGTCGGTGGCGACGAGGTCCGGACGCATGCGGAACCCGTGTTCGATACGGCCGATGGAGTACGGGAAGCTGCCACCGCCGTGGGCGAGCATGATCTTCAGCTCGGGCAGGCGTTCCAGCACGCCGCCGAAAATCAACGCGCAGGCCGCGCGCGATTGCTCGGCGGGCATGCCAACGAGCCACGGCAGCCAGTACTTGGGCATGGAGTCGGTACCCATCATGTCCCAGGGGTGGACCAGGATCGCCGCGCCGAGGTCGGCGGCGGCTTCGAAGAAGGGGAACAGCTCCGGCGCATCGAGGTTCCACTCGTTGCAATGCGAGCCGATCTGCACACCCTGCAGGCCCAGTTCGTCGATACAGCGTTCCAGTTCGCGGATGGCCAGCGCGGGAGACTGCAAGGGCACCGTGCCGATGCCGGCGTAGTGGCGGGGATGCGCCTCGCATACGGCGGCCATGGCATCGTTGAGATGCGTATGCAGTTCGAGTGCCTGGTGGCCCTTGGCCCAGTAGCAGAACATCACCGGCACGGTGGAGACGACCTGCACGCCGACGCCGAAGCGCGCGTAGTCGGCGATACGATGCCCGGCGTCGAAGGCCGAGTCCCATACCTCGCGGAAGAACTTGCCGTCCTTGTAGATCCGGTGGTGGCCACCGGAGTGGGTCATCACCGGAAAGCGGTCGTCGCCGTGGCGGGCCGCCAGATCGGGCCAGTCGCGGGGAAGGATGTGCGCGTGGGTATCGATCTTGAGCATGCGGCCGAGTGTAGCGCCGGAAGCGCTACAGGGCCTCTCGCGGTGCAGCAAGCGACCGCGACGGGCTGTGGCCGACAGGCGATCGCCTTGTGGGAGCCGCTTCAGCGGCGATCAGACCGGGGCCGTGCTTCGCCGGTTCACCACGTGTGCGACCGTGTCGACATTGTCCGTCAAGCGGTCCGTCAGGCGCCCCACCGCCTCGGCCAGTTCGCGATCCTTCGTCCGCGACAGTGCCTCCACCAGAGCGCGCTGGTGCTCTCGAAGACCCGGTGGCATGGCGATGGCTTCCACCCGGGTCAGCGCCTCGGCCTGCGCACGCAACGCCGCCGAGGCTTCGTGGATGAACGGGCCGACATGTGCCCATTCGGCCGGCACCTCGTCGGCATCGATGAGCGACTCCAGGCTCATGGCGGTGCGGGCGAGGCGATTGCCGTTGGCGTAGAGGGTCTCCGCCAGTTCCAGCAGCACGGCGGGTGTACCGGGTTCGGCGCGCATGCGGTCCAGCGATGCCTGGGCGTTGGTGCGCGCGGTGCGCGTGCCCATGCGCACTTCGTGACGGGCGCCGCGGTCGGCGGGTTCGACCAGCGCATCGAGGTAATCCGCGTAGGCGCGGAGCATTTCCGAAAGGGCGCTTCGCGCGCGGTGCCGCTCCCACGAAGGCCAGAGCACATAGGCGATCAGGGCCAGGCCGCTGCCCAACGCCGTATTGAGCACGCGGTCGGACATCGCGGAGAACGGGTCCACACCCTCGAACGAGAGCAGGACGACCACGGTGCCCGTCAGCGCCGCGACGGCGACGCCGTAGTGAGCGACGGCCAGATAACGGAAGGCGACGCAGAGCACGCCCATCACCGCGATATGCGCCCAGGCCGCGTCCGGGGTGAGGCGCAGCACGAAGGTGGTCAACATGAGCCCGAGCACGGTGCCGACCACGCGCAGGAGGCCGAAGTTGAAGGTGGCCGCGAAGTCGGGGCGCAGCACGATGGCGGCCGTCATCGGCAACCAGTAACCGTGCGGCAGGGCGTAATAGCGCGATACGACGAAGGCGAGAGTGAGCACCACCGCGCAGCGCACCGCGTGGCGGAAGGCCACCGAGCCGGAGGTCAGGTTGGCGCGCAGCGTCGACAGCGCCGATGCGCTACGCAGCGTTTCCGGCAACGCCGTCTCGGCTCGTTGCGCGCGTTCCTCGCCGCGTGAGCCGGCCCAGTTGGTGTTGCGCACCACGGCCGCGAGCTGACCGGACAGGGCCTGGATATGTGCCCCCAGGCCCATCCCGGCGGACCCCGCCAGCAGCGCCCGCTCGCTCGCCTGCAAGGTGGCCAGCGCACGTTCGGCCCGTTGCGGCGGTTCGGCGGCGTCGAGGGCATCGGCGGTCGCGGTCAGCACCCGCGCCGCGTCGTTGCGGAACATCTCGCCCATGCCGTCGCGACGGGTTTCCAGCTCCGCCATGGCGATCAATTCCAGGCGGATGCGCTCGGCCAGTTCCAGCAGCACGCGGAAGGCTTCCATCGCGCGGCCGCGTGCATGGTGACGGCCGAGCAGGGTGCTCTGCAGCGCGTTCATGGCGTCGGTGAGGCCCGGTGCCTCGCCGTCCTTCTGCGGCTTGCGGGCGAGTTCGGCGAGGCCGCGATAGACCGTGGCCAGGGCGAGCCGTTCCGGCCGGTAGCGTTGCAAGGGCCACGCCGCTATCGAGAACACGGCCAGCAACATGCCGCCGGCGAAGATGAGGCTTCCGCCGGCCATCGACCCGGCCAGGTCTTTCGGCGTGGCCGCGGTGATCACGAGCAGCAGCATGCTCGTCATGCCCACCCGGGCGATATCGGGACCGAATACGACGAGCATGCCGCCGAGGAAGCCGCACACGGCGCAGGCGACGCTCATCGGCAGTATCCAGTCGCCGATGAGGAAGCCGACCAGCGCGGCGGCACCGGCCGCCAGCGCGGCGAGGAAAAGCCGGCTCAGGCGTTGCTGGTACGGGCCCGGTTGATCCGAGAACATCGTGTCGAGCGCGCCTGCCGCGATGCCGATGCCGACCTGCGGGTAGCCTAGCCACATGCCGAGCGCCAGTGGCAGCACCACCGCCGCGGTGTTGCGCAGCGCAACCCGCAGAGGGACATCGGGTCGTTTCGTCCGGATCAGCGCGTCGATGACGCTGGCACGGAACGAGTAGCCATTGCTCATGATGTGCGTGGGCTGGCGAGCGGCGGAGCGGGACGGAATCGGATGGCCACGATTCCGTCCCCGGCGCTCACGAGGCGCGGCCGGCGAACTCGCCGGTGAGGGTGTTCACGGTCACCTTCTCGCCCGTGGTGATGTATTCGGGCACCTGCACCTCGATGCCAGTCTGGAGCGTGGCGGGCTTGGTCCGCTTGGTGGCGCTGGCTCCCTTCAGTTCCGGCGCGGTATCGGTGACGACAAGGACCACCGAGGTGGGCACCTGGAGGCCGACCGGCGCATCGTCGATCACCTGCACGAAGTAGCCATCGAGGTCTCCCACGACGTAGCCGGCGTTGTCGCCGACGACCTCGGGCCCTAGGGTGTACTGGGTATAGTTCTCGTCGTCCATGAAGACGAACGCGTCGCCGTCCATGTAGGAGAACTTCGCCTGGCGGCGACTGAGTTCGACTTCCTTCAACTCGTCGTCGGCGCGCAGGCTGAGGTCGTACTTGCGGTTGCCGGGAATGGAGTAAAGGGTGAAGCGGAAGGTGACGTTGCCGCCGCGCGCGGTGGGCGCGCTGCGTTCGATGTCACGGACCTGGTACACGATGCCATCGTTCTCGACGACGTTACCCTTCTTTACTTCGGATGCTTTCATGGGGTTCGACTTGGAGTGGATTATTTCGGCGCGAGACGAACGGCGCCGTCGAGGCGGATCGTCTCGCCGTTGAGGTAACGGCTGGTGAGGATGAAGGCCACCGTGTCGGCGAACTCTTCCGGCCTGCCCAGGCGCGACGGGAACGGGATCGACGCGGACAGGGATTCCTGCACCTGCGGCGGCATGCCGTCGACCATCGGCGTCCAGAAGATGCCGGGTGCGATCGTGTTGACGCGGATGCCGAAGCGCGACAGTTCGCGCGCCATCGGCAGGGTCATGCCCACCACGCCGCCCTTGGAGGCGGAATAGGCGGCCTGGCCGATCTGTCCCTCGTAGGCGGCGACCGATGCCGTGTTGACGATCACGCCGCGCTCGCCGTCCTCGCCGGCGGTATTGGCCTGCATGAGTTGCGCGGCGGCCTTGGCGACGTTGAAGCTGCCGACGAGGTTGACCATGACGGTGCCGGTGAAGGTCGACAGTGGCATGGGGCCCTCCTTGCCGAGCACGCGCCCGGCACCCAGGATGCCCGCGCAGTTCACGACCACGTTCAGCCCGCCCATCGCTTCGCGCGCTGCGCCGACGTTCGTCGCCACGCCCTCCTCGGAGGTGACGTCGGTGCGCTGGAACGTGGCAAGGGGGCCCAGGGCGGAGACCGCGGCCTGGCCCTTTTCCTCGTTGACGTCGAAGAGTGCCACCTTCGCGCCGGCGGCGACGAGACGTTGGGCGACGGCGTGACCCAGACCGGATGCGCCGCCGGTGATGACGGCCCTGACCTGTTCGAGCTGCATGAAGACTCCGCTGGTGCGACTGGCAAAGAGGCACATCTTAGCCGAGGGTGCCGCCGATGGCTTTGTGCATCGGCACACGAACGTGCGAGGTGGTCAGGACGCGGCAAGGAACGCATGCAGGGCGTTCGATTCCGCCAACCCGGCGAAGGGAACGACCGCGGGTGGGGGCGTGGCCGGTTCGGCCAGGAACAGGCTCCATACGCCCACGTCCCACCACCGGCCGAGCTTGTAGCCGGCTTTCGGCCAGACGCCGGCCGGCGCGAAGCCCATGGATTCGTGCATCGCCACGCTGGGATCGCCGGGGAGCGTGATCACGCCGACAGCCTGGTTGATGCCCTGCAGGCGCATGGTCCCGAGCAACGCGCCGTAGAGACGGCGGGCGATGCCACGGCGGCGGGCTTTCTCGTGCACGTAGATGGACGTCTCGGCGATCCAGTCGTAGGCGGCACGTTCGCGGAAGCGGCCTGCGTAGGCATAGGCGATCACGTCGCCTTGTTCTTCCCAGATCAGCCAGGGATGATTCGCCAGCTTGGCGCGGATGCGCCCGCGCATGGCTTCTTCGCCAGGAAGTTCGGTCTCGAACGTGATCGCGCTGTTCTTCACGACGGGCGCATAGATGGCGTGGCAGGCGGCGGCGTCCGCCTCGGTGGCGATGCGTATCAAAGTGGCTTTTCCATGAAGATGCTGGCGGGATGGGCGTGATGATCGCCGAAGGGCGGGCAGCGCCGGTAGCCGGAACGCTCGTAAAGCTCGATCGATTCAGTCTGCGCCGTGCCGGTCTCCAGTTTTACCTTCGTGCCGCCGGCCGCGCGCACCTGGGCCTCGAGAGCTTCCAGCATCTGCTTGCCGAGTCCCATGCCACGGCAGGCGGGTACGACGTACATGTACTTCAGTTCGACATAGTCTCCATGGTTCACGCCGGCACCGCAGGCCAGGGGGATGCCATCGACGCGCGCTGTCATGAAGGTCACATGGGGCTGCCGCAGGCTTTCCACACCCACGTGCTGGGGCAGCGGCTGTTGGTAGAGGTCGGAGAGGTAGCCGTGCAGTTGTTCGATCAGGGGCAGTACGTCGGCGCGACCCGGATCGTCGATCGCAAACAGCAGAACAGGCGGCTCGGGCGCGACGATGAGGTCCCCGTCGTTGAGGTGGCGCAGGAAAAAGCGGTCGCAACTGAAATGTCCGGTGCCGCCCATGGGCGCGTCGATACGTGCGAACCCATGGCGCAGGTAAAGCGCCTGCGCGGCATCCATGCCGGTCAACGTTTCCAGGTAGATGCGTTGGAAACCGGCGCGGCGAGCGGCATCGAGGCAGCGGCGCATGAGCCGTGAGGCCGCCCCGATGCCGCGTGCCGCCGGCAGGAAGTACATCTTGCGTAATTCGCAGGTGTTTTCGTCGCCACCTTCCAGGGGGGCGATGCCCGCTCCGCCGATGGCCCTGCCGTCCTTCTCGACGACGAAATAGGCATGGCGCGGCCGCGCATAGGCGGCGGACAGACCGTCCACTTCGGGATCGTGGATGGCGAAACCGGGGCCATCGGCCCCGAATTCCGGCATGACGTGGCGAATCACGGCGGCCATGTCGGCATCGTCGCGGGGTTCGATGGGGCGAATGAGGTAATCGGTGCGCATGTCCCGATCCTGCCACGGAAAGCCCCGTTGCGGAATCATGGAGAATTCATTGCCGGAATGGGTGGATTCGATTTCCCTTGCCGATACCGGCTAACGAATTAGCGCACCGGTCATCCATGGCCTATTACCGATCCCATCCAGGTCAAGAGAGACTCGAATCGAGCCATCACACTCTCGCATGCCAGGAGGTTCAGAGTGAGTAACATCAAGCGTACGACACGGACCGAGACTACGCATACCGAGTCCACGGTGGTTGAAACGGTGGACGAGGGCGGATCGGAAGCGTTGCGCCAGGCACCGGTGGCCCATAAGCGCATTCACCCCGCGACGGCCTGGCACCATCTTCAGAGCTTCTTCATTGAATACCCGCCTACCGCCGGCAGCACGACTCCGCCGGTGAAGGTATTCGCCAATGATCGGCAACAGGTGCGGATACGGATGGTCCTGTCGCCTCGGGACGCCAACGGTGCCTATGTCGCCGTTCCTGTCGATGAGTTGCGCGGCATGCTGAAGCTGGTGGACTACAACACCGGTGAGCCGCTTCCTTCGGGCTGGACCGTTGAAAAAACCGCCAACGAATATACGCACGATACATCGGTCATTTCGAGCGCGCCCGGGACATCCGATGCGGATTATTTGCCTCACGATAATCGAGCACAGTCGGGCGCGCAGTCGGGCGCCCCGGCGAGCGACCAGGTTGCGGTTGAACTCTTCGTCCGCACAAGGATGGCCAATTCAGCCGTACGGATTGCCGCATCCATTCTTCCTCCCGGAGGCTCCCAGCCCATCCAGACCCGTCCCGGGGCATCGGGTAACCAGTTCGATAGTTCGGTGAACGTCGATGCGCGTCCGCCCCTGGATCTGTCGATTGACAATTTCCGGGTGCGGGAGAGTTATTACAATCATGACCATCTCAGCTGGTTCACTGTAGCCAATAGATTCATCACCCTCGAATATCAAAGCAGAAGGGTCAGGTTGCTCAGGATAGAAAACGCCGCCGGGGTTCCGTGGGGCCCGGGTATCAACATATACGGCGACCTGGGCGACTTCGAAGCAAATGATTGGTTATATGAAGGCGTGTTTACCATTTGCGCCAAGTCCCCCTGGTCGACGTACTATTTCGATATTCCGGATTACTTCAACAATTACGCGTACGTTTACGACAAGCTGGGTGAAGTCCAGGACTATGAAGACGGGGCCATCCTTTTCCTCCTGCATTATTTTGATGAAAATCAACATTTCCGCTGGTCCACGAACTGGGGCGATCCATCGGACGTGCTTAGCAGGAATGTCATCCTCGTCGACGAATACGGGAATAATCACAGGGTACGGATAGGCGTGCCGAGGCTGGGTCTGCAATTCCAGGTGCTCGGAAAATGGTAATGGAATTATCAGCTGTCGAAATGGCTCACTCTCGCATGCCAGGAGGTTCAGAGTGAACAACAAGAGGATCACGAAACGGACGGAAACCAGGCGTTCGGAGACGCATGTCGAAACGATGGTGGAAGAATGCGGCGACGCAATGGCTGGTGCATGGCTCGGCAGGTCGACTGCCGTGGTGGAGCCGGCCTGGGAAATCACGACATTCAAGCTCATCCGTGTTTCGGCCAGTGACAAGGCGTACACGAATGGCGTCCAACAGATCAAGTTCAAGATCGAGCTGGCATTCAACGACAAGCTGACGGGCAGGCCGGGTGTGCCGACCGAAACGGAACTGGACAGCCTGACCATCGCGTTCGCCGATGAAAGTCGTCGCCTTCCTCCTGATACGGGCACGGCTACGGGATGGGTAACGAGCCCGGGCGTGGCCAGTGCCGAAGACATTACCTATGACAAGGGTTACCTTTCTCATCCCGGTACAGCGGCGCACCCGGATGCCGGGCATCCCGGACTGTCATCCTCGCCGCAGGCCAGCGTGTTCCGTTACTTCTATGTCGCCAATCGGGGCGGCTCTGCCCAGCGACTGTCATTGTGTGCGTACGTGGAATGTGACGATGGATGGAAATACCTGACAAACGGGAAGCGCTTCGATGATGAAGGTTTCGAGCATGTGGCGGATCACGATTCCAGGGAAGACGTGGTGGGTGTGACGCCGGAGGCCTGGTCGATCGATAGCTATCCATGGGAGCGCGATATTCTTTCCGGCGACGAAGGAGGCAGCGAGTCCCGAAGCCATCCCGACTACAACCCCGATTCCGTCCATCGTTATACGTTGTCGTTCAAGGATCCCCGGGGGATCGTGATCGGTATCCGTTCCATGGTGGTGTCGCCCAAGGGCATGATCCAGTGGCATGACAAGGTGCAGGGCGAGTACCGTGCCTGCTTCACGGGGTATGCCCAGCCGGGAAGTACTGAATTGATCTGGGATAGTGCGGTACCCGTCGGGCCGACGGCGTTACCCACCCTATCGTCCGCGGACCAGAAACAAGCTGTCATCGTCCTGGTCGGGCGACAGGATATCGCCTACGAAAACGGCAAGCCGAATGGCCCCCTCACCTTGACCACGACGGATTGGTACGGCAACACGAATACCTTGAAGGTGCGGTTCAAGAGCACGATCGGAGAAGGGCGATGGACCCTGGTTCTTTATAAGTGAACCGCTCGCTGGGGACCAGCGAGGGGCGATGCATGACGCATGGAGGCGTGTATGACGGACGACAGCAAAGGGTCAATCCCGGAACCGGCGACGCAGCCGGTGCCTGGTGCGCGGGATTTCCATCCCGCCGAAACCGGCGGCATCCACTCTAACGCCTATAACTTCCTTAGCGCGGTACACACGGGTGTCGATCCCCGCACGGGGATGTACTCGTGCACGGTCAGCCTGCCGGGCGTGGCGGCGAACGCCCTGTGCGGCCCGACGGTGGGATTGGGTCTTGGCTTCAGTGCGCTCAACCCGGTGGACGCGGGCTTCGGCGTCGGCTGGGCGCTGGCGACCACACGCTACGACACGCGGCGCAAGCGGCTGTCGTTGTCCACCGGCGAGTCGTTCCGCGTGGATACCTTCGTCAATGACAGGGCGACGTTCACGGACCGCAAGCTGCGCACGTTCGACCTGATCCGGGAGGGCTTCGACGGCGACTACCGGATCGTGCACAAGTCGGGAATGTCGGAGCGTCTGCGCGCCGATGCGGGAAGCGATGGCGTGGCCGTGCTGCGCGAGGTACGTTCACCGGAGGGCCATGCGGTGACGTTGGAGCAGAGCGCGACGAACGGGGTGGTCAAGCTGCGGAAGGTGATCGACGGCACCGGGCGCGTGCTGCTGGCCGTGGATTACGACCAGGACGGTACCACGGTGGTGCGCCTGCAGCCGGACACGGCGCGGGCCGCGGCGTTCACCTTTCGCTTCGCCAACGGCCGGCTGGCGGAACTGGCCTTGCCGGACGGTTATGGCGATGGCTGGTCGTTCGGTTACGAAGCGACGGCCACGGGCCTGCTCCTGCTCACGCAAACCACGGTGCCCACGGGTGGCAGGGAAGAGGTCGTCTACCGGCAGGGCGGCCATGCGCTGCCGGGCAGCGGTAACCAACCGCTGAACCACATGCCGGTGGTCGTGGCATGCCGTCGCGACCCGGGCCACGGGCAGCCGGTGATGGAAACACGCTATACGTACTCGACCCGCAACTATTTCGGCTACGGGGCGCTGGCGAACTGGCTGGATGACGAGGACAACCTGTACCGGGTGGTGATGCCCGAGGGGCAGCGTTATGAATACACCTCCACGGAAACGCAGTACGACGGCATCGAGGCGGTACGCACGGTGGAACGGACCTTCAACCGGTTCCACCTGCTGACGCGGGAACGTGCCTCGCAGGCGGGTTGCGTGACCGAGACGGTGACGGTTTACGACGAGGACCCCTCGATCTCGTTTGCCAACCAGAAACCGTGGTGCCAGCTGCCGGTCGAGGTGAGGACGCGGTACTACCGCGAAGACGAGCCCGGACGGGTTCGCGAGGAAGTGGAATCGCGTACCTATGACAACGACGGAAATTGCATTGTCCATACCGACCCCACCGGTGCGCGTGAATACCTTTCTTACTATCCCGCCGGCGGTGAAGGCGACGATTGTCCCGCCGATCCCTTGGGTTTCGTGCGTTGCCTCAAAGAGAAACGCGTGCAACTGCCGACCGGAGCCGAGGGCGGCATCAAGGTAACCCGGCACGCCTATGAGGTGATCCCCGCCGTCGACGGCAAGGGGCCTGGACACTTGCTATCCGTCTACGAGGGCATCCATCGGGAAGTCGATGGGCGCGTTCTCGCCGAACCGCTGAGCGAGACCCGGCAGATGTTCGTCGCCGATGGCGGCGCGCACCATGGAAGACTCCGGCGGGTAGTGTCGACCGTGCATGGCGTGGAAGCCTCGACCGATTACGCCTATGTCGAGGGAACCACCAGGAATGCCGATGCGAACGCGGCCGATGAGGCGGTGCTGTTCATGACGACGACGGTGACCGCCGGCACGGGTAACGACGATGCATTGTCCCTGACGACCCGTAGCGCGCGATCGCTGCTCAGCGGCACCATCGTGATGGAGGAAAGCCCGGGCGGCTCCGTGATGCGCCATACGCACGATGCGCTCGGTCGAAAGATCAGGCAGTCGATGTCGGAGGAAACGGCGTTCGCCGCGGCGAGCGAGGTTCATTACGCGCTCTCGCATGCCGGAAGCTGGTACGAGGAAACGAGCGTAACGGGCGTGCGCACGCGTACCGAGCTGGACGGCTTCGGGCGCGCGATGCGCCGGGTGGCGATGAACTGGCTGGACGATGATGTCGAGCGGGAAATCTGGCGTGCGAGTTTCGATGCGTTCGGACAAACGTTATCCGAGACCACGACGGATCATGCGGTGCCGTTGGCCTCCGGTGCGTCGGGCGACCTGTCCCTGACGACGCGCCACGTGTACGACGCGTGGGGAAATCGCGCCATGTCGATCGCGCCGGACGGCGTGGTTTCCCATATCCGGGTGGACCCCATCGGACGAACCGAGGATCGCTGGAGCGAAGCGATAGGCTCTGGCGCGCGTGAATTGAGCGAGCATTCGCATGTGACGTTCGGTATCCACGGCCGGCCCTTGCGGATCGAGAGGCGCGACGGGCAGGGCGCACCGAGGTCGTGGCGAAGCTACACGTACAATGGGTGGGGACATTGCCTTTCCGACACGGAATCCGCGCCTGGCGTACCGGACAAGGTAACCCGTTATCGCTACGACGATTACGACAGGGTGGCGGAGATCACCTTGGCCGACGGTTCGGTCGTGTACCGGACGTACGCCGCGCATTCCGACGACGAGCTCGTCGAAGCGACAGGCGTTCGCCATACACCCGCCGGCGAGGCGATCGAAGTGGATGTCGAGCTTGGCCGGCAGGCATTCGACGGCCTCGACAGGCGTACGCTGTTTCGCAACGGCTCGCGCGAAACCAGATACGTCTACCGGACGGCCCGCTCCGGCGAACCGGATGAGATCCACCTGCCTTCGCGGGACATACTCTCCTGTACCTATGAAAAGCAGTTGGGCTACCGCCTGACCGCGATCACGGATCAGGCGAGGACGGTGGAATGCCTTTTCGAATACCACCCTGTGCTGGGTCAGCTCCAGTACGCGGCCAATGCGCTTGGCGAACACGACATCGAGTACCTGCCCAGCGGACGCGTGCGAGCCGAGCGCTTTCGTTTCGGTATTCACGATAAATTCGCCACCTACACCTATACCCTGCTCGGCCTGCCGGCAACGTATACCTTCGTCGACGGCGAAACGTGCGGTATTCGGTATGACGAATGCGGGCGGGTTTCGAGAGTCGACAACGACGCGCTGGGAACCGAGTTCGCATACGACGCGTTCTCGCGCACGTGCCGGGTCAAGACCGAATCCGCCGATGGCGAGCGTTCCATGGACATGTCGCTGGCTTACGACGATGGTGGCCGTGAAATCGAGCGCGTGCTTGTCTCCCGGAGTGGGGTGGTCACGGCAAAACAGGCGCTGACCCAGGCGTATGCGGCCGATGGAAAACTCCGCACGCGGACATGGCTTGCGGAAGACGGTTCGCGCGCGGAATCGTATGACTACGACATGCGTGGGCGTCTGGTGGGATATGCCTGCACAGGCAGCCATGCGCCCATCGATCCATGGGGTTTCGCGATTGCCGGGCAGCGGTTCACGTTCGATGCGTTGGACAACATGCTCACGCTGGAGACGACGTATGCGGACGTGAGTGTCCAGCCCAGGAAAAGCAGTTTCCACTATGCGTCGAACGATCCTACCCAGCTTATCCGGATCGAACACGTGCAGGGTGCCAGCGAAGAGATCGTCCGGCTGGAATACGACGCTTGCGGGAACCTGAAGTACGACGAGGCCCAGCGCCGGATGGAATACGACGCGGCGGGGCGGCTGGTCCGTTGGACGCGGGGAAGTGCCTGGCAGGATTATCGTTACGATCCGCTGGACCGGGTGGGAGCGGTCGGTGGATCGGACCCGACACGGTTTCGTTATTACCGGGATGGCCAGGTGGCCTGGGAGAGCGACGGCGTGACGTCGTCGTCGTTCCATGCCTTTGGCGGCGCGAACCTGGCGCAATGCACGTCCGATGCCGTGGGGACGGATACGGTGCTGCTGGGTAGCGATGCGCAGGGTTCGGTCGTGAGCGAAGCAGGGGCCGCGCTGGCCTCACCGGCCTACGGTGTTTACGGGTACCGCCCGGAAGAAGAGGGAAGCAGCGATATCGCCTATGCGGGCGAGCTGAAGGAGCGTGACGTGGGTTGGTATCTGCTGGGCAGCTACCGGGTCTACAACCCCCGCTTGATGCGCTTCCACAGCCCCGATGCGGCCAGCCCTTTCGGACACGGTGGACTCAACGCCTATGCCTATGTATCTGGTGATCCGATCAACCGCATCGATCCCAGCGGCGAGGGCTGGCTGGACTGGGCGATCGTCGGCATCGGCGCGATCGCCACGGCGGTCGGTGTGGTCGCCTCGATGGGTACGCTCGCTCCTGCCGCGGCCGCGTTATGGGCTGGCGCGGCGGTGACGTTCACCCAGGCGGCTGCCGTGGTTTCGACCGGAGTGGGCGTGTTATCGGTCGCGACGGGTGTCGCGTCCGTCGCGCTCAACGAAACCGGGCACGAGTCCGAAGGCAGTGTATTGGGGTGGATGTCCTTGGGTTACGGCATCGGTTCGGCGGCGGTGGGCGCGGCGCCGGCGGTTGCCGCTTCGCGTGTTGGCCGTGCGGTGGCTTCAGGAGCCGGCAAGGTACGCGGTGGTTACAAGGCGGTCAGCGAACTGCCCTGGCGGTTACGTCATGCCGGCGGGAAACCCAGCAAGGTGAGCGCGATCGGGTCTCGTGGGAATCCCGCCGCGCCAAGGGGACGGGTAAATCCTGCCTTTGCCGGGGAGGCGGCCGAGCGTGCCGCACCGCCATCGAACAACTGGGGCGGGATGACGGGTACGGAGAGGGTAAACCAGGCCGCGCAGCGGTTGAGCCGGGGCCTGCCCGTGCCCGAGAACCTTGTTACTCAACGCATGGGGGAAGTATTTCCGGATGGCATCAGCAATGAATGGAGCCATGTGGAGACATTGCTCGATGCCAGGAGAACACCTTCACCCGCCCCGTTCAACCAGCTCTCGCAGAGCGACCTCGTGGGAAGCGGATTCACCGACAACGAGCTTGTCGGCGCGATTGAAGGGATGAACGTTCCCCGCAACAACGCGTTTGCGCAAGAGCGGCTGGCGGAGTCCGCCGGTCTCTTTCGACGATTCATGCAGACCGGAGAGATGGGTGCCCTCCGCCAGTCGAGCGAAGCCCTGCGCCTGGCCCGTGATGGAGTGCGAACACATATGACCATGCCACCACGTGGGTGACTATCCTTCTTCCCGCGCACTGCGTGCCCGCGTCACCCTGCTTGCCGTCTCCTTGCCTAGCCGCGCGGCGAGCCACGCACCGGTGTCGATGAGCTTGCCCAGGTCGATGCCCGTCGTCATGCCCATGCCGTGCAGCATGTAGACGACGTCCTCGCTGGCGACATTGCCCGTGGCGCCCTTGGCGTACGGGCAACCGCCCGTTCCGGAGACCGCACTGTCGACCACGCGCACGCCTTCGTCCAGGCAGGACAGGATGTTCGCCAGCGCTTGTCCGTAGGTGTCGTGAAAATGGACGGCCAAGGCATTCATCGGCACTTCGCCGGCCACGGCGCGCAGCATGTCGCGTGCCTTCGTGGGGGTGCCGACGCCGATGGTGTCGCCCAGTGAAATCTCGTGGCAACCCAGCTCGTGCAGGCGACGCGCGACGCGCACGACATCGGTCACGGCGACCTCGCCCTGGTAAGGGCAACCGAGCACCGTCGATACGTAGCCGCGCACGGCGACGCCATCCGCGCGGGCCCGTTCGAGCACGGGCATGAAGCGGTCGATGGACTCGTCGATCGACGCATTGATGTTGGCGCGGTTGAACGCCTCGGACGCCGCGGTGAACACGGCCACTTCGCTGGCGCCGGCTTCGCGCGCCCGTTCGTAACCTTGCAGGTTCGGCACGAGCACCGGATAGACCACGCCGGGCGCCTTGCGGATGCCGCGAAACACCTCGGCGGCGTCCGCAAGCTGTGGCACCCATTTCGGACTGACGAAGCTGGTGGCCTCGATGGTGGCAAGGCCCGTGGCGGAGAGGCGGTCGATCAGTTCGATCTTCACCGCCGCGGGCAACAGGGTCTTTTCGTTCTGCAAGCCGTCGCGCGGGCCGACTTCGACGATGCGGACGTGATTCGATGCGTTCATGCGGGTTTCCATCAGGCCGTTTCCGTGAAGCGGACGAGGATCGCATCGGCGTCCACGAAGTCGCCTTGCGCGGCGGATATGGATTCGATCGTGCCGGCACGGGGCGCCTTCAAGGCCAGCTCCATCTTCATCGCTTCCATCACCAATAGTTCCTGGCCTTCCTCGACCACATCGCCCGCCGCGGCGCGGACCAGCACGATGCGCCCCGGCATCGGGGCGACGAGGTGCCGGGCACCCGCGGAAGCCTCGCCGGCCCATGCGTAGGCGGGAGCGCGTTCGAACGTCCAGCGACGGCCCTCTTCGTCGTGCAGGCGGATGCGCGTCCCTTCCATGGACAAGGGGATACGCCGTGCCCGGCCGTCGAAGCGGGCGGACAAAATCCCATCGCCCAGGCGTGCGCCTGCCACGGTGCACGAACGATCCCCCTGGTGAAGGACGTAATGGCCATCGTGTCCGTGTGCATCGATCTCATGGCGGCATTCGCCTTCCATCAGGGCGACCACGCGCTTGCCAGGATGGCCCAGGCGCCATGCATCGGCGCGGGCCCACGGCGAATGCGGGTCGCCCGCGTCAGCGGCCGGGGCGGCCTCGTCGGCGAGCAGGATGGCCGTGGCGGCGGCGAAACGATCGAGGTCGCCCGCCCGTGTAGTGCCGGTCAGGAATTCATCGAGATGGCGGTCGAGGTAGCCGGTGTCGATGCGGCCTTCCACCACCGCGGGGTGGCGCGCAAGGCGCTCCAGGAAGGCCACGTTCGATTTCGGCCCGGCGATGTCGGTCTGGGCGAGTGCTTCGCGCAGACGTTCGAGCGCCTTCGCGCGATCGCTGTCGTGGACGATGAGCTTGGCGATCATGGGGTCGTAGAAAATCGTCACCGTGTCGCCGGCGATCACGCCGGCATCCAGGCGCACATGCCTCGATGGCTGGGGCAATGCCAGCGCGGCAAGGCGACCGGAACCCGGCAGGAAGTTCGCTTCAGGGTCTTCGGCGTACAGGCGCACCTCGATCGCATGGCCGCTGGCCCGGACCTCCTCCTGGCGGAGTGGCAGCGGCTCGCCATGCGCCACGCGCAGCTGCCATTCGACGAGGTCGAGGCCGAGGGTTTCCTCGGTGACCGGATGCTCCACCTGCAGGCGCGTGTTCATCTCCATGAAGAAGAATTCGCCATCCTGGCCGACGATGAACTCGACGGTGCCCGCGCCCATGTAGTCCACCGCCCGCGCCGCGGCGACCGCCGCCGCGCCCATCCGCGCACGGCGCTCCTCGTCGAGGAAGGGCGAAGGCGTCTCTTCGAGCACCTTCTGGTAGCGGCGTTGCGCGGAGCACTCGCGTTCGTTGAGGTGGATGATGTTGCCTTGGCTGTCGCCGAATACCTGGAACTCGATATGCCGCGGATGCTCGACGTACCGTTCGAGGATCACGCGCGTGTCGCCGAAGGCATTCGCCGCTTCGCGCTGGGCCGAGGCGAGCGCCTCGGCGAAGCCGGCCGCGTCGCGCACGATACGCATGCCCTTGCCACCGCCGCCCGCGGCGGCCTTGATCATGAGCGGAAACCCGGTTCTGGCGGCTTCCGCGGCCAGATGCGCCGGCTCCTGGTTTTCCCCGTGGTAGCCCGGCACCAGTGGCACGGCGTGTTTTTCCATCAGCGCCTTCGCGGCGGCCTTGGAGCCCATCGCATCGATGCTTTCGGGGCGGGGACCGATGAAGACGATGCCGGCGGTGGCGCAGGCCCTGGCGAAATCCGTGTTCTCGGAAAGGAAGCCGTAACCGGGATGGATGGCCTGGGCGCCGCTACGCCGCGCCACGTCCAGGATGGCCTCGCCGCGCAGGTAGGACTCGGCGGGCCGGGGGCCGCCGATCGGCCAGGCCTCGTCCGCCAGGCGCACGTGCTGGGCGTCGGTGTCGGCCGTGGAATACACGGCCACGGTACGGATGCCCAGGCGGCGGCAGGTCCGGATCACGCGGCAGGCGATCTCGCCACGGTTGGCGATCAGAATGCAGTCGAACATGCGGCTCCCGTCGGGGTTTCGGAGGGGGATGGGAAAAGCGGGAAAACTAGCAGATCGCGGTGTCGTGGCGGGTTGCGCCGCAGCATCCGGGGTGCCGCGGATTTGCAGTACGCGGACGGGTCGCCTAGCCTTGGAGGTCCCGGAGGGCATCCACGTCTTCCCTTATCCCCTCCAGAGCGAGAATTTTTCCATGCAGATCGCCAATCGACACGCCGTTTCCTTCCACTACACGCTGACCGACGATCAGGGCAATGTCATCGACAGTTCGGACGGGCGTGAGCCGCTGGCCTACATCCATGGCGAAGGCCATATCGTGCCGGGCCTGGAAAAGGCCCTTGAAGGCCGCTCGGCCGGTGACCAGTTCAAGGTCGACGTGGCCCCGGAAGAAGGCTACGGCCCGCGCCACGCGGAACTGATCCAGGTGGTGCCGCGCGCGGCATTCCAGGGCGTGGAAGATCTCCAGCCGGGCATGCAGTTCCAGGGCCGCAACGACCAGGGCAGCATCAACGTGACCGTGAGCAAGATCGAGGGCGACAACGTCACCGTCGACGGCAACCATCCGCTCGCCGGCCAGACGCTGCACTTCGCCGTCGAGATCACCAACGTCCGCGAGGCGAGCGACGAAGAACTGTCGCACGGCCACGTCCACGGTGAAGGTGGCCACCACCACTGATCGTCCATGGCCGGCCTGTGGGGGTTACCCCCCCCACAGGGGCTGGATCAATACCAGTCGAGCAACGACACGCCGAGGCCCAGGTAGGTCGCCCGGTGGTTGTAGTCGATCAGGCTCTCGCCATAGCCGTTGAATATCTCGAGGTAGCCACGCAGGTTACCCGCCACAGGGAAACTCCAGGTCCCGCGTAGCGACCCGTGCGAGCGATCCCCTCCACGGAACGAATGACGTGCGGTCAGGCCGAATTCCTGGCGGCCCACCTCATGCACCACCTGGATCTCGCCCCGGCCCATGTAGTCCTGGATGTCGGGATTGTCGTCGTCCTTGCGATCTTCCGGAATGCGCCACCATGGGCGCAGCATGATCGTCCAGCCTTCGCGCTCCAGGCCGATGTCGGCGACCACGCGATTCCAGCTGCGCGAGAGCGGATCGGCGCGCCCGTTGGACTGGTGATTGATGCCGATGCCGGCAAGGCGGCCGGTCCAGCCCAGTACCTGGTAGTTCGTATTGAAGACCAGCAGCGCTTCCGGCTCGTAGTTCGTCTCGCGGAAGGGGCGCGAGTTGTCGGTGTTGTAGACCTGCCACCGCGACGATTGCGTATAGCCGACCCAGACATCGCCGTTGTCGTCGAAGAGGTTTTCCGCGACCTTGGTCTTCAGGCTGATCTGGAACTTGGCCTCGACGCTCTGCAGTTCCTGCGGTGTCGTGACCGTGTGGTCCGGAGCGGGACTGTGCGGCGTGGTGTTCTGCTTCGTGGTACCGAAGAACGGCAGCGCGTAGGTGGGCTTGTACCCGCGCAGGTTGAAGGTGCCGAGCTTGGATTCGGGTGAGAGTTCCCAGCGGCTGTCGAGCAGCGAGAGCGGCCTGGCGAGGTTCCCCGAATTGCGCGTGGCCAGGTCGACGCTGACCGATTCCCCGCTGCGGTCTTCCTTCTTGACCGCCTGTGGCAACTGGTCGCGACCCACGGCCTTGTCGTAGCAGAGCAAGCGTTGCGAATCGGTTTCGATGCCGGCGCAGGCGCGGATGTCGATGGGGCTCGGGTTCTGCGCAAGCGCGAGGCCCGTGTGCAGGCACGCGTAGGCGCCGATGGCGCCAGCGGCGCGGAATGGCTTCATGTTGGTGTGACTCCCTGCGAGCCGGGCTAGCACCGGCGAGGGAGGAGTGTAGCGGCCGCGAGCGTATGGAAAACGTGCAACGCGTTACGCGCCGCAAAAGCCAGGCTCGTGGTTTCCAGCCCCGAGCCTGGCAAGACACCGCTTACTGTCCACTGGCTCCCGACTTGCTCACCCAGCGTTGGTACTCGGCTTTTGAGATTTTTCCATCGCGGTTGCTATCCGCGTACTGGAAATCATTGGCCAGCAGGGGATAGGCGGAGGCCTGTGCCTCGCTGATCGAGCCCTTGCCACCGGCGAGCGTGGCGAAATCCGGCGCGGGTCCCGCCGGTTTCGCTGGCGCGGGGCCGCTGTTCACGGAGACTTGGCCCTGCGGCGTCGACATGGTCGTACCGGACGTGCCGCCCTCGGCGCCCGGAGCGGGCGGTGGCAACGGCGGGTTCGCCGGCGGGGGCGGTGGAGGCGCGCTGGTCGCCTGCGGGGGCATGCTCGGATCAGGCGCCTGCGTTGTCGGCGGCATGCTATCGGCCGGTGGCGCAGGGGGCACTGCTCCCGGAGGCGGAGGCGGAGGCGGGGTGGCTTCGCCCGGTGGTGGAGGCGGGACCTGTCCCGACGGCGGGGCGTTCTGGGCGATTGCCGCGCCTGCCAGCAGCAGCGATGCGCCGAAGGCGACGGCGCGAACTTGCTTCTTCATCGAAAGCCTCCTTTCGTCAGCGTGGTGGAACGCACCGAAACGCGTCAGCGAACGGCATCGTTGCTCACGCTAGCAAGGGGCGATTTAATGGCGACCCAATTGCGATAAGGCCTCCACCGTGTCGTCACGCGTAACCGACGGCGCCTCCACGGGCGACGTGCTCCGCCTCTCATCCCGCTCCGCCCAACTCATGCATCTCGCCGCGCAGGGCTTGCTGAAGCGGGGCACCCGCAGGGCGCGCAAGCCCGACGTGGCGACGACCATCGCCCGGATGGGACTCTTGCAGATCGACACGATCAACGTCGTCGCACGCAGCCCTTACATGGTCTTGTTCTCGCGCCTCGGTGGCTATCGCAACGAATGGCTCGACGAAACCCTGGCCGAGGGACTCATCGCCGAATGCTGGGCCCACGAAGCGTGTTTCGTGCCCTCCGGCGAATTCCGCTACCACCGCGACTATCGCGCGGGGCGCGCGGGTCACTGGGCGCACAAGGGCGCCGAGCGCACCCATGCGGAGGCACGTACCGACATGGATGCGTTGCTGGAGCGGATCCGCAGGGAGGGTCCCCTGCGCGCCGCGGATTTCGAGCGTGACGGTCCGGCAAGCAAGGGCTGGTGGGGCTGGAAACCGGAGAAACGCTGGCTCGAGGCGTGGTTCGCCCTGGGCCGGCTCATGGTGACGCGGCGGGAGCGTTTCCAGCGGGTCTACGACCTCGCCGAGCGGGTGACCGCCCATTGGCCCGAGCCTCCGCCCCCCGGCACCCTGGACGAGGCGGCCGTGCGACGGCATTTCATCGTCGAAAGCGTGCGTGCGCTCGGCATCGCGAAGGCCCGCTGGATAGCGGACTACTTTCGCCTGCGTCCGCGGGTGACGGACGAGGAACTGGCGCCGATGCTGGTCGATGGCTCATTGATACGGATAGCTGTCGACGGCTGGGACGAGCCGGCCTACGTGCATCGCACGCACGCGTCGCTGCTCGACGAGGCGGCGCGGGGAAGCCTGCGGGCGACGCGGACCACGTTGCTGTCCCCCTTCGATCCCATCGTCTGGGATCGCGCGCGTGCGCTGGACCTGTTCGATTTCGAATATACGATCGAGTGCTATACGCCCGCGCCGAAGCGCAAATACGGCTACTACGTGCTCCCCATCCTGCATCGCGGCCGGCTGGTCGGGCGCCTGGATGCGAAAGCCCACCGCCAGGGCGGCTTGTTCCAGGTCCTGGGCATCTGGCTGGAGCCAGGCGTGGCCCTGTCTCCAGCGCTCGTGGAGGGGCTGGCCGTGGCGATCGACGAATGCGCCGCCTGGCACGGCACGCCTCGCATCGTGGTGGAGCGAAGTCAGCCCCGGGGACTGGCTTCGCTCATCGGCAAGGCCTTGGCCGGTTGATCAGCGGGTGGAGGCGGGGGCAGGTACGTCCGCGCACGACTTGCCGTGCAGCGCTTCCTTGAGCTGGTTGGCCAGCGATGTGCAGCGGTTCGACAGCTGGTCACGCATGTCGGCATCCTGCGACTGTCGCAACAGGCTGGTCCGCATGAGTTCGTAGCGGCTTTCGATCTGGTCGCGGGCGTAGATGCCGGCGGCCAGATGGCAGCTCTTGTAGCTGGCCAGGTACTCGTCGCAGGACGCGATGCCGGTGTTGTCGGGCAGGGGAGCCTGCTTGCCGCTCGTGCTCGTGCCCGTGCGGGCGCCGCCACTCTTGGGTGCGGTGCTCGTCGAGGTCGTGGAAGTGGCGGCCCTGGTGCTGCCGCCTGCCGTGCTGGTCGAAGTCACAGTGCGGCTGGTGGTGGCCTCCGGCTTGGTCTTGTGGTCCGAGCAGGCGGCCAGCGCGAGGGCGCCGACCAGGAGTGGGGCAATGCGGATCATGGAGCGGTTCATGGGTCGTCGGTCCCCTTGGCGAGCGTGGACGGATGGTAGCCAAAGTCGCACTGCTAGTGCGACGCGGGGCAAGGATGTCCCCAACCGGGGTGAAATCCACGTCAGCGAGGGGGGAGCCCGGGACAATCCAGGGGCCATCGCTATTTCCTTCAGGTACGAGTATAGTCGCCGGACTGTGTTTGCCGGGGTCATAGAGTTATGTTGACCCGATGCAGCTGATCACGTATCCGCAACATCGCTTCGCTCCTCGCGTTTCCTTGCACACCAGTAATGCGGCGACTTACAACAAGTCGCTGGTTTCATTCGTAAATCGTATTGGAGTGTTTCTATGTCGGATCGTGAGATCGGCACCGTCAAGTGGTTCAACGATGCAAAGGGTTTTGGCTTCATTTCGCGTGAAGCTGGCCCGGACGTGTTCGTCCACTTCCGCGCTATCCAGAGCAATGGCTTCAAGTCCCTTGCCGAAGGCCAGAAGGTCTCCTTCAAGGTCGTGAATGGCCAGAAGGGTCTGCAGGCTGAGGAAGTCCAGGCCGCTTAATCGGCCGGGGCAACCCAAGTTTTGCAAAAAGCCGGGCGGCAACGCCCGGCTTTTTTTGTTTTCCTGGCCTCATTCACGCTTTTCTGCGTGATCGACGTCAAAAAATCGTCCTCTGTAGGGGTTCCCCTACAGAACTTCCGAAAAATGTGGTTATTATCTGATCCACTGTGTCTGCGCGGTCACGAGAGTGACCCGATGTAAGCGAGCAGTCTGACGCTCCATCGCTTCACCCGGTCCTGCATTCCCAGTAAGTCGCCGGCTCGCGAGCCGGTTTTCGAGTGTTGGATAGAGGTGTGTGTGATGGCAACAGGTACTGTGAAGTGGTTCAACGACGCCAAGGGCTTTGGCTTCATCACCCAGGATGAAGGTGGTCCGGATGTGTTCGTGCATTTCCGTTCCATCCAGGGCAACGGCTTCAAGTCGCTGCAGGAAGGCCAGAAGGTGGAATACACCGTGACCCAGGGCCAGAAGGGCCCGCAGGCGGATAACGTCATGCCGAAGTGATTCGTTCGGGTTGGCATTGAGCCACCCGTCCTTGCATGACTTCCGCTCCTTCGGCGCAGCCGCGCCGGAGGAGCTTCTGCGTGTCCCGCGGAGCCACCCATGACCACCATCCCCATCGACGGCAAGCCGCGCGATCTCGGCAACGGATTCGTCGTACGGCGCATGCTTCCGCACCTGAAGGCGCGGCACGTCGGACCCTTCGTATTCTTCGACCAGATGGGCCCCGCGGCGTTCGCCGACGACGCGGGACTCGATGTTCGTCCGCATCCGCATATCGGCCTCGCCACCGTCACGTGGCTGTTCGACGGCGTGATCCGCCATCGCGACAGCCTCGGCAGCGCGGTGGACATCCATCCGGGTGACGTGAACTGGATGACGGCCGGCCGCGGCATCGTGCATTCCGAGCGCACCCCGCCGGAGGCGCGGCACGGCGGCAACCTGCACGGCATCCAGGTATGGGTGGCCTTGCCGAAGTCGCACGAAGGGGTCGACCCGGAATTCCATCACCACGCCGCGGCCGAGTTGCCGAAGGTGGAGCGTGATGGCGCCCGGCTCGTCGTCATCGCAGGCGATGCCTTCGGCGAGACGTCGCCGGTACGTGTCTTCGCTCCCATGTTCTTCGTCGAGGCACGCCTCGAGAAGGGCGCCCGTCTGTCGATGCCGGCGCAGCATGCGGAATGGGGCGCCTATGTGGTCGAGGGTGCCGCACGCTTCGGCGAGACCGACCTCGCGGCGCTGGACATGGCCGTGGCGCACGAGGGCGAGCCCCCGGTGCTGGAAGCGAAGGAGCGATCGCTGGTGATGTTGTTCGGCGGCGCGCCACTCGATGGCGAGCGGCACCTGTGGTGGAACTTCGTGGCCAGTTCGAACGAGTTGATCGAGGCCGCCAAGGCCGACTGGTCCGCGGGCCGCTTCCCGGTCGTGCCCGGCGACGAATACGAACGGATTCCCCTCCCCACTTATTGAGCGGAGTACGGGACATGGCCAGGTTCACCAGTTTCCGTGAGTTCTATCCCTACTACCTCGGCGAGCACACCGACGTGCGTTGCCGCCGGCTCCATTTCGCCGGCAGTTGGGTCGTACTGGCGGCGCTGGTCATGCTCGTCGCCACCGGCCAGCTCCGATGGTTGGTGCTGGCGCTGGCCGGTGGCTACGGTTTCGCCTGGATCGGGCACTTCGTGTTCGAGAAAAACCGGCCGGCGACCTTTCGCCATCCGATCTACAGCCTCATGGGCGACTGGGTGATGTTCGTCGACATCTTGCGCGGGCGCGTATCGTTGCGCTGAGCTTGCCGGAGTCGGGCCGGGCGTCCATCACGCGACCTCGGCGGGGGCTTCCTGGCGATGGCATTCACGCTGCGCGCGCCGCGCCGCGCTCCACGAATCGATCGCCATCTCACCACGGGCCAACCGGCACACCTCGACCAGTCTTTCCACGTCCGTGTCGCTCATGCCGGCGTTCAGGGTCAATCGCAGCAGTGAACGGCTGACCGTCGTCGCCGGCGCGCTGAACACCGAGCCGAACACGCCGTGGCGCTCCATGATGTCGCGCACGCGTCCTGTCAGGATTTCCTGCCCCGCCTCGAACGCGACGATCTGCTCGGTGCCGTCCCCGATGGGGTAGCCCAGCGCGGTCAGTTCACGGCGCACATGACGGGTGATCCCGCGCAGCCGGCGCCTGCGCCAGCCCTCGGCCTGGACGACCCGATGCGCGGCCGAGAGGCCGGCCAGTTCATGGGGCAGCAGGGACGAACTGAAAATCGCGGGTAGCGCCTCGCAGCCGAAGTAGTCCTTGAAGTGCGCCGTGCAGGCGATGAAGCCCGCACGCGAGCAGTAGGCCTTGGCCAGGCTCGCCGTGATGAAGTGCACGCGATCGTTGAGGCCAAGGCTGGCCACGAGGCCTTCGCCGCGGCGCCCGTGCGTGCCGAGCGAATGGGACTCGTCCACGACGAGGACGCAACCGTGCTCCTGGGCCACGCGCGCGATCTCGACCAGCGGCGCCACGCTTCCATTGGTGCTGTAGACCGCATCGACGACGATCACGCCCTGGCCGTTACGCAATACCTGCCGTTCGAGGTGGGCCACGTCGTTGTGCAGCACCGACACTGCCTTGGCGCCCGCACTGCGGATGCCTTCCCACAGCGATGCATGGGCCAGCATGTCGACGTACACCGGTACGCGTTCCATGGCGATGGACTGGATGAGGCCCACGTTGGCCGCGAAACCGGATTGGGCGAGGATACCGTCCTCGCTGCCGACCGCTCGCGCCAACTCGGCTTCCACGCGATGCAACGGCTGTCCGGCATCCTGCTGGAACAGCGCCGACATCATCATTCCCAGGCCTCCTTCGGCCAGGGAGGTACGTTGCGCCTCGACGATCGCGGGATGCCCCGCGATAGCGAGGTAGTCGTTGCTCTGGAGCATGAGGTCGCCGTCGTGCGGCCGCCGGCCCCTCAAAATGTGACGGCCACCCCAATCGACCGCCACGCGTTCGTTGTGAAATCGATCGACCCTTCGCGCGACGAAGTCAGGAAGCGCGGGTGCCTTGGCAGGGCGGTGCAGGACGGAAACGTTTTCCATGGTTCATCTCTCTCTGGTGAATGGATGGGCGAATTCAGGACCGCCCAAGAGAGCGGCATGCGTCGGCCTCGCCCAGGCAGACGCGAATTCGTTAGAGAGGGAGGCGTCCTACCAGGGCACCGTCGCGCGGAGCCCCTGCCTCATGCCATTACCAGAGAGACGTCGTAGGGACCGGGTGGTCCGAACGTGACCACGGATTTTCGGACCAAACGGCTACCGCGCGCGCCGGAAGCTCCGCCACGGGAAGGTGAACTCGTTTGGATTCAGGGCCCGGCTAGATGAAGCGCGGCCTGCTGTCGGCGGCCAGGCTCAGGTCCTGCTCGCGTAGCCATGTGCGGTATGACTTCACATGCTGCAGGCGGAATCGCTCCACGTCGTCGATGAGAGCGTAGTAGTACCACTGTTCGCCGGAAATGGCCGTTGCCGGGTACAGGTGGGATTCGGGGTGGCTGACGCCCTTGTGGTAGAAGCCGTCCCGTGAATTGAACCAGGGCAGGGCCTCGCCACTGCGCAGGGCTTCCAGGACCGTGGCCGGCGCCCCCAGATCTGCCGCAATTTCATAGTGCGTGCGCAGGTCTTCATCCGTCTGGACCAGGAGGAAACGGCCGATGCCCCACGCGTCGACCAGGAGCAGGCCGGTGGGATTGCAGTGCACGTAGCATTCCACCGGCTGGAACGTGGCCGTGACGCTCTGCAGGACTTCGCGGAACGCCGGGTCTCGCAGGAAACGGAAATTGCCCAGGGCCAGGGTCTCGGCGACGAAGGCGCTGGCGCGTTCGAAGTAGCGATGCTGCAGTTCGGTGATGGCGGTCTGCAGTTTTTCGATCGCGAGCGGGTCGTTCTTCCGGATGAAGCGGTCGATCACCCCGGAATTGAAGGCGTCGATGGCCGTCGCGTCGTCGGCGCGGCCGGTCAGCAGGATCTTGCCGATATGCGGATTCGGCAAGCGCTTGCAGAAGGTGATGCCATCCATCTCGGGCATGGCCTGGTCGACCACCACCACGGAGATCTCGGCGAACCGCTCGGGGTCGTAGACCACCCGGTGGATCGAGTCGATGTCCAGGGCGACCAGTTCCTGCGTTTCCGAGGGACGGTCTTTCCAGCGGTAAAGCCAGCCGCCGCCAGGCACGGGGCGGCTACCGTTGTTGCCGAGCGTGGCCAGGGCGCTGCGTGGGGAACTGAACGTGCGCACCCGCACCATCGGGTCGAGCAGTAACGGAACGACGTCGAGGTATTCCTCGTGGTCGTCCACGAGTACCGTCGTGGTCGGGAAATGGAAGGGCTGGATATCGCCCTGTGAGTTCAGCGTCATCACTGCCGGTCCCCGGTCTCCGGATGCGGGAAGGTAAGGGTGAATTCAGTGAATTCACCCAGGTTGGTACGGCATGCGATGCCACCGCCCATATGCTCCATCGCCGCGCGACAAAAAGCGAGACCTATGCCGAGTCCGGTGATCGTCCCGCTCCCGGCGCTGTCGCTGGAATAGGAATAAAAGCGGTTGAAGATCCGCGGAAGCACGTCCGGCGGGATGCCCGGGCCGGTGTCGAGGACACGGATCCGGTTGGATTGCTCGTCCGGCTCGATGTACACCCCGATCTCCCCCTTGCCCGCACGGTCGATGTGGAAAAGGGCGTTGCGCAGCAAATTGAAGAGCACATGGACCACGAGCGCTTCCTCCCCGAGCAGGCGAAAATCGCCCGTGGGTGACAGAGTGATCCTTTCGCGCTCCGCGCGCGAGCCATAAGGGAAGCGGCGCAGGGCCTGCTCCACGCATTCGCGTGCCCCCAGCGAGGTGAGGGGTACCTCGCCGATCGGTCGGGCGGAGAGCAGCAGCATGTCGATGATGGTGTTCGCGTAGGTGACCTCGCGCTCCATCACGCCGATGCTGCGCTCCAGCGCGTGCAGGTTCTGTGCGCGCACGTCGGGCACGGGCAGCCCCTGGCTCTCGGCCAGCCGGTGGCTGCGGAGCAGGTCGGGCATGAAGCGGGCGACGGCGCGGGCGGCGATGCGCAGGGAACCCAGGGGGGTGCGCAGCTCATGGGCGATGTTGTTGGAGGCGGCCGTCAAGGCATCGATCCTCGACTGTTCTGCCATGTTGGACGACACGGTGCAGGTGGCGCCGCCGACCATCGCGAACAGCAGGAGCGGGATGTACTCGAGCATGGTCTGGGTGTGCAGGTGCGCCTCCGGCGAGAGCGCGAACACCAGCGCGGCGATCAGGCTGCCCAGGGTGAACACCACGAGGAAGCTGGCGATGTCGAACAGCATCATCAGCAGCATCACGCAGGCGAGGTGGGTCATGAGCCACGCGGGCGTGGCGTTGCGCAAGGTCATGTAGCCGACGAAGAACGGCATCGCCACGGTCATCGCGAAGTACCAGTACGTCGGCAGGTGGGTGCGCAGGCGTCGCGGCCACCACGGCAACAGGGCCAGCGGGATGAAGGTGGCGCTGCAAAGCAGCCGCATGGGCAGGTTCTCGTACGGCTGCGGGAACAGGTACGCCCACACCGGGTAGTACACGGCAAGGGAAAAACTGCCGACCACGCCGATCGCGACCATTTTCGGCTGCGAATAACGCGTGCGCAGGAACATCGTCGTTTCGAACCGGGCCATCGCACGCAGCAGCAGCCACAATTGCATGCGGAAGAACTGTCGCGGTCGGGTCGAATTGTCCGGAGGCGTGGACATGGGCGGCTTGGCGTCCGTCAGTGGTTCGAGGGGCGAGCGAACGCGTTCATCGGTACTGCTGGTGGCAGGCCTGGCAGGCCTCGCCGATGGGGGCGAGCACGCCGGTCAGGGCCGCACAGCTGCCAGGGGCATGGGAGATGGCGTCGTCGAGCGCCGCGACGAGCTTGTCCCCTCCGCCGTAGAAGGGCGCGTCCATGCCGGGGAATGCCTCGCGGACATCCCCGGCGTTTTCCCGCATGCGCGACAGGTGGGCCAGTGAACCCTTGGCATCGCACTGGTTCGCCCGCACGTTGGCGCGCAGGACACCCATGTGGTGCTGCATGACCGCCATCACCCCGAGGTGGAATGGCGTTCCCTGCCGCAGCGCGGACAAGGCGAAGGTGGCCCCCATCGCGCCGACCACGAGTCCGAGGATGACGAGTAGCAACGGGCGCATCGGAGATCCATGGCAGCACGAGGCCGTCAGCATAGCCGACGGTCCCATTCTTTCGATATGAGACAATGAACACGGATTTCCCCATCGAGACCCATGTGAGCACGGCCCAGGCAGAACGTTTCGCCGGCATCGAGCGGTTATATGGCCGCGGCAGCCTGGACCGGCTGGCCCAAGCACACGTTTGCGTGATCGGCGTGGGTGGGGTGGGCTCGTGGGCGGCCGAGGCCCTCGCCCGAAGCGGCGTAGGCCGGCTCACCCTGATCGACGGCGATGACGTCTGCCTCTCCAATACGAACCGCCAGCTGCATGCGCTGGACGGCCAATACGGGAAACCC
Organism: Luteibacter sp. E-22; assembly: GCF_049913125.1. Lineage (GTDB taxonomy): Bacteria > Pseudomonadota > Gammaproteobacteria > Xanthomonadales > Rhodanobacteraceae > Luteibacter. The sequence goes on from NZ_CP183975.1 coordinate 1,483,456, forward strand.
AAGGTGGGTGTCATCGCCGAGCGCGCGCATGCGATCAGCCCGACCATCCGTCTCGAAGCGGTGGAGCGTTTCCTCACCCCGTCGACCCTCGACGACCTGCTCGACCGCCATTACGACGTGGTGATCGACGCCTGCGACGCGCTCAAGGTCAAGCTCGAGACCATCGTCTGGTGTCGCCGGCGCAAGGTCCCGCTGGTCACCGTCGGCGCGGCGGGCGGACGTACCGACCCTACCCAGATCCGCGTGCGCGACCTTTCGCGGACCGAGCACGACGCCATGCTCAGCATGATCCGGAAGAAACTTCGCCAGGAACATGGATTCCCCCGCAACCCGGACCGCTTCTTCGGCGTTTCCGCGGTCTACTCACTGCAGAACGTGCGCTATCCGCAGGCTGACGGGAGTGTCTGTGGGGTGCGTCCGCCGGGCGGCGATGCGCTCAAGCTCGACTGCGGCGGCGGATTGGGCGCGGCCACGCACGTGACCGGGGCGTTCGCCTTCGCGGCGGTAGGGAAGGCACTCGAAAAACTGACATCGGTACGGGGCTGAACCTTCAGCGTTCGGCGGCGACGATCCTTAGTGCCTCTTCGAGCCGGTCCGGATCTTCCTCGGCGCCCATGGCAAGGCGGATGCCGGCCGCCTGCCGTCCCGCGCCGACGAAGTGCTTCGACGCGGCGACGTGGACGCCGCGTGCGAGGAGGCGTTTCTCCATGGCGGGCGCGTCTGGCAGCGGAAGCCACGCGTGCAGACCGCTTCCGGATGCGACCAGGCTTTCGCCGATGATCCGACGCGCCATTCCGGCGCGCGACGCCATGGCGACGGTCAGTTCGTCGAGTAGTGTCTCCGCCGTGCCGTCGTCCATCCAGCGGGCGACGATGGAGGGCGGAAGCGCTGGCAGGCCGTCCTGCTCGAGCTGGATGCTGGCCGATGTAACCGCCTGCGTCGCCGTGTCGGCGTGCAACATCCAGCCGACCCGCAGGCCCGGGCCGAGGATCTTGCCGATGCCGCCGCAGTGTACGGTTCGGTGGGGAGCGAGGCGGGCAAGTGGCGGCAGGCCCTCGCGCACCGGCCGATGCAGCGGTGAGTAGACGTCGCCCTCGACGATGGTCAGGCCAAGGCGCTCCGCGACCTCCACGATGTCCAGGCGCCGCTCCAGCGGCATGGTCGCCGTCGTCGGGTTCTGCAACGTGGGCTGGACATACAGGGCCCGGGCGCGGGATCGCATGGCCGCCTGCATCAAGGCATCGGGCCTCATGCCATCCCGGTCCATCGCCACGTCGACGCAACGCGTGCCGAAGTGCCGCGCCATGCGACGGACGCCATGGTACGTGTGTTCCTCGATGAGGATGGCCGGATGCCTTCCGGCGGCGGACGCGGCCAGGGCGAGGGCGAGCGCGTGCCGCGCGCCGATCGTCAGGGCGATGAGCAGGGGGTCGACCGGACCGTGTCCTCCTACGCGTTCGAGCCAGCGCGCGATCGCCTTCCTGATCCACAGGGCGCCGGCGGGATCGGGATACGCGAGCGACTCGGCGTCCACCGGCACGGTGGCCAGCGCGGCGCGAAGGCGGGTCACGACGCTTCCGCGAAGGGGGAGGTTGACCGCCAGGTTGTAGCTGGGTTCCATGGCCGCATTGTAGGGGCCCCCGTCAGGGCTGCTAGGCTTCGCTGCCATGTGGTGCGTCTATCTGATCGAATGCCGGAACGGCGCATGGTATGCGGGGATCACCAACGACCTCGACGCGCGCTATGCCGCCCATGTGGCGGGCAAGGGAGCGCGTTACACACGGGCCAATCCGCCGGTGCGGTTGCTGGGCTTTCGCCCTTTCGCCGACCGCTCGGCCGCGTCGAAGGCCGAGTACGAGGTGAAACGCCTGCCGAAGGCGAGGAAGCTGGCCTGGCTGAACGCCCAGGACAGCATATAGCTCCGCCCGTCGGCGCGCGCCATGGGAGCATCGACCGGACCCGGGCCGGCGGGGTATGGGGTACCCGTCGACGTTGGACTGGCATAGGATGAGCAGCTCGACGAGAAACGGAATTCCACAGACGTAAGGAGGCCATGCCATGGAAGCTCGCCTGCACACGAAAATTACCCCGGATTGGTACCGCTGGATCGGCGAGTCGCTTGCCGCCGGCCACGCTCCCGCCGACGTCCTCGGGATCATGAAACAAAATCGCTTCGACGAATGGGCGGCACGCGACGCGATCGCCGAGGCCCTGTTCGGCGGCATCGCCCCGCGGCAGCCGGCGGAGGCGCCCGAGCCGGCCGCGTTCAGCAGCCGCCTTGAAGATGGTCATGTCCTCTATGTGGGCGATCGCGGCATACGCGTGCTCGTGCGGGTGTCCCGTCCGACCATCGCCGTGCTCGATGGCGTGCTGGACCCGGTCGAATGCGACCAGCTGCGCAGCCTGGCCACCACGCGCCTGGCTCGCTCCGAGGTGGTCAGCCCAGGTACCGGTCTCGGCGTCGTGCAGGACATCCGGACGAGCGAAGGTGCCAACTTCGGGCGTTCGGAGAACGAGCTGATCGCTCGCGTCGACGCGCGCGCCGCCGCGATCATGCGGACGGCCGAGGACCAAGGGGAGGGCCTGCAGGCCATGCGTTATGGCGTCGGCGCCCAATACGTGCCCCATTTCGATTTCTTCCCGCCGGACGATCCGGGCAGCCAGTCACACCTGAAGAACGGCGGCCAGCGCGTCTCGACCCTGATCATGTACCTCAACGATGTCGAGGCCGGTGGCGAAACCGTCTTCCCCCGGATCGATTTCAGCTATGTGCCGCGCAAGGGGCAGGCCCTGTATTTCGAGTACAGGGCGCCCGACGGATCGCTCGATCCATTGTCGTTGCATGGCGGGGCACCCGTGATCCGCGGCGAGAAGTGGATCCTCACCAAGTGGATGCGCGAGCGGTCGTTTCCTGGCTGAACCGTGACCTCTGGCCTATATCCGGCCCACGCCACAGCCCGCAATCTCACCGGCTTCAAGGGGAGGGTCGATCGATGCGCCGTCAGGCAGCCAGAGTCGTTCGTTTCGTCGCGCTTGGCGCACTCGCGTGCGCCCCGGGCGCATGGGCGCAGGAGCCTGCACCAGTCCGGCCGGCCGCGCCGGTCCCCGCCACCGGAGCCACGGTCGCCGCACCGGCTGTCGTGGCGACCGAGCCGGCCGAGATTCCTTTTGCCTCGGCGCATGCCGCTTTCGTACGCACGCCCAGTGCGCCGACCGCCTGGGGCGGACCGCGCACCGGTAGCGAGGCGACGCTGTCCGATCGCGTCGTGTCCTATCGGATACAGGCTCGTCTCGATCCGGGGAAACACACCGTGGACGGCCAGCAGCAGCTGACCTGGCGCAATCGGAGCGACCGGCCCGTCGACGCGGTGTTCCTGCACCTCTATCTCAATGCCTTCGAGGGCGAGGGGAGCACCTTCTTTACCGAACGGCGTGTCCTTGCCGCCCATGGTGGCTCGCGTGGCGTCGCCGAGGTGAAAAAAGGCGAGTGGGGCTACATCGACCTGGGCAATGTGGAGCAGGACGGCGCGGCGCTCAAATGGCGTTACGTCCATCCGGATGGCGGCCCCGATACCGACCATACCGTGGTTCGCGTCGACCTGGCGCGGCCGGTCCCGGCGGGCGGAAGCGTCACGCTGGACATGAACTTCCACAGCCAGTTGCCACGCGTGATCGAGCGGACCGGCTACGTCGGCAAGTTCCACCTCGTCGGCCAGTGGTTTCCCAAGATCGGCGTGCTGGAACTGCCTGGTGAGCGAGGGGCCACCGAGCCGCGCTGGAACGTGCACGAATTCCATTTCAACAGTGAGTTCTATGCGGACTTCGGTGAATACGACGTTCGCATGACCGTACCCCGCGATTACGTGGTGGCGGCCGTCGGCGAGCAGCAGGGCGATCCCATTCCCGAAGGCAACGAACTGACCTGGCATTTCGCCCAGGCCGACGTCCACGACTTCGCCTGGATGGCCGCGCCCGGCTACAAGACGCTGGAGGGCGGGTACACCGGTCCGGGCAGCCCGCCCGTGAAGGTAAAGGTGGTCTATCCACCCGAGTACGAGGCGAGCGCGAAACCCGTCTTGAAGGCAGCCATCGATTCGCTCGGTTACTTCTCGTCGACACTGGGCCCCTATCCCTACAAGACGGTGACCGCCGTGGTACCGCCGTTCAACGCGTCCGAAGCGGGCGGCATGGAGTACCCCACGTTCTTCACCGCGGACAGCTTCACCGAGGTGAAGCCGAAGACGCTCGACGAATACATTCTCGACTTCGTGACCATCCACGAGTTCGGCCATGGCTATTTCTACGGCTTGCTCGCCTCGAATGAATTCGAGGAACCGATGCTCGACGAAGGCCTCAACGAATACTGGGACGACCGCATGCTGCGCGAACGCAAGCAGCGGGTGTACCTGACCAAGCCGCTGTGGCAGTTCTTTGGCGTGGAAGCGCCGATGGACGCGTTCGCGCTCGAACGGATGTTCGCCTTGCTGCCGCGTCCCTCCGATCCCCTCGGGCAGAACGCGTGGGACCGCCTCTCCAGCGCCGACTACGGCACGGTGTACTCGCGCACCGCCACGGCCATGCACGACCTGGAGGAACGCCTCGGCAAGGACGTGACGGAGAAGGCATATCGCCAGTACTACGCGAGATGGCACTTCCGCCATCCGTCGATCGCCGACCTCCAGGCTTCGATCGCCGAGGTCTCGGGAAAACCCGACGTCGTGGCGCAGGTATTCGACCAGTACGTCTATGGCACCGCGCGTATCGACGACCGCGTGAAAGAGATCGTCAGCGAGGAAGTGTTGCCGCTCGCGGGAACCACGATCAAGGACGGCCATCGCGTCGAACTGTCGTCCGAGCAGAACGACGAGGCGGTGTCGAAACAGCGAGACGCATGGAAGGACGCGCATCCCGATGCGGCCGATGGTACCGGTCCCTTCCCGTGGAAGACGACGGTAACGGTGTGGCGAGACGGCGCGCGCGCGCCGCAGACGCTCAAGGTGTCGTTCTCGGACGGATCGGTCGAGACCGTCCACTGGGACGACGACCGTCGCTGGGCCCGCTTCGTCTTCACCAAGCCGGTGAAGGGCACGTCGGCCGAACTCGATCCTGACAGGAAGATCTACCTGGACGCGAACAAGCTCGACGACAGCCGTACCGTGGACGCCAACCACGCCGCATCGAATCGTTGGGGTGCCGATTTCGCGGCCCTGCTGCAGGGCCTCTACGCCTTCCTGGTGACGCTATGAACGACCGTCAGAAACGCTCGGCCCTCGCGGCCATCGGCCATGGCGCACTCGGCGGCCTGCAATGGCGGCTGGTGCTGTTGTGGATACTGATCACCTTGCTGCCGACCATGGTGGTCGCCTTGCCGCTGTGGAAGGTGCTCGACCGTCTGCTCGGGTATTCGGTACGTGCCGATACGTGGGCGGCGCACTTCGACGGACTGATGTTCTCCGATGTCTTCTCCGCCTTGCGCGATGCCAATGGATGGACGGGCATGGCCTTCCTGGCAGGGGTCCTGCTGACGCTGGCGATATCGCCCTTCCTGACCGGCATGGCGGTGGCCGGTGGCCGCGCGAACCGGGCACTCGGCTTTGGCGGCCTGCTTCAAGGCGGGGCGATGGAATACGGACGCATGCTTCGCCTGATGATCCTGTCCCTGGTCCCTTATGGCTTGTTCGTCCTGGTGACGCAGGGTGCGTCCACGTTCGCGGAACGCAAGGTCGATGCCGCGTTCCTGCCCTCGACCGCCGACCTGTACCAACACGGTGCGCTGGGGGTCGGCTTGCTGTTTTTCGTGATCGCGCAGGCGATCGTCGAATCGGCTCGCGCGCAGTTCATTGCCGACGTCGGCTTGCGTTCGGCCTTCCGCGCGTTGGGCAGGGGCTTCATGCAGTTCGTCCGCCGCCCCTTTGCGAGCGTTTTCGTCTACCTGACAATCACCCTGGTGGGCGGCGTCCTGGCGGTGTTCATCGCCGCCTGGCGGGGACATACCGCCGGTGCGGGTAGCGGACTCCTGGTGGGTATCTTGATCGTCCAGCTCGGCGTGGCCGTCGTGGCGTGGATGCGCACGTCACGCCTGCTGGCGCTGGCCGGGCTGGTGGCGGTGAATCCGCATCGCCGCCGCCGCACGGACTTCGCGCCGGCGCTGTAAGGGGACACTTCAGCCGGCGCGGCGCACTTCACGGTGCGGCGGGTAGTACGCGAACAGGTGCGTCGCGCCGCCGAGGAAATCGATGTTGTCGATGTGCTCGCCACCCAGGCGTTCGGCGACGTGGTCGGAGGCTTCGTTGCCGATGCGCACCAGGCTGATCACACGCTGGGCATGCATCTGCTTCCAGGCGAAATCGAGGATGGCTTCACCCGCTTCGGTGGCATAGCCATGGTGACGGTGTTCGGGCTTGAGCATCCAGCCCAGTTCGAGGTCGGGCCAGCCTTCAGGCTTCATCAGGCCGGCCCGGCCGATGAATTCGCCGGTGTCCTTCAGTTCGATCGCCCACATGCCGCACCCGCGCAGTGCCCAATGGCCGAGCAGCATGGCCATCGAGCGCCACGCGTTCATCCGGTCGAGTGGCTGCCCGTCACCGATCCAGCGCGTGCTTTCGGCGTCCGCGAGCATGGCCGCGTAATCGTCGAAATGGCGTTCGGTAAGGGCGGTGAGCCGCAGGCGCGGTGTTTCCAGAACGGGAATGTCTGCAATTGCCATCGAAGTGACCAAGTGTCAGCCGAGCAGTCGAGCCAGAGCGTGAGTGCTCAGCGCGAGGCTTTCCTGCCAGGACAAGCCGGTTATTTTCTCACCAGTGGCCGCGTCTTGGAAGCTTTCATCCTGCCCTGGAGCAAGGAGATGACGGTAATCCACCGTAATTTCAGTGCCTTGCGAGAGGTCCTTCGCAGCGAAGATGAAGCCCAGGTGCCACAGGCCGGTGGGTTCGAAGCTATGGTTCACGTAGCACTCGTCCGGCCATTCGGGCGAAACGGTGTAGCGGTCCTCGAACCAGCGCGCGGCGGCATGCAGGTCGGCGGACAGCGTCGGAGAGGCCATGACCTCGGCCCAGGCATGCGTGCGATCGATCTGGTCCGGGGCGGTGACGACACGCCCGGCGGCCACGAATTCGTCGACGAACAAACCCTTGCCGGCGCCAGGGATGGCGGAATCGGCGATACGGTAACGCGGCAGGATCATTGGATCATCAAGCCCCTGTTCCTGGCGGGGGCGCAAGTGCGCCGCCGGCATGGGGCGCGAGTGTAGCGCGTTCGGCCGGCGGCGGTAGTGGCGAAGGGGAGGGGCTCAGTCTTCCTCGGCGCCCGACTTGGCCTTGGACGGCCTGGCCGCCCTGGTTTTCCTGGCCGCCTTGCCATCGTCCACCTGGATGGCGTCACGGTTGCGCTCGACCAGCGACGCGCCGATGCCCTTCACCTCGGCGAGCTGGTCCGCCGATTCGAAGGCACCGTTCGCCTCGCGCCAGGCGATGATCGCCTGGGCCTTGGCCAGCCCGACGCCGTCCAGCGACTGCGCGAGGGTCGGTGCGTCGGCGGTGTTGATGTTCACGGGCGAGGACGCGATGGCGAGCGGGGCGAGCAGCAGCAAGGCGAGCGCGGCGAGGGTGGCGAGATGACTGTTCACGTGGATTTTCCTCTTGGGCAGCGTCGGACGACGCAGGGGCACTCTGCGTCGTGCCAGGGTTGACGCGAACTGGCGCGAAGATGAAATCCGGGTGAGGCGATACCGTTACGCGTGCCGTGGTTGTGCCGACATCGCCGAAGGCGCCGCCGTCGTCGCTGTTACAATCGTCCTTTGCCCAACGAGTCCGGTCCGCCATGGATACCTCCCGCATTTCTTCCTTCGTCAGCGGCCTCTGGGACGCGGAAATCGTCCCGCAGCTGGTCGAGTACATCCGTATCCCGAACAAGTCGCCGATGTTCGACGCGCAGTGGCGGGAACATGGCTACATGGACCAGGCGGTGGCGTTGATGGAATCGTGGGCGCGCTCGAAGCTGTCCGCGCTCGAAGGCGCGTCGCTGGAAGTCATCCGCCTGGAAGGCCGTACGCCGCTGATCTACATCGACGTGCCCGCTCAGGGCGCGCAGGGCAAGGGCACGGATGAAACCGTCGTGCTCTACGGCCACCTCGACAAGCAGCCAGAGATGACGGGGTGGTCCGAAGGACTCGGTCCGTGGACGCCCGTATTGAAGGGCGACAAGCTCTACGGCCGCGGTGGCGCGGACGACGGTTACGCCATCTTCGGGTCGCTGGCTGCGCTGCTCGCGCTGCGCGACCAGGGTGTGCCGCACGCGCGCTGCGTGATCCTCATCGAGGCCTGCGAGGAATCCGGCAGCTACGACCTGCCGTACTACGTGGACCACCTGGCCGGCCGCATCGGCAATCCCGCGCTCGTGGTCTGCCTCGACTCGGGCTGCGGCAACTACGACCAGCTCTGGCTGACCACGTCGTTGCGTGGCATGACCGGTGGCAACCTGACGGTGCAGGTGCTGGAAGAGGGCGTCCATTCCGGCGACGCCTCGGGCGTGGTGCCTTCGAGCTTCCGCATCCTTCGCGAGATCCTCAACCGCCTGGAGAATCCGCGGACGGGCGCGATCGTGCCGCCGGAACTCTACGTCGATATCCCGCCGCAGCGTCTGGAGCAGGCGCGGCGGTCGGCCGAAGTGCTAGGTACCGACGTGTACGACAAGTTCCCCTTCGTCGAAGGCATGAAGCCGGTGACCGATGATCTCGCCGAACTCGTGCTCAACCGCACATGGCGCCCCCAGCTCGCCGTCACCGGTGTCGGCGGCATGCCCGCGCTCGACAGCGCCGGCAACGTGCTGCGCCCGAAGACTTCGGTGAAACTCAGCCTGCGCGTGCCGCCGACCCTGTCCGGCGCGGAAGCGGGCAAGTTCCTCAAGCAGTTGCTTGAGAAGGACCCGCCGTATGGCGCGAAGGTCACCTTCGACCTCGAGAAGGACGGCAGCGGCTGGAACGCGCCGGCGCTGTCGCCCTGGCTCGAAGAAGCCGTCGCGAAGGCCTCGGAGCACTACTTCGGCGCACCGGCGGCCTATATGGGCGAAGGCGGCAGCATTCCCTTCATGGGCATGCTCGGTGAGAAATTTCCGCAGGCGCAGTTCCTCATCACGGGCGTGCTCGGTCCGCACTCGAATGCCCACGGGCCGAACGAGTTTCTGCACATTCCGACGGGCAAGCGCGTGAGCATGGTCGTGGCCGATGTCGTGGCGCGTCACTTCCAGGAAGCGGCGAAGGCATGACCGACGACGCCGGCACGCTGGCCGCGCGTCTCGCGGTGGTGCGCGGGTCGATCGCCGCGGCTTGCCGCGAGGCCGGCCGCGACCCGGCCGAGGTGACCCTGCTGCCTGTCAGCAAGACCTTCGGCGAGGACGTGGTGCGCGAGGCGGTGGGGTTGGGCCTGCGTCGTTTCGGCGAGAACAAGGTGCAGGAAATCCAGGCCAAGGCCGCGGGGCTGGCCGACGAGCGGCTCGACTGGGTCGTGATAGGCCACCTGCAGACCAACAAGGCCAAGGCGGTGACGAAGCTTGCCGCCGAGGTGCAGTCGCTGGATCGGCTGGACCTCGCCATGGCGTTGGATAAAGCCCTGCAGGCGCGGGGCCGGGGCATCGACGTGCTCGTCCAGGTGAAAACCTCGCGGGAAGAAAGCAAGTTCGGACTGGCACCGGAGGCCCTTCCCGGATTCCTCGACGCGTTGAAGGCCTTTTCTTCGCTTCGGCTACAGGGACTGATGACGCTCGCCGAAGCCTCGCCGGACGAAGCCGTCGTGAGGGCCTGTTTTCGTACCCTGTATCGTCTTCGTGACAGGGCGCGTGACGCCGGCCATCCCGCCGACCGTCTGTCCATGGGCATGAGTGGCGATTTCGCGCTCGCGATCGCGGAGGGCAGCACCGAGGTGCGTATCGGCAGCGCGATCTTCGGAGCAAGGTCCTACAAGCCAATGTGAGACCTGATGCACAAATTCGGTAACCGCCCCGCCGTGATGGCGCCCCGGCTCATCACATAGGTGAAAGTAAGTCCTTATGTCCATTCAGGAATTAGTCCTGCGGACCGCAGTTTCCTGCGACTTCTCTGAATGTTTCCTAGGAATGACCGTTTTTAACCTTATGCGAACAACTTGTTGAATCCGGTTTGGTAACTTCACCCCTCGTTCACGGTCGTCTCACCTTCACGGCGGCTTAACTTCACGATGAATAGGCCTTTTCGCTCATGCATTTAAAGCGACTGACCGCTCTCGCGTTAGCCACGTTTTGTATCGCCGCCGTAACACCCGTCATCGCCGACACGGTCACTGTTCCGCAGGGCCTCGACCAATCCGCCGCACTCCTCCTGACCGACCTGCCGGTGTTCGCCCCGGCCACCGCGCTCGCCCAGTCCGCTGTTCCCGATGCCTCCTCGCTGATCGCACCCGCGGCTCCCGCCGCCGCCAGCCAGATCGCCGCCAACGACGATGCCACCGCCGACGATGACGACGATAGCCTCGTCGCCGCCGCCACCGCCAAACTGGCCGGCCACGTCGACGGTCATGCACGGGAGGCGCTTCTCGCCTTCGCGATGAAGTTGCGTGATATCCGCTATCACCGTGGTGGCCGTGCTCCGTCCACCGGCTTCGATTGCAGCGGCTTCGTCCGCTACGTGTTCATGCACAGCATCGGTCTCGATCTTCCGACCAATTCGGCCAGCCAGTTCCTCGCCGGCCTGAAGGTCAAGCGCAGCGAGATGAAGACGGGCGACCTGGTCTTCTTCCGCACACGCGGCAAAGCCGTGTCGCACGTAGGCATCTACATCGACAACGGCCAGTTCATCCATTCGCCGTCGGCGGGCAAGACCGTCCGTGTCGACAGCCTCAACGAGGCCTACTGGGCCAAGCACTTCGTCGGCGCCAAGCGTCCCGAAGGCATCGCAAAGATCTGACGGGCACCCTTCAACGCATATTTCCGAAACGGCATGCTCCGGCATGCCGTTTTTTTTGGCCTTCCGGTGGGAGCCGACCTTGCCCTGTCTGGTGGGAGCCGACTTTGTCGGCGATCCCGCGGCAGTGGGCCAGTGCTCCGCGTTTCATCGGGCTCGGCTTCGCCCTCGCGTTCGTTGTGTGGCTCGCGGGAGAGCTGCCGGGCGTCCCCCTCGGCGCGCCAGGCGGCGCCGTCCCTTGGGGAAGGAAGCCGCTGCGCGGCCATGTCCGATGACTGCGCCCCGGCGGGCCCGGACGGTCGGGCGGGGGTTTTCGATTCGGCTCCTGCCTCAGCGAAAACGATCGGCCGTCCAGGCCGATCCCCTGCGGGCCTTTTCCGCCCGTCCGTCCTCGGCGCCTCATGGCGCGCCGAGGGGGACGCCCGGCAGCTCAGTCACGACTGCGGTGGGTTGAGGGGAAAGAGCGAAGGTTGTCGCACGCCGGACAGCGCACAGCGCACACTGCGCACCGCCACACGCACCGCGACACACCACAAAGCACCGCCCCCTGTTGGATCACTGCACCCTGGTGGGAGCCGACTCTGTCGGCGATGGGTGCTTGCCTCGACCGGGCCCGCTGCCGCGGGATCGCCGACAAAGTCGGCTCCCACCAGGGCGACGAGGGTGGCGGCCGACGGCTCCACCCCCACACCCCCAAACGCGAGGGCGAAGCCGAGCCCTCAAATCGCTCTCCAAAACACCAACGATGAAGCTTTGCCCGCCAGCCACTATCCTTGACGCATGCCCCGCCAGCCGCCCCGCATGCCGACATCACGTCCGCGTCGCACCGCCACTCCCGTGTTCGGCCTCGCCCGCGTGCTTTCCAAGCGCGGTATCTGCTCGCGCAGCCAGGGTGAGCGGCTGGCGCGGGAAGGACGAGTGCGGGTGGATGGGCGGATCGTTCGGGACCCCGAATTCCCCATCTCGGGACACGAGCGGATCGAACTGGACGGCGGGGCGACGCAGGCGGCGGCGCCCGTTTACATCGCGATGAACAAGCCGCGCGGCATCGTCGTGTCGGCTGCGGATGAGAAGGGGCGTGACACGGTGTACTCGCTGCTCGAAGGAGCGGGGCTTCCCTGGCTGGGTCCCGTGGGGAGGTTGGACAAGGCCAGTGAAGGATTGCTCCTGTTGTCGAATGACACGGCCTGGGCCGCCGGAATCACCGAGCCGGCGACCCACGTGCCCAAGACCTACCACGTGCAGGTGGCGGGACAGCCGGATGCGGCGACGATCGCCGCGATGTGCGAAGGCGTGGTCGACACGGGTGAGACCTTGCGTGCCGGTGCCGCGTCGCTGCTGCGCCAGGGCGAGCGCAACGCGTGGCTGGAAGTCACCCTCGACGAGGGGCGCAACCGGCATATCCGGCGCTTGCTGGCGGCCCTTGGTTTCGACGTGCTGCGGTTGGTGAGGGTCTCGATCGGCAATCTGGCGCTTGGCGAGCTGGCCAAGGGGCAGTGGCGGCATTTGGGTGAGGAGGAAGTGGCGGGATTGCGGAGGCCGCTTCCCACCTCGTAGCGCCTTGGTGGGAAACGGCCTGGCCGCGATCGCTTTCCATCAGCGAAGCGGCCCCTCCACGCCAGACCTCAGTCCTTCAGCACACCCAGCTTCCTGCCCACCTTGGTGAACGCCGCGATGGCCTTGTCCAGATGCTCGCGCGTATGCGCGGCGCTCATCTGCGTGCGGATGCGCGCCTTGCCCTGTGGCACCACGGGGAAGAAGAAGCCGGTGACGTAGATGCCTTCGTCGAGCAATTCCGCCGCCATGGCCTGCGCCTGCTTCGCGTCGTAGATCATCACAGGGACGATCGGGTGCTGTCCGGGGCGAATGTCGAAGCCTGCTTCGGTCATCTTCTCGCGGAAGTAGCGGGTGTTCTCCTTCACCCGTTCACGCAGGTCGCCGGCGGCGGCGAGCATGTCGAACACCTTGCTGCCCGCGGCCACCACATGCGGTGGCAGCGAGTTGGAGAACAGGTAGGGACGGGACCGCTGGCGCAGCAGTTCGATCACTTCGCGACGGCCCGTGGTGAAGCCGCCGAGCGCGCCGCCGAGGGCCTTGCCAAGGGTTCCGGTGATGATGTCTATCTTGTCGAGCACGCCGTGCAGTTCGGCGGAGCCGCGGCCGGTCTCGCCGAGGAAGCCCGTGCAATGGCATTCGTCGATGTGGACCAGAGCGTTGTACTTGCGCGCGAGGGCCGTGATCTCGGCGAGGGGCGCGACGAAGCCGTCCATCGAGAACGCGCCGTCGGTGGTGATGAGCTTGGTCCGGGCGCCCGCGGCGTCGGCCGCCTGCAACTGTGCCTCCAGGTCGGCCATGTCGCAATTGGCGTAGCGAAAACGCTTGGCCTTGCACAGGCGGATGCCATCGATGATCGAGGCGTGATTCAGCGCATCGGAGATGATCGCGTCTTCCTCGCCCAGCAGCGGCTCGAACAGCCCACCGTTGGCGTCGAAGCAGGCGGCATAGAGGATCGTGTCCTCCTTGCCGAAGAAGTCGGCGATCTTGCGCTCCAGTTCCTTGTGCAGATCCTGCGTGCCGCAGATGAAGCGCACGCTGGCCATGCCGAAACCGTGCGTGTCCAACGCGTCCTTGGCCGCCTGGATCACCTGGGGATGGTCGGCCAGCCCCAGGTAGTTGTTCGCACAGAAATTGAGGACCTTCCGGCCGCCTTCCAGCTCGATCTCCGCCGATTGCGGGGAAACGATGATGCGCTCGTTCTTGAACAAGCCCTGCTCGCGGATGGCGTCGAGTTCGCTGGCGAAACGGGTTTGGCCGGGGTAGGTCATGGCGGAAGTTTCCGGGGACGGAGGAATCTCCCGATTGTGAGGCCTTTGCACGAATGAGAAAACCTCGATCCAGGGAGGCGTCAGTGCAGACCGAAATCCACCCGGGTCGTCTTGCCGCCGTCATCGATGCCCTTGGCGTCCGTCTTGGGCGCCACGACGAAGACCCGCTTGTCGTCCGTCTTGCCCTGCAGCCACTGGCGGACCGCATTGGCCCGGCGTTCCGCCAGGTGGCGCAGGGCGTCGGCGTCGACCGGCATGTTGGTTTCCATCAACGTGCGCATTTCCTCCGGTGGTTGCGACTTGGTCAGCCCGATCATGTTCTTTGGCTTGGGGAACGATGCATGGCGGTAGGCCCGTTCCAGGTATTTTTCCTGCTCGGCGGCGGTCGGTGGCGTCGTGTCGTCTTCCTTGTCGGCGACCTGCTCCTGGTGGATCAGGTCGTCGACCATGACGGTGCGGAGGCCGGATTCGTCCTTCGCGGGATCGATGCGGCCGACGATGTCGAGGCTGATCGAAGGCTTGTCGGCCAAGACCTTGACGATGTCGGCCAGCTTCGCCTGCGCGGTCGCGTCGAGCACGGCGGACCCGGGAGCGAACTCCACGTAGCCGAGGTCCTCGCGGCCACCACCCGCCGAGGCGAGCAGGCGGAAAGGAGAGGTCACCGCTTTCACGATCAGGTTGCCGATGGCGCGCCAGATCAGGCCGCCCAAGCTGAAATGCGGATCGTCCAGCGAGCCGGACACGGGTACGCGTACATCGATGCGACCCTGGGAGTCCTTCAGCAGCGCCACCGCCAGCTTCACCGGCAGATGGCTGATCCCGGGACCTTCGAGCCTGTCGCCGAAGGTCAGCTGGTCGATGAAGATATGGTTGTCCGCGGTCAGCTTGCGCTGGTCGAGCAGGTAGTGCACATCGACGTTGAGCCGCCCCTTGGTGATCGGGTAACCGGCGTACTTGCCCGAGTACGGCGAGAGGTTGGCGAGCTGGATGCCCTCCGCCTTGGCCGTGATGTCGAGGGAGGCCACCGGCGCCAGCGGATTGATCGTGCCGGCGATGTCCACCGGCGCGTTGTCGTCGAGCTGGCCCTGCAGGGTCAGATCCGCGGGCGGTGAGCCGCCGTCCGTACCGAAAGCGCCGCTCCTGCCGGTCAGTTGCGTCACATCCGCCGTGTAGTTGGGCTTGATGAAGTTGTCGGTGTAATTGAGATGGCCCTTGGTCAGGGTGACCTGGCCGATGCGGATGTCCGCGGGCGGCGTGGCCGGCGTGGCGGCAGGCGGCTCGGCCGTCGGTGCGGCCTGCGCGGGCGTGGCTTGCGCCTGAGTGACCGACACCGCCCCGGGTGCCTCGGGATTGGCGACGACGTCCTGGAGGTTCAGCCGTCCATTCGCGTTGATGATGACGCGGGCGTAGAAGTCATCGAGCGCCAGGCCGCCGATGGCGACATGAGGCGCGGCCTCGCCCATGCGGATGACCATGCCGGTGGCGCTGAGCGAGGTCCAGCGCAGGAAGTCGGCGTCGGTCAGTTTGTCCAGCACACGCACGCGACCAAGCGTGGCCTGGCCGCGATAGGCGATCCGGGCGGGCGCGTTGCCGCGATCGTTGTAGCGAACCTGTCCGTCGAGGCTGAGCAGGCCGCTGTCCACGCGCACGTTCAACGGTACGCTGACTAGCGATTGCAGTGGAGCAACGTCGAGCCGCGTGGTCTTCACCCGCAGGTCCGCATCGAGAGGCTGGGGTTTCACCTTGCCGGTGACCGCGAACGTGCCCTTGCCGAGATTGCCTTTCAGGTCCAGGGCGAGGGGGCGGCTCATGTCGTTGGACAGTCCGTCGATGCCGAACGAGGTCGCCAGCATCGTGATCGCATTGCGCTTGCCCGCCGCCTTGGCGTCGCGCAGCGTGACCGATCCGTCGCTCAGGCCGAGATGGGCGATGCTCCAGCGCCAGGCGGCGGACGGAGCGGCGGGCTTGGCCGCCGCCGCAGGCGTCTTCACGATACCGGCAAGGTCGAGGTTGCCGTTGGCGAGGCGTCGCAGGTCGAGCGTCAGGCCATCGAGCGTGAGCTGGTCCAGGCGTGCTTCGCTAGTGCCGAGATCGACCAGTGCGATCGATGCCGCCACGGATTTCCAGGTGACGGGGGAAGCGCGGCCGTTGCGTGGTACGAGCCGGAAACCGTCCAGCTTGGCCTTGGCATGAGCGATGCGGACGATGGCTGCGTCGTGCCAGTCCAGCGCCAGGTCGCCGTTGGCGGCGACGTCGCCACCGGTGATGTCGGCATCAAGCAGTGGCGGTGTCAGTGGCATCAATGCCGCGAGCGACACGTTCGCCAGCGAGAACGTACCCGCATAGCGGGCCGCGGCGAGGTCCAGCTTGCCTTGCGTGGTGACCGTACCGCCGGCCATCCGCGCGGCGATATCGAGCAAGGCCACGGGCGCGGCCACCGTGCTGAGCCCGTGCAGGCTGCCTTGCACGCCGTCGAGCACCAGACGCGCCGGTACCGGCGCCGCGAGATCCGCGTACTCGATCCGCGAATTCTTGAGCGTGATGGTGTCGATGCGTACGTCCGTCGCTGGCGAGTCCTTCGCCGTGGCGGGCGAGGGTGCCGTCAGCGCGTCGATATTGCTTCGGCCGCCGGGAAGGCGCGCATACCGCATGTCGAGACCATCGATGGCCACGGTGCCTAAGCGGTAGCGGGAGGTCAGCGGTTCGAGGGCCGTAAGCGCCATATCGCCATGGCCGAGCGCGACGAGCGAGGCTCCACTCTTGTCGTTCACCTGCAGGCCGTCGATGATCAGGCGTCCGCTCAACACCACGCGCGGCTTGTCCTCGTTCATCGTGAAACGCAGGTCGAGCAGGCCGGACAGTTTTCCGGCCGGCACGGCGACAGGTAACGGAGTCGGCACGAAACCGAGATAGCGGGGCAGGTCCAACTGTTCGAGCCGGAAACTGACCATGGATTCGCGGCTGCTGGCGAATGGCTTGGTCTGCCCTTGCACGCGCAGCGGGCTACCGTCCACGTTCATCGCCAGCAACGGCTGCACGAAGATGTCCGTGGCGCTGGGCAGGCTGGCGATGAAGGGAATGCCGATTTCGATGTGATCGAGGCGGTGGGATGCATCGAGTACGCGATCGTCGAAATCGACCTGCCCACCGTGTACGGCGATATTGGATAGCGCGAACCTGGCCGGGCCCGTGTCGGGGGCGGCGGGGTCCGTCGCGAAGCGCTCGAGGATGTCCGAAAAATTGAAACGCTGCGGCGCGCTGCGTTGCAGGTGGATGCGGGGCCCGTCGATGCGCAGTTCATCGAGGATCGGGGCGGCACGGAACAGCGAGGCCCACGAAGCGTTCGCCGTCAGTCGCTCGATATCGACGAAGGGCGACTTGCCGTCGCGCTCGCCGATGTGCAGTCGCTCGGCGGTCAGCTTCAAGGTGAACGGGTTGAGGCTGATCGAGCCGAGGGTGACTGGCCGGCCCAGCGCCGCGCTGGCGCGCGACTCGACCTGCGAGCGGATCAGTGGCGGCGCGGCGAAGAAGCCGAGCAAGCCAAAAATGACGAGGGCGATCAACACGCCGACGGTGATGCGTCGGGTCCGGCGTGATCGATAGATGGTGCGGGCGCGTTCGCGGCCCTTGCGCAAGTGCACCATGCTGCGCGTCTTGAGTGTTTCCATACCGCCGCTCCTCACCTCATGGCCCCCGGGGCAGTGTACCCGGCGGGGGCGCTGGTGAGAGCGTGGTCAGGCGACGCGGATCAGGTCCAAGAGCAGACGACCTTGCCGCAGTTGCCCGCGTCCATCAGGTCGAAGCCCTTCTGGAAGTCGTCGATCGCGATCTGGTGCGTAAGCACCTTCTGCAGCGGAAAGCCGGTCAGCACCATCTGGGTCATCTTGTACCAGGTCTCGTACATGCGGCGACCGTAGATGCCCTGCAGGGTGAGGCCCTTGAAGATCACCTTGTCCCAGTCGATGCCCGCGCCGCGCGGCATGATGCCCAGCATGGCGATCTTGCCGCCGTGGTACATGCAGTCGAGCATGTCGCCGAAGGCGCGCGGGTTGCCGCTCATCTCCAGGCCCACGTCGAAACCTTCGATGTGCAGGTCTTTCACGGTGTCCTTGAGGGACTGCTTGGATACGTTGACCACGCGGGTGGCACCCATGTCGGCGGCCAGCTTCAAACGGTAATCGTTGATGTCGGTGACCACGACGTTGCGGGCGCCCACATGCTTGGCGATACCGGCGGCGATGATGCCGATCGGGCCGGCGCCGGTGATGAGCACGTCCTCACCGATCAGGTCGAACTCCAGCGCGCAATGCGCGGCGTTGCCGTAGGGATCGAAGAACGCGGCCAGTTCCGACGGAATCTGGTCGGGGATCGGCCACAGGTTCGAGGCCGGCATGGTCATGTACTCGGCGAAGGCGCCGTTACGGTTCACGCCGATGCCGAAGGTGTTCGGGCACAGGTGCTGGCGCCCCGCGCGGCAGTTGCGGCAATGGCCGCAAACGATGTGGCCTTCTGCCGAGACGCGGTCGCCGACCTTGTAGCCGGTGACGCCGGGGCCGATCTCCGCGATGCGGCCGACGAACTCGTGGCCGATGGTGAGGCCGGGCGTGATCGTACGCTGGGACCATTCGTCCCACTTGTAGATGTGCAGGTCGGTGCCGCAGATGGCGGTCTTCTCGATCTTGATCAGGACTTCGTTCGGGCCGACCTGCGGCACCGGAACTTCTTCCATCCAGATACCTTGCTCGGGCTTGCGCTTGACCAGCGCCTTCATCGTCTGCTGCATGGGGCTCGTGGGTTCCGTGCGGGGAAGGCCCGCGGCGCGGACCCAAACCGGCATTATAAGCCGCACCGGCCCCGGGTCGTGGTGCGCCGCGCCATTGCCAGTGGCCCCTCGGGCCCTCTATGGTCGGGACGCTCTGCACGACCCACAGGGGACAACGAAACATGCGAATCCGCTCGATGATGCTGGGAGCCGCCATGGCGCTGGCGCTGGACGCGAAAGCCGACGAGGGCATGTGGCTGCCCTCGCAACTGCCGGGAATTGCGAAGAACCTCAAGGAGGCCGGCTTCCGTGGCGATCCGAAGGACCTCGCCGACCTGACCCGTGCGCCGCTCAACGCGGTGGTCAAGGTGGGCGGCGGCACGGGCGCCTTCGTCTCGGCCGACGGCCTGGTGGTCACCAACCACCACGTGGCCTTCGGCGTCATCCAGTACAACTCCAAGCCGGAGCGAGACCTCATCGCCGATGGCTACGTGGCACCGGATCGCGCCGGCGAGTTGCCGGCCAACCCCGACTACCGCCTCCGCGTCACGGTCGGATTCGACAAGGTCACCGATCGCATCCTGGCGCAGGCCAGGGGGAAGACGGGCAAGGCTTATTACGACGCCGTCGATGCCGCGAGCAAGGCACTGGTGGCCGAGTGCGAGACGGAAGAGGGCATCAAGTGCGGTGTCGCCAACATGTTCTACGGGCGCGACTTCTACCTCGTGAAACAGCTGGAACTGCGTGACATCCGCCTGGTCTACGCGCCGCCACGCGCGATCGGCAACTACGGCGACGAGATCGACAACTTCGTCTGGCCGCGCCACGCGGGCGATTTCACCATCCTGCGCGCGTACGTCGGGCGCGACGGCAAGCCGGCCGATTATTCTCCGGACAACGTGCCTTACCATCCGCCCTCGCACCTCAAGCTCGCCACCGACGGCGTTGCCGAGGGCGACTTCGTGATGCTCGCCGGCTATCCCGGCATCACCTATCGCCATCGCACGGCGGCCGAGTTCGCGGATCAGGTGGAATGGCGGCTGCCGACGTCGGTGGCCGTGCTGAAAGCACTCCAGGACGTGATCGAGGCCCAAGGAAAGGCCGACAAGGAAGCCGGCATTCGCTATGCGTCGCAGCTGCAAACGCTGAAGAACGGGATCAAGCGGTTCAGCGGCGAACTCGAGGGTCTGCAGCGCAGCGACGCCGTCGCCGTCCGTCGTGACGACGAAGCCGCGATGTTGTCGTGGCTCGCGCCGCAGCCCGACGGGGAGGCGCTGAAGCCGGAGATCGACCAGGTCATGGCCCTGATCGCCCAGGGCAAGGACGTGCGTGAGCGCGACCTGCTGGTCGGGCTGCTTTCCACGCAGACCCAACTCATGCGTGGCGCGCTGGCGGTGGACCGTCTTTCCGTCGAGCGGTCGAAGGCGGACGCGGCACGCGAGACGGGCTACCAGACGCGTGACGAGGAACTGATCCGGAGCCAGCTGAAGCAGGTGCAGCGCCGTTACGATCCGCGCGTGGAGAAGGCCCTGGTGACGTCGCTGATGCTTCGCTACCAGCGACTGCCCGATGCGCAGCGGCTTCCCGAAGTGGACAAGGTGTTCGGCCGCACGCCAGCCGAACTCGCGCAAGCGCTGGATCGCATCTATGCGGCGACGAAGTTCGGTGACGAAGCCGAGCGCCTGCGCCTGTTCACCGCCGCCCCGGCGGAGGTCGAAAAGAGCGGCGATGCGCTGTTGGTGGCGGCACGCATCCTGCGTCCCGCCTTGCTGCGCATCGAGGACGAACGCAAGGTCCGTGAAGGCGATCTGCTGCGCCTGCGTCCAGCCTATATGCAGGCCCTGATCGCCTATCGCGAGAAGCAGGGCAAGGCGGTGTACCCCGATGCCAATTCGACCCTGCGCGTCAGCTACGGCAAGGTCACCCCCTTGATGGCTCGTGACGCGGTGACCTATGCCCCGTTGACCACGGTCGCCGGTATCGTCGAGAAGAACACCGGCAAGGAACCCTTCGACGCGCCGAAGCCGCTGCTCGACGCCATCCGGAAGGGCGATTTCGCCGGATACGCCGATCCGAAGTCGGGTGCCATGCCGGTCGACTTCCTGAGCAACCTCGACACCACCGGTGGTAACTCGGGTTCGCCGGTATTGAATGCGAAGGGTGAACTCGTCGGCCTCAACTTCGACAGCAACTGGGAAGCGGTCAGCGCCAGCTGGATGTACGACCCGCGCTACAAGCGCGCCATCCATGTCGACATGCGCTACATGCGCTGGCTGATCGACAAGGTCTATCCGTCGCCCGCCCTGCTGCGCGAACTGGGCGTGCCCGGAAAGTAAGAAGGGTGACCTCCGGCACATACGTGCCGGAGCGCGATTCGCCAGGATTGGCGTTACATTATAACAATTGCTGTCGGCGATCCCAGCCGCCCCAACGCGCCCGGAAACACCAAGGAGATCCATCATGCGCCGAGCCCTATTGGCTACCGCCCTCGCGGCAGGCCTCATCCCGGCCGCCCATGCCGTCGAAGGCATGTGGCAGCCGGCCCAGTTGCCGAAGATCGCCGCCATGCTGAAACAGCACGGCCTGAAGCTCGATCCGGCCACGCTCACCGACCTTACCGCCTATCCCATGGGCGCCATCGTGAGCCTCGGTGGCTGCACGGCGTCCTTCGTTTCACCCGATGGCCTGGTCGTCACCAATCACCATTGCGGCTACGGCGCGCTGCAGTACAACTCCACGAAGGAAAAGAACCTCATCGAGCAGGGCTTCCTCGCGAAGACCTTCGCGGAGGAACTCCCCGGTTCGCCCGACATGCGCGTCTTCGTCACCGAGGAAATCCGTGACGTCACCCGGGACGTGACCGCGAAGCTCACCCCGGCGATGACCGGCCAGCAACGCTACGACGCCATCGACCTCGCCAAGAAAACGCTGGTGAAAGGCTGCGAGACCGAGGGATATCGCTGCGATGTCTACACCTTCCATGGTGGCTACAGCTACCAGCTGATCAGGCAACTCGAGATCAAGGACGTGCGCCTGGTTTACGCACCGCCGGAGTCCATCGGCAAGTTCGGTGGCGATGTCGACAACTGGATGTGGCCACGCCACACCGGCGACTTCAGCTACCTGCGTGCCTATGTGTCGAAGGACGGCAAGTCGGCCACGTATTCCAAGGACAACGTGCCCTACCATCCCAAGCACGTCATCAAGCTCAATCCACAAGGCGTGGAAGAAGGCGACTATGTGATGGTCGTGGGCTATCCGGGCCGGACGAACCGGTACCGTCTCGCCCAGGAGGTGAGCAGCGCGATCGACTGGCAGTACCCGACCCAGATCAAGCTCTATCAGGAGCAACTGGACACCATCGCCGCGAACGGCAAGGCCAATCCCGACGTCACGGTGAAATACGCCAGCCTCGTCGCCGGCCTCAACAATTACCTGAAGAACTTCGGCGGCCAGCTCGAAGGCCTGCGCCGCGCCGATGCTGTCGCGGTGAAGCAGAAACAGGAAGCCGATCTCGACGCGTGGTTGAAGAAGCAGGGCGGTGCGGAGAATCAGGCGCTCGTCGCCGACATCGCCGAACTCAAGGCCAAGCTCGCCACCTACCAGGCCACCCGCGAGCGCGATGTCGACCTCGCCCTCATCTCGCGCACCCAGCTTTTCGCCAGCGGTGTGCGCCTTGCACGCCTGGCCGACGAGCGCAGCAAACCGGACATGGAGCGTGAGGCCGGTTACCAGCAACGCGACGAGGTGCGCATCGAGGGCGCGCTGAAGCAGATGGAGCGCCGCTACGACGCGAAGACCGACCAGGACCTGCTGGTCAACGCACTCGTTCGCTACGTCGGCTTGCCGAAGGACCAGCGCCTGCCGGCGCTCGACACCTGGCTCGCCGGCGCATCCACGCGCGCGGCCATCCAGACCAAGGTGTCGGCGCTCTACAAGGACAGCAAGCTCGGCGACACGGCCGAGCGCATGAAGTGGTTCAAGGCCGACAAGAAGGCGATCGCCGCGAGCGGCGACAGCATGTTGAAGCTGGCCAACGCGGTGCTGCCCGAGTTGAAGACGATCGAAAACGAAGAAGACGCCCGCGATGGCGAACTGGCCCGGCTGCGTCCACGCTACATGCAGGCGATCATCGCGTGGAAGGAGTCGCAGGGCCTGCCGGTGTACCCGGATGCCAACAGCTCGTTGCGAGTTACCTTCGGCAACGTGCAAGGCGTCGCTCCGCGTGACGGCGTGAGCTATGCGCCCTTCACCACGGCCGAGGGCATCGTCCAGAAGAATACCGGCGAAGAGCCGTTCAACGCGCCCAAGGCCGAGATCGATGCGATCAAGGCGAAGGCCTTCGATGGCTACGCGTCGAAGAAGCTCGGTACGCTGCCGGTCGACTTCCTTGCCGACCTCGACATCACCGGTGGTAACTCGGGCTCGCCTTCGCTCGACGCGCAAGGCCGTCTCGTCGGCCTCGCCTTCGATGGCAACTGGGAGTCGGTCAGCGGCGACTGGCTGTTCAACCCGAAGCTCAACCGCTCTATCCAGGTCGACGTGCGCTATATGTTGTGGGTGATGCACCACCTCGACCATGCCGACAATCTCCTGAAGGAGATGGGCGTTCCGGCGAAATAACCGGCAGTCGCGGGGACCGCACGCCTGTGCGATCCTCGCGGCCATGGCCCGGTCCGATCCCTCCGCGAACGAACTCAGCGTGAACGCTTCGCTGGAAACGGCGAGCGTTTCCGTGCGCAACGTGGTCTGTCACGGCGGGTGCGCGCATCGCAGCCCCGAGGAATGCGCGGCATCCACGTACCTGGTGTTTCCGTACCGCGGGCTCTACGTGCGCCACGTAGGCAGCGACCAGGCCGTCGCCGACGCCAACCACGTGGTGTTCTTCAATGCCGACGAGGGCTACCGGATCGCCCACCCGGTCGAGGGAAGCGACGCCAGTCTTTCGGTCCAGGTGGCCGCGCCGTTGCTGGAGGAACTCGCCCCGGCCAGCCTGCTGGACCAGCGGGCCACCCCGGGCTTCCGCACGCATCACCGGCGCATCGACCCCGGCGCGCAGGCGATGGTGGCCTTGCTCCGCCACAGGCTGGAGCAGGGGACGATGGAACCGTTGGAAGCGGAAACCCTGTTGCTGAACCTGGTCGGCCGCAGCCTCGGCCCGCGGACCTCGCATGCACCGGAGGCCACGCAAGGCCAGCGGCGCCTGGCCGACCGGGTGAAAGTGCTGCTGGCTAGCGATGTGTCGCGCCGCTGGTCGCTGGCCGATGTCGGTGCGGAAATCGGTGCGTCGCCGGTGTACCTCACCCAGGTATTCCAGCGCGTTGAGGGCATACCGCTGTATCGCTACCAGTTGCGCCTCCGCCTGGCCCGGGCGCTGGACCTGATGGCCACACAAGAGGATCTCTCGGCCCTCGCGGCGGACCTGGGTTTTTCCAGCCATAGTCACTTCACGGCGGTATTCCGCCAGGCCTATGGCCAATCCCCCGCGGATTTCCGGCGCTCGACCCGGCGCGCCTGACCACCCTGAACGTTCCGGTGGAAGCCGCCCCTGGTGGGAGCCGACTCTGTCGGCGATCCCGCGGCAGCGGGCTGGTTCTTCGCGCTTCATTCGGCTCGGCTTCGCCCTCGCATTCGCCGTTGTGCGTGGCGGGAGAGCTGCCGGGCGTCCCCCTCGGCGCGCCAGGCGGCGCCGGCCCTTGGGAAAGGAAAGCCGCTGCGCGGCCGTGTCTGATGGCTGACGCCCCGGCGGGCCCGGACGGTCGGGCGGGGGTTTTCGATTCGGCTCCTGCCTCAGCGAAAACGATCGGCCGTCCAGGCCGATCCCCTGCGGGCCTTTTCCGCCCGTCCGTCCTCGGCGCCTCATGGCGCGCCGAGGGGGACGCCCGGCAGCTCAGTCACGACCGCGGTGGGTTGATGGGAAAGAGCGAAGGTTGTCGCACGCCGCATAGCGCGCAGCGCACACGGAACACCGCGACACACCGCCAAGCACCGCACCCTGTTGGATCGCCATACCCTGGTGGGAGCCGACTCTGTCGGCGAGCCCGCGGCAGCGGGCCAGTTCGAGGCAAGCACCCATCGCCGACAGAGTCGGCTCCCACCAGGGCGACGGGTGCCTATCCGGATGGCGAGCGTTGCTCTTCGTACACGACACCTCAGTGTGCAGAGAGCCGTCGGCCGCCACCCTCGTGGCGAGGTGTGGAACCGAGGAGTGCCGGGCGAAATGGCCCGTCAGGGGGCCGGCCTGGACGGCCGGCCGTTTTCGCTGAGGCACGGAGGCCGAATCGAAAACCCCGCCCGGCGCGACGGGCGCGACGGGGCGCCAGCCATCAGACACGGCCGCGCAGCGGCCTCCTTCCCCGAGCGACGGTGTAACCGGAGCGACGAGGGTGGCGGCCGACGGCTCCAGCCCCACACCCCCAACGCAAGGGCGAAGCCGAGCCCGACACAGAGCGAACCCAGCAATGGCAAAGAGCCTAAATTTTCCGACAGCCGCAGCGCCGGCGACATGGTCTGCTTCACCAGCCCCGCTGGGTGGGCAGAAGAGGAGACATCGTCGTGGGCAATGGGCAATTCGGCGTCGACCGCCGTTCTTTCATGAAGCTCGCCGCGGGCGCGCTGGCGGCCGGCATGGTGGCGGCGTGCGCACCCGGCATGGGCCGGATGGCCTTGAACGATGACATGGACGCGCGGCGGTTCAGCGCGGCGAGGAAATTCACCCGTACGTCGTTCGGCAACATCGCTTATGTCGAACAAGGCACCGGTGACGCCGCGCTCTTCCTGCACGGCTTTCCACTCAACGGATTCCAGTGGCGCGGCGTGCTGCCACGACTGGCGGGCGCTCGTCGTTGCATCGCGCCCGACTTCCTCGGTCTCGGATACACCGAGGTGGCGCCGGGTCAAAGTGTGGCGCCCGTGGCACAGGCGGACATGCTGGTGGCCTTCATGGACAGCCTCGGTATCTCCCGGGTCGACGTCGTGGCCAACGACAGCGGCGGCGCGGTCGCCCAGCTGTTGGCGACACGTCATCCGCAACGTGTACGTAGCCTGTTGTTGACCAACTGCGATACCGAACACGAATGCCCACCCGCGGCGATGGCGCCGGTGATCGCGATGTCGCACGAGGGCACGTACGTCGATCGCTGGCTGCGACCATGGCTGGCGGACAAAACGCTGGCGCGCTCGCCCGAGGGCCTGGGTGGCATGACCTTCACGTATCCTGGTCATCCCACCGACGAAGCCATCGACATGTATCTGGCACCTCTGGTGGCGCATCCCGGGCGTACGCATGCCTATGCCCTGGCGCTGGAGGAGAACTCGCTGGCGGGGATCGGCCCGAAACTCGCCCAGAGTCCCGTACCGATGCGTGTCGTGTGGGGCATGGCCGATCCCATCTTCTCGCCCGCGGGCGCGGAGTACCTCGATCATGCCTTCAAGCATTCGCGCGGGGTGCACCGCATACCCAACGCGAAACTCTTCTTTCCCGAAGAATTCCCCGATGTCATCGCCGCCGAGGCCCAGCGACTTTGGGTGACGTCATAGGAACCCGAAACTGAGGCTGGAGAAGTCCGTTTCATAGTCGGCTTCGGCATCCGTCGGCAGGGCGCGTATCCAGATCGTGTTGAGCAGCCAGCGTCCCGAGGTGGGCATGGCGAAGGATGCGCGGCCGGCGGCGTCGGTGACATGGACCTCGACGGGTGCATCGTCGTGATCGAGGTCCGTGAACTTCACGGTGGCGCCTGGAAGGACATGCCCCCGATAGAACACGCGCACGGGCAGCGTGCGCGAGCGGGGCATGGCGTACGGATTGACGTCGGGAACGATTTCGAGCGCAAGGCCGATGGGCGCCGTCACGGCGGCCTGTGCCGCGGCATCGAACGGTCCGGCTTGCATGATCGCCTTCGCATGGCGGCTGTAGATTTCTGTCTCGTCCACGTCCATGCGATCGTCCCGCCGGCGCCGCTCCAGCGCCGGCGTCAGGCCTTCCATCGTCAGGTAATCGTTGAAGCGCAGCGAGGGGAGATGGCTCTGCGCGCGGTTGTCCGTTTCCAGGGCAAGCAGATAGGTGCCGGCACGCGGCAGCGCCACGTCGCCGTCGCCGGCCACGTCTCCCGCGTGTAGCGCGCCGCGAAGGTCCACGCCCTGGTCCGAAGGCCCGAAGGCCTGGAATCGCACGATGCGTTGCAGCGCGATGGGCGAACGCTGGCGGTAGGGTCCGTGACCGACCTGTAACGTGAGCGGCGTCGCTTGCACGGGCTGTACCTGGAACGCTTGCGGCTGCACCCAGAAGTCGTGGGCATGCGCCGTGCCCGTGGCGACTATCAGCATCGACACGCAGATGCGACCCACCGGTCGTGGACAATGACGAGACATGGCTAAGCCTATTCGAGGTGATCGGGCTCGTAGCCCGGAGTGACGGGTAGGAACGAGAGCGTTGCGACGAGCAGGGCGATTGCGAGGAACCAACTCGCCACCACCTGTAATGCCATGCGCATGCCGCGGTACCTCGATGGGTGGTGACGCGCAACGATCATGCTGGTCAGCGCCACCACGACGCCCACGGCGAGCGAAAGAGCTGCCAGCGATGCGTGCATTCCGTTCATGCCCTGGTTGCCTGCACGATGAAATGGACGCCCGTCACGGCGATGCCGATACCGACAGCGCGCAGTGCCAGCATGCCTCGCGGCCACCGTGCGGCCAGACCGAGCCCGATACCAAATACGTGCAGCGAGCCGGTCGCCAAGACGAACCCCGTGCTGTAGCCGACCGGGTCCGCCGCCGAAGGCAGCTCCTTGCCATGTGCGTACCCATGGAAGAGGCCGAACGCGGCGACGACGATCATCGCCATGCCCACGCCGGGGCGGAGTGCGCAGGCGACACAAAGGCCGAGCGTACACACCGAAAGCGCGATGCCCCATTCCACCGGTGGCAACGGCACGCCGACCATGCCGAGCACGGCACCCAGCACCATCACGCCGGGAAAGACCATCGGCAACAGGTACACCAGGGGCTCGCCGAGCACGGCGCCCCACAGTCCCACCGACACCATGGCGAGCAGATGATCCATGCCGCCGAAAGGGTGTGCGAAACCGGCGCCGAAGCCACCGGCCAAGCCGGTGCCGGCATGCGCCATGGCTGGATTGACGTAGGTCAACATCACCGCTGCGACGGAGGCGAGAACAACGAACGACGCACGCGGATCATTCATGGTAGTCGGCCGAGGCGCTGGATGCCGCGGACGGCGCGGCGTACGCGGGGGTGCTGTCGACTTCCGCCGCGAGGAACGGGAATCGCGTCATGGAATGGGTGCGATCGTCGTGATGCACACCGTCGTCGATGCCGTCGAGGTTGCCGGCCGCGAGCAGCGAACGATAGATGTTCGATGCATCGTAGTTCGGCGTACGGCCGCCGCAGTCGGCGGCGAGATCGCGACGACCGGAGAGGTGGGCCAACTCCACGGCGAAGAGTTGCGTGCACCTCGCCGACGCGCTGTTCACCCATAGGCGATCGTCGGCCAGCAATGTCGCCAGCCGGCGATAGCGCATTCCCGGCGCCGCATGCGTGTCGGCGAGCCACTGGTTGCCGCGCACGCCGTCGTAACCATCGTAGAGACCGAGCGTGCGCTGGATGTCGCCGATGAACTGTGCGGCTCTCGCTGGCTCGGCGCGATTGTAGCGTTCCTTGAGGCGGTCGCCCTTGGCTTCGTCGAGCGGAGAGAGCAAGGCGTTCCCCGTGAGTGGACGCCCCGCACGGTCGATTCGGCCATGCGGCGATGCGGTCTCTCCCCACACGGCGATCAGTGGACCACCGCTATTGACCAGACCGAGGTCCAGCGTCACGACGATGCATGCCGGCGTCCATCCCGCGAGGAAATTCCGCCCCGGACCGCCGTCGGTCTGGTGCCATTCCCTGCGGATCGAAGCCACCGTGGCGGCGTCGAACTGCGGGAATCCGTCGGCGTCGACCGGCGTTCCGTGTTCAAGCGCACGCGCCGCCACGTCGAACGCGCTCCGGGAACCCTTCACGTTATTGAAGAACGGGTCGTCACGGCGGCCTGCGAATACCCTGAGGCGCCCGCTGTGCGAGGCGAAGCCCTCCGCCGCGTCGACCATGCCGGCGGCATGCTCATCGGCGACGGTGCAATCGGCGGTATACGAGGCGCTGAAGCGGCAGGTCACGTCGTTGGTCCTGCTCGTGGCGCCGAAGACCTTGCCGCTGTCGATGTGGAAGGTGTAGCCGATGGCGTCGGAGAAACTATGGCCGACGATCGTCATCACCAGGTTCATGTGATGCCCGTCCGTGGAGGTCCAGGCGTAGATGTCGCCGATGTCCGCACGTGGATCGGCGGCGACCGTCGGCGTATCGAGGTGGTCCGAGGCGTAGGCGCTGGAGACCGGCAGGAAAGAGATCGCCGTAACGAAAAGCGACGCGATGGTGAGCGGGAGACGCGGGTTTCGCATGAGAGCCGTACCAGAATGGACTGGTGGCAGTACACCCGAATCCGCTAGTGGCGACTGTCGGAATCTTTAGCGATTCACACGGTGCGACCTGACCTCGGGCTTCCTTCTGAAAACACATGGCACGACATATCCACACGCCGTGTGGATACTCGCTGCATAACCGTGTGGACAAGTCCGATTGGCCCATGCGTGGCGGCCACTTGCGTTGTCCTGATCAGTTCGTGACCACGCATGCCGGAAGCGCATCGCGATATCCACAGCGTGTGTGGATACTCTCTGCATAAGCATGTGGACAACTCCATTCCGCCCTTTGACAGCATGGACTTGCGTTGCGCTGCTCAAGGACTGACCAGGGCGATGCTCACCCGGCACCGCGCACGATATCCACAGCCGGTGTGGGTAATCGCTGCATAACCGTGTGGATAACTGCGCAAGCCCCTTACGTGGCGTGCACTTGCGTTGCGCTGGTCAAGCGTTGCCCGCCTTCATCGCCGCATCTCACCCGGGTGCGCTAACCTTGCGGTCGTTCCATCGCCCACCGCGTGCATGACCTTCGACCATCGCCCCCTCGCCATCTTCCTGATGGGCCCGACCGCATCGGGCAAGACGGCGCTTGCCTGCGCGCTGGCGGATCGTTTTCCCGTGGGCCTGGTCAGTGTCGATTCGGCGCTGGTCTATCGCGGCCTGGATATCGGTTCGGCGAAACCCGATGCCGCCACGCTCGCGCGTTACCCGCACGCCCTGGTCGACATCCGCGATCCGGCACGGCCGTATTCGGCGGCGGACTTTCGCGAGGACGCGTTGGCGACGATGCAGCGCATCACAGGCGAGAGGAGGGTGCCTCTTCTGGTCGGAGGAACCGGCCTCTACTTCCGCGCCCTTCAACGCGGTTTGTCCGACCTGCCCGAGGCCGATCCGGCGTTGCGCGAACAGCTGGCGGCCGAGGCGGAGGTGATTGGCTGGGCGGCGATGCACGCCCGCATGGCTGCCCTCGATCCCGTGGCCGGTACGCGGATTCGGCCAGGCGACGCGCAACGGATCCAGCGCGCGCTGGAAGTCATGGCACTCAGTGGGCGCCCCCTGAGTGAGTTGCAACAGGGCGGCACGGCGATCCGCTTTCCCTGGAGGGTCCTCAAGCTTGCCTTGCTGCCGGTGGATCGGAAGCCCTTGCACGAGCGCATCGCGCTCCGCTTCGACGCCATGCTGGCCGAGGGCTTCCTCGACGAGGTCCGCCGCCTGCGAGCCCGTGGCGACCTTCATCCGGACCTGCCGGCGATCCGCGCGGTGGGCTACCGGCAGGCCTGGGAGTACCTGGACGGCCAGGGGGATGCCACGGACTTCCGCAACCGTGGTATCTATGCCACTCGTCAACTCGCCAAACGCCAGATCACCTGGCTGCGCGGCGAGTTCGACGCGCGCACGTTCGACCCGGACCGGGGGGATCCGTTGCCCGAGGCCACGCGTGCGGTGGAACAGTTCGTCGGAATGCCGAGATCGTCACGATCTTAAGCTACCAGCGAGCGTTTAAAAGCAGTTAAGATTCAAGACACTTGGGCTGGGGCGTCGCAAGGCGTTTTTTACCCGGACCCGTACGAGAGGCGTAGGGGAGAAGAAGAATGTCCAAAGGGCAATCGTTGCAAGACCCGTTTCTGAATGCGCTGCGGCGCGAGCGTGTGCCGGTCGCCATTTACCTGGTGAACGGAATCAAGCTGCAAGGCACGATCGAGTCGTTCGACCAGTTCGTGGTGCTCCTGCGCAACCAGGTGAGCCAGATGGTGTACAAGCACGCCATTTCCACGGTGGTGCCGAGTCGGAACGTCCGGGTCGGCGGGCACGAGAACCACGGCGATGCGGCATCGGGTGACGGCGAGGGTTGAGGGGCCCTGGCTTCGTCCCATATAGGAATGAGTGGGTGCGCGTATGCTTCCGGCTGCGTGCGCCCCTTCTTTTTCCATGAGGTGATTCCCCTAAGTGTTCGATAGACAAAAGAAAGGCGATCGGGCCATCCTGGTGCTGCCGCATTCGCGGGGCGAGGGCGACGCGATTCGCCGTGGCGAGGAATTCGCCGAACTGGTCGCTTCGGCCGGTGCCGAGATCCTCACCAGCATTTCGGCCCGGGTCGTCGTGCCGAACCCCCGTTTCTACATCGGCAGTGGCAAGGCGGAGGAAGTCGCCGAGGCCGTTCGTGCGCTCGAGGCCGACCTCGTCCTGGTCGACCACGTGCTCAGCCCGGTGCAGGAGCGCAACCTCGAGAAGCACCTCAAGACCCGGGTGGTGGATCGCGCCGGGCTGATCCTGGACATCTTCGCCCAGCGCGCACGCTCGCACGAAGGCAAGCTCGAGGTCGAACTGGCCCAGCTGAAGCACCTGGCCACGCGCCTGGTGCGCGGCTGGACCCACCTGGACGCCCAGCGCGGCGGTGCCATCGGTAACCGCGGCCCGGGCGAAACCCAGTTGGAAACCGACCGCCGCCTGCTCGCCGAGCGCGTGAAGATGCTGACAAAGCGTCTGGAGAAGGTCCAGGTCCAGCGCGACCAGCAGCGCCGCGCGCGCCTGCGCAACACCGTGCCGCGCGTGGCCCTGGTCGGCTATACCAACGCGGGCAAGAGCACCCTGTTCAATGCCCTGACCACCGGCGGCGTCTACGCCGCCGACCAGTTGTTCGCCACGCTGGATCCCACGGTGCGCAAGGTCGACGGCCTCTCCTGTGGCCCGGCGGTGATCGCCGACACGGTCGGTTTCATCCGTGAGCTTCCCCATGACCTGGTCGCGGCCTTCCGCGCGACCCTGGCCGAGGCGCGCGACGCGGACCTCCTGATCCACGTCAGCGACGCCGCGGACGAGGAGCGCGAGCTGCTGGCCCGGGTGGTGAACGAGGTGCTGGAGGAAATCGGTGCCGGCGACGTGCCCCAGCTGTCGGTGATGAACAAGGTCGATCTCGTCGACATGGCGCCGCGGATCGATCGTGGCGACGACGGCAAGCCGCGCCAGGTCTGGCTTTCGGCCGCCACGGGTGCGGGTGTGGACGGTTTGCGCGAGGCGCTGGGCGAATTGCTCGGTGGTGACCGCATCCGGGCAGGTCTTGAGCTTCCTCTCAGCGCCGGACGCCTGCATGCGCGGCTCAAGGCAGCGGGAGCGATCGCGGGTGAGGCCGTGGACGAGCACGGCTGGCACCTCGACATCGACGCGCCGCGTTCCGTGCTGGCGCCCCTGTTGGGCGACGACGTGCACGCGGGCTCCCTGCGCGCGCTGATCGATCCGCCCCACGCCGGTTACTGATCGAGCACTCATCGGTACCCATCTGATAGAATTCACAGCGTTTGCGTGCCCTATCGGCGCGGCGAAGGGCGCTTGTGCGTCCGGCGTCCATCCCCCGCCGCGGCGGGTCCACCTCAAGGCTTGCCAGCCGCCCACCCTCCGGTCCCCGAAGGAGACTGTCGCCCATGGCTTGGAACGAACCCGGTAACGGCCAGAAGGATCCCTGGAACCGCAACCGATCGAGCGGGCGCAAGCCCGACATCGATGCGGCGATCAAGAGCCTCAGGGCCCGGTTCGGCAAGTTCGGCGCGGGTAGCGGCGGTGTCTTCGCCATCGTGCTGGTCTTCATCGTGGCCTGGCTGCTGGTCTCCAGCTACACCGTCATCGATGCCCGCCAGGTCGGCGTGGTGCTGCGCTTCGGCCAGTTCTCGCGCATCCTGCCGCCAGGGTTCCATCTCAAGGCGCCCAGCCCGATCGAGACCGTGACCAAGGTCGAGACGACCCAGGTGCGCTCGGTGTCCGACAATGTGTCGATGCTCACCCGCGACGAGAACATCATCGCGATCGACTTCAACGTGCAGTACCAGGTGTCCGACGCCCGGAAGTTCCTCTACTCCAACGCCGACCGCGAGGAGAACACCATTCACAACGCGGCCGAGGCCGCGGTGCGCTCGGTGGTCGGCGCCAACATCATGGACAACATCCTCACCACGCCGGGCGTCGACACGCCGGCACCGGACCAGGCGCCCGTCACCGGTGTCGCGCCCGCGGCGAAGGAAACCCTGCAGCAGCAGACGCGCGACATCCTCCAGGCCACGCTCGACAAGTACGACGCGGGCATCCTCGTCACCGGCGTCAGCTTCCAGAACGTGTCGCCGCCGAAGGAAGTGAAGGATGCCTTCGACGACGTCAACGCCGCCCGCGAAGACAAGCAAAGCGAAGAGAACAAAGCCCGCGCCTACGAGAGCCAGGTCGTACCGGTGGCACGTGGCGAAGCCGCACGCATCGCCGCCGAGGCGGAGGCCGATCGCGTCGAGCGCATCGCCCGCGCCAATGGCGACGTCGAGCGCTTCAACCTGCTGCTCAAGCAATATCGCGCGGCACCGGATGTCACCCGCCGGCGCCTGTGGCTGGAAACCGTGGAGGAAGTGATGGCCGGCAATCCGAAGGTCGTCGACGGCAGCAGCGGCAAGAACATCATCCAGTTGCCGGTCGAGACGAACAACGGCGCGGTACGCAACGTGCCGGGTGTGGGCACGGTCATCCAGTCCGCGACGACGACCGACGCCACTCCTAATCCGCCGCAGCAGGGGAGCGCCCAGTGAAGATCGTTTCCGGCCTCATCGTCGTCGCCCTCGTCCTCCTGGGCTTCAACAGCGCCTTCATCGTGAAGGAAGGCGAGAACGCGCTGCTGTTGCAGTTCGGCCGTATCGTGCGCGCCGACTACCAGCCCGGCCTGCATTTCAAGATTCCGGTGGTGCAGCAGGTGATGCGTTTCGACAACCGCATCCTCGGCCTGGATGCGCAGCCGGAGCGTTATTTCACGCTGGAGAAGAAGAGCGTCAACGTCGACTTCTACGTGAAGTGGCGGATAGCCGACAACGCGTCGTACTACCGTGCGACCTCCGGCGAACAGGTACAGGCGATCCAGCGCCTCACTCCGATCGTGAAGGATGCGTTGCGCTATGAATTCAACGCGCGTCCGCTCGAAGACCTCATCGCCGGTGGCCGCAAGGACATCACCGAGCGCGTGCGCCAGCAGACCGACTCGGTGGCCCGCAAGAACCTCGGCATCGCCATCGTCGACGTGCGGATCAAGCGTATCGACCTGCCCGACGAGGTGAGTGGCTCGGTGTACAAGCGCATGCGCGCCGAACGCCTGCAATTGGCGAACGAGCTGCGCTACACCGGACAGGAGAGCGCGGAGACGATCCGAGCGGACGCCGATCGCCAGAAGCTGGTGCTGCTGGCCGACGCCAACCGCGAGGCGACCAAGGTCAAGGGCGATGGCGATGCACAGGCAGCCGCCATCTATGCCCAGGCATACAGCCAGGACCCGGAATTCTTCGCCTTCTACCGCAGCCTCGCGGCTTACCGGAAGGCCTTCGCCGACGGCAAGGGCACCTTCGTGCTGAAGCCCGATTCCGAATTCCTACGCTACCTCAACGATGGCCCCGGCCGTCCGCGCTGAATTCGATCCACATCGCCCGGCAGGGCACCGCAACTAAAGAGAAGCATCAACATGGGTAAGTCAGTCGTCATTCTCGGCGCGCAATGGGGCGACGAGGGCAAGGGCAAGATCGTCGATCTCCTCACCGAACGTGTCGGCGCCGTCGCGCGTTTCCAGGGTGGCCACAACGCTGGTCATACGCTGGTGATCAAGGGCAAGAAGACCGTCCTGCACCTCATCCCGTCGGGCATCCTGCGCGACGACGCGCTTTGCCTGATCGGCAATGGCGTGGTGCTCTCGCCGGCCGCGCTGATGAGCGAAATCGCCGAACTGGAAGAGCAGGGCGTCGACGTGCGTCCGCGCCTGAAGATCTCTCCGGCCACGCCGCTGATCATGCCGTACCACATCGCCGTCGATAAGGCCCGCGAAGTGGCCTCCGGCGCCAAGGCCATCGGCACCACCGGTCGTGGCATCGGCCCGGCCTACGAGGACAAGGTCGCCCGCCGTTCCATCCGCGTGGCCGACCTCATGTATCCGCACGAGCTGCCGGAGAAAGTCCAGGCCGCCGTGGAATACCACAACTTCGTGCTCACGCAGTGGCTGAAGGCCGAGCCGGTCGACTACCAGACCGTGCTCGACGAAGCGCTCACCTGGGGCGAGTACCTGCGTCCGATGGTCGACGACGTCGCCACCATCCTGCACGACGTCCGTCGCGAGGGTGGCAACATCCTCTATGAAGGGGCGCAGGGCGCGTTGCTCGACATCGATCACGGTACCTACCCCTATGTCACCTCGTCGAACACCACGGTGGGCGGCGCACTGGCCGGTACCGGCGTCGGTGCTCGCGATATCGACTACGTGCTGGGCATCTGCAAGGCCTACGCCACGCGCGTCGGCGGCGGTCCGTTCCCGACCGAACTCAACGACGAGATGGGCGAACTCCTGCGCAAGAAGGGCAACGAGTTCGGCGCCAGCACGGGCCGTCCGCGCCGCTGCGGCTGGATCGACCTGGTGGCGTTGAAGCGCGCGGTGCAGATCAACGGCATCGACGGCCTCGCCATCACCAAGCTCGACGTGCTCGACGGCCTGGAAAGCATCAAGGTCTGCATCGCATACGAATACCGCGGCAAGCGTCGCGAGCTGGCGCCGCTGGACGCCGATGGCTGGGCGGAGTGCAAGCCGGTCTATCTGGAATTTCCGGGTTGGGAAGAGTCCACCGCGGGCATCCGCGACTGGAACAAACTGCCGCCCGCCGCCCGTGCCTACCTGCGCGCGGTGGAAGAACTGTCAGGCTGCAAGCTGGCACTCGTCGCCACGGGCGCCGACCGTGACGACACGATCGTCCTGGACGATCCGTTCGGCGGCGACGACAACTGCTGATTTTTTTCGGCATGCGGTCGGGGAAAACGCCAGCCATGTGCTGGCGTTTTTCTTGGGTCGGCTCGGCTTCGCCCTCGCGTTCGTTGTGTGGCTCGCGGGAGAGCTGCCGGGCGTCCCCCTCGGCGCGCCAGGCGGCGCCGAGGGGGACGCCCGGCAGCTCAGTCACGACCGCGGTGGGTTGAGGCGAAAGAGCGAAGGTCGTCGCACGCCGGACAGTGCACACCACACACCGCGACACGCTCGCCAAGCACCGCCCCCTGTTGGATCACTGCACCCTGGTGGGAGCCGACTTTGTCGGCGATCCCGCGGCAGCGGGCCCGGTCGAGGCAAGCACCCATCGCCGACAGAGTCGGCTCCCACCAGAGCGACGGCCACCCGAATGGCGGGTGCTGCTTATGCCGCACGACACCTCAGTGCTCGGGAGAGCCGTCGACCGCCACCCTCGCGCTGTTCTTTATGCGCCGTTTTCATTCGGCGATGGGTGCTCGCCAGGCCGCCCACCCTCCAACGCATGAAGATCGATCTCCTTCACCGACACCGGCCGGTAATCCGCGCCGAAGGCGACCTCGCCCAGCCGCCAACCCGCCTTGCACGTGACCGCGCCCCAGAAGCGGCGAAACGCCGCCCAATGCAGGCCCGTCAGCCCTTTCTCGTTGTCCGCATCCACCATCGGATCGCCGACGCCCGTTGGCCGGATCGGCTCGCCATGCAGCGCGGTGCCGAACAGGGAGTCCCAGATCGAGAAGACCTGCCCGAAGTTGCAGTTGTGCAGCGAGGGGCGGTCCGGGTCCACCAGCATGTGGTGCAGGCGATGGAACACGGGCGAGACGAACAGTCGGTCGAAGACGGGCCCGAAGCGCACGCGCACGTTCGCATGCGAGAAGTTCTGTACCAGTTCGCCCAGCAGCATCAACCAGGCGAATTCGGTGGGCGCGACGCCGATCAGCAAGCCCACGCCCGCCAGCACCATCGACTGCAGGAAGCCATCGACGAGGCTGCCGCGGTCGTTGGTCCAGCAACTCATCTGCCGCGTGCTGTGGTGCATGCTATGCAGCGCCCACCACCAGGGCAGCGCATGTTGCAGGCGATGCATCCAGTAATAGACCAGGTCGTAGATGACGTAATAGACCAGGAACAGCGCCAACGGATGGCTGTTCAGCGCAGGCACCCAGTGCACGATGCCGAGCAGTGAATCGTCGTTGCCTGTCGCGTCGGTCCCACCGAAGGCATTGCCGATCGGTGTCAGCACCAGATAGCTGAACATCGGGAAGATCCCGAGCAGCATCATCAACGTGTATTGCCAGTCCACCCGGGTGAGCTTGCGGTCCACCCACTTTTCGGCGGGAATCACCGATTCCAGTGGGCGGAACAGCAGCGCGATGATCGCCACTTGCAGGATCGAGATGAGGATCGCCCCCGCGATTTCGCGCGGATCGCCGGCCAGGCCGGTCAGGTGGAGCAGGGCGAGGAACGGGACGATGGCATGGGCACTCGTCCAGTCGACAAGATGGGACCATCCCGCGAACATGCTGGCTACCTTCGCAAGACCGTGCAGGTGCGCGCGGTCGACACTGCGATTAAGCTGCACGCCTCTTTCGTTGGGCTTTCCGCCATGCGCCACATTCCAGGGATCGACGTACGGACTTACGTGGGCAAGGACATCCTGCCCGTGGCCGAGGAATTGTCCGGGTTGCGCCAGGCCGTATTTCGCGACTGGCCTTACCTCTACGACGGCGACCGCTCTTACGAGCGGGACTACCTGGCCGCATATGCCACCTCGCCGCGCAGCGTTTGCGTCGTCGCCCGCGACGAGTCGGGGCGCGCGGTGGGTGCCTCCACCGGCATGCCTCTCGCCGACGAGGGCGAGACGTTCCGCAGGCCCTTCGAAGAACACGGGATCGCGCCGGGCGACGTGTTTTATTTCGGCGAATCGGTGTTACTCGCGGCGTGGCGTGGACGCGGCATCGGGCATGCCTTCTTCGATGCGCGCGAAGCGCATGCACGCGCATCGGGGACCTTCCGCTGGACGGCCTTCTGTTCGGTGCGGCGCGAGCCGGGCGATCCGCGCAAGCCGGCGAACTACCATCGAAACGACGCGTTCTGGCTCGGGCGGGGCTACAAGCCGGCCATCGACCTGAGCTGCACCTTGTCGTGGAAGGAAGTCGGCGCCGACGCGGCGACGCCGCACACGCTCGATTTCTGGATGCGTGAACTGGACAGGGAATCCGCATGACGCGCACGCTGGCCGAGTGGCTTGCCTACCAGGAGCGCACGCACCCGCGCGATATCGCGCTGGGCCTGGACCGCGTGCGCGCGGTTTGGGAGGCGATGGGCGCGCCGCGCCCGGCCCCCATCGTGATCACCGTCGGCGGCACCAACGGCAAGGGGTCCACGGTGGCCTTGCTCGAAGGCATGCTGCGCGCGGCGGGCTACCGCACGGGGTGTTACACGTCGCCGCACCTTCTCCGCTACAACGAGCGAATCCGCATAGAGGGCGAGGATGCCGCCGACGAGGCCCTGGTCGCTTCGTTCGAACGGATCGAGGCGGCGCGCGGCGACATTCCGCAGACCTATTTCGAATTCGGCACGCTGGCCGCGATCGACCTGATGGCGCGAGCGTCACTCGACGTCGCGATCCTCGAGGTCGGCCTGGGTGGCCGGCTCGACGCCGTGAACATCGTCGATCCCGATGTCGCCGTCGTCACCACGGTGGACCTGGATCACCAGGACTGGCTCGGCGGCGATCGCGACAGCATCGGCCGCGAGAAAGCGGGTATCGCGCGTGCGGGCAGGCCCGCGATCGTCGGCGAACCGGCACCCCCGGCCGGCCTGCTGCAAGCCTTGCGCGACATCGGCGCCCATATCGTCCGCGCCGGCGAGGCCTATACCGTCACCACGGCACCGGCGGAAGCCGCACCGGTGGGGGCAACTCCTGTGGGTTGGCGCTGGACCCACCGGGACGGCACGGTGCTCGACCTGCCGCGTCCGGCTCTCGACGCGCCGGTGCAGGTCGCCAACGCGGCGACGGCCATCGCCGCCATCCACGCCCTGGGTCCCCGTGTGGATGTATCGCCGGAAGCCATCCGGCGGGCCCTCGAACAGGTGCACGTGGCCGGCCGTCTCCAGCGCATCGCCGAACGTCCGCGCACCCTCGTCGACGTGGGCCATAACCCCCAGGCCGCGCGGGCGCTGGCGGCATGGCTGGACGCCGAGCCTTCGACAGGCCGCGTCTTCGCCGTATACGGCGCCCTCGCGGACAAGGACGTGGCCGGTGTGGTCGCCGCATTGGGGCGGCGGATCGACGGCTGGTTCCTCGCCGGCCTGGAGCGCGATACCCCGCGTGGCCTGCCTGCCGAGGCGGTCGCGGCCACGCTCGCCGCCGTGCTGCCGGGTTCTGCCGCCCAGGCGTTTCCGGATGTCGCCCAGGCCTGGGCGGCCGCGCGTGACACCGCGGGCGACGAGGACACCGTGCTGCTTTTCGGCTCCTTCTTTGTCGCGGGCGCCGCCTTGTCCACGGTCACGTGAACGTCGGCACGGGCAAGGCGCCGGGGCAGGTCCATTGCCGGTTATAATCGACGCGATTCGCTTTGCACCGGTCGTATGGAGCCTTCCTTGAAAACACGCATGCTGGGTGCCGCCGTCCTGATCGCCCTGGCGGTCCTGTTCCTGCCGATGTTGTTCTCCAGCACGCCGCCCAAGTCCGACGCCGACCAGACCGTCAGCCTGGCGATTCCGCCGGCACCGGACCGCGAACTGCAGACGCGCACGCTCGACGTGGCCCCGACCGGCTCCCCCGCGACGGTGAATGGCCCGCAGACGGCGGGCGCACCCACCGGTGCGGCACAGCAGCCCGCGCCCGCCGTTTCGGCACCTGCCGCGAGCGTCACCCCCGGCAGTGGCGGCCGCCTCGCCTCGGTGGACATCGCCTCGCGCAAGCCGGCGGACGCCCTGCCGGAAGATTTCGCCACCGCGCCTGCCGCCGGCAAGCCGGCGGCGACCCCGGTGAAGCCGGCAGCCAAGCCCGCCACCGCGCCCGTCGCCTCCGCGCCGCCGTCCACGCCGGCCGCGGCACCGGCGCTGCCGCCGGGCACCGCCGCGCGGGGCAGCTACAGCATCAACCTCAGTGCGTACGCGGATCGTTCCAAGGCCGACGCCCTCGTGCAGAAAGTGAAGGCCCTGGGCTATCCCGTGAGTACCGCATCGACCACGCAGGCCGGAAAGTCGCTTACCCGGGTCACCGCCGGGCCGTTCGAATCGCGTGCCGCCGCCGAGACCGCCCGCCTGAAGATCGTCGCCGCCGTCCCCGGCGCCCCGGCCAGCCTGTCGACCAGGGCCGAGACGCAGACCGCCGACGCCCCGGCACCGGCGCGCCCGGCCGCCACCCCGGCACCCGCCGCGGCCACGCCCAGCGTGCCCACCGCCGCGCCACGCGCGGGTGGTTTCGCTGTCCAGGTAGCCGCGGTCAGCAGCGAGACCGAAGCCACGCGCCTGCGCGACAAACTGCGCGGCGCGGGCATTCCGGGCTATGTGGACAGCATCGCCTCCAGCGGCGGCGCCAAGTTGTGGCGCGTCCGCGCGGGGCCGCAGACGCAGCGTGACGACGCGGTGCGCCTGAAGGACCAGATCAAGGCCAAGGTGGGTCTCGATGGGGTCGTCGTCCCGGCGCCCTGACGGGCCGGAGCGACTCCCATCGTGAATTCGAGGAGCGTCACGTGAATTGGGCCGACTACGTCATCCTTGCCGTACTGTTCATTTCGGTCTTGATCGGCCTCGCGCGCGGCCTCATCTCCGAAGTGCTTTCACTGGTGATCTGGGTGGCCGCGTTCTGGATCGCGTGGCTGTTCGGGCCGGTGGTCGCGCGTTACTTCGAGAGCAGCGTATCGCTGCCGACGGCGCGGATCGCCATCGGCTACGGCTTGTGCTTCATCACGGTACTGCTGGTCGGCGCCGTGTTCCGGTTCCTGATTTCGCGCCTGGTCTCGGGAACGGGGCTGGGTGGCATGGATCGGCTGCTCGGGATGATCTTCGGTCTCGCACGCGGCGTGCTCATCGTGAGTGGCGTGGTGTTCCTGCTGGGCTTCACGCCGTTGCCGAACGAGGCGATGTGGCGCGAATCCGCGATGCTGCCGCAGTTCGCCGCGCCGGCCGCGTGGCTTGGCCAGCAGGTGCCTGCGAACGTGCGCGAGTACATGCACCCACCGGCGGC
Organism: Luteibacter sp. E-22; assembly: GCF_049913125.1. GTDB lineage: Bacteria > Pseudomonadota > Gammaproteobacteria > Xanthomonadales > Rhodanobacteraceae > Luteibacter. Next base: position 1,524,444 of record NZ_CP183975.1, read on the forward strand.
GCTGCAGAACATGAAGATGCCGGACGTGAAACTGCCCAGCCGGGAAGAATTGATGAAACTGCGCGACATGACGATTCCCGCGCAGCCCTCGAAAGACTCGAATGCTCACCCTGCCGCCGCGACCACGGCGGCCTCTTCGTAGAAGGCAACACCCATGTGCGGAATCATCGGCATCGTCGGTACCACGGAAGTGGCATCGGCCCTGTATGACGGCCTGACCGTCCTGCAACATCGCGGGCAGGATGCCGCCGGCATCGCCACGGTGGATGGCGCGCGCCTGCGCCTGCACAAGGGCAACGGCCTGGTTCGCGACGTCTTCAATTCAGCGGGGGTCAGCAAGCTGCGCGGCCGCATCGGCATCGGGCACTGCCGCTATCCCACGGCGGGTTCCGAAGGTACCGAGGAAGCGCAGCCGTTCTACGTCAATTCGCCCTACGGCATCGCTTTCGCGCACAACGGCAACCTCGTGAACACCGAGACCCTGCGCAAGGAAATGTTCGAGGACGATCGCCGGCACATCGACACCGATTCCGATTCCGAGGTGCTGCTGAACGTGCTCGCGCATGAACTGCAGGTGGACGATCGCGGTGACCTCACGCCGGAACACGTCTTCAAGGCGATCTCGCGCGTCCATGCGCGCGCCCGCGGCGGTTATGCCTGCATCGCGCTGGTGCTCGGCTATGGCCTGATTGCCTTCCGCGATCCCAATGGCATCCGTCCGCTCGTGCTCGGCGAGCGCGTCACGCCGGAAGGCCGCGAATATGCGATCGCCTCCGAATCGGTGGCCCTCGACGTACTCGGCTTCAAGCGCCTGCGCGACATCGCGCCGGGTGAAGCGGTGATCGTCACCGACGGTGGCGAACTCCACGCGCAGCATTGCGCCGAAGGCGCCGTCCACGCGCCGTGCATCTTCGAGTACGTCTATCTCGCGCGTCCCGATTCGATGATCGAGGATGTCTCGGTGTACAAGGCGCGCCTGCGCATGGGCGAGAAGCTGGCCGAGAAGATCCTCCGCGAGCGTGGTCCCGACCATGGCATCGACGCGGTCATCCCCATTCCCGATACCTCGCGCACGGCGGCAAGCTCGCTGGCGCAGGCCCTGGGCGTGCCCATGCGCGAGGGGCTGGTGAAGAACCGCTATATCGGCCGTACCTTCATCATGCCGGGGCAGGGCGAACGGGTGAAATCGGTGCGCCGCAAGCTCAATGCGATCGACCTCGAATTCCGCAAGAAGAACGTGCTGCTGGTGGACGACTCGATCGTTCGTGGTACCACGTCGCGCCAGATCATCCAGATGGCGCGCGACGCCGGTGCGAAGAATGTGTATTTCGCCTCGGCCGCGCCGCCGGTGCGGTATCCGAACATCTATGGCATCGACATGCCCGCGGCCTCCGAACTGGTCGCGGCCGGGCGTACCGTGGAAGAAGTGGAGAAGGCGCTCGGTGCGGACTGGTTGATCTACCAGGACCTCGACGACCTCGTCTGGGCCGTCGCCGACGGCAATGAAGCGCTCACCCGTTTCGATACCTCGTGCTTCTCTGGCGAGTACGTCACGGGCGTCGAGGCGGGCTTCCTCGAGCAGCAGGAAGCACTGCGCTCCGACGCGGCCAAGAACGAGCGCCGCAGCGCCTGAGCGACAGGCGGCGCGGATGACGAATCACGCCGCCAGCGATCCATGAACGACCTGCACGCCGCCGCCCGACGTTGCCTCGATGCCGCCGATCCGGCCGAGAAGGTCCGGCTCAGCTTCGAGGCCTGGGCGTCCCTGCAAGCGGGCGAACTGATGCCGGACCCGTCATCGCCGCCGGCGCGTCCCATCGCGCTTCCGGGTCGGCCCGAACGTCCTCGCCTGGTCCCTTCCCGCGAAGTGGCACAGCGTGGCCTGGGCACGGCGGAAGGCCGCGCTGCGCTCGTGCATGCCATCGCGCATATCGAATTCAATGCCATCGACCTGGCCTGGGACGCGGTCTACCGTTTCCGCGGCAAGCCGCTGTCGTATTACCGCGACTGGGCCTCGTGCGCCAACGACGAGGCGCGGCATTTCACGATGCTGTCCAGCCGCCTCGCCGAACTCGGCCACGTCTACGGTGATTTCGACGCGCACAACGGCTTGTGGGAAATGGCGGAGAAGACCGCGCACAGCGATACGGCACGCATGGCCCTGGTGCCACGCGTGCTGGAAGCCCGCGGGCTCGATGTCACTCCCGGGATGATGGAGCGGCTGCGGCGTCAGGGCGACGAACGCACCGTCACGATCCTCGAAGTGATCTTGCGCGAGGAAGTGGCCCATGTGGCGGCGGGAACGCGCTGGTTCCATTGGTGCTGCGAGCGCGACGGGATCGAGCCCGAGACCACGTTCGCGCAGCTGCTCGCCGATTACATGAATGGTTCGCTGCGAGGTCCATTCAACCTGGATGCGCGCCGCGCGGCGGGGTTTTCCGAGAGCGAACTGGCCTGGTTAAGCACCCTGGGCTGAGCCGGCCGTGCCGCATGAGCTTGCCCGGTGGGAGCCGACCTTGTCGGCGGTCCCGCGGCATCGGGCCAGGTCACGGCAAGCACCCATCGCCGGCAGAGCCGGCTCCCACACAGAGCCCGGTTCCCACCAAGTGGCACCGCCGGTCAGGTATCAGCCGAGCGAAAGGCCGCGCAGGTCGACGGACTTATCGTCGATCGACAGGACCGAGCCGTGGTCGTACCAGTCGCCCAACACGATCCGTTGCGCAGGCGCGCCATCCAATTCGAATTCGTGGATGGCGGGCCGGTGCGTGTGTCCGTGCACGAGGCGACGGACGCCCGCGTGGCGCATGGCGTCTTCGACCGCGCCCTGGTTCACGTCCATGATCGTCTCGTCGATGCGGCCGGTGCGCGATTTGCTGTCGCTGCGTGCCTGCGCGGCGAAGGCGCGGCGCGCCTCCAGCGGCATCGAGAGGACCTGGGCCTTCCATGCTTCCGTTCTTACCTGGGCGCGAACGGCCTGGTATTCGACATCGTCGGTGCAGAGGACGTCGCCATGCATCAGCAAGGTGGGCACGCCTTCGATGTCGTGCACGGTGCCGTCGTCGAGCAGGGTCATGCCCGCGCGTTCGGCGAAGGCGGGTCCGAGCAGGAAGTCGCGATTGCCGACCATGAAGTAGACGGGAACACCGGCTTCGCTCAGGCCACGCGTCGCCTTCGCGATGCGTGCCGGCAGTTGCGCATCGTCATCGTCGCCGATCCATGCTTCGACGAGATCACCGAGAATGTAGAAAGCATTCGCCGAGCGCGCTTCGTCCGAAGCGAGGAAGTTTTCGAACAACCGGGTGATATCGGGCCGCGCCTCGTCGAGGTGCAGGTCGGCGATGAATAGCGTACTCATGCGGCCTTCGGCGGCGTCGGAGTTTTCTTCTCGCCCTTTTTGGGCGTGGCTGGTCTGGCCGGTGTGGTCGCGGGCTTCGCCGGTGCGCTGGCGGGGGCCGCGGTGGAAGAAGAGGGAGCGGGCGCCGCCTTCTCTTCGCCGACCACGCTGGCTGACTCGATGACGACCAGCGGATTCGGCACGTCGCCGACGAACGGACCCTGCGCGCGCGTGGGCAGGGCGGCGATCTTGTCGATCGTGTCCATGCCGGTGACGACCTTGCCGAACACGGCGAAGCCCCAGGTGAGGCCGCTCTGGTTGCTCACGTAGTCGAGCCGACGATTGTCGACGAGGTTGACGAAAAACTGTGCCGTACCCGAGTTCGGGTCGGTTCCGCGTGCCACCGCGACGGTGCCGCGCAGGTTGGAGAGTCCGTTGTCCGCCTCGCTGGGGATCGCCGCGCGGGTGCGCCGCTGTGTCAGGTCGCGACTGTAGAGGCCGCCCTGGACCATGTAGCCGTCGACGACGCGGTGGAACACCGTGCCGTCGTAGAAGCCGTCGCGCACGTACTGCAGGAAGTTGGCGACGCTCTTGGGCGCTTTCTCCGGGAACAACTCCAGGGTGAAGTCACCCTGGGTGGTGTGCATCGTCACGCGGGGATGCTCGACGGGGCCGGGCGCCGGTGTCGCCGGCTTGGTCGCCTGCGCGAATGCGAGGACGGGCAGGGCGAGGAGGACGCTGGCGAAGACGGCTTTGAGCATGGGTGACCGGTCGTGACGGTGGAACATTCCCGGCATGATACCCCCCTTTGCCGGGCGGATCGCGGTCATTCGGTCACGATCTCCAGTTCCAGGCCCAGCTCGGCCAGCGGCTCGCGTTCCTGCTCCAGGTCGGCTTCGGTCAGCGGATGCTGGTCGAGCCAGTCCGCGGGAAGGGCCAGGCGGAGACGCTGGCGCGTGGCCACGGCACGGATGCGCGGCAGCGCCTCCGCCCGGCGGGCACGACGAAACAGCACGCCCAGGCGCAGGATCGCCGTGATATGGCGGGCCAGCATGCGATAGCGCACGGGCAGCGCGGAGATGACCGATTTCTCGGGCTTACGCCGGTGGCACTCGACGATGGCCGCGAGCAATTGTTGTTCTTGCCGGGAAAAACCCGCCATGTCGGCGTTGCGCAGGATGTACGCGCCGTGGCGCTGGTGCTGGCTATGCGCGATGGCGAGGCCGAGTTCGTGTACGCGCGCGGCCCAGGAAAGCCACTCGCGCGCGTCGTTGTCGAGCTTCCAGACCTTGGCCAACTGGTCGAACAAGGCCAGCGCGGTGGTCTCCACGCGGCGGGCCTGGGCCCGGTCGACGCCATAGCGGCTGGCCAGCGAATCGATGCTGGCCATGCGCGGATCGGTGCCGGCCGAGCGGCCGATGAGGTCCCAGAGCAGGCCTTCGCGCATGGAACTTTCCGAAACGCGCAGGCGATCGATGCCGAGGGCGTCGAACGCGGCCTCGAAGATCGCCACGCCACCCGCGAATACCTCGGCACGATCATCGGCAAGGCCCGGCAGTTTCAGCGTGGCGGAGGACCCTTGCTCGATGAGCGCCTCGCGGACCGCCGCGAGCGATTCCGGCGTGATGCCGTCGTCGGACAACTTCATGGCCCGGACCACCGAGCCGATGGCTTTCGCGGTGCCCGATGAACCATAGGTATCGGCCCAGCCGGCTTCACGGTAATCCTCCGAAAATTGCTGGAGCAGCACGCCGATCTCGCGGCGCGCCCGCAACCAGCGCTTTCGGGTGATCTTTCCACCGGGGAAGAAGCGCAGCGTCGAGGCGATGCAACCCACCTGCACGCTCTCGGTGAGGATGGGCGACGTGCCACGGCCGACGATGAATTCGGTACTGCCCCCGCCGATGTCGATCACCAGGCGATGATCGCGCGAGGCGGGCAGGTCGTGTGCCGCGCCCAGGAAGATCAGGCGGCCTTCCTCGCGTCCCGAGACGATTTCCACCGGATGGCCCAGGGCCGCCTCGGCCGCGGAGAGGAAAGCATGTGGCGAGGCCAGCCGGCGCACGGTGTTGGTCGCCACGGCCCGCACGTGCAGGGCGGGAATGCCGGCGATGCGTTGGCCGAAACGTGCGAGGCTGGCGAGCGCGGCGGCACGATGGTTGGCATCCAGCGTGCCGTCGGGGCGCAGGCCCACGGCCATGCGCACGGAATCACGCAGGCGGTCGATCACGCGGGGTTCGCCGTGTTCGTAGCGGGCGACGACCATATGGAAGCTGTTGGAGCCGAGGTCGACGGCGGCGAGCAATTCGCCTTCGTTGATCTGCGATTTACCTGTCGGTGCCAAGGTGGAGTGTCCGCAGCGGCGTGTCGGTGGATTCTGGCATGGTGCCGGGTCTTGCGTGCAAGCACGTGAATCGTGTGTGCATGGGTGGAGATGTCACGAAGAACGGAGGCGGGTGCCCGCCGAGAGGCGGCGCGGCGGCTTCGGCAGCGCCGAGAGAACGAACAACACGATGCAAAGGAAACCGAACACCCAGTAGTCGCTGGGCGCCGGTCCCCACCAATGACGATGCCAGGGCACGTCGACCGGATTGAAGCGTTCCAGCCCGAACGCCGGGTTCAGCACGAACCACAGGCCGTCCTCCGCGACCCAGAACAGCATCACGCAGGCGATCGCACGAACTTGTGCCCGCCAGCTCCAGAAACCACGGAACACCATCGGAAAATGGAAAAACAAGGCGATGAACGGGAAGACCCATGCGTGGTACCCGGTCATGGGCCGCCCGCCCCAGAGCAGGTCGAGCAGCCAGTGGTGATCGACGCGCCAGGTCGGCAGGCTGGTGGCCCAGCCGTTGGGGCCTTCGATCTCGATCTCCACGTGGGCGAACATGAAGGCGAGCAGCAAGGTGAACAGGGCGGTCGAGACGACGGCGGCGAGTCGGCGACGCGGCGAATGACTCATGTACCGTCCAGGTCGGCGAGCACCGTGTCGATCACCTCGCGCGCCGCATGTGGGCGGCCGATCGCACGTGCGCTGGCGGCCATGGCGGCCAGGCGCGCGGGATGGGCACGGAGTTCGCCGATCCGCCAGGCCAGGGCCACGGCATCGATGGCTTTCCATGCCGCGCCCTGTTCCAGCAGGTAGTCCGCATTGCGTTCTTCCTGGCCGGGAATCGGTGCGTTGACGATCATGGGCAGGCCCATCGCCAGGCACTCCGACGTGGTGAGGCCGCCGGGCTTGGTGATGGCGAGGTCGCAACAGGCCATCACGCGCTCGACATGGCGGGTGAACCCGTGTGGAAACAGGCGTCCCACGTGCCTCGTAGCCGCGAGCGTGCGCAGGCGCTCCAGCATCGCGGCGTTGCGGCCGGCAAGGACCACCAACTGGAAATCCCCGCCTTTGGAAAGCAGCGTGTCGGCCAGTTCGTCGAGCGCACCCACGCCTGCGCCACCACCCATCACCAGGTAAGCCGGCCGGTCGGGGTCCATGCCGAACGATTCGGCAAGGGCGCGGCGATCCTGCGGCTCGGCGAACGCAGGCATCACCGGGATGCCCGTGGTGTGCACGCGCGACGCGGGCAGCCCGACCGCACGCATGCGTTGCGCGATCTCGGGGCTGGCGGCGAAGTAGCCGGTCATCTCCGGGATCACCCACATGCGGTGCAGGTCGAAATCGGTGACCTGCAGCCATACGGGCACCGTGATGCGACCCTTGCGAATCTGCCGCATCAACATCTCGGCAGGCAGGAAATGCGTGCAGACGATCGCGTCCGGAGCGAACTGCGCGATCGCCGCGCGCAGCCGGCGTGTATGCAGCCGCTCGATCGTACGGCGCATGCGCTGGGTCACCGCTTCGGGCCGCGTGTCGTCGGTGATGCGATAGAGCATGCCCCACAGTTGCGGGTGCCGCGTGATGAGGCGCAGGTAGAAATCCGCATAGACACGCCGGAAGCTCGACGGCACGTAGTCCATGACGTCGAGATGCTTCGCCTCGATCTCACGCCCGCCGGTCGCGAGTGCGGACACGGTCGCATCGAGGGCTTCCGCGGCGCGCACATGCCCCGCGCCAGCGGATACCGACAGGAGCAGGATGCGCCGCTTCACCCGCTATAAGCCGCAAGCAGGGCCTGCTGCGCGCTATACGGCGCCTCGCCCTTCGCCGGATGGCTGCGCGTGTAGCGCCCATCCTTGCCCAACAGCCACGCCTGCGTGTTGTCGCGCAGGTAGTTGGCCAGTGTCTCGTCGTACACGCGGCGTGCCAGCGCCGGTTCGAGGATGGGCACGCCGACCTCGATGCGGCGCATGAGGTTGCGCTCCATCCAGTCGGCGCTGGCGCAATACAGTTCCGGCGCACCATCGTTGCCGAACCAGTAGACACGGCTGTGTTCGAGGAATCTGCCGATGATCGAGCGCACGCGGATGTTTTCGGAGATACCGGGGACGCCCGGCCGCAGCGTGCACGCGCCGCGAATGATGAGGTCGATCTGCACGCCCGCCATCGACGCGCGATACAGGGCCTCGACCACGTGCGCTTCGTTCAGCGCGTTGAGCTTGGCGACGATACGGCCAGGCCGGCCGTTGCGGGCGTGCTCGATCTCGCGTTCGATCTTGCCCATCACGCTGCTGTACAACGTGAAAGGGGAGTGCAACAGGCGCTTGAGCTGGATCATCGGGCCGAGGCCCGACAGCTGCTGGAAGACCTTGTGGATGTCCTCGCCGATTTCCGGGTCGGCGGTCATGAGACCGATGTCCGTGTAACCGCGGCTGTTTCCCTGGTGGTAATTTCCCGTCGACAGGTGCACGTAGCGCCGCAGCACGCCGCCCGCCTCGCGCCGCACGATCAGCAGCATCTTCGCGTGCGTCTTGTAGCCGACCACGCCGTAGACCACCTGCACGCCGGCTTCCTGCAAGCGGTTGGCCAGGCCGATGTTGGCCTCTTCGTCGAAGCGCGCGCGCAACTCGATCACTACCGTGACGTCCTTGCCGTTGCGTGCCGCCTCCACCAGGAGATCGACCAGGGGCGAATCCTTGCCCGCGCGATAGAGCGTCTGCTTGATCGCCAGCACGCCGGGGTCCTGCGCGGCACGGCGCAGAAGCTCGACCACCGAGGCGAAGGACTCGTAGGGATGGTGCAGCAGCACGTCGCGCGTGCCGAGCACGTCGAACTCGTTCACCCCTTTCTCGAACGCGGGAGACAGGCGTGGAGTGAACCGGGGGAACTTGAGTTCGGGACGGTCGATCTGGTCGTAGATCAGGCCGGCGCGGATGATGTTGACCGGGCCGTCGCATCGATAGACATCGGCTTCCTCCAACTGGAAGTTCGCGATCAGCATCTCGGTGATGGCGCGAGGACAGTCGGCGCCTACTTCGAGGCGGACGGGACGCGCATAGCCGCGTCCGGCGAGTTCCTCGCTCAGGGCGCGGGCGAGGTTCTCCACCTCGGCCTCCTCGACCACGAGTTCGCTGTTGCGCGTGACCCGGAACTGGTACGTGGAGCAGACCTGGAAACCGGGGAAGATCTCGTCGGCGAAGGCTTGCAGCACTTCCGCCAGGAAGACGAAATCTCCGTCGCCGTCCGAGACCGCGGCGGGCAGGTGGATGATCCGGGGCAGGGAGCGTGGCGCGCGCACGAGGGCCATATGACCCTCACGGCCGAAGGCGTCGCGGCCCTTGAGCACCACGGCGAGGTTGAGCGTCTTGTTGAGGATGCGCGGGAACGGATGTGCGGGGTCCAGCCCCAGCGGCGACAGCACCGGCATGATCTCGTTCTGGAAGTAACCCAGCAGCCAGCGGCGCTGCTTGTCGCTCCAGTCGTCGCGGGTGAGGAAACGGATGCCTTCGGTGGCCAGCGCCGGCAGCAGTTCGTCGCGCCAGGTGCCGTACAACTCGGTGACCAACTCCAGCGTGCGCTCGCGGATGCGCGTGAGGATCTCGCTGGACGACAGTCCGTCCGCGCCCGGAATGGCCGCGCCGAGCGCGTGCTTGTGCTTGAGCACCGCCACGCGCACCTCGAAGTACTCGTCGAGGTTGTTGCTGACGATGGTCAGGTAACGCAGCCGCTCCAGGGCGGGTACGTCCGGATCGCGGGCCTGGGCGAGCACGCGGAAGTTGAATTCCAGTGCCGCCAGTTCGCGGTTGATGTACAGCTCGGGGGCGCCGAGGTCGACAGGATCGCTCATTCGTTCCGCTGGTCTTTTCACGGCAGCCGATGGTGGCTCATCGACGATCATGCCGGAAAGCGGCAACGCAGCAAGCCCCGGGCGCGTTCACAGGCATGGCTCAGGGATGCAACCCGGCCGCTTCCTGCAGCCGTGCGCCGTCGAGGAGGCGGTCGCTGCCGAAAACGCAGGCGAAGGTCGAGCCCTTGCCTGGCTCGCTCTCGATCGAGAGGCGTGCCTGGTGCAGGTTCAGCACGTGCTTCACGATCGACAGGCCCAGGCCCGTACCGCCCGAGTCGCGCGAGCGGCTGGACGACACGCGATAGAAGCGCTCCGTAAGCCGGGCGATATGGGCGGCGGGGATGCCGAAGCCGGAATCCTGCACCGAGAACCTGGCGCCGCCCTCGTCCTCGGCCCAGCGGATGGCGATGCGTCCGCCGGTGGGCGTGTAGCGCACCGCGTTGCTCACCAGGTTCGAGAAGGCGCTGTGCAGGTCCTTCGGCGAGCCGAGCAGGTCGTATGAGGTGGCGATGTCGAGCGATACCGTGTGCCTGCCCTGGCTCAGGGCCTCGGCTTCCTTGCGGAGGCTGGCCAGCAGGGGAGACATCTGCACGTGTTCGTCCGCCACATGGTCTTGGGTTTCCAGGCGCGAGAGCGTGAGCAGGTCTTCCACGATCTGGCCCATGCGCTTGGACTGCGCGCGCATCTCGTCGAGCACGGGGGCGAGTTCCGGCACGTCTTCCGGGTCGAGCAATTCGAGGTAGCCGTGGATGACGGTCAGCGGCGTACGCAATTCGTGCGAGACATTGGCGACGAAGTCGCGGCGAATCTGTTCCAGCCGGGTGAGGTGGCTGGTGTCTCGCGCCAGGAGTAGCCGCTGGCGGCTGCCGAAAGGCAGCAGGGTGGCGGTCACGTGGCGGTTGGGATGGCCTGGCGAGGTGACGTCGTTCAGCGGCTCCCGCGCACCGTCCGTGAGCCAGTCCGCCAATTCGCTGTTGCGCAGCAGTTCGGCGATCGGCCGGCCCCGGTCGCGCGGGCGCTTCAGGCCGAGCAGTTCCTCCGCCGCATGGTTGAACCAGCGCACGTGTAACGAGTGGTCCAGCAGGACCACCGCGTCGGGCAGTGTTCCAGCCGCGCTGCGCAGGTCGCGCAGGCGGGATGCGATACGGCGGGTGCGGGTCATCAGACGGTCATACTCAGGGGGGCGCGTGGCGGACGATTGCAACATTGGCCCCGGCTTGTGACGGAACAGCGACAGCAGTACGACGATTTCCGCCAGCGCGACCACGGTCACGCCGACAAGCGCGGCGCCCGCAAACGCGCCCACGGCGCCGCCCGCGACGAGCAGGACGGCACACGTGACGGGCAATCGCCAACTGGTAACGAAACGAACGGGCATGCGTCGAGCCGATGACGGTCTGGTGGAACGCACCATAGCGCGGCTGGCCCGCGAAAACCTAGGTATTCGACGAGAACCGGTAGCCCGCGCCACGAACCGTCTGGACCATGTCGTCGAGCTTCCACGGTTCGAGGGTCTTGCGCAGGCGGCGGATGTGCACGTCCACCGTGCGTTCCTCGACGTAGACGCTGCCACCCCACACGTGGTCGAGCAGCTGGGCGCGCGAGTACACCCTTTCCGGGTGGGTCATGAAGAAGAACAGCAGGCGGTATTCGGTCGGGCCGATAGGCACCGCGTCCTCGCCCGCGAACACCCGGTGTGCCGGCCCGTCGATGCGCAGGCCACCCAGTTCGACCACGCCGGAACCGTCGTCGCCCTGGCTGCGGCGGAGCACCGCCTTGATCCGGGCGATCAGCTCGCGGGTGGAAAAAGGCTTGATGACATAGTCGTCGACACCGGCCTCCAGGCCGTTCACGCGGTCCATTTCCTCGCCGCGGGCGGTGAGCATGATGATGGGGATTTCCCGCGAGAGTTCCTCGCGGCGCAGGCGGCGGGCCAGCTCCAGCCCGCTCGTGCCGGGCAGCATCCAGTCGAGCAGGATGAGGTCCGGAACACGCTCGGAAATGGCCATCTGGGCGGCGCGGGCGTCCGCGGCGTGAGCCGCGTCCATACCCGCCTTGCGAAGCGCGAAGGCGACCATGTCGCGAATCGAAGCCTCGTCTTCCACGATAAGGATGCGTTTATGCACGCTGGGACCGCTCGTTGGCTGTGACGGTCATATTGCAGCCGTGCTGTGTTACACGGCAATGACAATCGTAACAATTGGCCTACTGGCTGCGCCCGTCGGGATTGTCGTCGGTGGTGATCCGGCGCTTGCGCAACTCCAGGAGGAGGGGCGTGAGGTCACTGGTCCGGGCCTGGATGCGTGAACGCTGGTAATAGTCCAGGTCGTCGCGCTTGAGCAGGCGGCGCAGCTGTTCCATGGCGTCGAACGGGCGTCCGGACAGGTAGGCGCTGTCGGCATAGGCCTCGGCGGCGCGGATCGTGTCGCCGGAGCGTTCGCTGGCGCGGGCGAAGGTGCGGAAGATCTCCGGGTCGTCGCTGTCGTCGAGCATCGGCCGCAGCATGGCCGATGCCGCGCGGGCGTCGTCGGCACGGCCGCTGTCGGTCAGGGCCCGCGCATAGCCCAGCGTCACGGCGCGGTTGCGCGGCGAGTTATCGTGCAGGGCCTTGTAGATCGCCATGGCGTCGCCGTGGCGACCGGCGTTTTCATAGGCATCGGCCATGGCCAGGCGAAGGATGACGTTGCCGGGCTGGCCGGCCAGCAAGGGCTGGAGCTGGTCTACCGCCTGCGCGCCATGTCCGGTGCGGAGCAGGGCCAGTGCATAGCCGTAGCGGTTGGCGGCGGTGTCGAAATCCTTGCGCTTCAGGTTCGTGGCGTAATAGGAGGAAAGAAGCTGGGCGTCGCCGGAGAGTACCCGCACGCGTTCGCGCATCAACGCGTAGGTATCGCCGGCGCTTTCCGGGGCGGCCTTGCCCGTGGCGTTGACCAGGGTGGTCGGGTCCTTCACGAAGAGGACCGGAGCCGTGCTCTTTTCCCAGGTGGCCCTGTCGAGCGTGGACAGGCGCGGCTTGTTCGCCTGCTTCTCCTCGATCACCCGCGCCCGCGCCTTCGCATCGCTGATGCGCGCCAGTGTCACCGGGTGGGTCTGGAGCAGGGCGGGGAGGGCTTCCTCGCCTTCGCCCACGCGCAAGGTGTCCTGCATGCGGCCGAAGAACTCGGCCATGGCCTCGGGGTCGTAGCCCGCGTTGGCGAGGGTCTGGATGCCGACCCGATCCGCTTCGATCTCGTCCTTGCGAGTGAAGTTGATCTGTCGCTGCATGAGCAGCCCCTGGCCGCCCATGAGTACCGCCGGCGCCGCGTCGCCGGCTCCACCGCCAGCGCCGGCGGCGATGGCGCCCAGCAGGACCAGGGCCATCAGCGGAGCGTTCTTCTTGGAGTCCTCGAAGGCGCGGTAGAGGTGGTTCTGGGTGATGTGGCCGATTTCATGAGCGATGACACCGGCCAGCTCGCTTTCGCTGCTGGTGATGTTGATCAGGCCGGCGTTGACGCCGATGTATCCGCCCGGTGCCGCGAAGGCGTTGATCTGGGTGTCCTTGACGATGAAGAACGAGAAGTGGTCCTTCGGCCGGTCGCTGGAGGCGACCAGACGGTAGCCCAGGTCGTTGATGTACTGGTCGACCAGGGCATCGTCGACGGTCAGGTCGAGCGCGTGCATCTGGCGCAGCATCATCGCACCGTACTCGTCGGCCTCCCGGGGGCTGATCAGGGCGTTGGCCGAACTGCCGAGGTCGGGCAGGCGGACGTTGTCCTGGGCCCCTGCGGCAAAGGTCGCGAGGGCGGTGGCGGCAAGGATGGAGAGGCGGGAAAGGGGCAGGCGCATAGGTCGAACGACGATACCATCACCTAACGATTAGACACCGTCCACGGTCGCGGCGGTGGGATGGTCTTCGACCGCGTCGAGGCGGCGGGGTTCGCCCCGTCCTTGCAAATTCGGCTGCCGGTCGCCATCTTGCGCCCATTCCGGTTCGGAGAATCCCTCCATGTCCAGCCCCGATATCACCATCTATTCCACCGCCGTCTGCCCCTATTGCGTGGCCGCCAAGAACCTGTTGAAAGCCAAGGGCCTTTCCTGGAACGAGGTGCGTATCGATACCGATCCCGCCCAGCGCGACGCGATGCTGGAAAAGAGCGGTGGCCGCCGCACCGTGCCGCAGATCTTCATCAACGGCACTCATGTGGGTGGTTTCGACGACCTCGCCGCCGCCGACCGCAGCGGTCGGTTGGCCGAGATCCTCGGGGCGACGCACTGATGGCCGGCGATCGCGTGGAAGAATTCACCGCGTTCCGGAAGCGGATGAACGAACGCATCCTCTCGGAAGACAACCAGGTGGTGCGCCGGTTCTTCGCCCTGGACACCCAGACGTACCGCGAGGGCGCCCTGGATGTGAAGACCAAGGAAATGCTCGGCCTGGTGGCGTCGATGGTGCTGCGTTGCGACGACTGCATCAGCTACCACGTTGCGCAGTGCAAGGAAGCGGGCGTGAATCGGGACGAGTTCTTCGAGGTGTTCAGCGTTGGCCTGGTCGTTGGCGGTTCCATCGTCATCCCGCACCTGCGCCGCGCGGTCGATTTCCTCGACTCCCTGGAAACCGAGGCGCCGGCGGATGCCGCGGCCTGCGCGGATCACTCCGCCACCTGAACAGGCATGACGGGCGCCCCAAGACGGGCGCCAAACTTGAAGGAAGCAGGCCGGATCGCCGATAATTGGGCGATTTTTCTCCCCGCGCGCGGCAACCGCGCGCCCTGCGTCCGCTTTCCTTCAGGAGTTACCCCCATGAGCAAGACGATTGCCGTGATCCCCGGCGACGGCATCGGCCCCGAGATCATGGACGCGACCATCCGCGTCCTCGACGCCCTGAACTGCGGCCTCGCCTACGATTTCGTGGACGCGGGCGTGGTCGCGCTCGAAAAGCACGGCGACCTGCTGCCGCAGGCCACGCTGGACAAGATCGCCGAGCATAAGGTCGCCCTCAAGGGCCCGCTGACCACGCCGATCGGCGGTGGCTTCACCTCGATCAACGTCACCCTGCGCCGCAAGTTCGATCTCTACGCGAACGTGCGTCCGGCGATCAGCTTCCCGGGCACGAAGGCGCGCTTCGAGAACATCGACATCATCACGGTGCGCGAGAACACCGAGGGCGCCTACCTCGCCGAGGGCCAGACCCAGACCGGCGAAGGTGACAACGAAGTCGCCATCTCGATGATCCGCAACACCCGCCCCGGCATGCAGCGCATCTGCAAGTACGCTTTCGAGATGGCCCGCCAGAAGGGCCGCAAGAAGGTCACGGCCGTGCACAAGGCCAACATCATGAAGACCTCGTCTGGCCTGTTCCTGACGGTAGCGCGTGAGGTGGCGAAGGATTACCCGGACATCGAGTTCAACGAGATGATCGTGGACAACGCCTGCATGCAGCTGGTGATGAATCCGTACCAGTTCGACGTGATCGTCACCACGAACCTGTTCGGCGACATCCTTTCCGACCTCTGCGCCGGTCTCGTCGGCGGTCTCGGCCTCGCACCGGGCGCCAACATCGGCAAGGACGCGGCGATCTTCGAAGCCGTGCACGGTTCGGCACCGGACATCGCCGGCCAGAAGAAGGCCAACCCCTGCGCCCTGTTGCTCGCAGCAGCTGACATGCTCGATCACCTCGACATGGTCGCCAAGGCCACCCGCCTGCGCAGCGCCATTCGCGACGTGATGGAAGCCCGCGACCGCACCACGCCGGACGTCGGCGGCACCGGCACCACGGACACCTTCGGCGACGCCATCGTCGAACGCATCCACGCCACGGCGTAATCGCCCGGCAAGGTGACATCAAGAGCCCCGCGCATGCGGGGCTTTTTTGTTCTCCTGGTGGGAGCCAATCCTCTTCTGGTGGGAGCCGATCTTGCCCTGCCTGGTGGGAGCCGACTTGTCGGCGATCCCGCGGCGGCGGGCCGGTTCTTCGTGCTTCATTCGGCTCGGCTTCGCCCTCGCGTTCGTTGTGTGGCTCGCGGGAGAGCTGCCGGGCGTCCCCCTCGGCGCGCCAGGCGGCGCCGGCCCTTGGGAAAGGATGCCGCTGCGCGGCCGTGTCCGATGGCTTGCGCCCCTTCGGGCTCGGACGGTCGGGCGGGGGTTTTCGATTCGGCCTCCTGCCTCAGCGAAAACGATCGGCCGTCCAGGCCGATCCCCTGCGGGCCTTGTCCGCCCGGCCGTCCTCGGCGCCTCATGGCGCGCCGAGGGGGACGCCCGGCAGCTCGATCGACACTGCGGTGGGTTGAGGGGAAAGAGCGAAGGTTGTCGCACGCCGGACGCCGCACACCGCGACACCGCGACACCGCAAAGCACCGCCCCCTGTTTGACCGCCACATCCTGGTGGGAGCCGACTCTGTCGGCGATCCCGCGGCAGCGGGCCAGTTCGAGGCAAGCACCCATCGCCGACAGAGTCGGCTCCCACCAGGGCGACGGGTGCCTATCCGGATGGCGAGCGTTGCTCTTCGTGCACGACACCTCAGTGTGGATAGAGCCGTCGGTGGCCACCCTCGTCGCGACTTGTGGAACCGAGGAGCGCCGGGCGAAAAGGCCCGTCAGGGGGCCGGCCTGGACGGCCGGCCGTTTTCGCTGAGGCAGGAGCCGAATCGGAAACCCCGCCCGGCGCGACGGGCGCGACGGGGCGCAAGCCATCAGGCATGGCCGCGCAGCGGCCTCCTTTCCCGAGCGACGGTGTAACCGGAGCGACGAGGGTGGCCGCCGACGGCGCCGCCCCACACCCCCCAACGCAACGGCGAAGCTGGTGCTGGTGTGCCGTTACCGCTGACCGGAGCGGCACACGTCCGCCTGGGCCGGATAGCGCTCGACGCACCACGCCACCCATTTGCGCGTGCTCTGCTTACGCTGGCTGGGCAGCAGGTGGCCGTTCTGGGGGCCCATGGTGAAACCGGTGAGTTCCGTCAGCACGGCCTCGAGGCCGTCATGCACGTACCACGGTTTGTACTGGCGTTCCGCACGTCCACCCGAGCGGTGTATCCAGATCGACTGTTCCGGCAAGCGGCGATCGTCGCCGAGGTGCGCGACGATGTAGGGGACTCCGGCCCTGCCGAGCCGTAACAACTGATTGAAGGCGCGGTCTTCGCTCGACGCGTCTTTCGTCGTGTCGTCGACCAAGCGGGCGACACGGGGCGCGAGATCTTCCACCGGTCCCGGCACGGCATCTTCCGCCGAGGCGATGGATGCCGCGACGAACACCACCAGTGCGAGGGCGAAGGACTTCATGGCATCAGGCGTTGCCGCGGAAGAAGGGGTAGGGCGCCAGGAAGATCAGCCAGATCATCAGCACGATGCCGATGTACTTCACCACGCGGAACAGTTTCGGATTGGCTTTCTTGAACTTGCGCGTGCGCTCGCGGCCGCGCTGGTTGAGCGCGAACATGCGGTTGACGAAGCCGACCTGTTCCTTGCCGTCGTCGCTGTTGGGCGAGGCCGTGATCGAACCCATGAAGGCGCCGACGCGCTTGTTGATCGCGGTCATGAGGCCGCTCTTCAGCGGGCGCTCCACGTCGGCGAAGAGGATGACGCGGGTCTGGTCGGTGCGATTCTCCGCCCAGTGCACGTAGGTTTCGTCGAAGACCACGTCCTTGCCATCGCGCCATGCGTGCATTTCGCCATCGACGAAGATGCGGCAGTCGTCGGAGTTCGGCGTGATGAGGCCGAGGTGGTAGCGCAGCGAGCCGGCGAACGGATCGCGGTGCGGGTTGAGCTTGCTGCCCGGCGGAAGCAGGGCGAACATCGCCGCCTTCACGCTCGGGATGGAATTCAGCAGTTTCACCGTTTCCGGGCACAGCGCCTCGGCCGAGGCCAACGGTTCGCCATACCATTTCAGGTAGAAGCGCTTCCAGCCCTGCTTGAAGAAGGAATTGAACGAGGCGTCGTTGTGCTTTTCCGCCGAGCGGATGAAGCCCTCGTCGAACAGGTGCATGGCTTCCTGGCGGATCGTCTGCCAGTTGGTCTGCAGCAGGTCGAGTTGGGGGAAGCCACGGCGATCGAGGATCGGCCGTGCGGGCACGGCGGAGAAGGCGTACATCAAGAGGTTGTAAGGCGCGAAGATCGCCGAGTGATCCACCAGCTGGCGGTCGAAACGCAGGCGCGAGCGGCCGCGCAGGTGCACCAGCAGCACGCAGAGCGTGAACAGGATCAGCACGTACAGGACGATGAAGCGGGGCCCGAGGAAATTCATGGGTTGGACTCGAGGGGGACGGGCGATACATACGGCCCCGAAGGGCCCGTATCAACGCCGGTAGGATACTCCGGGCTCAGTGTCCGAGCACGTGGGCCGCGCCACCGCCCGGTCGCCAGGCGCGTTGGAAGGCCTTGTCCAGCCAGGTGACGGCGATGCGAACGGCCGCGTGCGGCGATTTGCCCTTGGCCAGCTCGGCGGCCACCGCGGAGGCCAGGGTACAGCCGCTGCCATGGCCTTCGAAAGGCAGGCGCGGGTGGCGGATCTCGATCATGCCGCCGGCATCGTAGTAACGGTCGACGATCTCGTGTCCCTTGGCGTGGCCGCCCTTGAGCAAGACGCCTCGTGCGCCCAAGGTGAGCAGGTCGGCGCCCGCAGCGTCGATGTCGCGTCCGAGCGGGCGTCCGAGCAGGGCTTCGGCTTCGGGCAGGTTGGGCGTGAGCACGTCGGCCAGCGGGATCAACCGACCGATCAGCGCGTCGAGCGCATCTTCATCGAGCAGGCGGGCGCCGCTGGTGGCCAGCATCACCGGATCGACCACTAGCCACGCCGGTTTGCGCCGGCGCATTTCCGATGCCACGAGACGGGTCATCGCGGCGCTGCCGAGCATCCCCGTCTTGACCGCCGCGATGGGGAAGTCGTCGAAGACGGCGTCGAGCTGGCTGCGGACGTGGGCGAGCGGGAGCGTGTGGACGGCGCTCACTCCACGCGTGTTCTGCGAGGTGACGGCGGTGATGGCGGTAAGGCCATGGGTGCCGCGTGCGTGGAACGTTTTCAGGTCCGCCTGGATGCCGGCACCGCCGCCGGAATCGGAGCCGGCGATGGTGAGAGTATTGGGTCTGGAGGTTTTCATGGGCGGAGAAAAAGGCGCGGGCGGGATGCCCGCGCCCCTGGGTTCCCTACAGCGCCTCGGACGCGAAGTCGGCCAGCCTCGAACGTTCGCCACGCTTCAGCGTGATGTGTCCCGAATGCGCCCACATCTTGAAACGATCCACGGCGTAGGTGAGGCCGGACGTCGTCTCGGTGAGGTAAGGCGTATCGATCTGCTCCACGTTGCCCAGGCACACGATCTTGGTGCCCGGGCCGGCGCGGGTGATCAGGGTCTTCATCTGCTTCGGCGTGAGGTTCTGCGCCTCGTCGATGATGAGGTAGCGGCTGAGGAAGGTGCGGCCGCGCATGAAGTTGAGCGAGCGTATCTTCACGCGGGAGGCGAGCAGGTCGTTGGTGGCCTGCCGGCCCCACGAACCGCCTTCCTCCGGATTGGCGAGCACTTCCAGGTTGTCCGTCAGCGCCCCCATCCACGGTGTCATCTTCTCTTCCTCCGTACCGGGCAGGAAGCCGATGTCCTCGCCGACCGAGACCGTGGCGCGCGTCATGATGATCTCGCGGTAACGCTGCTGGTCCATCACCTGGGCGAGTCCCGCGGCAAGGGCGAGCAGCGTCTTGCCCGTGCCTGCGGTACCGAGCAGGGTGACGAAGTCGACGTCCGGGTCCATCAGCAGGTTGAGTGCGAAGTTCTGCTCGCGATTGCGCGCGGCGATCCCCCATACGCCATGCGCGGCGTGGGTATGGTCGTCGAGCAACACGAGCCGGGCCTTGCGCGCATCCTCGTCGCCGGATAGTTCGAGCACGCGCAGCTCGACGTCGTTCTCGCCGGGCATGTACAGGCACTGGTTCGGGTACCAGAGTTCGTCGTCGCGGACACTCACTTCGTAGAAGGTGCGCCCGCGTTCGTTCCAGGACCGCAGTTCGGGGTGACGCTCCCAGAAATCCTCCGGCAGTTGGTCGGAACCGGTGAAGAGCAGGGCGAAATCGTCGAGGGCACGATCGTTCTCGTAGTCTTCGGCGGTGATGCCGTAGATCGAGGCCTTGATGCGGAGGTTGATGTCCTTGGTGACGAGGATCACCGGACGGTCGGGATACTGGTCGCGAAGGTCGACGACCGACGCGAGGATCTGGTTGTCGGCCTTGCCGTTGCCGTGGCTCGCGCGCTGCTGGAAGAACAGCCTTCCCACCGCACCGCGCTTGAGCTTGATGCCTTGCGGATTGATCAGCTCCAGGCCGTCGCGAAGGCCCTGGCCACCGCCGCCTCGCTCGATCAGCTCGTTGAGGAAGCGGCTTACCTGGCGGCCGTTGCGCGATACTTCGGAGCCGCCTTTCTTCTTGTCGTCCAGTTCCTCCAGCACCGTCATCGGTATGAAGACATCGTGTTCCTCGAAGCGGAACAACGACGTCGGGTCGTGCAGCAGCACGTTGGTGTCGAGGGCGTAGATGCGCTTGCTTCCGGTCATGCGGAAGTGACCTCATGCAGAGGTTGCGAGAACCGGCCGCACGGCGACGGCCGGGGGGAGGTGCCGCATGACGCGGTATTCGTCACGCGGTGGGAACACTCTCGAACACGGCTTGCGCGTGGCCGGGAACCTTGACCCCGCGCCATTCCGTGTGGATCTTGCCGTCTGGATCGATGAGGAAGGTGCTGCGTACGACACCCATGTGGCGCTTGCCGTAGAGCACCTTTTCGTGGATGACGTCGAAGGCCTGGCACCAGGCTTCGTCGGCGTCGGAAACGAGCGGGAAGGGCAATTGATGCTTCGTGGCGAAATTCGCGTGCGAGCGCACCGAATCGCGGGAGACGCCGATCACTTCGACATTCAGGGCCTTGAACCGGGCGTAGAGATCGCGGAAATCCTTCGCTTCGTTCGTGCAACCGGGCGTGTTGTCCTTCGGATAGAAGAACACCACCACCCACTGTCCCTTGAGAGAAGAAAGGAGCAGCGTCGAACCATCGCCGAGCGTGCCTTCGAGTTTGGGGAGCTTCTTGCCCTTGGAGATCATGCGTACGTCTGCTGCTCCTTCCGGTTCAGAATTTCACGGGGTCCATGATGGCGTCGAGGTTGAGGCCATCGCACAGTTCGAGGAAATCGTCGCGCAAGGCGGCGATGTGCGTTTCCGAGGGAATGCCGATCGTGATCTGCGCCTGGAACATCTCGGCGCCGGTCTGCATCGCCTGATAACGCATGGACGAGAGTTGTTCCACGCTGATGTCGCGCCGCGAGAAGAACTCGATGATCTTCACGAGGATGCCCGGCCGGTCGGCGGCGATCACCTCGACCAGGTAGGGCAGCAGGTGGGCGGTGGGTTCGCGCGGCGTGGTGCGGTAGTGGACGATAGGCAGTTCCTCGTCGCGGGCCAGCTTGCCCAGCGAGGTCTCCAGCTTGGCCACGGCGTCCCAGGCGCCGCTGGCCAGCAGCATGACGGAGGTATCGTTGCCGATCGTCGACACGCGGGCGTCGGCGAGGTTGCAGCCGGAATCGGCGATGCGCTTGGCCAGGGCCAGGATCGGCGCGCGATGCGCCGGCGACAGCGTCGAGATGAGGAGCTGGTTGTCCGTGGTGGCGCTGCGTACTGCGGAACGATTCAAGGCGGGAACTACCTATGGCGCGTCCCGCGGGGCGCGGAACCAACGCTTTGGGGCCAGCTTACTTGGCCGCGTCGCACGCTAGCAAGACACGGAGCGTCCACGGGCCGGAAAGCCGCCGAATGGACTCGCCGGAAACGCCCCGGTAACATGCGAACGGTTGATTACACAACGGGTTTCACCTTGGACATCTCCGGAAGCATCACCGCGTTGGCGACGCCCTTCGCCGCGGACGGTTCCCTCGACCTGGACGCGTTCGGCCGGCTGCTCGACCAGCAGCTCGCCGGCGGCACGCAGGCGGTGGTCGTGGCCGGCTCCACGGGCGAATCGCATTTCCTCGAGCACGACGAATACGAGCGCCTGCTCGCGTTCGCGGTGAAGCACGTGGATAAACGCGTTCCGGTCATCGCCGGTACCGGCGAAGCGGGTACGGCGAAGACCATCGCCACTACGCGGCGCGCCAAGGCGCTGGGCGCCGATGCCGCCCTGGTGGTGGCGCCCTTCTACGTGCGGCCCACGCAGGAAGGCCTGCGCCGGCATTTCCTCGCCGTGGCCGACCAGGGTGGCCTGCCCGTGATCCTCTACAACGTGCCTCCGCGCACGGGCTGCGACATCGCCCCCGAGACCGTGGCGGTGCTGCGCGACCATCCCGGCATCGTTGGCATCAAGGAGGCGCGCGGCGATGCCGGGCGTATCCAGTCGCTCGCGGAACTTATCCGCGCCGATTTCGTCTACCTCAGCGGCGACGACGGCTCGGCTCACGAGGCCATGCTGGCGGGCGCCGCGGGAACGATCTCCGTCGTGGCCAATCTCGTGCCGGAAGCCTTCCGCGCCCTGTGCGATGCCGCCCGTTCGGGCGATATCGCCCGGACCGCGAGGGAAACGGCACGGCTGGCCCCGCTGATCGAGGCCTTGAATTGCGCGCCGAATCCGATCCCGGTGAAGGCCGGGCTGGCGGCCCTGGGGCTCGGTTCTGCCGCCCCGCGGCTGCCGCTGGTCGAATTGGAATCCGGTCCGGCATTGGCGAAGCTGCGCGAAACGCTCGCCGCTCTGGCACCATTGGCGTCTGCCGCCTGAAGCAACCTTCTCAACGGAACCCTAAGTTCATGAAGAAAACCTCGTACGCGCTGGTCGTCCCGGCACTGCTCCTGTCCGTCCTGGTCGTCTCCGGTTGCGGCGCGTTCCGCTCCACGAAGGATTGGGAAAGGGCGCAGCAGGAAGCCCCGCTGGAAATTCCGCCGGGCCTGGATACGCCGTCCACCAGCGCCGCCCTGGTCATTCCTGACGTTGGCTCGGGCGCTCCCGGTGCCGCCGCGGACCAGGGTGCCGCACCGGTGTCGGATGGTTTCATCCTCACGGACGATCCGGATGCCGCCTACCGCCGTATCGGTGAACTGATCAGCGTGGGCGATCTCGGCACCGTGCTTTCGCATGACGATACGGCACGCTCGTACCAGATCGCCGCGAGCCGCGGCAAGCCGGAAAACCGCCCGGGCCTGTTCCGCCGCATGTTCGGTGGCGGCAAGAACGCCGACCAGGATGCCAAGGACGCGCCGGCCTCGGCCAAGAGCGCCAACCGCACGGTCGTGCTGGCGGTCACCCCGAGCGGTACCGGCAGCGAAGTCCGTGCCCAGGGCGATGCCGATGGCGTCCGTCGCGTGATCGACGCGCTGAAGTCGCGGATGGGTAGCAAGTAAGCCTTTCGGCTCTCCCGTGTGAACGCCGCCTCCGGGCGGCGTTTTTTTTGGAAGGCCCTGGTGGGAGCCTTCCGTCCCGAACGACAGTGCGACCGGAGCGGCGAGGGTGCCGTTGCCGGATCGGTGCCTCGTGTTCCTACGACCGATGCCATATGGTCCCGGCCGCATATCGGCGACAGACTGACTTCGGCGGAATGCACGTCGTGGGACATGTGTAACGTCCGTCACGATGACCTGGCATCAGAACATGCCTAAACCAAGGAGGGAGTCATGGAAGACGCGAATGGACAGCCATCGTCCCGGTTGAGCGAGATTGAAAGGGTGGTGGAACAGCTGGTCGAACGGGTCAACGCCATCGCCCAGGCGTATGCAACGGAAGCGGCCCGATCCGTCAGTACGAACTGGATCCCCATCCCGTGGATTCCGGTAACCCCGGGGCCCCCGCCCCCGCCCCCGCCCCCGCCTACTTCCGCACCGACGCCACCTCCAGGGCCGTTGCCGACGCCGCGACCACCGGCGACAGCGAGGTATTGCCCCGCGTGCGGTACCGTGGTGCAGGCAGGATGGGTTTACTGCGGATACTGCGGCACCAAGTTGTAGTTGTAGCAACGGGCCGGGTTGGCGCCTCCTCGGGGGCGCCTTCCTCGAAAAGGAGTTCGACGCATGGACGTGATGACCCTGCGCGCACGGCGCGTGCTTTGCTGCTTGCTGCTTGTCTTCCTGGCCGCGTGTGTCTCGGCACCGCCACGCCTTCCCTCGCCACAGCCTCCATCGGCCGCGACCTTCGTGTCGCGAGGTGCTGTCGCGCCGCAGAACACGAACGATGAGGAAGGACGGAACATGGCCTTGCTGTTCCAAGGTCTCTACGCCCTGACTCCAGTCGATTGCGGCGGCGGCCGTCCTGCATTCCACTGCTCGGGCGTGCTCTTGCGCGGTGGCCAGTATTCCACGGCTTTCGGCGTGTGGAACCCCAACCCGAATAGTCCGAAGGTGGGTGGGGTGTCGTTCTCGTGGCTGCGCCAGGATGCCAAGTTCGGCAAGCTCGCGTATGGCTACGATGCCGGTTTCCTGTTCGTGCCGAAGGATTACCAGGGAACCTTTCCCTACTATCCGATCGAGGTGCTTTGCGCGTATCCGATCGATGCGGATTCCGACGCGCGAAGCGGCTTCGGTTGCGGTGCCAACGCCCGTCATCCGACGACGAGCGGACCGTGCCAGGCCCAGGGCATCGCCACGACCGCCGCCTGGCTGAGCCATTACCGGCTCGTCACCGACTATCCGAATTCGCATCAGTGCGGATTCACGACGAAGACGGGCACTCCCGGTGCCTCGACAGTGTTCGCCTTGCTCCCGTCGGCGATGAGTGGGCTGGGGGCGCTTTCGTTCCAGACGCAGAACGAACTGATCGTCGCCGAATGGCCGCAGAACATCGTCGGGACCATTCCACTTGCCGCCTTTTTCTACGCCGGCGGCGGTACGGGACTGCCGTCCGC
Source organism: Luteibacter sp. E-22 (assembly GCF_049913125.1). Classification (GTDB taxonomy): domain Bacteria; phylum Pseudomonadota; class Gammaproteobacteria; order Xanthomonadales; family Rhodanobacteraceae; genus Luteibacter. Next base: position 1,548,780 of record NZ_CP183975.1, read on the forward strand.
ACAAGGCATGCAGAGGGACTTCATCCGGGCGGGCGGCCCCTGGCGGCCGATCCTTCGCATGACCTTGCCCGCCACTGCCAGCGCACATGCCGCGTTCGAGTACGTGTCAGGGGAACAGGCGGTGCCTTGAGGATCGAGATGCCATGCCGCGTCGCGCTGAACGCCGCCGCACGAACCATCATGGAAGGGGAAGATCATGAAGCGGTACGGACACTGGACATGGCTAGGCGTGATGCTGGTGCTGCTGGGAGGCTGTACCGACGTGCCGACGCAGGATGCGCGGACGTCGACGGGCACGTGGCAGGCACACGTGCCGAGCGTGGTGCAAGGAGCGCACGATGGCGAGGGGGCGACCGTAGCGGCGCATTTGCGGGACCGCTACGACGATGCCGTGGTGGATTGTCGGATGAATGCCAGCGATCCCAACCCTCTGCCGGCAGTCCTTTGTTCGGGCGTTCTGCTGCGGGCCACGAAGCGTGGCGCGGGCTTCTCCGCCTGGAACCCCAATCCGAACAATCCACAACCTAACGGCGTGTCGTTTTCGTGGCTACGCAAGGACAACGCTTTTTCGGAGTTGGCCTTCGGTTACTCCAACGGTTTCGTCATCCTGCCGCATTTCTTCGCGGACAGTCCGGGCGATGGTTATACGCAACTCACGGTACTTTGCGCCTTCGCTTTCGATGGTGGAACCGACGCGCGCCGTTCAGCCGAGAACGATGGCTGTGGCGCGGTTCCGAATGTTGCCAACACGGGGCCTTGCCAGGCTCAGGGCGTGACGACGAGTCAGGCCTGGCTAGCCAAATTCAGCGTAGTCGCCAGTCGTTACTGGAACCAGTGCGGTTTCACCATGAAGCCGCGCACGCCGGACGCCTACCTGCACTTCGCGCAGTTGGCCCATATCCGCAATGCCTTGGCCAGCGAGGCCATCGGCATGCAGAACGAAGTCAAGGTCGGGACTTGGGCACAGAACGACCCGCATATACCGCTGGAGGCGTTTTTTTATATCAAGGGAAACGCCGGCGGATTGGCGGAGGCAAAGCAGAACCAGGCCGACTTCGTCTCTGCCGTCGGTCGCTGGGTGCCCGTCATCGGCATGACCCTTCCGGCGGGCCTGAACGCGCCCGCATCATTCACGTACTCGGTGGCAGACCAGGCTGTACCCTAAAAGTCGAAGGGCCCCACCGGGCCCTTTCGTCATGTGGTTATCAGCGCTTGAGCTCGGCCAGCTTGCCGGGCTTGTTCTCCCAGTCTTTCGCGTCGGGGAGGCCGTCCTTGCGCTCGGTGATCACCGGCCATTCCTTCGATAGCTCGGCATTGAGCGCGACGAAGCCCTCTTGCCCCGCGGGGACGTCGTCCTCGGGATAGATGGCGTTGATCGGGCATTCCGGCTCGCAAAGGGTGCAGTCGATGCACTCGTCCGGATTGATCACGAGGAAGTTCGGGCCTTCGTGGAAGGCGTCGACGGGACACACCTCGACGCAGTCCGTGTACTTGCACTTGATGCAGTTGTCGGTGACGACAAAGGTCATGCGAACGGTTCGGCGCCGGAAGGAAAGTGGCGCTCCCTACGAGGTTCGAACTCGTGTTCCCGCCTTGAGAGGGCGGTGTCCTGGACCACTAGACGAAGGGAGCGGGTCGTACCGGGGGTACGAAGCGCGCTAGTATATCCAAATTCCGGCGTCCGGCAACGACTTTATGGCCGCTCGTCGAACCGGGTCGAATTCGTTACATTGGGCCCATTCATCCCGACACCGCCCGCCGGTGGGGGCAGCTACTTGAACGGGCGCCGGAGCGCTCGCCAGGACCTCGATCGCTTGAATTCTGAAACCAGGAGTGACGTTTCGCCGGTACTGCGCATCATTCCGCGCGACCAGCACTCCATTTCCCGCAAGAACATCAGCAAGGCCGCGCTGCGCGTGCTGTATCGCCTGCACGATGCCGGTTTTGCCGCGTACCTCGTCGGCGGCGCCGTCCGCGACCTGCTGCTGGGCGGGCACCCGAAGGACTTCGACGTCGCCACCAACGCCACGCCGGAAGAGGTGAAGGGGCTGTTCCGCAACTGCCGCCTGATCGGCCGGCGCTTCCGGCTGGCCCACGTGGTGTTCGGGCCGGAGATCATCGAGGTGGCGACCTTCCGCGGCACGGGGGAAGAGGGTGGTGAAGGCGACCGTCACATCGTCGATGGACGGATCGTTCGCGACAATATCTGGGGCTCGATCGAGGAAGACGCGGTCCGCCGCGATTTCCGGGTCAACGCCCTTTACTACGACATCGCCGATTTCAGCGTGCGCGACTACGTCGGCGGCATGCGCGACCTCGAAGACCGCTCGATGCGCCTCATCGGCGATCCGGAGCAACGCTACCGCGAGGACCCGGTGCGCATGCTGCGTGCGGCGCGGCTGGCCGCCAAGCTCGATTTCAACATCGATCCCGCGGCGTCCGCGCCGTTCGCGACCCTGGGCAACCTGCTGGGCGAAGCCGCCCCGGCGCGGCTGTTCGACGAGTCGCTGAAGCTGTTCCTCGCCGGCCACGGCTTGAAGAGCTTCAAGATGCTCGAGGCCTGCGGTTTGTTGAAGTTCCTGTTCCCGGCCACCGCGCGTGCTCTGGAACGCGGCGATCACGCGCTTCGCGCACTCGTGGAACAAGGCCTCGCCAATACCGATGCGCGCATCGCCGAGGGCAAGTCGGTTACCCCCGCCTTCCTGTACGCGGTGCTGCTGTGGGGCGAAGTGCGCGACCAGGCCAATGGCTGGATCGCCCAGGGCTACGACGCCAACGAGGCATGGCAGCGCGCCGCCGTGCACGTCGTCGGCGAGCAGTGCCAGCGTGTGGCGATCCCGCGCCGATTTACCTTCACGATGGAGGAGATCTGGGCGTTGCAGCCGCGCTTCGAACAGATCCACCGCAAGCGCGTGTTCCGCCTGATGTCGCATCCAAGGTTCCGCGCCGCCTTCGATTTCCTGCTGCTGCGCGCGCATGAATCGACGGGCATGCGTGAACTCGGCGAGTGGTGGGCCCACGCCCAGCAGTTGCCGCCGGAAATGCTTGCGGCCGCCCTGGGCGGCGGTGGCGTTCCGTCCCATGAGGCGACGGCGGCCTCCACGGTACCCGCCCGCAAGCGTCGCCGCAGGCGCAAGCCGGTGGGACGCGGCAAGGGCGATTCGGGCGGGGCGTGAGCGTTCGCGCCTCGATCGGCCTGGGCGGCAACCTGGGCGATGTCCGGCAGCGGCTCGAAGCGGCCATCGCACGGCTCGCCGGCGAGCCAGGCCTCGCACTTGCCGGCCGCTCCCGGTTCTACCGGACGCCGCCGTGGGGGCCGGTCCCCCAACCCGACTTCGTCAACGCGGCCATCGCGGTGGATACCACGTTGTCGCCGCACGCCTTGCTGGATGTCCTGCTGGAGACCGAGCGGGCGTTCGGCCGCGTGCGCGACGGTGAGCGCTGGGGGCCACGGACGCTGGATCTCGACCTGCTGCTCTATGGGGACATGGTGCTCGACGACGACCGGCTGAGCCTGCCGCATCCACGGATCGCCGAACGCGCTTTCGTCCTGCTGCCTCTGGCCGACCTCGGCCCCGCACAGATCGTGCCCGGGCATGGTCGCGTGGGGGACCTGCTTCGGGCCATCGACACGAAGGATTGCCTGGCCCTTCCCTAGGTCCTGGCGCGGAGAGTAGGATCGACGACGCCAGGACAGGCATCCCGTGGAGCGTTTATGGACGAACGTGACGGCAAGACGATCTTCGTGCAGATCCCTGCGTACAGGGACCCCGAATTGATCCCCACCCTCATCGATATGATCGACCGGGCTCGTCGCCCCGGTCGCGTACATGTGACCGTGTGTTGGCAGCACGACGAGAGCGAGCGCAGCGATGTGTTCGCGGAAGCGGGCTTCATCGTCCAGACCGGCGTGTTCGAGGGACGTCTGCGACACCGGTTGAGCCGCGGTGGAACCGTGGTCGACGTACTCGACTATTCGATGAACGAATCGCGCGGTTGCGGCTGGGCGAGGGCGATGGCGCAACGGGGCTTCGATGGCGAGGACTACACCTTGCAACTGGATTCCCACCATCGTTTCGCCCGCGACTGGGACAGCCAGCTCATCGACCTGCTGGAGAGCGTCCGTTCCACGCGGCGCCCGCATCCCGTGCTGGTGGCCCATCCACCCGCCTACGTACCGGGCGAGCCCGTCGCCGAACCATGCAACGAGGGCTACAAGATCGACTTCGTGGGCTTCGGCGGACTCGGCGTGATACGTACGATGTCGACCCGCATCGATTCCCCCGCGGGAAAAATGGGCCCCGTTCCGGCGCGCTTTTTCAGTGGTGGCTTCGCGTTCACCGATGGCAGCTTCGTGCGCGATGTCCCTGCCGACCCCGACCATTATTTCAATACCGAGGAGATCACGCTGGCGGTCCGCGCGTATACGCACGGCTACGACTTGTTTCATCCGCACCGACACGTGGTGTGGCATTACTACGAAAGGACGGACGCGCCCAAGGTATGGGACGACCAGCGCATGGCGTTGCAGCGGGGCGAGACCGCGCTGGACGGGGCCGCCCTGGGCAAGCGCTCGATGAAAGCGGCCGAAGCCGCTTTCGGCATGCACGGGATGCCGGCCGTGCCGCCGCCGGCCTGGCTGGGTGGGCGGCGCAGCCTCGCGGACTACGAACGCTATGCGGGTATTTCCTTTGCCCTTGGCAAGGCCACCCCGGAGGCCCTGGCGGGGGTGGAGCCCTCGGAGACGGACCTGCACCTCGACGAGGCGGCATGGCGGGCGCGTCTGCACCCCGCGCCCATGGTTCCTTGAGATACCGCTCACGTAGGCGGACAATTCCGCTTTCACCCAACAAGGCGACAAGAGCGTGTACGTGGAAAAAACGAGCGCACCGGCACGCAAGCCGGTGACCGTGCCGGGCCTGAAGGCGATGAAAGCCGAAGGCCGGAAGATCGTGATGCTCACCGCCTACGACGCGAGTTTCGCCGCGCAACTGGAGTCCGCCGGGGTCGACGTGGCCCTGGTCGGCGATTCGCTGGGCATGGTGGTGCAGGGGCGGTCGAGTACCTTGCCCGTCACGGTCGACGAGATGGTCTATCACACCGCCGCGGTCGCGCGCGGGCTGTCGTCGACCCTCCTGGTCGCCGACCTGCCGTTCATGAGCGATCGCGATGTTCCCTCGGCGATGGAGGCCGCGACGCGGCTGGTCGCGCAGGGCGGCGCGGCCATGGTCAAGATCGAGGGCGCGGGACGCATCTGCGAGGTGATCGCCGCGCTGGCCGAGCGTGACATCCCGGTGTGCGCGCACCTTGGCCTCACCCCCCAATCGGTGAACAAGTTCGGTGGCTACAAGGTCCAGGGCAAGACCCAGGACGCCGCCGATAAGCTGCTGGCCGATGCCAGGGCCGTGGAGGCCGCGGGTGCCGACCTGCTCGTGCTGGAATGCGTGCCCGCCGCCGTGGCGGCGCGGATCACCGCCGGGCTCTCGATTCCCACCATCGGAATCGGCGCGGGCGTGGACTGCGACGGCCAGGTGCTGGTGGTGTACGACATGCTCGGCCTCACGCCGGGCAAGCGGCCCCGCTTTTCCAAGGATTTCCTCGCGGGACGCGATTCCATCCAGGGCGCTATCGGCGCCTACGTCGAGGATGTGCGCGAGAAGCGTTTCCCCGGCGTCGAGCACAGCTTCACCTGAGGGCACCACCATGCAGACCGTCACCGATGCGGCGGCCATTCGCGCCGCGATCCGCGGCTGGCGCGCCGCCGGCCAGAACGTCGGCTTCGTGCCGACCATGGGCAACCTGCACGCGGGCCACCACTCGCTGCTGAAGCTCGCCAGGGCTCGTGCCGACCGGGTCGTCGCCAGCGTGTTCGTCAACCCAACGCAGTTCGGCCCCGGCGAGGATTTCGAGCGCTATCCGCGCACGCTGGCCCAGGATCAGGCCGGGTTGGCGGAAGCCGGCTGCGATATCCTGTTCGCCCCCGAAGTGAGCACCATGTATCCCTTCGGTCCCGCTGCGAGCGTGAGCATCCACGTGCCGGTCATCACCGACACGCTGGAAGGCGCCCACCGCCCGGGCCACTTCGATGGCGTGGCGACCGTGGTCGCCAAGCTGTTCAGCCTGGTCCAGCCGGATATCGCGGTGTTCGGCCAGAAGGATTTCCAGCAGCTGAAGGTGATCGAGCGGATGGTCGCCGACCTCTCCCTTTCGGTGAAGGTGATGTCCGCGCCGACCCTGCGCGACGACGACGGGCTGGCCATGAGTTCGCGCAACCAGTACCTGTCCCCCCAGGAACGGGCGAGGGCGCCGCAGATCCATGCCACGCTCGTGCAGATGCGTGAGCTTTTCCGCCAGGGTCATGCCTGGCAGGCGCTGGAGCAGGCGGCGAAGGCACGCCTGGAGCGGGCGGGCTTCGTGCCCGACTACGTGGCCATCCGCCGCGCCGAGGACCTGGCCGAGCCCGGCCCCGACGAGCGGGAAGGCCTGGTGGCGCTGGTCGCCGCCCGGCTCGGCGCCACCCGCTTGATCGACAACCTGCCTTTCGACTGAATCCTTTCACAAACGGGGACTTGCGTTTCCGCGCCCGCTCCCCCATAAAGCGCACCGACAGAGGAAGCCCTCACGACGGACGGGCAACCCTCCGTTAGAATGGGCGTTTTTGTAATCGACGAACCCCAGAGACCGCCATGCACCTCAACATGCTCAAGTGCAAGATCCACCGGGCCACGGTGACTCACGCCGAGCTGAACTACGAAGGTTCCATCGCCATCGATGGCAACCTGCTCGATGCCGCCGGCATCCGCGAGTACGAGCAGATCCACGCGTGGAACATCAACAACGGTGAGCGCTTCGTTACCTACGCGCTGCGTGCGGAAGAGGGCTCGGGCATCATCTCGGTGAACGGAAGCGCCGCGCGCCGTGTGTCCACGGGCGACCTGGTGATCATCGCCGCCTTCGTCGGACTTTCCGAGGCGGAAATGGCCAAGTACCAGCCGGATCTCGTCTATGTCGATGCGAACAACCGCATAACGCACACGAACCATTCGATTCCGAAGCAGGCCGCCTGAGGCCAGCTTGCCATCGCCGGCATAGCCGGCTCCCACCAGGTCACTCACGGTTACCCCTGTGGGAGCCGGCTATGCCGGCGATCCTCTTTGCCCGCGCAACATCCATACAATCCACTTACGCTGCACTGCGGTAACATCACCGCTTCCCCCCTCCGTTGCAGCCAAGTGGAAGCCATGGAATCAAAGCACGCACCGTTGCCCTCGTTCGAGGAGCACGCCTCCCGTCTCGCCAAGACCACCCTCCGCGATCTCGTCCAGGACGAAGCCCGTGGTGAGCGCCTGCGCCGTCGCATGGGCCCGATCCTCCTCGATGTGTCGCGGCAGAAGCTCGACATCGCCGCGCTCGACGCCGTAGGCGGGTACATCGAGGGCACCGGCTGGAAAGCCGCCCGCGATGCCATGTTCGCCGGCAAGCACATCAATACCTCCGAAGACCGCGCCGTCCTGCACACCGCCCTGCGCGGTGGTGCGTCGCGCCATCCGATGGCTCCGGCCGAGGTCCGCAAGGACGTCGCCGACGCGCTCGACAAGATGGAGTTGCTGGTCAACGCCGTGCACAAGGGCGAGGGTGAATCGGTCGGCCTGATCGGCCGCGTCACCGACGTGGTGAACATCGGCATCGGCGGCTCGGACCTGGGTCCGCGGCTGGCCGTGCATGCGCTGGAGCAGTTCCACGTCAAGGGCATCACCAGCCACTTCCTTACCAACGTGGACGGCCAGGCCGCCTACGACCTGATGAAGAAGCTCGATCCGGCGTACACGCTGGTGATCCTGGTTTCCAAGAGCTTCAACACGCAGGAAACGTTGCTCAACGGCGGCGTCTTCCGCAACTGGATACTGAAGGCCAACGGCGGCGACGAGGCGAAGACCTCCAAGCATTTCATCGCCGTGAGTTCCAACGACGAAGCCGTGCACAAGTGGGGCGCCTCGCAAGTGCTGCCCATGTGGGACTACGTCGGCGGCCGCTTCTCCCTGTGGTCGGCCGTGGGTGCCTCGATCGCATTCGCCATCGGCATGAAGGGCTTTCGCGAATTGCTCGCCGGGGCCGCCGAGGCTGACGACCATTTCCTCACGGCGGAGTGGAAGGACAACCTTCCGGTCCTGCTGACCATCGCCGAATTCTGGAACCGCAACATTCTCGGCCGCAGCAGCCGGGCGGTGGTTCCGTACGTCGACTCGCTGGCCGATCTGCCGTCCTACCTGCAGCAGTTGGAGATGGAAAGCCTCGGCAAGCATGTGCATCCGGATGACGGCAGCGAAGTGCGCCAGTCGACCGTGCCGGTGGTCTGGGGCAGCATCGGAACGAACGCGCAGCATGCGTACTTCCAGGCCTTGCACCAGGGCACGGACACGGTGCCGCTGGAGTTCATCGGCCTGGTGAAGCCGGCGCACCCGCTGCGCGAGAACCACGACGTACTGCTGTCCAACCTGCTCGCGCAGGCGGCCGCGCTGTCGCTGGGCAAGACCTTCGACGAGGCTTTGGCCGAGGCGAAAACCGGAACCGAGGAAGAGCGCCGCGTGCTGGCCGCGCAGCGTACGTTCAAGGGTGACCGCCCGAGCACCGTGTTCATGCTCGATTCGCTCACCCCGCATTCGCTGGGCGCGCTGATCGCGCTGTATGAGCACAAGGTGTTCCTGCTGGGCCACCTGTGGGGCATCAACGCGTTCGACCAGTGGGGCGTGGAACTGGGCAAGGTCATCGCCAAGCAGATCTATCCGTCGCTGAGCAACGACAAGGACGCAGGCAGCCTGGCCCAGTTCGACGGTGCCACGCGTGCGCTGATCGCCGCGATCCGCAGCCGGCGGTAAGCGAAGAGCATCGCCGACAGGGTCGGCTCCCACCGGAGCTGGCTCCCACCAGGGTCGGAGGCTATGCCCGGGCTCGGTGGGAGCCGACCCTGTCGGCGATGGATGCTTGCCACATCCTGGCCCGCTGCCGCGGGATCGCCGACAAAGTCGGCTCCCACCAGTCCTCAGACCTCGAGCGTCGCCAGGTCGCCCTTGTCTTCAAGCCATTGCTTGCGGTCGCCGGCGCGCTTCTTGGCCAGCAGCATGTCCATCAATTTGTTGGTGCCATCGTCGACTTCGATGGTGAGCTGGACGAGGCGACGCGTATCCGGATGGACGGTGGACTCGCGCAGCTGCGCGGGATTCATCTCGCCCAGGCCCTTGAAGCGCGTGACGCTGACGGCGCCCTTCATTTTCTCGCGCTCCACCTTCTCCAGCATCAAGCGTTTCTCTTCCTCGTCGAGGCAATAGAACACCTGCTTGCCCACGTCGACGCGGAACAGGGGCGGCATGGCCACGAACACGTGGCCCTCGCGCACCAACGAAGGGAAATGGCGCAGGAACAAGGCCGAGAGCAGCGTGGCGATATGCAGGCCATCGGAGTCCGCATCGGCGAGGATCACCACCTTGCCGTAGCGCAGGCCGGAGAGATCGTCCTTGCCGGGATCGCAACCGATCGCCACCGCCAGGTCGTGCACTTCCTGCGAGGCCAGCACCGCACCCGACTCGACTTCCCAGGTATTGAGGATCTTGCCTCGCAGCGGAAGGATCGCCTGGAAATCCTTGTCGCGGGCCTGCTTGGCCGAGCCGCCCGCCGAGTCGCCCTCGACGAGGAAGAGTTCGGTACGGGTGAGGTCGGTGGCCGCGCAGTCGGCGAGCTTGCCGGGCAGGGCGGGGCCCTGGGTGATCTTCTTGCGCACCACCTGCTTGGCCGCCTTGAGACGTGCGCTGGCCCGCTCGATGGCGAGCTGGGCGATCTTCTCGCCGGTTTCCACATGCTGGTTGAGCCACAGGCTGAAGGCGTCGTGCACCACGCCCTCGACGATGGCCGCGGCGCTGCGCGAGGAAAGGCGCTCCTTCGTCTGGCCGGCGAACTGCGCTTCCTGCAACTTCACGCTGAGGACGAAGGCCAGTCGCTCCCATACGTCTTCCGGCGCCAGCTTCACGCCACGCGGTAGCAGGTTGCGCAGGTCGCAGAATTCACGAATGGCGTTGGTGAGGCCCGAGCGCAGGCCGTTCACGTGCGTGCCGCCCTGTGCGGTGGGGATCAGGTTGACATAGCTTTCCTGGACCAGCTCGCCTTCCGGCAGCCAGGCCAGGGCGACGTCGAGCGCGTCGGTTTCGCGAGAGAAATGCTTCACGAACAACTCGGCGGGCAAGGCCTCGGCGCCCTGGAGTTCACCGCGCAGATAATCCGGCAAGCCGTCCTCGAAGTACCACTCCGTGGTCTCGCCGGACGCCTCGTCGAGCAGGCGCACGGTGAGCCCGGCGCAAAGCACGGCCTTGGCGCGGAGCAGGTGCTTCAGTTTCGAGACGAGGATGCGCGGTGTATCGAAATACTTCGGGTCGGGCCAGAAGCGCAGCGTGGTGCCGGTCTTCTTCTTCGGGACGCTGCCGATCACCTCGAGATCGCTCGCGCGATCGCCGTTGGCGAAGCTCATCCTGTATTCCTGGGCATCGCGGCGGATGGTGACGTCCACGCGCGTGGACAGCGCGTTGACCACCGAGACGCCCACGCCATGCAGGCCGCCCGAGAAGGCGTAGTTCTTGTTGGAGAACTTGCCGCCCGCATGCAGGCGCGTGAGGATCAGTTCGACACCCGGGACCTTCTCTTCCGGGTGGATGTCCACCGGCATGCCGCGGCCATCGTCGGTGACTTCGACCGACCCGTCGTTGAAGACGGTGACCTCGATGGTCTTCGCATGGCCCGCGAGCGCCTCATCGACGGAGTTGTCGATGACTTCCTGGGCGAGGTGATTCGGCCGCGAGGTGTCCGTGTACATGCCGGGGCGGCGCTTGACGGGGTCAAGACCGCTGAGGACTTCGATGTCTGAGGCGTTGTAGCGAGTATTCATGGTCTTCGCGGGTGTGACGTAGCCGGGCAGGATGGGGTCAGGTCCCCAGGATGGTCAAGCCTGAAGAGTGCCTGTGTCAGCCCGTGAGATTGGTGATCGGCATGTTCCCGGTACGGCGCATCCGATAGCTCCCACCAGAGATGAAAGCTCCCGGGTCGGGCCGGCACCGGGGGCTAGAGCGGTGCGCAGTGCCACTCCAGCCATTCGCGGTCGGCGCCGTCGAGCAGCGGGGACAGCGCGGCGCGGACGGTGGCGTGGTAATCGTCCAGCCACGCCCGTTCCGAAGGCTCCAGCAGGCGCGGCTCCAGGCCGCGGCGGTCGAAGGGGCAGAGCGTCAGTGTCTCGAAGGCCAGGAATTCACCGAATTCCGTCGAGTCGGCCTGGGTCACCACCGCGAGGTTCTCGTGGCGGATGCCATGGCGGCCCGGCTTGTACAGGCCGGGCTCGATCGAGGTGATCATCCCCGTTTCCAGTGGCACCAGCGCGCCGCCGGCCACGGGCGGGCGGATGCCGTGCGGACCTTCATGGACGTTGAGGAAATAGCCCACGCCATGGCCGGTGCCATGGCCGAAATCCATGCCGGCGGCCCAGAGTGGCGCCCGGGCGAGGGCGTCCAGCTGCGGTCCGCTCGCGCCCTTGGGGAAACGCGCGCGCGACAGTGCGATCATGCCCTTCAGCACGAGGGTCGAGTCGCGGCGCTGTTCGTCGGTGACCGGACCCAGCGCGAGCACTCGCGTGATGTCGGTGGTGCCTCCGAGGTATTGGCCGCCGGAATCGACCAGCAGCAGCCCCTTGGCGGCCAGGGGACTGAACGAGGCCTCGGTGGCGCGGTAATGCGGCAGGGCGCCGTTGGCCTGGTAGCCGGCGATGGTGGAGAAGCTCTCTCCCACGAAACCGGCCTGCGTTTCCCTCGCCGCGCGCACGATCGTGTCCACGTCCAGTTCCGTCAGCGCCTGGCCGGCGGCGAGCGCCACCTCGATGCGCCGGAACGCCCGGGCCAGCGCGGCGCCGTCGCGGCGCATCACGTCGCGGATATGGTCCAGTTCCTCGGCGGTCTTGCGCGCCTTCTGCGCGGTCGATGGATGCGGCGCGCGCACGTGCTTCACGCTGCCGGGCAGGCCTTCCATGACGGAAACGACGACGCGGCCGGCGTCGTACATCAGTGCCGCATCGTCCGGCAGTGCGGCGATCGCCGAGGCCACGGTGCCGTAGTCGGCCAAGGCGACGCCGTCGGCGGCCAGCGCGGCCTTCAATCCAGCCGGCACCTTGGCGGCGTCGATGAAAAGCGTGGCCCGCGCGTCCTCGACCAGCAGATGGGCCAGGAAGACCGGGTTGTATTCGACGTCGGCCCCGCGAAGGTTCATCAGCCAGGCGATGTCATCGAGGCTGGAAAGCAGGTGATGCGTGGCCCCGGCCCGGCGCATCGCCGTGCGCACGTGGCGCAGCTTGTCGGCTCGCTCGACCGTGGCGAACGGGGCCGCGTGGGCGTAGACGGGGGCCTCGGGCCGCGTCGGTCGATCGGTCCAGATGGCGGCGGGCAGGTCGAGGTCGGTGCGCAGGCGGGCACCGGTGGTTTCCAGGCGCCTGGAAAGGCTTTCGGCGCCGGCGACGGACACGCTGTCGCCGGCCACGGCGACGACGTCCCCGGCGCCGAGCTGCTCCACCAGCCAGGCCACGTGTTCCGGCGTGTGCGCCACGTTCAATTTCATCAGGGGGAGGCCGCTGCCGGCCAGTTCACCTTCCGCCTGGGCGAAGTAACGGGAATCGGTCCACAGTCCGCCGCCGCTGGCGGTGACCACCAGGGTGCCGGCCGATCCGGTGAAGCCGGACAGCCACTGGCGCGCCTGCCAGCGCGGCGGCAGGTATTCGGACAGGTGCGGGTCGGCCGTGGGAACGACGACGGCGGCGACGCCTTCGCGGGCCATGGCGGCGCGAAGAGCCTTGAGGCGGGCGGGAATCGGGGAGGCGTTCATCCGCACATGGTATCGGGAGAACCGGAGGCCTGCTTCCACCCGAGAACCGGTTTCCAGCGGAGAATGGCCTGGGCGGAGAGAGGGCGCTTCGGCTTTCCATTCAGGTACCACTCGCGAGCGGGGGCCCGCTTAGGTAAAATACAAATTTCCAGCACTGGCTGCTCGCATGACTCCCCTGATTTTCGTCACCGGCGGTGTGGTGTCTTCCCTTGGGAAAGGCATCGCAGCGGCGTCGCTTGCCTCGATCCTCGAGGCCCGCGGTCTTTCCGTGACCATGATGAAGCTCGATCCGTACATCAACGTGGATCCGGGCACCATGAGTCCTTTCCAGCACGGTGAGGTCTACGTCACCGACGATGGCGCGGAAACCGATCTCGACCTCGGCCACTACGAGCGCTTCGTCCGCACCCGGTTGACCGGCAAGAATTCGATCACCGCCGGCAAGATCTACGAATCGGTGATCCGCAAGGAGCGCCGCGGCGACTATCTCGGTGCCACCGTGCAGGTGATCCCGCACATCACCGACGAGATCAAGCATTCCATCCACGAGGCCACCCGTGGTTTCGACGTGGCCCTGGTCGAGATCGGCGGCACCGTCGGCGACATCGAATCGCTGCCCTTCCTCGAGGCGATCCGCCAGTTGCGCATCGAGCACGGGCCGGAGAAGTGCATGTTCGTGCACCTCACCCTGGTCCCGTATATCAAGGCCGCCGGCGAGATCAAGACCAAGCCCACCCAGCATTCGGTGAAGGAACTGCGCTCGATCGGTATCCAGCCCGACGTGCTGCTGTGCCGTTGCGAAGAGCCGCTGCCCGATGGCGAGCGGCACAAGATCGCGCTTTTCACCAACGTGCCGAAGAACGCCGTCATCAGCACGATCGACGTCGATGTCATCTACAAGCTGCCGATGTGGCTGCACGAGCAGGGCCTGGACGAACTCGTCATCAAGCGCCTCGGCCTCGACGCCGGCCCGGCCGACCTCTCCAGTTGGGAGCGCACGGTCGAGGCCGTCGAGCATCCGCGTGACGAGGTCACCGTGGCCATCGTCGGCAAATACGTCGAACACAAGGACGCCTACAAGTCCTTGGGCGAGGCGCTGCGCCACGGCGGCATCAACCAGTCGACGCGGGTGAACCTGCGCTGGGTCGATTCCGAAGACGTGGAGGCACGCGGTGCCCGCGCGGTGCTTGGCGATGCCGACGCCATCCTGGTGCCAGGTGGCTTCGGCAAACGTGGCTTCGAGGGCAAGATTCTCGCCGCCCAGTTCGCCCGCGAAACCGGCATCCCGTACTTCGGCATCTGCTACGGCATGCATGCCGCGGTGGTCGAATTCGCCCGCAACACGGCGGGGTTGCCCCAGGCCGATTCCAGCGAAAACGACCGCAACACGCCGGACCCCGTCATCGCCCTCATCACCGAGTGGACCACCGCCACCGGTGAAACCGAACAGCGCAGCGAGCGCTCCGACCTCGGCGGCACCATGCGCCTGGGTGCACAGGAATGCCGCCTGAAGGCAGGCACCCTGGCGCGCGAACTGTATGGCGAAGACGTGGTGCGCGAGCGTCATCGCCATCGCTACGAGTTCAACAACCGTTACCGGCAGTTGTTCGAGGACCTGGGCATGGTGATCTCGGGCAAGTCGATGGACGACCTGCTCGTGGAGATCGTCGAGTTGCCGCGCCAGGTCCACCCGTGGTTCCTGGGTTGCCAGGCCCATCCCGAATTCACCTCCACGCCGCGCGAGGGCCATCCGCTGTTCATCGGCTTCGTACGCGCGGCGCGCGAATACAAGGCCGTCCGCGACGGCGACAAGCTCGCCATCCGTTCCGAGGAGTCCGCCGCATGAAGCTTTGTGGTTTCGAGGCCGGTCTCGACCAGCCGCTGTTCCTGATCGCCGGTCCCTGCGTCATCGAGTCGATGCAGTTGCAGCTCGACGTCGCCGGCAAGCTGAAGGAAATCACCAGCCGCCTCGGCATCAACTTCATCTTCAAGTCGAGCTTCGACAAGGCCAACCGCTCGTCGGGTTCCAGCTTCCGCGGCCCGGGGCTGGAAGAGGGCCTGAAGGTGCTCGAGGCGGTGAAGCGGCAGATCGGCGTGCCTGTCATCACCGACGTGCACGAATACACGCCGATGAACGAGGTCGCCGCCGTCGTCGACGTGCTGCAGACCCCGGCCTTCCTTTGCCGCCAGACCGACTTCATCCAGAACGTCGCCCGCGCCGGCAAGCCGGTGAACATCAAGAAGGGCCAGTTCCTCGCGCCGTGGGACATGAAGAACGTGGTGCAGAAGGCCTTCGACGTGGGCAACCACGACATCCTCGTCTGCGAGCGTGGGGCGAGCTTCGGCTACAACAACCTGGTCTCCGACATGCGTTCGCTCGCGGTGATGCGTGAGACGAATTGCCCGGTGGTCTTCGACGCCACCCATTCGGTGCAGTTGCCGGGTGGCCAGGGCACCAGCTCCGGTGGCCAGCGCGAGTTCGTGCCGGTGCTGGCACGCGCGGCGGTCGCCGTCGGCGTGGCCGGCCTGTTCGCCGAGACCCATCCGGAACCGGCGAAGGCCCTGAGCGATGGCCCGAACGCCTGGCCGCTCGACCAGATGGAAGAGTTGCTCGAGACCCTGATGGAACTCGATGGCGCCGTGAAGCGCCGCGGATTCAAGAACCACGCTTGATCGTTCCTCCGGAACGGTATGATTGACGGAATCCGGCGCGCCATGCGCCGGCATTCCAACGGCGGAGCCGCAAAGGCCCCGGGGAGACAGGCTGGATGACTGAGGACAACGCGACCCACGACGCCGGCGAATCTCGCCAGCGTGCGGCACGCATGCCGCAGTCGGGTCACGGCATCGCCTCGTTCGTCATCGCCCTGGTATCCGGTATCGTCGTCCTGGCCAGCATCGTTTTCTCCGCGCTCATGGTCGCATCGGGCGATCCGGAGCAGCACCTGCCGATATTCGGCGTCATCGGCCTCGTCATCTGCGCCTTCCTCGTCCTTTCCCTCGTCGGGCTGGTGCTGGGCTTCATCGCCCTGCGCCGGCAGGACCGCCGCCGCACGTTCGGCGCGATCGGGCTCGGACTGAACGCACTCATCCTGATCGGTACCGCCGGCCTCGCGCTGGTCGGTACCTTCCTTAGTCATTCCAACTCGTAACGGGAACCGCATGACCACGTCCATCACGAAGATCCACGCCCGCGAAATCCTCGATTCCCGCGGCAATCCCACCCTCGAAGCCGAGGTCACCCTGGCCGACGGTTCCTTCGGCCGCGCCGCCGTGCCGAGCGGTGCCTCCACCGGCACGCGCGAAGCGGTCGAACTGCGCGATGGCGACAAGGGCCGTTACGGCGGCAAAGGCGTGAAGAACGCCGTGGCCAACGTCAACACCACGATCGCCTCCGCACTGAAGGGCTACGACGCCGCGGACCAGAAGGGACTCGACGGCAAGCTCATCGCGCTGGATGGGACCGAGAACAAGGGCAAGCTGGGCGCGAACGCCTTGCTCGGCGTCTCGATGGCCGCCGCGCACGCCGTGGCCGCATCGAAGAAGCAGGCTCTCTGGCAATACCTGATGGTGGACGGTGGCGGTTCGCTGCCGGTACCGATGATGAACATCATCAACGGTGGCGCGCATGCGGACAACAACGTCGACGTGCAGGAGTTCATGGTGCTGCCGGTGGGCGCGCCGAGTTTCGCCGAGGCGCTTCGCTACGGCGCCGAGATCTTCCATGCATTGAAGTCGGTGCTGAAGGGCCGCGGCCTCAACACCTCGGTGGGCGACGAAGGCGGTTTCGCGCCGAACCTCAAGTCCAACGTGGAAGCGCTGGACACGATCCTGGAGGCGGTGACCAAGGCTGGCTACAAGGTCGGCAGCGACATCCTGCTCGGCCTCGACGTGGCCAGCTCGGAATTCTTCAAGGATGGCAAGTACGACCTGGAAGGCGAGGGCAAGGTGTTCACTCCGGAACAGTGGGTGGACACGCTGGCGTCGTGGTCGAGGCAGTACCCGATCGTCACCATCGAGGACGGCATGGCCGAAGGCGACTGGACCGGCTGGGCGCACCTCACCAAGGCCATTGGCGAAGGTATCCAGCTGGTCGGCGACGACCTCTTCGTGACCAACCCGAAGATCTTCCAGGAAGGCATCGACAAGAAGATCGCCAACGCCATCCTGATCAAGGTCAACCAGATCGGCACGCTGTCCGAAACGCTGGAGGCCATCGCCATGGCCGATCGCGCGAAGTATGCCGCGATCGTCTCGCACCGCTCCGGTGAAACCGAGGACACCACGATCTCCGACATCGCGGTGGCCACCACCGCCACGCAGATCAAGACCGGCTCGCTCTGCCGTACCGACCGTGTGGCGAAGTACAACCAGCTGCTGCGGATCGAGGAAGCGCTCGGTGCCAAGGCGACGTACGCCGGTCGCAACGCCTTCCCAAGCCTGTCGAAGCTGCCCGGCTGAGTCGTGCCTTGAGTAACGCGGCAATCCTGCGCTGGATCGGTCTGATCCTCGTCATCGTCCTCATCGCGCTGCAGCTGAAGCTGTGGGTCGGCGGTGGGGGCATGGCTGAGGTCGATTCGCTGCGCGAGTCGGTCAAGAAGCAGACCGAGGAAAACGCCAGCTTGCAGAAGCGCAACCAGGCGCTCGCCGCGGACGTGGAAGACCTGAAACACGGTGAACAGGCCACCGAGGCGCGTGCGCGCCAGGAGCTGGGCCTGGTCAAGCCAGGTGAAACGTTCTACCAGGTGGTGGAGCCGGGGGCCGCGACCAGCGCGCCTCCACCTCCGCCGCCCATCGCCCCCGGCGGCCAGTGATGGACGCGCTCTGGTGCGTGGTGCCGGCCGCCGGAAAGGGTGTCCGGGCTGGCGGCGACCGGCCGAAGCAATACCAGTGGTTGGCCGGCCGGCCACTCATCGATCACACGCTGGAACGGCTGGCGGCCCATCCACGTATCGCCGGGTTGCTGGTGGCCATCGCGGCCGACGACGCGCATTTCGCGGCTACCGATACCATCGGCGGCAAGCCGTTGATCGTCACTATCGGCGGCAGCGAGCGCAGTGCTTCGGTGCTGGCCGGCTTGCACGCGCTGCCGCCCGGCGTGGCGGAAGACGAGTTCGTGCTGGTGCACGACGCCGCGCGGCCGTGCGTGCGCGCCGGTGACATCGAACGCCTGGTCGAACTGGCGGGAAAAGGGGAGGGCGGCCTGCTCGGGGCGCCCCTTCGCGATACCCTGAAACGTGCCGATGCAGGGTGTCACAGCATCGCCACCGAACCGCGCGATGGTCGCTGGCGTGCCTTCACGCCGCAGATGTTCCGCCGCGGTGCGCTGGCGCATGCACTTCGCCTTGCCGCCGAGGCGGGTATCGTGGTGAGCGACGAGGCGATGGCCATGGAGCGGATCGGTGTGTCGCCCCTGCTGGTGGAAGGATCGGAAGACAATATCAAGGTGACGACGCCGGCCGATTTCGCGCTGGCGGAGTTCCTTCTAGGGAGGACACGATAATGCGCATTGGCCAGGGATTCGACGTCCACGCATTCGGCGAAGGCGACCACGTGATGCTGGGTGGCGTGCGCGTGCCGCATGGGCAGGGCGTGCTCGCGCATTCCGACGGTGACGTGGTGCTGCATGCGCTTTGCGACGCCTTGCTCGGTGCCCTGGCGCTGGGCGATATCGGCAAGCACTTTCCGCCTTCGGACGATCGTTGGCGCGGTGCTGACAGCCGCAGCTTCGTCCGCGCCGTGGCGGCCATGTTGTCCGAGCGCGGCTACGTGCTCGGCAACGCGGACATGACGATCATCTGCGAGGCGCCCAAGGTGGGCCCGCACGCCCAGGGCATGCGCGAGATCATCGCCGCCGACCTCGGCGTGGACATCGATCGCATCAGCATCAAGGCGACCACCACCGAGACGCTTGGCTTCACCGGGCGCCGCGAGGGCATCGCCGCGCTGGCGACGGTGCTGGTGCTGCGCGCATGAGCGAGAACGAGCCGCGCGCCTCCACGCCTCGCCTGCACGACAGGCTGGAGACGATCGTCGACCTCCTGCGGCGCCGTGAAGGCCTGCTCGCGTTCGCGGGCGCCGCGCCGGACGGCGACGAGGCCGCGCTGGAAGCCGCCGATGCGGAACTCCAGGCGCGGCTCGACGACTTGCATCCGGCCGACCTGGCGGACGTGCTGGAATCGCTGCCGCTGGAAGACCGCCTCGCGATCTGGCAGCGCGTGCGTTCCGATCGCGATGGCGACATCCTGCTCGAGGTATCCGACTCGGTTCGCGAATCCCTGATCGCGGACATGGACGATAGCGAGATCCTCGCCGCCATCGAACCGCTGGACGCCGACGAACTCGCCGACCTCGTCGACGACCTGCCGACCGAGGTGCTGCCCGAGTTGATGGCCAGCCTCGACGCGCAGGAGCGCGAGCGCGTGCAGGCCGCCATGTCGTACGAGGACGACCAGGTCGGCGCGCTGATGGATTTCGACATGGTCACCATCCGCGAGGACATCAGCCTCGAGGTGGTGCTGCGTTACCTGCGCCGCTTCGATGAACTGCCGGCGCAGACCGACAAGCTTTTCGTGGTCAACTCGGACAACGTGCTCACCGGCGTGCTGCCGCTGCACTGGCTGCTGGTGAACTCGCCGGAGAAGATGGTCCACGAGATCATGGCGCCCGACGTGAACACGTTCCGCCCCGAGGACGACGCCTATGACGTGGCCCAGGCGTTCGAGCGCTACGATCTGGTCACCGCGCCCGTCGTCGATGCGCACCAGCGCCTGATCGGGCGTATCGCCGTCGACGCTATGCTCGATTTCATCCGCGAGGAGAGCGAAACCGAAGCCTTGTCGCGCGGCGGCCTGCGCGAGGAAGAAGATATCTTCGCCTCGGTGTGGAAGTCCGTGCGCAATCGCTGGGCATGGCTGGCCATCAATCTGGTCACCGCCTTCATCGCCTCGCGTGTCATCGGCCTGTTCGAACACTCGATCGAGAAGCTCGTGGCGCTGGCCGCGCTGATGCCCATCGTGGCGGGCATCGGCGGCAATTCCGGCAACCAGACCATCACCATGATCGTCCGCGCGATGGCGCTGGAACAGATCGGCGTTTCCCAGGCCCGGCGCCTGTGGCGCAAGGAGATGGCGGTCTCCCTGGTCAACGGCATCGTGTGGGGTGGCGCGATCGGCATCGTCGCGTGGCTACTCTACGGCAGCCTGTCGCTGGGCCTGGTGATGATGTCGGCGATGACCCTGAACCTGTTGCTCGCCGCCTTCATGGGCGTGGGCATTCCCATGCTGATGACGAAGCTCGGACGTGATCCCGCGCTGGGTTCGAGCGTACTCATCACCGCGATGACCGATAGCGGTGGTTTCTTCATCTTCCTCGGCCTCGCCACGCTGTTCCTGCTGTAAAGGCTTTCCATGAGCGACAACGAACTTCCTTTCGCCTTCGGCGCACCGCCGCTGCGTGCCCGTTTGCGCTCGACGCCCGATGATTTCTTCGTCGAGGAAATCCTCGGCTACGAGGCCGATGGCACCGGCGAACACGCCTTCCTCGTCGTGGAGAAGCGCGGTGCGAACACGGACTGGGTGGCGCGCGAACTGGCCAAGTTCGCCGGTACCGCGCCGATGAACGTGGGCTACGCGGGTATGAAGGATCGCCACGCGGTGACCCGTCAGGTGTTCACGGTGCAGCTGCCGGGCAAGGCCGATCCGGACTGGTCGGCGTTTCCGCATACCGACGTGACGGTCCGTTCGCTCGGTCGTCATTCGCGCAAGATCAAGCGTGGTGCGCTGCGTGGCAATCGCTTCGTCCTCGTGTTGCGCGAGGTCGAAGGCGATCGCGCCGCCGCGGAAGCGCGAATGGGCGAGATCGGCCGGCGCGGCGTGCCGAATTATTTCGGTGAGCAGCGCTTCGGTCTTGGCGGCAACAATGTCGCGCAGGCGCGGGTCATGTTCGGCGGCCGCCGTGTCGATCGCGACAAGCGGTCGATCCTGCTCTCGGCGGCGCGCTCGCATATCTTCAACGGCGTACTCGCGGAGCGCGTCGCGGCCGATCGATGGGATGCGCCGATGGATGGCGAGATCTGGTCGCTGGAAGGATCGCGCTCGTGGTTCGGGCCGGAACCGTTCGACGCGACGCTGGCGGAGCGGCTTGCGCGGTTCGATATCCACCCGTCCGGGCCTCTGTGGGGCCGTGGGGAAACGCCTGCCGCGGACGCGGCGGGCGAGTTGGAGCGAGCGGTGGCGGCGCGCGACGAGGACCTGGCCAAAGGTCTGGCCGACGCGCGCATGGACCAGGAGCGGCGCGCCTTGCGCCTGCAACCTCGCGAGTTCGCATGGCGTTGGCTCGACGATGGCGCGCTGGAGGTTTCGTTCGGGTTGCCTGCGGGGGCTTATGCCACCACGGTGATCCGCGAAATCGCGGCGACCCTGTAGCCATCGCCGACAGGGTCGGCTCCCACCAGGCAGCCATCGCCGCTGAAGCGGCTCCCACCACAGCGAAACTTGCCGTTATCAAGGACGAATGACCCTGATGGCAGGATGAGGAGACCCGGTGGCAGGATGAGGAGGCCTGGTGGGAGTATCAGGAGACCTGGTGGGAGCCGACTCTGTCGGCGATCCCGCGGCAGCGGGCCGGATGAAGCGACCATCACCCCTTCAACAAGACGACAACCGCCCCCGTGCCACCTTGCATCGGCCGCGCCGAGGCGAACGCCACCACGTCATCCCTTCGCCGCAACAACCGATCGGTCAGTCCCTTCAGCACCGGCCCGGCCGCCTTCGAACGCAATCCCTTGCCGTGAATGATGCGCACGCAGCGCACTCCATCGCGACGACACTCGGCGAGGAACTCAGCAATCGTCAGCTGCGCCGCCGCCACGTTCATCTGGTGCAGGTCGACGTCGGCCTGGATGCTGAACTGCCCACGCTTGAGCTGCTTCAGGAGTTTCGGCGGATAGCCATCGCGCAAATAAGACAGTTCTTCGCCCACCTCGAGGTCGGCGGGGTCATAGTCGAACTGCAGGGAGTCGGCGGGTACGGCGGCTTCGTCGGCATCGCGCATGTGCGGATGCGGCTCGGGCCTCGGGCGGCCGGGCACGGCGTCGACGGGCGCCATGGGGCGAACGTCGCCGATTGCCTCGCGAAAGAGACGGCTATCGTCGTCATGTACCGTCGAAGGGCGTCGCTTCATGGCTCCCATCCTAGCGGGCTTTCGTGAATCCGGCTGCCCGGTCCGGTAGACTTGGATGGTCGGGCGGCTTTCCGTGAGGTGGGGCCGCCGCACCCGTTTTTCGATCTGGATCAGCATGCAAGTTCTGGTTAGCAACGACGACGGCGTGGAGGCCCCTGGCATCCAGGTGCTGGCCGGGCGTCTGGTCGAGTTCGGTACGGTGACGGTCGTGGCGCCGGACCGCGACCGATCCGGCGCGAGCAATTCGCTTACCCTCGATGCGCCCATCCGCGTGCAGCGACTGGACAACGGTGCCTATCGCGTGGCCGGCACGCCCACCGACTGCGTCCATCTCGCGCTGTCCGGTCTGCTCGATCATGAGACGGACATCGTGGTGTCCGGCATCAACAATGTCGCCAACCTCGGCGACGACGTGATCTATTCGGGCACCGTGTCGGCCGCGATGGAAGGACGCTTCCTCGGGCTTCCCGCGATCGCCGTGTCGCTGGTGACGCGGGAAGGTTCGGGTCGCCACTTCCAAGCCGCCGCGAACGCCGTGCTCATGTTGATGCGCCGGCTGATCGTCGATCCGCTGCCGGCCGACACGATCCTCAACGTGAACGTGCCGGACCTGCCTTGGGAAGAGATCAACGGGTTCGAAGTCACCCGGCTCGGCAAGCGCCACCGGTCGGCACCCGCGATCCGCACCGCCGACCCGCGTGGCCGCACGATGTGGTGGATCGGTCCGCCGGGCGAGATCGAGGACGATGGTCCCGGCACGGATTTCGACGCCGTTCGTCGCGGCTATGTCTCGGTCACCCCGATCCATACCGACCTCACGCGCGTCCAGGCACTGGAGAAGGTCAGCAGCTGGGCACTTTCGCTGTCCTCGGCCATGGACAACGAGGAGGCGGCCTGAGGTGGTGAACCTGCATGCACTTCCGCCCTCCGCACTGCGCGGCGAGGGAATGACATCCCAGCGCGCACGCGATCGCCTGGTGGCGAAGCTCGCCGAGGAGGGCATTCGCGACGAGCGCGTGCTCGAGGTGATCCGCCAGCTGCCGCGCCATCATTTCATCGACCAGGCGCTGCACAGCCGCGCCTACGAGAACACCGCCCTGCCGATCGGCCATGGCCAGACCATCTCGCAACCCTGGATCGTCGCGAGGATGACCGAGGCGCTGATCGAGCACGGCGTGCCCGAGCGCGTGCTCGAAATCGGCACGGGTTCCGGTTACCAGGCCGCCGTGCTCGCCGGCATCGTGCCCACGGTCTACACGGTGGAGCGCATCGAGGAACTACTGCGCCAGGCGCGGCGGCGTTTCCGCCAACTGGGCATCGAGAACCTGCGGTCGCGGCACGACGACGGCAAGCTTGGCTGGGAATCGGAGGCGCCGTTCGAAGGCATCATCCTCACGGCCGCCGGCGATCGCATTCCGTCGAAGCTGCTCGACCAGTTGAAGCCAGGTGGCGTGCTGGTGGCACCCGTGGGCAGCCCCAGCCAGCAGGTGCTCGTGCGCCTGCGCAAGGACGAGCATGGCGCCGTGATCCGCGAGGACCTGGGCGCCGTGAGTTTCGTGCCGCTTCTCGGCGGCATCGGTTGATGCGTCCCCATCACAAGGAAACCCGCTGAATGCGGATGTTCGCTTCGCTCTACGAGCGCGCCATCGTCTGGGCGCGTCACCGCCATGCGGTCCGCTATCTCGCCGGACTCTCCTTCGTCGAAGCCTTCATCTTTCCCGTGATGCCGGAGATCATGCTGGCGCCGATGATGCTTGCCGAACCGCGCAAGGCGTTCCGTTTCGCCAACTGGAGCCTGCTGTTCTCGTTGCTGGGCTCGCTGGTGGGGTATGCCCTGGGTCATTTCGCCTACGAGGCGCTGAAGCCCCTGCTCGAATCGCTGCACCTGCTCGCGCCGATCCAGACGGGCGTGGCCAGCCTGCAGAAGGACATGCAGGCGCACTCGCTGGGTCTCTACATCGTGTTGGCGATGGCTGCCCTGCAGCCCGTGGTGCCGATGAAGTTCGTCACCTGGGCCTCGGGTATCGTCGGCGTGCCAGTGCTGCCGTTCCTCATCTGCATGATGATCGGCCGTGGCAAGCGCGTCTGGTTGCTGGCCTTGCTGGTCCGCCTGTTCGGTGAACGTGCGGAACAGATGCTGCGCAAACACATCGAATGGATAGGATGGGCTGTTATCGTAGCGATCATCCTCCTGGCTGCCTGGTGGTTCCTGTTGAGATGAGTGACCGTGAAGGGAAGTCCGCGATGCTCATGATCCGTCCGCTCGCGCTGGCCGCCGTGTTGGCCGCGGGCTTCATGCTTTCCGGATGCGACGTCACCCGCAGTTCGGTCGTCGTCACGCGCAGCCCGGGCAGCACCTACACGCCCGCGCGCGCCGCCACGCCGGCACCTCCGCCGGGCGGCAGCTACCGGGTGTCCAAGGGCGACACGCTCTACAGCATCGCCTTTCGCAACAAGGTGGATTTCCGCGACCTGGCCAGCTGGAACGGCATCGCTTCGCCCTACACGATCTGGCCAGGACAGGATCTGCGCCTCTCCCCGCCGGGACACGAGGACAAACCGCCGGCTTCGCACGCCGCACCCGTGGTCGCCACGGCGCCGCCTCCGCCGGCCGGGCATCCCGCACCGGCAGGTCAGCCGGTACAGCCGCCGGCCGCGGCCCAACCGCCACCGGCCCACGTGGCCGATACCGGGGCCGCCTTGCCACCGGCGGTTCCCGCGCCCGCGACCACGACGAACACCCCGGTCGTCATCGCGGGCAAGCCCGCGGAATCACTGGTTCCCACGCCGCCGCCACCGAGCGCTCCGGTGACGCAGCCGCCTGCGCCCGTCGAAAACCCGCCGGCCTCGACACCCATCGTGACCAGCGGGGCCACGCGTAGCGCGGGAGGGATCAACTGGCGCTGGCCCGCCGACGGCGCCATGTTGAAGAAATTCTCATCCAGCGACGCCATTCCCGGCATCGAGGTCGGGGGTAAGGCGGGCGATCCGGTCCGCGCCGCCGCCGATGGCGTCGTGGTGTACAGCGGCAACGGCCTGGTCGGCTACGGCGAACTCGTCATCATCAAGCACAGCGACAGCTTCCTCTCCGCTTACGGGCATAACCGAAAGCGCCTGGTGAAGGAAGGCGAGAAGGTGAAGGCCGGGCAGAGCGTGGCGGAGATGGGTTCCACCGGTGCCACGCGCGATGAATTGCAGTTCCAGATACGCCGTGACGGCAATCCGGTCGACCCTCTGCAGTACCTGCCGCCTCGCTAGGCGATCGGTGTTGGGTTCCTGTGGGAGCCGCTTCAGCGGCGATGGGTGCTTGACCTCATCTGGCCCGCTGCCGCGGGATCGCCGACAAGGTCGGCTCCCACATGGAGCGGCTCCTGCAGGGGCAGTCTCGTAGGATCAGCCGCCGCGCTTGCGCCTTGCTTCGAACGCCTGCAGATGCGCGAAGGCCACTTCCAGCAGGAGCGCGGGGACACCGGCATCGCGCGCGCGCCGCAGCATGTCGCCGACGATGTGGTCGGACTCGATGCGCTGGCCGGATTCCAGGTCGCGCAGCATCGATGCGGTCAGCGGCGAGCCCTCCTGCGTCAAGGTCTTCCAGGCGAACGATCGTGCGTTGTCCGGCACCGGGTGACCTGAGGCGCGGGCGACGGCCAGGCATTCCTCGTACATCCGCTCGGTGAGTTGGCGCCCGTCGTCCGTGGCGACGATATCGCCCACGCTGGCCCGGAACAGGCAAGTGGCACCCGCGAGCGTGGCCAGGAACGAGAACTTGGCCCAGAGGTCGCGTTGGATATCGGTGGAATGGGTGTGGTCGACCTTCGCCGCGGCGAAGGCAGCGGCGATGGCCTCGCACCGATCGCCGTGCTGCCGGCCGTCGCGCTCGCCGAAGGTGATCGAGGCGCCGTTGCCCAGATGGAGGATCTCGCCTTCAGGGCCTTTCGCCGCACTGATGACGCAGAGTCCGCCGACGACCTTGTCGGGCCCGAACCGCTTGTCGAGCACCGGGTAGTGGGCCAGGCCGTTGAGTATGGGCAGGATCGCGGTCGCTTCGCCTACGGCCGGATCGATCGCCTCGATGGCCGAGTGCAGGTCGTAGGCCTTGCAGGACAGCAGGACGAGATCGAAGGGCCCCACGCCGGTGATCTTGTCGGCGGTGACGTGGTTGACCCGCACCGTGGCGTCGCCGAAGGGGCTGCGGATCACCAGCCCCTTCTCGTCCAGCGTCTTGGCCCGTTCGGGCCGGACGAGAAAGGTGACGTCGGCACCTGCCTGGGCCAGCCGGCCACCGAAGTAGCCGCCGGTGCCACCGGCTCCAAGAACGAGGATGCGCATGGGAATCCCTCAGGGGAGGATGAATGCCGCGACCACACGCCGGCCTTCGCCCGCGAGCAGGCTGTAGGTCCGCGCCGCGGAGCCATTGGTCATCGCCTCGATGCCGATGCCGCGGCGCAGGAAACCCGCCATCACCTCGCCCGGAGGGAAGACCTGGCGTTCGCCCGTGCCCAGCAGGACCAGCTCCGGCTCCAGCGCGACGATCTTCTCGACATCGGCCAGCGTGAGCCGGGAGGCGTCGGTGGCGGTCCAGTCCTCGATGACCTCTTTCGGGGTCAGCAGGATGCTCTTGTGGAAGTCGCGGTCTACCACCGTGACCGTGTCGGCGCCCACCCGGCGCACGAAGAGGTACTCGCCGGGATGCTCGAACGACAGTTCCATGGGGGCTTACCGGGGCAGGGCCAGCTTCGGGTCCTGCTCGTTCCGGCGGAACAGGACGACGACGTGGCCGATTTCCTGGACCGTCTCCGATCCGGTCTGGCCGGTGAGGAAGGCGATCTGCGCCTGGCGTTCGTCCTTGTCGCCCCCGGAGAGCTTCACCTTGACCAGTTCATGGATGTCGAGGGCCTGGGCCAGTTCCTTGGCGACCGCCTCGGTAGCGCCCTTGTTCCCCAGCAGGATGACGGGGCGGAGATCGTGGGCAAGGCTGCGCAGGTAGCGGCGCTGTGTAGGGGAAAGCGACATTGCGTTCAGGTTCGATGTGCGGCTGATAGGCGTCAAAGGGTATCATGCACGACCTGCACCTTACTTATTGTTGGTCGAAAGCCCATGGCACGCAGCAAGAGCAGTTCCCGTTGGCTGCGGGAGCATTTCGACGATCCCTACGTCAAGAAGGCCCAGGCCGAGGGTCTTCGCTCCCGTGCCGTCTTCAAGCTCGAAGAGCTGATCGACCGCGATCGCCTGCTGAAGCCCGGCATGACGGTCGTCGACCTAGGCGCCGCCCCCGGTGGCTGGTCGCAGCTGGCGCGGCAGCGCATGGGTGACACGGGCACGGTCATCGCCCTGGACATCCTGCCCATGGCGGGCCTCGCCGGCGTGGACTTCATGCAGGGCGATTTCCGCGAGGAATCGGTCCTTCGCGAACTCGAAAGCAAGCTGGAAGGTCGGAAGGTCGATCTTGTCCTCTCGGACATGGCCCCCAATATGTCCGGTGTGGCACTCGCCGACCAGATCCGCGCCATGGACCTGTGCGACCTCGCCCGGCAGTTCAGCCTCGACTGGCTGAAGCCTGGTGGATCGTTCCTGGTGAAACTGTTCCAGGGGGCAGGGTTCGACGAGTACCTGAAGAACTTGCGCGCGGACTTCAGTCGCGTGACGATGCGTAAACCGAAGGCCTCCCGCGCACGTTCGCGAGAGGTCTATGCGCTGGCGACCGGCCTCAAGTCCGCGTCCCGGCAACCTGGCGAGAACCGCGCATGAATGAGATGGCGAAAAACCTGTTGCTCTGGCTGATCATCGCGGTGGTCCTGCTGACCGTGTTCCAGACGTTCAACCCGCATGGCGGGTCGTCCCAGGACATGTCCTACACGACCTTCGCCCAGCAGATCGACAACGGCAACGTGGCGAGCGGCACGATCACCTCGACCGCCCCGCCGACCATTACCGGCAAGTTGAAGGACGGCGGCTCCTACCGCACCGTGGTGCCGGTCGTGGGCCTGTCCACGAGCGACTTGGTCAAGCAGATGCGCGACAAGGGCGTCGAGCTTCGCCAGGAGCCGGCCGACAATGGCTTCTCGCTGCTCGGCCTGCTGTTCAACTGGCTGCCGATCATCATCTTCGTGGCCGTCCTGATCTGGTTCATGCGCCAGATGCAGGCGGGTTCGGGCGGCCGTGGTGCCATGAGCTTCGGTCGCTCGCGCGCCAAGCTGCAGGGCGAAGACCAGGTGAAGGTCAATTTCGGTGACGTCGCGGGTTGCGACGAAGCTAAGGAAGAAGTCGGCGAGCTGGTGGAATTCCTGCGCGATCCCGGCAAGTTCCAGAAGCTGGGCGGCAAGATCCCGCGAGGCGTGCTGATGGTCGGCCCGCCGGGTACCGGCAAGACCCTGCTCGCCAAGGCGATCGCGGGCGAGGCCAAGGTGCCGTTCTTCTCGATCTCCGGCTCCGACTTCGTCGAGATGTTCGTCGGCGTCGGCGCGAGCCGCGTGCGCGACATGTTCGAGCAGGCGAAGAAGCACGCACCGTGCATCATCTTCATCGACGAGATCGACGCCGTCGGCCGCCATCGTGGCGCCGGCATGGGTGGCGGTCACGACGAGCGCGAGCAGACGCTCAACCAGCTGTTGGTCGAGATGGATGGATTCGAAGGCACCGAAGGCATCATCGTCATCGCCGCCACCAACCGTCCCGACGTGCTCGATCCGGCGCTGCTGCGTCCGGGCCGTTTCGACCGTCAGGTGGTCGTGGGCCTGCCGGACGTGAAGGGTCGTGAGCAGATCCTCAAGGTGCACATGCGCAAGGTGCCGACCGCGGCCGATGTCGAGGCGATGGTCATCGCGCGCGGCACGCCGGGCTTCTCCGGCGCCGATCTTGCCAACCTCGTCAATGAAGCGGCTTTGTTCGCCGCCCGCGAGAACGCGCGCGAAGTACGCATGAGCCATCTCGATCGCGCACGCGACAAGATCCTCATGGGTTCCGAGCGCCGCTCGATGGCGATGAACGACGAAGAGAAACGTCTCACCGCCTACCACGAGGCCGGCCACGCGATCATCGGCCGTCTCGTGCCCGAGCACGATCCGGTCTACAAGGTCACGATCATTCCGCGCGGCCGCGCCCTCGGCGTGACGATGTACCTGCCGGAAGGCGACCGGTACAGCATAAACAAGGTCGCGATCGAATCGCAGCTGTGCTCGCTGTACGGCGGCCGCGTTGCCGAGGAACTCATCTTCGGCCACGACAAGGTCACCACCGGTGCGTCCAACGACATCGAGCGCGCGACGAAGATGGCGCGCAACATGGCGACCAAGTGGGGCCTGTCCGATGAACTCGGGCCGGTGACCTATGGTGAGGAAGAAGACGAGGTCTTCATCGGCCGCTCGGTCACGCAGCACAAGAGCGTGTCCAACGAGACCGCGCGCAAGATCGATGAAGTGGTGCGCACCATCCTCGATCGCGCTTATGCGCGCAGCAAGGAGCTGCTCACCACCAATATCGACAAGCTGCACGTGATGGCCGAGGCGCTGCTGCAGTACGAGACGATCGACGCGCGCCAGATCGACGACATCATGAACAACCGCGAGCCGGGTCCTCCGGCCGACTGGCAGAAGCCGGGTTCGACGCCGCCGCCTCCGCCGCCCCGTGGCGATGCCGGCTCCGCGCCGGACAAGGTCGGCAGGCCGGCTACACAGCTGTAAAGGGAAGGGCGGCCAAGGCCGCCCTTTCTTCGTTCAGACGGCTATTTACAGCGACTGTTACGAATCCGAGAAAAAAAGATGCACAAAAGTGTTGACGCGTGCGTCCGATATCTGAATAATTCCGCTTCTCGGCACGGCGCTAACGCTTCACGGCGATAGTCACCGAGTCTAAGGTTTCAAGTGTGCGCCCGTAGCTCAGCTGGATAGAGTACCAGGCTACGAACTTGGTGGTCGGGAGTTCGAATCTCTCCGGGCGCACCATTTTTTAAGCAGCAAAGCCGTCGCCTTCGTGCAACGGACGCGGTAGTTGAAAGTGTGGTGTGTTCATACAGATTGACGGGCTTGAGTTTGACCCGTAACATTTGAAGGCTTCACCCCAGCGTATCGGGATAGTGCTTTAAGTTTCGGGGTATAGCTCAGTCTGGTAGAGCGCCAGCTTTGGGAGCTGGATGTCGGGGGTTCGAATCCCTCTGCCCCGACCAGTTGGCGTTCTACATACAGTGCCTGCGCCTGTAGCTCAATCGGATAGAGCATCGGCCTTCTAAGCCGACGGTTGCAGGTTCGATTCCTGTCGGGCGCGCCAAATGGTGTTTTATGGTGGGCGTAGCTCAGCTGGTTAGAGTACCGGATTGTGATTCCGGATGTCGTGGGTTCGAGTCCCATCGTCCACCCCACTTACAACGTAGCTGCAAGTTTTAACGGGCCGTTAGCTCAGTTGGTAGAGCAGTTGACTCTTAATCAATTGGTCGTAAGTTCGAATCTTACACGGCCCACCAATTCAAGACGCCGGTAGCTCCCGCTACCGGCGTTTTCTTTTAGAATGAATCGCTGCGCGAGAGTGGCGGAATTGGTAGACGCACCAGATTTAGGTTCTGACGCCGCAAGGCGTGCGGGTTCGAGTCCCGCCTCTCGCACCATCCTCAGCGCGTGAACAGGCCGCGCTTTTTCGGGTTCTTCGCCTAGGGAATGCGTGAAGAAGCCTTTTACCGGTGCTTGTCCGAAAGGGCCACGAACAGCCCCAGCGCGATCATGACAATGCCCGACACGCGCGACAGCAGGCGCTCCCGTCGCGCCT
Source organism: Luteibacter sp. E-22 (assembly GCF_049913125.1). Classification (GTDB taxonomy): domain Bacteria; phylum Pseudomonadota; class Gammaproteobacteria; order Xanthomonadales; family Rhodanobacteraceae; genus Luteibacter. The sequence continues at coordinate 1,579,620 of NZ_CP183975.1, forward strand.
TGGCCTCCGATGCGAGGAAGCGGCTGGCGGCGAACACCGCGACCAGGTCGGCGCCGGTGTTGAGCAACACGCAGATCGTGCCGAGCAGGATGAACTGCGGTGCGAAAGCGTGGGTGGGCGAGACGAATTGCGGAATGAATGCGATGAAGAACATGGCGGTCTTCACGTTCAAGGCTTCCACGACGATGCCATCCCTGAAGGCTTTTTTCGCTCCGGCACGGGCCACGCGGGGAACATCCGTTGCTTCGGCTCGTGCGAGCAGTATCTTCAGGCCGAGGTAAAGCAGGTAGGCCGCGCCCAGGTATTTGATCGCGGAATACAGGACGGGCGATTCCGCTATCAGCAACGACAACCCCAGCGCCGACAGCAGGACATGTACCATGCCGCCGCCGGCCGTTCCCACCGACGACGCGACACCTTCCGCACGACCACCCGCCACCGTGCGGGCCACCACGTAGGCGATGCCTGGACCAGGCACGATCGCCAGCGCCGTGGCTGCAAGCAGGAACGATATCGAAGGAAGCATGACTGGGTCCGTGGTTGGGTTAATATATTGACCGCGTAGTTCAAGGTATCGACTGATGACCACAAAAGTCAATATATCGACCGGGCCGGATACAGGCCTCGATGGACTCAGCGCGGCGCTATCGACGCGCATGAAGACGCTTCGTGCGAACGCGGGGCTGACGCTGGACGGCCTTTCCAAGCGCTCCGGCGTTAGCAAGGGCATGCTGGTGGAGATCGAGAAAGGCACCGCCAACCCGAGCATCGGTACGCTGTGCAAGGTCGCCGCGGCCTTCGGCGTGTCGGTCGCCGACATCGTCAGCGTCGCCCAGGCGTCGCCCGTACGCCGTGTCGCCGGCGGCGACATTCCCACCCTGTGGACCGGAAGCGAGGGTGGCAGCGCACGATTGCTTGCCGGTACCTCGGGTCCCGACATGATCGAACTCTGGCGCTGGGTCATGCGACCCGGTGAATCCTACGAGTCGCAGGGACATCCCACGGGAACGATGGAGTTGTTCCATGTCGAGAAGGGCGAGCTTCACCTGATCGTTGGTGGCGCGACGCTCCTGCTGCCGAAAGGCGACTCCGCGATCGCCCGCACCGATGTGCCACACCGTTATGCGAATGAAGGAAAGACCGAACTCGTTTTCACGATGACGGTCGCGGAATTGCATCGACGCGGATAGCTGGCGCGCGATGGCTCTGTAGCGCGATCAGGCCCGAACGCGGCGCGCCACGATCAGTCCCAAAGCCGCCAGTACGACCGTGATAGCGAAATTGGCGGCGAATGCGGCGGCGTGCGAGACGTCGAGCAGGGCGCCGAACAAGGAGCCACCAATGGCGAGCGTGGTCGCGACCATCAACGATTCGCACAGCTGCAACGCTGAACTGTTCGTGCCCTGTTCGTGCTCGGCGGACATCGACAAGGCGAGCACGGCGACGGTGCCGTAGAGCATGCCCATGCCGAGGCCCGTAAGCAGCCAACCAGCGACGGAGGCGATGACCGGCATCCAGGCGAACGTGCTGAGCGACGCGACGATGACGCCGATCACCATCAGGACGGTGCCGCGATTCAGCAGCGCCTGTCGCGAGATCTTCGCGTAATGGCCCTGATACCACGAACCCGAGAACCAGCCGATCGCGCCCACGCTGATGGCGATGCCGGCCCACATCGGCGACAGCCCGTGTTCGCTCGACAAGGCCAGGGGCAGGAAGGCCTCGGTGCCGAAGAACGCGGAAGCGGCGACGCCACGCAGGGCGACCACGGCGGGGAGGCCACGCGCCCCTCGCAGGGTGCCCGGTGGAAGCAGGCGTCGCCCGCAGAGATACAGCAGTGCGATGGCTGGCGCGAACAAGGCGGCCGCGAGCCAGCCGTGTTCCTGTCCGGCGACGAACAGCAGGCAGACGCCGAGGGAGGCGCCGACCGCGTTCATCATCCGCCCAGGAGCGTCGCCGGCGACGCCCGTGGGCTTGCCCAGCGAACGCAGGGCACCTCGCAACCCTGCCGCGGCGGGAATCGCCAGCAGCGGTACGCCGAGGAAGACCCAGCGCCAGCCGACATGCTCGACGATGGCGCCGCTCACGGCGGGACCGATCAACGCCGGCACGACCCAGCCTGCCGAGAACGACGCGAACACCTTCGGTCTCAGCGACTCCGGATACAGCCGGCCCACGATCACGTAAAGGGCGGGCGACAGGCAGCCCGCGCCCAGCCCCTGGATCAGGCGACCGACCAGCAAGGTAGGCATGTCGTGGGCGAAGCCGGCGATCAGCAGGCCGAAGACGAAACCCGCCAGGCCGGTCCACATGGCGGGAGCCGGGCCTCGTCGATCGCTCCAGCGACCGGACAGGGTCATGCCGATGACGCTGGTGGCCAGGACGCCGCCGAAGGCGAGGGCGTACGCCTTCAGTCCGTTGAGGTCGCGCGCCACCGTGGGCATGGCCGTGGTGACCGCCAGGGCTTCGAAGGCGATCAGCGAGATGAGGGCGACCATGCCGATGGTGGCCGCCCGGTAGGGAGGGGCGAGGATGCCGGGCGGGTGGGGTGTTCCGGTGGTGCTGTAGAGGTCTGGGTCCGACGTTCCCACGTTCATTCTGCTTCCTTGGGGAAAGGGGAGTTTCGCACGCTTGCGTGCTTTGCCCGGGAGGCGCAGCATGAGACCTCAACGTTTGTTGAGGTCAAGCGATGCGTGAACTGAGCGTGGGCGAGGCGGCGAAACGGTCGGGCCTGGCCGTGTCGGCGCTGCACTTTTACGAGCGCAAGGGCCTGATCCGAAGCCTGCGGACGGCCGGCAACCAGCGTCGCTATGCGTCCGACGTGCTCCGCCGGCTCGCTGTGATCCGGGTCGCCCAGCGGGTCGGAGTGCCCTTGGACGCCGTTCGGCGGGCTTTTTCCAGCCTGCCGGACGAGAGGACGCCAACGCGCGAGGAGTGGGCCAGGATGTCCGCCGCCTGGCGGGAGGAACTGGAGGAGCGGATCGCCCTGCTGGTCAACCTCAAGGATCGGCTGACCGATTGCATCGGTTGTGGCTGCCTGTCCCTGACGGCCTGCGCCCTGGCTAATCCGGGCGATGCGCTGGCCGTGGAGGGCGGCGGCCCCAGGCGCTGGGAACCGGGTTGACGACGGTTGCGGCGGCGGGAGGCCAAAACGTAGAATGGGCAGTCATTTGCGGGGTTTTTCGCCGCCGGGGGGAAGGTCGCGGCGGCCGGCCCCGGATTCGCGGTGAATTCCTTTGTTTCGGTTACGGCGACGGATGTTCGCCATCGCGCCACGTCCGTGGTGGTTTCAGGAGAGGTCATGCAGGTTTCGGTTGAGAATGTCGGCAAGCTCGGGCGCAAGCTCACGGTGAAGTTCCCGGCGGAGCGTCTCGAGTCGCAGGTCAGCGAGCGCATCGCGGAAATGGGCCGTACGGTGCGGCTGAAGGGCTTCCGTCCGGGCAAGGTGCCGGCCAACGTGATCAAGCAGCGCTTCGGCGCGCAGGTCCGTGGCGAAGCCCTGTCCGAGCTCATCGGCAGCACGCTCCGCGATGCCGTCACGCAGGAAAAGCTGCAGCCGATCGCCAACCCGTCCGTGGACACCACGGGCAATGCCGAGAACGGCGAGATCGCCTACACGGCCACCTTCGAGGTGATGCCGGAGTTCCCGGCCGTCGACGTCTCCGCGCTCGAGATCGCCCGTCCGAAGGCCGAGGTCAAGGACACCGACATCGACAAGATGATCGAGACCCTGCGCACGCAGCGCCGTAGCTTCGACGAAGTGTCGCGTGCGTCGAAGGAAGGCGACTTCGTCATGTTCGAATACGCCGCCGAAGCCGGGGACTACCGCTTCCCGGCCGAAGGCCTCGAGCGCGCGGGCAGCGTGCTCGGTTCGGGCACCCTGTTCAAGGCGCTGGACGAAGCCCTGACCGGCCGCAGCGCTGGCGAGGACCTGGTCCAGGACGTGGCCTTCCCCGAAGACTTCCGCAACCCGGACCTGGCCGGCAAGACCGCCAAGGTCACCTTCAAGATCGTGAAGGTGCAGGAACCGAACCTGCCGGCCGTGGACGCCGAGTTCGTGAAGATGTTCGGCGTGGCCGACGGCGACATCGAGACCTTCCGCAAGGAAGTCCGCGCCAATCTCGAGCGCGAACTGAAGGCCACCCTGATGGCCCGCCTGAAGTCCGAAGTGGCGGAAAAGCTGGCCAATGCCTACCCGGACCTCGACGTGCCGGAGCTCATGGCAAACGCCGAGGCCCACAGCCTCGCCGCCGGCAACCTGCCGCGTGGCCAGGAGCCGGCTCCCGAGATGATCGCCGAGGCGGCGCCGTTCGCCCGCAAGCGCGTCATCGCCGCTCTCCTGATGGGTGAGATCGCCCGCAAGAACGAGCTCCGCCTCGACCGCAAGCGGATGAGCGAGATGCTCACGGCGATCGCCTCGACCTATGAGGAACCGGAAAAGGTCATTGAACTGTATAACGGTGACCCCCAACTGATGTCGGGACTGCAGAACCGCGTGATGGAAGACCAGGTGGCCGAGTGGGTGGCGGATAATGCCAAGACCACCGACCAGGAACTGAGCTTCGACGAGGTGATGCGACCGATCGGCGCGTAAGCTCCATTCAGAGCACGCCGATCCACTGGCAACAACCGGGCCCCACACGAAGGAGAGACCCCATGTCCATGGCTCCGATCCAGAATCTCAACCTGGTGCCCATCGTCGTCGAGCAGACTTCGCGTGGCGAGCGTTCGTACGATATCTACTCACGTCTCCTCAAGGAGCGCGTGATCTTCGCCGTCGGTCCGGTCGACGATTACATGGCCAATGTGATCGTCGCCCAGCTGCTTTTCCTCGAGTCGGAGAACCCGGACAAGGACATCAGCCTGTACATCAACAGCCCGGGTGGCTCGGTCACCGCGGGCATGGCGATCTACGACACGATGCAGTTCGTGAAGCCGGACGTCAGCACGATGTGCATCGGCCAGGCCGCCTCCATGGGCGCCCTGCTGCTGGCCGCCGGCGCGGCGGGCAAGCGTTACTCGCTGCCGCATTCGCGCATCATGATCCACCAGCCCTGGGCTGGCGGCATCTCCGGCCAGGCCACGGACATCGAGATCCATGCCCGCGAGATCCTGACCATGCGCGAGCGGCTCAACGCGATCCTCGCCAACCACAGTGGCAAGACGGTGGAAGAGATCGCCCGTGACACCGAGCGCGACCGCTTCATGAGCGGCGCGGAGGCCCAGGCCTATGGCCTGATCGACTCGGTTCTCGACAAGCGTACGGTCGATACCGTCCGTTCAGCTTGATTGAACTTTTTCGCTTGTGAAAACCGGCACTTCGCCCCTGAGTCCAGGGGCGGAGGGCTGTGCTATTCTCAAAGCGCACCTGGATTCTCAGTAGGGCCCATAGCATGAGCGACGAGCGGCAAAGCCGTTCCAACGACGGCGGCAAGATCCTTTATTGCTCTTTCTGCGGCAAGAGCCAGCATGAAGTGCGCAAGCTGATCGCCGGCCCAAGCGTGTTCATCTGCGACGAATGCGTTGAGCTGTGCAACGACATCATTCGCGAGGAACTGGAAGAAAAGGCGGCCTCCGGTCGCACGCACCTTCCGAAGCCGCGCGAGATCATGGAAGCGCTCGACCAGTACGTGGTCGGCCAGACGCGCGCCAAGAAGGCGCTCTCCGTCGCGGTCTACAACCACTACAAGCGCATGGAATCGCGCCAGAAGAACGACGACATCGAGTTGGGCAAGTCCAACATCCTCCTGATCGGTCCGACCGGTTCGGGCAAGACGCTGCTGGCCGAAACGCTGGCGCGCCTGCTCAACGTACCGTTCACGATCGCCGACGCGACCACGCTGACCGAAGCAGGCTACGTGGGCGAGGATGTCGAGAACATCATCCAGAAGCTCCTGCAGAAGTGCGACTACGACGTCGAGAAGGCGCAGAGCGGCATCGTCTACATCGATGAAATCGACAAGATTTCGCGGAAGAGCGAAAACCCGTCGATCACCCGCGACGTGTCCGGCGAAGGCGTGCAGCAGGCACTGCTCAAGCTCATCGAAGGCACGCTCGCCTCCGTGCCGCCGCAGGGCGGGCGCAAGCATCCCCAGCAGGAGTTCCTGCAGGTCGACACGCGCAACATCCTCTTCATCTGCGGCGGCGCGTTCGCCGGGCTGGAGAAGGTGATCCAGCAGCGTTCCGAGACCACCGGCATCGGTTTCGGCGCCGAAGTGCGCTCGAAGGAGCGCACGGAGAACGTCGGCAAGATGCTCTCGGAAGTCGAGCCAGCGGACCTGGTCCGTTTCGGCCTGATTCCCGAGTTCGTGGGCCGCCTGCCCGTGGTCGCCACGCTCGATGAACTCGACGAGGCGGCCCTGGTGCAGATCCTCACCGAGCCGAAGAACGCGGTCACCAAGCAGTTCCGCAAGCTGTTCGACATGGAAGGCGCCGAACTGGAATTCCGTCCGGAAGCCTTGTCCGCCATCGCCCGTCGCGCGCTCAAGCGCAAGACCGGCGCACGCGGACTGCGAACCATTCTCGAACAGGTATTGCTTGACACGATGTTCGAACTTCCTTCGCTGGAACATGTCAGCAAGGTCGTCGTGGACGACGCGGTGATCGACGGCCAGGCCGAGCCCTACCTGATCTACCGCGGCAACCTGCAACAGCAGCGGATCGCGGGCGAGGGCGGCGACGCGGCCTGATTCGTCTGGCAGAGCAAGTCATGGCGGCCCCGGCGTTCCACGACGCCGGGGCCGTTTTTCTTTGCATGCCCGGCTCTTGATCGACCCTCCGCGAACCACCACTTGACGTCTATGGCGGCTCCGGCGCAGTGTCGGGGCGAGGCCCAAATCTTCCGAGGGAAACCCCAAGCACATGGCGAAGAATCGCAGCCAAACCACGAGCGGATCCGAACTGGACCTGTTGCCGGTCCTGCCCCTGCGTGACGTCGTCGTCTACCCGCACATGGTCATCCCGCTCTTCGTCGGGCGCGACAAATCCATGCGTGCGCTGGAACGGGCGATGGAAGGCGAGCGGCAGATCCTGCTCGTCGCGCAGAAGAGCCCGGACATCGACGATCCCTCCATCGGCGACCTGCACCAGGTGGGTACGCTCGCCGGCGTCCTGCAATTGCTGAAACTGCCCGACGGCACCGTGAAGGTGCTGGTCGAAGGACAGTCGCGCGTGCAGATCGACGCTTTCGAGGACGAGGCCGGCATGATGAGCGGCCGTGCCCGCGTCATCGAGCCCATCTACACCAGCAACGAGCGCGAGCTCGACGTGGTCTCGCGCTCGCTCGTTTCCCTGTTCGAACAACTGGTGAAGCAGAGCCGCAAGCTCCCGCCGGAGATCCTGGCCACGCTTTCGGGCATCGACGATCCCTCGCGTCTCGCCGATTCCATCGCCGCGCACCTCTCCGTGCGCATGGGCGACAAGCAGAAGGTGCTCGAGACCGCCGACGTCGGCCAGCGCCTGGAGCTGCTCATCGGGCTGGTCGATGGCGAGATGGACCTGCAGCAGGTCGAGAAACGCATCCGCGGCCGCGTGAAGTCGCAGATGGAGAAGAGCCAGCGCGAGTACTACCTCAACGAGCAGATGAAGGCCATCCAGAAGGAACTGGGTGACGGTGAGGAAGGCGCGAACGAGATCGAAGAGCTGCAGAAGAAGATCGACGCAGCCGGCATGCCGAAGGCGGTGCTCGCCAAGGCGCGCCAGGAATTCAACAAGCTCAAGCAGATGTCGCCGATGTCGGCCGAGGCCACGGTCGTGCGCAACTACCTCGACTGGGTGGTGGGCGTGCCGTGGAAGAAGCGCAGCAAGGTCCGCAAGGATCTCGCGCTGGCCCAGGAGACACTCGACGCCGATCACTTCGGCCTCGAGAAGGTGAAGGAGCGCATCCTCGAATACCTCGCCGTCCAGCAGCGGGTGAACACGATGAAGGGCCCGATCCTGTGCCTCGTCGGTCCGCCCGGCGTGGGCAAGACCTCGCTGGGACAATCGATCGCGAAGGCGACCAACCGCAAGTTCGTCCGCATGAGCCTGGGCGGCGTGCGCGACGAGGCAGAGATCCGCGGCCATCGCCGTACGTACATCGGTTCGATGCCCGGGCGCATCGTGCAGAACCTCAACAAGATCGGTACGAAGAATCCGCTGTTCGTCCTCGACGAGATCGACAAGATGTCGATGGACTTCCGCGGCGATCCCTCGTCGGCGCTGCTCGAGGTGCTCGATCCGGAGCAGAACAACGCGTTCAACGACCACTACCTGGAAGTCGACCTCGACCTCTCCGAGGTGATGTGGATCGCCACGGCCAACTCGTTGAACATTCCCGGCCCGTTGCTCGACCGCATGGAGGTCATCCGCATCCCGGGTTACACCGAGGACGAGAAGCTCAACATCGCGCAGAAGTACCTGTTGCCGAAGCAGCTCAAGGCCAATGGACTGCGTGCCGAGGAGCTGGCGGTCGGCGAGGACGCGCTGCGCGACATCGTGCGCTACTACACGCGCGAGTCGGGCGTGCGCAACCTCGAACGCGAGATCTCCAAGATCTGCCGCAAGGTGGTCAAGGAGATCGCGCTGGGGACCGTGCCGGCCAAGGCGAAGGCCAAGGTCAAGAAGGCACCCGCGAAGGCCGCCAAGGGCAAGGCGCTGGCGCCTGCCCAGGTCCGCGTCGACGGCGAGAACCTCGATCACTACCTCGGCGTGCGCCGCTTCGACTTCGGTCGTGCGGAGCAGCAGAACGAGGTGGGCCTGGTCACCGGCCTCGCTTGGACCCAGGTGGGCGGCGACCTGCTGAGCATCGAAGCCTCGGTCGTGCCGGGCAAGGGCAGGCTGGTCCACACCGGACAACTCGGCGACGTGATGAAGGAATCGATCCAGGCGGCGTTGAGTGTCGTTCGGGCGCGCGTCGCGGCGCTCGGTATCGAGCCGGACTTCCACGAGAAGCTGGACATCCACATCCACGTGCCGGAAGGCGCCACGCCCAAGGACGGCCCGAGCGCGGGAATCGCGATGTGCACGGCCCTGGTCTCCGCACTGACCAAGGTGCCCGTGCGCTCGGAAGTGGCCATGACCGGTGAGATCACCCTGCGTGGCCGCGTGCTGCCCATCGGTGGCCTCAAGGAGAAGTTGCTCGCGGCCCACCGGGGTGGCATCACCACGGTGATCATCCCCGAGGAAAACAAGAAGGATCTCGTCGACCTCCCGGAGAACATCACGGGGTCGCTCGACATCCACGCGGTGAAGTGGATCGACGAGGTGCTCGATCTCGCCCTGGAACGCCCACTGAGCCCGAAGAAGACGGGCGAGGGTGGCGAGGACGTGGAGGTACCGAGCCAGCCGGCCAAGCGCGGCAAGGGCAAGGCATCGCCGTCGCTCACGCACTGAGGCGCTTCATCGTTCCTCCTCACGAACGAGGGCACACGTAAGTGTGCCCTTTTCGTTTTCGTCGTCCTGTCATGGCGCCCCCGCGATAATCGTTTTTCCCGCCGCGCGCAAGCCTCCAAAGACCATGCATATGTGCTGAAAGCCTTGGTATTGCTTGTATTGCGATGGTGGGAGGGCACTGGTATAAAGGCGACACCGCAATCGCCCGCGCCGCAAGGGCGCCATGGATAGCGGGGTCGGCGAACGATGCCACTGGGTTTCGATTCGACGATCTGCCGTCTTCTCGTACAGGATCGCTGTCCAGCGATTCGAATTACCTTTGAAGGGAGTTACGTAATGAACAAATCCGAACTGATCAACGCCATTGCCGAAAAGAGCGAGCTGACCAAGGCCGACGCCGCCAAGGCTCTCGAGGCGTTCATCGATGCGGTGAAGGACAGCCTCAAGAAGGGCGACGACGTGGCTCTCATCGGCTTCGGCACCTTCAAGCTGCGCAGCCGCGCAGCCCGTACCGGCCGCAACCCGCGCACCAATGCGGAAATCAAGATCCCGGCGTCCAAGGCTCCGGCCTTCACCGCTGGCAAGGCGCTGAAGGATCACGTAAACTAATCGGTTCTTACCGTAGGGGGTGCTTAGCTCAGCGGTAGAGCGTCGCCTTTACACGGCGCTGGTCGGGGGTTCGATCCCCTCAGCACCCACCAAACGTAAGTGGAGTGGTAGTTCAGTCGGTTAGAATGCTGGCCTGTCACGCCGGAGGTCGCGGGTTCGAGTCCCGTCCACTCCGCCATTGGTCCGCAAAGGCGCCCGCGTGGCGCCTTTGCTTTATCTACCGCCGGTAAGGGTTATCGGCGTCACCTTCGCGAGTCGCATCATGCTGCAAGCCCTGCGTAACAAGATCCATGGCTGGCCCGCCGCCATCGTGCTCGGTATCTGTGTTTTCGCCGTCGCGTTCTTCGGTATCGAGTCGTACTTCGTGTCGCGTGTCGACACCTACGTCGCGAAGATCGGCGATCACGAGATCTCCCAGCAGGACTGGCAGCAGCGGCTCAACGAGCTCCGCCAGCAGGCCGCGCAGGACCCGCGCTCGCCGTTCACGGCCGCCGACCTCGAAAAGCCCGAGCTGAAACAGCGCGTACTGGACGGCATGATCAGCCAGGCGCTGTTGCAACAGGCCAACACCGACCTCGGCCTCGTGGTGTCCGATGCGAGCGTGCGCTCGGCGATCGGCAGCGATCCCGGGTTCCAGGTCAACGGCCAGTTCAGTCCGGAAGCGTATCGCGCGATCCTCTCGATGCAGGGCATGAGCCCGGGCATGTACGAGGCCAAGGTACGTGCCTCGCTCGCCACGCAGATCCTCCCGGAGGCCATCGCTAACACCACGCTGGTCAGCGACGCCGATGTCGATGCGTTCTTCCGCCTGCGTCTGCAGCAGCGCGACCTGCGCTTCGTCGAGTTGCCGCGCCCGTCGCTCACCGACGCCAGCGTCGCCGATGCCGACATCGACGCGTTCTACAAGTCGCACATCGCCGACTACACCACGCCGGAACAGGTTTCCGTGCAGTACCTCGAAGTGAAGCAGTCCGAACTCAAGGTGGGCGAACCCACCGACGAGCAGCTGCACGCGTTCTACGACAAGTTCAAGCAGCGTTACGCCCAGCCGGAACAGCGCGAGGCGTCGCACATCCTGGTCAACGTGCCGAAGAACGCCACGCCGGAGCAGCAGAAGGCCGCGCTCGAGAAGGCGAAGAAGATCGCCGCGGAAGCCACGCCGGAGAACTTCGCCAAGCTCGCCGCCGAGAACTCCGACGACCTGGGCTCCAAGCGCGGCGGCGGCGACCTCGGCTGGTTGGAGAAGGGCGTCGCGAACGCCGCCTTCGACACGGCGTTGTTCGGCATGAAGAAGGGCGATATCACGAAGGAGCCCGTGCTTTCGCCGGAAGAGGGCTACCACATCATCTGGCTGCGCGATGCGCGCGAAGGCGACGCCAAGCCATTCGCCGAGGTGCGCGCGCAGTTGGCCACGGACTGGGCCAAGAACGAAGGCGAGCGCCTCTACAACGAGCGTGCCGGACAGCTTGCCGATCTCGCCGACCGCAATCCCGGTTCGCTTGAGCCGGCGGCGAAGGAACTCGGCCTCGAGATCAAGACCTCGCCGCTGTTCGGTCGTGACGGCGGTCCCGGCATTCCGTCGGACCCGAAGTTCATCGCCGCGGCCTTCGCCGACGACGTGCTCGCCCAGGGCAACAATTCGTCGCTGGTCCAGGTCGACAAGGGCGACGCGCTGGTGATGCATCTGGCCAAGCACAACGCTGCCGCACCGAAGCCGTTGGCCGAGGTCGCCGATGCCGTGCGCCAGCGCATCCTTGACGAGCGTGTCGACGCGTTGGCGAAGAAGCAGGCCGACGATCTCATCGCGCAGTTGGCCAAGGGCGGCGACATCGCCACCCTGGTGAAGGCTCCGGTGCGCACGCTCGCCGGGCTGGAGCGCAGCAAGCTCGCCAGCATCAATGACGTGCCGCCGGCGATCCTGCAAGGCGCCTTCACCCTGCCTCATCCGACCAACGGCAAGGCCGCGTGGACCACGGTGCAGACCGGCAACGGCGCCTATGCGCTGGTCGCGGTCGACAAGGTCACCGATGGCGATCCGTCCAAGGTCGAGAAGGGCCAGCGCGACGCCCTCCGTGGTCAGATGATGGACGCGATGGCCCAGGCCGCCACACTGGAATACATCCAGGCGCTGAAGGCCCGCGGCGAGATCAAGATCGCCCAGGACCGCATGTAAACAGCTTGGTGGGAGCCGACCTTGTCGGCGATCCCGCGCAGCGGGCCAGGTTACGGCAAGCATTCATCGCCGACGGGGTCGCCTCCCACCAAAGCTTGCTTTCCATGCGGAAGCGCATGGCCACCGACCCGATTACAATGCGCGTCTCATTGCGCCAAAGGGACATTCCGTGATCATCCAGCCCAAGGTCCGTGGCTTCATCTGCACCACCGCTCATCCGGTCGGTTGCGCGAAGAACGTCGAAGAACAGATCGCCATCACCAAGGCCAGCGGCGCATTTGCCGACGGTCCGAAAAGCGTGCTGGTGATCGGCGCTTCCACCGGCTACGGCCTGGCCTCGCGCATCACCGCCGCCTTCGGCCATGGTGCCGCCACGTTGGGGGTGTTTTTCGAGAAGCCATCCAGCGAGGCGAAGACGGGTACGGCCGGTTGGTACAACTCCGCCGCGTTCGACAAGCTGGCGCGTGAAGCCGGCTTGTTCAGCCGATCGATCAACGGCGATGCCTTCGCGGACGAAACACGCGCGAAGGCCATCGAGATCATCAGGAACGAGATGGGCGGCAAGGTCGACCTCGTCGTCTATTCGCTGGCTTCGCCGGTGCGCAAGCTACCCAAGACCGGCGAAGTGGTGCGTTCGGCGTTGAAGACCATCGGCGAGACGTTCACCGCGTCGTCCGTGGACACCAACAAGGATGCGGTCATCCAGGCATCCGTCGAACCCGCGACGGAGCAGGAGATCAAGGACACCGTCACCGTCATGGGTGGCGAAGACTGGGCGTTGTGGATGGAGGCGTTGAGCGAAGCCGGCGTGCTTGCCGATAACGCCACCACCGTCGCCTACAGCTATGTCGGCACCGAGATCACCTGGCCCATCTACTGGCATGGCACGCTCGGCCAGGCCAAGCAGCATCTCGATCGCACGGCGAAGGAACTGCGCGACCGTTACGCGGCGAAGGGCCTGCGCGCCTACGTCGGCGTGATGAAGTCGGTGGTGACCCAGGCCAGTTCCGCGATTCCGGTGATTCCCCTGTACGTCTCCATGGTCTTCAAGATCATGAAGGCGAAGGGTATCCACGAAGGCACGATCGAGCAGATCAACCGCCTGTTCCACGATCGGCTTTACCGTCTCGACGGAAAGGCCGCTGAGACCGATGCCGACGGGCGCCTGCGTCTTGACGACTGGGAGTTGCGTGAGGACGTGCAGGGCGAGTGCAAGGCGCTATGGCCCACCGTCACCACGGACAACCTGTGGCAGGTCACCGACTATGCCGGTTACAAGCACGACTTCATCAAGCTGTTCGGCTTCGAGGCGAAAGGCGTCGACTACGACGCGGACATCAGCCCCGACGTGCAGTGGGACGTCGTGCAGCTCTGATGGAATAGGAAGGAACCGACCGCCATCGCGCCTCAGCGTGACGCGGTCAGCTTCAATACCTGCCCGGGCTTCACCGCCTGCGTCTGCAGGTCGTTCCACTTCATCAACTGCTCGACGCTCACCTGGTGGCGGCGTGCGATCGTCCAAAGCGATTCGCCGTTGTTGACCTTGTGGATGACGACCTGTGGCTCGTCCACTTTGACGGGCTTCGACGGCTTGCCCGCCTTGGCCACCGCCCGCGCGTTCTTCGCGGTGGCGCCGGCCTTCGCCTTACCCTTCGTGGACTTCACCGGTGCGTCCGCGGCGGCGTCGTCGGCCACCGGCCCGGCGATATCGGCGACCGGATCGACCGGCCCCAGCTTGTACTGGTCCGCTGCCGACTTCGGCAATAAGAGGCTGGAACTGATCGTGCCCTTGCTCGTCCGATAGGCCGGATTGAAATCGCGCAGGTCGTTCATCGACAGCCCCGATTGCTTCGCTGCCTGGGCCAGCGACTGCGGGCTCGATACCTGCACCACCTGCAGCGTGTCTTCGCGATCCTGGCGCGGCAGGCTCACGTTGAAGCGTGCGGGATCGCGCACGATGCAGGCCATGGCCATGAGCTTCGCCAGGTGTTCCTTGGTGCCTGCCTTCATCGGCACGTCCGGCAGGCCATCGCCATCCGACGGCCCGCCGTGTTTGTCGAGTGTCTTCTTCAAGCCGAATTCGCCGGCGTTGTAGGCGACATCGACCAGGCGCCAGTCGCCGAGATCGTCGTAGTAGCGGCGCATCATGCTCATCACCGATTCGGTCGACTTGGTGATGTCCAGGCGCTCGTCGTAGTTCTTCTCCACGCGCAGGCCGAGGGTGCGCGCCGTCTGCGGCATGATCTGCCACATGCCCGCGGGGCGGTTCCTCTGGCCCGGCACGTGACGGTACTGGCTCTCCACCCAGGGCAGCAGGGCGAACTCGCCCGCCACGCTGTGCTTCATCGCCGACTTGTGCGCATAGACGATCAGCGGCAGCACTTCGTTCACCTGCTGCTCGAAACGGTTCGGCTGCTTCGTATAAGTGCGTGCCCAGGCCATCACCTGCGGGTCGGCATCGCATCCGGGCATGGCGAAGCTGTCGCGCATGTCGGACCAGAAGTCGGCCGGTGGAGCGGGGCGCAGCAGCTTCGGCGCCACCGCCACGTCTTGTACGGGGGTGACCGGCGCCGCCGTGACGGTGGGCGATGGAGGCGCAGGTCGCACCATGCCGCCCGCACACGCGGTGAGCAGGAGGGGAAGGAGGGTAGGCAGCAGGCGCCGGCTCGATACGTTCATGCGCTGAAGGTGTCCTTGGCCCGGCGTAGCGCGGCGAAGCGCTCCGTCCTCGTGGCGTGGTCCTGGCCCTGGACATGGAGCCAGCGGGCGATGGCCTCGCTGTCCACGCGCAGGAACGGGTTGGTGGCGAACTCATCGGCGAGGCGGGTCGGCACACTCGGCCGGCCCTCCTGACGAAGGCGCGCCACCTCGTCACGACGGTGGCGCAGGGCACCGTTGTCCGGATCGACGCTGAGCGCGAAGCGGATGTTCGATGCGGTGTACTCGTGCGCACAGCAGACCAGGGTCTCTGGCGGGAGGTCGGCGAAACGGTCCAGGGAGGCGAGCATCTGCTCCGGCGTGCCTTCGAAGAGGCGGCCGCAGCCGACACTGAACAAGGTATCGCCGCAGAACAGGAAGCCCTCGCCATGGTAGGCGATGTGCGAGGTGGTATGCCCGGGGACGGCGATCACCTTGAAGCTGGCCTTGGGCGCATCCAGTGTGAAGGTGTCGCCGCCCTCGACGATCTGGTTCTTCGGCTGGATGCGGGGATCGGCGGGGGCGTACACCTCCACGTCGTGGTGGCGGACCAGGTCCGATACGCCGCCGATGTGATCGTTGTGATGGTGTGTCAACAGGATGGCCGTCAGCCGCCAGCCTCGCTCTTTCAGCGCGGCTTCGACAGGGGCGGCTTCACCGGGATCCACGACGAAGGCGTTGCCTTCGTCATCGGCGACCAGCCAGATGTAGTTGTCGCTCAAGGCCGCGACGGGGACCCAATGCATCGGGCGAACTCCGTTACGTCGATAGGGCGCGCGAACACCCAAGGAATGGCCGCCGGGGAGACATCCATACCGGGCGGGGCGGCCGGACTATATCAGCCGGGTATATCCCGCTCGTTAGCAAGTCGTTAACCGGTGCGGCACCCGTTCAACCCCACTACACTCGTCCCGCATGCCTCATTTCGCTTCCGACATCTACGCGACTCCCCAGATCGGCAAGCTCCTGGCCGATGAAGCGCATGCCCTCGCCCCGATGCTGGCCCGCTGCACGGGCGACCACGGCTTGCACCTGACCACGTCCGCGCCGGCCGAACCACCCGCCATCCCGCTCCTGGGCCACTGGGCGACCGTCCGCGTCGCCGGGGCGGTGCTCGGTGGCGATATCCACGCCAGCGGCCTGGAAGCCCTGCCGTTCGCCGACGAGGCCTTCGGCGTGGTGCTGTTGCGCCACGCGCTGGAAACGACGGTCCGGCAGGACAACCTGCTGGACGAGGCCATACGTGTGTTGGCACCCGGCGGTATGCTCGCCATCACCGGTATTCATCCGGTCGGCCTGTGGTCGCCCTGGGTCGCCAGGCAGAGCCGTGGGACGCGGCCCCGGCTGACCTGGCCGTGGTGGTGGAGCCAACGCCTCGTCCGCGACGAGTTCGAACTGTCCATGCCGCGCCGCGTCGGCAGCGCCTGGCCCCGGGCAGGCGGTGCGCCGGTCGGCGAGTCCATCGTCGGTGGCGGCTATTTCCTGGTGGCGCGCAAAAAACGTCCGGCGGCGGTACCCTTGCGCCCCCGTGCGGCCGCCGTGCCGGCCCCCATGCCTGGCACGCTCGCCTCCGGCGCGCGCCGCAACGCCCGTGAATCGATTACCTGAAGTCCTACATGACCGATACCGACACCGTTGAAGCCTTTACCGATGGCGCCTGCCTGGGCAACCCCGGGCCCGGCGGCTGGGCCGCGCTGCTGCGCGCCAGGGGCGTGGAGAAGATGCTTTCCGGCGGCGAAGCCGAGACCACGAACAACCGCATGGAGATGATGGCCGCGATCTCCGCGCTGGAGGCGCTCACCCGGCGCTGCAACGTGCACCTCATGACCGATTCCAAATACGTGATGCAGGGCGTACAGGAGTGGGTACCGAAGTGGCGGCGCAACGGCTGGAAAACCGCCGACAAGAAACCGGTGAAGAACCAGGACCTGTGGATCCGCCTCGACGAGGCCGCCGCGGCGCACACCGTCACCTGGGAATGGGTGAAGGGCCATAACGGTCATGTGGAAAACGAGCGCGTCGACGTCGCCGCGCGCGACCAGGCGATCATCTACAAGGCGAAGGGGAAGGTGGCATGAGGCAGATCGTCCTCGATACGGAAACCACCGGCCTCGAAGCGCATCTCGGCCACCGCCTGATTGAAATCGGCGCAGTCGAACTGATCGGTCGCCGTCCGACCGGCAACCATTTCCATACCTACCTCAATCCCGAGCGTTCGATCGACGCCGAGGCGAGCGCGGTGACCGGCATCAAGGACGAGGACCTCGTCGGCCAGCCTTTGTTTCGCGACAAGGTGGACGAGTTCCTCGCGTTCATCCGCGGTGCCGAACTGATCATCCACAACGCGGCATTCGACGTAGGTTTCATCAACGCTGAACTGAAGTTGCTGGGGCCGCAGTACGGACAGGTGACCGATCACGCGACGGTGCTCGACACGCTGCTCATGGCACGCACGATGTATCCCGGCCAGCGCAACAGCCTGGACGCGCTCTGCAAGCGCCTGGGCGTGGACAACACGCGCCGGGACCTCCACGGCGGCCTGCTCGATGCGCAGCTGCTGGCGGAAGTCTACGTCGCGATGACCTCGGGCCAGGTGGCCCTCGATTTCGCCTTTGACGCCGACAACGACCATCGCGGCAACCATGCGTTGAACGATATCGTCATCACCCGCCGTCCGGTCGTCCTGCGCGCCACGCCGGAAGAGCTGGACCTGCACGCGAAGCGCCTCGACGCCATCGACAAGGCGGCCGGCGGCCAAAGCATCTGGCGCAAGCTGGAATCGGAAACGATTCACTAGAAGGTGGTGGGGCAGAGCCGTCGGCCGCCACCCTCGTCGCTCCGGTTACACCGTCGCTCGGGGAAGGAGGCCGCTGCGCGGCCGTGTCTGATGGCTGGCGCCCCGTCGCGCCCGTCGCGCCGGGCGGGGTTTTCGATTCGGCCTCCGTGCCTCAGCGAAAACGGCCGGCCGTCCAGGCCGGCCCCCTACGGGCCTTTTCGCCCGGCGCTCCTCGGTTCCACACCTCGCCACGAGGGCGGCGGCCGACGGCTCTCTGCACACTGAGGTGTCGTGCGGCACAAGCAGCACCCGCCATTCGGGTGGCCGTCGCTCTGGTGGGAGCCGACTCTGTCGGCGATGGGTGCTTGCCTCAACCGGGCCCGCTGCCGCGGGATCGCCGACAAGGTCGGCTCCCACCAGGGTGCGGTGATCCAACAGAGTGCGGTGCTTGGCGGTGTGTCGCGGTGTTCCGTGTGCGGTGCGCGCTATGCGGCGTGCGACAACCTTCGCTCTTTCGCATCAACCCACCGCAGTCGTGACTGAGCTGCCGGGCGTCCCCCTCGGCGCGACATGAGGCACCGAGGACGGCCGGGCGGAAAAGGCCCGCAGGGGATCGGCCTGGACGGCCGATCGTTTTCGCTGAGGCAGGAGGCCGAATCGAAAACCCCCGCCCGACCGTCCGAGCCCGAAGGGGCGCAAGCCATCGGACACGGCCGCGCAGCGGCTTCCTTCCCCAAGGGCCGGGGCCGCCTGGCGCGCCGAGGGGGACGCCCGGCAGCTCCCCCGCCACGCACACAACGAACGCGAGGGCGAAGCCGAGCCGGATATCGGCCAGCTCGAAGCAAGCACTCCATCGCACAAGGTCGGCTCCCACCAAAAAACGTGGGGCGCCCGGGTGGGCGCCCCACTTCGCTACCGGCCGCCCCGGGGAGGGAGGAGGGGCAGGGAGGCCGGGAACTCAGAAGTAGGCGCGGACGCCTACCGAGACGTTGCGACCGGGTAGCGGCGCCACGTCCTTGAACAACGACGTGGCGGGACGCGCGGTCTGGTTGGTGAGGTTGTTGCCGTCGACGAAGGCTTCCCACTGGCTGCGGTCGTCGTTGACGAAGGTCCAGGCGAAGTGCGCGTTGACCAGTGTGTAGCCCGCCGTATCCGTTTCGAACGCGGCGATCTTGTCCTGCTTCATGTAACGCACCGCGCCGAGGCTGGCGCGCAGGCTGTCGGCGCTCCAGCTCAGCGTGGAGCCGACGCGGCCGGCCGGGATGCGCGGCACGTTGCCGCCGCCGTCCGCGAGCGTCGCGCGCACCGTATCGCCGAAGACGCGCAGGTCCCAGTTGCCGGATGGGCCCTTCGACAAGTGGAACGTGGCCTCGGCTTCCGCACCGCGGAACGTCGCATCGTTCTGCGACCAGATGCGTACGGGCAGATCGTCTTCCACGTCGCCCGTGTCGGCCAGATAGATGAAGTTCTTGTACTTGTTGTAGTACACGGCGACCTTGCCTTCGACGACCTCGCCATGGAAGTGCAGGCCGAGTTCCGCCTGGTTGGATTTTTCCTTGCCAAGGTCGCTGCCGATCTCGAACGTATTGGATGCGGCGTGCGGGCCGTTGGCGAAGAGTTCTTCCTCGGACGGTGCGCGCTCGGCGTGGTCGAGGTTCAACGACAGGTGCCACTGTTCGGCGAAACGCCATGCGACGCCGGCGGAGAAACTGTTCGGACTGAAGTCGCGCTTGGGCCCGTTCTCCGGATCGACGCTCTGCTTGTCGTGGCGCGCACCGAGTTCGACCTTCACCGGGCCGAACTCGCGTTGTTCGGTGAGGAAGACGCCGACACCATCGGTGACCGTGGGCGGGACGAAGGTTTCCTCGCCGACGGCGGAAAACTGCCGGTGCTGGGTCTGCACGCCGAACGCGCCTTCCCATCCGCCGAGCGGGTCGTGCGTGACGACGAGGCGACCCTGGTTGCTGTCGGTCGAAAACGTGGTGCCCGGCACGTCGCCCTCGAATTCCACGTGCTGGTAGGCACCGTGGCCGAGACTGAATTCGACCTTGCTGATGCCGTCGATGGGCTGCACGAGGCCGCCTTTCAGGGTGTAGTTCGTCTGCGCCATCTTGATGTGGACGGGATCTTCGCCTTCGGCCGGATCGCCCGGTTCGGCGGGGCTGCCGTAAAGGTCCAGGAAACGCGAGACGGACAAGCCGACGTAGCCCCACGAGCCGAGCAACGATGCGCCGACCGAGCCGGAGGTCGTCTTCACCGCGCTGTTGGCCAGGGTGCCGCCCGGGATGTCGTAATCCTCGTTGTCCCGGCGCATGCCGTCGACATGGATGGCGAACGTGTCGTTGCCCGCGTCGAGGCGGAGCAGGCCCGTATGGCCATCGGAAACCGAATCGTGGCGTACTTCGGCGCGGCCCGCGAAACCGTTGTCCGGCGCTTTTTCCGGAATGCGGCCATCGACGACGTTCACCACGCCGCCGATCGCGCCCGAACCGTAGAGCAGGGTGGCGGGGCCCTTCAGCACCTCGATCTGGTCGGCGAGGAACGGTTCCAGCGTCACCGCGTGGTCCTGGCTCACATTGGAGACGTCCTGCGACGACAGACCGTTCTCGAGCACGGCGACGCGCGGGCCGTCCAGGCCGCGGATCACCGGGCGCCCCACGGCCGTGCCCAACGCGGAACTCTGCACGCCCGGAATGGAGGACACCGTTTCGCCCAGCGAGACACCCTTGGCGTCGTCGAGCGCCGACCCCGCCAGCACGGCCACGGGCGCCACGATCTGATCCGCGTTCTGGCCCAGGGGCACGGCGTTGACCACGATGCCGTCGAGCTTCTCGGCGTTCTTGCGATTCTTGCCCGGGGCCTCCTTGGCGTCCACGGCGGGGGCCGTGGCGTCCTGGGTCGTGTCGTCGGCCATGGCGGGCAGTGCCGCGCCGCAGGTGGCAGCGATGGTCAGGGCGAGGAAGGTTCGGCGCATCGGGTGGAACTCCGGTTGGGTTTCGCAATGTTATAAAGTATCATCACTTGCCTCGACCTGTGCAACTAGTCACGCTATGTCCTCCATGACCGATCCGTCCGTCGCCCCCGAAGTCCCCCGCCGCTGGTGGCACGCCGCCGATCGCCTTGGCGCGACGGCCTCGTTCCTTTGCGCCATCCATTGCGCGGCACTGCCGTTCGTCATCGCGTTGCTTCCGGTGCTGGGGCTGTCTTTCCTGGCCGACCACCGGTTCGAAGCCGGCTTCGTCGTCTTCGCTTGCCTACTGGCCAGCGTGGCGCTCGTTTCCGGGTTCCGCCGCCATCGCCGACGCTTGCCGCTGGTCCTGGCCGTCCCGGGCCTGGTCCTGCTGTTGCTCGGTGTCACGTTCCTGCATGGCAATTCGCTGTTCGTGCATAGCGTGCTGGTGACTTGCGGCGGTTTCCTCGTCGCCGCCGCGCATTTCGTCAACCTGAAGGTCGATCGCAGTGGCCATGCGGGACATATCCATGGGCCGTCCTGCGCGCACCCGTGATTGTGTAACCGCCGCCGGATTACCTAGCCTTCGCCCCATGTCACACGACCACGCCCATTCGCACGTCCATGCCCATGGACACGTGCACGATCACGCCGAGGGCGGGAACGAGCGCAAGCTGCTGTTCGCCTTCGTACTGACCACCGTGATGTTGATCGCGGAGGCGGTCGGCGGCCTGTGGTCGGGATCGCTGGCGCTGCTGGCGGATTCCGGGCACATGCTGGTCGACGCGCTGGCGCTGCTGCTGGCCTTCCTCGGCGTCAGGTTCGCGGCGCGCCCCGCCGACGCGCGCCGCACCTACGGTTACGGGCGCATCGAGGTGCTGGCCGGCTTCGTCAACGCGCTCACCCAGTTCGCCCTGGTCGCCTTCATCGTGTTCGAAGCGATACAGCGGTTGTTTTCGCCGCAGCCGATCCTTTCCGGTGTCATGCTGGTGGTGGCCGTCCTCGGTCTTGTCGCCAACGTGGTGGTGTTGCGCACCCTCCATGGCCACGATCCGGACGACGTGAACATCGCCGGCGCCAGCCTGCATGTCCTGGGCGACCTGCTCGGCTCGGTGGCCGCGGTACTGGCCGCGCTCGCGGTGCGTTGGCTCGACTGGAACTGGGCCGATCCGGTGCTTTCGGTACTCGTTTCGCTCCTGATCCTGCGCAGCGCGTGGTCGCTGGTGCGTCGTTCGGGACATATCCTGCTCGAAGGCATTCCCGAGGGCGTCGACCTTGCCGATGTGCAGCGCGAGCTGCATTCGGCCGATCCGGGCATCGTCAATATCCACCACCTGCACGTCTGGCAGGTGACCGCCGGTTCGCGCATGGCCACCTTGCACGCGGAACTGACGCCCGGCACCGGGCAGTCCGACCAGGCGCGGGTGCTGGGCGCGATCAAGGCCATGCTCAGCGAGCGCTGGCGCGTGGAGCACGCCACCGTCCAGTTCGATCCGGGCCCCTGTCCCGACGAGCGGGAAGGATGCGGCAAGGGCGGCCGCCACGTTCACTGAACGAGCACCCTTGCGCTTTACGCGGCCGCTGCTACGATGATCGGCCGTTTCTCTCCCTCATTACGAATCAAGGAGTTTCCCATGGGCAAGGGCGACCGCCGCACCCGTCGCGGCAAGATCTACCGTTCCAGCTATGGCAAAGCCCGTCCGCACGTCGATGTCGTGACCGGCGTCGCCGTGGCCAAGCCGGCCGCTGCCAAGCCCGCCGCCGCCAAGAAGGCCGCGCCGCGCAAGAAGGCGTGAGTCTTCAGGTAGCGTGAGACGAAGAGCCCCGCGATGCGGGGCTTTTTCGTCGTTACAGTTCCAGTCGTTCCGCGAACTCGAAGCGGCTGTCGGCCGGTGCGGCTATCACGTTCTGCTGGACCAGGCCCGGGAAGATGTTCGCGTCGATGCCAGCATGGTTATCCGCGTTGTACAGGTAGGGCACGTGCGACCACGCGCGGTAACCCAGCGCCTTGATCGCCGCGACCTCCGCCTCGGCGGTGTCCATGCCTGAAAGGCGTGCATAGATCAGCGGGCGATGCGTGCGCAGCGTCTCGGTGGCACCCGCGAGCACGTCGGCCAATGCGTTTGGCTGATTCACCTTGAGCAGGTGCAGCGCGTCGAGCCGCAGGCTGTCGATGGTCGCCATGCGAACCTTTTCGTCGGCGTCCTTGCGTGTGCCCGGTACCAGGCTGCCTAGCGAAGACGATCCTTTGCCACGGCCCAGCCACACCGCGTGGGTGAAGACGTTGTCGAGGCCGTTGATCGCCACGTTCGCGCATACCTGTTGGAAGTGGATGCGGCGTGGTTCCGCCACGTGCACCTGGCCGAGCGGACCGACCGCCTGCGCCATCCACAACGCGTGCGCGGCGAAATCGCCGCCGAATTCCAGGATCGTCTGTCCTTCCTCGATCAGCCCGCTCAGCAGCATGGCTTCGTGTTCGGCCCATTCGCCGTAAAGTTGCAGCGATCGCGCCACCGCGTTGTTCACCGTGACGGCGGTGGCGAGGCCGTAGCGGGTCTGCCAGAAAGGCAGGATCGGGTCATTCGTGGCGTGCTTCATGCTCATCTCGTTTGGATTCAGAGGGTGGAACGGGCGATGGCCAGCTGGCGAAGCGACTGCGCGAGCGCGCCGGCGTCATGGTCCGGGGCGTCGGCCCAGCGGCGGCAGGCGTCCCGCCAGAGTCGGACGACACGGTCGTCGGGGGCATCCGTGCGACAGATGGCTTCGCACCACGCGGCGGCGCCGGCGTGGTCGCCGCCGTGCAACCGTGCTTCGGCGACGGCGGTGCGCGCGGAGGCGGGTACGGGCCCCGCGGCTTCGAGGCTGCGGCCGAGCGCGGCGGTGACGCTTGCCTGCACGGCGTGTTCGGGCAAGGCTTCGTAGGTCAGCTGGATGTCCAGGCGGCAGGCTAGCGCGTCGACGCGCCACGCCGGATCGTGTTCCGCCAGGAAGGCGTGAAGCAGGGCGTGCGAGCAAGCCGCGGCCGCTTCCTCCGCGACAAGCAGGCGTGCCCGTTGCTGCGCGGTGCGCGCGACGAGCAACGCGGTTTCCGCTTCGGCACGTCGTGCATGTGCGTCATCGAGCAACGATTGTGCACGTTCGAGGTCGGGCAGGCGTTCCGCGGGCTTGCGTGTATTCGCGCGGTGCAGCCAGGTCTCGCCGCGCCTGCGCAACGCGCGCTTCGCCGCATCCGGGCCGATGGCGGCGAGCCGGTCGCAATAACGCTCGGCTTCGTCCAGGCGCGCCGCCGCGGCCGCGCCGAGCAACCACGAGGCCCAGGCGAGCTGGACGTCGATGCAGGCATCGAGGGCCAGCGGATGGTCGCAGCGAGGGTCGTGCGCGAGGCGTGCCAGCAGGTCTCGCGAGGCGAACAGGCGGTTGGCGCCGGACAGGCGCCCGATGCGCGCCAGCCGGAACCTGATCCAGCGCGCGAAGCCATGCGGTTGTTCCTCGCTATCCATGCCGTCCAGGGCGCGCGCCGCGTCCTCATCGATCGCGATGAGCAGGCATTCCGCGTCGCGCTGCGGCAAGTCGCGTGCACGATGCATGCGCAAGGCGGGCAGCAACCAGCGCGCGAGCCGCGCATCCTCGTCGTCGTGGTGTGCCTGGGCAACGAGGATGTCTTCCCAGGCTTGCTCCGCGCCGCTCGTTTTCCCGCTGCGGCGGATGTCGGGAAAACGCTCGTCGCCCACCAGGTGCAGCGTGGCCAGCGGATCCGCCGCGGAGAGCCGTTCGCGCAAATCACCCCGTGGACCGCTGGATGCCGGCGCGGTGGCGTCGATGGCGGGACCGTCGTCCGGAGGAGGTGGCACGAGCAGATCCACCGGTTGCTCCGTCATGTGCAGGTCCGGCGTTTCGTATGCGGATCGCCTGTACACCCAGGCCGGCGACACGGGCGGTACTTGCGCGGCAGGTGGGTCGGGCGGGCGGTCGGCGAAATGGCTGGCTATGGATGGAGCCTCCTTGACGATGCGTTGTCGTGCACGCCGTCGCGACATCGCCAGCAACAGCATGGCGGCCGTGCCCGTGCCCGCTCCGCCGAGGGCGATGAATGGCCAGCCGGCGATGCCCAAGCCACGGGTCCGTTGTTCGGGGTGCACGTACG
Source organism: Luteibacter sp. E-22 (assembly GCF_049913125.1). Taxonomy (GTDB): domain Bacteria; phylum Pseudomonadota; class Gammaproteobacteria; order Xanthomonadales; family Rhodanobacteraceae; genus Luteibacter. The sequence continues at coordinate 1,604,341 of NZ_CP183975.1, forward strand.
GCGTCGCGACACGCCGGGTGGTCGTCGGCAGGTCGGGAACGGGTGTCTCCATGATCGTCGCCAGGTCGACCGGTTCGGATGCTTCCATGGCATCGAGCATGCGTGCGACGTCGCGCATCTGCCGCGCATGCCGGGCACGCTGTTCTTCCTCCTCCCGCGTGTTGCCGCATGCGCCGGTGATGGATGCCAGGAGCACGAGGCATGCGATGCGCGCGACGGCGAGGCGATCCCGCGAGCGGGATGACGATGAACCCTTCAACGATGTTCCTGACAATCCTTGGATGCCGGCGCCGCTAGCGCCAAGGCAACATCAATGATAGGTGCCGGCTCCCTCCGGATCGATGGAAGTTTTCGGAAACTTGCGACGAATGTGCGCCGGTTGTCAGCGTGTGGTGCGCTCGCCGGCGATCCAGGTCTCCCTGAGGAGGCCGCCGCCGATCCAGTAGCTCAGTTCCGCGAGTTGGCCGACGTTCCAGATCGCCAGATCGGCACGCAGGCCCACGGCAAGGCGGCCACGGTCGTCGAGGCCGAGGGCCCGCGCGGCGTTCACGGTCGCGCCGCGCAACGCTTCCTCGGGGGTAAGGCGGAAGAGGGTGCAGGCCATTCCCATCGCCATGCGCAGGGACAGCAGGGGCGACGTGCCCGGATTGAGGTCGGTGGCGACGGCCATGGGCACACCGTGGCGGCGGAAGGCATCGACCGGGGGCGGGCGCGTGTCGCGCAAGGCATAGTAAGCGCCAGGCAGCAGCACGGCCACGGTGCCGGCATCGGCCATGGAGCGCACGCCGTCTTCGCTGATCCATTCGAGGTGGTCGGCTGAGAGACCGCCATGGCTCGCGACCAGTGCCGCCCCACCCAGGTCGGATAGCTGCTCGGCATGCAGCTTCACCGGCAAACCGAGCTCCGTGGCTTTCTCGAACAACCGCCGCGTTTCCTCATGGGTGAAACCGATGCCCTCGCAGAAGGCATCCACGGCATCGACCAGTTCTTCCTCGGCGAGCGAAGGCAGCATGATGTCGCAGACCAGCGCGACGTATTCGTCGCGGCGGCCGGCGTACTCCGGCGGCAAGGCGTGCAGGCCGAGGAAGCTCGTGCGCACATCCACGCCGAGTTCGTTACCGATGCGCCGGGCCACGCGGAGCATGCGTCGCTCGGTCTCGGGTTCCAGGCCGTAGCCGGATTTGATCTCCAGCGTGGTGACCCCGTCGGCCAGCAGCGCGCGAGCCCTGGGCAGCGACTGGCGCAGCAGGTCGTCCTCGCTGGCGGCGCGCGTGGCGCGCACGCTGGAGACGATGCCACCGCCGGCGCGCGCGATCTCCTCGTAGGTCGCGCCTTCCAGCCGCCGTTCGAATTCATGCGCCCGATCGCCGCCGAACACGAGGTGCGTGTGGCAGTCGATGAGTCCCGGCGTCACCCAGGTGCCAGGCAGGGACTCCACGCGGTGCGCCAGGGCGTGCGGTTCGTCCTGCAGTTCCCCGCGCGAGCCGGCGAAAACGATCCGGCCGTCGCGCCATGCGATGGCGCCGTCCTCGATGGCGCCATAGGGCGCGCCGTTATCGGCCAGCGTGGCGAGGCCGACATCGAGCAGGAGGTGATCCCAGCGTTGGTCCAGCGTCATGACGTGTGCGGTTCCACCGGAAGGGGTTTGGCGTCAGCGGTCGTTTCGTTTGCGGATGGTGCGTCTCGTCGCATCCGTTCTTCCTCGTATTGCGCGATCAGGTTCTCGGCGAGCGCCTTGTAGACCGGCACCCTGCAAACGAGGCTGGAGAGGGCGCGGGCGAGCAGGCACGCGGCCATGATCGGCAAGGCCATCTGCCGGTTGGCGGTCAGTTCCAGCGAGATGACCGCCGCGGTGAGCGGTGCCTGGGTCACACCGGCCAGGTAGGCGGCCATGCCGAGCAAGACCACCGACGACACATCCGAGCCGGGCAGGAAGTGGGCGATGTTGCTGCCAAGGCCCGCGCCGACGGCGAGAGCCGGCGAGAAGATGCCGCCCGGAATGCCCGCCCACGATGACGCGATGTTACCGAGGAATTTCAGCGCGCCGAAGAACGGCCCGGTATCGCCGTGGCCTTGCAGGATGTCGCGTGCCTGGGCGTAGCCGGTGCCGTAGAGGCCATTCGCGCTGAGCAGGCTGAGCAGCACCAGCGCAAGGCCGCAGGCGGCGGCGAACACCACCGGCCGACGCGCCCGCACGCGGCCCATCACGCCGCGGAATCCTCCCGCCGCGGGAACGATCAACCGTGCGAACAGCCCCCCGGCCAAGCCACCCACGACACCCGTCAGCAGTACCGCGATCCAGGCGCGGCCGAGCGGAAGCGTCGCGGTGATGTCACCGAAATAGGCATAGTTTCCGACGATGCCGAGCGAGACCACGCCGGCCACGATCACGGCCGTGAGCAAGGTGCCGCTCATGCGATGTTCGAAGGTGCCCGACATTTCCTCGATGGCGAACACCACGCCCGCCAGCGGCGTATTGAAGGCGGCGGCCAGGCCGGCGGCCGATCCGGCCAGGATGAAGCGTCCCGCGGCCGTGGGATCGGCGAAGCCGAAACGCCGTCCCATCGAGTACAACAGTCCCGCGCCGACGTGGACGGTGGGGCCTTCGCGTCCCACGGAGGCACCACCGAGCAAGGCGGCCAGCGTGAGCGCCATCTTGCCCAGCGCGACCTTCAGCGAAAGCACGCGAGAGCGGAAGCTTTCGTCTTCGACTTTCAATGCCGCTATCGCCTGCGGAATGCCGGAGCCGCGCGTGGCCTTCAGTGCGCCCTGGGTCAGCCAGCACAGCAGCGCGAACATCGCCGGCGTCACCAGCAGCGGCACCCACCATCCGAGCGACGCGGCACGGCGGAACACTTCGAAGGCATAGTCGGCGGCCTTGGCGAAAAGCACCGCGGAGAGGCCTACGACGATGGCGCCAGCCCAGAACAGGACGCGCCGGCGCCATTGCCGTGGCGACAGCCACTCGTGCCGGCCCAGCTCCCGTAGGCGCTCCAGCGGCGACGCCGCGCCCCGCGGCGGCGGTGCATCCGGCGGCGTACTCACCGGCTCTCCGTCGAGCGCGTCCAGCGCACCTGATAGAGGTCGTAGCGGCGGTCCTTGAGGTTCTGCACCGCGCCGGAGTTGCGTGCGCGCGCGAGGTTCTCCAGGCGAAGGTCGGCGAACAGCACCGTTTCTATGTTCGGCGTGGAATCGGCGGCGATGCCGTCGCGCGCGAAGGGGAAGTCACTCGGCGTGAGGATGCAGCTCTGGCCGTACTGGATGTCGAAATTGTTCACGCCGGGCAGGTTGCCGACGTTGCCGGAGAGCACCACGTAGCACTGGTTTTCGATCGCGCGGGCCTGCGAGCAGTAGCGCACGCGCAGGTAACCTTCGCGCACGTCGGTGCAGAACGGCACGAACAGGATCAACGCGCCCTGGTCGGTCAGGTGGCGCGCCACCTCGGGGAACTCCGAGTCGTAGCAGATCATGACGCCGATCGGGCCGCAGTCCGTCTGGATCGTGGCCGCCGAATCGCCGCCGGTGATGTTCCAGACGTTTCGTTCGCTGGGCGTGGGATGCAGCTTCTCGCGCTCGTGGATCGAGCCGTCGCGCAGGCACACATAGCAGACATTGTGGATGTCGCCGTTGGGCTGGCGCGTGGGGTGCGAACCGCCGACGATGTTGATGTTGTAATGGACGGCGAGGCGGTGGAACAGCGCCTTGACCTCGTCGGTGTACTCGGAAAGGCGGCGGATCGAATCCACCGGCGACAGTTCCGCGTTCTCGATCGAAAGCAACTGCAGCGTGATCAACTCGGGGAAGGCGACGAAATCGGCGTCGTAGTCCGCGGCAATGTCGACGAAGTACTCGACCTGCGTCGCGAATTCCTCGAACGAGCGGATGCGCCTTTGCTGGTACTGCACCGACGCGACGCGCACGCTGTCGGGCAGCCGGTGGCTCTGCGATACGCGCGGCATGTCCGGCTGGTCGAGCAGGTGCGGATTGCGCCAGACCAGGTGCGCGGCGTAGCCCAGCGATTCATGGTCCGAAGGTACGTACTCGCGAAGCAGGCCGATGACCTCGAAGCCGTTGCGCAGCTGAAAGCTCAGCGTCGGGTCGCGCCGGCTGCCGTCGACCACCGCCTGCACATAGGCTTCGGCGCTGCCGTAGCGGCCGATCGCGCGGGCCAAGCCCGGCATGCGTCCGCCGAAGACGATGCCACGCAGCTTCAGGTCGGTGCACAGGCGCTTGCGCGCGAGGTAAAGCCGCTGGCCGATGCGCATGCCCCGGTAGTCGGGATGGACCACCACCTCCATGCCGTAGAGCCAGTCGCCTTTCGGATCGTGCCGCGAAGCGAAGCCACCGCCGGTGATCTGCATCCAGGTATGCGGCGCGAGCGCCAGCGCCTCGTTGATGCGGAACGTGGCGCAGAAACCTACGAGCTTGCCCTCGTACTCGACCACGAACTGCCCTTCGGGGAAGTGGGTCTGCTGGCCCTGCAGCATTTCCGCCGAGTGGCCCCATTCGGCCGTGTACACGCGGGCGGTGAGGGCGACCAGTTCGGGCACGTCGCTGGGGCGTGCCAGGCGAAGCAGCAGCTTCGGGGGATGTGCGGCGTTCGTCTCGTTCATTCACCCATTATGCCCCGCCATGCACAGGTGGGAGCCGACCCTGTCGGCGATTGGTACCATGCATGCATCCAACCCCCCAAGGACACGCCATGTCGACCACCGCCTTCAGCGCCGACTTCTTCTGGCAGGAAGGCGCATGGCGCACCGGGGATGCCCCACTGGCCGTGGCCGGCCGGCGCTTCGCCGTGGCCACCGGCGCGGCCGAGCGCGCGGGTCGCTTCGTGCTCCCCGGCATGCCCAACCTCCACTCGCACGCCTTCCAGCGCGCCATGGCCGGCCTGGCCGAGCGTCGCGGTCCCGGCGAGGACAGTTTCTGGACGTGGCGCGAGACGATGTACGCGTTCGCCGAAGCGATCGATCCCGACGACCTCAAGGCCATCGCGACACAGCTTTACGTGGAGATGGTGAAGGCCGGTTACACCCAGGTCTGCGAGTTCCACTATCTGCACCACGGGCCGCGCGGCGTGCCCTATGCCGATCCCGCGGCGATGTCGCTGGCCCTCATCGAAGCGGCGAAGGAAGCGGGCATCGGCCTGACGCTGCTGCCGGTGCTTTACATGACCGGTGGCTTCGACGGCCGTCCCTTGAATGATCGGCAGCAGCGCTTCCGCCACGACGTGGGTGGATTCGTCGGCCTTCTCGAACGGTTGGCGCCGATGCAGGACGACATGTTCACCCTGGGTATCGCGCTGCACTCGTTGCGCGCGGTGCCGGAGGATGCCATGCGCGCGTTGCTTGCCACCGGCATCGCGCGTGGCCTTCCCGTGCATATCCACATCGCCGAACAGATCGGCGAGGTGCAGGATTGCCTCGCCGTGCGTGGTGCACGCCCGGTCGAGTGGCTGCTCGACCATGCCGACATCGACCCGCGCTGGACGCTCGTGCATGCGACCCACCTCACCGCGCACGAGACCGACCGGCTCGCCAAGAGCGGCGCGGTGGCCGGGCTCTGCCCCACGACCGAGGCCAACCTGGGCGACGGCTTGTTTCCACTGGCGGCTTTCATCGATGCGGGCGGTACCTTCGGCATCGGCTCCGACTCACACATATCGGTGTCGCCGGTGGAGGAACTTCGCTGGCTCGAATACGGGCAGCGCCTGCTCACGCGGCACCGCAACGTCGCGGCACGACGTCCCGAGGAAAGCGTGGGAACGGCTCTGTGGCAGCGCGCGTTGCACGGCGGCGCACGCGCCGCGGGAGTCGACGTGGGGCGCTTGTCTCCGGGTGCGCGCGCCGACCTGCTCGTCCTCGACGACCATTCGCCGTTGCTCGCGGCGCGCGAGGAGGCGGACGTCCTGGACAGTTTCCTGTTCGCGGGGAACACGCCCCTGGTGCGTGACGTGATGGTGGGCGGACAGTGGCGCGTACGCGACTTCGCGCATGCGGCGGAGACATCCGCCGCGCATGCCTACCGGGTGGTGGTCAAGAGGTTGGCGGCGGCCTGACCCGCCGGGCCCGAAGGACACTTTGGCTTGCCGTAGAGGCCTTCCGCCGCCGGTTCGTTCTTCTTCGCCGCGTCAGGCGAGGCGTAGATCGTCACGCCGAGGTCGCAATGGTTTTCACGCAGGGTGAAGCGAAGGGTGTCCATGCGCGTCGGCGGCTCGTCGTCGAGCGAGCACGTGCTGCCGGGAGCCAGGCGCACCACGACGCTATCGCCTTCGGATGCCAGCACGTCGAAGTGGACGTCCTTGCAGCCTTTCCAGCTCAAGGTGTCCTTGCCGATGCTGAGCATGCGCAGGCCGACGAAGGCGTTGCTGTAGGGTTCCCAGTCGCCGGCGAGCCAGGCGGGCGCGGGCTGGGCGGCGGCGGATATGAGGGCGAGGGCTAGCAGGGTGTTCATTTGACTCGTTTGCCTTTTGCTTCGATCGATATCGCCGCTGAAGCGGCTCCCACAGGGTACGCGGCAGCTGAAGCGGCTCCCACAGGGTACGCGGCATTTGTGAGAGCCGCTTCAGCGGCGACGGGTGCTTGCATCACGCTCCGGATCATGCTCTAGTCGACCCATGATTCGCCTCACCGCCAATAACGCCAATACCAATAATGCCCGGAACCTCGGGAGGGTCGGCGTGTAGGCGGTTGCAAGTGAAACCACCGATACACCAAAGGCCCGCCCTCACCAGGCGGGCCTTTTTCTTTGCACGTTTTCCTCATCGGGAGAGTGGTCCATGTGTTCGATCTTCGGGATGTTCGGCCTCGCCGCCGGCGACGACCTGGTCGCCCTGCGTACGCGGGCGATGGAGCTTTCGCAACGGCAGCGCCATCGCGGGCCTGACTGGAGTGGTGTGTATGTCGACGACGGCGCGATCCTCGTTCACGAGCGCCTCGCCATCGTCGATCCCGCCAGCGGCGCACAGCCTCTGCGCTCGCCCGAGGGCGATCTCGCGCTGGCCGTGAACGGAGAGATCTACAACCACCGCGAACTGCGCGCGGCCAGCGATTACGCTTTCACCACCGGCTCGGATTGCGAAGTGATCAACGCGCTCTACCGCGAGCAGGGCGCCGGGTTCCTCGACAAGCTCAATGGCATCTTCGCCTTCGCCTTGTGGGACGCCGGCAAGCGACGCTTCCTCATCGCACGCGATCCGCTTGGCGTGTGTCCGTTGTACTGGGGGCACGACAGGGAAGGGCGCCTGTGCGTCGCCTCGGAGATGAAGTCGCTGGTCGGAGTATGTGCCGACGTGGCCCCGTTCCCGCCAGGGCATGTGTACGACAGCGAACGCGACGAGGCGGTGGCGTACTGGACACCGCGCTGGCGCGACTACGACGCGACCCGCGGCACGTCGATCGAGCCCGCCGCCTTGCGCACCGCGTTCGAGGCGGCGGTGCATCGGCAGATGATGACCGACGTGCCTTATGGCGTGCTGCTGTCGGGAGGCCTGGATTCCTCGCTCGTCGCCGCCGTGGCCGCAGGGTTCGCGCGCCGTCGCATCGAGGAGGACGACCGGGGCGAGGCTTGGTGGCCGCGCCTGCATTCCTTCGCGATCGGCCTGGAGGGTTCCCCCGACCTGAAGGCCGCCGAGATCGCCGCCGAGGCCCTCGGCACGGTGCACCATGGGTTCCGCTATACCTTCGAGGAAGGCCTCGACGCGCTGCCGGAAGTGATCCGTCACATCGAGACCTACGATGTCACCACGATCCGCGCTTCCACTCCCATGTTCCTGCTCGCGCGGCGGATCAAGGCGATGGGGGTGAAGATGGTGCTCTCGGGCGAGGGTTCGGACGAGGTATTCGGCGGCTACCTCTATTTCCACAAGGCGCCCTCGGCGCGCGCGTTTCACGAGGAGACGATCCGCAAGCTCGACGCGCTGCATTATTACGATTGCCTGCGTGCGAACAAATCGATGTCGGCCTGGGGTGTCGAGGCGCGGGTGCCTTTCCTCGACACCGAATTCCTGGAGACCGCCATGTCCTTCGATGCGGAAGCGAAGATGGTGGCGCGCAAGGGCATCGAGAAGGGCATCCTGCGCGAGGCCTTCCAGGGCGCGCTGCCGGAATCGATCCTCTGGCGGCAGAAGGAGCAGTTCAGCGACGGCGTGGGTTATGGCTGGATCGACGGGTTGAAGGCACACGCGGAAAAGATGGTCTCCGATCGCGAATTCGCCGCGGCTGCCGCCCGTTTCCCGCTCAACACGCCGGCCACGAAGGAAGCCTTCTTCTACCGGACGCTGTTCGAGAAGCACTTTCCCGGCGAGGCCTGCGCGGCCACGGTGCCCGGCGGCAAGTCGATCGCCTGTTCGTCGCCGGCGGCCCTGGCCTGGGACCCTGCCTTCGCGGCGGCGGCCGATCCCTCGGGACGCGCCGTCCGCGGTGTACACCAGGAAGCCCTCCCAGCCTGACCCAAGCCTGGCGGGGACCTGACCGAAGCCCGGTGAAAGCCTGACCCAATGCCTGGTGGGAGCCGACCCTGTCGGCGATGGGTGCTCGCCGAAGCACCACCCACCATGCGGTGAACGCCCCGATTTGTTAGAATTCACCGCTTTAGCCGGCGCGCCCCGCGCCCGCACCACCAGGCATGCCAACCATGATCGAGACCAATCCGATCCTCGCGCAGATCGCGGACCTCAGGGGCCGCGTCGAGTCGCTTAGGGGGTATCTTTGACTATCCTGTCAAGAAAGAACGCCTAGAAGAAGTCAATCGCGAGCTGGAAAGTCCCAACGTCTGGGACGATCCCAAGCGAGCGCAGGATCTCGGCCGCGAGCGCGCCCAGCTCGATGGCATCGTCACCGGCATCGACGAGATGACCGGCACCCTCGACGATTCGAAGGAACTGCTCGAGATGGCCGCCGCCGACGGCGACGAGGCCACGGTGCAGTCGATCGTCGCCGACCTGGACAAGGTCGAAGCCCGCGTAGGCAAGCTGGAATTCCAGCGCATGTTCTCCGGCGAACTCGACTCGGCTCCCGCTTTCGTCGACGTGCAGGCCGGTGCCGGCGGTACGGAAGCGCAGGACTGGGCCGAAATGCTGTTGCGCATGTACCTGCGCTGGGCCGAGTCGCGCGGCTGGAAAACCGAATTGATGGAAGTCAGCGCGGGTGAAGTCGCGGGCATCAAGTCCGCCACCTTCCGCGTGGAGGGCGACTACGCCTATGGCTGGCTCAAGACCGAGATCGGCGTTCACCGCCTGGTCCGCAAGAGTCCGTTCGACTCCGACAACCGCCGGCACACCAGCTTCACCTCGGTGTTCGTCTCCCCGGAAGTCGACGACGACATCGAGATCGACATCAATCCGGCCGACCTCAGGACCGACGTCTACCGCTCGTCCGGTGCCGGCGGCCAGCATGTGAACAAGACCGAATCGGCGGTGCGTATCACGCACGTGCCGACCAACACCGTCGTGGCCTGCCAGACCGAACGCAGCCAGCATGCCAACCGCGACCGCGCGATGAAGATGCTCAAGGCCAAGCTGTACGAGCTCGAAGTGCAGAAGCGCAATGCCGAGAAGGATGCGCTGGAAGCGACCAAGTCCGACATCGGCTGGGGCAGCCAGATCCGCAACTACGTGCTCGACCAGTCCCGCATCAAGGACCTGCGCACGGGCATCGAACGTTCCGATACGCAAAAGGTGCTCGACGGCGACCTCGACGAATTCGTCGAAGCGAGCCTCAAGGCCGGCCTCGAAGCCGGTTCGAAACGCCTCGACGCCTGATCCACGCCGGGGCGCGACCGCGCCCCCGTTTCCTACCCAAGAAGCCGCCAATCCACGCCATGACCGAAAACGCCAACGCAGAAGCCTCCGCCATCGCCGCCGACGAGAACCGCCTCATCGCCGAGCGACGCGAGAAACTGAAAGCGCTGCGCGCGCAGGGCATCGCCTATCCGAACGACTTCAAGGTCGATAGCTTCGCGGGCGATCTCCAGGCCGAATTCGCCGACAAGGACGCCTGGACCGCGGAGGCCATCGAGGCCGCGCCGCGTCGCGTCGCCGTTGCCGGCCGTATCATCCTCATGCGCGGACAAGGCAAGGTCAGCTTCGTGCAGATGCAGGACGGCACGGGTCGCATCCAGTTGTTCGTCCATCAGGGCACCCTGGGCGAGGAAGCCTACGAGACCTTCAAACGCTGGGACCTCGGTGACATCGTCGGTGCCACGGGCGTGCTCATGCGCACCAAGACCGGCGAACTCTCGGTCAAGGTCGACGCTATCCGCCTGTTGACGAAGTCGTTGCGCGGTTTGCCGGACAAGCACCACGGCCTGGCCGACGTGGAGCAGCGCTATCGCCAGCGCTACGTCGACCTCATCGTCACCGAGGAGTCGCGCCGCACGTTCGCGCTGCGCTCGAAGATCATCAGCCACGTGCGCCGCTGGCTCGAGGCCGAGCCGCGCCGCTTCATGGAAGTGGAAACGCCGATGATGCACGTCATCCCCGGTGGCGCCACGGCGCGTCCTTTCACCACCCATCACAATGCGCTGGACATCCCCTTGTTCCTGCGCGTGGCGCCGGAGCTTTACCTCAAGCGCCTCGTCGTCGGCGGCTTCGACCGCGTCTACGAGATCAACCGCAACTTCCGCAACGAGGGCGTGTCCACGCGGCACAACCCCGAGTTCACGATGCTCGAGCTGTACCAGGCCTACGCCACGTACCACGAGATCATGGACATCACCGAGGGCATGATCCGCTCGGCGGCGGCCGACGTGGTCGGCGACACGGCCATCGAATGGGATGGCGCCACGGTCGATCTCGGCCCGGCGTTCCGCCGCTGGCGCATGGAAGACGCCGTGCTCGAACTCAACCCCGAGATCAAGCCGGGCGAACTGCGCGATCGCGAGGCCATGGCCGCGCATGCGAAGCGCCTGGGCGTCCACGTGAAGCCATCGTACGGATGGGGCAAGCTGCTGCTGGAGATCTTCGAGGCTACCGTCGAGCACACCCTGATCCAGCCCACCTTCATCACCGACCATCCGGTCGAGGTCTCGCCACTGGCGCGCGAGAGCGATACGGACAAGGGCATCACCGACCGCTTCGAGTTGTTCATCAACGGCAAGGAGATCGCCAACGGTTTCTCCGAGCTCAACGATTCCGAAGACCAGGCCGCGCGTTTCCAGGCCCAGGTGGACGCCAAGGATGCCGGCGACGACGAAGCCATGCACTACGACGCCGATTACATCCGCGCGCTCGAGGTCGGCCTGCCGCCCACCGGCGGCCTCGGCGTGGGCATCGACCGCCTCGTCATGCTGCTGACCGGTTCGTCGTCCATCCGCGACGTGCTGCTGTTCCCGACCATGCGTCCCGAGGCCTGAGCCGGCCTCGTTATCCGGAGACTTCCATGTTCTATGCCATCGTCGCCCTCGACCATCCGAACTCGCTGGAGAAGCGCCTCGCGGCGCGTCCGGCGCATATCGCGCGACTGAACGCGTTGAAGGACGAGGGCCGCCTGAAACTCGCCGGTCCGTTTCCCGCGATCGACGCGGAAGACCCGGGCGAGGCGGGCTTCGCGGGCAGCATGATCGTCGCCGAGTTCAGTGACCTCGCAGCCGCGGAAGCCTGGGCTGGCGCCGATCCCTACGTCGAGGCCGGCGTTTATCGCGACGTGACGGTCCGTCCTTTCCGCGCCGTCCTGCCATGACGATCGAGAAAGTCGAACGCATCCGCACCCTGTTGACCGAGGCCCTGGCCCCGGTCCAACTGGATGTCATCGACGAAGGCCACAAGCACGCAGGACACTCGGGCGAGGGCAAGGGCCATTTCTTCGCCCGGATCGTCAGCCCGGCTTTCGCCGGCAAGAACCCGATCCAGCGGCACCGCATGGTCTACGCGGCCCTGGCCGAGATGATGCCCGACGGCATCCACGCCCTGGCCATCGAGGCGAAAGCTCCCGGGGAGCCATAACCTCTCATAAAGGCTTTTTCGGTAAAACAATGGGTTAGCGCTTTAACCTCATGCTGCTTCGTGTATTGCGCACCCCGTCCCCCTTTGGCAAAGTGATCGATCAGCCAGGGGGAGGCTCCGAACGGGAGCCCACGGCCGCGTCCCAACGGAAAACATAATGCGTCTGACCACGATCAAGCTGGCGGGATTCAAGTCCTTCGTCGACCCCACCACGCTGCACCTGCCCACCAACATGACCGGCGTCGTCGGCCCGAACGGCTGCGGCAAGTCGAACATCATCGACGCCATTCGATGGGTGATGGGTGAATCGGCCGCCAGCCGCCTGCGTGGCGATTCGCTCACCGACGTCATCTTCTCCGGTTCGAGCGCACGCAAGCCGGTGGGCCAGGCCGCGGTCGAGCTGATCTTCGACAACAGCGACGCGACGATCCAGGGCGAATACGCCAGCTTCGCCGAGATCTCGGTGAAGCGCGTGGTCAGCCGCGACGGCCAGTCCGCCTATTTCCTCAACGGTGCACGCTGCCGCCGGCGCGACATCACCGACCTCTTCCTCGGCACGGGCCTCGGCCCCCGTTCCTACTCGATCATCGAGCAGGGCATGATCAGCCAGATCATCGAGGCCGCGCCCGAGGAACTGCGCACGCACCTGGAGGAAGCCGCCGGCATCTCCAAGTACAAGGAGCGCCGCAAGGAAACCGAGAGCCGCATCAAGTCCACGCGAGAGAACCTCGACCGTGTGCGCGACGTGCGCGACGAGGTCGAGAAACAGCTCGACCACCTGAATCGCCAGGCCCGCGCCGCCGAGCGCTGGAAGGCCTTCAAGGAAGAGCACACCCGCCGCGAGGCCGAATTGCGCGCGCTGGAATACCGCACGCTGCACCGGCGCCACGAGGGCGAGGGCTCCGGCCTGCGCGAAGCCGAGCTGGAGATCGAGAAGCACCTGGCCACGCAGCGCCAGGTCGAGGCACAGTTGGAAAGCGTGCGCGAGCGCCACCAGGGCGCCAGCGAACACATGAATCAGGTGCAGGCCGAGGTGTACAAGGTCGGCGCCGAGATCGCACGCGTCGAGCAACAGGTGCGGCACAACCGCGACCTCAACGAGCGCCTGACGCGTTCGCGTGCCGACGCCGAGCGGGAATACGAGGAACTGCAAGGCCACATCGGCGCCGATCGCGAGCAGATCGAGGCCTTGCGCATGGCGCTGGCCGAAGGCGAGCCGAAGCTGGAATCGCTGCAGCAGATCCAGGACGAGACGGGCGAGGCGCAGCGCTCGACGGAAGTCAGGCTCGCCGACTGGCAGCAGCGCTGGGACACGCATACGCGCGGCGCTTCCGAATCCAGCCGCGCCGCGGAAGTGGAGCGCACCAAGCTGGCCTACCTCGACCGCCAGGCGGTCGACCTGTCCAAGCGCCGCGAAGCGCTCGAGGCCGAACAGCGGGCCACCGACGTCGCCGCGCTCGACGCGGCCGCCGAGCAACTGGACACCGAACACGAGACCCATCGCGAACGGGTGGAGCAACTCGGCGGCGTGCTCGACCAGCACAAGGTCGCCTATGAGAGGGTGCTCGACGAGGAACGCCAGGTGCAGTCGGCGTTGAACGACGCCCGCCAGCAACTGCAGACCGCGCGCGGCCGGCAGGCCTCGCTGGAAGCGTTGCAAAGCGCGGCGCTGGGCCAGGAAGAAACCGCCGCCAGCGGCTGGCTGGCCCGCCTGGGCCTGGACCGCTCGCGCCGCCTCGGCGAATCTCTGCAAGTGGATGCCGGTTACGAATCCGCCGTGGAAACCGTGCTGGCCGGCGTGCTCGACGGCGTGCTGGTCGACGCCCCGGACGCGCTGACCCCCGAATTCGAGGCGCTGGGCCAGGCCGACGTCGCCTTGTTCGCGCGCGAGCAGGGCGGTCCCGGCAGCGCCGGTACGCTGGCCGCCCACGTGCGCGGTCCGTTGGCCGCGGTGAACCTGCTCGGTCATGTCTTCGTGGCCGATTCGGTCGAGGAAGCCGCCTCGCGGCTGGCCTCGCTGGCGCCGCACCAGTCGGTCATCACCCGCGACGGCGCCTGGATGGGCCCGGGCTGGGCCCGCGTGCTGCGCGCGCAGGGCAACCAGGTGGGCGTGCTCGCCCGCGAGCGCGACATCCGCCAGCTCGCCGAACAGATCGAAACGCTCGAGGCTTCCATCGAGGAACGCACCGAGCAGCTGGAAACCCTGCGTACCCGCAAGTTCGAGACCGAGCGCCTGCGTGACGATGCGCAGCGCGATCTCTACGCCGCGCACCGCCGTCTGTCCGAACTGGCCGGCCAATTGCAGAGCCATCGCGGCAAGATGGAAACGGCGCGCGCCCGGGCCGAAAAGGTCGGCGGCGAGATTTCGGTCATCGTCGAGCAGCTCGACGAACTCGAAGGACAGACCCGTGAAGCCCGTGCCCGCCTCGACGAGGCGGTGGGCCACATGGGTGACCGGGAAGACGAGCGCCGAGGCCTGGAAAACGAGCGCCGCGAGCTGCTCGAAGCACGCGAGGAGGCGCGCATCAACGCGCGCGAAGCCGCCGACCAGGCCCATCAGCTCGCGTTGAGCATGGAGTCCAAGCGTTCCGCGCTGGGTTCGCTGGAACAGGCGCTGGGCCGCCTCGACACGCAGCTTCGCCAGGTGGTGGCGCGTCGTGACGAGATCGACCAGCAGCTCGCCGCGGGCTCCGACCCCATCGCCGAACTCGAGGCCGAGCGGCAGACCTACCTCGACCAGCGCCTGCTGGTCGACAGGCAACTGGTGGAAGCGCGTCGTGCCCTGGAAGACTGCGATGCCGAGTTCCGCCGCCTCGAACAGGAGCGGCAGCGTATCGAGCACGTGCTCAACCAGGTGCGCGAGAGCGTGTCGGAGAAGCGGCTCGCCGCGCAGGCCCTGCAATTGCGCGCGGAGCAGCTGGCCGAGGCCATCGCCACCTCCGGGCTCGAACTGGAGGCCTTGCTCACCGAACTCGCCGAGGACGCCGAGCCGGAGCGCTGGCAGCAGCAGTTGACCGAACTATCGCAAAAGATCGCCCGCCTGGAGCCGGTCAACCTCGCGGCCATCCAGGAACACGCCGAGCAGTCGCAGCGCAAGGAATACCTCGATGCGCAGCTGACCGATCTCGCCAGCGCGCTGGAGACGCTCGAAGGGGCGATCAAGAAGATCGACCGCGAAACCCGCCAGCGTTTCAAGGAAACGTTCGATCGGGTGAACGCGGGCGTGCAGGAGCTTTTCCCGCGCTTGTTCGGTGGCGGCCACGCTTATCTCGAACTCACCGGCGAAGACCTGCTCGATACCGGCGTGGCGATCATGGCGCGGCCCCCCGGCAAGCGCGTGTCGAACATCACGCTGCTTTCCGGCGGCGAGAAGGCGCTCACCGCCGTATCGCTGGTGTTCGCCATCTTCGGCCTCAATCCGGCGCCATTCTGCCTGCTGGACGAGGTGGATGCGCCGCTGGACGAAGCCAACGTCGGCCGCTTCTCGGCCATGGTCCGGGAGATGAGCGAGAAGGTGCAGTTCATCTTCGTGAGCCACAACAAGGCCACGATGGAAGCCGCACACCAGCTCTGCGGCGTTACCATGCGGGAGCCGGGCGTGTCGCGTCTCGTCCAGGTCGACCTGGCCGAGGCAACCAAGCTCGTCGGCGTCGCCTAAGCATCACATCCAAGGAATCGACCATGAACCCCGTCATCGGCCTCGCCTGGAATCCCGCGGTAGGCATCCCGATGCTCTTCGTCGGCATCGTCGTGCTCGTGCTGCTCTGGCTGTTCGGCCAGCCACGCAAGGAGCAAGGGCGCCGAAAGCCCGTGCAGGAGCAGCCCGAACGCGCGCGCGAACGCCGCGAGCCGGTGTTCGGCGACGAGCGGGACGAGCTGGACGCCGAGGCGCAGGAATCCTTCAGCGCGCGCGACGAAGACGCCGGCGATCCGCTGTTCAGCCCGAAGCCGGCGCAGGGCGAACTGGATGTCGACCTGCGCGCCGAGCTGGAGAGGCTGGGTGCCTCGCTGGCGGGCGAGCGCACGGCGTCGGCCGCCCCCGTGATGAAGGACGAGCCCGCCCCTCGCGGCCCGTCGTCTCGGATCGATCCGCGCCTCGACCTGCCGTTCGAGACCGACGAACCCGCTTTCCATGCCGCCGCGCCCGTACCGGCTCCAGCGCCGGCCCCGGCACCCGCACCGGCGGCTCCGCCGACACCTCCGAAGGCGCCGCCTCGTTCCGATCTGGGCCGCCGCCCGCCGCATGCGCCGGTCGAGCGCATCGTCAGCCTCTACGTCGTTTCCCGCGAGGGCAGCAAGTTCAACGGTTCCGACCTCGTGGTGGCCGCGGAAAAAGCGGGCCTCGAGTTCGGCGACATGGGCATCTACCACCGACTGGTCGACGGCCATCCGGAACAGGGCCCCATCTTCAGCGTGGCCAACCTGGTCAAGCCGGGTAATTTCGACATGGCACGCATCGCGACGCTGCAAACACCGGGCCTGTCGTTCTTCATGGCCTTGCCGGGTCCGGTGTCGGCACTGGATGCCTGGGACGCGATGCTGCCCACGGCGCAGCGCCTCGCCGAATTGCTCGACGGCCTGGTCCTGGACGAGGAACGTAACGCCCTCGGCCGCCAGCGCATCGCACACATGCGTGACGAACTGCGTGGCTGGGACCGCGGCCACGAAGGCGAAGAGATCAAGTTCGGCCAATAATCATGTACACGCCGAAGGCCTTCCGCGAAGAACGTCTGCCAACACTGCACGAGGCGATCCGCGAGATCGCCTTCGGCACGCTGGTGACGTCGGGCGAGGGTGGCATCGAGGCCTCGCACCTGCCTTTCGTACTGGCACCTGACGAGGGCCCGTTGGGCACGCTCTACGCCCACGTGGCGAAAGGCAACGACCATGTCGCCCGGCACGTTGGCGAGGCCTTGTCGATCTTCGCCGGCCCGCATGCCTATATCTCGCCGAACGGCTATCCCGGCAAGGCCACGCATCATCGCGAAGTGCCCACCTGGAACTACATCGCGGTACATGCCTATGGCGTGCCGGAGACCTTCGCCGATCCGGCCCGCCTTCGCGCCTTGCTGGTACGCCTGACCGACCAATCCGAGACGGACGCGGCGCAAGCGCGGCCGTGGCAGGTGGACGACGCACCGGCCGATTACGTCGCGAGCATGCTCAAGGGGATCGTCGGCATTCGCATTCCCCTCGATCGCATCGAGGGCAAGTGGAAACTGGGCCAGAACCGCACCGGGGAAGACCGGCGCGGCGCGGCGGCACTGCTCGCCGAACGGACCGGCGACGACGAACAGGCCATCGCAAGGGCCATGCGCTCGTTCGTGGCCTAGCGCCTCCGATCCGTCGTCCAGGCCGCCCTTGCGGCGTGCATTCACACTGTCGCAACACCCCTCTGCGTCACTGTCTTGGCCTTCGCGTGCCCGGGTCATTGGCACGATGCATACATCCGGCCCGGCATGCTCGTCCCCATCTTCGAGGAACGCGAGTCAGATGTCGGCCAGCCCGTGTGCGCCATTTCGCATTTATTACCTGCACCCGCTGCTGGCGGGGCCGCTGACCGCCTGGAACGCGTGGATCGAGCACGCGGCGGCGCTCGGCTTTCGCCAATTGCTGGTGGCTCCCCCGTTCGAACCGTCGGCGTGTGGCGACGTCTTCGTGACCCGCGATTTCGACCGGCTGCATCCCGCCCTCGGTGCGGACGGCGACGCGACGACGCGGCTGGCGCAGATCGCCAAGGCGTGCCGCGCGCACGACCTCGAACTCTGGCTGGACCTTCCCCTCGACGAACTGGCCGCGGATGCGCCCGTACGCCAGGAGCACCCGGAATGGTTCCGCGCGGTCGCCGCGCAACATGGCACGCCCGACCCCCGCTGGACGCCGAGCGAAAGCGATAGCGCGCGCTGGCGGTTCAACGATCCCGCCGTGGTCGATGCGGCCTGCCAGTGGTGGATCGACCGCTTGCGTCGCTGGACGGCGGCGGGTGTATCGGGTTTTCGCCTGGTTCATCCGCAGCGCCTGGGCGCGACGGTGTGGAAGACGCTGTTCGATGCCGTTCGGGCGGACGCGCCCCGGACGGCGTTCCTGGCGTGGACACCGGGCCTGACGCCGGATGAGGTGGCTGCGTTGCGTGGCGCGGGCTTCGATGCCGTCGTCTCCTCGGCCAGCTGGTGGGACTTCCGTTCCTCGTGGTTCGTGGAGGAGGCCGAACGCCTCGACGCGTTGGCGCCCGTCCTCGCCTGCACCGAGGCGCCGTTCTCGACACGGCTGGGTGACGAACTGGGCGAGGAAAACCAGCTCGACCACGCTTACCGCCGCGCCATCGCCTTCAGCGCCACGTCGCCTGCCGGATGGATGATGCCGCTCGGGTTCGAGTACGCCGTGCACGATGCGCTGGACCCTCGCCGCGGAAACCCGGTGACGCCGGCGGCATTGGCCAGGGACGCGGTGCTGGATGTCACGGAGACGGTGAAGGCGGCGAACGAGTCGGTGGGCGAACACATGCCGGGGCCGCCGCTGATCCGGACGAGCCATGGCGTGGCGACGTTCCTCACCGTGGATGGCGCGGACCCACGCACCGCCGGACGCGCCACGCTGACGCTGGTGAACGCTTCCATGGATCGCGAGGTGGCGCTGGGCGCGGCGGAGGCGTTGGCCGATGCGGCGGCCCATTTCGCTCCCTGGACCACGCCCGATGGCCGCAAGATCTTCGACCAGGGCGACGGGGTGATCCTGGAGCCCGGTGCCGTGCTGACGTTGCGGGGTACGCAGGCCGTGCCGGCGAAGCGGAAGCTCGGGGCTGTGGCCCAGAGGGAATTCCTGCAAGCGTCCACCCGCGCATCACGGGTAATCATCGAGGCGGTGGCACCCACGGTGGATGCGGGGCGGTTTCCCGCCAAATGCATCGTCGGCCAGCCGGTCGCGGTCACGGCGGATATCTTCATGGATGGTCACGATGTGCTTTCCGCGCGGCTGCGATATCGCGCACAGGACGAAAAGACCTGGCGCGAAACGACGATGGCCTTGGTCGATAACGACATCCATGCCGCCAGTTTCACGCCGACCCGCATCGGCCGCCATGAATTCCAGATCGAGGCGTGGCGCGATCCGTTCGCGACCTGCCGCCATGAAATCGAGTTGAAGCACGCCGCGAACGTGCCCATCGCCCTGGAGCTGGAGGAGGGCAGGTTGCTGGTGGAAGCAAGGGCGAAGGATGCCGCCGGCCCGAAGGCTAGGGCCTTGCGCAACCTCGCCGCGGCCGTGACCAAGGCCGAAGGGGACGACCGCCTGGAGATCCTGCTCGCCGATAGCACGTTGGACCTTATGACCGCGACCGATCCGCGCGAACGGTCGAGCGTGGCGGGGCCCTATCTGCTCGAGGTGGACCGGCGCGAGGCCGGATTCGCGAGCTGGTACGAGTTGTTCCCTCGTTCGATGACCGGGTCCAAGGAGAAACACGGCACGTTCCGCGGCACGATCGCGCGTCTTCCGGCGATCCGCGAGATGGGCTTCGACGTGTTGTACTTCCCCCCGATCCACCCCATCGGCACGGCGTTCCGCAAGGGACCGAACAACACGCTCAGTCCCGGTCCCGGCGATCCGGGCAGCCCCTATGCCATCGGATCGCCGGAAGGCGGCCATACCGCTATCCATCCACAACTGGGAACGCTTGAGGACTTCCGCGCGTTGCGCGACGCCGCCCATGCGCATGGGCTGGAACTGGCCCTGGATTTCGCGATCCAGTGCTCGCCCGACCACCCATGGTTGAAGGAGCATCCGGAGTGGTTCGACTGGCGCCCCGACGGTAGCATCAAGTACGCGGAAAACCCGCCGAAGAAATACCAGGACATCGTCAATGTCGACTTCTACGCCGAGGGCGCGATTCCCTCGCTCTGGCAGGCGCTATGCGACGTGGTGCTGTTCTGGGCCGCCGAGGGCGTGCGCACGTTCCGCGTCGACAACCCGCACACGAAGCCCTTTCCCTTCTGGGAATGGATGATCGCGCGGGTTCGCGCGAAGTATCCCGACGTGTTGTTCCTTTCCGAGGCCTTCACGCGTCCCAAGCCGATGTATCGCCTGGCCAAGGTCGGCTTCAGCCAGTCGTACACGTATTTCACGTGGCGCAATTCCAAGCAGGAATTCATCGATTACCTGACCGAGCTGACCACCACGCCGCCGAAGGATTTCTTCCGGCCGAACTTCTTCGTCAACACGCCGGACATCAATCCGTACTTCCTGCAGACCTCCGGACGCCCGGGCTTCCTGATCCGCGCCGCGCTGGCGACGACGCTGTCGGGACTGTGGGGCATGTACTCCGGTTTCGAGATCTGCGAATCCGCGCCGATCCCCGGGAAGGAGGAGTACCTCGATTCAGAGAAGTACGAGATACGAATCCGCGATTTCGACGCGCCGGGCAACATCGTGGCGGAGATCGCCCAGCTGAATCGCATCCGCCGTGCCCATCCCGCCTTGCAGACGCATCTTGGCGTGCGCTTCCTGCCGGCGAATAACGGCCAGGTATTGTTCTTCGAGAAACGTGCCGGCGACGACCTCGTCCTCGTGGCGATCAGCATGGACCCGCACAACGCCCAGGCGGCCGACTTGAGCCTTCCGCTCGGCGACTGGGGACTATCGGCGGATGCCCCGATCGACATCCACGACCTCCTGCACAACCAATCCACCACCTGGCGCGGGTCCACGCAGCATGTATGGCTCGGCCTCGGCCAGCCCTACGCGGTGTGGCACGTGCGGCTTCCGGGAGTCTGATCCATGGCAATGCGCGGCAAGGGAAAGAAGCAGGCGGTCGCTCCCGACTTCTCGAGCGATCCACTCTGGTACAAGGACGCGATCATCTACCAGGTGCACGTGAAGTCGTTCTTCGACGCCAATGACGACGGCGTGGGCGATTTCCAGGGCCTGATCGACAAGCTCGATTACATCGCCGAGCTGGGCGTGAACACGCTGTGGCTGCTGCCGTTCTATCCGAGCCCGCGGCGGGACGACGGTTACGACATCTCCGAGTACAAGGCGGTCCATCCCGACTACGGCAAATTGTCCGATGCCCGGCGCTTCATTGCCGAGGCCCACGCGCGAGGATTGCGCGTCATCACCGAGCTGGTCATCAACCACACCTCGGACCAGCACCCGTGGTTCCAGCGTGCGCGCAAGGCGAAGAAAGGTTCCGCCGCGCGGGATTTCTACGTCTGGTCGGACACCGACCAGGCCTATGACGGTACGCGCATCATCTTCCTCGATACCGAGAAGTCGAACTGGACATGGGACCCGGTGGCCGGCCAGTACTTCTGGCACCGCTTCTTCTCGCACCAGCCGGACCTGAATTTCGACAACCCGGCGGTCCTCAAGGCGGTGCTCGACGTGATGCGCTTCTGGCTGGACCTGGGCGTGGACGGCCTGCGCCTGGACGCGGTGCCGTACCTGATCGAGCGCGAGGGCACCAACAACGAGAACCTGCCCGAGACGCACGCGATCCTCAAGCTGATCCGCGCCGAGATCGACCAGCACTACCCGGACCGCATGCTCCTGGCCGAGGCCAATCAATGGCCCGAGGACACCCAGGATTACTTCGGCAACGGCGACGAATGCCACATGGCCTTCCATTTCCCGCTGATGCCGCGCATGTACATGGCGATCGCCCGCGAGGACCGCTTCCCGATCACGGACATCATGCGGCAGACGCCGGCGATCCCGGACAACTGCCAATGGGCGATCTTCCTGCGCAACCATGACGAGCTGACCCTCGAGATGGTGACCGACAACGAGCGCGATTACCTCTGGCAAACCTATGCCGCGGATCGCCGCGCGCGGATCAACCTGGGCATCCGCCGCCGTCTCGCGCCCCTGCTCGAACGCGACCGTCGCCGTATCGAACTGATGAACGCGCTGCTGTTGTCGATGCCGGGAACGCCGGTGCTGTATTACGGCGACGAGATCGGCATGGGCGACAACATCCACCTGGGCGATCGCGACGGCGTGCGTACGCCGATGCAATGGTCGGTGGATCGCAATGGCGGATTCTCGCGCGCCGATCCGGCGAGCCTGGTTCTTCCGCCGATCATGGACCCGCTGTACGGCTTCCAGGCCATCAATGTGGAAGCGCAGGCGCGCGATCCGCACTCCCTGCTCAACTGGACCCGCCGCATGCTCGCCGTGCGCAAGCGCTACAAGGCGTTCGGGCGCGGCAGCCTGAAGTTCCTCTACCCCGGTAACCGCAAGGTGCTGGCCTATCTGCGCGAATACGACGACGAACACGTGCTGTGCGTGGCGAACATGTCGCGCTCGTTGCAGGCGGTGGAACTGGACCTCGCCACGTTCGACGGGCAAGTGCCCATCGAGATCATGGGCGGTTCCTCGTTCCCGCCGGTGGGGCAGCTGCCATACCTGCTCACCGTGCCTCCCTATGGATTCTATGCGTTCCAGATCTGCCCGAACGCGCAGATGCCGGCATGGCACGAGGTACCGGCCGAACCGATGCCCGACTACGAGACGCTCGTACTGCGTGGCGCCCTCGTCGAAGGCCCGGTGATGGCCCATCACCGCGGGGTGATCGAGAAACAGGTGCTGCCGAACTACCTCGCCGTGCGCCGGTGGTTCGCGGCCAAGGATCGCGGCATCGAGTCGGTGAAGATCCTCTACGGCGCCGCCTGGCCCGACCGTGGCGACGACCTCATCCTTACCGAGGTGGAAGCCACGCTGTCGGACGGAGGCAAGGAGCGCTACAGCCTTCCGGTGGGTATCGTCTGGGAAGACGAGAACCCGACCGCGCGGGCGCAGCAACTCGCCCTGGCACGCGTTCGCCGTGGGCGCCGGATCGGCTTGCTCACCGATGGCTTCGCACTCGAGGCGTTCGCCAGCGGTCTCCTCATCGGCTTGCGCAACGGCGTGGAACTGGCGACGCAAGGTGGTGTCGTGCGCTTCGAGCCCACCATCGCCTTTGCCGGCATCACGTTCGACACGGCCATCGAGAACCGCTGGCTTTCCGCCGAGCAATCGAACAGTTCGATGATCCTGCACGATGCCGGGGTGGTGAAGTTGTTCCGGCGTACCTCGGCAGGCGTCAATCCCGAAGTCGAAATGAGCCGCTTCCTCACCGAGAACGGCTACGCGAATACCGCGCCGCTGCTGGGTGAGGTGGTGCGACTGGGCGAGCACGGCGAGCGGACCACGCTGGCGGTCCTGCAGGGTTTCCTGCGCAACCAGGGCGATGCGTGGGCGTGGACGCTGGATTACCTGCGCCGCAGCTACGACGAATTCAGCCATTCCGGCGAGGAGGAACGCAAGGCGGAGATCGAGGGCGGCTACGACGCGTTCGCGACGGCTGTCGGTACACGGCTGGCCGAACTGCATGCGTTGCTGGCGGAACCGAGCGAACTCCCGGCATTTTCGCCGGAGTCGGTGAGCGAGGCCACGGTGCAAGCCTGGCGTGAAAGCGTGCGCGGCCAAGTGGAGCGCGCGTTGCTGTCGGTGGATGCGGAGACGGAACTGTCACCGACCCTGGTCGCCGACGTGGACGCACTGCGCGGCCTCGCGCACGCACTGGACGAACGCATCGGTACGCTGGCCGCGGCCGGGCACGGTGCACTGGCCACGCGCATCCATGGCGATTTTCACCTGGGCCAGGTGCTGGTCGTGCAGGACGATGCCTTCATCATCGATTTCGAAGGCGAGCCGGCGCGTACGCTCGACGAACGTCGCAGCAAGAGTTCGCCACTGCGGGACGTCGCCGGCTTCCTCCGCTCGCTCGACTACGCCGCGGCGATGGCCCGGCGCGGCGAGGACGGCCTGGCGCCGGCCGAGGACGAAGGATTCGGCGATTACCTGGCCCGCTTCCGCCAGCGTTCGGCAAAGGTATTCCTCGCCGCGTACCGCGGCGTGCTGGATGCCGCCCCCGTGCGCTGGATCGCGCCCGGGGCGCTGGCACCCCTGCTCGAACTCTTCGTCATCGAGAAGGCGGCCTATGAAGTCGCCTACGAGGCGGCGAACCGTCCGGGATGGCTCGACGTACCGTTGCGTGGATTGCTGCAGATCGCGCGTGGCGGGATGGCGAACGAACTGAAGGAGGATACGTGACCGATCCTCGCACTTACGGCCTGGCCGATCCCGCCGCGGTCGACGCGCTGGTCGAAGGACGGCACGGCGATCCGTTCGCGTTGCTCGGCCCGCACGCGGTGGATGGACGCCGCGTGGTGAGGGCCTTGCAACCCGGCGCGCAGGGCGTCGAGTTGATCGATGCCCAGGGCCGCGTGATCGCCGGACTGGCGCGGGTCCATCCGGGAGGGCTGTTCGCGGGTTTCGTCGAAGCCCCCGCGTACCGGCTGCGCGTGCATTGGCCGGCGGCCACGCAGGACACCCACGATCCCTACGCCTTCGGCACCCTGCTGGGCGAGGACGACCTCCGCAGGCTCTCCGACGGTAGCCACACCGAGTTGTTCCGTTGCCTGGGCGCCCACCCGGTCACCATCGATGGCGTGCACGGGGTGCGCTTCGCGGTGTGGGCACCGAATGCCAAGCGTGTCAGCGTCGTGGGCGACTTCGACAGCTGGGACGGGCGCCGTCACCCGATGCGCAAGCGCGTGCCGGCAGGCGTCTGGGAACTGTTCGTACCCGGCCTGCTCGCAGGGGCGCGCTACAAATACGAGATATGGGGTGCGGACGGCTCGTTGACCCAACGCGCCGACCCGGTGGCGCTGGCCGCCGAACTGCCGCCCGCGACGGCTTCGATCGTGGCCGATCCCACGGCCTTCCACTGGACCGACGATGCCTGGCTGCGCCGGCGCGGGGCGCTGCATCACGCAGGCTCGCCGCTGACCATCTACGAATTGCACGCCGGGTCGTGGCTGCGTGGAAAGGATGGCGGCGAACTGCATTGGGACGAGCTCGGCGAACGCCTGATTCCATACGTCGCCGGGATGGGTTTTTCGCATATCGAGTTGCTGCCGGTCTCCGAGCATCCGTTCGGCGGCTCGTGGGGTTACCAGCCGCTGGGGCAATTCGCGCCGACCTCGCGCTTCGGTACTCCGGAGGCATTCGCGCGCTTCGTCGACCGCTGCCACGAAGCCGGCATCGGCGTGATCGTCGATTGGGTACCGGCGCATTTCCCGACGGACATCCATGGCCTGGCGCACTTCGATGGCACGCCGTTGTATGAACATGCCGATCCGCGCGAAGGCTTTCACCAGGACTGGAATACGCTCATCTTCAACCTCGGCCGCAACGAGGTTTCGGCCTTCCTCGTCGCCAGTGCGCTGGCATGGCTCGAACGCTTCCATGTGGATGGCCTGCGCGTGGACGCGGTGGCGTCGATGCTTTATCGCGACTACTCGCGCAAGCAGGGCGAATGGGTGCCGAACATGTACGGCGGCCGCGAGAACCTGGAATCCATCGCTTTCCTGCGTCGTGTCAACCAGCTGGTGGCGGAGCGCCATCCGGACTGCATGACCATCGCCGAGGAATCCACGGCGTGGCCCGGCGTGACCCAGCCAGTGGAGCAGGGCGGCCTGGGTTTCACCTTCAAGTGGAACATGGGTTGGATGCACGATTCGCTGGAGTACATGTCGCGCGATCCGATCCACCGCCGCTGGCACCACGGCGAGATGACCTTCAGCATGGTCTACGCATATTCCGAGAAGTTCGTGCTGCCGCTGTCCCACGACGAGGTGGTGCACGGCAAACGGTCGTTGCTTGGCCGCATGCCTGGTGACGAGTGGCAGCGCTTCGCGAACCTGCGCGCGTACTACGGTTTCATGTGGGGACACCCCGGCAAGAAGTTGCTGTTCACGGGTGGTGAAATCGGCCAGCCCCACGAATGGAATCACGATGCCCAGATCGCCTGGGACCTGCTCGACCATCCTTTGCACCTGGGCGTGCAGAAGCTCGTCCGCGATCTGAACCTGCTCTATGCCGCCACGCCCGCCTTGCATGCCTGGGACACGGACCCGCGTGGATTCCGCTGGGTGATCGGTGACGACGCCGCGCAGAGCGTCTTCGCCTGGCTGCGCATGGCCGATGGCGATCGTCCCGCCCTGGTGGTGAGCAACATGACCCCGACGCCTCGCCATGGCTTCCGCATCGGCGTGCCGGAGCCGGGCCGCTGGCGCGAAGCGATCAACTCCGATGCGGCGGATTACGGTGGGTCCGGCGTGGGCAACGAAGGCGAACGATACGCGCAAGACGTTCCCGCGCACGGTTTCGACCGCTCGCTGGTGATCAGCCTGCCGCCCCTATCCACGGTCATCTTCGTGGCCGATTGACGAGGAATCCGATGCCCGCCCTTCCCGAACGCATGCAGCCTGGAATGCCATACCCGCTCGGTGCCACGTGTGACGGCATGGGAACCAACTTCGCCGTGTTCTCCGCCCATGCCGAGCGCATCGAGCTATGCCTTTTCGATCCGTCGGGCAAGCGTGAAATCGCACGCTACGAACTGCCCGAGTGCACCGACGAGATCTGGCACGGCTACCTGCCGCGCGTCCGCGGCGGCACGTTGTACGGTTTCCGCGCCTATGGCCCCTATGCTCCCGAAGAAGGGCATCGTTTCAATCCCAACAAGCTGCTGCTCGACCCGTATGCGCGCCTTCTGCACGGACAGGTGCGCTGGTCGGATGCGCTGCACGGTTACCGGGTTTCGTCGCCGCGCGCCGACCTCTCGTTCGACCGGCGCGACAGCGCGGCGGCGATGCCCAAGGCCGTGGTCGTCGACGAACCGATGCACTGGACCCACGGCAACCGGCCGCACACGCCGTGGAATGAGACGGTGATCTACGAGACCCACCTGAAGGGTTTCACACGCACCTTGAAGCGCATCCGCCAGCATGAGCGCGGTACCTTCATCGCACTGGCCGATCCCTATGTGATCGACTACCTGGTGAAGCTCGGCATCACCGCCGTGGAACTCCTTCCCGTGCATGCCTTCCTGCAGGACCGCCGCCTCACGGAGATGAAGCTGCGTAACTATTGGGGCTACAACACGCTGGCCTTCTTCGCCCCCGAACCGGCCTATCTCGCCGAGGGCGCGCTGAACGAGATCCGCGCGGCGGTACAGGCGCTGCACGCGGCCGGCATCGAAGTGATCCTCGACGTGGTCTACAACCACACCTGCGAGGGGAGCGAACTGGGTACCACCATGTCGTTCCGGGGCCTCGACAACAAGAGCTACTACCGGTTGATGCCGGACAATCCGCGCTATTGCATCAACGATACCGGCACCGGCAATACGGTGAACACCGCGCATCCAAGGGTGCTCCAGCTGGTGATGGATTCCTTGCGCTACTGGGTGCAGACCTTCCATGTGGACGGCTTCCGCTTCGACCTGGGGGTGAGCCTGGGCCGTGAGGAGCATGGCTTCGACCCCTGTTGCGGGTTGTTCGACGCCATGCGCCAGGACCCGGTGCTGGCGAACGTGAAGCTGATTTCCGAGCCTTGGGACATCGGGCCCGGCGGTTACCAGCTGGGCAACCATCCGGCGGGCTTCGCGGAGTGGAACGGCCAGTTCCGCGACGACGTCCGCAAGTTCTGGAAAGGCGATTCCAACATGCGCGGCGCGCTTGCCGGACGCCTGCAAGCCTCCGGCGAACTGTTCGATCATCATCGGCGCAAACCCTGGTCGTCGGTGAATTTCCTCACCGCGCATGACGGCTTCACGCTGGAAGACCTGGTCAGCTACAACGACAAGCACAACGAAGCCAATGGCGAGGACAACCGCGACGGAGGCAACGACAACGAAAGCTACAACTACGGGGTGGAAGGTCCCACGGACGATCCCGGTATCCGTACCGCGCGCGATCGCGCCAAGCGCGCCATGCTCTCCACGCTGTTCTTCTCCCACGGCACGCCCATGCTGCTGGGCGGCGACGAGTTCGGCCGCACGCAGCAGGGCAACAACAACGCCTACTGCCAGGACAACGAACTGTCCTGGTATGACTGGAAACTGGCCACGGATGAACGGGGCAGGGAGCTGACCGACTTCGTCGCACGCCTCGTCCGCCTTCGCGAAAAGCACCCGACGCTGAGGGCTGCGCACTTCCTGCGCGGGGACACGGAGGTGGCCCCGGGCATGCGCGAGGTGACCTGGTTCGACGAAAGCGGCACGGAGATGACCCAGGAGACCTGGGGATACACGGAGGGCCGCCTGCTGGCGCTGCGCCGCGCGCAGGCGTACGGCGAAAAGCGTGCCGACGTGACCCTGGTCCTGATCAACGCCACGCCCGAGAAGCACGTGTTCCACCTTCCCCAGCCGGCGGTGAACTGGCGGATGAGCTGCAACAGCGCCATGCCGACGGCGCCGGAAACGCCCTGGAGCGAGCCATCGATCGAGGTGGAAGGACGCAGCGTGATCCTCCTGACCGCGTCGGTGAGGACGGAGCCGGCATGAGCGACACCTTCGTCCATGCGATGCCGTATGGCGCCAGGCACCTGGGCGACGGCCGCACCCGTTTCAGGCTCTGGGCTCCCGACGTGGACGCGGTGTCGATCGAATGCGACGACGGCCATGTCTCGCCGATGCGCGCGCTGGACGACGGCTGGTTCGAATGCGTGTTTCCAGCCGACGTGGGTTGCGGCTATCGCTTTCGCATCGGCGACGACGTGGCGGTGCCCGATCCCACTTCGCGCAGGCAGGTCGGTGGCGACGTGCACGGTTTCAGCATGGTCACCGATCCCGCCGGGTACGCATGGCGGCACGCCGGCTGGCATGGCCGACCATGGCACGAAACCGTGATCTACGAGCTGCACGCGGGTGCGCTCGGCGGATTCCATGGCGTGGAGATGGTCTTGCCGCACCTCGCTTCACTGGGTATCACCGCCGTCCAATTGATGCCCATCGCCGAGTTCGCGGGTGAACGCAACTGGGGCTATGACGGCGTATTGCCCTTTGCCCCGGCGGACGCCTATGGCTCACCCGACGACCTGAAGTCGCTGGTGGACACGGCGCACGGCCTCGGGCTGATGATCTTCCTCGACGTGGTCTACAACCATTTCGGACCGGAGGGCAATTACCTCGGCGCGTACGCGTCGCCGTTCTTCGACGAATCGACGCACACGCCGTGGGGTGTGGCCATCGGCGTGGCGACGCCGCAGGTGGGCGATTACTTCGTGCACAACGCGCTGTATTGGCTGCAGGAGTTCCGTTTCGATGGCCTGCGCTTCGATGCGGTGCACGCGATCGGCAATCCCGGTTGGCTGGTGACGTTGGCGGACCGCGTGCATGCCGCCGTGGAACCGGGGCGTCATGTCCACCTCATTCTGGAGAACGAAGCCAACCAGGCCAACCTGCTTGGCCGCGGGCGGTTCGACGCGCAGTGGAACGACGATTTCCACAATGCGCTGCACGTGCTGCTGACCGGCGAGAAAGAGGGTTATTACGCGCATTACCACCCGCCGATGGACAAGCTGCTGCGCAGCCTGCGCGAAGGCTTCGCTTTCCAGGGCGAACCGATGGGCGGCCGCCGCCGCGGCGAGCCCAGCGCTCACCTGCCGCCGTCGCGGTTCGTGAACTTCCTGCAGAACCACGACCAGGTCGGCAACCGTGCGTTGGGAGACAGGCTGAGCACGCTCGTTTCCCCGGAAACGCTCGAGGCCGCGCTCGCGTTGCTCCTGCTGTCGCCTTTCGTACCCATGTTGTTCATGGGCGAGGAATGGGCCAGCCGGACACCGTTCCTGTTCTTCACCGATTTTCCCGATGAAGACCTGCGCGAGGCCGTGCGCAATGGCCGGCGCAAGGAGTTCGACGCCTTCACCGGATTCTCCGGCGAGGACATTCCCGATCCCAACGAATACGCCACGTTTACCGCGTCCATCCCCGTGAGGGATCGCGAGCGCGGCGATGTGCGCCGGACGCTCGTGCGGGAACTGATCGCCTTGCGCCAGAAGCATATCGCGCCACATATCGAGGAGGCACGCAGCCTCGGCGCCGAGGAAGCCGGTGAACGCGCTTTCGTCGCGTCCTGGTCGTTGGGCGGCTCGTCGCTCACGTTGTTCGTCAATGTCGGCGACGCCGACGTCACTTTCGCGAAGCCACCATCGCCGTCTGCGGCCTGGTTGCATGGCGATGCCGCCGATGTCGCTTCCGTGTCGCGCGGCCTGCTTCCCGCCCGCCGCACGCTTGCCTGCCTGGAGTCCTGATTCGTGAACGAGCCCCTCGACGACCGCCTCGCGTTACTGGCCGAACAGGCCGGGATCGACGTGAACTGGCGCGACGCCCTCGATCGGCCGCAATCGACCCCGGCGCGAACGGTGCGGGCCGTCCTGCAGGCCCTGGGGCTGCCGGCGGATAACGCGGACGATGTCGAGGCGAGCTTGCGGCGCATCGAGGAAGAACGCAGCGGCCGGCAACCGCCGAGGCTGCTGACCGCCGAAGCGGGTGGACAGGTCGAGCTGCCGGCGGCGGCACGCGGCCGGTCGTGGAAGATCGTGACGGACGAAGGCGGCCGGATCAGCGAGGGTGCGTTACCCTCCGGTGAACGACTTGTCGATGCGCCGGCCGTGCCGGGCTACTACACGTTGTTGATCGACGAGGAGCCGATCACGCTCGCCGTCGCGCCACCGCGCGCTTTCGGCATCGGCGACATCGCCTCGGCCCATCGGCCCTGGGGTATCGCCGTGCAGATGTCCAGCCTGCGCCGTCCCGGTGACGGCGGCATCGGCGATTTCACGGCGCTGGAACTGTGTGCGAAAGCGGCTGCGGAGAAGGGGGCGGACGCGCTTGCGATCAGCCCGCTGCATGCGTTGTTCGCGGCCGCTCCCGAACGCTACAGCCCTTATGCGCCGTCGAGCCGCCTGTTCCTCAACGGCTTGTATATCGACCCGGCGCGGACCAGTGGCGAACAGACCGTGCGCGCGGTGATCGATACGCATAACCTGCGCCAGGAACTGGCCGAACTCGAATGGCTCGAGTTGATCGACTGGCCGCGCGCCGCGCGTGCGCGGATGACGATCCTCCGTTCCGTGTTCGAGTGGGCGTCGGTGGATATCGTGCACGCGGAGCGATTCGCCGCGTTCCGGCGCGAGCAAGGCGAACCGCTCGAGCGCCACGCACGTTTCGAAGCATTGCATGCCGACTTCACCGCGCATGGGCGCGCGGGGGGATGGCAGGGATGGCCGGAGGCGTTCCATGATCCGGCGGGCCTCGAGGTGGCGGCGTTCGCTCGCGAACACGCCCGTGAGGTCTCGTTCCACGCCTGGTTGCAATGGCTCGCCACGCAAGGCCTGGAGGGTGCGCAGAAAGCCGCGCGCGACGCAGGCATGGCGATCGGCCTGGTGGCGGATCTCGCGGTGGGTGCCGATGCGGGCGGCAGCCATGCGTGGGCACACCAGAAGGAAGTGCTCAACGGCCTGTCCGTGGGCGCGCCACCGGATGCGCTCAACCGGCTGGGCCAGGATTGGGGGCTCACCACGTTCTCGCCGCGTGGCTTGCGCGAGACCGGCTTCAAGGGATTCATCGGCATGCTGCGCGCCGCGCTGGCCCATGCCGGTGGCGTGCGTATTGATCACGTGCTGGGATTGAAGCGCCTGTGGATGGTGCCCCGTGGCGCGGGCGCGACCGAGGGCGCTTACGTGCGTTATCCGCTCGGCGACATGTTGCGGCTGATCGCGCTGGAATCGCATCTGCACCGTGCCATCGTTATCGGCGAAGACCTGGGCACCGTGCCGACCGATTTTCGCCAGACGATCGCCGACCAGGGTGTCCTCGGTATCCGCGTGCTCTGGTTCGAGCGTGCCGCGGACGGCGGCTTCATCGCTCCGACGGAATGGTCCGGCAAGGCCATGGCGACGACCAGCACGCACGACGTGCCGACGGTGGCGGGATGGTGGAGCGGGCGCGACGTGGAGTGGCGCAAACGCACGGGGCTCGACAATCCCGATGTCGACGAGGCGGCGCAGCGTGAGGTCGAGCGGGTGATGCTCTGGCGGGCGTTGTTCGCGTCCGGCTCCGCATGGAACGAGGACCCCCCGCCCGCGCCGGACGATATCTCGCCCGTGGTCGTCGCGGCGGCCCGGCACGTATCGCTGGCACCCGCGCCCCTGGCGATCTTCCCCGTGGAAGACGTCCTGGGCCTGCACGAACAGCCGAACCTTCCCGGTCCCACCGACGCGATCCATCCCAACTGGCGCAGGCGAATGCCCGATTCGTCGTCACGCCTGTTCGATGGCCCGATCGCCCATGCCGTATGCGCCGTGATCGACCAGACCCGGCATCGGGCGTGAGCGCTCCGCGTGCGCTCGCGCGCCTGCAGTTCCATGCGGGCTTCACTCTCGATCATGCGATCGACGTCGTCGGCTACTACGCGCGCCTCGGCGTGAGTCATCTGTATGCCTCGCCTATCCTGCGCGCGCGGGCCGGTTCCACCCACGGCTACGACGTCGTCGATTGCCATCAGGTGAATCCGGAGATCGGCGGGGAGGATGCCCTGCGTCGTCTCGTCGCGAGCCTGCGTACCCACGGCATGGGCCTGATCCTCGACATCGTGCCCAACCACATGGGCGTGGGCGTCGAAAACGCATGGTGGATGGACGTGCTTCGGCATGGACGGGAAAGCCGATACGCGGGGTATTTCGATATCGAGTGGCAGGCGCCCGATCCGTTGCTGAAGGGGCGTCTGCTGTTGCCGATCCTCGGCGCGGGTTATGAGCAGACCCTGCGCGAGGGCCATGTACGGTTGGTGCGACGGCGCGACGAGTGGATGCTGCGGGTCTATGACGATCGCCTGCCGCTTTCGCCGGCTACCTCGGCGACGTTGGGCGAGGAAGCGCAGGCCGTGCATGATCCTGAGACGGACGAGGGAAGGGCGGCGCTGCATGCGTTGATCGAACGGCAGCACTATCGCCTGGCGTTCTGGAAGCTCGCCAGCGACATGGTCAACTACCGCCGCTTCTTCGACATCAACGAGCTGGCCGGCTTGCGCATCGAGCGGACAGCCGTCTTCGAAGACACGCACAAGACGATTTTCCGGCTGTACGCGGAGGGCCTGATCGATGGTGTGCGCTGCGACCACGTCGATGGGTTGGCCGATCCGCGCCGTTACTGCCGCCAGTTGCGTCACCGGCTCGAGACACTGCGCGCGAAGCGTCCACCGGACGCTCCGCGCGGTGCGGCCTACCTGGTGGTGGAGAAGATCCTCGCGCCGGACGAGACCCTGCGCCTCGATTGGCGCACCGATGGCACCACCGGCTATGAATTCATGGACCAGGTGTCGGCCGTACTGCACGACGAAAACGGCGAGGCGCCGCTGACGGGCCTGTGGCGCAAGCTCACGGGCGAGAGCACGGACTTCGGAACTCAAGCGGTACGTGCGCGACGGCAGATCCTCGTGGACAGTTTCGAAGCGGAACTGGACCGTACGGCGCGAGCCCTGTTCGCCGCGGCGCGTGCCGACATCGCGACACGGGATGTATCGCTGGCCGCCATCCGCCGCGTGCTGGTGGAACTGCTCGTGCATTTCCCGGTGTATCGCACCTATGCGGGGGGTGTTGGCCGCGATGCCTATGACGAAGCGGTGTTCGCGCGGGCCGTCGAGGGTGCCCTGCGTACCATTCGTCTCGAAGACAGCGAGTTGCTGCATCTCGTCGCGCGATGGCTCGGCGGCGAAGCGCCGCGCTCGTTGCCGCCGGGTCCGGTGCGCCGCGCCCGCGAAAGGGCCATGGCGATGTTTCAGCAAGCCACTTCGCCGGTGGCCGCCAAGGCCGTGGAAGACACCGCCGGCTATCGCTATGGCAGGCTGCTGTCGCGCAACGAGGTGGGCGTCGATGCGGCGAAGCTGGCGATCGCTCCGGAACATTTCCACCGCCACTGTGCGGAGCGCGCCGCCACGCTGCCGTACAACCTGCTGGCTACCGCCACCCACGATCACAAACGAGGCGAAGACCTTCGCGCGCGCCTGGCCGTGCTCTCCGAAGTGCCCCAACGGTGGATCGTGACGGTGGATCGCTGGCGCTCCCGTCACTCCGTGTTCCGTCAGCGCGCGGACGGGCGGATGGCGCCATCGGCGGCGGATGAACTGATCCTCTACCAGATGCTGGTCGGGGCATGGCCACATGGGCTGTCGCCGGACGACGTGGACAGCGTGGAACGCTTCGCCACACGCATCGCCGCGTGGCAACGCAAGGCCTTGCGCGAAGCGAAGCGCTGGACCCGCTGGACCTCGCCGAACGAGCCG
The DNA here is from genome assembly GCF_049913125.1 of Luteibacter sp. E-22. Classification (GTDB taxonomy): domain Bacteria; phylum Pseudomonadota; class Gammaproteobacteria; order Xanthomonadales; family Rhodanobacteraceae; genus Luteibacter. Next base: position 1,638,448 of record NZ_CP183975.1, read on the forward strand.
TACGAGGACGCCTGCGAGGATTTCCTGCGCAGCGTTCTCTCGGGCGAATCGGCGGCGGAAGTGGCGGCCTTCGCGGGTTACATCGCCGTTCCCGGGGCGGCCAACGGACTGGCTCAGGCCGTCCTGCGGCTGACGACGCCGGGCGTGCCCGACCTCTACCAGGGCACGGATTACTGGGACTTCAGCCTGGTCGATCCCGACAATCGCCGTCCCGTCGATTTCCTGGCCCGGGCTGTCTCCCTCGAACGCGACGCCGCGCCGTCGGACCTGTTGCCGGCATGGAAGGATGGCTCGATCAAGCAGGCGGTGATCGCCCGTTTGCTGCGGTTGCGCCAGGCCCATCCCGACCTGTTCGCGCGGGGGAGCTATCGGCCGCTCATGGCCGAGGGCCCCGCGGCCGGGCATGTGCTGGCCTTCGTCCGCGAATGGCGGGGCCAGCGGCTAATGGTCGCCGTGGCGCGGCACACCGCCGGGTGGCTGGGTGGGACGGAGACGCCTGCGATTCCCGCAGGGCGGTGGGAGGGGACGTCGTTGCGCTTGCCCGAAGGCCCCTGGGCCGGGGTGCTGGACGAAGGCCGGCTGGAAGCGACGGCGCCAGGGCGGGGCAGCCCGACCGGGGCGGCGACCGTGTTCGGCGAATTGCCGGTTGCGGCCTGGATCTCGCCCGGCGCTCCGTAGGATCGCCGATGAATCGGCTCCCACAATGAGTCCTGCCGTTTCACGAGCCACTCGATAACAGCCACCGGTTCGATGGGCCTGACCTATCTGGTGGGAGCCGACCCTGTCGGCGATGGGTGCTTGCCATGACATGGCCCGCTGCCGCGGGATCGCCGACAAGGCCGGCTCCCACCGGGCGGTCCTCGCCTGGTGTGGGAGCCGCTTCAGCGGCGATACCCGCCCCCTCAACCTCCCAGCGACTTCACCAGCTCGATGTAGTCGCGCATCGCCTCCTCCCGAGGCACGCCCTTCAGCGCCGCCCAGGCCTCGTACTTCGCGGTGCCCACGAAATCGAAGAAGCCGGGCTTGTCGCCGTGGATGTCGCCCTCGGAGCCCTGTTTATAAAGGGCATAGATACGCAGAAGGGTATCGTTATCGGGTCGTTGGCCAAGACGGGTGAGGTCCAGGTAAGCCTGCTCGAACTGGCTCTGGAGGTGGTCGGACATGGAACGCTTCAACCCGTGGCGCATAGAGGTTGGGGGCTTGTAGCACGGCCCCCGGGGGCTGTCCATGGGCCGGTTTCGGGTGGCCGACGCGATATCATGGGTGTTTCGCGAACGAGGTTGATCCCATGGCCCATCCGGCTGCCGTCCCCGTGCTGACCATCGACGGCCCGTCCGGTTCGGGCAAGGGCACCATCAGCCGCCTGGTGGCTGAACGGCTCGGCTGGCGCCTGCTCGATTCCGGTGCCCTTTACCGCGCGGTGGGCTATGCGGCGGGGGAGGAGGGCATCGACCTCTCCGACGCCGATGCCGTCACCCGATGCGCGCAGACCGTGAAGATCCGCTTCCAGGCCAGCCCGGACGGCGGCGAGACCCGGGTGCTGGTGAACGGCCACGACGCCACGGACGAACTGCGCACGGAAACGGCAGGGGCGGCGGCTTCGGCCATCGCCGTCATCCCCTCGGTCCGCCAGGCCCTGGTGGACCTCCAGCACGGTTTCCGCAAGGCGCCGGGCCTGGTGGCGGACGGGCGGGACATGGGGACGGTGATTTTTCCCGATGCCGCCCATAAGTTCTTCCTCACGGCCAGTGCCGCCGAGCGCGCGAAAAGGCGCTATAAGCAGTTGAAGGATAAGGGCCTGAGCGTTACACTTACCATTCTCCAACGAGAGATCGAGGCACGTGACGAAAGGGATGCGTCGCGGCCGGTCGCCCCGTTGAAGCCCGCCGAGGGCGCCGTGGTGATCGATACCACCGGCATGCCGATCGAGACGGTGGTGGAAAAAGTATTCGCCGTGGTGCGCCCCTAGGCGCGTCCGGCACAACCCCTGTGCACGCTGTGTGCGCAGGATATTGGCAACGGTGCAGGGTGGTTTCCCAACAGGCTTCCCCCATGCGCCCACGACCGGTGGGTCCCCCGTCCGCTTGCGCTCGAGAACCGAGGCAGACGCCGGGTACGACCTTTCATAACCCTGGAATCAACATGACTGAAAGTTTTGCCGAACTGTTTGAACAGAGCCAGCAGGCCATTTCCAAGCTGAAGCCCGGCTCCATCGTCACCGGTATCGTTGTGGAAATCCGCAACGACGTGGTGGTGATCAACGCCGGCCTGAAGAGCGAAGGCATCGTCCCCATCGAGCAGTTCAAGGACGAGTCCGGCGCGCTGGAAGTGGAAGTGGGCGACGAGGTCAAGGTCGCGCTCGACGCGCTCGAAGACGGCTTCGGCGAGACCAAGCTCTCCCGTGAGAAGGCCAAGCGTTCGATGGTGTGGGACGACCTCGAGCAGGCGTTCGACAAGGAAGAGACCATCACCGGCAAGATCTCCGGCAAGGTCAAGGGCGGCTTCACGGTCGACATCAAGGACGTCCGCGCATTCCTGCCGGGTTCCCTGGTCGACGTGCGTCCGGTCCGCGATCCGGTCTACCTCGAGGGCAAGGACCTCGAGTTCAAGATCATCAAGCTCGATCGCAAGCGCAACAACGTCGTCGTCAGCCGCCGCGCGGTCGTCGAGACGGAGTTCTCGGAAGAGCGCGAGAAGCTGCTCGAACGCCTGACGGAAGGCGCGGTCGTGAAGGGTGTGGTGAAGAACCTCACCGATTACGGCGCGTTCGTCGACCTCGGCGGCATCGACGGCCTGCTGCACATCACCGACATGGCGTGGAAGCGCGTGCGTCACCCGTCCGAAGTCGTCAACGTCGGCGACGAGCTGGACGTCCGCGTGCTCAAGTACGACCGCGAGCGCAACCGCGTGTCGCTCGGCCTCAAGCAGCTCGGCGACGACCCGTGGGTCGCCATCGCCCGCCGCTACCCGGTCGGCAGCCGCCTGTTCGGCAAGGTCTCCAACGTCACCGATTACGGCTGCTTCGTCGAGATCGAGCCGGGCGTCGAAGGCCTCGTGCACGTCTCCGAAATGGACTGGACCAACAAGAACGTCAACCCGGCCAAGGTCGTGCAGGTCGGTGACGAGACGGAAGTCATGGTCCTCGACGTGGATGAAGAGCGTCGCCGCATCTCCCTCGGTATCAAGCAGACCCGCTCGAACCCGTGGGAAGCGTTCGCCGCCATGCACAAGAAGGGCGACAAGGTGTCCGGCCAGATCAAGTCGATCACCGACTTCGGCATCTTCATCGGCCTGGAAGGCGGCATCGACGGTCTCGTCCACCTGTCCGACATCTCGTGGCAGGCATCGGGTGAAGACCTCGTGCGCAACTTCAAGAAGGGCGACGAAGTCGAGGCCGTGGTTCTGGCCGTCGATCCGGAGCGTGAGCGCATCTCCCTCGGCATCAAGCAGATGGAGCAGGATCCGTTCGGCCAGTTCATGGCCACGAATCCGCGCGGCACGGTCCTGACCGGCACGGTCCGTGAAGTCGACGCCAAGGGTGCGGTCGTGGATCTCGGCGAAGGCGTCGAGGGCTACATTCGCGCGAACGATATCGCCAAGGAGCGCGTGGACGATGCCACGCAGTACCTGAAGGTCGGCGATGCGGTCGAGGCGAAGTTCACCGGCATGGATCGCAAGGGCCGTCAGCTCCAGCTGTCGATCCGCGCGAAGGACGAGGAAGATCTGGCCGATACCATGGCCGACTACCAGTCCGCCGCTGGTGGCACGACCAAGCTCGGCGCGCTCCTGAAGGAACAGATGAACAAGGCCGACTAACCGTCGGGCGAGGGGCGGCCGTGCCGCCCCTCGCTGTTGTTTGACAGATTAGCGTCAGCTTCGAGAACCACCAGGGGACCCATGACAAAGTCGGAACTGATCGAGGCGCTGGCGCGGCGCCAGACCCACCTTGCCTTCAGCGACGTGGAACTTGCCGTCAAGAGTGTGCTCGAGCAGATGAGCCACGCCTTGTCCACGGGTGAACGTATCGAGATCCGCGGCTTCGGCAGCTTCGCATTGCACTTCCGCCCGCCGCGCATGGGGCGTAACCCCAAGACCGGCGAAGCGGTAGCTCTGCCGGGCAAGCACGTACCGCATTTCAAACCCGGCAAGGAATTACGCGAACGCGTAAACCTTATCGAGGAAACCGACGCCGCGCATTGACGCGGCGTTTTTTTTGGCGCTTCGTCCGGCTCGGCTTCGCCCTCGCATTCGCCGTTGTGCGTGGCGGGGGAGCTGCCGGGCGTCCCCCTCGGCGCGCCAGGCGGCGCCGTCCCTTGGGGAAGGAAGCCGCTGCGCGGCCGTGTTTGATGGCTTGCGCCCCTTCGGGCTCGGACGGTCGGGCGGGGGTTTTCGATTCGGCTCCTGCCTCAGCGAAAACGATCGGCCGTCCAGGCCGATCCCCTGCGGGCCTTGTCCGCCCAGCCGTCCTCGGTGCCTCATGTCGCGCCGAGGGGGACGCCCGGCAACTCAGTCACGACTGCGGTGGGTTGAGGCGAAAGAGCGAAGGTCGCCGGACACCGCAGCGCATACCGCATACCGCACACGGAACACCGCGATACATCGCCAAGCACCGCACCCTGTTGGATCGCCATACCCTGGTGGGAGCCGACTCTGTCGGCGATCCCGCGGCAGCGGGCCCGGTCGAGGCAAGCACCCATCGCCGACAGAGTCGGCTCCCACCAGAGCGACGGCCACCCGAATGGCGGGTGCTGCTTGTGCCGAGCAACCAACACCCTCGTCCCAGGCACCCAGTCCTGAACGTGCCGCCGAAGCTGTATGAAAAGCCAACCGCACCGCACCATGTTATTCAGGATTCGGGTAGAGTCGCCGAATGCGTCTGCTAGCCATCATCTTTCTCTTGCTGTTCATCGCCGCCGGAATCGTCTTCGGCGCCCTGAATGCCGACCTGGTGCCGTTCGACCTCGGCTTCACCCAGCTGTCCCTGCCCAAGGGCGGGGCGATGCTGGTGGCCGTGCTGGTGGGATGGATCCTTGGCGGGATCACCGCGTGGCTGGGAACGTCGTTCGCCCATCGAAGGCGCCGGCGCAGTCGCGGCGAACGCAAGGCGGACACCGCGACGGCCGCATGAATCCGATCTGGTTGCTGGCGCTCGTTCCCCCACTAGCTTTCGCCTGCGGCTGGTGGCTTGCCCGTCGAAGCCACGTGAGGCGCTCCGGAGAGCGGGTCAACGAGCTTTCCTCCGATTACTTCCGGGGCCTGAACTACCTGCTGAACGAAGAGCAGGACAAGGCGCTCGAGGTCTTCCTGCGCCTGGCGGAATACAACCGCGACACCGTCGAGACCCATCTCGCGCTGGGCAATCTCTTCCGCAAGCGCGGCGAGGTCGACCGGGCCATCCGCCTGCATCAGCACCTGGTCTCGCGCCAGGGACTCTCCGATGAAATGAAGACGGTGGCCTTGCTCGAACTGGGCGAGGACTACATGCGGGCCGGCCTGCTCGACCGGGCGGAAACACTGTTCTCCGACCTCGTGGCCATGGATGCGCTGGCACCATCGGCATTGCGTCACCTCATCGCCATCTACCAGCACGAGCGCGAGTGGCACAAGGCCATCGATCATGCGCGTCGGCTGGAGACCATGACCAGCGAGGACGAGTCGGCGATGATCGCCCAGTTCTATTGCGAACTCGCCGAGCAGTCGCGCCAGCACGGCGCGCGCACCGAGGCCCGCGAGTACGTCAAGGAAGCCTTCGCGTGCCAGCAGGACTGCGTCCGCGCGCACATGATCGCCGGTCGCCTCTCCTCGGAAGACGACGAACTCGATCCGGCGATCGCCTCGTACGAGGCTGCGATCGCGGCGGATATCGCCTTCGTTCCCGAGATCCTGCCGCCGCTGCTCAACTGCTATGCACGCTCGCAGCAGATGGATCGCGCCGAGACGTTCCTGCGCGAGATCATGGAGCGCTATCACGGCATATCGCCCGTGCTGGCACTGACCCGGCTCTACGAGGGCAGGGACGGCGAACGGACGGCTATCGATTTCCTCACGGGGCAATTGCGTAAACGTCCGTCCGTGCGCGGCCTGATGGCGCTGATCGACGCGACGATGGACAAGGTCTCCGGCGAGGCCCGTGAGAACTACCTCATCCTGCGCGACCTGACGCGCAAGCTGCTCGAAGGGCAGGCGATGTACCGCTGCAGCCGCTGTGGCTTCGGCGCCAAGGCGCACCACTGGCAGTGCCCGAGTTGCAAGAGCTGGGGCACGGTCCGGCCCATCCACGGCGTCGCCAACGAATGACGGGCACAGTCGCGAGCGCCGGCTCCTTGCTGATCGGCTGCGCCCTGGCCGCCTTCCTTGTCTCCTTCGCCAGTGTGCGCGTCGCCATCGCCTATGCGCATCGTCGCGGCATGCTCGACGTGCCGGGACGGCGCCGCTCGCACACGATGCCGACCCCCCGAGGCGGCGGCATCGGCATCCTCGCCGGTGCGCTGGCGGGCATGCCGGCGGCGTTTCTCCTCCTGCCGGGCTCACCCGGGGCGGCGGTCGTCGGCGCTTTCACCGTGGCGGTGATCGCCGTGGCGGCCATCGGTTGGCTGGACGACCACGGCTCGCTACCGATCAAGCCTCGCCTGCTCATCCAGCTGGCCGCCACCCTCCTGTTCTGCGTCGCGGTGGCGACCGGTACCGCCAGCCTGCTCTGGTCCTTGCCCTTGCTGGTGGCCGGCGTCTGGTGCATCAACCTGCACAATTTCATGGACGGGATCGACGGCCTGGCCGCGCAGCAGGCGATGTACTTCGGGGCGGCCTCGGCGGCCCTGGCCTGGGCCGCCGGCAATCCGGCCATCGCCGGTGCCGCCCTTGCCCTGGCCGCGGCGGCGACGGGCTTCTGGTGGTTCAACCGCTCTCCGGCCCGGATCTTCATGGGCGATGTGGGTAGCGGCACCGTCGGCCTCATGGTTTTTGCGATTTCCGCGACATTATGGGCTTTTCGTACGAATCTGCTCTGGCCGGCGCTGATTTTCTCCTCCGCCTTCGTCATCGACGCGACCTTGACATTGCTCGTGCGAATGCTGCGCGGTGCGCGCTGGTACACTCCGCACCGCGAACACCTTTACCAGTGGCTCGTGAGGCGAGGGGCGTCACATCGGAAGGTAGCCGCGGGCTACTTCGCATGGAACGTGCTCCTCTGCGTTCCCGTCGCATGGATCGCGTTCCGCTCGCCAGCGGCGGCGCCCCTGTGCACGGGAGCGGTGTACCTGTTGGGAGCAGCGGTCTGGCGTACTGGCAAGCGAACCTGCTTGCGTCGAAGGGAGCGACATGTTTCTGCGTAAGTTCATCGGCATCATCCACCCCCGCACGGCGGTCGTCGCGCACGACCTGGCCATGGCGGCGCTCGCATGGTGGATCGCGAAAGCCCTGCGCTATGCCCTGATGCCGGACCTCGCACCGGTCACGTACCTGCCGATGGAGTTTCCCATCGTGCTGCTGGTGCAGGGCGCGGTATTCAACTGGACCGGCCTCTACAAGGGTGTCTGGCGGTTCGCCAGCCTGCCCGATCTCTGGAACATCATCCGCGCGACCGTGATCGGCGCGTTGATCATCGGCCTGGCCATGGTCATGTATGCGCGCCTGGATGGCGTGCCCCGTTCGGTGCTGCTGGTGTACCCGGTGGTGCTGGTGGTGCTGCTCGGGCTGCCCCGGCTCAGCTACCGTTTCTGGAAGGACAGCCGCATCGACCTGTTCCAGTCGGCGCCGACCAAGCGCGTGCTCATCGTGGGCGCCGACCGGGCGGGCGAAGCATTGTCGCGCGACCTTCGCCGCGACAGCCGCTACAGCGTCATCGGCTTCGTCGACGACAACCTCGCGCTGCGCGGCGCGCAGATCGGTGGCATCCCCGTTCTCGGCACGGTGGACCAGCTGGCCGAGTTGTCGAAGGCCGTGGCGGTGCAGATGCTGCTGATCGCGGTGCCCGGAGCGACCACGGCGCAGATGCGCCGGATCGTGGCGTTCTGCGAAAGCACCGGCTTGCCGTTCCGTACCGTGCCGCGCCTTGAGGATGTGGTCGCGGGGCGTGCGCAGTTCAACGAGATCAAGGAAGTGGCCATCGAGGACCTGCTCGGCCGCGACGCGGTGGAGCTGGATTGGACGGCCATTCGCGAGAACATCAGTGGCCGGCGCGTGCTCGTGACCGGTGGCGGCGGCTCGATCGGCTCGGAGCTTTGCCGTCAGGTGGCGCGCCTGGGCGCCAACTCGCTCACCGTCGTCGAGATGTCCGAGTACAACCTGTACCGCATCGGCCAGGAGTTGACCTCGGCCTATCCGGAGTTGATCTTCAACGGCGTGCTGGCCGATGCGCGCGACGCTACCGCGGTCAACCGCCTGTTCGAGGAAACCCAGCCGCAGATCGTCTTCCACGCCTCGGCGTACAAGCATGTGCCGATGCTGCAGGGACAGCTGCGCGAGGCCTTCCGCAACAACGTGCTCGGCACACGCATCGTCGCCGATGCCGCGGTGCGCTGCGGGGCGGAATCGTTCGTGCTGATCTCCACCGACAAGGCGGTGAACCCGACCTCGGTGATGGGCGCATGCAAGCGCATGGCCGAGATCTGGTGCCAGAACCTCGCAGCGCATACTTCGACACGTTTTATCACCGTCCGCTTCGGTAACGTACTGGACTCCGCCGGTTCGGTGGTCCCGCTGTTCCGCAGGCAGATCCGCCAGGGCGGCCCGGTGACGATCACGCACCCGGAGATCTCGCGCTACTTCATGACCATTCCCGAGGCCTGCCAGCTGATCCTTCAGGCGGCCAGCCTTGGCAAGGGTGGTGAAATTTTCGCGCTCGACATGGGCGATCCCGTGAAGATCCGTGACCTCGCCGAGCAGATGATCCGTCTGGCCGGCAAGCGTCCTGGTTCCGACATACAGATCGTCTATACCGGACTGCGATCGGGCGAGAAGTTGTTCGAGGAACTGTTCCACCCACTGGAGAACTACACCAGCACGACTCACGCGAAGATCTTCCAGGCACAGCACCGCCAGGTCTCGTGGGAAATGTTGCAGATACAGCTGGCGCGCGCCGAGGAGGCCGTGGCCGTGTTCGATGAAGAAACCCTGCGTCGGTGCGTGTCGCAGCTGCTGCCTTCCTTCCGCTGGAGCGAGCCGCAGACCGACAACGTGCTGCCGCTACGCCGAAACGAAAGTGGAGACAACGCATGACCCAACCCCTGCGCAAGGTCGTATTTCCCGTCGCCGGTCTCGGTACGCGCTTCCTTCCCGCGACCAAGGTGGTGGCCAAGGAAATGCTTCCCGTGCTCGATCGTCCGCTGATCCAGTATGCAGTGGATGAAGCCGTCGACGCGGGTGCCGATACGCTGGTGTTCGTCACCAATCGCTACAAGCATGCGATCGCCGACTATTTCGACAAGGCCTACGAGCTGGAAGAGAAGCTCGCGGAAAAGAACAAGGAAGAGCTACTGTCGATCCTGCGTGGCATCCTGCCGCGTCACGTTCGCTGCGTGTTCGTCACCCAGCCGGAAGCCCTCGGCCTTGGCGACGCCGTGCTTCGCGCCGCACCCGTCGTGGGCGACGAGCGTTTCGGCGTGATGCTGCCGGACGACCTGATCTGGACCAAGGGCAAGGGCGCGTTGCGCCAGATGGCCGAAGTGGCCGATGCCAACGACGCCGGCGTGATCGCCGTCGAGGAAGTGCCGGAGAACGACACCGACAAGTACGGCATCGTCGACACCAGCGAACAGCTCAGCGACCGCGCATCCGTGATCACCCACATGGTGGAAAAGCCGAAGCCCGCGGATGCGCCCTCGAACCTCGCCGTGGTCGGCCGCTACGTGCTGCCCAGCGGGATCTTCGAGTACCTGCGCAACACCAAGGAAGGCGCCGGCGGCGAGATCCAGCTCACCGACGCCATCGAGAACCTGCTCAAGGACAAGGGCAAGGTGCTGGCCTATCGCTTCGAAGGCACGCGCTTCGATTGTGGCAACAAGGCGGGCCTGGTCCGCGCCACGATGGCCATGGCGTTGGAAGATCCGAAACTGGCGCCGATCGTGCGCGAGTTCGCCAACAAGGCGTAATCGCCATCGCCGACAGGGTCGGCTCCCGCCAAAGCCGGGAACATCAGCATCCGGCAGCACTTGACCGTGCCTAAATGGTGGGAGCCGATTCTGCCGGCTTATTTCGTCGGCAAGGTCGGCAGGAACTTCGGGCGGCGGAAGGCGTTGGTTTTCCGCTCCACGCCGTAGGCGATCGCGATCAGGGTAGGTTCGCTCCACTTCGCGCCGAAGAACACCACGCCGACCGGCAATTCGTGTGCGAATTCCACCGGCAGCGTGATCGATGGGTAACCGGCGATCGCGGCCGGCGCGGAGACGCCGCCCACGGTCGGGTCGCCGCTCACGACGTGATCGCCCAGCACCAGGTCGTTGACGAAGGCAGGACCCCAGCTCGGTGCCAGCAAGGCGTCGAGATGGTCCTTCGCCAGTGCCGCGTCGATGCCCTCCGGACCAGCGAGCCGCTTGTTGGTGTCGCGCATCTGGATGTACTTCGGATCGTCCATGCCACCCTTCGCCTGCGCGGCAAGGAACAGCTCCTGGCCGAACCAAGGCATTTCCCGCGCCGCCTCGCGCTGGTTGAACGCTATGAGGTCGGCCAGCGTCTTCATCGGCTGATCGGGACGCGTGGCGAGGTAGGCCTGGATGTCGTGCTTGAACTCGAACAGCAGCACGTCCAGTTCGTTGTCGCTCAGTTCCTTCAGGTGCGGAATCTCCACCGGGTCGATCACCGTCGCGCCTTGTGCCTTCAGCAGGGTGATGGTGGTTTCCAATGCATGGTCCGCGTTCGGTTCGATGCCTGCCAACTGGCGCACCACGCCGATGCGCTTGCCGCGCAACGCGTCCGGGTCGAGGAATTTCGTGTAGTCGGTGGCGTGCTTGTCCGCCTCGGCCGTGGCTGGATCGCGAGGGTCGCTGCCCGCGATGGCGCCGAGGACGGTCGCCGCATCCGCCACGCTGCGCGCCATCGGGCCCGCGGTGTCCTGGCTGTGCGAGATGGGAATGATGCCGGCGCGGCTGACCAGCCCCACCGTCGGCTTGATGCCGACCAGGCCGGTCATGGCGGCGGGGCAGATGATTGAGCCATCGGTTTCGCTGCCGATCGCCACGGTGGCGAGGCCCGCGGCCACGGCGGCACCCGAACCGGCACTGGAACCGCAGGCGTTGCGATCGAGCACATAGGGATTGACGGTGAGGCCGCCACGCCCGGTCCAGCCGCTGGTGGCGTGGTTGGAGCGCATGTTCGCCCATTCACTGAGGTTGGTCTTGCCCAGGATTACGGCGCCCGCCTTGCGCAAGCGAGCGGCGACGCCCGAGTCGCGAGGCGCGGGCTTGCCCACGAGCGCCAGCGAACCCGCCGTCGTCATCATGCGGTCGCCCGTGTCGATGTTGTCCTTCAGCAATATCGGGATACCTGCCAGCGGACCGGTCTTGCCGCTCTTGCGCGCGATAGCGAGTGCATCGGGATTGGTCTCCAGCACGGAATTGATCGTGGGACCGGCCTGGTCGATCGTCGCGATGCGCTCGATGAAGAGCCGGGTGAGACCTTCGGGCGTGAGCACGCCGGATGCATACGCCTGGCGAATCGTGGCGATCGAGGCGAAGGCATCGTCCTCGCCGGCATCGCGGGCGGCGACGGTGCCGCCGGCCAGCATCAGTGCGACGGCGGCGGCGAGGGCGGCAGGCTTTGACCAGACATGCGGCATGTGACGTTCCCCTTGGCGGATCGGACGGCAGGTCGCGTCAATCTTACCCGCGCGACGCCCGGCTATACTGCATCGACGCCGTGCCCGCTCGTTATCCGGCGGGCGTAGCCCACGTTATCCAGGGAGTCCCACATGCGATGTCTCGTCCGCCGGCTCGCCATCGCGGCTGCCGTGCTCTGCGCCTCACCGGCGATGGCCGGCGATCCGCCGGCCGTGCCCGACACCCTGGTCCAGCGCATCGCCGCCTGCACGAGTTGCCACGGTGAACATGGCGAAGGTGGCGACAACGGATTCAATCCACGCCTCGCAGGCAAGCCGGCTGGCTACCTGCACCGCCAGATGCAGGATTTCCAGCGCGGGCTGCGCCACTACGACATCATGGAATACACGGTCGCACCGCTGACCGACGGATACATGCGCGAGATCGCCGAGTACTTCGCCATGCAGGAGGTGCCTTATGCGCGGCACCCGGTGCCGGCGACGACGCCCGCGGCCATGGCGCGCGGTGAGCAACTGGTCATGAAGGGCGATCCCTCCCGAGGTGTTCCCGCCTGCATGGCCTGCCACGGGCCGAACCTGACCGGTGTGCAGCCGGACATTCCCGGGCTGGTCGGCTTGCCGTACGACTACATCAGCGCGCAGTTGGGATCGTGGCGAACCAATACGCGCAGTACCGTGGAACCCGATTGCATGGCGACCATCGTCAGCCGCTTGAGCGACGCCGACATCAGCGCGGTATCCGCCTGGCTGGCACAGCTTCCGGTTCCCGCCGATGCGCATGCGGAGCCCGCAGGAAGCGTGAAGCCACCGTTGCGTTGCGGCGTACTGGGAGGCTGATCCATGACGACGATATACCGCCTTCTCGCACTGTTCTCGCTGGCCCTGGCCAGCACCGTCAGCTTCGCCGACGATGTCGCGCAGCGCGGCCAATACCTCGCCACGATCGGCGATTGCGCCGCCTGCCACACCGCGCGCAATGGCCAGCCCTTCGCTGGCGGCCGCGTGGTGCCCACGCCTTTCGGCGCCATTCCCGCACCGAACCTCACGGCCGATCGTGATACCGGACTCGGTGCATGGAGCGCCGAGGACTTCTACCGCGCCATGCACTCGGGCAAGGGCCACGACGGGACCTCGCTATACCCGGCGTTTCCCTTCACCTCGTATACGAAAGTCACGCGGGTCGACACGGATGCCATCTTCGCCTATCTGAAGACGCTGCCCGCCGTGCGGCGCGCGAACACGGACGACACGCTGCGTTGGCCCTACAGCATGCGTTCGTTGATGGGGCCATGGCGCACCCTGTACTTCAGTGAGGGCGAGTTCCAGCCGGACGCCGGGCGTTCCGCGGCATGGAACAGGGGTGCGTACCTCGTCCAGGGGCTAGGTCATTGCAACGAATGCCACGCGCGCCGCAACAGCTTCGGCGCGATGGTCGACGATCCCTTCCTCGCCGGAGGCATCGTGCCCGTACAGAACTGGTATGCGCCCGACCTGTCGATGGGTGCGGGTGGCGGCCTCGCCGGATGGACCGAAGCCGACGTCGTCGCCTTGTTGAAGACCGGGCGCTCGCGCAAGGGCGCGGCCATCGGACCCATGGCCGAGGTGGTGATGCGCAGCACCCAGCACCTGAGCGATGGCGATCTCGCTGCCATGGCCACTTACCTCAAATCGCTGCCCGCGCGCGATCCGCCGCGCATGCGCGAGTCGGGCGCCGACGCACGCGACCTCGCCCAGAGGGGACGCACGGTCTACGCGGAACAGTGCGCGGATTGTCATGCCGCCGACGGACGCGGCAAGGGTGAGGCCTATCCGCCACTCGACGGCAATGGCTCGGTGACCGATCCCACCGGCATCAACGCGATACGCATCGTGCTCACCGGCGGGTTCGCCCCGGCCACGGTCGCGAATCCGCGACCGTATTCGATGCCGCCGTTCTCGCAGAAACTCAGCGATGACGACGCGGCCGCCGTGGTGACCTATATCCGGCAGGCCTGGTCGAACAAGGCTCCCTCGGTGTCACCCAACGATGTCCGTGCCTATCGTTCGGTCCCCGGCGGCTGAGCGGCGACGATATCCGCCAACGCCTGCCACACGCGGATATCCCATGATCGCCTTGCCTGCCCGGAAGGCGAGGGCAGCACGAAGGCGGGAACGCCAGCGAACGGAACCGGCTGCAATCCATAGGTGATCCCCTTGCCGAGCGCCGATAGTCCCGCGTGCTTGCTGGTGAAGGCGATCACCCGCGGCGCGTAATGTTCGATCTTGCTGCGCAGGGCGGCGACATCGAAGGCGTCGACCGGAAGCTCGGCGTCGTTGCCGTAGTGAAACTTCGAAAGATCGGTCAGGCCGATGCCGAACCCCGGCAGCAAGGGGTATTCCGCAGGCGCGAGCAGGCGGGGCGTCAGGCCCACGGCGAAGAGCGTCCGCCAGAACATGTTGCCGGGATGGGCGTAATAGGTGCGCTCGCGTGCCGAGCGCGTCCCGGCGGCGGTACCGCAGATGACCAGGCGCAGCCCTGGTTGCAGCAGGTCTGGCAGGACGAAGGCTTCAGTGGTGAGGCGGGTAGCCATGGCCCACTTTACCTCGCCCCTGCTGCGTCACCCTTCCGAGTGGATGCCTGATCTTGCGCATCCGTGGACGCGTTTCGCGCTCGCCGTGGTGCCGGCCTTCCTGCGCGGCTTCGCCCTGCGTACGAGTGGGGCAGGGTGGAGGAAATCACCAGACAATTCAAAGATCCTGGGCTCGGCGATGCAATTGCGTGCGTTGATGAGTTCATCGAACTCCGGCAAGTCGTGGTACCTGCGCTGCAAGGTTCGCGAAGGGTTGATCGACTATGTAAGGCGGGAGTTCCCGGACTTCCTTCCGCGTGTCCGCGGCGAGATGGTGAGCGACGTTCGCATGGCCGACGCCGGCACGCCTGCCTTCGGACGTCGGATGACGTTCACGCGACGCTGAGTGGCCATGAGATAACGCGACAAGCGATGTCCTCTCACGGCGTGCTAGCGTCACGCCGCAAACCGATCCCTGTCTTTCGAGAGGATAGCCCCATGTCATCGAATGAACACCCCAGCGAACACGCGGCGCGGCGCTGGTTCGCCAAGAGCCTGTCGGATCTCGGCCATGCCGAACAACGGATCCTCGACCGGCTGGTCCAGCGAAAGCTGGTCACCGAGGATGTCAACGAGATGTTCAGTTCGGACCTGACCTATGGGCAGCGGCTGGCGGACAAGGTCTCCCGTTTCGGTGGCTCGTGGACCTTCATCATCGTCTTCGCGATCGTGCTGGCCCTGTGGACGGCCCTGAATTCCTACGTGCTGCACCGGCCGTTCGATCCGTACCCGTACATCTTCCTCAACCTGCTGCTGTCGATGCTCGCCGCGATCCAGGCCCCGGTCATCATGATGAGCCAGAATCGCCAGGCGGCGAAGGATCGACTCGATGCGGAGAACGATTACAAGGTGAACCTGCGGGCCGAGATCGAGATCATGGGCTTGCACGACAAGCTCGACCAGATGCGTAGCGACCAGCTCGAACGCATGCTGGCGAAGCAGCAGGAGCAGATCGACCTTTTGTTGAAATTGGTGGGTAGAGGGGAAGGGTGAGGCGAGCACCCATCAACGAAAAGGCCCGGCTATTCGCCGGGCCTTCTCTTCAACGCACGAGGAACAGTGCCCGGACTTAGCCGCGCGATGCCTTCTTGCGGTCGTTTTCCGTCAGGTGCTTCTTGCGCATGCGGATTTCCTTCGGCGTCACCTCGACGAGTTCGTCGTCGTCGATGAAGTCCAGCGCCTGTTCCAGCGTGAACTTCGTGGCCGGGGTCAGCTGGATGGCGTCGTCCTTGCCCGAGGCGCGCATGTTGGTCAGCGGCTTCGGCTTGATCGCGTTGACCGTGAGGTCGTTGTCCTTCGCATGGATGCCGATCAGCTGGCCTTCGTAGACGGAGTCGCCCTCGGCGGCGAACAGCTTGCCGCGCTCCTGGAGGGGGCCGAGCGAGTAGGCCGGGGTGGTACCCGCGGCGTTCGCGATCATGACGCCATTCTGGCGCTTCGCGATCGGAGCCGGCGTGTACGGACCGTAATGCTTGAACACGTGGAACAGCAGGCCCGAACCCTGGGTGAGGGTCTTGAACTGGTTCTGGAAGCCGATCAGGCCGCGAGCCGGAATTTCGTACTCGAGGCGGACGCGACCGTTGCCGTCCGACACCATGTTCTTCAGGTCACCCTTGCGGATGCCCAGGCGCTCCATGACGCTACCCTGGTGGATTTCCTCGACGTCGATCACCAGCTCCTCGATCGGCTCCATCTTCTGGCCGTCGATTTCCTTGATGATGACTTCCGGACGCGACACGGCCAGCTCGTAGCCTTCGCGACGCATGTTCTCGATCAGCACCGAGAGGTGCAGTTCGCCGCGGCCCGAGACCAGGAACTTGTCGGCGTCGGAGCCGTCTTCCACGCGGAGGGCGACGTTGTGCACCTTCTCGCGGTCGAGGCGCTCGCGCAGCTGGCGGCTGGTGAGGAACTTGCCGCCGGAGAGATCCTTGTTGCCGACGAAGGGCGAGTTGTTGACCTGGAAGGTCATGCTGATCATCGGCTCGTCGACGCTGAGCGCCGGCAGCGCTTCCGGCACGTCGAGCGAGGTGACCGTGTCGGAAATGGTCAGGTCGGGGATGCCCGAGATGGCGACGATGTCGCCCGCTTCGGCGGAATCCTGCTCGATGCGCTCGAGGCCGAGGAAGCCCAGCACCTGCACGATCTTGCCCTGGCGCTTCTTGCCATGACGGTCGATCACGGCAACGGGCATGCCCTTGCGCAGCGTGCCGCGCTGGATGCGGCCGATGCCGATGACGCCGACGAAGTTGTTGTAGTCCAGCTGGCTGATGCGCATCTGGAAGGCACCCTCCGGATCGACGTCCGGCTTGGGCGCGTGCTGCATGATCGCTTCGTACAGCGGGGTCATGTCGCCTTCGCGGACGTTCTCGTCGAGCGAGGCGTAACCGTTCAGCGCGGAGGCGTAGACGATCGGGAAGTCCATCTGCTCATCGGTCGCGCCGAGTTTCGCGAAGAGGTCCCACACCTGCTCGACCACCCACTCCGGGCGGGCGCCCGGGCGGTCGACCTTGTTGACGACGACGATCGGCTTGAAGCCCATCGCGAACGCCTTCTGCGTGACGAAGCGCGTCTGCGGCATCGGGCCGTCCATCGCGTCGACGAGGATCAGCACCGTATCGACCATCGACAGCACGCGCTCGACCTCGCCACCGAAGTCGGCGTGTCCCGGGGTGTCGACGATGTTGATGCGGTTCTTGACGCCCTTCTTCTTGTCTTCCCAGGTGATCGCGGTGTTCTTGGCGAGGATCGTGATGCCACGTTCCTTTTCCTGGTCGTTCGAATCCATCACGCGCTCGGCCAGCACGGTGCGCTCGTTGAGCGTGCCCGACTGCTTCAGAAGCTGATCGACGAGGGTGGTCTTGCCATGGTCGACGTGAGCGACGATGGCGATATTGCGCAGGTTTTCGATCGACATGCGTTATGCGCCGGCGGTGGGCCGGATCGCCTCTTTGGTTTGGGAAGCCGCCGATTATAAAGGAAAAGCGTGGCGTCCGCATGACCGGCGGATACGGTCCCCGGGGGAGGCCGTTCAGGGCAATCCCCTACGGGCCGCTCCGAGATTGGCCTACATTTTCAGAATTCTTCTATATGAGATCCGCGGACAGAACCTCAGTATGCCGTGGCCCATCCGGGCACGTTCATAGCCAATTAAGAGAGGTTCCATGATTTCCGTTCGTCATATCGCCGCTGGTTGCGCCCTCGCCCTTTTCGCCACCTCGGCAACCGCCGGTAACGGCCCGTTGGGGTCGGCGCTGACCATCAAGGGCGGCGTTTCGACGACCTCTGTCGAGAATTTTGAAGCTGTCCCCTCGGGGGCGATGCCCGCCGCAGGGCTCGATCTGGCATCCATCACCGTCCGTTACGCTGGCGGGGTCACCTCCGGCGTGCAGAATGGCCTGGCGCCCAACGATTGCCCGCAGTTGGTAGCCGATGGCTACGCCCTCGGGCCGGTCGAGAAGGCAGAGCCTTATGACATCGTGATCGATTTCAAGGAAGCGCCCACGGACCTCGGCATCGGCCTTTGCGGTTCGCCGTTTCCCCCGCTGAAGGACACCACGGTTGAGATCTTTGCCGCCGACGGGAGCAGCTTGCAGTCCACCACGTTCTCCGCCGGCCGGATCTTTGCCGAGCGCGTGACGTACACCGGCAGCACGCCGGCCGGATATGCCGTCATCCATGCTGGCGGTCACGTATACGTCGACAACATCATCTCGGGGGCGCCCGTCAAGCACTAAGTCCCGCCAGCGAATCGGGCGGCCGCTGTGAAGCGGCCGCCCATGCCGTCAGGGCAGCAGTGGCTCGTCCCGGCAGCTCGCCGGCAGGTATTTGGCGTCCACGCCCTCGCCGGAGCAGCCCCACGAGACCGTGTGCCCCTCCACCCGCGGCGTCAGCACCAGCGTGGCGGAATCCAGCCGCGCGTCGGTCTTATGCGGCGGCGTGGCGTCCATGGTGACGACGATCTCGCCGCCGGGGCCCACTTCGACCGACCCCGCGTAATCGTTGCCGAGGCTTTCCGGCGCACCCAGGCCGGCGGCCTTGTTGCTGGCCGGGAACTTGCCCGTGCTCTGCCGGTGCTCCGCCACCGCGACTTTCACGGTATCCGCGGCGGCAAGCGCCCCGCTGACCTGGCTGCGCAGCGTGTAGTTCTGGTACTGCGGCACGGCGATGGCCGCCATGATGGCCGTGCCAGCCACGATACCCATGCCGCCCACCGAACCGACCAGCTCGACCGGGCTTTGCTCGTAGGTGAACGAGATCGCAAGCGTTTCCGGATCGACCTCCACAGCCGCGCCGATCACGCCCTTCTCCGGGAGGTTCAGGGTATGGGCGGAAGGCAGGCGGCTGATATCCACGTCCGCCCCCGAGGCGGCACCGAGGAACTGCAGGATCTGCAGGTAGCTGTAATAGGCCTCGCGCTGGGCATCGCGGCTGGTGGCGGTATAGCCGATGAGGGTCCGGTTGCCGGGATAGGCGCGTGCCTTGAACCAGTCGTCGAGCGAGGTCTCCGGTTTTGCCGCGGCACGGTCGGCCAGTGCCTGGGGCACCTTCGCCATGACGATCCAGTCGCCGTCCTCGACCCAATACGAGCGGCCACCGAGGCGGCCGGTGAGGGCCAGCAGCGGTTTCAACGAGGGGTCGGCGTCGGCCGGCATGTCCTCCGTGCCCGGGCCCGGCATGTACAACCAGTGCACCTCGGTGCCGTCGACCGTCGACACGCCGGTCTTCCATCCCTTGGCCGCCAGGGTGTTTATCCGCGCGTACCAGTCCTTGCGGTCGGGTGTGCGCATGGCGAAGAACAGGCCCGCGTCGTCGGAGAACACGAGGAATTCCGGCCCGAACCAGCGGAACCAGTCGGCCGGCTCGGCGCCATAGCGGTCCTTGATCTTCGCCACGCCGGTGCGATAGCTCTTCGCGGCGTCCTGACCGAAGTCGAGGTTGAGGTTGTCCTCGAAGGCCTTGTACGCCTTGGCATCCGGCAGTGACAGCGTCATCGCCCAGCGCGGCTCGCCGGCCGCCTTCAGGTCGGGCGCGAACGCGTGTGGGGCGAGGTATTGCAGCAGGCGAGCCTGTGGCGCGTGCAGGATGACGCGAAATTGCGCCCGTCCGTCGACCGTACCGCCGCCGAACGCGATGGCGTCGGCCTTGGACGCGAAGTCGGCGGGCAGCTTGCCGAACGGGGAATCGCCGGCCTGCGCCGCGGCGACACCGCCGACACCGCGAACGCTGACCCAGCCGAACAGGCCTTCGCCAGAGGTATCGATACGCTGTTCCAGCGTGCCCAGGGTGGCGGGTGCCGTCGCCGATGCGGACTTGCCGATGGTGGCGATCACTTCATCGAGCTTCGTCTTGTCGCTCGGCTCCTGTGCCGACTGGGTCACCCACAGGCGGTGTTCGGCAACGACGTAGCGGATGGCGCCGCCACCGGTGAGCTGACCGTTGCCTTGCGCGTCGAGCGGTGCGGCGAGTAGTGGCGAGGTCGTGTCCAGCGATGCGACGCGTGCGTTGAACGCCTCGATCGACGGGACATCGAGCATGGCGGTGAGGACCACGCGGGAGGTAGGCGCCGGGATGCCGAGTGGATCGATCAGGGCGGCTTCCACCGGCGAGCGCAGGTCGCCCAGGAGGAGGTTCACGACGGGCGCGAGCTTGAGATCCGCGAGCACTTTGTCCTTGGCCATGCTTTCGCGAATGCGCGCGACGGTGTCGAGATGGGCCTTGGACGACAGGGCGGCGTCGAGCGGGCGGCCGTTGGGAACGCCCCCGATCGCCGCCCAGGGCGACGGGATACGCAGGTAGGCGACGGTCTGTGCGGGCAGGTGCTGGCGCAGCCAGGCCGGTGAGGCGATGGCCGCCTGCGCGGCGGCGACGGCTTTCGGGTCCGCGGCGGGTGCTTCGTCTTTCTTGTGACAAGCGGCGAGGCCGAGCGCCGCGACGATGGCGGCGGACAGCAAGACGGTACGGCAGGCAATCATTGCGCTCTATCCCCTGGGTTCATCCGGCTCCTGCCGGGCGGCGAAGAGGATAGCAGCGCCTCCGCTTCAAATCGCGCACGCGGGATGCCGATCCGGCACGACCGGTTGCGAGCGGAGTTCCGGCCGGTCGTAGGGGATATAGCTGTTCCAGTACCAGGGGAAACAGGTCTTTCCCAGGACATCGTCCAGCAGGTAGGCGAAGATCGATTCGCCGCGCGAGCTGTTGCTCATCAGGAGCACGCAGGTCTTCGACCGCTCCAGGCAGACGAACAGGTTGTTGGTGCCGTCGTCGTGGCCTTCCTTGAAGAACGCCGGGCCACGCGGTGACTCGAACGTCCCCACGCCGATGGCGTAACCCAGCGAAATCGAATCGTTGTCGTGGCTGTCCGCCAGCCCGATGGTGGGGAACTGCCGCACGGAACGGATACGCACCACCGGCTTCAACCAGGTGCGGTATGTGGCGGCCTTCAGGCCGTCGCCGCGCGACATGGCCGCGAGCAGGCGTGCGTAGTCGGTGATCGTCGTGTCCATCGAGCCGGCGGCGCGGACCGATTCGCGCTTCTTGTGCCCGAGTGGCTTGCCTTCTTCGTCATAGCCGATGGCGAGGTTTCCCGCGAAGTCGTCGCGCCAGGTCATGCTGGTGCGGGTCATGCCGTAGCGCTCGAACAGGCGGTTCTTCATCAACGTGTCGACGTCGATCGACTTGCCGTTCTCCAGCACGAACTGCATCAGGTTGATGCCTTCGCCTGAGTAACCGAAGCGGGTGCCGGGATCGAAATAGAAGGAAAGCTTCCCGTTCGGGTCGTAGTCCTTGCCGGGCTGCCAGAAGCGGAAGTTGGGAAAGCCCGTGCGATGGCTGAGCAGGATGGATGGCGTGAGTCGCCGCCAGCGCTCGTCGCCGGCGAGGTCGGCGTACTTCGGATAGTCCGGGAGGGGCTTGGGCAGGTCGTCGGCGATGCTGGCGTCCAGCTTCAGCGTGCCCGCGTCGACCAGCGACATGGTCGCGTAGGCGAACGCGGCCTTGGTGAGCGACGCGGCATACATGACGGTGTCGGTGGTCAGCGGGAGCCCTTGCTCGACGTCGCGCTGGCCGTAGGCCTTCACCGAGACGACCTTGCCATCCTCGATGATGGCCACCGCCAGTCCAGGCACCTTCGCTTCTTTCATGAGGAAGGCGACGCGCTGGTCGAGGGCCGTGCCGCGAAGCGGCTTGTCGGCGGCAGCGGCGGGCAGGGCGAGCAACAGACAGGAAAACAGAAGACCGGTACGAAACATGGCGACTTCTCCCCGTTCGATAAGAAGACGGCTCCCGAAGGAGCCGTCGCGATTGTCATCTCATCAGCTGTCGTCGCGCCAGCGGCGGAACCAGATGGCGCCGGCGATCATCGCCACGCCTGCCGCGGCACCGATCCACAAGGACGGGCTGGCCAGCGCGCTGTAGTGGTAGGACAGGTCCAGGGCCTCCAGTACCGCGGCCGGGTCGTCGTGGCTCGGTACCACCAGCGGGGATGCGTTACCCACCCAGCCGCCGGGAATCAGGCTGCCCAGCATGCGGCCGACCACGTTCTTCCAGAACCAGCCGCTCGGTTGCCCCGCCATGCCCATGAGGCCGAACCAGGAGACGATGACACCGGCGCCGACGGGCAGGGCGATCGCCCAGAGGAAGGGCTTGCCACGGGCCCACGAGGAGCAGAGCAGGAGCCAGCCGATCGTCGGCAGCGCCCAGACGGCGTACAGCGGGATCAGCAGCACCAGGTTGAGCACGACCCGGAACGGATGCGCTTCCATCAGCAGGCTCCATACCCCGATGCCGTGCATCGTCGCCACGATGGCCACCAGGATGGCCAGGGCCAGCCCGACGATCACGCCGACCACCACCGCGATCGCGGGAGCGAGCAGGATGGCGCTGACGACCTTGGACAACACCGTCGAGGTATCGGACAGCGGCAGGGACTTCCAGAACAGCACGCTGCGGTCGCGGCGGTCGTCGTACAGGGCGCCGAGGCAGTAGAAGAACACCACGATCGCGGTCACGGCCAGGACGATGCCTGCGATGGCATAGAGCATGATGTCGATGCCGGCGCCCGCGTTGTGCAGGTCTTCCGGGGAGATGTTGCTGCCCTGGAAGTGCAGGTCGCCGTTGTACTTGAAACCGCCCCAGTTGGATCGGCGGCCGAACACCTCGCCGAGGATGATGCCCATGGCATTGAGTACCAGGAACACGATGCCGGTGACCACGGGTGCCCAGAAGAAGCCGCCCTTGTGTTCCCAGAACTCGCGCTTGACCAGCCAGTAGAAGGTTTTCATGCGTAGGTGCCCTTCATGGTGGCGACGAAGAGGTCGCCGATCGACGGTCGCCGTACCTCGCCCAACTGTTCCAGTTGCGGGCGGCTGACGTTGTCGAAGAGGAAAATGCTCTTGCCGAAGACCTGGCGTTCGTCCAGCGGCTTCAGTTCGCGTGCCGCCGCGGCGAATTCGGCGCCGACCAGCACTTCGGCGAAACGATCGCCCAGGCTGTCCATGTCGGTGTCGAGCACGATCTTGCCATCGCGGATGAACATGAGGTCGGTGAGGATGTGTTCGATCTCCTCCACCTGGTGGGTGGTGACCAGGATGGTCTTTTCCTCGTCGAAGTAGTCTTCCAGCAGCGACTGGTAGAACTGCTTGCGGTAGAGGATGTCCAGGCCCAGCGTCGGTTCGTCCAGTACCAGCAGCCTCGCGTCGATCGACATCACCAGGGCGAGGTGCAACTGCACGATCATGCCCTTGGAAAGCTGCTTCACCTTCTGTCCCGGTTGCAGCTTCGTGCGGGCCAGGAAGGCGTCGCACTTGGCTCGGTCGAAGCGGGGGTGGGTATTGGCGACGAAATCGACCGCGTCGCGTACCTTCAACCAGCGCGGCAGCACGGCCACATCGGCGATGAAGCAGACCTGCTCCATCAGCTTGTCGCGATCCTTGCGCGGGTCGAGGCCGAGGACATTGAGCTGGCCGTCGAACGTGGTCAGGCCCAGGATGGCCTTCAACGCCGTGGTCTTGCCGGCACCGTTCGGTCCGATCAGGCCGACGATGCGGCCCGAACCGATCTGGAACGTGGCGCCATCCAGGGCCAGCGACGACTTGTAGCGCTTGGTCAGGCCAGTGGCGGTAACGACCGCGGTCATGACGGGTCCTCCGTGGAGCCTGTGGCTTCACGCATCAGGGTTTTGAGATCGAGGCCCATGCGCTGCAGGCGGGCGAACAAGGCCGGCCATTCCTCGCGCAGGAAGCGCTCCCTTTCACTCTTGAGCAGCGCGTCGCGCGCCCCATCGATCACGAACATGCCAAGACCCCTCCGTTTCTCAACCAGTTGTTCGTCGACCAGCTCCTGGTACGCCTTGGATACGGTCAGCGGGTTGATCTGAAAATCCCCCGCGACCTGGCGTACCGACGGCAGCGGATCGCCTTCGTTCAAGGCGCCATCCAGGATCATCGCCACCACGCGTTCGCGGAGCTGGCGGTAGATCGGGACGCTGTCGTTCCAGGTGATGGACATGTATGTCATTCCTTCGCCGTGTGGCGCAGTGCGTTACCGAACGAATAGTAGGGCATGGCCAGCTGCGCACCGATCAGCGCGGCGGCACGGTCTTCGGCGCTGCGCTTCAGTGCGGCCGCGGCCGAATCGAGTGTGGCCTCGCCCAGGAGCATGGCCTCGCGCACATCGGCGTCGGTGGGCCGCACTTCGAGCGAGGGCAGGTCGACGACATGGATGCCGTTGACGAAGTGCGGCGCGGCGAGCATCGCGGCGGCGCGGTCATCGAAGGAGCGCAGGGCGAACACGCTGGTGCCGGCAATCAGGATGGAAGCGGTCAAGGCGATGAGGTTCGGCGCTTTCATGGGACGACTCCGATGACTTGTTACATGACTCGGTTAGAGGGAGGCGACGTTCGCGCCGGCGTCGGCGTAGACGACGATGGGAGCGAGGTCGGTGACCTTGGCGCCGTTGATCTCGGTCAGCGGGGCTGCGGTGGTCGAGGTGCTGCTGAAGACGGCCAGGGCGGCGGTGGCGATGGCGAACGAGGCGGCCAGGGCGATGTAGTTGGGGCTTTTCATGGTGCTCTCTCCAGTAGTGGTCTGGGTGACCGGTGTTGTAGTGAACTATAACACCAGATTTTCGGTCGTCAACGGGAATTTCGTTAAATCCCCTATGACTTATGGCCTATGCCGTGAGGCGCTGTGCTGGTGGGGTGCGTCTGTGGCACCCGTTCTGATGCGGGTTTGGCGGGAAAGGTTTAGGCGGGCATCGCCTCGGGAGGGTCCTGTCGCCGGCAGGGTCGGTTCCCACAGGGGCATGCTGCCGCCGCTTGGTGGGAGCCGACCTTGGTCGGCGATCCGCGCGGCAGCGCGGCCAGAAACGAAAGCGGCCGGCCCCCGAAGGAGCCGGCCGCTAGCCCATCCACCGCGAAACCCGTTACAGCTCCGCGCGGAACTCCACGCCCACCACACGCGGATCGTTGACGAACGCGGTGCGGTTGTTGAAGTCGATGCCGCCGGTGATCACCTTCTTGTTGGTGATGTTGCGGCCATACAGGGCGATCTCGCGCTTGCCGAATTCCCAGTTGTAGCCGATGCGGATGCCGCCTTCGAGGAACGGCTTGCTGCGGAACTCCTGCGAGTCGTACAGGAAGAAGTTCACTTCGCTACGGTAGTTCCAGTCGGTGTACACGAAGAACTCGCCGCTCTCGCCATAGGGGATGCCATAGCGCGCGGTCCAGGTGCCGATCCACTTCGGCGCGTTGGGCAGCACGTTGCCGTCGATCAACGCATTGCCGGTCGCGTTGAGCGGGTCGAGCACGGTGCAGCCGCCGCCGCACGGTGCCACCGCGAGGTTGCGGTCCTTCAGCTCCGTATGGTTGTAGCTGCCGCCGGCGGTCATGTAGAACTGCGGCGTCAGGTAGGCCTCGAGATCGAACTCGGCACCGTAGCCTTCGGTCTTCTTCGCATTGATCAGCTGCGTGACGTTGGTCGCACCACCCACGGCGGTGAGCTGCTGGTTGTGCATGTTGTACTTGTAGACGTCGGCGTTGAAACGCAGCTTGTTGTCGTCGGTGGTCGACTTGAAGCCGATCTCGTACGAGGTGATCGTCTCCGGCTTCGCCGTGGAAATGCTGTTGGCGAAGTTGATGCGGCCCTGAACGCTCGGTGCGCGGAAGCCGTTGGCGATGCGCGCATAGACGTTCGCGTTCTTCGACAACTGCCAGGTGCCGGTCAGGTCGCCGCTCCAGCGTGCGTCGGTCGGGTCGGAGGTGAGCGGGCCCACCGGGCCGGTGAAGCCGAGGAAACGTTCGGCCTTGAAGTCACGCTTGTCGTGCGACCAGCGCGCGCCGGCACGCACGTCGAACTCGTCGGTGAACTGGAAATCGGCCGAACCGAACACGGCCCAGGCCTTCGTGCGCTGGCTCTGGTCCACCCAGCCATTGAGGACATGGTTGTTCAGCGTGTCGTACGAGAAGTTGGTGATCGCGATGTCTTCGTCGAAGTAGTACGTGCCCACCTGCCACTTCAGGCGCTCGGCGCTGTCGTTGGAAAGGCGGAATTCCTGGGTGATCTGGCGGTCCTTCGGCAGCGCATCGGCGGTCTCGGAGTAGAACGGCGTGACGCGGTTGGTGAAACTGGCCTTCGCCGGCGTGCCCGATGCGTCGTAGCCGCCGTCGACGTCGCCGAGGCTGTACGTGGTCGCGCGTTCCAGGCCCGTGATCGAGGCGAAGTTGAGATCGCCGAAGTGCCAGTTCAGGTGAAGGTTGCTGCCCCAGGTGAACAGGTGCTGCTTGTTGCGGCCGTCCTGCGAGACGGAATCGCGGTCGAAACCGGGGACGAACTGGTCGCCGCCCAGGGTGATCGAGTTGGCGCGGTTGACCATCGCGCTGCCGTCGAGCCAGCGGCCATGCACGTTGATCAGCGCGTCGAAGTCTTCCGTCGCCTTGTACAGCGCCTGCAGGCGGATGGCGCGATCGTTGTAGCCGCCCAGGTCGTCCTTCTTGCCCGTGTAGTCGTTGTCGATCCAACCGTCGCGGTGCTGGGCGAGGGCGGAGACGCGGCCCGACCAGCTCGAGCTGATCTTGCCGCCGATCGCGGCTTCCGCATTGGCGGTACCGTACGAACCATAGGAGACGCGCGCGTAGCCTTCGGTTTCCTGCGTGGGCTTGCGCGATTCGAACTTGATCACGCCGGCAGGGGAGTTACGGCCGAACAAGGTGCCCTGCGGGCCGCGCAGCACCTCGACCTGTTCGAGGTCGAACAGGGGGAAACCCTTGAGGATCGGGTTTTCCTGGACGATGTCGTCGTAAACCATCGACACCGGCTGCGACGCATTGAGGTCGAAGTCGCTATTGCCGAG
This sequence comes from Luteibacter sp. E-22, assembly GCF_049913125.1. Taxonomy (GTDB): domain Bacteria; phylum Pseudomonadota; class Gammaproteobacteria; order Xanthomonadales; family Rhodanobacteraceae; genus Luteibacter. Next base: position 1,665,172 of record NZ_CP183975.1, read on the forward strand.
GCCGCGGATGTAGAAGCGCGGGAACTCGCGGCCATAGGACGTCTCGGCGTACACGCTGGGTGCGCGCGAAGCCAGCTGCAGCACGCCATCACCTGCCTGGCCGAAGGACTCGAGCTTTTCGGCCGTCACCACCGTCATCGAGATGGGCACCTTCTGCAGGTCTTCCGTGCGCTTTTCCGCGGTCACGTTGATGGTCTGCAGGGTGGCCGTCCGGGTCGGAGCGCTGGACGGCTGCGTGTTGGACGAGGCGTCCTGGGCGATGGCCGTGCCAGCGGTGAGCGCCGTGGCGATGGACAAGGCAATGACGAGACGTCGCGGCATGCGGCGCGAGCTTGCGAGAGACATGTTGTGGTTTCCGCCTGGATAGGACTTGGGTGAGAGTGCCTCGCCGACGACGGCGGGGCCGTCGTCCCCTGGCGAGGGCGCGTCTGGCGGGAATTATCCCCTGTGTCACCGTCATGACGAAAGTGTTGCGCTGCGGTAACGGCCCGCTGCCACATGGAGCGGCGGGTGTCATGTAAGTGAAATGCGCGGACGTTAACGTGCGCCGGATCGAAGCGGATAACGCTGTTTGCCACTTTTAGGCGCGTTATCGGCGACGTTTGAGGTTTTTCTCAATCCATTCGGAGCACGAGCGCGATGAAGAGACTTCCCCTGGCCGCCGCCTTCTGGACGATGTGCGGTACCGCGGCCGCCGAGGGCGCCCCCCAGGCAGCCGTCGAGTTGTACGTCGATACGAACACGCGGCAGATCTTCGCGGAGCCGGGTCCGGGCCGTCAGCGCCTGGGCCGGTTCGTGCAGGCGAGCGACGAGACGGCCCCGGCGGCGAGCGGGGCGACGGGAACGGCCGCCGCGCCGGCCACCGGTACGGCCGGCACCGCTCCTTCCTCGTCTCCCGCCATCGCCGCGGCCAAACCCGCGTCGTCGTCGGCCAAGGCCTGGTACGAGAAGATCGGCATCCGCGGTTACGTGCAGATGCGCTACAACCAGGAACTCGGCGAGGACGCCAAGGATCTCAAGTCGCCGGGCGACCGCTTCATCGGCCGCGAACAAGGCTTCGGCATTCGCCGTGCGCGCGTCGTCATCAGCGGCGATGTCACCGACAACATGTCGATCTACATCCAGCCCGACCTCGCCAGTACCCCGTCGGGCTCCAGCACTACCAACTTCGCCCAGCTGCGTGACGCGTATGCCGACCTCTGGCTCACCAAGGACAAGACCTGGCGCATTCGCGCGGGTCAATCCAAGGTCCCGTACGGTTGGGAGGACCTGCAATCGAGCCAGAACCGTCTTGCCCTCGACCGTGCCGACGCGTTGAATTCCGGCGTGCGCGACGAGCGCGACCTCGGCGTGTTCGCGTACTGGTCGCCGACGGTGGCGAAGGAGCGCTTCGCCTATCTACAGAAGTCCGGCCTCAAGGGCTCGGGCGACTACGGCGTGATCGGTTTCGGCGTCTATAACGGGCAGGGCGCGAACCGCCCGGATCGCAACGACCAGCTGCATTCCGTCGTCCACTTCTCGTATCCGTTCAAGTTCGCCAACGGGCAGTATCTCGAGGTCGGCGCCGATGCCTACTCGGGCCGCTACAAGGTGAGCACGGGCGCCGCGACGATCGACGGCCGAACGTTCACGCCGGGCGTGGATGCGCCGGAGGCGGGATCGACGGATCGCCGCGTGGCCGCGCATGTCGTGTATTACCCGCAGCCGTTCGGGTTCCAGGCCGAGTGGACCGTGGGCAAGGGGCCGGAACTCGACATCGCCCGGCGCATGGTGCGTACGAAGTCGCTGCGCGGCGGCTACGCGCAGGTGATGTACAAGTTCGACGGCGGCTTCGGTTCGCTGATGCCGTATGCGAAATGGCAGACCTATCGCGGCGCGGCCAAGTTCGACACGAACGCACCGCGGATGGAAGTCGACGAACTCGAGGCCGGCGTCGAGTGGCAGCCGTCGAACGCGATCGAGCTGGCGGTGGCCTACGCGAACATGCGCCGCACCGATGTCAGCGCCGCACCGTACCGCAAGATCGACGGGCAGTTGCTGCGGGTGCAGCTGCAGGTGAATTACTGACGAAGGAAAGAGAAAGACCGAACCCGGTGGGAGCCGGCTCCCACCAAGAAGCGGTTCTCACGAAACCTGGTGGGAGCCGCTTCAGCGGCGATCCCGCGGTAGCGGGCAGGGTTGAGGCAAGCCCCAATCGCCGCTGAAGCGGCTCCCACAATAGAGTGGCTTTATTTCTTCTTCGAGCCGGCCGCCAGCGATTTCTCGCGTACCGCCTTGAACTCGCTACCGTCCTTCCAGGCTGGCCACATCTCGCTGTTGGCCAGCTTTTCGCCGAGGGCGTAGAACGCCTTCACGTTCTGTGTCACGCCATCGAAGTTCCAGCGCATGTCGTAGACGTCGGTGGGCTGGTGGTAGTGGTTCTTCACGTAGTCGGTCTCGGCGGCCTCGCCGGCGGCCTTTCCGCCATTCACCATGTCGATGCCGCCACCGGCGGAGAGCGCGGGCACGCCGGCCTTGGCGAAATTGAAGTGATCGGAACGGAAGTAATGGCCTTTTTCGGGCGACGCGTCGCCGCTGACGACGCGGCCGTCGGCCTTGAGAACCTCGGCGAAGGTATCTTCCAGGTCGCCCTGGCCTAGCCCCACCACTTCCATGTCCCGGGTCGGGCTGGTGATCGGCAGGGCGTCCATGTTGATGTCCGCGACGGTCTTCGCTAGCGGGAAGGGCGGATGCGCCACGTAGTATTTCGACCCGAGCAGGCCGGACTCCTCCATCGTCACGGCGGCGAAGATCACCGAGCGCTTGGGCTTGTCCTGCGCGAACTTGCCCGCGATCTCGAGCAACGCGGCGATGCCGGTCCCGTTGTCGATCGCACCGTTGTAGATCTGGTGGCCCTTGAGCGCCGGGTCGCGGCCGAGGTGGTCCCAGTGCGCGCTGTAGACGATCGCCTCGTCGGGTTTCTCGCTGCCCTTGATCATGCCGATGACGTTGTTGCTGAGCGAATGGGAGATGGTGCTTTGGAGGTGGATCGAGGCTTTCGCGTCCAGCGGTACGGCCTTGAACCCCCGCACGTCCGCCTGTTTCGCCAATTCGTCGAAGTTCTTGCCGGCCTTGGCGAACAAGCGCTGGGCCGCCTCATGGGTGAGCCAACCCGCGACGGGCAGGCGTGGTGCCGGATCTTCGCTCTCGGGGAGGTCCAGCCGGGGCATGGTCCAGCCGCTTTGCACCACGTTCCAGCCGTAGGCGGCCGGTTCGGTCTGGTGAACGATGAAGGCCGCGGCGGCGCCTTGCCGGGCGGCTTCTTCGTACTTGTAGGTCCAGCGACCGTAGTAGGTCATTTCACGACCCTTGAACAGGCTCGGGTCCTTGCCGTCCCAGCCGGGATCGTTGACCAGGATCACCAGCGTCTTGCCCTTCACGTCGATGCCGTCGAAGTCGTTCCACTGCGCTTCGGGCGCGTCCACGCCATAACCCACGAAGACGATGTCGGAGTCCTTCAGGTCGACATCGGCCTTCGCCTGAAGCGTGCCTGCGACCATGTCCTTGCCGAAGGCGAAGCCTTCGTTGCCGCCGCCTTCGGCCACGTTGAGCGTGAGTGAATCCTGGCCATTCAACGCGGTGGAGACCGCGGGAACGCTCTGTATCCAGTCGCCCTTGTTGCCCGGCTCCAGGCCCATCCGCTTGAACTGCTCGATGAGATAGTTCGTAGTGAGCCGCTCGCCCAGCGTGCCGGGTTTGCGCCCTTCGTACTCGTCCGAGGAGATGACGCGCAAATGTGCGGAGAAATCGCCGCCGGTGATCTGGGGACTGAACTCGTGATGCTCGTTGGCCACGGCGGGCAACGGCGGCGGTGGTGCGGTGGAGGGACCGGCCGGCGCGGGCGCGGGCGCCTGGGCGGTCTTGTCTTCATCGTGGGACTGGCAGGCGGCCAGGGTGAGGGCGGTCAGGCAGGCGAGAACGAGGCGTCGCATCGTCGGGGCTTTCCCTTAGGGACTGGAAACACGGCACCGAGTGTAGCCGCAGCGGAGCCCCGGCTGCCCACCCTGTCCCAAGCACTAGTTCTGCCAAGTCTTCCAGGGGTTTGTAAGGTCGATACGCTGAATCGGCAAATTCACAAAGTACTGGCATTTGCTCCCATACACCGTTAGTTATAGGCAGCGCCGATGGTTTCATTCGGAAGGGAGTGGTTCGGCGCATGGAGCAAGACCGCGGGTCCAGTGCCTGCGGTATGACGCGGGGGTGGAAGATGTGTGTCATGGGGTGTGTCCGGAAAAATACGGACAACGACAGGGGCGTTGCCGGGAAACGGTATCCGCAATGGAGTCCGTTCCCGTCGATGAAGATGACGACGACGAGGTCAATCCGCAGGGAGGTAATCGCATGAGCCGTCCTTCCGATGTGCTTGGTCTGGAAGACTACGATCTGGTGACACTGGGTGCTTCGCTGGGTCTTTGCGAAGTGGACTTGTTGACCTTGAGCCCTGCGCGACCTCGCGCATGCATCGCATCGAAGATGCAGGATGGCGTGACCTATCTCACGGCGCATATCGACTTCGACGTTCGCGGCTCGCTGACGGTTCCCGAAGACGCCTGCATGCTCGTCTACCTGCATGAGGCCGGCGAGCGCAGCTGGTGCCAGGGCATCACCGTCGAGTCGGACATGGCGGTCACCTTGTTGCGAGGGACTCCCACCGACTTCATGTTCGAACGCGGTACGCGCTTCACCATGGTGGTGGCTCCGTACGCACGCTTTCGCTCGCGCTTCCTGGCTTCCGACCACGCCGATGTCGACATGGCCGCACAGCGCCTGCGCCTCTTCTCGGTGCATTCCGGTCATCTCAAGCGCGCGTACCGGCAGATCTCAACCCAGGTGAAAGAGGGGGGAGATCCGGTCATGGGTCCCATCGAGGATCTGCTGGACGAGCATATCCGCGTCGCCCTGGCCTCCTCGCCCGAGGAGCGGCCGGTGGCGTCGCGTGGCAGGCGTGCCCATTATCAGGTGGTGCGCAGGGCCGAACGCTTCATGCGGGCCAACCTGCGTCGCGATATCTATTCACAGGAGCTTTGCCAGGCGGCCGGTGCGAGTGAGCGCGGGTTGCGTTATGCCTTCGACGACCTGCTGGGCATTCCGCCCAACCGTTACCTGGCGATGCTTCGCCTGTGCACGGCGCATCGCAGCCTGGTGACGGCGGAAGCCGGCCGTCGTTCGGTGAAATCGGTCGCGCTCAGTTGCGGCATGTGGGACCTGTCGCGTTTCGCGGAAAAGTATCGCAGCGTGTTCGGCGAACAACCACGTGAAACGCTCACTCGCAGCTCCCCGACCGAAGACCTCACCGCGGTCGAGGAATACGACGGTTGGTGATGCATCGCGGCACAGGGAGGTGCCGTTTCCGATTAGCGCATTGCCGCATTCCACTACGCCGTTGCCGCAATTGATCAGCCCCATACCTTGGGTGCTCCTCTAATCGAACCGTCCGCGCACGACGCGGTCGACCGTTCGTCAGGGGAGAAACATGAATCTTCGGATCCTCGATCTGTCGGGGCGCGCCGCGCGGTGCGCGCGCCTGTATCGGCGCGTGGCGGCGCATGCGGCGATGATGTTGGTCACCTCGTTCTTCGTGACCGACGCCCTGGGCCAAGAAGTGCAAGCGAGTGGCGCGTCGACGCCACCACCGGCACCCGTCACAAGCACGTCGACCGGAGAAGCACCCACCGATACACCCACGTCCAGCACGGCGTCCACGACGACACCCGATACGGCGGCCGACGTCACGAAAGAGGACGAGGACGACACCGCGGCCACCCTCGCGATGCAAGGCATCCTCGCGACCTCGCCTTCGATGCGTGCGGCGTTCACCTCGATCCCGTATGCGTCCACGGGCCCGATCGTGTCACCCATGGCGATCGCCCCGGGCGATCCCCGCTATCCGTTGCCGGCCGAACCCAATCCCGCCGGTCTCATCCTGGGAACCGGTGGCCTGGTCGGCAATGTCGGTGGCGCCCTGTCACCCACGCTCACCTCCTTGCTCAACCCCAACGCGCAATACCTGAGCAGCGGTGCGCTGAACCTCGCCGCCGTCAATGTGACCGGTACCTTCCAGACCATCGGCATCGGTAGCCTCAGCCTGGTCAACCTCACGCCTGCCTCCACGGCGATCAACGGCACCCTCATGGGGCAGAACCAGCACCTGACCCTGCTTGGTGGCGTCACGTCGGCAAGCTACATCACCAACATCAACCGAGGGACCGACGGCTTCTTCGCCGGCGGTGGCGGCATCCTGCTGCCCAGTGGCGCGCCTGCCTGGTCGTCCGATTGCGCCAGCCTGCTGGGTATTCCGCTGGTGCGTTGCTGGGCCGTGAATCCCGCCCAGGACAACCAGGTGATCGTCGGCGACAAGGCGACGGCGAACGGTTCGCAGGAAGTGGTCATCGGCCGCGGTGCCAGCCATACCCTCCCGGCGGAGGACGCCAACACCGTGTTTCCGGGCTCGGGCCGTAACGATCCGAACGACCCGACCGGCGTGCCGACCAACGATTTCGCCACGCGCAAGGGCAACTCCGTGGTGATCGGCGACAGCGCCTCGGGCACGGCCAATGCGCAGACGATCGTCGGCGCGAATGCCACGTCGTCGCAGGTGAACAGCGTGGCGCTCGGCAACGCGTCGGTGGCCGATCGCGCCGCCGCCGCGGGTTACGTCGCGTTCGGACTTGCCGCGCCACAGACATCCGTCGGTGCCGTGTCCATCGGCAGCACGGGCAACGAACGCCAACTTACCCACGTTGCCGCGGGTACCGACAGCTACGATGCCGTGAACGTGTTGCAACTCCAGGGTGCGATCTCGCAAGTCTCCGCGCTCGATCCACTCGCGGTGACCTACGACCCCGATGGCGGCGGCTTGCCGACGAACTCGGTGACCCTGGTCGGCGCGGGCACGGGCGCGGTGGGCGTGCACAACCTCGCGGCGGGATCGCTCGCCGCCGGCAGCCTGGACGCCGTCAACGGCGCACAGCTCAATACGACCAACCAGGCGGTGGCGACCTTCCTGGGCGGCACCACGGCTGCCAGCCCCTCCGGCGTATTTACCGCGCCGACGTTCAACGTCACGCACGTCGATGCGGCGGGAGCGGTGAGCGTCGGTTCGCACGCCGACGTCACCAGCACCTTCACCGATCTCGGTACCTCCATCGGCAACCTCAATCTCCGGCTCAACACGTTCTATACCAATGGCGTGGATTACGTCGCGATCAATTCCACCGGCGTCTTGCCTTCGGCCACGGGCTCGGAATCCATCGCCATCGGCGGCGCCACGAAGGCGTCGTCGAACAATGCCATCGCCATCGGTAACGGAGCGACCGCGTCGCACGCTGACAGCATCGCCATCGGCAACGGGTCGGCCACCAGTGTCGGTGCCGAAACCGGTTACACGGCTTTTGGCCTGACCGCTCCGCAAACCTCGCTAGGTGAGGTGAATCTCGGCGGCCGAAAGGTCACCGGCATCGCCGCGGGAACCCTCGATACCGACGTGGCGAACGTTGCCCAGCTGCGCGCGGTGTCCACCGACCTGACCGATCTGGGTCGTCTGGCGGTGCTCTACGATGACGACGGCGCGGGCAACCCGCTTAACTCGCTCACGCTGGTCGGCGATGGCTCCGGTACCGCCGTCGCCCTGCACAATCTCGCCGCCGGAAGCCTCGCTCCGACGAGTTCGGATGCCGTCAACGGTGCCCAGGTCGGATCGATCACCCAGGCCCTCGCGGGTTACCTGGGTGGCGGCGCGGCGTTCGATCCCGTCACCGCGATCTTCACCGCGCCGGCGTATGCGTTGCGCCCGGTGGACGCGGGCGGCAACGTCTCGTCGGCCTCGTTCGCCAATGCCGGCGATGCGTTCACGTCCCTCGACGACTCGGTCTTCGCCTTGAATGGCCGGGTAAATGCCATCGCGGCCGGACTGTCGCCGTACCTGGACGTCCAATCAAGCGCCGTGGCGGCCGACGCGACAGGCAATGAGAGCATCGCCTTGGGTGGCGCGGCGCAAGCTTCCGGCGACGACGCCATGGCGGCGGGCGCCCAGGCCAATGCCAGTGGCACCGGTGCGGTGGCGCTGGGTGCGCGGGCGTCGGCTTCCGTCCAGGGTGGCGTCGCCATCGGCAGCGATTCGGTGGCCGATCGCGTTGGCGGTGGCAACGAGGCATTCAGCGGCGTCGCGGTGCCTGTGCAAGGCGTGGTGTCGGTGGGCAGTGCGGGAACGGAGCGGCAGATCGCGAACGTGGCTGGCGGCAGCGCCGATACCGATGCCGTGAATGTTCGCCAGTTGCGTGCGGTGGCCGACTTCGCCGGCAGCATCGGCGCATCGGCCGTGCAATACGACGACGTCTCCCACACGAGTGTCACGCTCAACGCGGGCGGCGCCGCCACGCTTATCGGAAACCTGGCGGCCGGCAGCGTCGCGCAAGGCAGCGCCCAGGCGATCAATGGCGGCCAATTGTGGGACTGGACCCAGAACGCCTCGAACGTCTACAGCAATCTCGCCTTGTACACGAGTATCCAGGCCTTGCAGGGCGGCGGTACCCATGGGGGCAGCATCGGCCTCAGCGTGAACAACTCCAACAACCTGCCAGCGGCTTCGGCCAATGGCGGCAACACCATCGCCGTGGGCGCCGGGTCGACCGCCAGCGGAACCGATAGCGCGACGCTCGGCAACGGCGCCCAGGCCACCGCCGCCAATTCGGTGGCGATCGGTGCGGGTTCGGTCGCCGATCGCGCGAATACCGTGTCGGTGGGTGCGGCGGGCGCGACACGACAAGTAACGAACGTGGCGGCGGGTACCGCCGGCACGGACGCGGCCAACGTGGCGCAGGTGAACGCCGTGCGCGAAGGCAGCGTGGGTTACGACACGCGGCCGGACGGCAGCGTCGACCGCGGCAATGTCACCCTCGGCTCGCCCGGTGCGCCAACCGCCGTGCACAACGTGGCGCCCGGTACCGCCGCCACGGATGCGGCGAACGTGGGCCAGCTGGACCAGGTGGCCGACTGGTCGCGCCGCTATACCGATGAACGGGTGGGCGCGATCGATCGCGACATCGAGCGTACGAACAACCGGGCCAGCGCGGGCGTCGCCTCGGCGATGGCCATGGCAGGGCTTCCGCAGGCCACGACGCCGGGACGCAACATGGCCGCGGTGGCGGGAGGCACCTTCCGTGGCGAGTCGGGCATCGCCGTCGGTATTTCCACGGTCACGGACGGGGGAGGCTGGGTCTACAAGCTCAGTGGGTCGGCGAATTCGCGTGGCGATGCGGGTTTCAGCGTTGGCGCCGGCATGGAATGGTGAGGTCGTCCGGCACCTTTCGATTGCCTTCTCGGGGCGGTCGAGGTATTGCTAGGCCGAATCATCCATTGCCAGACATGCCGACACGACTCGATATACGGCTCATTGCCCCCTCCGGATACGCGGACGACCGTGCCGCCTGCGCGCGGGGCATTGAACGGCTGCAAGCCGCCGGACATACCGTCCATGGCGGCGACGTGGCCGATCGCGTGATGCTGCGGTTCGCCGGCGGCGACGCCGAGCGCGCCGCGGACATCAACCAGCTGGCGAGAACCGACCGGCCCTTGCCCGATCTCGTCATGGCCATTTGCGGTGGCTATGGCGCGATCGCCTTGCTCGAGCGGCTGGACTACGACGGCCTTGCCGCCCGTTTCCTCGACGAATCCTGCGTGCTGGTGGGGCACGGCGATTTCACCGTGCTCCAGTGCGCGCTCTATGCCCGCAGTGCGATCGGTACGTTGCACGGGCCCATGCTCGTGCGCGACTTCGGCCAGGGTTACCTGCGCGAAAACACCTGGCGGCATTTCTGGCATACGGTGCTGTCGCCGCGAACGGAAATGAGCTGGGCCTGTGGCGACGAGCAACACGACATGCTCGTCGAAGGCACGCTCTGGGGTGGCAACCTCTCCGCGCTGTGCAGCCTGATCGGCACGCCTTACCTGCCCAGGATCGACGGCGGCATCCTCTACGTGGAGGAAACCGGCGAGCAGGCCTACCGGGTCGAACGCATGCTGTACGAACTGAAGCTGGCGGGAGTACTCGACCGCCAGCGCGCGATCCTCATCGGCGGGCTCGGTGGCCAGCGCATCAGCGAGTACGACAACGGCTATGACATCGACCATGCGCTGGAGCGTTTCGCTCGTGCCTGTGGCCTGCCGATGCTGCGCGGCCTTTCCTTCGGACATGGTCCGGACAAGTGGACGCTTCCGTTCGGCGGCCACGCATCGTTGGAAGTGGTCGCGGGTGCCGCGACGTTGGCGGTGTTCGACTACCGCCATGCCGGGGCCTCCCTCGACGGGTCGACCGCGCCGGCCTGAGCGGCCGTTCATCTGCCAGCCAGCCACTGCGCCGCGATCCCGCTAGTCTTTGCACGCCGCTTCCCACCGTGTAGCCCCCATGACCGATCCTCTTCACACACCGCACGATCGTGCGGCGATTCCGCTCGCCCCGTCGTTGGACCAGTCGCTGGTCGACGCCCACATGCCGACGCGGCTTCCGTTGCTCGGCACGCGCGTGCTGTACATCGGTGTCCTCGCCATCCTGCTCGGGCTGGTCGTGGGCGTCGTCGCGAAGCTGTTGACCATGCTGATCGGCTTGATCACGAACCTCGCGTTCCACCAGACATGGAGCACCGCGTTCGGCCGGCCGGCAGGCCATCATCTCGGCGCATGGGTGATCGTGGTGCCCGTCGCCGGCGGCCTGGTGGTCGGTGCGATGGCCCGTTGGGGATCGCGTGCCATCCGCGGGCACGGCATTCCCGAGGCCATGGAGCAAGTGCTGACGAACGAGAGCCGCATCCCCGCCCGCATGACCTGGCTCAAGCCGCTGTCGTCGGCGGTCGCGATCGGAACCGGCGGTCCGTTCGGTGCGGAGGGGCCGATCATCGCCACGGGCGGTGCGCTCGGCTCGCTGCTGGGCCAGCGCCTTCCCGTGACGGCCGACGAACGCAAGACGCTGCTGGCCGCCGGTGCCGCGGCCGGCATGGCGGCGATCTTCAGCGCACCGGTGTCGGCCGTCCTGTTGAGCATCGAATTGCTGCTGTTCGAACGCCGGGCGCGCTCGCTGCTGCCGGTGGCACTGGCGGCGGCGACCGGTACGGGCGTGCGTTTCGCGCTGGAAGGCCCGGGTCCGGTCTTTCCCATGCCCGCGCTCGCCGCCGTCGCGCCGCAAGCGCTGGTGGTCTATGCGTTGCTCGGGATGGTGATGGGTGTCGCCGGGGTTTTCATCACGCGCCTCGCCTACGGTATCGAAGACGCCTTCGAAAAGCTGCCCATCCACTGGATGTGGTGGCCGGCGCTGGGTGGGCTGGTGGTCGGCGCGGTCGGCTACGTGATGCCCGGGACGCTCGGCGTGGGCTACGAGAACATCACCGACGTCATTTCCGGCCACCTCGGCATCATGGCCATGGCGCTGTTGGCCGTGGCCAAGCTCCTTTCATGGTCGGTGGCGCTCGGCAGCGGCACGTCGGGCGGCACGCTGGCGCCTCTGTTCACCATCGGTGGAGCGCTGGGCGGTGTCTGTGGATGGGCGCTGGCCGCGTGGCCGCCGCTGCACGTGGACCCGCACATGGCCGCCCTGATCGGCATGGCGGCCTTGTTCGCCGGTGCTTCGCGTGCGCTGATGACCTCGGCGGTGTTCGTCTTCGAGACCACGATGCAGCCACACGCCTTGTTGCCCTTGCTCGCCGCCTGCACCACCGCCTACCTGGTATCGGGGCTGATGATGCGGCACACGATCATGACCGAGAAGATCGCACGGCGCGGCGTGCACGTGCCCACCGACTTCGGGGTGGTCCCGTAGGTCGTCAGCCGAGGGCGGTGAACTGGGTCGCGCCGATCACGCCGATGAAGACGATGGAGAGCATCCAGAAGCGGGCGGGATCGCGCCACACGCAGACCCCGAGGCAGACCACGCCCAGCACGCACGAGACGATGCCGGCGGCGGTGAGGCCGAGCGTGACCAGCGACGGATCGCCGCCGCCCGAAGCCAGCAACATGGGACGGAAGATCGCATACCAGGCAAGGACCAGGCAGGCCCCACCGACGACGCCCAGCAGCCAGTTGGCGGGATGATGCTTCGGCAAGGTGCGGATGCCGAGGAAGATCGCGAGTACGACGACAGCGAAAACGACGAGCAACAAGGCCATGCAGTAACCCCTTTGTCGTGGCTTGCGGTCCCCACCGCGAAAGCCGTTTCCCGAGAATGGCCCATCGGGCGGCCCAGGTCATGCTGCGCCGCGCAAGGAAGACGTTTCGTCGGCGCATGCGGCGTTTCGTCGGAATCGGCGCCGGGCGGGGCGAAGCGCGTCGTATGCTCCACGCCAATGCAGGGTGGGAGTACATGTGATGGCAAGCCTGAAGTTCCTCGGACGCCTCATCGCGGCGTGGGTGGCGGCACTATGCGTGCTACTGGTCGTATGGTCCGGAACCGGCTGGAATCGCGGTGAATTTCCATGGATATTCACGCTGGCGTGGTTCGTCGGCCTGCTCGTGGCGCTGGCTCGCGGCGTTACCCATCTTTACCGCGTCCGGGTGATCGCGGGCCGCGTCGATGCGGAGACCGTATCCAACCGGCAACGCCGCCGCGTGGAAGTGCCTTATCCCGCCGACGAGGCCTTCGCCATCGTCGACGAGGTGATCCGGGAACTGCCGAACGTGCACGATGTGAGCGGAACACGCGGTGGGCTCCAGTTGCGCGCGATCATCCGCCAGCAGGCCAACGAGCAACTTCGCGGTCGTGCGAGGCGGCAATGGCAGGCATCGCTCGACCGCCACACGAAGATATCCGCCACGATCACGCCGACGGACGGGTCGAGCAGCGTGATGTTCGTTTGCGAGCCGGACAGCGGCGCATGGACCGACTGGTTCAATCCCGACGGCGGCGCGTCGCTGGAATGCGTGGAAACGCTGGTACGGGCCACCACGCAGCGCTTGTCCGAACGCCGCAATCGCGAGCGTGCCGATGTACGCCAGACCGCGATGGAGAAAGAGTTGACCGCCGCGCAGCTCGGCCTCCTGCAGGCGCAGGTGGAACCGCACTTCCTCTACAACACCCTGGCCAGTGCGCAGGAGCTCGTTCGCACCGATCCCGCGCGCGCCGACCGGATGCTCGGCCACCTCATCGATTACCTGCGCCGCTCGTTGCCGCGCACGGATGGTTCGCTGTCCACGCTGGGGGAGGAACTGGAACGTTCCACCGCGTGGCTGGAGATCATGCGCCTGCGCATGGGTGAGCGCCTGGCCGTGCATACGGACGTGCCGGCGGATGCGTTGAAAGTGCCCATGCCTTCGATGATGTTGCAGACCCTGGTCGAGAACGCGATCAAGCATGGGCTCGAACCGAAGCCGGGTGGTGGTGGCATCTGGATCCGCGCGGGCGTGGATGCCTCGGGCCTGTCCCTGACGGTCGCCGACGACGGCATGGGCTTCCGTAGCGACGGTGCGGGCACGGGTATCGGCCTGAAGAACCTGCGCGAGCGCCTTCGCCTCATGTATGGCAGCGCCGCGGCATTCTCGATCGGCAACAATTTTCCCCATGGTGTCGCCGCGACCATCACGTTGCCGGTGACGGGAGTGGTCGAACATGCCTAGGTGCATCGTCGCCGAAGACGAGAAGCTGCTCGCCGCCGCCTTGCAGCGCGAGCTCGCCATCGCCTGGCCTGAACTGGACGTGCTGGAAGTCGCCGAGGATGGAGGCGCCGCGTTGGAAGCCATCGCGGCGCACCGGCCCGAGATAGCCTTCCTCGACATCCGCATGCCCGGACTCACCGGCATGGAAGTGGCCGCGGCGGCTGCCGAGGCAAGCCCGGACACCTTGATCGTCTTCATCACCGCGTACGATCAATACGCCGTCGATGCCTTCGAACGAGGCGCCGTGGACTACCTGCTCAAGCCAGTCACGTCGGATCGACTCGCGCAGACGGTGGCCCGCCTGCGTAGCCGCCTCGCCGACGCGGCGCGGCATGTGGAACGGACGGCGCGAATCGCGCGCGATATCGGCGCGCATTTCGACCGTCCGCCCGACGAGCCCCTGACGTGGCTCACCGCCAGCACGGGACGCGCGACACGCCTGATCCTCGTCGAGGACGTGATCTATTTCCGCGCGGACAACAAATACACGCTGGTGGCGACCGCCGAGGGCGACGCCCTGCTGACGAGGCCCATCCGGGACCTGCTCCGCCAACTCGACCCGAAGATCTTCCGGCAGATCCACCGTTCGACGATCGTCAACCTGCGCCAGGTCGCCTCGGTGGAACGCGAGGACACCGGCAAGGGTTGCCTGCGGCTACGCGGCCGCCCCGAAACCCTGAGCGTGAGCCAGCCGTTCATGGCCATCTTCCGCGCCATGTGACGAAGGAGACTTCCATGCGCCTGTTCCTTGCCATCGTCTATTGCTTCATGAACCTCGCCGGCTGCACCGACGCGCAGAACCGTACGATCGTGGCGACCTCCCAGGAGAACGGCGTGGTCACGCTGGACAGCCGCACGGAAGTGCGCATGGGCCGCGCACGCTTCGCCTGCCAGGCGAGCAGCGCGGGGCGCTGCTACTACACCGTGTTCGATGGTGCGGCCGAAGTGAAGGCCTTCTCGCTGGCGGTATCGGAGGAACGACTGGTCGACCGGCTGCCCGCGGGCTTCGCACTGTGCGTGACGCCCACGGCGGAGAAAGTCTCCGCCGGGTGCAAGCCGGTCTGATCCGGGTTACGGTTTGCCTCGCGGCACTACCGTGAAGGTGATCTTCGACGGATGGGCGGCATCGTGGTGCACGGCATTGTGCGCGATCACTCCCTTCGCCTCGTCGTAGTTGTTGCCACCCGTGTTGAGGTTGCGGTCGAAGCGCGGGAAGTTGCTGCTCGACACGGCCATCCGGAGCTTGTGGCCGGCGAAGAAGAAGTTGCTCGTGTCGATCGGCTGGAAGGTCACCTTGTAGACCTCGCCGTCCTTCATCCATACCGGCGGCTTGTCGTATCCCTCGCGGTAACGCATGCGCTGGATGTTCTCGGTGAGGTTGAAGGCGCGGCCGTCAGGATAGACGTCCATCACCTTGAAGGTGAAGTCGGTGTCCTTCGCGTCCGACGACACGTACAGCGTGACCGTGATCGGTCCGCTCACCTCGGTGCCTTCCTTGAAGGGTTCCGAATCGTAGACGAGGATGTCGTTGCGGGCGAGCTGCGGGTTCTGGTCGAACGAGCCGAACTTCACCGCCGTGCCCTGGCAGCACCCACCGCCACCGAGCGTGGTGACCGGATTGGCCGGGTCGTAGAGGAACTGGTCAGGATGGTCCGTACCGCCCGCCGCGTCGACGAGCTTGCCGTCGCCATACAGCGTGTTGGCCTTGCCGCCGCTGGTGAGGAAGAGTTCGCGCGTGGTGGCACCCGCGGGAGGCCACGTCGGCGAATCGCGCCACTTGTTCTCGCCCATCACGTAGTACATGACCTTGGGCTGCTTGTCGACGATGGGGCTGTCCACGCCCTTGAGGAACTTGTCGAACCAGCCGAAGACCAGGCCTTCGTAATCGAAGCGCGCGTCACCCACGTCGAGGTCGCCGATCACGGTGTGCTCGGTCGCACGCGTATAGGCGCAATGCAGCACCGGCGCGATGATCGCGTACTGCTGGTCCGCGATCTCCTTGGACGCCGTGGCGCGCACATGATTGTAGGCCGCGAGGTTGGGCGATACCGACACGTCGAACCAGCTCATGAACCACAGGCCGGGCTTGTCGATCTTCATGTCGTCGTGCCACAGGCCGCCCTTGTACCAGGCGGGACTGTTGGGCGTGCGCGCGATCATGTTGCCGCCCGTCGGCACGTCCATCGCATCGGCGAAGATACCCTTGGGGCCATCGACGGACTTCATGATGTCCTTCTCGGGCAGTACCCAGAACGCCTTGTCCCAATCGGGCTCCGGCGGCTGCGAATCGAGGTCGAACATCTTCGACGCGCGGATGAGGTCGGCCTGCGACAGGTTGGCCGGGAACACCGGCCGTACCTGGTTCTGTTCCTTGTAGAGCCAGTCGATGAAGAGCATCTGCACGGCACCACCGCGGTACCAGTTGCCCTGCTCGTAGTAGGGGCCGACGCGGCCCACGCCGGCGCCGAAGCCTTGCACGTTGAACGTGGCGAGGCCCGGCGTGTTCTGCGCGACGACGGCCATCTGCCATTCGGCGGTGGACGAGCATCCGGTGGTACCCACCTTGCCGTTCGACCAGGGCTGCGAGGTCATCCAGCGAATGGCGTCGACGCCGTCGCTGAGCGGCGCGCCGAGGATTTCGTAGTTGCCCTCGGAGAAATAGTGGCCGCGCTCGTTCATGTCGACGTAGGCATAGCCACGCTTCACCGCCGCGAGCTGGCGGCTCATGTCACGCGGCGCGCCGAGCTTCACGTCCCAGAAATTGAAGTTGTACGGCGTGCGCACGAAGATGGTGGGTACCTTGCCCGAGGCGTCCTTCGGCCGGTACACGTCGGCCGCCATGCGCTTGCCGTCGCGCATCTTCACCATCACCTTGCGGTCGACCACGGCGATGGCTTCGAGTTGCCGCTCGATGTCGTTGCGCTTGGCGATGGTCGCCTTCTGCTCGGGCGTCAGCACGGTCTGCTGTGCGGCGACGGGGCCGGCCACGAGGGCGAGACAAACGGAAGCCACGCCGACCGACAACGCGGTCCTGACGTGGTGGAGGGCAGGGCGCATCGGTCGCATCGGGCAGGCCTGTTTTTCAGGGGCGGTTCATCGAGTCTGGCAAAATGTCCCCGGCAGGTAAATGCATGACTTCCGGCAGGGGTGTGCGTACAACCGCTCCAATCGGCAGGCCACGCGATACGGATAAGATGCCTCCGATATGCCTGGAGGGCGCATGGCCTCGACCGAAACATTCAAGTTCGTATTGATCCTTCTTGTCGCGATCCTCGTGCTCGAGTTGATCGCCCGTCGCCTGCGCCTGCCGACCGCGGCGGCCCTGCTGGCCGGTGGCATAGGCATCGCTTTCCTGCCCGGTATCCCGGAGGTGAGCTTCGATCCGGAGCTGGTGCTGACGATCTTCCTGCCTCCGCTGCTCATGGACGGCGCCTTCTATACGGTATGGTCGGAATTCCGCAAATACCTCGGCGGCATCCTCTGGCTGGCGATAGGCGCCGTGGTGTTCACCACGTTCGCGGTGGGCGTCACCGTCCACTGGGTGCTGCCGTCCCTGCCGTGGGCGGCGTGCTTCGCGCTCGGTGCCGTGGTGTCGCCGCCCGATGCCGTGGCGGCGAAGGCGGTGCTGGGCAAGGTGCGTCTGCCCCGCAGGCTCATGGTCCTACTCGAAGGGGAGAGCCTGCTCAACGACGCCACGGGACTCGTGCTGTTCCGCTTCGCCACGGCGGCCGCGCTCACGGGCGCTTTCAGCACCCATGAAGCGGTGCTCAGTTTCGCCGCCCTGGCGCTGGGTGGCATCGTCGTGGGCGTGGTGCTCGGCTACGCCCTGGTCTTCGTGCTGCGCCGGATCGACCATCTCTTCCTCGCCATCACGGCCGCCTGCCTGTCGCCGTGGGCCGCGTATATCGGCGGCGAATCCTTGCATGTATCCGGCGTGATGTCGGTGGTCAGCTGCGGCATCATCTTCGGCTGGTACCAGCACGACGTCTTCTCGGCGCGTGTGCGGGTCAACAGCTTCGCTTTCTGGGAAGTGATGATCTTCCTGCTCGAGGCGCTGGTCTTCATCCTCATCGGATTCTCGCTGCGCGGTGTCGTCGCTCGCATGGGCGGCGTAGGCGAAGCGTTGTCGACCTTGGGCATGCCCATCCTCGCCGTGCTCGCCGCGGTCATCCTGTCGCGGTTTCTCTGGATCTACGGCACCGAATACCTGCGCGTGCCGCTGGCACGCATGGTGGGACGCAAGCCCGTGCCGGCCTCGGCGAAGGCCTCGTTCCTGCTCAGTTGGGCGGGCATGCGTGGCGTGGTGACGCTGGCGATCGCCTTGTCGCTGCCCGAAGCCGTGCCCGGCCGCGACCTGACCATCGCGGCGGCCTTCGCCGTGATCCTGGTCACGGTGGTGGTGCAGGGCGGGACGATCGCCCCGGTCATCCGCTGGCTTCGGCTCGATGCCGGCGAGAAGGCGGAAAGCACGCACCTGACGGAATCGCAGGCTTCCGTGTTCATCGATTCCGCCCAGCTCGCGGCGGTGAAAGCGCGTGCCTACGATGACGAAGGGCGTTTGATCCACCCCCGCCTGCTCGAGCAATACACGTATCGCGTGACGGTCGCCGAACGCTACAGCAAGGCCCCGCATGCGAATGAAGGGGGCCGCGCGGCGCACTACGACGTGGTGCTGGCGGCCATCGCCGCGGGTCGCGCCGAACTGCTGCGCCTGCACCGGTCCGGACAGATCCACGACGAATTGCTGCACTACATGGAGCGCGACCTCGACCTGCAGCAGATCGAAGCCGAGAACGACCGGCAGAGCCCGACCTGATCGGCCCGGGCCGCCGCAAGCGAATGCCCGCGATCAGGAAGACCGGGCAGGTGGTACCGAAGCCGATGTCGGCGGCGCGAAGGAAGGTACCTCGAAGTCCGGAACCGGAAGGGTGACCTCCAGGGGCAGTCCGGATGTTTCACCCGTGGCGAGGAACCCGTACACGGCTTGCTTCGCCGCCGGTTCGTTGCGCAGCTGATAGAACGCTCCGTCGTGCGAACCCCGGTGAACCAGGATGGCGTGCCCTTTGGGGAAATAGGGAAGCAGGCCCAGGGTGTTCTCCATGGGGGTCGAGGTATCCCAGTCGCCGTGTATGAAGACCACGGGTATGTCGGTCACGACAGGCTTTCGTACCTCGTCGCCCATGTCCACCGTCGGCCAGTCGGCGGCCGAGGCGATATTTCCTTCGAAGTTCCATGTTCCCAGCATGTCCAGCGCGGGGTCGGTGCGCAGGAGGTGTTCGCGTTCCGCGCTGACGCCGAGGCTGCTATCCGCCAGCGGTCCTATCAAGATCCGCGGTTCCGGCTTGCGATCGCTGGCGACCTCGCGAGCCCAGGCCTCGTAGTGCCGGTGATAGAGCGAAAGGATGAAGGCCGGCCATTCCGCGCTTTCCTGTGTGTGCGACAGGAGCGCCTGCTGGAGATCGCCCTCACCAAGCACGATGCGCCGCTTCGCGCCATTGTCCTCCTTGAACGTGACCGTGAGGGGGGTGGCGGCGAAGCGCTCGTGGAGCGCCTTTACGGCCGCCATGAGGCCACCCTGCGGAAGATAGGGCGCCAGCGAGGGGGCACGGTCGGCATCGTAGGCGATGCGTTGCAGCGAGGCGTAGACGTGCGAAGGCATATCGTAACCATTGTTCAAGGGTTCCACGCTGGAGATCACGGCGCGGCTGACGATGCCTGGATGCAGCCGCATGACCGCCAGCGCCCATTGCGAACCGAAGCTGCCACCGAAGAGGCTGATCTTTTCATAGCCGAGCGCACGGCGGAGGTCGTCGATATCGCCGGCGAACTCGCCGATGTCGTAGCCGGAGAGATCCTTGTCGGGGTAGGCCGCGATGGCGGCCTTGGCATCCGCCCGCATGGAGGCCACGTCATCGCGTATGGAGCCGGGGCGATCGTCGGGCAGGGGTTTCGAGGCAATGGTCAGCATGTCGCCGCGGGTGGTGTAGCCACGCTGCTCGATGACGACGAGGTCGCCGACCTGGCCGAAGGCGAGCCATGAGCGCAGCCGTGCTTTCGACGATGCGTCCGTATCGCTGAAGGCGCCGAGCACGGTCAGGCCCGGCCCGCCGGGGAGCCAGAAGACCGGCGGCGTGCCGGGCCGCGTCGACGCCGGTCCCTTGATCCGGGCGAAGCCGACGCCGATGAGCCGGCTGTCCGGCTTGTGCCTGTTCTCGGGCACGTAAAGCGTGCCGATTTCGTACTCCACCGACTGACCCTTCTCGTCATGTACCGCGTGCCGCTCGACGGCGATGTCGCCCGCCTTGTGCTGCGCGAACGCGCACAGGGGCAGGAGGAAGAGCGCCAGGACGAAACGGGGAACGTACGCTTTGCCGAACGAACGCATATATCGGTCCTTAAAAAAAACGCCACCGTTGTGAACGGCGGCGAGGGGAGTTTGCAATGAGGGGCCCTCCCTGGCCCGGTTTTTGTTGTGATGCCGTAATGATTCTCCAACTCAGAAATCGTAGCTCGCGGTCAGGCGGGCATAACGAGGTGTCTGGTAGTACAGCCCCGCACCGTAGGTGTTCGATACCGTGAAGCGGTCGTCCTCGTAGACATAGTCGTTGAGGAGCGGCTTGCGCTCGTTGGTGACGTTGAAGACCTGCAGGCCGAAGGCCAGCTTGTGGTCGGCGAACGCCGGACGGTATTCGACCGACAGATCGAGCTGCTTGAACCAGGGCATGCGCTGCTCGCCCGGTGCATAGAGCTTGCCGGCGCAGGAGTGGTACGACGAGCCATAGCTGATCGGGTCGTCATCGTTCGGGCCGAAGAAGCCCAGGCAGGACTTCGGTGCGCCCGAGGTGAGGCGCAGCGAGCCGGAAAGCAGCCATTCCGGGGTCACCTGATAGGAGCCGTAGGCTTTGAACTGGTGCTTTCGATCGTTGGCCAACAGGCCATTGCTATGCACCATCAGCGCGGCGGCGTCCCAATCCTGCGTCTTCGAGATATCGTTCTGGCCGATATCCGACTTCACCTGACCTTCCGTATTGCCATAGCTCTTCGAGAAGGTGTAAATGGCGCGGCCGAACCATTTGCCATCGAACGGATGCTCCAGGTACAGGTCGAGTGAGTAGTACTTGCGCTTGGCGCCGGTGGTGAAGCCCCAGTCGTCCTTGGACATCTTCACTTCGGTCCGTCCGCTGCCATCGACGTTGGCGAGGCTGAACTCGTTCGAGCGGCCCGGGTTGAAGATCACGCAGCCCGGAATGGTGACGCTGTCCGGATCGACACCGGTCGCCGCCAACTTGTCGGCGATGCGTGCGGTGTCGCAGACGTCATCGATCGCCGCGCGCAGCTTGCGGACCATGACCTTGGCGCCCGTGACCCAGTCGGGGCCCAGCGTCTTGTCGAAGCCGAGGATGGCTTCATCCTGGTACTGCGACTTGAGGTCGGTCGCGGTGATCGACTTAGGATCGTTCGGTTGACCGTACTCGCCGTTCGATGACACCGGACCCGGGCCGATCGGGGTCAGTCCCGTCGGTTCGCCGTTCGGATCGATGCCGGTATACGTGAAGTACTCGTTGGTGAAGGTCGATGCGGAAGCGCCGCGAATGGCCACGCTGTTCGGTAGGGCAAGGTAGTAACGGCCGAGATTGCCGTAGATCTTCAGCGAGGAATCGCCGAAGACGTCCCATGAAGCGCCGATTCGCGGTGCCCACTGGTTGCCGCTGTTGACGTAGGTACGGCCCTGGTCGTTGTAATTCTTGAACCGGTCGTTGCGTACACCGATGGTGAACAGGAACTTGTCGGTGATCTGCCACTTGTCTTCCAGGTAGTAAGCCTTCTGATCGACTTCCATGCTCGTGGTCGTGATGAAGATCGTGCGACGGCTGTAATAGCCGTCTCCGCCGGTCGGACCGACGCCCAGGCCCGGGACGAGTGGGACGGTGGGATCGTTCACATGACCGTAGGTCCAGAAATAGCCAGGACCCGTCGTCGTCACGCCTTCGTCCTGCGCGGTGTATTTCATGTTGTCGATACCGCCGGTCACGCGATGATCGCCGACCTGCCACTCGAGGTCCGCGCGTAGGCCGTGGGTTTTGCTGTTCGCGCCCGGTGCGATCTTCTGCGTGGTGGCCGTGGTGTTGGTGAACGACTGTCCGCCAGTGATCGCCGGGTCCTGCAGGTCGGGACGGCTGATGAAGGGCAGACCGAGGTCGCCCGGATTGCGCTGGACGTCGGTCGTCTTGCTCTTGCCGTACGTGGCCGAGAACGTCAGGTCATCGGTGATGTAACTGGTGTACTTGGCGATGCCGTAGTTCGACGACGTCTTCGTGCTGTCGGGATAGCGTCCCTGGAAGCCCAGGTGTTCGCGTGTGTCGTAGTCGAAGGTGGAGTACTTGCCGCTGCGTTCGTCCGCCGAGCTGATCCCGGTCAGTTCGAGGATGTTGCTGTCGTTGATGTTCCAGTCCAGCTTCGCATAGTACTTCGGCAGGTCCCACTTGTAGTGGTTGGTCGCATTAGGCGACGTGGTGAACGGATTGGTGTTGGTGCCTTCCGTCTTCTCCGTCTCCGCGGCGACGAACAGGTACAGCTTGTCCTTGATCAGCGGGCCGCCGGCGTACGCGCTGACGGTACGCGTCCATTGTTTGTCGCCCACGCGATTGCGGTAGAGCTGGCCGGCCAGCGAAGGGTCGGAGTACTCGTAGCCCGCGGGCAGGTTCGCACTGGGGAAGTACTGGTTACCCAGTTGCGAGCGAGCGAACTTCGGCTCCCACAGAATCTGCGCGCCGAAATGCCATTCGTTCGTGCCACGCTTGCCGACCTGACTGATGACGCCACCCTCGGAACGGCCATACATCGCGCTGTAGCCGCCGGTATAGATTTCCTGCTGGTCGATCGCGCCATAGGGAAGGCCTACGCCACCCAGGTTACGCAGCGGGTCGGCCGTGTTGTAGCCGTTGATGTAGTACGCGTTCTCGGATACGCCGGAGCCGCCGAACGAGACGGTGCGCCCGAAGAAACCCGCGCCTGGATTCACGCCCGGGGCGAGCAGGGCGATGGCTTCCGCGTTGCGGCCGAGCGGCAGGCGGGCGAGTTGCTCGGAGGTGACCACCGTGCGCGAATCCACCGCGGAGACATCGATCGGCGGTAGCGCATTCGCCGTCACGGTGACCGATTCCAGCGCCTGGGCGCCGGTGGCGGCGGGTGCGCCGGTGAACGACACTTCCGATCCCGCGCCCACGGTCAGGCCGACATTCTTGCGGGAATCGACCACCTGGCCGTTCTGCATGACATTGACCGTATAGCTGCCGAGCGGAAGGTTACCGATGCGGTACCGGCCGTCGGTACCGACCGTGACCTCGCGGGTCACACCGGTCGTACCGGATACCTGGATCGTGCTGCCTGGATTGGCCTGGCCGAAGATCGCGCCCGTGGTGGCCTGAGCGAGGACGGCACCCGTGCCGCCGAGGCCAACCGCAAGCGCCAAGGCCAGTGCGGAACGACGCAGGACTTGCGCCTGCCGTAGGTCACGTGAATTCATTTACTGCTCTCCCCAGAGTTGGCCCCCAGCGGGCCACAAGTAGCGCATCGGCGGTTGCCGAAGGTCTCACTCGGAAAGCATTTCCACGCGCTATTCGAAACTCTTTCCGAATGTTGCAAACGATGGAAAACAAGCCAAAGCCATCCGGTTATCCGGTAGCGGCAGGGCGAACATAAAACTATCGTTCAGAAGTCGTCAATACTTGCGATGTGTATTTATGTATGCGTTTGCGGATAAGGCGGTGTAAATCATCTAAATCTCTGAAATAAGTGAGAATTTCACGAGATATTCACGTCGCAAGATAATCCCGTTATTCACGTCGTCTATCGAAGAAAAATTCGCCGGATGATTACGAATCAGTCGCCCGTCTTGCTGTGTGGAGCATCCACGGGTTTTGACTGTGGCGAGTCCTTCTGGCGAAGAAAAATCGACAGGACGACGAGGGAGAACACCGCCAGGAATTCGCTCTGCCAGTTCTGGAAAGACTCGAACCAGAACGAGGGGTCGACGATATAGGCGGCCAACCGCTCGGGTGGCTGGTGGTGTGCCAGCGCCTCGTCAATGGATTTCCGCCAGCTACCGAACAAGTGGCCGGCGAAGCTCATGGCGAACAGGCAAAGGAAGGCGATGGAGAGCGAATTCGCGTAGAGCCAGCGCACCACGCCACCCCGGCGCCATGCCTTGGGTTGCAGATGTTCGGGAGTCGGCTCGTTTTCCTCTTCCTTCTCGTCCATGGGACGCGACTCGGCTGACCCTTTCTGGCGCAGCCAGACGGTGAGCAGCACGTACAGGCCCATCTGCAGGAACTCGGACTCCCAGTTCTCGCAGGTGGCCGACCAGAAATCGCCGCTCAGCAGATAGGCACCAAGCCCGATGTCGGGGAGGCCGTGCTCGCCGAGTTCCTGGTTATGGGCTGCGTGGCCCGTGATGGCCTGTGCGCCCCACGCCGCCAGCATCATGAAGCCGACGGCGATGCTCAGGCCGTTGCGCTTGAAGA
This sequence comes from Luteibacter sp. E-22, assembly GCF_049913125.1. GTDB lineage: Bacteria > Pseudomonadota > Gammaproteobacteria > Xanthomonadales > Rhodanobacteraceae > Luteibacter. The sequence goes on from NZ_CP183975.1 coordinate 1,689,369, forward strand.
ATGAGTCCTTCATGTCGGTGCTCCGGTGAAATGACCGAAGCATTCAGGCCGCTACGTGAAGGCGGGGTGGCCGTGCAAAAAAGAAGGCGCGGAGACCGCAACCTTCTTCCGTCTCCGTGGTTTCGACGCGTCTGGACGGCTAAACAGATACTGAATGTGCCGGCTTGAAATGGAGCGAAGCAGCCCTAGCTACGCATCGCTGGCCGCTTCGGGACCAGCCTGTCCGCCCGGAAGGGTGGGCAAGAGAACCCATCCATGTTGCTTGTCTATGAGGATATGGCTATGCGTACTCTTCTCGATTATTCCCCGCTCCTGCGTTCGAGCATCGGCTTCGATCGCGTGTTCGAACTGCTCGAATCCGCTTCGCGCTCGCAGCAGGGGGACAACTATCCGCCGTTCGATTCCGTCAAGCTCGACGAGGATTCGTACCGCATCACCATGGCGGTGGCGGGTTTCACGGAGGATGAGCTGAACATCTCGACCCAGTCGAATATGCTCATCGTCAGCGGTGAGCACAAGGCCGAAGCCGAGGGCGAATACCTGCATCGCGGCATCGCCACCCGGGCCTTCAACCGGCGATTCGAACTGGCCGAGCATGTGCGGGTGACGGGCGCACGCCTCGCCAACGGCCTGCTCTCGATCGATCTGAAGCGTGAGATTCCCGAGGCCATGAAGCCTCGCCGCATCGAGATCAACCGTGGTACGGAAACCGTGCGTCAGCTGCATAGCGACGCCGCCTGATATTCACCGCCTGAAGACGAGCCCACGGCTCGATGCCGTGGGCCTTTATTGATCGAACAGAAGCGACCAGAGATAGGGCTTGAACGAGACCTGCGTCACCGCGCGGTCGTCCTTCACAGGGATCCAGAAGGTCTTGTCGTCGACCACGGTAGATTCGTAGGTAGGGCAGACCAGGTAATCGATCGTGGTGTCGGTGTCTCGGAGCAGATGCCACAGGTATGAAAAGAAGGAGGCCTTGTCACGCATCGATATGACGGAATACTTGGCGTACTGGATTTCGTATCGCTTGACGAGTTCATCGCAGCTGGATGCACGGACACCACGATAACTGACGGTATAGTCGAGGCGCTTTTCATTGTCGGCCGTCAGCGCCACCTTCACTTCGGATCTGAGCATGGCCATTTCGAAGAACGACGTCGGCGATATGTCCTGATAGAACTGCGCGCCTTCCGAGAAGGTGAATTCGTCTTTCGGGTTAAGCGTCTTGAGCGTGAAGTTGGAGTAGTCGGTGGTGTCGTCGGAGTTGTGCTCATGCGTCGATCCGTCACGGGTTTGCGCACCGTGAACCACCATGAACGATTCGACATCGATGGCGGTGTAGTTCGAACGCTTTTCGTAAGCGAGGCCAAGCAGCAGGTTGTTCAACAGCTTGTCGCCGTCGTTGCGGACCATCAGGTGAACAGGGAAATAGACAACGTCCTGTTGTTGGTCGATACGTGGATCGACGGCAACGAAGACGTGAGACGTTTCACCAGGCTGTAAGTTGTCTCGGGCGACGGCGACAGCCGGCTCGCCGCGATCGAACTGGCCCGTGATCTTTGCGACGTGATAGGTGGCGGCGATGCCTCCAAGGGTCCCGAGCACGCCTAGTACGCGTTTCGCGATCTGATTCATCCGCCTTCTTGCTCATGGAGAGGGATCTATGCCCCCTGTCGACAGAGTGGGCGGCACAGAGCCTTCATATCGGCCACATCGCGAGGAGCTTGAACGCGGCGCAGGAGAAAAGCCCCGGCCGTTTTCAGTCGGGACCTTTCTATTGATATTTACAGAGGCGGTGAAGCCTTTGCGCCCGTTACCAGGGCTCCGCACCATCTGAGTTGGAGAACCCACCGGTCGGGCCGTCATCCGGGAGCAGGGCGAGGCGGATGGCTTCAGCGGCGCCTTCGGGAATCGTCTGGTGGCCACTATGACCATTGAGATCGGTAGCGGTGTAGCCGGGGTCGGCGGCGTTCACCTTGATCCCGTGGTCCTTCAGTTCGGCTGCCAGCAGTACCGTGAACATGTTCAGCGCGGCCTTCGAACCATTGTAGCCAAGGAATTTGACCGCTGCGAAATCCCAGGTGGGATCGTTGTTGAGGGTGATGGAACCGAGACCGCTGGAGACGTTGACGATGCGGCCGGAGGCGGATTTCTTCAGCAGCGGCAACAGCGCCTGTGTAACGGCGACAGTGCCGAAGAAGTTGGTCTCGAACGTCTGGCGCACCGCGTCCAGGTCGGCCGTTCCCGGCAGGCCGTCGTTCTGCAACGCGATGGCGGCATTGTTGACGAGGACATCGACGCGGCCTTCATTGGCCTCGATGTCGGCGGCGGCGGCCGTCAGCGAGGCAGCGTTCGTGAGATCCACAGCCACGAAGCGGACGTCGATACCCTCGGCCTGGAGGGTTTTCGCCGCTTCACGGCCACGCGCTTCGTCACGCGCGCCGAGCAGGATTCGGTGGCCAGCCTTGCCGAGCTGGCGGGCGACTTCGAGGCCGATGCCCTTGTTGGCACCGGTGACGAGGGAGATGCGACGGTCTGCGTTACTCATGGCGTTTCCTTGTGGAGTGGTGGTGGTTGGCGCTATGAGTTAATTTATGAATCATCCTTCGGTTTTTACATTCGCATATGACCGTCGTGCCTTCCGACTCCCTGAAGCCCCGTAAATCCCCGCGTCAGGCCCGCTCGGCGGCGACCGTGGCGGCGATTTTCGAGGCGACGTTTCAGGTTTTGCTCTCCGATGGCATCGCCCGGCTCACGACGACGCGCGTTGCGCAGCGGGCCGGGGTCTCCGTGGGGACGATGTACCAATACTTCCCGCACAAGCAGGCCTTGCTGTACGCGGTGCTCGATCAGTACCTGGGAGACGTCGTGATCGCCGTGCAGGCGGCGTGCGCGCGATACGAGGGAGCGTCCCTGCGGGACATGTCGGACGGCCTGTGCCGTGCGTACCTCGATGCGAAGCTGCGCCATCTTCCTGGATCGCGAGCCCTGTACGTGGTAGCCGCCGAACTGGATACCGCCGGTCTCGTTGCCGACGTCGTCGGCCGGACCGATCAGGCTATCGCGCGCCTGTTGGCGACGGCATCGGATGCCGTGTTCGATGACGTGGAGACCGTGACTTTCGCGTTGCGTTCCATGCTCGTCGGCACGGTGCAAGCCGTGCTGGAGAAAGATGGCTCGGCAGCGTCACTGGCGATACTGCGAGCGCAGCTGCCCGTCATGTCGCGTGCTTATCTGGTGGAAGTTTCGCGGAGCCGGCCGAACACCAAGGGTATGTCGGCCGGCTAGCGCTCGCCTGGTCCTCAATGGCTATCCCGCGGAAGCCCCTTCGTCTGCGCGATCTGCTGGTACTTCTCGGCACCTTCCAGAATGGCGCCCGTTTCCAACTGCCCGACGATCGCGCGTTGAATCTCCTGCCATGGCGTCTGCGATGCGGGGTAGCGGTAGCCGCCCGCCTCGGCCAGTGCGCGGCGGCGCTCGGCCAATTCCTCGTCGCTGATCAATACGTCGGCCGTGCCCCTGCCGAGGTCGATGCGGACGCGATCGCCGGTGCGGATCAACGCCAGTCCACCCATCACCGCGGCCTCGGGGCTCGCGTTGAGAATGGAGGGCGAACCCGACGTGCCTGATTGCCGCCCGTCGCCAATGCAAGGTAGCGCGTGCACGCCTTCGCGGATGAGATAGGCCGGCGGCCGCATGTTCACCACTTCCGCGGAACCCGGGTAGCCCACGGGACCCGCACCGCGCATGAAGAGCAACGTGTCGGTGGTGATGCCGAGCGAGGGGTCGTCGATGCGGTGGTGGTAATCCTCCGGGCCATCGAAGACGACCGCCGGACCTTCGAACGCTTCGGGATCGTCGGGACGGCTGAGGTAGCGTGCGCGAAATTCCGGGCTGATGACGCTGGTTTTCATGATGGCGCTGTCGAACAGGTTGCCGCGCAACACGATGAATCCCGCGTCTTCCTTCAGTGGGTTGGTGAACGGACGAATGACGCGTTCATCCTCGATGGCCGCATCGCGGCAATTTTCGCCGATCGACTTGCCGTTGGCCGTCATCGCGTCCTCGTGGATCAGGCCCTGCCTGAGCAGCTCGCCCACCACCGCCGGTACGCCGCCGGCGTGATAGAAATCTTCACCGAGGTATTCCCCCGCCGGTTGCAGGTTGACCATCAGCGGTACCTTGTGGCCATGCGTCTGCCAGTCGTCGATCGTCAGTTCCACGCCCATGTGGCGGGCGATGGCTGCGAGGTGGATGGGAGCGTTGGTCGATCCGCCGATGGCCGAGTTGACCACGATGGCGTTGAGGAACGCCTCGCGGGTGAGGATGTCGGATGGTTTGAGATCTTCCGACACCATCTCGACGATGCGCTTGCCGGTGAAATAGGCGACTTCCTGGCGATCGCGGTACGGCGCGGGGATCGCGGCGGCGCCGGGCAGCTGCATGCCGAGGGCTTCGGCGAGGCTGTTCATCGTCGTCGCCGTTCCCATCGTGTTGCAATAGCCTGTCGATGGCGCGGACGAGGCGACCAGCTTGATGAAGCCTTCTTCGTTGATGGCGCCCGTGGCCAACAGCTCGCGCGCTTTCCAGACGATCGTTCCCGAACCCGTGCGCTCGCCCTTGTGCCAGCCATTGAGCATGGGACCGACCGAAAGCGCGATGGCCGGGATGTTCACCGTGGCGGCCGCCATGAGGCAGGCTGGCGTGGTCTTGTCGCAACCGATCGTCAGCACGACGCCGTCGATGGGATAACCATGCAGCACTTCGACCAGGGACAGGTACGCCAGGTTGCGATCGAGGCCGGCGGTGGGGCGCTTTCCCGTTTCCTGGATCGGATGTACCGGGAACTCCAGCGCGATGCCGCCCGCTTCGCGAATGCCCTCGCGCACGCGTTCGGCGAGCACGACGTGATGGCGGTTGCAGGGCGAAAGGTCGCTGCCGGTCTGGGCGATGCCGATGATCGGTTTGCCCGAGCGCAACTCTTCCAACGACAGGCCGAAGTTGAGATACCGTTCCAGGTACAGCGCGGTCATGTCGATGTTTTCGGGATTGTCGAACCAGGCGCGCGAACGAAGCGGGGAGGTGGTCTGTGTCATGGCGAGAAGGAGTGCTCTGAAGGCGGGCAGGAAGCGGTTCGGCACCAGGGGTACAGTCGGGCGGCGGTCGTTGACGCGCGATCTGTGCGCCGATAGTCTATTACTCAGACAAGATAATCGATGAGAGACGCGGCGGTAAAGACGTTTTCGGAAAGACGGGTAACTTCCAGCACTCAACCGAAAGGTATTCCAAAGTGAACGCACGCAACCTGTATATCGGCCTCGCAGCCGTCGGCTTCGCCTTCTCGCTCGCGGCCTGTTCCGGCGGGCGCGGCAACGGTGACACCGCCGCTTCTTCATCGGACAACAAGGGCGCCCTGGTCGGTGTCGCCATGCCCACCAAGGTTTCCGAGCGCTGGATCAAGGATGGAAACGCCGTCAAGGAGGATCTGGAGAAGCTCGGGTACAAGGTCGATCTCGAGTACGCGGATAACAAGATCCCGCAGCAGGTGCTCCAGGTCAGCAACATGATCACCAAGGGTGCCAAGGTGCTGGTCATCGCCTCGATCGACGGTGGCTCGCTCAGCGACCAGCTCGACGCGGCGGCAAAAGCCGGCATCAAGATCATTTCCTACGATCGCCTGCTTACCGGAAGCAAGAACGTCGATTACTACGTGTCGTTCGACAACTATAAGGTCGGCGTCGACCAGGCCAACAGCCTGCTTACCGGCCTCGGCTTCCTCGATGCGACCGGCAAGAAGACCGACAAGAAGGGGCCGTTGAACGTCGAGCTGTTCGCGGGCAGCCCGGATGACAACAACGCCACGTTCTTCTACAACGGCGCGATGGACACGCTCAAGCCGTACATCGACGACGGCTCGATCGTCATCAAGAGCGGCCAGACCGGCTTCACCCAGGTGGCCACCTTGCAGTGGGACCCGGCGACGGCGAAGGCCCGCATGCAGAACCTGGTCGCCAAGTCCTATTCGGACGGCGCGAACGTCGATGGCGTGCTCTCGCCGTACGATGGCATGTCGATCGGCATCATCTCCGCCTTGCAGGGCGCGGGCTACGGCGGTGCCGCGAAACCGCTGCCGATCATCACCGGACAGGACGCGGAAGCGGCGTCGGTCAAGTCGATCATCGCGGGCCAGCAGTACTCCACGATCTACAAGGACACGCGCAAGCTCGCCGACCAGGCGGCCGTGATGGCCAACGACCTGCTGACCGGCAAGAAGCCGGAAACGAACGACGACAAGACCTACAACAACAAGGTCGTGGTCGTCCCGACGTACCTGTTCCAGCCGACCGTGGTTACCAAGGCGAATTACAAGGAAGTGCTCATCGATAGCGGTTACTACACCCCGGCGCAGCTGCAGTAAGTCGCGCTGGAGGGCACGTGACCGATCATATTCTCGAGATGCAGGGCATCACGAAGACGTTTCCTGGTGTCAAGGCATTGCAGGATGTTTCGCTCGGGGTCAAGCGCGGCCATGTCCACGCCATCTGTGGCGAGAACGGTGCCGGCAAGTCGACGCTCATGAAGGTTCTCAGCGGGGTGTATCCCGCTGGGACGTTCGACGGACAGATCGTCTTCGAAGGCAAGCCGGTCGATTTCAGGAGCATCAACGACTCCGAGGCGGCCGGTATCGTCATCATCCACCAGGAGCTAGCGCTCAGTCCGTATCTTTCCATCGCCGAGAACATCTTCCTCGGCAATGAACAGCAGACGCACGGGTGGATCGACTGGAACCGGACCAACCTTGAAGCGGCGAAGCTGCTTGAGCGGGTGGGACTGAAAAACAACCCCGTCACCAAGATCACCGACCTCGGCGTCGGCCAGCAACAGCTGGTGGAGATTGCCAAGGCGTTGTCCAAACGGGTGAAGCTGCTCATTCTCGACGAGCCTACCGCGGCCCTGAACGACGCCGATTCAGCTCACTTGCTTGGATTGATCAAGCAGCTCCAGGAGCAGGGCATCACCTCGATCATCATCAGCCACAAGCTCAACGAGATCGAGGCCATCGCCAACGAAGTGACGATCATCCGCGACGGCCGCACGATCGAGACGCTCGACATGCGGGCGGACCATGTCTCCGAAGAACGGATCATCAAGGGCATGGTCGGGCGCGAACTGGAAAGCCGGTATCCGGAGCACACGCCGAACATCGGTGAAGAGCTTCTGCGCATCGAAAACTGGAACGTCTTCCACCCGATCGACGTCACCCGGCAGATCATCACCGATGCCGGCATCCGCGTGCGTGCCGGCGAAATCGTCGGCATCGCCGGGTTGATGGGAGCAGGGCGGACCGAACTCGCGATGAGCGTGTTCGGGAAGAGCTATGGCGTGAAGATCAGCGGCAAGGTGTTCAAGCGCGGTGTCGAGATCGACATGAGTACCGTGCCGAAGGCGATCAGGAACGGCGTGGCGTATGCCACCGAAGATCGCAAGCGCTATGGGTTGAACCTCATCGACGACATCACCCGCAATACCTCGGGCTCGGCCCTTGGCAAGCTCGCGGGCCTGTTCGGTTTCGTCGACGGGCACAAGGAGGCCACCGTGGCCGGCGAGTACCTCAAGTCCCTCAAGATCAAGGCGCCCAGCGTATCTTCCATCACCGGGAAGCTGTCGGGAGGCAACCAGCAAAAGGTCGTGTTGTCCAAGTGGATGTATGCCGATCCGGATGTGTTGATCCTCGACGAGCCGACCCGTGGCATCGACGTGGGTGCCAAGTACGAGATCTACGCCATCATCAACCGGCTCGCCGACGAGGGCAAAGGCATCATCATGATTTCGTCGGAACTCCCGGAACTCCTGGGCGTCTGCGATCGTATCTATACCCTCGCCGAGGGACGTGTCACGGCGGATATTCCACGATCCGAGGCGACCGCCGAGATCCTTATGCAGCACATGACAAGAGAACGGGAGCGGGGCGCCAGTGACAACCTCCAATGAATTGACGCCACCGCCCAGCGCGACGACGACGGCGCTGAAATACCTGGCGGGGCAGCTTCGCCAGGTCGGCCTGTTCAGCGCATTGATCGTGATCGTGCTGTTCTTCCAGTTCGCCACTGGCGGCATCACGCTCCGGCCGATCAACGTATCGAACCTGGTCATCCAGAACAGCTACATCCTGATCCTCGCCATCGGCATGGTCATGGTGATCATCGCGGGTCATATCGACCTGTCGGTCGGTTCGCTCGTGGCCTTCGTGGGGGCGATGGCCGGCGTCATGATCACGCAGTGGCATATTCCCTGGCCGGCGGCGATCGTGCTTTGCCTGGTCATCGGTGGCGTCGTCGGGGCATGGCAGGGCTTCTGGATCGCTTATTTCAGGATTCCCGCGTTCATCGTCACATTGGCGGGCATGTTGCTGTTTCGCGGCGCGGCGCAGATCGCGCTGCAGAACCAGCAGATCTCACCGTTCCCGGAAGCGTTCCGCCGGATGGGTTCCGGGTTCCTTCCGGCATTCGGCACCAGCGGTTACGAGCCACTCACGCTCGTCCTGGGCGCTATCGCCGCGATCGTGCTGCTCTATGGCTCGTTACGTCAGCGGATGGTGCGGCATACCTACGGGCTGGAGTCCGAGCCACTCTGGTATTTCATCCTCAAGCTGGCTTTCTCGGTCTTCCTGATCGGGTGCATGGCGTTCCTGCTGGCCAGCTACAACGGCACGCCCATCGTCCTGGTGATCCTGGGCGTGCTGATCGTCGCGTACGCGGCGATCATGGCGCGGTCGGTCTTCGGGCGGCATGTCTACGCGATCGGTGGCAACCTCAACGCCGCGGCCCTTTCGGGCGTGAAAACCAAGCGCGTCACCTTCCTGCTGTTCGTGAACATGGGCGTCATCTCCGCGCTCGCCGGACTGGTTTTCACCGCCCAGCTGAACCTGGCGAGCCCGAGTGCCGGCACGGGTTTCGAACTCGATGCGATCGCCGCGGTGTTCATCGGTGGCGCCGCCGTGACCGGAGGTATCGGTACCGTCACCGGCGCGATCATCGGAGGCCTCATCATCGGCCTGCTCAACAACGGTATGTCGATCCTTGGCGTCGGCACGGAATACCAGTCGCTCATCAAGGGGCTGGTGCTGTTGGCGGCGGTCGCGTTCGACGTCTACAACAAGCGTCGCGTCGGAGGCCGCTAGGCCTTACGGCTGCATCGCCTGGCGCGTGTCTTCCAGCGCCAGTTCGACAAGCACGCGCATCGCCTCGTTGGCGGCGGCCGGATCGCGATCGGCGATGGCGACGAGCACCCGGCGATGATCCGGAATGGGATTGCGGGGCAGGGTGCGCTGGCGTTGCTTGAACTGCGTCGTCCAGCTGACGGCGGCGCAAATACTCGCATTCAACACGATGAGCGCATCGTTGCCGGTGGCATGCAGGATCGCGCTGTGGAAGTCACGATCGGCTATGCGTCCGGCCTCGGTGGCGAGGGTATGGTGGGTCATGCGGGCGAGGGCGTCACGCATGGTTTCGAGCGCTTCGTTGTCGCGTCGTTCCGCGGCCAGCGCGGCGGCGGCGGGTTCCACGATGGCGCGGAGTTCGAACAGGCTGCGAATGAAGCCGATGTCGGGCTGGCCGGTGAATGCCCAACCCAGTACCTCGGGATCGAGCAGGTTCCAGCGGCTTCGGGGCAACACGCGCGTGCCGGTCTTTGGCCGGCTTTCGACGAGGCCCTTGGCGGCCAGTGCCTGGATCGCCTCGCGGTAGGCCGTTCGCGAAACGTCGAGTTGCTCGGAAAAGACCACTTCGCCCGAGAGTACGTCGCCCGGCTGGTACTCACCCGAGAGGATCGCGGCGCCCAGCTTGTTCGCGATGGCGCCGTACAGGCGTCGACCGGTACTGCGAGCTTCGCGTTCGCGTTCGATCGGTACGGCCGGCGTCTTCGTCTTGCTCACGTGCTCATTCCTTCCTGGCCATCGACCGCTTGGCATTGCAAAACCAGCATAACCGCCTTAACCTAATTGTCTGAGTAATTATCGTGGTGCAGCACATGTCGAACGATGAGAAGGCAGGCGGGATGCAAGGTACTTTCCGCTCGATGGATGCGGCGACCGGGCAGCCTTTCGGCCCTGCGTTCACGTCGGATGGCATTACCCAGGTTAGATCCGCCTGTGCGGCCGCCGAGGCGGCCTTCGATGTTTATCGTACGACAGATGCCGGTGACCGGGCGGCCTTCCTGGAACGCATCGGCGAGGAAATCCTCGCCCTGGGCGACGAGCTCATCGTCACCGCCATGCGCGAAAGCGGACTGCCGCGCGCGCGCCTCGAGGGCGAACGCGGCCGCACCGTCGGCCAGCTGAGGTTGTTCGCCGGCGTGCTCAGGCGTGGCGACTGGATGGGGTTGCGCATCGATCCCGTACCGGCGGGCGATCCACCCTCCGCGCGCGCCGATTTGCGGCTACGCAGGATTCCCCTGGGGCCGGTCGCCGTGTTCGGTGCGTCGAATTTCCCGCTGGCGTTTTCCACGGCCGGTGGCGATACGGCATCGGCCCTCGCCGCTGGCTGCCCCGTCGTCGTCAAGGGGCATCCCGCGCATCCCGCGACCGGAGCCATGGTCGCGGACGCCATCCACAAGGCGGTGAAGGCCAGCGGTTTGCCATCCGGTGTGTTTGCGAACCTCACCGGCCCGGGCATCGAGCTGGGTGCGGCCCTGGTCACCGACCCGGCGATCGCCGCGGTGGGATTCACCGGCTCGCGTGCCGGAGGCCTGGCGCTCGTCAAGCTGGCACAGGCGCGAGAGATCCCCATTCCGGTCTTCGCTGAGATGTCGAGCGTCAATCCGGTGTTGCTATTGCCGGAGGCGCTGCGCGCACGCGGGGAAGCCATTGGCGCCGCCTTCGTCGGTTCGTTGACGATGGGTGCCGGACAGTTCTGCACCAATCCCGGCTTGCTCCTGGCGATCGAAGGGGAAGGCCTCGACGCCTTCGTCTCCGCCGCCAGCCGCGTGGTGTCCGAGGCCCGTCCGCAGACCATGCTGACCCCGGCGATCCACCATGCTTACGAGACATCCGTCGAGGCGCTCCAGAAACACAGCGACGTGACGGCCCTGGCGCAGGGTCCTGCCGCCGAAAGCGCGAACGCGGGGCGTGCCGCATTCTTCTCGACCAGCGGCAAGGCGTTCCTCGCCGACAAGGCGCTGGCGCATGAAGTCTTCGGCGCATCGTCCTTGCTGGTTCGCTGCGCCGACGAAGCCGAACTCCATGCGGTCGTCGCCGCATGCGAGGGACAGCTGACGATGACGCTGCAGATGGACGATGGCGATACCGCACTGGCGGCGCGGCTGGTTCCGTTGCTGGAACGGAAATGCGGACGCATCGTCGTCAACGGTTGGCCGACCGGCGTCGAAGTCACCCACGCCATGGTGCATGGCGGACCGTTTCCCGCGACGTCCGATGGGCGTTCGACATCGGTCGGCAGCCTCGCCATCGATCGTTTCCTGCGCCCGGTGTCGTATCAGAACTTCCCGGCTGCCTTGCTGCCCGCCGTGTTGCGCGACGGTACCGACTTGCCGCGGCTGGTCAACGGTGTTCCGGCCGCCTGAACCCTGTCTTCTGAGATAGAGAGAGCGACTTCATGACTTTGCGTCTCCTGCAACATCGTGCCGCGGACGGCGTGCGGTCGGTGATCGCCGCGCGGGGCAACGCCGCCGCCTTCGTGCCCGGCGTCGATAGCGTTCGAGCCCTGGCCTGCAAGGCTATCGCCATGGGCACCGACCTTGCGGGCGCTATCGCCGCATGTGGCACCGGGGCGCCGGTGGATATCGTCGAGGAATTGGCTGCGGGCCGCTTGCTCGCCCCCATCGATCACCCGGACCCGGCACACTTGTTCATGACCGGCACGGGACTCACCCACCTGGGTTCCGCGGAAGGGCGGGACAAGATGCACCGTGAGGCGGCCGCCGCCGAGAAGCAGACGGATTCGATGCGGATCTTCCTCGAAGGTGTCGCGGGCGGCAAACCCGCGGAAGGGGAGGTCGGCAGCCAGCCGGAATGGTTCTACAAGGGCAACGGGCATGGCCTGGTCGGACCGGGCGCGCCGCTCACGTCGCCTGCGTTCGCGAAGGACGGCGGAGAGGAGCCGGAGCTCGCAGGCATCTATCTCATCGGCGACGACGGCACGCCGTTTCGTCTTGGCGTGTGCCTCGCGAACGAGTTCAGCGACCATGTCACGGAGAGGCACAACTACCTCTGGCTCGCGCACTCGAAATTGCGTCAGGCCGCCCTGGGTGCCGAATTGCTCGTCGGCCCGCTTCCTGCTGAAATCGAAGGCAAGAGTCGCATCCATCGAAACGGTGCGGTCGTGTGGGAAAAGCCATTCCTCTCCGGGCAAGAGAACATGTCGCACAGCTTCGCGAATCTCGAGGCGCATCATTTCAAGTACGAACTGTTCCGGCAGCCGGGCGATATCCACGTCCATTTCTTCGGCACGGCCACGTTGTCGTTCTCCGATGGCGTGGCTACCCAGGTTGGCGACGTATTCGAGATAGAAGCCGCGCCGTTCGCCTTGCCGCTGCGTAACGCGCTGGCGCAGGCACCCGCACAGACATTCGCGGTGAAGGCGCTTTGATCGTGACTCCAATTCGTATCGCGGTGGTCGGCCTGGGCAAGATCGCTCGCGACCAGCACCTTCCCGCGATCGCGAGCAACGACGATTTTCAGTTCGTGGCGGTGGTCGATCCTGCTGCGTCGGACGTTGAAGGCGTACCTTGCTTCGGCGGCCTCGATGCGTTGTTCCGCGACGGGCCGGCCGTCGATGCGGTCGTCCTCTGCACGCCGCCGCAGGTTCGCTACGCGCTGGCCAGGGAAGCCCTGAAGAACAACATCCATGTCTTCCTAGAGAAGCCGCCGGGCGCGACGCTGGCCGAAGTCGCGGCACTCGCACAACGAGCGGATGCAAGCGGCCTGACCCTGTTCGCGGGCTGGCATTCCCGATACGCCGCCGGCGTGGAGCCGGCGCGCGCCTGGCTCGCCGGGCGAAAGGTCGAGAGCGTTTCCATTCGTTGGCGGGAGGATGTTCGCGTCTGGCATCCGGGACAGGAATGGATATGGGAAGCCGGTGGCCTGGGCGTATTCGATCCGGGGATCAATGCGCTGTCGATCGCCACGTACATACTTCCCCGGGCGTTCATCCTGCGATCCGCGACCTTGTCGATACCCGCCAATCGTGCGGCGCCTATCGCAGCCGACCTGCAGTTCATCGACGGCGATGGCGTTCCGATGTCGATGGATCTGGACTGGCGCCAGACGGGTCCACAGAGTTGGGACATCGTGGTCGAGACCGATCAGGGTAGGTTGACGCTAGCCAAGGGTGGGGCCGTGCTGACCTTGCCGGGGCAGGATGTGGGTGGGGAAGACCGGGAGTATGCCGGGATGTACTCGCGCTTTGCCTCGCTCATTCGTTCGCGCAGTTCCGATGTGGATACGGCGCCGTTGCGGCTGGTGGCTGATGCGTTTTTGCTGGGGCGTCGGGAGACTGCTGAGGCGTTTTATTGGGTCGGATGAAGTCGTACCGCGCCTGTTGAGGCGCTGGACCCTGATAGCGACTGAGAACGGGGACCCCGCGTCCCAGTTCAACCTCTACCACGACCTCATCGAGAGCGATTTGGCGTTTGACCGCGCACGGGCCATGTTCTGGCTGCGCAAGGCCGCATCAGTGGATGCCGAGGCCAGGAAAACGCGCGTCATGCTCCAGTCCAGGGATGGGCGTCTTCCTGCATATCGGTCTGGCATCTGTTGGTGAAGGTGCCTGGCGACGGTAGTTTCCTTTCAAAGATCAGGCGCAGCCGACCATGCGCCGATGTTATTTCGGGAGAGGGCAGCCTTCGGTAACGCGAGGCTCTATTCGGCTTCGCCCAGGCGCTTGATCAGCTTGACCGCTGACATGAGCGTTTTCCGTTCGTCGGCATCGAGCCTGGCCATCGCTTCCAACAGCCATTTCTGCTTGGCGGCACTGCGCTTGCGTCGCGCCTGAACACCTTCCCGCGTCAGGACGAACAGGACCTGTCGACCATCAGTCGGATGCGGGCGACGCTCGACCAGGCCCTCGCGCTCCAGCTCGGTGAGCGTCGCGCCCATGGACTGCGGCTTTACCGCCTCCGCCCGCGCGAGGTCGCCGGTCCGGCTTTCTCAAGCCGGGCCAGCGCCATGGTCTGCGACCAGGTCAGGCCTTCCGGATTGGTTTCAGCGCGCAGAACCCATGCCACAGAACGGGAACTGACATGCCTGATTGGGCCAGGACTAAGACTGTGGTATCACTCATCTGAAATAGCTGAACCATGGCATGAGGAGTGACTATATCGACGTCTGCCCGGTTGCAACGCCCACCGTATCTATGACTTCCTGGATCAGGTGAACAGGCCATTGACCCGACCTGACCATAATCCACAACTCCAAGGACATATCATGCCCCTCGACCGTTTTCCTTTCGTGTCGCTCATCGGTCGCCTACTGATGTGCAGCCTTTTTACAGTATCCGGTATCGGGAAACTCATGGCACCCTCCGCAACGAAGGCGTATATCGCCGCAGCGGGGTTGCCGCTGCCGGATATTGCCTACCTGGGGGCACTCATCGTCGAACTAGGCTTCGGGACGCTGCTTCTCGTGGGCTTCAAGACAAAGCCTGTCGCTGCCGCGATGGCCATCTTTACGCTGGTCACGGCGTTTGTATTTCACGCTCACTTCGGTGACGCGAACCAGCAGGTTCATTTCCTCAAGAATCTCTCCATCGCCGGCGGGCTTATCCAGTTCGCCCTGTGCGGCGCCGGTTCCATCAGTCTTGATGGCCTGCGGGCACAGCGGGCATCGGCACCCGAGTAACGGGTCTGGTCGACGAAAGCGTGTCGGCGAGTCGAATTGCGCGTCTAGGGTTATTTTTTTTCGTGGCCGGGTGGTATGCGGGCTCAATGGCTGCTGGATGCGGTTGACTTCTTGCTTCTGGACTTTGACGCCGCACGCTTGCCGGGAGCAGCGCTTTCCTTTCGGGACACGTTGAAACTCACGGCATCTTTCTTGAAGTCACATACCACGGTATCTCCTTCCTGCACCTTGCCCCCGAGCATGTCCTTGGCGAGCGGGGATTCCAGCAGTCGCCTGATGTCACGCTTCAGTTCCCGGGCACCGTACTCCGGTTGATACCCCTCATCGGCAAGGTGGTCCACAAGCGCATCGGTGAAACTCAGCGAAATGCCCTGGCCGAGTGCCGTCTGACGAATGCGGTCGAGCTGAAGCTCGACGATGTTCCTGATCTGCGATTTCGACAATCTCTCGAAAATGATGGTTTCATCAATCCGGTTCAGGAATTCGGGACGGAAATGCATGCGAAGCACCGCCATGATGGCGTCCCGCGTTTCCTTCGTGACCGCTTTGTCGCCATTGGCCATGATGACGTCCGACGCGAGATTGCTCGTCGCGATGATGAGGGTGTTCTTGAAATCGATGACGCGGCCCTTGCCGTCCGTCAGTCGACCATCATCGAGGACCTGTAGCAGTACATTGTAGACATCGGCGTGTGCTTTCTCGATTTCATCGAACAGCACGACACTGTAAGGGCGACGCCGGACACGTTCGGTCAATTGGCCACCTTCGTCGTAGCCCACATATCCCGGGGGCGCGCCGATAAGGCGGGCCACTGCGTGGCGCTCCATGTACTCGGACATGTCGATACGGATGACCGCGTCTTCGTCGCCAAATATCGTCTCGGCCAGCGCCTTGGCAAGCTCCGTCTTGCCCACACCCGTGGGCCCCAGGAACAGGAACGTGGCGATGGGCCGACCGCCCTGCTTGAGCCCGGCGCGGGCGAGGCGAACCGCATCGGAAACCGCCTCGATGGCCTGATTCTGTCCGATGACGCGCTCGTGTAGTCGCTTCTCCATATTCAGAAGCTTCTTTTTTTCTTCCTCCGTCAGGTCGGTTACCGGGATGCCGGTGAGCTTGGAGACAATTTCCGCAATGACGGACGAGGTGACGTCCGCACTGCTCGTACTCACACGCCGCTTCCACTGCTCGTTGCGCTCGTCGAGATCCTTTTGGTTGGTCTCGATCTTCGCTTCAAACTCCTTCGCTTTATCGAAACGCTTCCGGGAAGACGCATACGATTGCTCGCGCTTGAGCTGGGCGATCTCCGCTTCGAGTTCCTGGATTTCCGGCGGGCGCGAGGTCGTCGACAGATGCACGCGAGCTGCAGCCTGATCGATTAGATCGATGGCTTTGTCTGGCAGGAAACGCGCGGTGATGTATCGGTCGGACAGCTCCGCGGCGGCCACGATAGCGTCATCCTGGATGACGACCTTATGGTGCGCTTCCATGCGGTCACGCAAGCCGCGCAGGATGTTAATGGTCTGATCGACGGTGGGTTCGGGCACCATCACGGGCTGGAACCGGCGCTCAAGCGCCGCATCCTTCTCGATGTATTTCTGGTACTCGCTGAGTGTGGTCGCGCCGATGAGATTCATCTCGCCGCGAGCCATGGCCGGCTTGAAAGTGTTGGCTATGTCGAGACCGCCTTCGCCGCCCCCTTGGCCCGCACCGACGATCGTGTGAACTTCGTCGATGAACAGGATGAGTTCGTCCCGGTGTTCGGTGATTTCATCCATGACTTTCTTGATGCGCTCTTCGAACTCACCGCGATACTTCGCACCCGCCACCATGGAGTTGATGTTGAGTTCCATGAGGCGCTTGTCACGGAGGATCTCGGGAACATCCCCATTGACGATGCGCTGGGCAAGGCCCTCGATAATGGCTGTCTTGCCAACACCGGGTTCACCGATGAGCACGGGATTGTTTTTCTTGCGACGGGCCAGGACCTCGATGGTCGTCTCGATTTCCATCGATCGGCCGATGACTGGATCGAGCTTGCCGTCATTGGCCATTTTCGTCAGGTCGCGGCTGAATTTGTCGAGTTCGGGCGTGCTCGAAGGGGCGTCCACACGACCTTCTTCCGCTCCCTTGCCAACGACCTTGATGGTTTTCTGCCGGAGCGCCTGTGGAGTCAGGCCGTACTTCTTCAGGAGCGCCCCCGCATAGCTGTCTGGCACTTCGGCCAGGCCCAGCAGGAGGTGTTCCGGACCGATGTAGCTATGGCCTAGTTCACGGGACGCCGCATAGGCATGATCGAGTGCGCCCTTGAGCCTCGGCGAGACGCCGAGGTTGTCGTTCTTGCCGTCTTTGGCTGGTTCCTGGGGCGGTGCGCGATCCTTGTCGATTTCACGACGAAGCTCGTCGATGGATACCTTGAACTGCTTGAAAATGACTTGCACCACGTCGCTATCGGGCAAGACATAGAGCAGGTGTTCCGTGTCGACTTCGCGGCGGCCTTCCTGGACAGCACGTTCTGCAGCACGCTGAAGCATCTCCTTGGACTGGTCACTGAAGCGCTGCGTGAAGTCGCTTTCACCGGGGCTGTCGGGCGAAGTCGCTCCGCGACGCCCCATGGCCGCCCGTCCGGGCCCGCCGTTATCCATGAACCCGCCGAATGGATCGCCACCGAAGAGCGACTCAAGAGGCGATTGGTACTGTTGATGACGGGTGAGGCGGGCGTAATCGTAATCACAAACATCAAGGTTCTCGCGAACGCCATCCTGGACCATGGTCACTCGCACGGAAGCCGGGCGAACGCCGCAGATTTCACAAATTCGTGCTGCCATGGAACATTCTCCTCGACCGGTTGATGTGCAGTAACCACCGAACTGAACGTTGGAGAAAAGTTGTAGGTGATGTTCTGTGTGTGCGAGTTAAATTCACGTGCGGACGCTACGCCAGCCCAGCACTCCATTTGGTTGGTAAATGCTTTTAAAACCGACGCTTTTCTGAATTCCCCGTGGGGTGAATGAAATTCCTGCGGCAATAAGCCACATACGTGTTCCACCACATTCGTTCAATCCTGTCGTGCGTCGGCCGGACTTCGCTGTCACCGAGGGGCGACGGGGAAATACCGGATAGTGTTTCATTGCTGTTCCAGGTCCAAGGGCAAAGGAGCGTTACATTGGCAAATGTCGTCCCGCAGCCGGTGGTTGCCACACTCTCGCGTTCAGCGATGTTTCTTGTCCTGACCGTCAATCCCGGCCGTGCCGCCGAGGAGGCGGTGCGTTCGATGTGCGGTGATTTGGCCGGCTTGTTGCGTGCTGTGGGGTTCCGTGACCTCGATGGCCAGCTCACGTGTGTGATGGGGTTTGGTTCAGCCCTGTGGGACCGTTTGTTCTCCGGCCCACGGCCGGCGGAACTCCATCCCTTCCGGGAAATCAATGGAGTTCATCACGCTGTATCGACTCCAGGCGACATCCTGTTGCACATCCGGGCCGCGCGCATGGATCTTTGCTTTGAACTCGCCTCGCAAGTCATGTCGCGCCTGCGATCGGCGGTGACGATCGCCGACGAGGTGCATGGCTTCAAATACTTCGATGATCGCGACCTGATCGGGTTTGTCGACGGGACCGAGAATCCCCGCGATGCGGACGCCATCGACTCCGCCGTTATCGGAGCAGAAGATGCACCATTCGTAGGTGGAAGCTACGTCATCGTACAGAAATACCTGCATGATCTTGAACGGTGGCACGCGGTTCCGGTGGAAGCCCAGGAACGCATCATCGGTCGTGAAAAGCTCTCCGACATCGAACTCGATGATTCGGCGAAAGCGCCTTATTCGCACAATGTCCTGACCACTATCGTTGAAGACGGCGAAGAATTGGACATCGTTCGTGACAATATGCCGTTCGGTGACGTCGGCAAGGGCGAGTTCGGCACCTATTTCATCGGCTACGCCCGATCGCCGGCGCGTACCGAGAAAATGCTGTCGAACATGTTCATAGGCAATCCTCCGGGTAACTATGACCGTTTGCTGGATTTCAGCAGGGCGGTTACCGGTTCCCTTTTCTTTGTTCCCTCCGCCACCTTCCTGGACAACATACCCGACGCTCCGTCGCTGGCCGTGGCCGCAGGCGGAGAGAAGGGCGCCCGGGTCGAACCGGACGGTTCGCTCGGCATCGGTTCGCTGCATATGGAGAAGACCCATGGGTAACCTGTTTCGTGATCTCGCCCCGATAAGCAGTGGTGCCTGGAAACAGATTGAAGAGGAAGCGACCCGAACCATCAAGGAGTACCTGGCTGCCCGTCGGATAGTCGATGTCATCGGCCCCCGTGGGTACGAATACGCGGGCGTGGGGACGGGGCATGTGACCGAGATCGCCGCACCGGGTGAAGGTGTCCGCGCCCTCCAGCGCGACGTGGCTGCCATGGTCGAACTGAAGGTGCCGTTCGTATTGTCTCGTGACGAGCTCGACGGCGTTGCTCGTGGTTCTAACGATCCCGATCTGCAACCACTCAAGGAAGCGGCCAGGAAACTCGCGTTTGCGGAAGACCGTGCCGTCTTCGATGGCTACAAGAGCGCCGGTATCCCGGGCATCCGCGGCACGACCAGCAACCAGGCCATCGCGCTCCCTGCCAATGTCACCGCCTTTCCCTTTGCCGTGGCGAAGGCGCTGGGTGAACTGCGTCTTGCCGGCGTCAATGGTCCCTATAAGCTCGCTTTGGGCGCCAAGGCGTTCGAGGACCTCAACGGCGCCACCGACGAGGGGTATCCTGTCTATCGTGAACTCCATGCCATGCTCGGCGGAGGCATCGTCTGGGCGCCCGCCATCGAGGGTGGGGTGCTGGTCACGGCACGCGGTGGCGATTTTGAGTTGCACCTCGGCCAGGACGTGTCCATTGGCTATACATCGCATGACGCGACGTCCATACAGCTGTATTTCCAGGAGACCTTCACCTTCCTGTCGCTGACGACGGAAGCCTCGGTCAATTTGACGGCCCTGGACTGAGTTCGCCGCGGACTACGCCACGTTCCTCGGCACGAGAGGTTCACATGTCCATTACAACTTGCGTGGTGTGTGGAAAGGTAGTTACATCCCACGGCACGGTGTTTCCGGCACCGCTTGGCGGTGACCGGTGCTAGAGTTCGACCAGGTGACGACCGTCCTTCAGGTCCATGATCGCTATTCCCGGAGCGACTGAGTGTTTGCCCGACAGCTGACCTATCTGATTGCATTATCGCAGTACCGGCACTTCGGGCAGGCCGCCGAGAGTTGCAATGTCACCCAGCCCGCGCTGTCTGCGGGAGTGCGCGAACTCGAGCGGGAACTCGGCATTTCCATCGTGCGCCGCGATCGGCGGTTTCTCGGCTTCACTCCGGAGGGCGAGCGGGTACTGCTCTGGGCTCGCCAGACCCTGGCGTCCCTGGATGGACTTCGGCAGGAGGCCGAGTTCGCGAAGTCCGTCCCCGGGGGGCATCTTCTGGTCGGTGCGGTCCCGTCATCGATGCAGGCATCGATGCTGCTCACTGTCGCTTACCGACAAGCCGTGCCCGAGCTCCGCCTCGGGCTCCACTCGCTGAGCACGCGGGTGATTCTCCAGCGCGTCAAGCGTCAGGAGCTGCACTTGGGCATGACCTACCTCGACCAGATTCCGCAGCAGATCTTCGAGGTCCAGCCGCTTTACACGGAACGATACGTGGTCGTCGCCGGAAAGACCGCGGGCCGAAAACTGAGGCAAAAGGTAGGCTGGGCCGATGCATCGCGCTTGCCTTTGACGTTGTTCAGTCGCGAAATGCACAACCGCGCCATCATCGACGAGGCATTCCGGGACGCAGGGGTCGTTCCCCGTGTAATCGTCGAGACGAACACGGTCAGCGTGCTCTACTCGCTTGTCCGGAACGGCGAGCTCTTCAGCGTCATGCCGGTGAGTGCGCTGCCGGAGTACTTCCTCGGGCGGGACATCACGATCCATCCGCTCGACCCGCCACGCAATGCGTTGGTGGGCATGTTCAGGCTGCGTCATGACATGGTCCACCCGCTGGTGGAAAAGGCCTGGGCCCTTGCGGCGACGATGGACTTACAGGCGAAACTCGACTCCGCCTTGCCCTCCTTGACCGACTGATACAGCCTCTCCCAAGGGAAAAACGGGCCTAGATAAGCGCTGCTTATCAGAACCAAAGCCCTGTGAATTGGCGCGCCAAAACCGGTTCGCGGAGACTCCGGGACGTCGCCATCTCCGGCAAAGACCATGATTGTCAGGCCGCATCGAAAACATACGGTTTTCGTTCTTCTTTTCTCACTGCGGGGCTCGATCGTCCCGATCATCTGGCCGCGCGTGGTTTACACCATGCTCCTGTCGGTCGGAGTGGTCATGGCTGAGCACCACGGGGTCGCAGTGGGTTTCACCCTCAATGCCGCACCACTGACGTTGCTGGGCTTGACCTTGGCCATCTTCCTTGGCTTTCGTAACAACGTCGCATACCAGCGTTGGTGGGAAGGACGCGTACTGTGGGGGGACCTCCTCATTTCCACGCGAAACCTTGGTCGCCAGGTTTCCTCGTTCCTTCCCACGCTTGCAAAGACGAAGAGCCAAGACCTTGTCTACGGCCTCATTGCGTATGCTCACGCGCTTCGGCACCACCTGCGCGGAACGGAGTCCGCCGAGGACGTAACGAGATGGCTACCGGCGGATGTCGTGGGCAGCGTTCTTGCCGCGCCCAATCGGCCACTCGCGGTCCTCGGTTTCGTGGGGCGTGAGTATGCCGAGCGGGCAAGGGATGCGGGAACCCATCCGATGCTCCTCGCGCAGATGGATACGCAGATCAATCTGCTTTCGCATGTGATGGGCGGGTGCGAGCGCATACAGAAAACACCGATCCCGTTCGCATACATTCTTCTGCTGCACCGAACGGTGCACATCTATTGCTTCATGTTGCCTTTTTGCCTGATAGGACCCCTCGGATGGTTTACGCCCGTGGCGGTAGGCGTACTTGCCTACACGTTTTTCGGGCTCGATGCGATTGGCGAGGAGATTGAAGACCCCTTCGATCTCCGTCCCAACGGCCTTCCGCTCGATGCGATGTGCCGCACCGTTGAAATCGATCTGCGCAGCAGCCTGGGAGAGCACGGCATCCCGGGTCCTCTTGAGCCACGTGATTACGTTCTTTCATAGGTCGATGCAGGCCTTGTGATCCGGAACGGGTCCCGCCGTCTTTATCATTGTGGGGAGCAGTGCGTGTTGGACGGAAAGCAATCGCTGATAAGGCGCCTCATGAATCCGCGTTTCCACAAGGTCGTCGTCGTCGGCGGTGGTGCGGGGGGCCTGGAACTTGTCATCGGACTCGCGAAACGTTGGGCCTTCGAGTTCGAGCCGGGCCGAACCTGCGTCATGCTGGTCGACCAGCATGCAACCCATCTGTGGAAGCCGTTGCTTCACGAGGTCGCATCGGGTTCGCTCGACCCAGGTCTCCATGCCGTCGATTACGCCGACCAGGCACGCATTCATGGATTCGAATTTCGACAGGGTGCCTTGCTCGGCCTCAAGCGTGGAGACCGGTTGATCGAGATTGACCGCGTCGTCGACAGCGCGGGCAACGAGGTCTCGCCGCGCCAGACCATCGGCTACGATACCCTTGTCCTTGCCGTTGGCAGCGTTGCCAACTACTTCGATGTGGAAGGCGCGCCCGAGTACACGTTCGCGCTCGATTCTGTCGAGCAGGCACGTCGGTTCAAACGTGCCTTCATCTACGCGTGCAAGCGGGCGGAAGAAGACAAGCGGGCGGGTCTCGACGGCACCGTCCGGATTGCCATCGTCGGCGCCGGTGCAACCGGCGTCGAGGTTGCCGCGGAACTCAAGCAGGCGGCTTATACGCTCCGTGCGTACGGGGTGCATGAGCTAGATCCTGAACACGATATCGTCGTGACGCTCGTCGAGAAAGCACCGCGGATACTCGAAGCGCTTCCTCCTCGCGTTTCCCGTGCGGTCACCTTCTCACTCGACCGTGCCGGCGTGATCCTCCGGACCGGATGCGAGGTGATGCAAGCGTCCGCTTCCGGGCTACGGATGCGCAGTGGGGAGTTCCTTGAAGCGGAGCTCATTGTCTGGGCGGCTGGCATCCGTGGGCCAGCCTTGCTTTCCTCACTCGACCATCTTCCCGTTGGTCGCCTGGGGCAAATCCTGGTCGGAGCGACGCTGCAAACGACGGTCGACAGTTCGGTGTTCGCCATGGGCGACTGCGCCCAATGTCCCTGGGATGCGCCGGGTCTGTGGGTCCCCCCGAGGGCACAGGTGGCCCATCAGCAGGCGGGTTTTCTCGTCCTGGCCCTCACCAGACGTGTGGATGCCGGCAAAGCCGCGCCCCTCCCGGCGTTCCGGTACAGGGACTTTGGGTCTCTTCTATCCCTCGGCAGGCTGGGTACCCTTGGCGCCCTCGGGTTCGGCAGGGGATGGCCCAACGTTTTTCTCGCGGGTCTTGTCGCGAGGGCGGTTTATTTTTCGCTCCACCGCATCCATGCCATCGCCGTGAAGGGGTTGTGGCCCACCGTTCGCCACATTTTTGGGAATCTGTTCAGAAGATCGGCTTCATCCGGCGTCAAGGTTCATTAGCCGGGTATCCACTGGCATCGGCTCGGAGGTCATTCGTTCCCGGTCGGTGCCCGTGTTTTTTTTATTTTCACGCTGGCATGGATGTATCGAGCGTTTCGCCCGCCCGACGCACCCGGACAGGAATGGACTTGTACGACGGCGTGCCGCTGGCCTTATCGACGTAGTCGAGGGGGACCAGGCAGTTCGCTTCCGGGTAATACGAAGCGACCGACCCCCGGGCGATGTCGTAGGCAACGGCGATCACGCTGCCGAGTCGACGCTCCTTGCCTGTGCCGAATGCTGTTTCCACAAGAAGCTCGTCGCCTTCTTCGATGCCGCGCTCCGCCAGGTCCTGTGCATTCATGAACACCACATCCCGGCGGCCGAATACGCCACGGTAACGGTCATCGAGACCGTAGATGGTCGTGTTGTACTGGTCATGGCTGCGGATGGTGGCAAGCTTCAGGATCGTTGCATCGGCGAGGGCCGGGTCTTCGTTGACACCCTCGAACGGAATGAACTGGGCCTTGCCCGACGGCGTGTCCCAGATGCGCTCGGTGGGCGGGAGCGGAAGGCGGAACCCGCCTGGAACACGGATGCGTTCGTTGAAGTTCTGGAAGTCCGGGAAAACCTTCTCGATGGCATCACGGATGCGATCGTAGTCCATGATCATCTCCATCCATGGCACGCGGCTGTTGGGCAGCGTGGCGGCCGCCATGCCAGCGATGATGGCGGGCTCGGAACGTAACGACGGGGACGCCGGCGTGAGCTTGCCACTGGATGCATGCACCATCGACATGGAATCCTCGACGGTGACGGCCTGGGGGCCGCCGGCCTGCAGGTCGCGTTCGGTGCGGCCCAGGCAGGGGAGCACGAAGGTGTTCTTGCCTACCAGAAGGTGCGAACGGTTGAGCTTCGTTCCGATGTGGACGGACAGTTCGAGGCTCTTCATCGCCGGAAAGCAGACGTCCGAATCGGGCATGGCGACGGCGAGGTTGCCGCCAAGGCAGATGAGCGCCTTCGATCGGCCATCGGCGATCGCCTGAAGCGCCGCCACGGCGTCGTGACCGTGCGCGACAGGAGGCTTGAAGCCAAAGGTCTGCTCGATGCGCCGGAGCATGTCGGCACCTGGCTTTTCGGTGATGCCGACCGTGCGATCACCCTGGACATTCGAATGTCCTCGGAGCGGGCAGATCCCCGCACCCGGTTTGCCGAAATTTCCGCGCATCAGCAGCAGGTTGGCAATCTGGTGGACGTTTTGCGTGCCCGTGTTGTGCTGGGTGATGCCCATGCCGTAGGTCACGATGGTGGCATTCGACTTGGCATAAGCTTCGGCAACCCGGCGCAGGGCATCCTCGGTGAGGCCGGAGGCGGCTTCAATGTCCTGCCACGAGGTGTCGCGAAGGTTGGCCGAGAGTTCGTCAAAGCCCTGGGTATGCTCGGCGATGAACGCATGATCGAGCACCGTGGATTCCGGTCCTGCGGCGTCGTCCATCTCCACGAGCGCCTTCATGATGCCCTTCAGTGCCGCTGCGTCGCCGCCAACCTTCGGTTGCAGGTAGGTCGAGGCAATCCGTGTGGACGAAAAGGTCGCCATCTCGATAACGCTCTGTGGATCGGCAAAGCGTTCGAGCGCGCGCTCGACGAGCGGGTTGAAGACGATGATGGGGACCCCGCGCCGGGAGACCTCGTGGAGCGTGCCCATCATGCGGGGATGGTTGGTACCCGGGTTGTGACCCATGGCGATGATGAGCTCGCACGTGTCGAAGTCGTCGAGCGACACGGTGCCCTTGCCGATGCCAATGGACTGCGGCAAGCCGACGCTCGTGGCTTCATGGCACATGTTCGAGCAGTCCGGGAAGTTGTTCGTCCCATATTCGCGCGCAAAAATCTGGTACAGGAACGCCGCTTCGTTCGACGCGCGACCAGACGTGTAGAACTCGACCTGGTTTGGGTCCGCCTGCGCACGCAGCAATTCGCCGATCTTGGTGACCGCTTCATCCCAGCCGATGGGCTCGAAGATGTCCTTGTCTGCGTTGTAGGCCAATGGTTCCGTCAGGCGGCCTTGGTCCTCCAGCTGGTAGTCGGTCCATTCGAGGAGCGACGTGACGGTGTTGGCCGCAAAGAATTCCGGAGTGACCCGCTTCTTCGTCGCCTCCCATGTCACGGCTTTCGCGCCGTTCTCGCAGAACTGGAAGGTCGAGGTATGTTCCTTGTCGGGCCACGCGCAGCCAGGGCAGTCAAAACCGTCGGGCTTGTTGGTGCGAAAGAGGGTGACCGCGGCCTCCGGCGCCTTCATCTGCTCCTCGATGGCCTTGGCGGTGGCTTTGAGGGCACCCCAGCCACCCGCTGGATGGTGATAGGGACGAATGCCAGGAATCTGTTTGTCAGCCATAACTGAATCCTCTTGTCGTGGCTACTATCCTTTGCGGTTTGCAACGATGTCTACTGCAAAATTGCCGCACCTCATCGGTCGCTTTATCCAACATGGCCTTCACGCGCCGCCGACATCTCGATGCGCATTCCCTACACCGATGAGGGAGACGGGCGCCGCAAACATCTCCCACCGCCTGCGTCATTATTGACCCTGTCAATTCGCTCCGGCGTGCCCAAGAATCGGCCTTTCATCACGAAAGCAGGCGGCGCCCTTTTGTCGCTGCCTGCAACAAAGGGGACAACAAGTGACGGTCAGCCATGCCTCCCAGCCGCCCACGAACCGCCGCCCGAAGACCGGGCCTCATCTGAGCGCCCACGAGCACCTTGGCCTTAACGGCCGGATCGCGCTGGCCATCACCAATGCCGTGGGCACCATGTGGTGCGCCTACGTTTTCGCCGGCATTGCGCTCGTAAGCCTTCCCGCCGCCATCCAGGGCGGCACAGCCATGCTCATTGCCTGGATCGCGCAGACCTTCCTGCAGCTGGTACTGCTGTCGGTCATCATGGTCGGGCAGAAGGTTGCCGCTGCCGCCTCGGACAAGCAGGCGCTCCAGACCTATCAGGACGCACAGTCCCTCCTGGAAATCCAAGACGAGATGCACCGGCTGATCGAGCTCAACAACACGCTCACCGAGGAAATCCATCGTGCCATCGTGGCGCGCGATGGCGCCCATGTGCCGCCCCGCGTGCAGCCATGAACGTCGGAGGCCAATCCAGACCTTCCTACGAAAAAGCCCCCTAAGCAGTTCAATTGCTTAGAGGGCCATATTGGTGGAGGTGGCGGGAGTCGAACCCGCGTCGTAGTCAGAAATATCAACGGGTTAGATTAAGGTTTGCCCAAAGGCTGACCAATCGAACTACCATTGATTGCGTCGAATGAGGATGGGGCTCCATGAAACGCTTCAATCTGTATGACATGTTCGAGCTAGGAAAGGCGCTGGCGCCCCTTCAGTCCATGGATGGCAGCGCGGAGGTCGGCGCTTATGCGTACTCGATCTATGTCGCTCGGAACACGCTGCAAGGTTTTCTGGGCCCAGACGGTCCATTCCTAAACTCGGGCCGGCGCTGCGTGGCGAAAGTACTGAGCGCGCTTGAAGCGGTGCTCCCCCAGAATGATTTTTTTTCGCTGTTCGGTAGCAAAGAGGTTATCAATGACTCGCGCGCCTGGAATGTGAAGAACGGACTGACCGAACTAGAGACGGTAATGCGCAATGAAATGCCAGACGTCGCTGCGTACATCGTTTCGCAGAAGGGGATCTACCGAACAGATGACTTGATCGGCTCCGCGGAAAAGCAAGTCGCAGAATCAATCCTGCCAATGCTTCCGCCTCAGACCATTGACGACTTGCGTGCAGCCGGAAAATGCCTCGCGTACGAACTGGGTACAGGTTGTGCCTTTCACTTGTGGCGTGCTGTCGAATCGGTGATTGCGTTTTACTTTTTCGAGCTGACGGGCAAGACGTTCGGCGATGTAGGTACGCAGCGCAACTGGGGCGCGTATATTCGTGCGCTGGAGAATGCCAGCGCCGACGTAAAGGTGACCGCTATGCTTCGTCACATCAAGGACGAGTTTCGGAACCCGCAGACGCATCCCGAAGAGCAGGTAGACGTACAGTCCGCGCAGCGATTATTTGCAGTTGCGGTCAGTGCGATTGAGCAGATGTGCATGTCAGGGTACGCGTTCCTTCGAGGATGTGCTCAGGACAAAGGTTTACCTCCGCCGGCTCCAACTTACCAATTCCTTGCAGGATCCCCCCGCCAGAATATCTACGCTTTGCCGGAGCCCTGAAGACAGGAACTCGAAGTCCAAAGCGCAGCCACCTTGTTCCCTGCATCGGGGGCAATAGACGGGATCCAGCGTCCGTAGACTTTGATAATCATGGCCCAATCCTTGTGGCCCATCATGGATGCCACCCAGACGGGGTTCTCGCCGGCGGACAGAAGCGTCGAGGCGAACGTGTGCCGCGTCTGGTACGGGTAGCGATACCGGACGCCGGCCCGCTTGAGCGCCGGCTGCCACGCCGTCTTGCGGATCGGGCCATCGTGCAGCCACGACTCTCCGGTGCGCGGGTTCATGAACACCTCGGCGCCCGCGAGCTGTGTGTACTGCCTTTGCGCTGCCAAGGCGTCGGCGGCGGGCTTCAGGAGCGTGACCAGACGTCGCCCGGCCCGTGTCTTCGGCGCCTTGACCCGCTTCCGAACCTTCGCCCGCCGGATCGTGACAGTTCCATTGACGAGATCCACGTCCTCCCACCGAAGGGCAATAAGCTCGCTCGTCCGTAGGCCAGTCCAGAATGCGAACTGGAACAGGTTGCGGACCTGCCCTTCGCAGGCGCCGAGAATGGCCGCCACCTCGGCTTGCGTGAATGGGTCAACGTCATCCTCTTCCTTCGGCGGCTCGACCTTCTTCGGCGTCCATCCGACAAACGGGTTCACCGCGATCAGGCCGTCGTCTAGCGCTTGGTCGTACATCCCACGCATGGGGAGCAGAAGGTTGCTTATGCGCTTGAGGCCACAGGACGTACCCGACACCCACTCCTTCAGGCGCGCACGCGTCAGGTCGGGAAGGCGTGTGGTACCCATGGCGGGTTTCCAGACGTTCTTGATAGCAAGCTCGTAGTCCCGGTACGTCGTATAGGACAACTCGCTCGCCTTCCCCCGAAGCCAGAGATCGAGCGCGTCCCCAACCGTGACCGCGGCACCGGGAAGCTTCGCCAGGGACTTCGCGCGCGGACTGTCCGGGAAATACTTTGCATAGTCGAACGTGCCGCGTGCGATCTCAGAAAGGATCTGCGCCTTCAGGTTTTCGACGAACTTCTGGTTCGCCTTCGTCGGAGCTAGCTTGATGCGCTCGCGGCACCTGACGCCCTGATAGTAGAAGTCGATTCCTATGCTGCTCGCCGTTGCAGGTCGAACACCGTTTGTCCTTCGGCCCATCGCTCGTAGCCTTCAATGATAATGAGGATTCGGCCGTCGGGGGCCTTCATCCAGACGTGGCCCTCAAGCCAGACGCCGTTCTTGATCTTGGTTCGGATGGCATCCTCCGTATAACCGGAGTCCGCTGAGAACTTGGAAATGGTGACGTAGCGGGTCATGGCGAGCGGGGTTCACCCTGTCGGATGGTCGATGCTGCGACCGTTGCAAACGTTGTCAATCCTTGCGTATTCATTCGCCGTCCTAGAATGGAACCTGTTCCGCCCACTCCGCGCAGCCGTCAGGCCGCGCGCTTTCGGGCACCTGTTGCCTCCACTGCTTGCACCAGCCATCCAGGTACGCCGCGCACTCCAGGCACGGCGTCAGGACGGGCAGGGCTTCCAGTGCCGCCAGTGTCCGGCAGGCTGCCGAGATCAGTGTCTGGCGCTCGTTGCGGTTCGGTTGGAGCAAACTCATGTCCAAGGATCTCCGGGTACTTGTCGGTCTCGTCGACCGTGATCGATAGGGGGCTGGGGAGCTTCCACGCGAGTGGCAGGGCTTCCTCGACCGTCCGGGGGCACTGGTCAGCCGTGCGCGCCTGCCACCAGCGAAGAGCCTTAGCGCGCGGCGTGCCCGCGTGCTCTATGCAGATCCATTCGCTGAAACGGCGCATGCCGCACTGGTAGGTCGCGCGCAGGCTGGGCGTCTTGCCGGGCTTCTCGTGGCGGGAGTACGCCACGGAGTGGACGGTGTGGGTCGTGATGGCGCGCTCGCGGAAGGTGGAAAGCACGGGCGCATCGACCGGGCGGTCGGAGTGGGCTGGGTCCGCCGAGGCGAACGAGTGCCCGCACTCGCACTGGCGCGCGCCGAGAGGAAGGAGCGCCTGGCACTTCGGGCACTCCTTGGCCGTGCCGCGTTCGACGTGCGAGGCCTTCTTTGGGCGAGCCGGGCGCACGCGAATGGCATCCACGGGGCCGTGCTCCAGCATGTTGCCGGCATAGTCCAGCACGAGGCAGTCGGCTTTGCCGGGCGCAAGGCGAAATCCGCGGCCGACCTGCTGGTAGTACAGGCCCGGGCTCTTGGTCGGGCGGAGCATGGCAACGCAGTCGATGTGTGGGGCGTCGAAGCCCTCGGACAACACGTTCACGTTAACCAGCGCGCGGAAGCCGCCCGACTGGAAGTCTCCGATGAGTCGCGCGCGCTCGCCCTTGGGAGTCTCGCCGCTCACCACGGCGGCAGTGATGCCCCGGCGGACCAGTGCATCGCGCACGGCTTCCGCGTGTTTCACGTTGACGCAGAAGACGATCCACGCCCGGCGGTCGCTCGCGCGGGCAAGCAGGTCGTCGCAGGTACGCTCCACCAGGGGCATCATGGCGTCCGCCAGCTCGCCCTCGACGTACTCACCGCCGCGTTGGTGGACGGCGCTCAGGTCGGGGCGCTCACCCGCCTTGCTCACGAGACGCGAGAGATAGCCGTCCGCGATCAGGTCCGTGATGCGAGCCTCATACGCGACGTCCGTGAGGACATGTTGCGGGCCGCACACGGGGACAGCTTGTCCCTGCAGGCGGTAGGGCGTGGCCGTGAGCCCCACAACGCGCAGCGCGGGGTTGAAGCGCCGGCAGTCGTTAATGAACTGCGTGTAGAGCCCCTCGGACTTGAGCGGGATGCGGTGCGCTTCGTCCACGAGGAGCAAGTCGAACCGGCCCAGCTCGTGAGCGCGCTTCGCCACGCTCTGGATCTGCATGTACAGGATCTTGTCGAAGCGGTCACGCCGGCGAAGGCCGGCAGCGTAGATGCCCATGGGGGCCTCCGGCCACAGCGCACGCAGCTTGCCGCTGTTTTGCTCGATCAGCTCCTGCACGTGGGCCAGCACCCCCACGCGGCCGCCCCATTGCTGCACGGCCTCCTGGGCGATGGCGGCCATGAGGGGCGACTTGCCGGCGCCCGTGGGGAGGACGAGGGCGGGATTGCCTTCGCGGTGGCGTAGGAAGTCCCAGCAGGCTTCGAGGGCTTGGGATTGGTAGGGGCGGAGTTGCATCAGACGGAGGCCGCACAGGTGGGAAGAATCTCTATGTCGGGGAAGCCGGCGTCGGCCGCGAAGTAGCCAGCACGGAAGTAGCGCGCCTCCGCGGCATTGCACCGACCGTACTCAGGCATGCCGTCGTCGCTGGCGTTCCCTTGGCGATAAGCCAAGCGCCCCTCGTTGAACCAGTAAGTGCGACGCCGAAGGGTTTCGGCGAGGTCGCCATCCGCGAACATGGCCATGGTGCCCATTACGCCGCCTTCCTGCCCGGCGCCACGCGGTGCCGGTGATACGCTCCGCCATCGATCCGGCGCAGCCGCACGGACTCACGGAGGTCTTCTTCAATCTGCCGCCAAAGCGCGAAGCGCCCCGGCTCCTGCGTGTACACGCCGACCATCTCGTCCGGAATGGCCCCCGCAGGAAATTCGACGGTGACCAGGCCATCGGGGTCGAGGCACACGGCGCGCGGGCTCTGGAATTTTACGATGGTCTCCGCCGCGCGGTCGGCGCAGTAGGAGAGGGTGTGCTTGCCGATGCGGCCGACGACTTGTTCGGTCATGCTGCCATGCTCTTCGGCACACCGTCGCCATCCAGCGTCTTTTTGAACGAGACTCTGGCGGCGGTGTGGTAGATGATGATTCCTTCCGGACGCATGAATCCGGGGGCGGCTTCGCTGCCGTACTTTCGAAGCCAAGAGATTGCCTCTTCGACGGTTGAGTCGTTGCAGACGCCGACGCTTATGGTAGGAACTACGTGGCAGCACGCCGGGATGTTCTCCGCGTTCCAGCGGCCGACATTGAACAGGCTGAATCGCTTCTCGGTCAGGCCGTAGCCGCGTTGGATTCCCTGCCCCCACCATTCGCCGAAGTGCCGACCCGGACCAAGCTGCATAAGATCGTCACGGTGCTCGTGCGCCCATCGGGAGAAACCGTAATTGTCGTCGTCCGGCGTGATCCAGCGATTGCGCGATCCTGTGTGGAACGAGCCGTCCTCGCCGATGGCAATTTGGGCGTTCGTGCCATCGATTTTCTCGGTTATGACCACCTCGCGAGAAAGTCGGGCCATCTTCGGAAACGCGATGAACTCAAGAATCGTACTCATGCTGCCTTCGCCTCCTCAACCGGCACAAACCGGCCATCAAATTCGTCACGTATGGAGTTCGCCAAGCTGTCGCGCAGCATGGCCGGGCTCATTGCCGCTAGTTCTGCGCTCCCGTAACTGCCAGGTCCACGCGGCCCATTGCGGAACACGACGCCATCGGGCGCGGTGTACTCGATCCAGTTTTCGGCCTCGCTTGCGTCCGTCGCCTCGCCCCAGCGCTTGAGCAGCGCCGGAATGTAGCGGTGCTCGGGGCACCCGGTGCGCTGCGCGTCGAGCGGAATATCCGACTTCCACTTCGCGCACGACCATCTGCCGTCGCCGTCAGGCTCGGGCGTGGCGTGGGCGCAGGTTCGGCAGGAGACCTGCGGGAGTTGCGCGGTGTGGCAGACCTTCGACGCAGGGCAAAACTTGCACTTGAAGAACGAAGGATCTTCGCTTATGCCCTGCGGCGGCTCCGCTCCGTAGATGACTCGCTCGGCCTTGGCCTCCAAAGCCTTCGCGAATGTCTCGTCGTACCGAACGCGCTCGCTATAGAGTTCGTCGGTATCCTTGTTGACCGCAAGGTAGAGCGCACGCGTCAGTTGAGACCAATGCATGTAAATCTGCATCTGGGCGTAGTGCTCCGGCTTCGCCTTCTCCACGCCGTCCTTCAGCAGCGTTGCGAAGCTCTTGCTGTTGTGGGTCTTGAATTCCGCGACGTGATACGTCTTCGGGGCCTCGGGCACGCCTAGGACCGCCGCATCCATACTGCCGCCCGCGTGGCCGCCGATGGCCTTGAAATTGAACTGCGATCCAGTGGCAGGATCGATGTCGTAGACCTCGCAGCCGATGGCGCGCAGATCTGCCACCAGGACGGCCTCCTCGCGCTGTCCTCGGTCGAACAGGCGCAGCATCCGCCCCTCGAACCGCTCGCCGCCCGTGGCCCAGCGGAAGCCGTACCACAACTGCCTTTCGCACTCGCGGCCGATGACCGACCCGCCGAGATAGGCGCGCGGTGCGGACTGCTTGCCAGCCCAGAAGCTGTATATAGCCTCGACCGTCTGGCTTGTGGGTTTCTCGGGGAGAAGGGCCATGTTCGCGTTCTCGTTCAATAGGGCGGATCGGGCCAGTGCTGATCTCTGGCGTCCTCAGCGGCAGCGCTCTTGTATAGGCGCCCGCGGTACTGCCGCTTGTCTGGTTGCGGGTTCTGCGGAGGCGCTACATTCCGATCCATACAAGTGAGCCGGCTCCCACTGCGAGTGTTGAGGGGGCAAGACCCGGTCTATGCGTTAACCGGCTCACTTGTGCGCTTAGGGTGTGAAGCGCGGCACTCGGTCATGGCACGCCCCGTATCGCCGGGGCCACGCGCTGGCTTCTCAGTGAGTAGCGGCAAGGCCAAGGCCGTGCCACGTTATTCCGATGAAAACCGCTTCCGACCGCGCTCTCGCATTACCTGCGCGGCCTTCCGCGCTTAGGGTCAGGTTGCAGAAGTCCATCGGCGAGATACCCCCACTTCAAGCCAGTGACGGCGTTATATGCGCCACCACCGCCTGGGCTGATGGGTTACGCCGCCTTGTTCGCCCACGGCGGGGTCGGGGAGGCCGGCTGGTTGTTGGCGGCGGGAGCGGAGGACGGGGCGGTGCCGCCGGCCGGAAGCGCGCCTTCGTGCTTCTTCCAGGATTTGATGGTCGCCTCGTCTCGATCGCGAGATTTGCCCTTGCGGCTGCCCGACGTATAGAGGCTCCCGGCCGGGTAGAACTCGACGCGGATGATGTGAGGCTTGTTGTGCAGCTCCTGCGAGTCGCGCGGGTTCGGTACGCCGATCGCCTCGCGAAGGCTGGCGAACTGACGGTTGGCGATTTCGACGGTCTGCGCGCTCGCGTTCTTCAGGTTCAGGCGCTCCCAGTGCTTGCGCCCCTTGAGGGGACCATCGATGACCTCGTAGATAAGTTCGAGGTATTCGCCGGTGTTGTCGTTCGTGGGCTTCATGTCACTGTCGGTGATTACCGCGAGATACTCACCGGTCGGGAGCTTCCCGAGGTCGGCCTGTGCCTCGGCGTTCGGATCGTAGGAGCCAAAGAGATTTGCCATGTTCGTGTGTTCCTAGGTTCGTAGTTCGTTGTTTGTGCGGAGGGTTACGCCGCCTGCGCGACAGGGTTCATGGCGCCCATCAGGGCGTTCCACGAGAGGTCGATCGTGTCCGGCATGCCATAGCGGTTGCCCGCAATGAACGAGGGCTTGGCGTTGACGTGAAGCACGCGCCGACCGGTGCCGATGCCGCGGGCGCGAACGTTGTTGAAGCCGTCCTTTTCCTTCTTGATCGCCATTTCTTCCTGGGCGAATCCGATGATGTCCGCCCACTCGATGGCGAGGCCAAGCGGACCCTTCTGCAGCTTGAGTTCGTAGCGGTCGAAAGCCTCGACGTCAGGGGCCTCAAAGCGCTTCACTGCACTGTGGGCGATGAGCACCACAGCCTTGCCGTGGTTCGTGCGCAGGTCGCTCAGGGCATCGAAAAACCGACGCCAGTCGGCATTCGCCTCGACGTAGCCCTTGCCGTACCCGGGCTGCTCGATGCTCGACCAGTTGTTGCGGGTGCATGCCGACTGCCACACCAGCGGTTCCAGCCAGTCGAGCGAGTCCACGACGACCGTGCCGAAGTCGGAGGTCTTGATGACGTCGAGCCAAGCCATGACGTCCTCGAAGGACTCGACCACGCGGCCCTCGTTCACGGCATCGGTTTCGATGCCAGCGAGGCCGTCTTCAAGGCAGATAAACACGGGCTTGTAGGCACCGGCCGCGAAGGTTGTCTTACCGACCTTCTGCGCGCCATGGACGACGACACGCGGCGGAAGAGAGTTGCGCTGGGTCTTACTGATGGCTGAGAGGCTGATGCTCATGTGGATTCCTTTGCGAGTTCGGTCAGAAGTGCGTCTGCGTGTTCGATGGCGAGTTGTGCAATGCGTTGGGGGTTGTCGTGCGTCTGGAGCGTGAGAAGTCCCTGCATGGCGGCCATGGCGATCCGTTCTTTCTTCGTCAGGCCGGGCGAGTTCACCGTGTGCTCGATCATCGCCATGGGGAAGGCCGAGCGGTTGCCTAGTTCTTTGGCGTCCATGGTTAGGCGGTCTCCTCATGGGGCGAGACGTCCTCACGCACCTGTCCGATGATCTCTGGGTAGGCGCCAACAGTCGCGGCACGAATTAGCAAGCCGCCTCCGGCATCCTTGTTGCCATGGATCGAACCGGCGACAACTTGCTCGACACGATCACGCGGGCCGATGTACTCGATGACGCGCAGCACGCGGACGATGTCCATCACGCCGCCTCCCGCAGTTCTTCCGCCAGCGCTTCGATCTTCACACTCGGCTTGCTCGGCTTAGACGTGATCGCCTGGGCGAGCATCGCGTAGGTGTCCGGCTCATTGCTCTGCAAGTACCTGAGCCCCGCCAGCACAAGCGACGGCTTGTAGTCGATGGCCTGTTCGAACAGCTCGGACGGCACTTCGCGCTTGATCGCTTCGAGCGCCTGCGCATCGACCGTGCGGTTGAAGCCGTAGGTCACAGACACCTTGTACTGCGCGCCCTTCATCGTGACGCTGCCTTCGTCTTTTACAGGCAGGAGTGCGATGAGTTCCTTCTCGGCCTCCACACGAGCGGCAGACGCCATGGCTTCGGTGCGCTTGGCGAGTTCCAGGCGCCGTGCTGCGGTATCGACGGGGTTCACAGCGACACCTCCGCGTAGTGCTTGGCCTTGAGGCAGGCGGGCACGGCCACATTCTTGATGTACGCCTTCCGCTTGGCTTCGGTGTCGAAGTTGTGCGGCACGACGACGCCATAGGTGCACTGGTCGGTGTCGAGTTCGCGCTGCGTCTTCTTCGGGAAGAAGGGCGAGGCACAGCCGATGACGACGAGCGTCAGGACGATAATGAGGAGGGTGCGCATAAGTGCTCCGTGTCAGTTAAGCCGCAGCCCGGGCGGGCGCAGGCGGGATGTAGTTGGGATCGTTCGCGGCATGGCCCGCCGCGATGCGGAAGATCGTTGGGATGCTCATGGCGTTGCGCTCCTGGCTTTCTCGGCGCGCAGCTCTGAAAGCTCCAGATGATCGGAAGCGAGACGTCGTATCAGGTTCGAGAATTCAGTGCCGAACATGCCCGCACAGAGGTCGAACCCATCGGTCTTCTCGTCTTTAAGCAGCGCCTCGACGATCTCACCCGCCAGCGCTTGCGTTGCCATCGCGTGAGCACTCATGCTGCGTGCCTCGCAATCAGGTTCTCGTCCGCGCTCTCGGCGAGACGCTTGCGCGTCAGCACGAGAAGTCGCTCGCAGATCAGTTCCATGTTGTCGTCGATGACGCGCTCGAACACGGCAGCGACGTCGCGCGGATCGGCTGTCACCGTGCCGCTCTCGGTGTCGATCTCGAACGGCAGGCGCAGGAAGTTCGGCGCGGGATCGTTAGCTGGCGGCGCGAAGGGCTTGAGCGCCTGGACGAAGGCGGGGTGCATGGTCATGGTTTCACCTCGTCAGCGATCCGCTTGCACTCGAACACGGTGCCGTTCACACGCACCTTCCCGATGCTCAAGCAGTCGGACGCGAAGGACGTCTGGAACGCTCCCGAGGTAATCCCGCCGATGCAGAGGAGCAGACCAACAAAAAGGATGATCCCGAGGGCGGCAGATGCGAGGTTGAAGTCCTTCACGATGCACCCCCGACGCGGGCGAGAGCGGATTTTTCCCTGCGAGCAACTTCGCGTGCAGCGAACTGACGAGTTTCGTAAATTCCCGTGCAATGCCAAGCACCGCTAAACGGGCACTTCGATTCGATTGCGCTGCGCGAAGGAAAACGATCTGTCTGCATGCACGGAACGATGCGGCGCACATCCACCTTCTGCGTCTCGGTGCTCATCGGGCACCCCCGACACACAAGACCTCGTCGTCATTGCCGTGGTTGACGACGACTACGCGAAGGCCCTGAGCCTCGCACGCATGCCGCGCATCTCGGACTCGCTGATCAATTGCTCCAAGGCGCATGAGCTGCGTCACAAGGACGACGAAGCCAAGAATCGCGAGGATCGTCAGACACCACGCACCGAAGGTGGTGTCCTCAGCGTGCGGTACTTCATTCGCTGCCGGCGCGCACTTGAACCCGCGAGCGTTCGCGGCATCGCGGAAGTCGCTACGGCGGGTGCGCTCGACGGCCTGGTACTGCTCGATGCCGTGACGCTGACGCAGGGTCTGGCTGGACATGTTGATCTCCCATCGCCGGCCTCTCTGGCGGCGTGGAGCTACTATGCACTTTGCGTAGTGAGTTCGCAACGCGTTTCGCATAGTAGTTCAGCAAAAAGTACGCGCAACGCATAGTACGTTTATCTAGCGTTCATCAAAATGCCGCCTGACGGGCAACAAAAAGCCCGCTCTAGGCGGGCTTCAGGGTCTTCACATTTGTAGAAGGGATCACATTTGCTTGGTGAGGATGCCGCCATCGTTGTCCGCGGCCCAGACATGAGAGAGCGAGCCGTTGTAGAACATGAACTGGTAAGGGCGGGCGCCTACATAGCCCCCGAAGCTGTTCCTGGCGTTTACGGTGCCCTTGAGCACCCATCCGGCGTCAATCCCGCCGCCGAGTATAGGAGGGGCCTTGACCCACCCCTTATCCACCTTCTGCCAAGTGAAGACCGCGGAGTACGGGTCTTTAAGGTGCTTGGAGAGATAGGCCTTGGCCTGCGCCTCAGCGTCCTCCTGAGCGATGGGCGGTCCGTACTGTAGGGAAGCCACCTCAGCCTGCGCCGGCATTCTGGCGCAAGCCGTCATTCCTCCGGCGCAAGCGGCCAGGGCCGCAAAAAACAGGCATTTCTTCATGACGAGTGAACCCCTGCTTGTTTCTGCCTCAGTTAAGGCCGCCCCTTCATGGCGCGAACCATGGCCAAGATGGCCTGCTGCTGCTCTTCCGGCAGACCCTGCATCTCGCGCGCTGTCGCTGCTGGCAGCTTCTCTTCGATGAGTTCTACCTGGCCTTTCGTGATTGAGTCCAGATCCGTCTGCAAGATATCCAGTAGCGCCCTTAGCTCATCCATATTCCACCTAGTCCCCCTGCTGCCATTGAACCAGCCGGCAACCGTCGAGAAAGCACGATCGATGCCACGCTTTGCTAGTTCGGCGACAACGTCTTCGACGCGGAGTCCGAGTTGGTCTCGCCGGACGTTGAGATTGTCAGAGAGCTTGCTCATGGAGTGAGACGCCTTACAGCCTGTTGATTTTGTTCCTGCTGCAAGGTTAGGGGCAGTGGTTGCAAACCGACTACGCGAAACGCATACTTGATCACAACGCGTTTCGCATAGGTCATCCATGAATCCTCGCTCCTACTGGCAAGCCTACGTCGATCGGTTCGGCTCCATGGCCGCCGTCGCTGAGCGCCTGGGTGTCCCTTATCCCACCGTCTATGCCGTATGTAAGGGCCAGCGGGGCATCGGCCGTGCTTTGGCCGCGCGCATGGCTGCCGCCGATTCGTCTCTGGATGCATCCGTCCTTATCTGGGTCCGTGCTTTTGAGGCGTGCGAGCGCTCGCAAAGCCAGTGCGCAGGCCCGACGACTCAAAGGGCGGCCTAGGGCCACGCATTTCAATTTTTCAGCGGGCGTCGTGGTTTCCATGGCGCCAATTTATTCGCCGCAGTGCGGCAAAACACGTTCACCAGGGGTACTTCATGAACATCCTTGATATAGCTAAGCGCACCGTCCTTGCGTACCCCGGCAGCTATGCCGGCATGGCTGCCGCCATGGGGATGAGCCCGCACGTGCTGCGCAACAAAGTCAGTCGCACCAACGAGACGCACCACTTGTCGTTGCTCGAAGCGCGCGAGATATGCGAGCACGCCGCAGATGCAAATGTCCCCGACCCATTCGCGCTCGTCCGCTGCATGGCCGCCGAGTTCGGCTTCCAGTTGGTGCGCGAAGGCGAGGGCAGGGGTGCGAGCGACATGTCAGTCGCCGAGAAGCTGATGGAGACGACCCTGCACACCGCCGAGCTGAGTCGGGAACTCATCCACTCGCTAGCCGACGGTGAGATCTCGGCGGAAGAAATGGAGCGGATCACCGAGCGTCGACGCCGCGCCACGCAGACGGCCGTCGAGCTCGAAGAAGTGGCGCGCGGCTTCGTCGCGCAACCCAACGTGGCGAACCTTCGGAGGAATGCCGCATGAATGCCATGATGAAGGAGCCGCCGCGCGCGGCAAATCTGAGCACTACGTTGTCAGGATTCAAGCTGACCAAGCGGCATCAGGGCTTGCTTGAAGCGTTTGATCGCATGCATGAGTACATGAAACTTGCGAACAAGACGCCGCCTTGCCTGCGTCTCAAACGCTCGGATTTCGTGGACATCAACGCCGCCGTGCGTGCGCAATCGCAGGGCCAACGCAACCTCGGGCAGCTGACGTATCGCGACCTGCCCATTCTTTCGGCGGGTGAGTGATATGGACGACCTCGATCGGGCGGAAGCCATCGAAGCCCTGGAGCGCCAAGCCGCGCTCGCACGCCACGCCAGCCGGCCGCGCATCGTTCCCGACTGCGAGAATTGCGGCGAGGTCCCGGCGCACGTGATGGCCTCGGGCACCATCTGGCGGTTTTGTGCGGACTGCGCGGCCGACCATCTGGCGGAGAGGAAGGCGGCGTGAGTCGGTTCTACGTGGGGCAGAGGGTGCGGGTCGTGCGCAGCGCCAGGGGGCTTCCCGGTGACCGCGGAAAGCCAATTCTTGCCGAAGCTCCCATTGGCCGCACGGGCACTGTCGCTGGGACGATGGGCTCTCCGAACGCTGGTTTCAATCCGCGCGGAGCGTTCGATACCTCTCTCAGACTGGACACCGGCGAGCTGGGTATGTGCCCGTCCATCTGCCTAGAGCCTGCCACCGACTCCCACGACAAGATCGAATGGGTCGAGTGCATCTGGCAGCCCGCGCACTTGCGAGAGGACGCATGACCCACCTTGAGCACGCGCTCCGCTACGCCGGCATGGGCTGGGCTGTCTTGCCGCTGCACTTCATTAAGCCCGGCGGTCGCTGTAGCTGCGGCGATCCGCACGATGGAACGGGGCCGACAAAGCTCGCTGCCGGCAGCATCGGTAAGCATCCTCACCAGGTGCTCGTACCGCATGGCGTGCATGACGCCACGACCGACGCCGCGCGCATCACCGAATGGTTCACTTCGGTGCCGACGGCAAACCTCGGTATTGCCACGGGTGTGCCGTCGGGTTTCGACGTACTCGACGTCGATCCACGCAATGGCGGCGATGACACTCTCGCGGTCGTCGAACAGACCCGCGGCAAGCTGCCCGATACCGCGCTCGCGCTGACTGGCGGCGGCGGTTATCACTACCTGTTCAAGCACGACGGCTCGCGAATGCGCAGTCCCGGCCGCGGCATCGACGTGAAGTCCACGGGCGGGTATATCGTGGTAGAGCCCTCGACGCACGCCTCGGGTGGCACCTACGCCTGGGAAGGAAGTGCCGATCCGACGGAAGGTCACCCGGTGGCAAGCGCCCCCGCATGGCTCATTGCTCCCGCCATGGGGCCGTCCGGACCGGGGATATCCGGCACCGGCCACCTCGACGAGCAGCGCATCGCGGACTTGCACGCCGCGCTGGCGCACCTGGACGCGAGCGAGTACCAGACGTGGATATCCGTCGGCCAGGCGCTCCATAGCACCGAGGCCCCCGAGGCATTCGACATTTGGGATGTATGGTCCCAATCGGCGCCAAACTACGACAACTCGACAAGCGTCAAATGGCGAACTTTCCGCGCGAACGGTCCGCTGCACGTCGAGAGCATCTTCGTGTGGGCGCGTGATGCCGGTTGGAACGGGGAAAGTCAGAGAGTCGCCACTCCGGCGGCGAACGTGATTCCCTTCGCGCAGCCCGAGGCGGCTCCCATGGAGTTGGGCACGCCGTCGCGTCTGCTGCGCCTCCCGGGCGTCCTGGGCAGCGTGGTCGACCTGTATAACCGCACGGCGCCTAAACCCCAGCCGCAATTTGCGGTGCAGGCCGCGCTCGCTCTCGGCTCGGTGGTCCTTGGTCGGCGCTTCCGGACCACACGCGACAACTGGTCGTCCATGTACTTCGTGAACGTGGGGCGCTCGGCGTCAGGCAAAGAGCACCCGCGCACCGTCATCGAGGCTTGTCTTGACGCCGCCGGCTTTGGCCAACTGATCGGGCCTTCGGGCTACACCTCCGATAGCGCCGTGTTCTCGGCCCTGTATCACCAGCCATGCCACATGACGGTCATCGACGAACTGGGCGACCTTCTGGGCAACGCCCGGGCGCAGGGAAACTTCCACAAGCGCCAGGCCGTCACCGAGCTTGTGAAGTGCTGGGGACTCCTGCACGGCTGTCTGCGCCCGCAGGGCTACTCGACTATGAGCCTCACCCCGCAGCAGCGCGCAGAGGCCGCCAAGCGTGTCGTGCAGCGGCCCGCGTTGTCGCTCCTGGCGATGACGACGCCAGAGACGTTCTACGACTCCCTGGGCGAATCGAGCATCGAGGGAGGATTCCTCAATCGCCTGCTGATTGTCGAGTCGTCCATCGGGCGGCAGATGTCTCGTCCGGTCGACCAGTTGGAGGTGCCTGACTCGGTCGTCGAGTGGTGTCAGGCCGCGCGTGCTGGGCAGGGCGGAAACCTCTCGGCGCTCGACCTTGGGCCGGATGCCGTACCCACGCCGCGAGTGGTGGACTTCACCGCCGAAGCCAAGGCGGCGTTCCGCTCCTACGAGGCCGCCTGTCTTACGTCCATGGACGCACTGGACGGCGAGCGCTTGGCGGAAATGGAGGGCCGAAGCGTCGAGAAGGCCATGCGCATCGCCCTGATCCTTGCGGTGTCCGACAGCGTGAGCACACCGTTCGTGCGACTTGACCACGCGGAATGGGCCATCGCGTACGTGAAGCACTACACCGCGCAGACCATCGACGCCATCCGGCGGAACATGCACGGCTCGCAGTTCGCCAAATGGCGCTCTGATCTTCTGGGAGTCATCCGTAGCGCGGGTGTCCGTGGCCGTACTGAGCGTGAGCTGGCTCGCTTCTCCCGCCCCTACGCGGGCATGGAGCCCCGCATGCGCAAGGCGATCATGGACAGCCTCCGTGCCGACGAACTGGTCGCCTACACCGAGTTCAAGTCATCGAGCGGTCGCGGGAAACCGCGGCTTGCCTGGATCGCCACTCAACCGGAGGCCGACGATGAAGCCGCATAACGTCAGCATTACCGTCGACGCCCTGTGTCTCCGCTTAAAAGCGTTGGGCGCCATGGTATGGAGCATTATCGTCGACAAATTCCATAGGCACTCTTTCCCGGGATGGGAAGGGGGTCCCTATACGCGTAAGGTGTGTAAAGAAGAAGTAGTTTGTTTTTGTCTCTCTTATATATCTAAGCCTTGGGGCCCAACGATTACCGACGGAGACAACTTTGTCTCCGCTTTGTCTCCGATTAATTATCTCCACCCTGCTGTGAGGGTCGGCCCATGACCCGCTCCCTTAGCCTCGTCCCCGAGGACTTCGAGCAGGAGCTCGTTCTGCGCTGGGCGGCCGGCCAGACCGCCACATGGCCGGAGCTCGTGCTGCTGTACCACGTGCCCAATGGCGGTAAGCGCGGCAAGCGCGAGGCCGAGAAGCTGAAGCGCATGGGCGTGAAGCCTGGCGTGCCCGACCTATGCCTGCCGGTGGCGCGTGGTGGCTTCCACGGGCTGTACGTGGAGATGAAGCGCGCCGATGGCGGCCGGGTGTCCAGCGAGCAGCGGGCATGGCTGGCGGCGCTGCACGCGGCAGGTCACTGCGTGGCGGTGTGTGAGGGGCACGAGCAGGCGATCGCCGTGCTGCGCGATTACCTGGCGGCCGATGGCTGCCCTGAGATGGAGGAAGCGGCGTGAAGAAGTTCGACTTGAGCGAGGCCGAAGTGAGTGCTCTCTCGGCGGCGAAGGCGTCCTCTCGATGGGCGTACCAGCACAACTACGCGATCGGGGTGCGGACGATCTCCGTTCGCGAGCCAAACGCACACACGGTGCACCTGACGAGCGTTCACTCGTGGGACTACGCAAAGCACACTGGATGCAGCTTGCCCGTGGCCCTGGCGCACCTTCGCAAGTTGGTCGCGGCCGGGTTTCTCACCGAGGAGCGGCGTTACAGCACGGCTTGCCGGTTCAGGCTGCCCAAAGAGGACGCTGAACAGATTGGCCGCGAGATCATCGCGGAGTTGAGGGCGGAGGGGTTGCCCTTCGAAGACGAATGGCGCGCTGAGCGTGCCCTGACCAAGGAAGCCGCATGACCACCAGAGACCATGGCCTCGTGCTTCAGCCCGAGCACGCCGACTACAGCGACATGACCACGTTCGGCACGGTGACCATCCGTCCAGGCTCCAACAGCATGGAGGTGATCGTCTCGGGCTTCGACTTCTCCGATGAGCAGTCCTGTCGCCATGGTGTGACCAAAGCGCTCGCCTGGGCTCGCGATCTATTGGACGCCGCCGTCAAGGCCCAATTACTCGTGCCCGGCGGCATGAGTCGAATCAACGTCGGTACGGACTGAGGAAGCCCCATGACCACCTTCATCACCCTCGCATGGGCCATCGTCGGCATTGGCGGGTTTATCTACTGGTGGACCCGAACCGAAGACCTGACCACGGACGTAGTCCCAGTGGCGATGCTCTTTGGAAGCATCCTCGGGCCGTTCGCGTGGATCGCTGGATGGTTTGTCCACAGCGAGTCACGGAAGCACAGAATCCTCATCAAGCGCCGCGCGGCCAAGGACCCCAAATGACAACCTACACCCACGACAAGCCCACCTTCCGCGAGCGCGTCTACGCCCTGGCCGGGCATGGCACCTGGCGTGAGCCGACGGGCGGCGGCACAACGCACCTGCGCGCGATCCCGACCGACCACATGATCGCCGCGGCGCTCTCGTTCGGCCGCGCCAACCCCGCGGACGTCGGTCCTGACATTGCGATCGACATGGCGACGGGCATCGCCGGACACTATGGCCGTGTCTGTGCCGCCCTGGGGCGCGCGCTGAGCGCTGACCGCTCTGCGCTGGTACGCCGCAACCGCCAGCGCATCGGGCACGTCGCCATGGCCGCCTACAGCGTCGTGCTGGGCCGTGCGTGCCCTGGTGCTCCCGTTGGGGTGAACGAGGAGGACTGGGGCGATCTGGTGGCCGCCGGCGCGCTTGTGCTGGAGCGGTTGGCCGAGGATGCTCTGGCACTGGCGGCGCGGCGCGCGCGGAGGGTGGCGTGATGAAGGTTGCGTTGATGTACCTGCTCAATGACGAAGGTGGCGCCGGGCGAGGCGCAATCCTCGACTCGTCGTGCCTGGTGGTTCGCAAGGTGTATGGCAAGGTCACCAGCCAATACGTGCTTGATGTATTTGGCATACCACCCTTCACGCTTCGGCTTGAGCCGGGGTCGCATGGAGATATTGGTAATGGCCTGTCAACCAACTGAGGGTGGCGTGATGAAGCCTCTGGTGCGGCAAGTTTTCCCGTGACGAGGACAGCGTGATGGACGCATTTACGGCAGCAGTCCTGTGCGCCATGGGCGGTTACTTCCTCGCCATGGCGCAGTACATGCGGCGCGTGTCGCGGCTGTATGACCGCATCGACGAGTTGCGCGAGACGGTCGCGAGGGAGCGCCTGTTGCGGCGGCTGCCATGAAAAAACGCGGCGCCGCGCTGACACCGCGTATAGGGCACGGATTCGCGATGCGCGGCCTCTGTGGCGGCTATCGCTCCATCGATGCGATGAGGCTTGCCCTCTGAGACTCGGCTTCTTCTTTGCTTGGGTAGCGAGCGGAGATTGCATCGCGACCATGCATTGACACGGCAAAGTGGAAGTAACCGGCGTTCACGGACTCTCGGATGTCGCCGATGGACACGATGTAGCGAGTGTTCACAGCAAGGCCATTGATGTCGAAAACTGCCATTTCCGTCTCCGTGGTTGATGTCTCCAAAGGATACGCCCGTTTGCCCACCGCTTGACAACGTTTCGCCCTGCGC
Source organism: Luteibacter sp. E-22 (assembly GCF_049913125.1). GTDB lineage: Bacteria > Pseudomonadota > Gammaproteobacteria > Xanthomonadales > Rhodanobacteraceae > Luteibacter. The sequence goes on from NZ_CP183975.1 coordinate 1,734,251, forward strand.
GAAACTTCCATCATAGGGTCTGTGTGCCTGACCCGAATGAGCAGTGACCTCCTAGGTGGTGGAGAAGGCAGGGGGGGGGTGAAAGCCATTGACCCCATGCGCCGAGGTTCGCAGAGCAAGCCACTTCGACAGTTTTGTTTCACGAGCCCGGCCTGGCGCCGGGCTTTCTTTTTGGAAGGCTCCGCTGGGGTGGCCGGCGAGCGGTCTTGAAAACCGTGGTGCGCTAGAGCGCAGGGGTTCGACTCCTCAACCTTCCGCCATTTCACGGAAGCGTGGCTGAGAGGCCGAAAGCATCCGGTTGCTAACCGGAACGCCCACTTGTGGCGCGCAGGTTCGAATCCTGCCGCTTCCGCCAGTTGATTCACTTACGAGCCCGCCCTAACCGGCGGGCTTTCTTTTTGGGGCGGGCCGGGAGATCCCAGCCGTCCTCGCACACCGCGAGCCCCAAATCCCCTGAGCCGGCCGACGCCACGGGCGCCGTAGCCCCGCGAGAGCGGGCGCCGGACCTATTGAGGCCAAGCCATGCGACTGACGGATCTGTTCTGGATCAGCGAGAACCGTGCGCGCGAGTTCGGATTCACGCATCACGGGCGCATCTATGGCATCCCGGCGTGGATTTCCGAGGAAGGCCCTGACGTCGTAATGGCCTGTCCGAAGGTGGGCGTCCTCCAGGTCGTGGCGATGACCGCCGACACCATCTTCGAAGGCCTGTCGTGGCTTATGCCTGCGGACCGCTACGTCGAGACGCCGATGCATATCGGAGCGCCCATCGTATGAGCCAGTCAAAGAAGGGTTCGCTCACCGAATCGCTTGCCAACATCTTCGTTGGCGGTGGCGTGAACTGGGCAGCCACGGTCGTCATCGTTCCCGTCTTGTGGGACCCGTCCAGTCCGAAGCTTTCGGCGTTCTACATGACCCTGTTCTACACGGTCGTGTCATTCGTTCGCAGCTACGCGCTCCGTCGCTTCTTCAATCGCGCCAAGTTCGGTAACGCCGACCAGGTGACAGCATGACCGCCTCCCTCCCGACCGACGCCGCTGAGCGCAAGGCCGCGCCCATGGCGCAGGGCCTGCTCTGGTACTTCCCGAACGCGTTGGCCGAGGTTGCCCGTGTCAGCAAGGCTGGCAACGACCAGCACAACCCGGGCCAGCCGATGCACCATGCGCGTGGCAAGTCCACGGATCACGCCGACTGCATCCTGCGCCACCTCGTGGATGCCGGGACCATCGACACGGACGGGCAGCGGCACACGGCCAAGGTCGCGTGGCGCGCGCTGGCGATGCTGCAGGAGGAGCTTGAGCGCGAGCTTGGGTTGCCGCTGCCGCGCAATGCGCGAAGTTCGGAAGACAGGATCGTGAGCGCCGACGCATTCACTATCCTGAAAGATGGCGGTGTCGTCCTGTATGCCAAGATCGGCAGCGAGCACGGCGCATGATCTGCCCCAAGTGCCAAGCCGACGCCGCCATCCGTAACGGCGCGGGTCGCATCCGCTGCCGTGCCTGCGGCGCCAGTAGCTTCGCGCCGCCGCAGCGAACCGAGGCCGAGATCAGCGAGGCGACGCAGGCCCGCCAAGGATGGGCGCCTGGCCACGGCATCACCACGCCGCTCCCGCTTGGGCAGAAGCTGCGCGGCACATCGACGCTCATCGACAAGCGCACGGGCGAGCAGGTGATGCAGTGGGTGAAGTCGAACGAGGACGCGGAGGAGCAGGCGGAGATCTTCCGCGCCGCGTGCGAGGCCATGACCGCCAAGCTGCCTCGCGTGAAGCCTCGCGTCGCCTCCGGCGCATGGCGAGATGACCTCCTGACCGTCTACCCCATCGGCGATCCGCACATTGGCATGTACGCCTGGGCGGACGAGACGGGCGACGACTGGGATCTCGCCATTGCCGAGCGAGTCCACTGCGGGGCCATGGCTGAGCTGGTGTCCAGTGCGCCGCGCAGCAAACAGGCCGTGATCCTGAACCTCGGCGACGCTCTGCACTATGACAGCCTCGCAGCGGTGACGCCCCGCAGCGGTCACAACCTGGACGCCGACGGCCGCTACGCCAAGATGGTCAGCGTGGCGGTCAAGATCATTCGCCAGTGCATCGAGTCCGCGCTGACGAAGCACGAGCGCGTGCACGTCATCAATCTGCCGGGCAACCATGACGAGACCGGCGCACTGTGGCTGTCCGTGGCGCTGTCCCACGTGTATGAGAACGAGCCGCGCGTCACGATCGACACGAACCCCTCGGTCTTCTCGTACTACCGCTGGGGCAAGGTGCTCCTGGGTGCGCATCACGGCCACGCTTGCAAGAGCGACAAGCTGCCGGGCGTCATGGCATGCGACCGCGCCAAGGACTGGGGCGAGACGACACACCGCCACTGGCTGATCGGGCACATCCACCACGAATCCAAGAAGGAGTTCTCGGGCGTCAGCGTCGAGAGCTTCAACACTCTGGCCGCGAAGGATGCCTACGCTGCGAATGGTGGGTGGCGCTCGGGCCGGTCGATGCAGGCCATCGTCTACCACGCCGAGCACGGCGAGGTCGCGCGCTCGAAGGTGCATGCGGCGATGTTCGAGAAGGAGGCGGCGTGATGCGAGTTGCGGCAGCGATCTTTTGCATGCTGACGGGGTCGCCGGTCTTGGCGTTCTTCCTCTTGCTCTGGAAGGTGATGGATCCATGACCGACACCGACGACACCTACGTCCCCGAGCCGGTCGCGCTGGCTGACGGTGATGTGCTCATTCCTGACCCCGTCGAATTCGCCGAGGTAACCAAGTCCATTGCCAGCATGGTGCGTGGCAATGACCTCTTCGTCCTGTGTCGCGACACCTTGCGCTGGGTGAACGTGCAGGACATCCACAAGCAGAGGACCGGCAAGCTGTCGGTCATCAAGGGCAACAACCCATGAATCGTCAAGCGTTCCTTGACACCCTGGCCGTGTCCGAAGGGACGAAAGACCTTGGTGACGATGGCTATAACGTCCTAGTCGGTGGCGAACTGTTCCACGACTACAGCCATCATCCGAACGTCCTTGTGACGCTCAACAAGACCGGTCTCAAGTCAACCGCAGCAGGGCGTTACCAGTTTCTAAAGCGGACATGGGATGCGCTTCAGGCCAAGCTGGGACTGCCTGATTTCGGTCACGCGTCGCAGGACGCCGGGTGCGTCGAACTGATAACTGAGGCAGGGGCCTTGGCCGATGTCGATGCCGGTAGATTCGACGACGCCGTGACCAAGTGCCGGCGCATCTGGGCAAGCCTGCCTGGCGCGGGCTACGGACAGCACGAGAACAAGCTGTCCGACTTGCGCGCCGCGTATCAGCGCGCCGGCGGGGTGGTGTCGCAATGACCATCGACTGGACCGCCATCGGTGGCGTGGTGGGCATGATGCTCACGGGACTCCTGACATGGCTGACGACACGATCAAAGCGCGACGTCAGTAGCGCGCAGGACCAGGCACAAATCTCCGATTACAGAGCGGACTCCGCGCTGAGCGACGCTCAGGCGAAGCAGATCAAGGCGCTCCTCGACCGCGTCGAGTCCCTGGAGGCCAAGTACACCAAGCTGTGGGACGACCTTCAGGCAGAGAAGCAGGTTACGGCCAAGAGCCGTGACCGGGTCCGTCTGCTTGAGAGCGTCCTGAGAGACAACAACATCGAGATCCCGCCGGAGGTCGCGAGTCCGTGATCATCGAGAAAGAACAGGGATCGACCGACTGCATAGACACCGGCATGGGCGACGGCTGATGAACATCCGCGTGTGGCTTCTAGGCCTGATCCTCCTGTTGGCCCCCGCCTGCACCGTCGATCCAGTCACGCGCGCGCACGAGGCGACCGTCCATCTGGTCATCAACGGCGACAGTAGCTGCAGCGGGACCATCGTCGGGCCCAGCGCAGTGCTCACCGCCTCGCACTGTCTCGACTGGCCGTACACCGTGAGCATCTATGGGCAGCCCGTGCGCGTGCTTCGCGCCGTGCTCGACGGTAACGACCACACGATCCTCCTGGTAGACCGGCGCTTCGCCAGTTGGGCGCCCATCGCCGAGGCGCCGCGTCCCGGTTCCCGGGTCTTCATGTTCGGGAACCCGGGGAAACTGACCGACCAGTTCCGTAACGGCTACGTCAGCGGCCTGGCGGCCGTGGATGGCGGTCTGGTCACGACCTACAACATGAGCATTTTCTTCGGGGATTCCGGCTCCGGAATCTTCGATGCCAGCGGCGCACTGATCGGCGTCGTGTCGACCGTGTACTCCATGACCAACGGCGCCCAGCTGACGTTCGCCTGCAGCTGGCCGCTCGCCTTTACACCCGAGCAGCTTCGCGAGGTGATGTGATGCATCCGCTCCAGGTAATCGTGTGCGTGTTGGTCGTCGTGATCATTGCCGTGTGCGTCTTCAGCGGCTCCGGCCCGGACCAGCCCGCATGAACTGGCTGAAATGGGGTCTTTGGCTGGCCTCGCTGGCCGGGGTGCTTGGCCTTTTGGCCGGTGTGTTCGCGTTCGGTCACCACGTGGCGGCAAGTGCCGGGAAGGCCGAGATCGCCGCACTTAAGGCCACCTATGCCGAGCAGGCCAAAGCCGCGTCAGATGCCGCGCTCGCGCGCGAACGCAAGCAGGCCGCCGATTTCGCCGCAACCGCTCAACAGTACGAGCAGGACAAAGCCAATGCCAAAGCCGACGCCGATCGTGTGGCCGCTGATCTTCGCAGCGGCGCTATCCGCCTGCGCGACCGTTGGGCCACCCAAGTGCTTGCCGGTCAAGCCGCAGTTGCCGCCGGTTCCGGCGAGCCTGATGCAGCCGCCGACGACAGAGCAGCGAGTGCGGGCCGAATTGTTCGAGCCGCAGCCGAAGCCGACGCCCAAATCCGCGGGCTCCAAGACCTCTTGAAGAAGGAACGAGAATGAACGAGAAGCTGAGCAAGGTGCTAGCCTCCCAGCGCGCCGCGGTCTCGGGCCTGCGCTTCGACCAAGCGCCCGAGCTGTTCAAGGACATCGAGTCGACCAAGGCGCAGATGCGCCATGCGGGCCAGAAGATCCCGCCGGCGTTCACCCGATGATCGAACGCCTCCGCGCCGCCTGGGCCGGCCTTCGGGGCGGCCTTGTTCTTTCTGGGCACGGCTGGGTGGTCGTGTACGTGACGCCGCTCGCCACCTCGGCCACGCGGTGGGATGGGCTGACCATCGAGGACGCGGCCAAACTTCTCTACCAAGCCGGCGATGCGCTTGTAGACCGCATCCACGGGCATTCGACGATTCACTGATATGACGACCGAAAAGAAGAAGACCCGAGTGGGCCCGACAACGTGGGGGAAGGGCAAGTCAGGTAACCCCGGCGGCCGTTCGCCGCGCGTGGGCCCGAATGGGGAAAGCATCGCGGAGCTTGCGCGAGCCCACACCGTGGAGGCGCTAGCCACGCTCGTGGCCGTCTGCAACGGCGATGTCGGAAAGCCCGACAAGGACAATCCGAAGCTTACGCTTATCGAGGCGAAGGATCGCATCGCCGCGGCCAACGCGATTCTTGACCGCGGATGGGGCAAGCCCAAGGAATCCGTCGACATCGACGCGAACGTGAAGGGCTCGGGCGTCCCGGTGATCCAGATCGTCCGCGTATCGGCGCCCGATGCCACGGATTGAGCTGACGCCGCCACAATTCGAGTTTGTGACGGCGGAAGATCAGTTCCCAGCCATGGTCGCGGGCTTCGGGTCGGGGAAGACCCATGCGGCCATCATCCGGACGCTGACGAAGAAGTTGCAGTACCCGGCGCAGAATGTCGCGTACTACCTGCCGACATACGATCTTGTTCGCCGTATCGGCTTCCCGCGCTTCGCCGAGACCTTGGAAGACCAAGGCGTCCCGTTCAAGACGAACAAGGCCGACGCAGTGATCGCCATTCCGGATGCCGGGGAGATCATCTTCCGGACCATGGACACGCCGGAGCGCATCATCGGCTACGAGGTGGCGGACTCCATCGCGGACGAGCTGGACACGCTCCCTGAGGAGCAGGCGCGCGCGGTCTGGACGAAGATCATCTCGCGCAACCGCCAGAAGAAGCCGGACGGCTCGCTCAACACGGTCGGCGTAGCGACCACCCCCGAGGGCTTCCGCTTCGTCTACGACCGATGGAAGCGCAACGCCGACAATGCGCCGGGTTATCGGATCATCAAGGCGTCCACGATGAGCAACGCGGCGAACCTGCCGCCGGGCTACATCGACAGCCTGCGCGCCACGTACCCGTCGAACCTTCTGGCAGCGTACCTCGATGGCGAGTTCGTCAACCTGGTGGCCGGATCGGTCTACCCCGAGTTCGATCGCGCGCTCAATGCCAGCTCGGAGATCATCAAGCCTGGCGAAGCGCTGCACGTCGGCATGGACTTCAACGTAGGCAAGATGTCCGCGGCCGTGCACGTCCTGCGCGGCGATGATCCGCACGCGGTCAAGGAGTACACGGGTGTGCTGGACACCCCGGCCATGTGCGCGCTTCTCAAGCGCGAGCACCCGGGCCACTCGATCCTGGTTTACCCCGATGCAAGCGGCCAGGCGCGCAAGTCAAACAACGCCAGCGAGTCCGATCACGCCATCCTGCGCGCGGCCGGATTCTCGGTACGGGTGAACGCGACCAACCCGCGTGTGAAGGACCGCGTCTTGTCGGTCAACGCCATGGTGCACAAGGACGGCAAGCGGCGGTACCGGGTGAACCCCGAGACGTGCCCCGAGCTCGTCGAGTCGCTGGAGAAGCAGGCCTATGACAAGCATGGCGAGCCGGATAAGGCCGGCGGACTCGACCACATCATCGACGCGGCCGGGTACTTCCTCGTGTACCGCTACCCCATTCAACACCGCGTTGCCGTCGTGCAACCTCTGAGGCTCTGAAATGCCAATCGCCGTACACGAATGCACCGACACCGTCCGCGACATGCAGGAGGATTGGTGCATCACTGAAGACCTCATGCACGGCACGCGCGCCATGCGCAAGGCGGGCAAGCGACACCTGCCGCGCTGGCCGAATGAAGAGGACGGCGCTTACGAGGCGCGCCTGAAGACCGCCACACTGTTCCCCGCCTATCGGCGAACCGTTGGAGTCATGGCCGGCAAGCCGTTCTCCAAGGAGCTGACGCTCGGTGATGCGCCTAAGTCGGTGCTGGACCAGTGGAAGCCCTGGGTGGACGACATCGACCGAGCGGGCGTGAGCCTGAACGTGTTCGCCGCCGAAACGCTGACCGAGGCCATTGCTCACGGCCTGGCCGGCATCTATGTTGATGTACCGCGCGCCGCCGAAGTGCCGAAGACGGCATCGGGCGTCACAACCCTGGCCGCCGAGCGCGAGGCGGGCATCCGGCCGTATTTCGTGCGCGTAAAGCACGACCAGATCCTCGGCTGGAGGCTGGACGAGCAGGGGCGCCTTGCCATGCTTCGCCTCAGGGAGTGCGCGGAGGTCGAAGACGGCGATTACGGGACGAAGACCGCGGACCGCGTGCGCGTGCTTCGCCCTGGCTCATGGGAACTGCACGAGAAGATGGAAGGCGGCTACCAGATCGTCGATCAGGGAAAAACGAACCTGACGGCCATCCCGTTCGTGCCGGTCTATGGTCAGCGCGTGGCAACCATGATCGGCCGGCCGCCGCTTCTCGACCTCGCGCACCTGTGCGTGAAGCATTGGCAGTCCCAGAGCGACCAGGACACGATACTGCACGTCGCGCGGGTGCCCATACTCGCGATGATCGGCACCGACGAGAACAGCCAGCTTACGGTTGGCGGATCGAGCGCGGTCAAGCTACCCCTGGGCGCGGATATGAAGTTCGTCGAGCACACGGGAGCGGCTATCGAGGCCGGGCAGGTCTCTCTGGATCGCCTCGAAGAGCAGATGACCCAGACGGGTGCCGAGCTTCTGGTGCAGAAGCCGGGCCAGCGGACGGCCACCGAGGACGCGAACGACGCCGAGGGAAACAAGTGCGACCTGCAGCGCATCACCGAGAGCTTCGAGGATGCGTTGGATCAGGCACTGGTCTTCGCCGGGCAGTACGTGAACGTCGAGCCTCCGCGCGTGACGCTGTTCAAGGACTTCGGCGCGGCCACCCTGAGCGACGCCAGCGCCCAGCTGATCCTCTCGCTGCAGCAGGCCGGGCTCATCACGCGCAAGACGGCCATTCGCGAGCAGCAGCGCCGCGGCGTGCTCTCCGCAGACATCGATCCGGATGTCGAGGCGCAGGAGGCCGCGGACGAGGTGCCGGCGCCGGCTGATCCGCTTCAGGAGGCCGCATGAGCACGATTGCCTATCGCGACGGTGTCATGGCGGCCGACACCCGCGCCTATGGTGGGCGCGGTGAGCCTAGCCCGGGCAGGAAGCGAAAGATTCACAAGCTCGATGATGGATCGGTCGTCGGCGTGAGCACGGCCACCCTTGGTCTGTCCGAGCGATTCGTGGCGTGGCTGAAGGGTGGCGGTGATCCCAAAGACTTCGACGACAAGTTCGATCTTCGCGCGGTGTTGGTCAAGCCTGATGGCGCGCTCTATGTAGCCGACGATACGCCGTACTTCAGCGGGCCCATGGAGACGGACTTCTATGCCATTGGCTCGGGCGCGTGCTACGCGATGGGCGCGATGGCCATGGGAGCCACGGCGGAGGAGGCGGTCCGCGTTGCCTGCGAGCATGATGGGCACTCGGCTCTGCCGATCATGGTCGAGCGCCTGTAATGCCGGCCGCCAACGCCGTACTTGCTGATCGCGCCATCGACCACGCCCACGACCTTCTGCGCTACAGCGCGGGCGTCGTGCGGCGCATGATCGCCGTGCTCAACAGGACGGACGCCAGTCTCGTCGCCCAGCTTTCGCAGGCGCTCCTGCAGATGGAGCGGGAGACCTTCACGGTTGAGCGCTTGGAATCTCTGCTGGGCTCCGTTCGCCGGCTCAATGCCGACGCCTACGCGGCCGTCCTTCAGGCGCTGGAGCCCGATCTGCGCGGGCTCGCGCGCGTGGAGGCCGCCGCTGAGGTGGCGAGTTACAAAGCGGCCGTGCCTAGCGTGGCGCAGATTCGGTTCCCGATTGCGGGCGTGAGCGCTGAGCAGGTCTACGCCGCAGCCATGGCCCGGCCGTTCCAGGGGCGTCTCCTGAAAGACTGGGCGTCGAACCTGGAAGCCGGGCGCCTTACGGCGATCCGAAACACGGTGCGCTCAGGGTTCGTCGAAGGCCGGACGACCAGCGAAATCATCCGCACGATCCGAGGCACCAAGGCGCTTAGCTATGCCGACGGTGTCCTTGCGCGCCCGCGGCGGGAACTTGCGGCCGTGGTACAAACCGCCCTGAGCCATACGGCGCAGACGGCGAGGCAGCAGATGGTGGATGCGAACGCGGATCTTGTGAAGGCTGTTCAGTGGGTATCGACCCTGGACACGAAGACCAGCCCCATGTGCCGGGTGCGCGATGGGCTCAAGTACACCGCCGACACGCACAAGCCCATCGGGCACAGCGTGCCCTGGGGCGAAGGGCCGGGCCGCCTGCACTTCAACTGTCGATCGGTAAGCGTGCCGGTGCTGAAGTCATGGCGCGAGCTTGGTGTCGACATGGACGACATGACGCCCGCAACGCGCGCGAGCATGGATGGCCAGGTGCCGGCGGAAACAACCTACGCCGAGTGGTTCGCGCGGCAGTCGCCTGCGCGGCAAGAGGACATTCTTGGGCCGGAGCGGTATCAGCTGATGAAGACTGGAAAGGTCTCGTATGACCAGTTCTACGATTCCAAGGGGCGGTGGCTGAGCCTGGAGCAGCTGGAGGCTAGTGCGGCGCGCTGAGCTATGCCTTGAACGTTGCTCGGGAGCCGCGACCATGGGCGAAAAGAGGCCCTCAAAAGTCCCTTTTCAGTCACTTCCAATGTGCAATCGACTCCCGTAACGTTCCGTCCACTCCAGCCAACCGAGGCCACCATGACCAACCCGACCGTCGTCCACATCCGCCAGGGTGCAACGCCCGCGGCGTCACTCGATCACGCCGCCTGCCTCCTGCGCGGACTGCGCGCGATGGCAGGGCAGGGCGTAGAGGCCGGTGGCATGGATGCCGATACGTGCTATGTGCTGGGGTCGACGCTTGATGCGCTGATCGCGGTTGTGGGCGAGCTTGACGTACGGATGGCGCGCGCGGCGTAATCGGGGCGAGGCTAGGGGAGCATCGTCGTGACGCCAGAGCAGCAGCATCAGTGGAATCTTGAGATATTCAGGTCGCTAGCCGACGCCGGCAAGGGAGCGCTGAATACGCTCGTCTTGGTGTCCGGCGGCTCGGGAGCCGCGATACTCTCATTTATCAGCGGTCTTGCCGGGAAAGGAGATAAGCCCGAGGCCGTTCATGGACTGATGTTTTCCATATCGTTCTTCTACGCTGCCTTCGTTCTCGCGGCAGTTATCGCTGGTATGAGCTATGTAGCCCAGGGACACTATAAGCGCTCAACCTACCTCGTTGACACTGATCGGAAGAAGTCCGACGAGCATGAGGAGAAGGGGGATAGGCTGTCTTTTTGGCTAGCAGTCACCTACGTGATTGCGGTTGTCGCTCTGGTTGTAGGCGGTGCTATAGCAGTCTACGCCGGATGGACCGCACTCTGAGCCAAATCGCGCAACGCATTCGGCTCATCGCCGCTTCTTAGCGGCCTTTTTCTCGTCCTTGAGCGACTGCTCTGACGCCTTTGACCGCAACAGAGCGGTCATTACCTCCATGCGCCGGGCCAGTGAGCCCATTTCCTCCAGCGCGCCCCTCATCTCGTCGTCATCGCCAAGCAACGCCGCCACGTCCTCCGGCCGAGGCGTTCCCGCGCGCGCCTCGTCCTCCTCAAGCGTCCGCTGAAGGCGGGCGACGATCTCTGCGCTCACGGAGCGCTGCTCCTTGGCGGCCAAAGCCTCCAGTCGCTCCTTGAGAGCGTCAGGCAGGCGGATCTTGAACTGAGGGTCGGTTCTCTTCATGCGCCGAATGATGGACCACATGGGTCTTGACAGCAATGGACCACATGGGTACCTTGCCCCCAGAGGGACCACATGGGTCCAACGGGAGAATCCAGCGTGCGAGCAATCGATGTCCAGTTGAAGGTTCGGCTTCCGGCCGCGCTGAAGTCCTGGCTCAAGGGTAGGGCTTCGCGGAACGACCGCAGCCAAAACGCCGAGGTCGTTCAAATCCTAAAGAAAGAGATGGAGCGGTGCGAACGTCGCACGCGGAAGGTCGCATGACCGCCGCCACTCCCACTACTGAGGCCGCTATGGATACCGAGAGGAAGGTTGATGTTGTTGCGAGCAGTGTTGATCTTAGGTTCGGAGACTGCCTCGACCTTCTGCCAGCAATTCCCGATCAAAGTGTAGACATGATCCTGGCCGATCTTCCCTACGGGACAACAAGGAACAAGTGGGATTGCCAGATTGACCTGCAGCGCCTATGGCCGGAATACATGCGCGTCTGCCGAGGGGCAATTGTCCTGACGGCGCAGTCACCGTTTGACAAGGTTCTCGGTGCGTCGAACCTGCCAATGCTTCGCTACGAATGGATTTGGGAGAAGACGAACGCTACGGGACACATGAACGCGAAGAAGTGCCCAATGAAGGCCCACGAGAACGTGCTCGTCTTCTACAAGCATTTGCGGACGTACAACCCGCAGAAGACGACCGGACACGTGCGGAAGACCGCCACAGCCGATAGGTCGCGCCTGCAGAGCGACAACTATGGTCGCCAGGATGGTGTGACCGTGTACGACTCCACCGAGAGATACCCGCGAAGCGTTATCACGTTTCCCAGCGATAAGCAGCGGTCCAAGCTTCACCCGACACAAAAACCCTTAAGTCTTATGAGCTACTTCGTTCTCACATACACGAACCCAGGCGACACGGTTCTCGATAACTGCTACGGCTCGGGGACTGTTGGTGTGTCTTGCGTAGAGTTGGGGCGGAACTTTATCGGCATGGAGAAAGATCCCGAACACTTCTGCACTGGAGCGCATCGAATTAACGCCGCCCTCTCCCGCCTAGGAGTCAGCGTATGAGCAGCGAGCGTGACGCGCGCATTGCCGAACTCACCGCCGAGGTGACCCGGCTTCGTAAGCTTGTACCCGACGCCTATCGCGAGGGCTTCAACGACGGTTTCTACGAAGACTCTACGTCTGATGACCCGATGACTGTTGGCAAGGCTTGGGACACGAGCTTCGCAAAGGTCGATCTTGATGAAATCGCACGCCTTGGAGTCACACCGTGACCAGTAAGACGAACATTAACGTGCTGGCGGTGATGAGTGCTGTCGCGGAGTTTGGCGTGAGCGCGCCAGAGTGGCATGACATGGGCGCAGCCCGTGATGTTGTTGCCGAAACAATCAAGAAGCTCGACCTCATCGGTGCCCTGTCCATGGCACGTCGTGTAGGTGGTCCTGACCCGATGGATCTCCACGAGCTTGATAGGGCGCTCGGCATGGCAATAGACATGTCGCACGAAGCCCTCGCCACCCTAGGAGCCAGCGCATGAGCACATACAACCGACTTGAATGTGAGGGCGTCTGCGACGTCCACATCGGCAAAGTTCGGCCCGTGGTGGTTCTCGATGACTTCGGGGTGGCAGTTCTCGGCCACTTCAACTACTGCCTCGCCGCCATCGATGCCGACGAATCGAACGGTTTCAAGGTCATCGAGGAGCCCACCCCATGAGCACAGAGAAGGTGGTGAGGTATGACTTTGTCGATCATGAGACACGATTCGGGGTTGAAACCGAGCGCGTCGTATCCACCAACGGTCGCTACATCGAATACGCCGACGTGGCGGGGCTGGTTGAGGTCATCAAAGAAGCGCTGTTTTGGGATGGATACGACGACGAAGGCGTAAAAGCCATATGGGCAGGTCATGCTGAAGAAGCACTCGCGAGGTTCCAGCCATGAGCACCAACAACGGCAAGATGGCGAAAGAGACGTGGAGGGTTCGGTGCCTGGAAACGGGTATCGAGGGAACCGCGCGGTTGCAGACCGAAATGGAGTGTCGCGAAGAAGCTGTCTGGGTCGAATTCGATGACGGCTGGAAGTCTTATGTGCCGGAGGACAGCATCGAGCCGATTGCCGAACGCACCGCCCTAAAACTCGCCATGGGGGATGAGGGATGAGCGCGAATAACGGTGGACCGGCAACACTTGCTGAACAAGCGTTACGCGATATACGCGGTTGGTACGCGGAAGGTAGCGGGATGTGGATTCAGTGCAATGGGAAGGCCGACGTTGTAGACGCCCTCATTGCCGAACTCGCCGCTGAGGTAGCTCGGTACAGGGCTGCGCTTGAAGAAATCGTGGACCCGTATTCGTGCGGATGGGCGTTCGATGCCCTCATAGACTACGAAGCTATCGCCCGCAACGCGCTGAGGGAGGGGTGACTCAGTGCGTGGCCGTATCCCTAAGCCTAAGTGGTCGTCTGCCCCAGATTGGGCGCGCTGGCTAACCATGGATTTCGATGGGTACTGGTCATGGCACGAAAAGCCACCGCACGTTGAATCGGCCGGTGGCTGGCGATCCTCAGGAAGGCGGGCTAAAGCCGGACGGCAATGGCATACGCAGGCATGGGAACTTGTATGGAACGAGACAGTGGAGAAGCGACCATGAACGAATCGAAGCTGGTTAGGTACGATCATTGCTCTTTTGCAAACGTGCCGTCTGCTGATGGAGCAGGCGACTGGGTCACCCACGCCGACTACAAGGCGCTTGAGGATGAGTGCGAGAGGCTTAGGGCGAGGGTTGGGGAGTTGGCTAGGCCTAGCAACTGGGAGGCGATGGGCGACGTCATTGAGGCTTCTCTGCTTAGCTACAGATTGAAAAACTTCGTTGATGACGACGGCGAATCGGCACCACTGGTAGATCACCTTTCTACACCGGGAACGACCATCGACACAGGCTCGAAAGAAATAAGCCTCATCACTGACTGGATCGTCGGCGACCTCATGGATCACTCATGAGCTTCTTCTGGACCCTCCGCATGACCTACTGGATAAAGTGGTACGGCTGCGAGAAGACGTGGACAGCCGCGTATTGGTTCGCTCGTGATCCTGCATGGCGGGAGTATCGAGAGGACGGCTATTCGCCGCGTGAGGCAATCATAGAAGACCTGGGGCACACCTAATGACCTTCACATCTACCGACCTTCTAGAAATGGCCGACGCATTCGAAGCAACCAGTCGTGTGTATCGCGCCCTCCGACAGGCCGCCTCCGACCGCGAGGATGCGGAGCGGTATAGGTGGTTGCGTGATCAGGCCACGCCGGGGGGTGCCCCTGCCGCAGCATTGCGCTGCATCGATGGTCCCTACTTCAACGAACACATTGCAGGCCAACGCCTAGACGAGGCCATCGACCAAGCCTGCCAGGAGAGCCGCCATGGGTGAGATGACGTTACGAGACGTTAGTGAACAGCTTCGGCACAGGCACGAGTCGCCCGGCCTCGATGAGATGCTTGACGCTTGTGCCGACGCCATCGACGCCCATCTGGCGAAGACCACAACGGTTGCGACGGATGTTGCGGGTCGGGTGGATGCAGACAAGGGGCTTGCCTATTTGCGCAACTTTCGGCCGATTCGCAATGCACTTGACACGTTCGATGCTGGCGACCTTCAGGATTTCGAGGACGGGTTCCGTGCCGCCCTAGCCCATCCCCGCCATGCGGTGCCGGAGTTAATTGTGCCGGGTGGATGGGTATTTATCTCGGCAGACTTCTCAACTCTGGCGAGTGGCCAGACGAAGAGTGGTCGAGTGCTCATCCAGCGCGACAAGGCAGGCACAACGTGGTGGCATTCACTCACCGAAGATCAGAGAGAATCAACGCAGCTTTACATCTATGGCGAAGGCGAGACGATCCAATCCGCCATTGACGACGCTGTCAGCAAGATTGTCGCCGCGCCAGCATCGGGAGGTGGGTGATGGAAGAATGGCAGGTAGGCGAAGGCGGTGTTGGTCATTGCCCTAGACCGGTAAAAACAGAACGTCGGCAGAAGCATGGTAGGTCTTACGTCTACGTTGAGAAAACGGCTTGCAGGTGCGGCAAGTGCAAAATATGCGGATACCCGATGCATAGCGCCGTTCACATGCACGCCTACGGAAATCTTCCCGGCAGCGCTCCATTCGACCACCGTTTCAGCCCGAAGGAAACTACGCCATGACCTCCACTAGCCGCGTGAGTGATAGCAGGGAGGCGTTTGAGGAGTGGGCTGCCGAAGAACATGGCGCTTGGCTGCACAAGGATTCTCACGGGCGATACACCATCCCGGCAGAGGAAAGTATGTGGCTCGGCTGGCAAGCCGCCCTATCGACCATGGGTGACGTGGTGCCTGTCCGTCGTGATGTGTACGAGTTTCTGATGGGAATCGGACCACTCAACGGCCTGCACTTTGGCGAGTCAAGCGAGATTGGTCGACCCTACTGGTGGCGTCACGACCTATCCGCCATCCTGAACCGAGGTGGGAAATGAGCATTGAAGCTTTTCCGCTGCAATGGCCTGACGGCTGGACGCGGACTCCAAGTCACCGTCGCGAAGTGGGTCAGTTCAGTACGACCCTGGGTGCGGCACGAGATGGTTTGATGGCCGAGATTGCGAGAATGGGAGGAAGACTTCCCGTGCTTTCAAGCAACCTCATGCTTCGGAAAGACGGCATGCCCTATGCGCAGCAGTCGAATATCGATGATCCCGGTATTGCGGTGTACTTCACCTACAAAGGCAAGCCGATGTGCTTCGCCTGTGACCGCTACAAGTCACCGGCGGCGAACACGCAGGCGGTGCGTAAGACCATCGAAGCCATCCGGGGGATCGAGCGATGGGGCGCGTCTGACATGATGGAGCGGGCATTCAAGGGATTCGCCCAGCTGGATGCTCCCGCCACAGGATGGCGTGCGGTGCTGGACCCGGAAGACCCGGAAGGTAGCTATAGGCGACTGCGCAAGCAGCACCACCCAGATCATGGCGGCGATGCAGAGAAGTTTCACGCCGTGCAAGAGGCATACAGCCAGTACAAAGGAACCGCCCCATGACCATGACGATTAGTGAGGCGCTATCAGTCGTGGAGGATGTCTCTTCGAAGATAAAGTCTATCGGCTTGCCCGTGTGGTCCGATGCGCTGACTGAGGCTACTTCGGTTATCCGTTCGCGGCTTGAGGTGACGGATGAGATGGCAACTCGCGTGCTTGTGCATTACTACGGCGGTGATGCCAATCCGGCCCTACTGCCGCAGATGAAAGCCGCCCTTGTCGCGGCGCTGGGGGATGAGCATGACCGTACGTGATGAGCTTGAGAAGATCTTCGCATTGGGACACTCAGCCCCAACTGTCGAGGGCATCGAAGCGCTAAAGACTCTTTCCGTGATGTTCCTCCGCGACCACGGCCCCGCGCTGTTGGAGGCGCTTGATCGTGCCAAGGTCACCAACGTGACGGACGAAATGGGAGGTATAGCGCTTGCCATTTGGCAACGCAGCCATCCGATGGCTCATGCTCCTGCCGCGTTTAAGCATGCGATGCAGGCCGCGATAGATCATGCCATCGACCGCGCTCGCAGATCCGGAGGTGACTCGTGATTACTAAGACCTTTCGCATCACGGACGAGGATCTAGCTGCGCTAGAACGCGCCGTTCCTATCATGCATGAGGCCATCTCCAATATGCCTGTCGTCTATTTCCGCCCCGACGTGCAGGTCGCCATGGAGGAAGCCAAGCGCGTCCTTAGCGATGTGCGCTGGGACAATGGATTGTTCCGTGAGATCGATGTCGATGTGGGAGGTGGGGAGTGAATGCTATTCCCAAGATTGCCCACGGCGCCGCTATCGAAGGCGCTCGCGGGGTGGAGTCGTGAGCAACATGGCGATGTGGGTGGGCTGGGTGGTGATCTTGGCTGGCGGAGTAGCGCTATCTGGGTTTCTGCTCGTTCTCGCCGTGGACTATGCCTACGGTAAGGCGCTCAAAGCCTACGGCGGTATTCGGATGTTCAAGCAGTACGTGCGTGACTACAAGCGCTTCACGGACTGGAGCCGGAGGGATGGGAAGTGAAGTCGGTAGCTCCGCCCAGACCCCTTGACATCGTTTTGCTGCCTGCGACCATTCTCCACAATGGTCTCCCTGCGCGTAATCGATGGCACGAAGCCACCTGACACACCTGCCGAGCAGGTGCGCGAGCGAGTCCGAAAGACCAAGACCCCGTACCTGGCGCAGTGCAACCGCTGCGGCGGTCGGGAGACGATCACCGCCTCCATCGGCAAGTCCCGCAACAAGCTGTGCGTGGTGTGCCTGTTGAGTGGGCAGAGGGTGGTTGTCGAGTAGTTCATTGCGGCGAGGGCGGAGGCTGATCCGCTTGGTAGCGTCAGGCACATACGGTAAGCCCGGGGACGCGAACGACCAGCCCAAAGCTCGGGATCAGCACGAGCCGCCGCACTAAGATTCAACCTCAAGCCCCTTAACCGGGGCTTTTTTATTGCCCGAACCGGCGGATGCCGAGGGCGCAACGACCCGGATGGGTCATTCGCTGGCCGGATGGCCGAGGACACCAACCCCATGAAACTGAAGCTGGACGAAGCCGGTCACGTTGTTGTGCAGGACGGCAAGCCCGTCTATATCTCCGAGGACGGCAAGGAAGTCGCTTTCGACGCCCCGGCGACGGTCGCGACGATCACCCGCCTCAACGGCGAGGCCAAGAGCCACCGCGAAGGCAAGGAGGCGGCCGAGAAGGCGCTGAAGGCATTCGAGGGCATCACTGACCCGTCGGCGGCGATCAAGGCACTCGATACCGTCTCCAAGCTCGATCAGAAGAAGCTGGTGGATGCCGGCGAGATCGACACGGTGCGCAACGAAATCAGCAAGTCCTTTGAGGGCAAGCTGGCCGAGATCGAGACCCGCGCCAAAGAACTGGAAGGCCAGCTCTACGCCGAGAAGATCGGCGGCAGTTTCTCCCGCTCCAAGACCATCGCCGAGAAGTTCGCCATTCCCGCCGACCTCGTCCAGGCACGCTTCGGCAGCGCCTTCAAGGTCGAGGACGGCAAGGTTGTGGCCTACGACCCGCACGGCAACAAGATCTACTCCCGCGCCCGCCCCGGCGAGCTTGCTGACTTCGACGAAGCCATCGAAACCCTCGTGGACGCCTACCCCTACAAGGATCAGATCCTGAAGGGCAGTGGCGCGAGCGGGTCGGGTGCGGGTGGCAACTCGGGTGCCGGCAATGGCGGCAAGAAATCCCTCTCTCGTGCGCAGTTTGACGCGCTGGACCCTGCCGGCAGGCAGGCCCACGTCAAGGCCGGCGGCGAAGTCACCGAATAAGCCCCAAGGAAACCCATGAGCAACACTCTCACCGGTCTCATCACGACCATTTACAACGCCCTGGACGTCGTGTCTCGCGAACTGGTTGGCCTCATCCCAGCCGTCTCCAGCGACATGACCTACTCGCGAGCCGCGGTCGGTCAGACCGTGACTTCGCCGGTCGCTCCCGCTGCCACCGCCACGGACATCACCCCGGCCGTCACACCGCCCAACGATGGCGATCAGACCATCGGCAAGGTCGACATGACGATCACCAAGGCGCGCCGCGTGCCGGTCCGCTGGAACGGCGAGGAAAAGAAGGGCCTGGACAACAACGGCGCCTCGTACAACGTCATTCTGCGCGACCAGTTCGCCCAGGCCATGCGCGCGCTCGTCAACGAGTGCGAGGCTGACGGCACGGCGCTGTTCGCCAAGGCCTCCCGCGCCTACGGCACGCCTGGCACGACTCCGTTCGCGACCAACCTGGCCGACACCGCACAGGTCCGCAAGATCCTGGCCGACAACGGCTCGCCGATGGGTGACTTGCAGCTGGTCGTGGACACCGCAGCCGGCGCGAGCATGCGCACGCTGACGCAGCTGAGCAAGGCCAACGAGGCGAACGACGACAGCCTGCTGCGTCGAGGCGTCTTGCTGGACGTGCATGGCTTCGCTATTCGTGAATCGGCGCAGATCAAGACCCCGGTCTCGGGTACGGCCGCCTCGGCAACCACGAATGCGACTGGCTACGCTGTCGGCTCGACGGTGATCACTCTGGCTGCGGCCGGCACCGGTGCCATCCTTGCTGGCGACGTCGTGACCTTCGCGGGCGATACCAACAAGTACGTCGTCGCCTCGGGTGATGCGGACGTCTCCAACGGCGGCACGATCACCCTCGCATCCCCCGGCCTGCGCAAGGCGATTCCGGCCGGCGCCACGGCCATCACGGTGGCCGCGGCTAGCACGCGCAGCCTGGCGTTCGCTCGGTCGGCCATCGCCCTGGCGACCCGCGTGCCGGCTCTGCCGGACGGCGGCGACAGCGCGTCCGACCGCATGATCGTCACCGACCCGGTGAGCGGCCTGTCGTTCGAGGTCGCGATCTACAAGCAGTACCGCCAGGTGCAGTATGAAGTCTCGCTCGTGTGGGGCTGGTCGGCGGTGAAGTCGGAACACATCGGCCTGCTGCTGGGCTAATTGGAGAAGGGCCGGGCAACCGGCCCTTTCCTTTCACGAGGACACGCGATGGAAACGATCAAGGTCAAACCGTGGGGTGAGGATCAGGGCGACTTTGTTCTGGTCAACGCCGAAGACTTCAATGACGCCGTGCATGTTCGCTTTGACGCCGAATCCGGCAAGTCGGGCGAGCCGGGTCTTTCCGCAGCGCAGCTGAAAGACGAACTGAAGAAGCGCAACATCGAATTCAAGGGCAACGCCTCGCGAGAGGTGCTGCAAGGTCTGTACGACGAAGCGGTGGCCGCTGAAGGCGGCGAGCCAGGCGAGGCCGCGTAACCCATGCTTATCGTCGAGGACGGCACCGGAAAGTCCGACGCCGAAGCCTACATCTCGGTCGCCGACGCGGACGCGTATTTTTCTGCGCGCGGCAATGAGGCATGGGCGGCCCTCGACACGACCTCGAAGGAGCAAGCGCTCCGGAAGGGTTCCGACTACATGGCCGGCACATACGGCCCTCAATGGAAGGGCGAGCGCGTAAGCACCACCCAGGCGCTCGACTGGCCGCGCAAGTGCGTGCGCGTCGGGTGCTTCGATCTCCCCAGTACCGCTGTCCCCTCAGCGGTTGCCCGAGCGAACGCCGAGATGGCAGTGCGCTCGATCGGTGGCGACCTGCAAGCCGACCAGTCCTCTCAGGTCAAGCAGGAGACCGTGGGCCCGATCACGGTCGTCTATTCCGATGGTGCGCGGCAGGGCGTGAAGTACGCAGCCGTAGACGGGCTGCTAGGCGCCCTGCTGCGCGGGGGCGGGGTTGGTTCTGTGCAGGTGGTGAGGGCGTGAGCTTCAACTACGCCGGCACAGCCGCCACCGCGACTCGCCTGCTCAAGCGCTTCGGCGCGGCCGCCGAGCTGATCCGCGCCGACGGGCCGCCGGTGTATGACCCGGAGCAGGGTACGACAGTGCCGAGCGAGACCACGGTTCAAACGACGGCCGCTGTCTTCGACTTCGACCAGAAGTACATCGACGGCACGCTGATCCTTCAGGGCGACAAGCAGGCATTCTGCGCGCCCGGGCAGCGGGTCGTGCAGGGCAACAAGCTCAACTACAAGGACGACACGGGATCGATGCGCCGCGCGGAGGTCGTGGCCGTCAAGCCCGTCGCGCCCGCCGGGACTCCGGTCCTGTATGTGGCGCAGCTTCGTGGCTAGCTCGCAGAGCTTTGCGCTGTCGCTCCATGCCTTCGCCAAGAAGGCGCCGGAGAACGCGCGCCAGGTGGTGCGCAAGGTCGCCATTGACCTGCTGACGGCAACCGTCCTGCGGACGCCCGTTGGCAATCCCGACCTGTGGAAGCGCAAGCCGCCTGCGGGGTACGTCGGCGGGCGCCTGCGCGCCAACTGGACGGTGGCACTCGTGGCGCCGGATACAACCACATCCGAGGCCATCGACAAGACGGGCAGCACGACCATCGCCAAGGGATCGCAGACGATCCTTCAGAGCGATGGCGAGGACGACATCTACATCATGAACTCGCTGCCTTACGCCATTCCCGTCGAGTACGGGCATTCGGGCGTGCAAGCGCCGCAGGGCATGGTCCGCGTGTCAGTGGCCGAATTCCAAGCCTATGTCGACAAGGCCGCGGCGAGCCTAGATCGATGAGTAACAAGCTCGTCCGTCGCGCCATCGAGACTAGGCTCGCGGCCTGGGCGGCGGCGCGCACGCCAGCGCTCCGCATCGCTTTCGAGGACGTGCCTTTCACGCCCGCCAACGGCGAGACGTATCTGGAGGTCTTCATGCTGCCCGCAGCCACGGGAAGCGATGACCTCGCGGGCGTGCACCGGGTCTACCGCGGTGTCTACCAGATTAACGTTGTCACGCCTTCGGGGGTCGGCCCCGGCCCGGCCGAGGCCATAGCTGACGAGTTGACCGCGCTCTTTCCGCTCAATCTGCGCATGGCTGTTGGCGGGTTCACCGCGCAGGTTGTCACGCCAGCGACAGTAGCCAAGGGCGAGCCCGACCCACCCACATACACCCAGCCCGTGTCGTTCCAGTACCGGGCCGACACGATCTAACCGCGCGACAACGCGCCGAAGACCAGCCCCGCAAGGGGCTTTTTTTGTGCCCGCGCGCCGGGCTCTCGAACTATAGGACACATACATGTCTGTACAGCTCCCCGATGGGTCCGTCCTGTCGATCGAGGCGTCGGCCGGCACGGCCAAGCCCATCACGGCGATCACCAACGCCAATCCGGCCGTGGCCACCGCGGCAGCGCACGGCTTCACTGACGGTGACTTCGTCAAGATCACCTCGGGTTGGAACCGCCTGAACGGCCGCGTCGTCCGCGTGAAGAACTCGGACACGAACACGTTCCAGCTCGAAGGCGTCGATACCAGCGACGCGCAGAAGTTTCCCGCCGGAAGTGGCGTGGGCTCCGTGCAGGAGGTTGCCACCTGGACGCAGGTCACCCAGGTGCTCGAATTCAGCACGAGCGGCGGTGAACAGCAGTTCGCGACCTACTCGTTCCTCGAAGAGGATGTCGAGCACCAGATTCCGACCACCAAGTCGCCGCAGAGCATCGGCCTCAGCATCGGCGACGACATCTCGCTGCCGTGGTATCCGATTCTGTCGGCGGCCAACGACGACCGCGTGCCGCGTGCCGTCCGCCTCCAGCTCCCCAGTGGCTCGATGATCCTCTACAACGGCTACGCGACGCTCAACAAGACACCGACGGTCACGAAGGGCCAGGTGATGGCCCTGGCCGCGACCGTTTCACTGGTCGGTGACGTCACCCGGTACGCCGCGTAATGGCGAAGATCAAACTGGACCCCAATCCGACCTTTTCCGCGCCGGTGTCCATCCCTGTTCACGGGGGTGAGCCGGTCGCGGTTTCCTTCACGTTCCGCCATCGCACGCGCTCGGCGTGGGAGGCGTGGCTCAAGGACGAACTGCCCGGCATGGAGGATGCGGACGTGATCCGGGCGCTTGCGTGCGGCTGGGAGCTCGACGACGAGTTCACGCGCGAGAACATCGAGCGTCTTCTGGAAAACTACGGCGGCGCGAACATGGCGGTCTTCAACGCCTATGAGCGTGAGCTTTCGGGCGCCCGCGTAAAAAACTGAAGGCGGCGGCCAGGGCGATCTACGAGAAGGAACCGAGCGGCGCGGAACTGGCGTCGTTCGGCTTCCTTCCTTCCGACCTGGACGACACCGCCGTACTCATTTGGCCGGACAACATGCCGGCCGTCGACACGCTCATCGCAATGGGCACGCAGTGGCGAGTTGGTGCCGCCGGTGCCACGGGACTTGACTACGGCGTGATGCCGCAGGTCTTCCGTCTGCTCGCGATCCCCCGAAGTGACTGGCCCGAGACGTTCGATTGCGTCCGGGTGCTTGAGGCCGAGGCCTTGGCGACCATGAGAGAAGGAAAGTAGGGTGGATATCGCAAGCCTTGGTATCAAGGTCACGCAGGATGGCGTGAAGCAGGCAGAGGACAGCCTGGAGAAAATGGCGTCTGCCGGCGACAAAGCCGCCGCATCACAGGACCGCCTGACCGAAGCCAACACGCGTGCCAACAAGGCGTCGAACACGGCGTCCATCCGGGCGCAGCGCGAAGAACTCTCGAAGCTCATCGGGACGATAGATCCCGTTATCGCCAAGCTCGGGCAACTGGACGAGCAGGAGCGCAAGCTCGCGTCCTTCCGTGCCAAGGGCCTCATCGGCGACGACGATTTCAAGGTCTTCTCCGACAAGATCGAGGCCAGTCGCCTCGCGCTCTCGCGGTACGCCGACGCCAGCGGCAAGACCGCCATCTCGCAGAAGCAGCTGGCGGCCGCCAATCGAGGCATCCCCGCCCAGTTCACGGACATCGCCACATCCATCGCCAGCGGGCAGCGCCCCCTATCGGTCCTTCTCCAGCAGGGTGGCCAGCTCAAGGACATGTTCGGTGGCATTGGCCCCGCGGCGCGCGCCCTCGGCGGCTACCTGCTAGGGCTCGTCAATCCCTTCACGCTCCTCGCGGGTGCATCCATAGCGCTGGCTGTTGCATGGAAGCAGGGCAGTGACGAAACCGTTGCCTTCAACCAGGCGCTGGCCCGCACGGGGAGCTACGCGGGCACCACAGCCAGCCAGTTGCAGGACCAGGCGCGTGCCATCAGCGCGTCCGTGGGGACACAGCACGAGGCGGCGGCCGCACTCGCAGAGGTCGCCGGTTCCGGCAAGTTCACGGCCGAGCAAATCGGTCTCGTGGGCAAGGCCGCCGTGGATATGGCGCGCCTCACCGGCCAGTCGACGGCCGAGACCATCAAGCAGTTCTCGGACCTCAAGAACGAGCCGGTCAAAGCCGTGCTCGCGCTCAATGATTCCGAGCACTTCCTCACAACGACGATCTATGAGCAGATCAAGGCCTTGCAGGACAGCGGGCGCGAGGACGAAGCCGCCACAGTGGCCATGAAGGCCCGCGCGAATGCGGTAGCCCAGCGTGCCAAGTCCGTGCAGGACAGCGCCGGTCTTATCGAGCGCGCTTGGAACGGCGTCACCGTCGCCGCCAAGAAGGCGTGGGACGCCATGCTCGATGTGGGCCGCCCTGATACCTCGGGCGATCAGATCAAGAAGATCCAGGAGCGGATGGAGGCCGTGCGCACGCGCAGCGGGCCCATGTATGCCGACCTGACCGATCGGCAGCAGGCGAGCATCCTCGCGACCTACCAGAAGTCGCTCGACCAGCTTCAGGCGCAGGAGCGGCAGGCTGACCAGGATGCGCGCAAGAAGTCCATCGCCGCGCAGGCGACGCAGGCACTGGCTGACTCCGACCGCGAGGCCGACATCTACGCCAGCCGCGAGGACAAGCGAGCCAAGGCGATCCTGGCGGCGCGCACGAAGGCCAACGAGCAGGTAGAGAAGGCGCTCGCAGCGGGAGACAAGGCCAGCGCGGATCGTATCCGCGCGAACGAAGCCAAGATCATCGCGGGGATCAACGAGCAGTACAAAGACCCAAAGGGCCGCGCAGCACCGCGCGCTCGCCAAGCGCCGGACTTCTACACCGAGGACCGCCGCCAGATCGAGGCCGAGATCGAGGCCGAAGGCAAGCTCTTCGATCAGAGGACGCGCGCGGCCGCCGCCATCGAGGCGTACCAGAGCAGCCTCTCCGACATGCTGGAGACCCGCAAGGCGGAGATCGCACTGCAAGCCAGCTCTATTGGCATGAGCCAGGTCGAGGCGCAGCGGCAGCAGCAGATCAACCAGATCTACGCTGACTCGGCGCGCAAGCGCATCCAGCTGGTTCACGACATGAACCAGACCACGAACGAGGACAACCGCGACCTGTACGCGCGGGAGCTTGCGGCGCTCGACGACTACACCAAGAAGCGCCTTGCCGTCGAGATCGAAGGCTTCAAGGCCGAAGATGCTGCGCGAGCGGATTGGAAGGCGGGCATTGCCGGCGGGTACGCAGACATCGTGTCCGAGGCATCGGACGTCGCCGGCCAGACACGTAACCTCTTCATCCATTCGTTCGACAGCATCGCGGACTCGCTGGCCAACTTCGTGACCACGGGCAAGCTCGGGTTCAAAAGCCTCGTTTCGTCGATCCTGTCCGAGCTCGCGAAGGTGGCGATCAGGATCGCGGCATCTCAGGCCCTCCAGTCGATCTTCGGTGGCACGACTGGCACATCCGGAAGCGCCGGCAGTGGCTGGGGCGCGGCGATCGGCAGCATCGTCGGAGCGGTCGCCAATGCCAAGGGCGGCGT
This sequence comes from Luteibacter sp. E-22, assembly GCF_049913125.1. Lineage (GTDB taxonomy): Bacteria > Pseudomonadota > Gammaproteobacteria > Xanthomonadales > Rhodanobacteraceae > Luteibacter. Next base: position 1,759,390 of record NZ_CP183975.1, read on the forward strand.
GTACGACTCGCCAAGCCTATCCAAGTACAGCAACCAGGTTGTGAGCAAGCCGACTGCCTTCGCCTTTGCGAAGGGCGCGGCTCTTGGCGTCATGGGCGAAGCTGGCTCCGAGGCGATCATGCCCCTGTCGCGCGGCAGCGACGGCAGTCTCGGCGTCACCGTCCACGGAGGCATGGCTGCCGGCGTGAACGTCAACGTGGTGGTCAACGTCGCGAGCGACGGAACGGCTGACGTGTCCGCCAGTGGCGACAACCAAGCGTTCGGCAAGCAGTTCGGTACGGCCGTGGCGAACGTCTGCAAGCAGCAAATTGCCCAGGAAATCCGCCCCGGCGGCCAAATCTACACGGCGATGGGGCGGCGATGACCGACACCTTTACCTGGCCCACTCAGCGGGGCAACACGGGCACGGAGAGCGCGAAGGTCCGGAAGGCCCAGTTCGGCGACGGGTACGCGCAACGCGTGCCCGACGGAATCAATCCGCTCACGCGCTCTTGGCCTATCCGGTGGTCGGGTCCGAAGGCAACAGCCTTCGCGATCCGCGATTTCCTCCGCGCGCACGTCGGCATGTCCTTCTACTGGACGGCGCCGAACGATGCGCAGGCGCTGTACACGTGCGACACGTGGACTGTGGGCGATGAGGGCGGACAGGTCTACACGATCACTGCCACCTTCGAGGAGGCATTCGCGCCGTGACTTTCGTCGCTGACATCCAAACCCTTGAGCCCGGCGCCGAGGTCATCCTGTTCGAGCTGGACGCGCGAGCCATCACCGGAGGTGGTGAGGGAGGCATTCTTCGCTTCCACGGGTACACGTATTCGGGCTCGATCGTCTGGCAGGGCGAGACCTATGACCCGTGGCCGATTCAGGCCGAGGGCTTCAAGGTCGACCCGGCGCAGCCGAGCGTGCCGACGCTCGCCGTGGGCAACGTGGACGGACGCATCTCCGCGCTCTGCATCGCCTACCAGGATCTCGTGGGCGCGCGCCTGACGCGCCGGCGCACGCTCAAGAAATACCTGGACGGGCAACCAGGCGCTGATCCGGATCAGGAGGCGGCACCAGACATCTGGCTCATCGAGCGCCGGTCCTCGGAAGACAACACCCAGGTCACGTTCGAGCTGGCCAGCCCCATGGACTTGGGCGACCGGAAGGTGCCGAGCCGCCAGATCATCGCGAACGTGTGCAGCTGGCTCATCAAGGGCGGTTACCGTGGTCCCTACTGTGGGTACAACGGGCCGCCAGTCGCCAAACAGGACGACAGCCCTACAAGCGACCCGTCTCTGGACGTCTGCGGCGGCCGGCTGTCGTCTTGCAAGCTGCGATTCGGCCAGAACGCAGAACTTCCTTATGGCGGCTATCCCGCCTCGAAGCTGATCCGATGAAGGCCAAGACCCGGGACGCCATCCATGCGCACGCGCTGGCCGAGTATCCGCGCGAGTGCTGCGGGCTCGTTGTCGTCGCGAAGGGCAGGGAGCGCTATATCACGTGCCGTAACATGGCGGAGAATCCAGCCGAGCACTTTGCGCTTGACCCCCGCGAGTACGTCGCGGCAGCGGAGTCGGGCGAGATCACCGCCGTTGTGCACTCGCATCCCGACGTGTCGGCCCGCCCATCGGAGGCCGATCTCGTCCAGTGCGAGGCGTCCGAGCTGCCGTGGGTGATCGTGAGCGTCATGCCCGGAGAAGGTGCGCCAGAGGTCGTGGAGACCCGATTTGTCGAGCCCTCGGGGTATCAGGCTCCTTACGTCGGGCGAACCTGGGCGCATGGCCTGCTCGATTGCTGGGGCCTGTGCCGCGACTGGTACAGCAGGGAGTGGGGTATCACGCTCCCTGACCCTTTGCGCGCTGACGACTGGTGGAATGACGGCGCCACAGCCCTGTACAACGATGCCGCGCTGAAGGATGCTAACTTCGTGCCGGTGTCTGTGTCCGAGCTAGCCCCGGGTGATCTCATTCTCATGCAGATCCGCAGCGGGAACCGCGTGCCGAACCATGCCGCGATCTACCTCGGCGACGGCCTCATCCTGCACCACCTGCACGGGCGCCTAAGCTCCCGGGACAACTACGGCGGCTACTACGCCGAGATGACGCGATCCGTGTGGCGCCATCGGTCTTCGCCGTCATCTAGCACTACTTGAGACCCATGACTGCGACTACCGTCATCCTCTCCGGCCCGATGCGCAAGCGGTTCGGGCGAGAGCTCGCCCTGCACCTGGACACGAAGTCGCCACGCGAGGCCGTGCGCGCCCTTTGCTCCGTCGTGCCAGGCTTCCGCGAGTACCTTGAGGGTGCGCACGAGCGAGGCATCGAGTTCGCGGTGTTCCGGGGTCGGGGTGTGGGCGAGGAGAACCTCAACCTCGAACAGTTCGACCAGCCGGCTGGAAACGCCATTCGGATCGCGCCTGTCGTTCGTGGCTCCAAGCGTGCCGGCGTCCTTCAGACGATCATTGGCATCGTCCTGATCGTCGTGTCGTTCTGGACGGGAGGATCGACGCTAGCAACGGGTATCGCCATGGTAGCCGGCGGAGTCGTCCAAATGCTCGCTCCGCAGCCGAAGCTCGGGAAGTCCGCCGACTCGTCGGACAACCAGTCAAGCTACGTTTTCAATGGCCCGATCAATACGAGCGCTCAGGGCGGCTGTGTTCCCTTGGCTTACGGTCGCGTTCGCGTCGGTTCGGCCATTATCTCGGCCGGCATGGAGGCCCAGGACTACTCGGCGGCACAGAGCAACATCGGCCACGGCACGGCCGGCGGCAACTTCAAGAGCACTCCTTTCGACCCCGACTGACGGGTCACGCATTCACGATTTCACGAGGCCCGCCCAGTGCGGGCCTTTTCTTTTGGGACTGGCATGGGCCTCGAACCACGGATCGCTGGCGCGAAGGGCGGCGGCAGCCAGCACACGCCTGTTGAAGCGCCGAACACGCTGCGCTCGATCTCCTCCTTCCATATCGTCGACCTGATCTCCGAAGGAGAGATTGCCGGACTCGTGAACGGCATGCAGTCCGTCTACCTCGACGGAACGTCCCTGGCGAACGCCGACGGTACGCTGAACTTCGGGAGCGTCGCCGTGCAGACGCGTCCAGGTACGCAGGATCAGGATTACATTCCTGGCTACGGTGGCGTTGAAAGCGATACGGCCGTAGCAACAGAGCTTAAGTCCAACGCCCCGTGGATACACCAGGTTACCGAGACCGACCTCTCCGCCGTCCGTATCACCCTTCAGGTTGATGCGCTCCAGAAGAGCAACACCTCGAACGGTGATATCAACGGCTACACGATCCAGTACGCCATCGACGTATCGACCGACGGCGGAGCGTACAACACGGTGCTCAACACCGCCTTCAGCGGCAAGTGCACAGGACCGTATCAGCGCAGCCACCGTATCGACCTGCCACCGGCCACCGAGGGGTGGAACGTCCGGGTTCGGCGCATTACGCCTAACGCCAATAGCGCCACGGTCTCGGATACGACGCGCATCGTGTCGATCACCGAGATCATCGACGTCAAGCTGCGGTACCCCAACAGTGCGCTTGTAGCCATCAGTGGCGACGCCTCGCAATTCAATAACATCCCGTCTCGCGCGTACGAGATATTCGGTCGCAAGATCAAGATCCCGAGCAACTACAACCCCCAGACCCGAACCTATACCGGCGTCTGGGACGGCTCGTTTCAAACCGAGTGGTCAAACAACCCCGCATGGGTTCTCTACGACCTGGTAACACAGGACCGGTTCGGGCTGGGCGACCTCATCGACGCCTCGATGGTCGACAAGTGGGAGCTCTACCGGATCGCCCAGTACTGCGACGGGCTAGTGGACGATGGAAAGGGCGGGCAGGAGCCGCGCTTCACCTGCAACACCTACCTACAGAGCCAAGCCGACGCCTACAAACTCCTAGGCGATCTCGCCTCGATCTTTCGCGGCGTCTCCTACTGGATGGGCGGTTCTATCGTGTCAGTGGCAGACATGCCGCAAGACCCGATCTTCACGTACACCGCTGCCAACGTCATCGATGGCAAGTTCACCTACCAGAGCAGCCCGCGCAAGACGCGATACACAACGGCACTCGTCACATGGAACGACCCGGATAATGCCTACGGCCAGGCGGTCGAGTACGTTGAGGACCGGGATGGCCTAGCGCGATATGGGTTCCAGCAGCTTGAAATGGTCGCCTTCGGCTGCACCAGTCAGGCTCAGGCTCATAGGGCAGGGCAGTGGGCGCTCGTCACGAGCCAGCTTGAGACGGACTCCGTGAGCTTCGCCGTCGGCCTCGACGGTCTTCTGGGGGCGATCCCAGGGCGCATCATCCGGGTTCAGGACGCCGCGCGTGCAGGAGCCCGCCAAGGTGGCCGCATCTCGTCGTCGACGATCAGTTCGGTCGTCGTTGACCGGTTGCCTGACGAAGTGCAGGTCGGCGACACCCTTACAGTACATACGCCGTCCGGCGTGGCAGAGACGCACACGATCAGCGCAATCGACACCGCTGCCCGTCGCGTCTCGATCTCCGGCGCGTTCACCGCCGCGCCTGTGGCGCAGTCCGTGTGGGCGGTGGAGAGTTCAACGCTGGTCACGCAGCACTTCCGGGTGCTGAATGTCTCTGAGGACTCGACCGACGATGAGATTCGCTTCACGGTCTCGGCAGTCCAGCACAACCCGAGCAAGTTCGCGCACATCGACAACGGCGCCGCGATCCAGATCCCGCCGATCACCAAGCTCCCGACTGGGCCTCAGCCGCCACCGACCAATGTTCGCCTGTCCGGGCACGTGGTGATCGAGCAGGGCATCGCGAACAACGTGATGACGATCGAATGGGACAAGGCCGAGGGTGCCGCGAACTATAAGGTCGAGTGGCAGAAGGACGATGGTCAGTGGATTCAGGCGGGTACGACACCGCTGACATCAACGGATGTGCAGGGCATCTATACGGGCATCTATACCGCGCGGGTTACCGCCTTCAATAACGGGAACACGCCATCGCTGGCCGCGTTCAGCGATCCGACCGCCATCCAAGGGAAGACTGGAAGTCCGCCCCTCCTGGCCTCGCTCACGACCGAGAGCCTGATCTTCGGTATTGGAATCCACTGGGCGTTCCCCGATGGCGTGAGCGATACCCAACGCACCGAAATATGGGCCAGCACAAGCGCGGTCCGTCCTGACTCGCCGGATACCCTTGCTTACCACCTCGGTGACTTCGCGTACCCGGGCAATGCCACGGAACTGCACGGCCTGATGGCCGGCACGTCGCTTTTCTTCTGGGGACGGATCGTCGATAAGGCGGGCAACATCGGTCCCTGGTATCCGGAGGCTGGCGCGGTCAACGGCCAAAGCAGCAGCGACGCCGGTCCTATCCTTGAATACCTGACCGGGCAGATCACGAAGAGCCAGCTGGGTCAGGAGTTGGCCGAGACCATCGACTCCATTGAGGGTCTTCAATCGTTCATTGAGCCGCCCGCGGCGTGGGAAGACGACGTCGCCTACGCGACTGGCGCGTTCGTCAGCCACAACGGTCGGCTATGGCTCGCGCTGGAGGCTGCGGCGGCCGGTGTCGAGCCAGGAACCAACTCCGAGGTGTGGCGTGACGTGGGCGCGGTGGCGCAGACGGCCGCCGGTCTGGCACTCCAGATGTCGAACGTCAACCTCACGGTGGAGGAACTGGACGGTCAGGTGCAGGCCACGGCCGAGAAGACTGAATCGGTCTATGCGCAGCTCAATCCCAAGAAGATCGGCGCCGATACCAGCGGAACGATCGGTGGGCAGAACGACCTTCCGGTCACGGCTGGGTTCTTCGCGCAGACGCTGGCTCAGGTCAATGACAACCAGGCGCTCGGAAAGCGCCTGGTCACGGTGCAGGCTCTGTTCGGGAGCCAAATCGCCGCGGTTACCACGGAGGTAACCACGCTTGCTGATGGGCAGCAGGCCCTGGCCTCTCAGGTCACCACGGTTCAGGCGACGGCTGGCGCTGCGCAGGCCTCAGCGCAACTGGCCTTCCAGACTGCCGCCAACATCGACGGCAGGGTATCGGCCGCCCTGATCGGCAAGGTTGGCGTCACGTCGGACGGCAAGTACTACTCGGCCGGTTTCGCCGTCGGCATCGACAACAGCGGCGGGACGGTGCAATCGCAGTTCCTGGTCACGGCGGACACGTTCGCGATCCTGCCGTCGGCGGCTGGCGGGAACGCCGTTGCACCCTTCGTGATTCAGGGCGGCCAAACTTTCATCAGCCAAGCACTGATCGGAACCGGCTGGATCACGAACGCCATGATCGGCAACACGATCCAGTCGACCGCTGTGGACAGCACCGGCAATCCCCTATGGTCCCTCAACAAGACCACGGGCCTGGTGATGCGTGGGTCGAGCGCGGCAGGGCGCACAGAGATTGATGGCAATGGCGGGCGAACCTTCGACTCGAATGGCACGCTTCGCGTTCGATGGGGTATCTGGTAATGCCAGCAGGTCTCCAGACATTCGACGCGGCAGGAAACATCATTGTTGACTTGACGACGCGAATAACGCGGGTGGGTGGCACCGCGGTGATCCCAGCGGGAAGCACAGGTTCGGTCGTCGTGCCCAACGCATCTCAGGGCACGATCTGGTGCGCGTTCTGCCACCAGTCCGGCGATCGGTATTACCCGGTGATCGATATCAGCGGTGCGACCATATCGTGGTCCCCGTCGACGCAGGGTACCCCTGCCGCAAAGACCATCATCTTCGGGGTCTACTGATGCCCGCTGGACTCCAGATCATGAACGCTGACGGCGTGACGGTCCAGGTCGACGACACCTACGCGAACCTCGCCGTCGTTGAGATGGGAACGAGATCCACGGACACGCCAACGGCGGCCGGGGGAAATTCGGGCGTCACCTTCTCTCGTTCGGGGCTCAAGAACCCCCTTATCGCGGTCGCGGGATCGACATCGCAAGTGGCCGTGTGCTGGTTGCAGGATGCAGGCAGTGGGACGTGGGGGTTCAACATCGCGGCGGCTGGTGGCGTTGGAACCCAGTGCAAATACCTGATCTTCGATAACCCGCCTGCGACGAACCCGAACTATGGATTTCAGGTCTTCGATGCGAGCGGAAACAAAACGTTCGACGGGAGCTTCCGCTACTTGCGGGTCGTTGACATGCAGCTGAACGTCTCGCCCGGGACGCTTACGTATGGCGCTGGCTCGCAGTACGCGGTTTGCCACCTTCGGTTCGGTTTTCGAGTGTGGAACCAGACGGGGTTTAACGACGTCATCGCGTCGAGCGTATCAGGCGGGACCATATCGCTCGGCTACGTGCACATAAGCGACGTACCTGGCAGTCCTCCGCAGCTAAACCAGATGTCCTCGTCGATCCTCGTGATCGACATCACAAACTACGGACTGTGAGGTACCCATGGCACTGAACATTCAACGACTCAACTTCGACCCGGTGACGGGCGATAACCCGAGCGAAGCGTTCATGAAGCTGGACTTGGATATCGGGGAGATTGCGGAGGCGCTTGATGGCGACGGAACGCCTGAAAACCAAGGCATTGATGCACGTCTTGCTGCAGTAGAGGGTGTGGCCGGTGGCCTCGGTGACGCCGCGACTAAGGACGTAGGAACGACCGCAGGAACGGTTGCCGCGGGCGATGATCATCGTTTTAGTGACAACGCTGCTGCGGCTTCTAGTGCACAGGTTACCGCAAGCGCGGCCATGCCGAAGACTGGCGGTAGCTTCACAGGAAGTGTGGGTGTTACTGGTGCGATTACAGTGAGTCCTGGATCCCTAGGGACAACGGCCGGCGCCTCTCTGACTGCATCGACCCTTACTGCAACGTCTTCAAACGTTGACCGTGTCACCTCGGTTCTATATCGCGGCGTAGCAGGAAGCAACTTTCTCAGCGCGTTCTGGCGACAGCAGCGCGTCGTCGACAATACTGGGCTGGGGTTCACACAGTATGGCGATGGCAGCAACGGTGGAACAGTCGTTCTTAATTCCGCTGCTGGGTCGTTTACCTTGTCGGGAGCTACTGGCAACTGCGTAGCATCTGGAACGGTTACTCAGAATTCCGATTACCGAATCAAAACAGACGACGTCACAATTGATCCGGCTGTTGCCGCCGCATGTCTACGGGCAAACCGACCCATTGAATACTCGGATACCCGTCTCCCAGAGGGATCGCGACGTCTCGCCGGATTTATAGCGCATGAGTTGCAGGCCAACATGCCGCTGTTGGTCGAGGGCGAGAAGGATGCCGTCCGGATAGACTACGTGATGGACGGTGAGTTCGATCCCATCACCGGCGCGCCGCCGCCACTGGTGCCGAAGGAAGTGCCAGCACTTCAGAACGTCAACTACCCAGGCATGGTGCCGTATCTCAATGCCGGCTGGCAGCACCATGACCAGCGCATTACAGACCTTGAAGCAGCCCTGCAGGCCGCGCTCGACCGCATCGCGGCCCTCGAAGCGTCCTGACACGTCCGTCACGCCATGGCGGTATGCTGCGGCCATGTGCGGCCGCTATGCCACCTTTGGACCCGTCTCCGTCTCCCGCCAGGCGCGCGAAGCCCTGGAGCAGATGGAGATCGACATCATCAGCGAGATCAACCAGCGGGAACCCCAATACAACATCGCGCCGACCCAGAAAGCGCCGGTGGTCGTGCACGGGGAGGGCGGCTACCACGTCCGCGCTTACCGCTGGGGCTTGGTGCCGCACTGGTCGAAGGACCTGAAATTCGGGGCGAAGACCATCAACGCCCGCGCCGACACCGTGGCCACCAAGCCGTCGTTCCGCGAGGCGTTCAAGAAGCGCCGGTGCCTGGTGCCGGCCAGTGGGTACTTTGAGTGGAAGGGCGAATCCCCGAACAAGCAGCCGTACTTCATCCACGACCCCGCCGGTGACCTGCTCATGTTCGGCGGGCTATGGGAGGGCTGGCGCGAGTCCCCTGAGGCCGAGTGGGTGCACACCTATACCGTCATCACCGGCGAGCCTGGGAAGGTCTCAGGCGACATCCACGACCGTCAGCCGGTCATCCTGCCACCGGACCTCTGGTCGGTCTGGTGCGAGGCGTCGCCGGCGGACGCCCAGGGCGCGCTTGCCGCGGTGCCGGAGGCGGACCTGGTCTATCACCCGGTACCCAAGGCGGTGGGTTCACCGAAGAACAAGGGCCCGGAGCTCGTGGAACCCGTCGAACTGTAGCCGGCACGGCCAGTTGCCGCGCAAACTTCCCACGCGGGGCGCACAGCGTCCACATTTCTGAGACCGGCCGCGCGTAACGTTTGCGCCCATGTCGCGCCCCGATCAGCCCATCGTCTTCTGGAAGCACTACGCCTACGGTTACGAGTCGAGGCTGACACCCTACGGCCGGACCTTCGCGATCGCCCGCATGGTGCGGGACGTCCCAGGCGTCCACTATGAGCTGTTGTGGATCTACGGGCCACGCCGCTGGCAGCCGTTCCAGGTCTTCAACCTGACGACGATTCAGCGGATGGTCGATCGCTGGGTCGAATGTCATCGCGATAGCGTGGTCGCGAAGATGCCGCCCGACCCAATGAGGCCGCCCCGGTTCCTTACACCCACCGTCGAGGCGCCAAAAGCCCCTGATCTTTATGACGTGCGCGTATGCCCCGGTTGCGGGCGAACCTGGGGAATGTGTGACCAGACCATCTCCCTCGCTGCCAAGAAACGCGGCAACTTCGGATGGCGCTGCTATCGCATGGCGGGCTGACGGCGAAAGGCCGGGAAGCAGGCCGGACACCCGTTGGCCGTCACGACCCCATTTCGAAGCACGTTGAGGCGGTACGTGATGCCGTGCTTTCGGCATGTGCCACGGAGGGCAAGGGAGCGCCGACGGAGGGCGATGGGGTCGATGTACGGAGCAGGGCGCGCGCGGACGCCACGGTGATTTAGCGTAGCCATGGGCGCATGGTGCGCTGAGGCTGTCGCATGGTTCGCGACGTGACCAAATGTTGACCAAACGTAGCCCAAATCACCCCATTCCAGACCAATCCACAAAAAAGGCCTGCAAGCGAATCAATCACTTGCAGGCCTGCATTGGTGGAGGTGGCGGGAGTCGAACCCGCGTCCGAAGGCGTTTAATCTCCAGATCTACATGCTTAGCTCACCGTTAAGTCTCGTCCGCCGACAGCACGGCGTGCTAAGCGCACCGGCGGACATATCTGATTGATCTAGCGTCAGACCCACAGACGGAGGGTCTTTCGGCGGTCTCATGATAGTGACCCTACACCGACGAGCATGAGCACAAGATCGGTTCGGGGGTTTGGCCTTTTTTAGGGGCCGGACAGCTTAGGCGGCGAGAGCCACCGAGTTGTCACCGTAGTAGTTGTCATTGGCAACTATATGTTTTGCGGCTGGTTTAACGAGGAAAGCTGCCCCCTCGGCATGCACCAGTAGATCGCACTACCCCCGTCGAAACCAGTACACCCCCGGGGAAAACTGTAATGTGACTACACCCAGCAGTATATGGGCGGGGAGGGGCACCCACAATGGGCGCCGCCCGGCCGTTCAGGTCAGCCCATCTTGTTATGCGAGCGCATCACGCGCTGCTTGTCGATCGCCCATTCGCGTTCCTTGTCGGTATTGCGTTTGTCGTGCTCCTGCTTGCCCTTGGCCAGGCCGATCTCGCACTTCACCTTGTTGTTCTTCCAGTACATCGCGGTGGGAACCAGGGTGTAGCCCTTGCGCTCGACGGCACCGATCAGGCGGTCGATCTCCTCGCGATGGAGCAGCAGTTTGCGCGTGCGCCGGTCGTTCGCCACCACGTGGGTGGAGGCGCTGATCAGCGGCGGGATCTGGGCACCGACGAGGAAGACCTCGCCGTGCTGGATGATCGCGTAGCAGCCTTCGCCGAAGTTGATCCGGCCGGCACGCAGGGACTTCAGTTCCCAGCCTTGCAGTTCCATCCCGGCTTCGAAGCGCTGGTCGATGTGATATTCGTGGCGCGCGCGCTTGTTCAGCGCGATCGTGCCGCGGCCTTCCTTTTCCGTGTCCTTCGGTTTCGCTTTTGCCATGTCCGCTAAAATCGGTCTATCGGATCCCTGATACAAGTCCGGCGGGTCCATGAGCCGGTGAATAAGACGAGGTCTTCACGTGATTGAAATCCGCCGCAGTGCGATCGTGCCGTTCACGCCCGCGCAGATGTTCGACCTGGTCAACGATGTGGAAGCATACCCAAAGCGCTTTGGCTGGTGTGACGCCGCCACGGTGGTGGAGCGGGACGACGATGTGCTGGTGGCCCGGCTGGATCTCAAGTTCGCCGGCATGAAGCAGCATTTCACCACCCGGAACACCATGGAGCGGCCGGAACGCCTGTCCATGAAATTCGTGGAGGGGCCGTTCCGCTCGCTCGATGGCGTCTTTACCTTCCAGGCCCTGGGCGACGCCGGCTGCAAGATCGCGCTCGCCCTGGATTTCGACTACGCCGGCCTGGGTGGCGGCGTACTGAAGATGGGCTTCCAGCAACTGGCGAACCGGATGGTCGACGATTTCTGCGACGAGGCGCGCCGGCAGTATGGCTGAGATCGCCATCGAGGTCGCCTACGCCGGGCCCGAAGGGCAGGTGGTGATCGCTCTGCGCGTTCCGTCGGGGACGACCGCCTGGGAGGCCGTGGAACGGGCCAGGGAGAGTCTGCCCGAGGGAGTGGCGCCGGACCCGTCCCGACTCGGCATCTACGCGAAGAAGGTGTCCGCCGGGCAGGTGCTGGAGGAGGGCGACCGCGTGGAACTCTACCGGCCGCTCACCCTCGACCCGATGGAAGCCCGGAGGCGCCGCGCGACGCGCGGCACCTGACCCGGAGTTTACTGGCGCTTGCTGGCCGGGCTGTCGTCGGACGAGCCGTTGACGCCGACACCGAAGCCGCCGTCGCTGGATTCCTTCTTGCCGTCGGTGTTCTTGTCGCCGTCGGCGCCACCGGTCGGGTTCGCCTTGTACTTCTCGGAATCCTTCAGCAGCTGCTGGGCGTCCTGGGAGAAGAAGTCACCCTCGGTACGCACGAGCGTGTCGTTGTTGAAGGACAGGGTCAGCGTGCGGGTCGTCATCGCACGGCCACGGTGCGAGAAGGTCGAGACGTAGTCCCAGCGGTCCTGGTCGAACGGCGAGATGACCGAGGGGGTGCCCAGGAGGACGAGGACCTGGCGCTTGGTCATGCCGGGCTGCAGCTGGTCGACGTTTTTCTTGTCGAGCAGGTTGCCCTGCTGCACGTCGGGGGTATAGAGCAGGCCACAGCCCGCGATGGCGGTCGCCATCATGGCCAAACCCAGCGTGCGGATGAGCTTATGCATGCGTAGTAACGTCCGGATCGTGAAGCCTGTGATGATACACTAAGCGCCTTACGGCACCGCGAGGGGTCTGACATGGACCAGGAAACCAAAGAGCTCCGCAAGGCGGGCCTTAAAGTCACGCATCCGCGCATGCGGATCCTGCAGATCTTCGAAGAGGCGGAGGAACGCCACCTCACCGCCGAAGACATCTACAAGCGCCTGCTTGCGCACCAGGAGGACATCGGGCTTGCCACGGTGTACCGCGTCCTGACCCAGTTCGAAGCTGCCGGCATCGTCATGAAGCACAACTTCGAGGGCGGGCAGGCGGTGTACGAGCTGGACCGCGGCAAGCATCACGACCACATGATCGACGTGGACAGCGGAAAAGTGATCGAGTTCATCAGCGAGGAGATCGAGCGTCTCCAGCACGAGATCGCCGAGCGCCACGGCTACGTCATCGAGGACCACAGCCTGGTGCTCTACGTCCGGCCCAAGAAGAAGCGCTGACCCGCTTCCCGGAACGAAAAAAGGCCCTGCGGGGCCTTTTTTGTTGGGTGGCATCCGAGTTTTGAAGGGCCCAAAAAAACGCCGCCGGTGGACTCCTGTCCACCGACGGCTTGATCCGGTGTCTTCAAGGTTCGTGGATCGCGAGTTGCTCGCTGGATCCCGATCTCCATGTCGCACCGGCGAGGCCGACATCCTGTCGCCTCATCAGGTCGATCGTCCCCACGACCGACCTGGGCTCACCGTCTCTCGACGGCGGCTCCCCCACATCGATAATGGGATCGTAACGAAGCGTTCATCCACCCGGTATCGGAAAATTTCCTATGTTGCTTCCGATACTTGTGCTGCGAAGCAGCACGCGAAGGTGAAGTCCTACCGGCTCCGGACGGATGCGGAAGAGGCCGCCGAGGGCCGTGATCCGGTCGCTCATTCCCTGCAATCCACGGCCGCCGCCATCGGTGCGGACGGGGCGTGGCGTGGAGGGCAGGCCGGCCCCGTCGTCACGGATGTCGAGGATCGCCACCGGCCCGCTGTCGCGCAGGCCGATACGCAGGCGCAGCTTCATCTGACGGGCGCCGGAGTGCCGTACCACGTTGGTCGCGCTCTCCTGGACGACACGGTAGATGGCCGTCAGGGTGTCGTCGTCGAGCAGGCGGGGGTCGCCCCTCAGGTCGGTCACGTAGTGGATGCCCGCGGCGGTGAGCATGTCGCGCACCGGGCCTTCGTCCAGGGCGCGCAACAGGCCGAATTCGTCCAGGACCGAGGGGCGCAGGCTGTCGAGCATCTTGTGCAGGGCCCGGCGCATATGGCCGAGGATGCCGTTGATCGAGGTGCCGATGTCTTCCAGGCCGGCGCTGCCGAGCCTGGCCTGGGCCAGTTTCAGGTGGGTCTGGATCGCGGTGAGGTTCTGGCCGAGTTCGTCGTGCAGTTCCGCGGCCATGTGACGGCGCAGGTTTTCCTCCGCCTGGAGGTTGCCGCGCGCGGCGTCGCGCAGCTGCCGCGCAAGCTGGTCCAGGCGCTGGTTGGCGGCGGCCAGGTGGGTGTTCTGCTGGGCCACGCGCTCGCTGCTGCGGCGCAGCGCATCGGTCGCCGCACCGAGCATCAACGTGCCCGTGCCCGCCACGGCCAGGAACAGGTGGGCAGCCGCCGTGGGCGCTCCGCGGCCGATCATGTCCTCGGTGACATTCAGCCCCACGCTGGTGATCAGCATGGCCAGGCCGGCACCGCGCCAGCCGTGGCGGAACGCGAAGAACAACACGGGCGCCAGGGAGAGGACCCGGGCGAACTGCGGTTGCGGCGAGTATTCGGCGAGCGTGATCAGGATGGCGAGCGAGGGCAGCATTACCAGCAGGCCGTCGAGTAACAGCTCGCCCATCGCCGCTTGCGTGGGCCGTTCGCGGAACGCCAGGATCATGACCGGGACCACCAGCAGCACGCCCAGGTAGTTGCCGAGGAGGTCGCTGCCGAACGTGGTACCCAGCATCTCCACGGGGGCGGCGGGATGCATGGAGGCCATCATCGCGGCGTTGCCGGCGGTGGCCACCGTGGCCGTGACCATGGCCGAGAGCAGCAGGCGGGCGACGTCCTCGGGCGTATTGAGGCTGGCGTGCAGGTGCGCGCGGCGCAGCAACCACAGGCAGGCGGCGACCATCAACGGCTCGGGAGCATCGCCCAGGACGAAGCCCGCACCGCCGATCGGCAGGCCGCTGCGCCATTCGCAAAAGGCGCTGGCGGCGATCTCGGCGCCGAGGATCCAGAACCAGTGACGCGTGCGCATCAACAGCAACGCCCCGAAGCGGAGGCCGAAGGGCAGCACCCAGTACGGCTGCTCGGTCGGCCACAGCATCACCCACGCCGCGGCGTACGCGAGCGCGAACAGGGGGCCGGTGAAGCGTGAAAGACCGAGTAGTCGCATTGGCGGAATGTTACACGGCGGATGCGCGGAGCCGACGCCGCTGATCGAGCCATACGCACGCGTCGGGAGAGCCTGCTACATTCTGCCCATGCCCAGAATCGTCCTTGTAGATGACCATGCCATCGTCCGTGAGGGTTTCAAGCGCCTCATCGAACTGGAACCCGACCTCGATGTCGTCGCCGAAGCCCGTAACGCCGACGAGGCGGTGGACGCGGTCACCCAGCATCGGCCGGATCTGGTGGCGGTGGACCTGTCCCTGCCGGATGGCAGCGGGCTGCCGTTGATCGAGCATCTGGGCAGCATCGCGCCCGGGATGAAGATCGTGGTGTTGAGCATGCACGATGGCGAGCCCTACGTGTCCGAGGCGCTGCGCCGGGGTGCCCGCGGCTACGTGACCAAGGGCGTGGCCCCCGAGGAACTGGTGGCCGCGGTGCGATCGGTGCTCGGCGGCGACCAGTACCTGAGTTCGGACCTGCGCGAGCGCCGTTCGGGCCGGCCGACGACCGACCTGGACCCGTTCAATCGCCTGACCGCCCGCGAGCGAGAAGTTTTCCTGTTGCTGGCGGCCGGCCGCGCGCCCAAGCAGGTGGCCGCGGAACTCGGGATCGGACAGAAGACGATCTATATCCACCGTGCCGCGGTGATGAACAAACTCAACGCCGGCTCGGAACTGGACCTCTACCGCATGGCGCAGGAGCGTGGACTGATCCGAACCTGATCACCCCTGAGCACGATCCAGCATCTTCTTCGCATGTGCCCGGGTCTCCTTGGTGATCTCCACCCCTCCGAGCATGCGGCTGAGCTCGTCACGCCGTCCGGCGGCATCGAGCGCATGGATGCGCGTACGCGTCGCCTCGCCATCGCTCTCCTTCGCCACCTGCAAATGCGAGTGGCCCTGGGCGGCCACTTGCGGCAGATGAGTCACGCAGAGCACCTGCACGCGCTCGCCGAGCGCGCGCAGCTTCTGGCCGACCACCTCGGCGACCGCGCCGCCGATGCCGGTGTCTACTTCGTCGAAGATCATGCAGCCGATGTTGTCGTTGCCCAGCGTGGCGACCTCGATGGCGAGGCTGATGCGGGCGAGTTCGCCACCGGAGGCGACCTTGCGCAGCGGACGCGGCGGCTGCCCCGGGTTGGCGCTGACCAGCAGTTCACAGCGCTCCCGCCCCTGCGGATCGGGCTCGTCGCCCTCGGCGCGTTCCAGCGAGACTTCCAGCCGGCCACCGGCCATGCCCAGTTCGCCCATCAATCCCGCGACCGTCGAGCCGAGCCGTGCCGCTGCCTCGGTGCGCGCCTTCGACAGGGCGTCGGCGGCGGTGTCGTAGGCCTGGTGCAGGCGGTCGCGCTCGCGGCCGAGTCGGTCGAGCGCATCGCCAGCGCCTTCGAGTTCGGCCAGACGCTCGCGAACCTCGTCGGCCTTGGCCGTGAGTTCGGCGATCGGGAGGCGGTAGCGGCGTGAGAGATCGTGCAGATGGGTGAGGTGGGTATCCACCTCGGCCAGCCGCTCGGGATCGAGTTCGACATCCTGTGCGTATCGGCTGAGGCCGTCCACGGCTTCGCCCACCTGGATCTGCGCGCTGTCCAGCAGTTCCAGCGTCGGTGCGAGCGTGGCGTCGAGTTCGGCCAGGCGCGAGAGCTCCGCGTGTGCGCGGAGCAGGGCGCGGCCGATGGCGAACTCGCTTTCCCCATCCAGCATCTCGACGACGCCGTTGGCGCCCTCGGCGAGGCGGCCCGCGTTGGCGAGCCGGCGGTGCTGGGCTTCGAGGTCTTCCAGGGCGGCGGGAGCGAGCGCCCAGCGGTCGAGCTCCTCCAGTTCGTGGCTCAGCAGTTCGATCTGGTGTTCGCGGTCGTCGCCACCGGAGAGCGTGCGGATACGCGCCACGGCGTCGCGCCACGCCTTGGCCGTCTCGCGGACCTGGGCCAGGAGCGCCTCGTTACCGGCATACGCGTCGAGCAGGGCCATCTGGTGCTGGCGCGAGAGCAGGGCCTGGTGCTCGTGCTGGCCATGGATCTCCACGATCAGCGCGGCCAGCGCCGACATCTGGGCGAGACTGGCCGGACGGCCGTTGATCCAGCCACGCGAGCTGCCTTCGGTACGGATCACCCGGCGGAGCTGGCAGGTCTGCCCGTCGTCGAGTTCTTCCTGGCGCAACCAGTCCAGGGCCTCGGGCAGGCCGGCGAGATCGAATTCCGCGGCCAGTTCGGCACGGTCGCTGCCGGCACGGACCATGCCGCTGTCGGCGCGGGCGCCGGCCAGGAGCATCAGCGCATCCACCAGCAGGGACTTGCCGGCACCGGTCTCGCCGCTGACCACGGTGAGGCCCGGGCCGAAGGCGACCTCGGCTTCTTCGACGACGGCGAACTGGCGGACGTAGAGCGAGGTGAGCATGGGCACCGGAGTGGCGAAGGGAATCGCGCCGATTGTAGCGGCAGCGGCGTCGCAGAAGCCGAGACTTGCAAGCGGCGCGGCTAGACCTTATTGATAGCCCGACGATCCGACCCCTTTCCAACCCAGTCAGGCGCATGAATCCGTTTTCCGGTCACGACATCGATGCTCGCGCGCGCCGGCTGCTGCGGACCCTGATTTCCCAATATCTGTCCGATGGCGAGCCGGTCGGCTCACGCACGCTGGCGCGGTCCTCCGGCCTGGAAGTCAGCCCGGCGACGATCCGCAACATCATGGCCGACCTCGAGGAGGCCGGCCTGGTGGCCTCGCCGCACACCTCGGCAGGGCGTATTCCTACGCCGCGCGGGCTGCGCCTGTTCGTCGACAGCCTGCTCGAACTCAAGCCGCTGCCGCGCGACGAGATGGCCCGGTTGCAAGGCGGCCTGCCGCCGCACCAGACGACCACCCGTGACCTGCTCGGGAATGTCTCGAACCTGCTTTCGGCGATGACCCATTTCGCCGGGGTGGTCACCGTGCCGCGCCAGGGCGATTTTCCCCTGCGCCATATCGATTTCGTCAACCTGCCAGACGCCCGCGTGCTGGTGATCCTGGTGTTCTCGGACAACCAGGTGCAGAACCGTGTCGTCCAGCTGGCCCGCCCGCTGGAAGCTTCCGACCTGGAGCACGCGGCGAACTACCTGAATGCCCAGTTCGCCGGTTTCCGCCTGGCCGATATCCGGGCGCACCTGGCGACGGAACTGCGCGAGGCGGGCGGTGAGATCAACCGCCTGCTGTCCAGCGTGGTGGAACTGGCCACGGCCTCGTTCGCCACCGACGAGGACGCCGACGATGTCCTCGTCAGCGGCCAGACCAACCTGATGGGTTATTCGGAACTGGCCGACATCGACCGGCTCCGCGATCTCTTCGACGCCTTCCAGCAGAAGCGCGACCTGCTTCAGCTCATGGAAATGTGCGTCAAGGCCCCGGGCGTGCGCTTGTTCATCGGCGAGGAGTCCGGATTCTCGGCCCTCGACGGATGCAGCATCGTCACCGCCACCTACGGCACGAGCGGCCGCATGCTTGGCGCGATCGGAGTTATTGGACCGACGCGTATGGCATATGAGCGGGTCATCCCGGTGGTCCAGGCCACCGCCGGACTGCTCAGCGATGCCTTGAATCGCGCCGCGGCGACCTCATAAACCGCCACGGGAGGCGGGTTTACTATTTCCCGCAAATGTTCGGCCCCTCCATGGAGCGGGCCGGTAAGCTGACGTTTGGAGTAACCATGCAGAACAACGATCCCCACGTGCCGGATTCCGTACAGGACGGCGGCGCGGCCGACAACGAGGGCGTCAACGCCGATTTCGATGCGTTGACCGCGAAGTTGGCCTCGCTCGAATCCGAGCTGGGCCAGGCACGCGAGACGGTCCTGCGCGAGCGGGCGGAGATCGAGAATCAGCGCCGTCGCCTGCAGCGAGACCTGGACCAGGCCCGCCGCTTCGCCAACGAGAAGCTGCTCGGCGACCTCCTGCCGGTGTACGACGGTCTGGTGCTTGGCCTGGCCAACGAGTCGGCCGACGCGAAGACCCTGCGCGAAGGCCTCGAGCTCACGCTGAAGCAGTTGGAGAAGGTCACCCAGGGCAATGGCCTCACGGTGGTCGATCCGTTGCACAAGCCGTTCAACCCGGAACACCACCAGGCGATCAGTTCGGTCGGTTCGAACGAGCATCCGCCGGGAACCGTGGTCGCGGTGGTCCAGAAAGGTTTCATCCTCAACGACCGTCTGCTGCGTCCGGCGCTGGTCGCCGTCGTACGCGACAACTAAACCCAAAGTATTGAATCGATGGGGCTGGGCCCCATTTTCCAACACAGTCGCGGCCGCGGGGGCCGCTTAGCATTTCGGAGCAACTTCAATGGCCAAGATCATCGGCATCGACCTCGGTACGACCAACTCCTGCGTCGCAGTGATGGAAGGTTCGACCGCGCGCGTCATCGAGAACGCGGAGGGCGATCGCACCACGCCGTCCATCGTCGCGTTCACCAAGGACAACGAGGTCCTGGTCGGCGCGCCGGCCAAGCGCCAGAGCGTCACCAACCCCAAGAACACCTTCTACGCGGTGAAGCGCCTCATCGGCCGCAAGTTCACCGACGCCGAAGTGCAGAAGGACATCAAGATCGTGCCGTACGGTATCGTCGCGCACGACAACGGTGACGCCTGGGTGCAGACCGCCGACGGCAAGAAGATGGCGCCGCAGGAGATCTCCTCGAAGGTGCTGATGAAGATGAAGAAGACCGCAGAGGATTTCCTCGGCGAGTCGGTCACCGAAGCGGTCATCACCGTGCCGGCGTACTTCAACGACAGCCAGCGCCAGGCCACGAAGGATGCCGGCCGCATCGCCGGCCTCGACGTCAAGCGCATCATCAACGAGCCGACCGCGGCCGCCCTGGCCTATGGCCTGGACAAGACCGCGTCGGGCGATCGCAAGATCGCCGTGTACGATCTCGGCGGCGGCACGTTCGACGTTTCGATCATCGAGATCGCCAACGTCGACGGCGAGAAGCAGTTCGAAGTGCTCGCGACCAACGGCAACACCTTCCTCGGTGGCGAAGACTTCGACAATCGCGTCATCGACTACCTCGTCGAAGAGTTCAAGAAAGAGCAGGGCATCGACCTTCGCCAGGACCAGCTCGCGCTGCAGCGCCTGAAGGACGCCGCCGAGCGCGCGAAGATCGAGCTTTCCTCGGCCCACCAGACCGACGTCAACCTGCCTTATGTCACCGCCGACGCCTCGGGCCCGAAGCACCTCAACATCAAGCTGACCCGCGCCAAGCTGGAATCGCTGGTGGAAGACCTGGTCAAGGGTACGATCGATCCCTGCCGCACCGCGCTCAACGACGCGGGGCTCCGCGTGTCCGACATCCACGAAGTGATCCTCGTCGGTGGCCAGACCCGCATGCCCAAGGTGCAGGAAGCGGTGAAGGATTTCTTCGGCAAGGAGCCGCGCAAGGACGTCAACCCGGATGAAGCCGTGGCCGTCGGCGCCGCGATCCAGGGTGGCGTGCTGGGCGGTTCGGTCAAGGACGTCCTGCTGCTCGACGTCACCCCGCTGTCGCTCGGCATCGAGACGATGGGCGGCGTGATGACGAAGCTGATCGAGAAGAACACCACCGTGCCGACCAAGGCGTCGCAGGTGTTCTCCACGGCCGACGACAACCAGACCGCGGTCACCGTGCACGTGCTGCAGGGCGAGCGCGAGCAGGCCCGCTTCAACAAGTCGCTCGGCAAGTTCGACCTGCAGGGCATCGACCCGGCGCCGCGCGGCATGCCGCAGATCGAGGTCACCTTCGACATCGACGCCAACGGCATCCTGCACGTGTCGGCGAAGGACAAGAAGACCGGCAAGGAGCAGAAGATCGAGATCAAGGCCGGCTCGGGCCTCTCGGACGAAGAAATCCAGCGCATGGTCGCCGACGCGGAAGCCAACCGCGAGGAAGACAAGAAGTTCCACGAGCTCGTGCAGGTGCGCAACAAGGCCGACCAACTCGTGCACGCCACGCGCAGCCAGCTGAAGGAGCACGGCGGCAAGATTCCTGCCGAGCAGCTTGCCGGCATCGACAGCGCGGTGTCCGATCTGGAAAAGCTCAAGGACAGCGACGACAAGGCGGCAATCGAGGCCAAGATCGCGAACCTCGAACAGGTCGCCCAGGCGCTGGCCGCCGCGGCCCAGTCGGGTGGTGCGCAGGACACCGCGCAGCAGTCCGCTCCGGGCGGCGGTTCGGCCCAGCCGGACGACGTGGTCGACGCCGAGTTCACCGAGGTCAAGGACGACAAGAAGTAAGTCGTCCTGAGTAAAACGATGCCCTGCCGCGGCGCGAGCGTCCGCGGCAGGGCAAGGGTCAATCGGATCGATCGCGCCGAGGGGTACCCCGCCGGCGCGTTCGTCCGTCCAGGGAAAGCAAGCGTGCAATGAGCAGCAAGCGCGACTACTACGAAATTCTCGGTGTCGAGCGCACCGTGACCGAGGGCGACCTCAAGAAGACCTTTCGTCGCGTCGCGATGAAGTATCACCCCGACCGCAATCCGGAACCGGAAGCGCTCGAGAAATTCAAGGAAGCCAAGGAAGCCTACGACGTGCTGTCCGATGCGCAGAAGCGCGCGGCGTACGACCAGTACGGCCATGCCGCCTTCGAGGGCGGCGGCTTCGGTCGCGGCAACGGCGCAGGTTTCGGCGACGTGGGCGACATCTTCGGCGACATCTTCGGCGACATTTTCGGCGGTGGCGGCGGACGCCAGCGCACGCGCCGCGGTGCCGACCTTCGCTACATGATGGATCTCGATCTCGAGGAAGCCGTGTTCGGCGTCGAGAAGAAGATCGAGGTGCCCACCCAGGTCAATTGCCACCACTGCAACGGCACCGGTTCGGAAGACGGCAAGGTCTCCACCTGTTCCACTTGCGCCGGCCATGGCCGCGTGCGCATGCAGAACGGCATCTTCTCCATCCAGCAAGCCTGTCCGACCTGTCATGGCTCGGGTCAGAAGATCGACAAGCCCTGCAAGAAGTGCCACGGCGAAGGCCGCATCGAGGAGGAGCGCACGCTATCGGTGCGCATTCCGGCAGGCGTGGACAACGGCGATCGCATCCGCCTGACGGGACAGGGTGAAGCCGGTCCCGCGGGCTCGCCGGCGGGCGACCTCTACGTGGAAGTGCGCGTGCGCGAGCACAAGATCTTCCAGCGAGACGGTTCCGATCTCTACTGCGAAGTGCCCATCCGTTTCGCGCAGGCTGCGCTCGGCACCGAGTTGGCCGTGCCGACGCTCGAAGGCGAAGTCCCGGTGAACGTGCCGCCTGAAACCCAGACGGGCCAGCAATTCCGCCTGCGCGGACGCGGCGTCAAGTCGGTTCGCGGTGGCCGTACCGGCGACCTCATCTGCACCGTGGTGGTGGAGACGCCGGTGCGCCTCACGAAGGAGCAGCGCGATCTGCTCACCCAGCTGGAAGCCACGTTCGTGGGTGACGAAGCGGCAAAACATACGCCGCGTTCGAACACCTTCATCGACGGCGTCAAGGACTTCTGGTCGCGCGTCACGTCGTAAGCCGACGTTGGAGGCAGGAGCGCATGGCGCGCTCCTGCCGTCGTGATCTGCCGGGGCTTACTCGGCCCGCACCCACTCCTGGCTGCGCCCGATCAGCGAGAAACCCACGTATCCGTGGACGTCGAGGGTCTTCCCACCGTCTTCGAGCTTGAGCGTGACCTTGTAGATCTTGCCCTTGGCCGGGTCGAGGATCTGGCCGCCGGACCACTCGTCGCCGTCCTTCTTCAGGCCCCAC
The DNA here is from genome assembly GCF_049913125.1 of Luteibacter sp. E-22. Taxonomy (GTDB): domain Bacteria; phylum Pseudomonadota; class Gammaproteobacteria; order Xanthomonadales; family Rhodanobacteraceae; genus Luteibacter. The sequence goes on from NZ_CP183975.1 coordinate 1,781,768, forward strand.
ATGATGGTCATGCCTTCGATGGGCTTGTTCTTGCGTTCGCCATCGCACTCGGTGCAGAGCGGATGCGGGCCATGCTCGGACTTGAGCACCTGGAGCACCTTGCCCTCGAGCAAGCCACCGTTCTCGGTGATCTCGACGATGGATTTCACTTCCTTGGTCTTGTCGTCGATCGTCTTCCACTTGCCCACGGGCGAGTCGTTGGCGGCCAGGGCGGGGAGGGCGCTCGCGGCAAAGGCGAGGGCGAAGGCGGTGCGGATCAGAGGCTTCATAGGCTCGGGGGCTCCCCATACGGTCAGGTACGGCCGGAGCCTGACGACCGCCGCGGCGCCCGTCAAGCTGCATCGCGCCAGACCGGGCCGGGGCTCACGCTGGCATAATGGCTGATCTTCGATTTTCCTCACGTGTCCCCATGACCCAGCCCAGCGAAATCCTCGTCCGCGGCATCCTCGACCGCGTTATCGATCCCCATTCCGGGCAACCCCTGAGCGCATCCCTGCGCGCCGTCGGCGTGGACGGCGACCGCGTGTCGGTGGATATCCAACTGGGTTATCCGGCCACCGGGTACCTGGAGCAGGCGGCGCACGACGCCAGGGACGCCCTGCAGGCGGACCCGGCCATCGCCTCGGCGGCCGTGTCGGTCAGCTGGCGCGTGCACCCGCACAAGGTGCAGGGCCAGCTGGCGCCGTTGCCGGGTGTGAAGAACATCATCGCCGTCGCCTCCGGCAAGGGTGGCGTGGGCAAGTCCACGGTATCGGTGAACCTCGCCCTGGCCCTCGCCGCCGAAGGCGCCACGGTGGGCATCCTCGACGCCGACATCTACGGGCCGAGCCAGCCGCGCATGCTCGGCCTCAGCGGCAAGCCGTCGTCGCCCGACGGCAAGAGCATCGTGCCGATGCGCGCCCATGGCCTCCAGGCGATGTCGATCGGCGTGCTGATCGAGGAAGACACGCCGATGATCTGGCGTGGCCCGATGGTCACCCAGGCGCTCATGCAGCTCCTGACCGACACGCGCTGGGAAGAACTCGACTACCTCATCATCGACCTGCCGCCGGGTACCGGCGACATCCAGCTCACGCTTTCGCAGAAAGTGCCGGTGTCCGGCGCGGTGATCGTCACCACGCCGCAGGACATCGCCCTGCTCGACGCACGCAAGGCGCTCGGCATGTTCCGCAAGGTGGAGGTGCCCGTCCTCGGCGTGGTGGAAAACATGGCCACCCACATCTGTTCGAACTGCGGGCACGAGGAACATATCTTCGGCCATGGCGGTGGCGCGCGCATGGCGCAGGAAGCCGGCATCGCCTTCCTCGGCGAGCTGCCGCTGGACATCCGTATCCGCCAGCAGGCGGACGACGGCAAGCCCACCGTGGTGGCGATTCCCGATTCCGACCTTGCCGCGCGTTATCGCGCCATCGCCCGCACCACCGCCGCCAGACTGTCGCTGCAGGCGCGCAACAAGGCCATTTCGTTCCCGAAGATCGTCATCCAGAACACCTGACCGGCGACGCCCAAGTGGCGTGCACGGCAACGTTCCTATACCTTTCCGGCTCCAGCGAGGGAGACAGTACGTGAGCATCAAGTCCGACAAGTGGATTCGCCGCATGGCCGAGCAGCACGGCATGATCGAGCCGTTCGCCCCAGGCCAGGTCAAGGAGCGCGACGGCCACCGGCTGGTGTCCTATGGCACGTCCAGCTACGGCTACGACGTGCGTTGCGCCGACGAGTTCAAGGTGTTCACCAACATCAACTCCACGATCGTCGACCCCAAGGCCTTCGACGAGCGCAGCTTCGTCGACGTGAAGTCCGACGTCTGCATCATTCCGCCGAACTCGTTCGCGCTGGCGCGTACCGTCGAGTATTTCCGCATCCCGCGCCAGGTCCTCACGATCTGCCTCGGTAAAAGCACCTACGCGCGCTGCGGCATCATCGTGAACGTGACCCCGCTCGAGCCCGAGTGGGAAGGGCATGTAACCCTGGAGTTCTCGAACACCACGCCCCTGCCCGCAAAAATCTACGCCAACGAGGGCGTGGCGCAGATGCTCTTCCTCGAATCCGACGAGGAGTGCGAAGTGTCCTACGCCGACCGCGGTGGCAAGTATCAGGGCCAGCGCGGCGTCACCCTGCCGAGCACCTGAACGCGGCCTTCACGTCGCATCCGCGCGCGACATCGGCGCGCGGTAGACTCGCCCATTCCACGCCATACCGATCCACGGAGACACCGCATGATCCGAGTTCCCACCCTGATGGCCCGCGCCGCCGCGGCGCTCTTCCTCGCCAGCATGCTGGTGCTGGCCGGCTGCCATCGTGGCGCCTCGAAGTCCGACCACGTCGCGACCGAGCAGGGCCAGTTCGACTACACCATCAAGGCGTACAAGAGCGGCCAGTTCATCGTCGACGGCGCGGTACTTTCCGCCGCCGACACCGGTAGCCACTTCGCCTACCTGAAAGACCAGGGCAAGTTGCCGAAGACGGTGCTCGTGCTGCCCAGCGACGATTCCAAGATCCGCGACAACCACCTTGGATTCCTCGCTCGCATGCAGCTGGATTACGGCTTCGCGGTGTACTACGACAAGAAGGGCGAGCTGGTTCGCCTGAACGCCGTCGAGGAAAAGGCCCGCCAGCTGGAAGATACCCCGCACAAGGCCGCCTTGCCGGATCGCATGCAGGGCAAGGAAGCTTCGAGCGGCGCCTACGACCCGCAGACGCAGCAGTAAACCGCCCTAGCGTGGCCTCGGAAAGGCCCCGTCACTCCCGCCTCGGCGGGTAGTGGCGGGGCCTTTCCGCTGTTTGCGTGAGAGGCTGCCGTCTTCCGGCCAGCTAGGAAAGACCCAGCCGTGTCCTGAGCGCTTCCACCCGCCGTTCGGCTTCGCCGTCGGCATAGGCTTCGGCCGCGCCATGTCCCCAGACGGGTCCCGGCCATGCCGCATCGCCTTCGATCCGGGCCACCACGTGTACGTGAAGCTGGCGGACGATATTGCCCAGGGCGCCGATGTTGAGCTTGTCGCAGGGCGCCACCGCGCGCAGGGCCTCGCCGGCGGTGTCCACCTCGCGCCACAACGCCACGCGTCCGTCCGGCGAAAGGTCGGCCACCTCCACCATGCCGCCCCGGCGTGGCACCAGTACCAGCCAGGCGTAGCGACGGTCGCGCATCAGCAGCAGCCTGCACAGGGGCAGGTCGCCGACGTGGAGCGTATCGCCGGCGAGGCGCGGGTCCAGCCCGAACGGCGGGCTCACTTGAGCTCGCGGGCGAAGAAGGCCAGGGTCCGTTCCCAGGCGAGCTTCGCACTCGGTTCGTCATAGCTGGCGCGGGCGTCGCAATTGAAGCCGTGGTCGGCCGGGTAGACCCAGGTATCCATCTCCGGTTTCAGTTCGCGGTGTTTTTCCACCATCTCCGGCGGAATCGAATGGTCGCGCTCGCCGAAGTGGAAGATCACGTTGGCCTTGGCCGGTTCGGGCAGGAAGGGAACGTTCCTCGAACCGTAGTAGCTCGACGAGGGCAGGCCGAGGCGCAAGGCGGCCAGCACGGCCACCGTGCCGCCCCAGCAATAGCCGACCGTACCCACCTTCACCTTGTATTGGTCGGCGATGAGACGGGCGGCGATGGCGGTGTCCTGCATCGGCCGGAGCAGGCCCAATTCGGCGATCAGCTTGCCGCCCTTCTGCATGCCTTCCTGGTCGTAGCCCAGTTCCACGTCTTTCTGCACGGGGTCGAACAGCGCAGGCGCGATGGCAACATAGCCCTCCGCCGCGAAGCGGTCGGCCACGCTGCGGATGTGCGCGTTCACGCCGAAGATCTCCTGGATCACCACGATGCCGCCCTTGGGCGTGCCCGAGGGTTCGGCCAGGTAGGCGTCCATGCTTTCGTGCGGGCGGGAGGTATCGAGGATCAGGGTGCGGCCCATGGGGCGGATCTCCGTCGGGGTGGGGTAGGGAGCACGAAGGTTAACCGGGAGGCCGTGTCGGCGTCGTGCCCGGGCGCTCGCCGGGCTTGGCGCTCCGCATGGGGCTATAATGTGCGGTTTCCTCTCTCCGGTACCCACGGCAATGTCCCAGGCCGCTCCCAAAGTCGGTTTCGTCAGCCTCGGCTGCCCGAAGGCGCTCGTCGATTCCGAACGCATCCTCACCCAGCTCAAGGTCGAAGGCTACGAGATCGTCCCCAGCTATGGCGAAGCGGATGCCGTGGTGGTCAATACCTGCGGATTCATCGATTCCGCCGTGCAGGAATCGCTCGACGCCATCGGCGAGGCCCTGCATGAGAACGGCAAGGTGATCGTCACCGGCTGCCTGGGCAAGCGCGAGGCGCTGATCCGTGAAAGCTATCCGGACGTGCTCGCGATTACCGGTCCGCAGGACTACGCCAGCGTGATGAGCGCCGTGCACACGGCGTTGCCGCCCACGCGAAACAAATTCATCGACCTCGTGCCCGACACGGGTGTGAAGCTCACGCCCAAGCACTACGCGTACCTGAAGATCTCCGAGGGCTGCAATCACCGTTGCAGCTTCTGCATCATTCCTTCGATGCGCGGCGACCTCGTCAGTCGTCCGGTCGACCAGGTGTTGCTCGAGGCCGAGAAACTGGTGAAGGGTGGCGTGAAGGAACTGTTGGTGATCTCGCAGGACACCAGCGCTTATGGCGTGGATGTCCGCTATGCCGAACGCGAATGGCGGGGCAAGTCCTATCGCACGCGCATGACCGAACTCTGCCAGGGTCTCTCGGAACTGGGCGCGTGGACACGCCTGCATTACGTCTACCCGTATCCGCACGTCGACGAGGTCATGCCCTTGATGGCGGAGGGCAAGATCCTTCCGTACCTCGACATTCCTTTCCAGCACGCCAGCCCGCGCATCCTCAAGCTCATGAAGCGCCCGGGCAACGTCGACAAGACGCTGGAACGCATCCAGAACTGGCGTCGCCAGGTGCCGGACCTCACGATCCGCAGCACCTTCATCGTCGGCTTCCCCGGCGAGACGAACGAGGAGTTCCAGGAACTGCTCGACTTCCTGCGCGAGGCGGAACTCGATCGCGTGGGCGCGTTCGCCTATTCGCCGGTGGACGGTGCGAAGGCCAACGACCTGCCCGGGCAGATCGACGAGGAACTGAAGGAAGACCGCCTCGAACAGTTCATGGCCGTGCAGGCGGAGATTTCCGCCGCGAAGCTGCAGCGCAAGGTCGGCAGGACGATCAAGGTGCTGGTCGACGAGATCGACGCGGACGGTGCCTGGGGCCGCTCCAGTGCGGACGCGCCGGAGATCGACGGTGCCGTGCGAATCGACGACGGCCAGTTGCTCAAGCCGGGCCAGTTCGTCGACGTGGTCGTGGAAGAGGCCGACGCGCACGACCTCTACGGCCGCCTGGCCTGAGCCACCATGCGGCACGTGGCGCCGACGCGGGATGCGCTGGATCGGCGCGTGCTGGCGTCGCCGCCGCTGTCGCATTGGTCGCGCTTCGCCCGCTTCGTCGAAGGCGAGGCTTGGCCGGATGTCGAATCGCTGAATGGCCTGTGGCCCGGTCCATCGGGCTTTCGCTTCGCGAGGCAGGATGCCGCGTTGCTCGCCGACGGATTGCACTATGAGGAACGCATCGCGCGCCTCGGCGACATCGCCACGCGGCCGGACAACTGGCACGACCTCTTCAATGCTTTTGTCTGGCTGCGCCACACCGCGCTGAAGCGCGCGTTGAATGCGCGGCAGATGGCGGAAATCGGGGTGATGGGGCCACGCGAGCGCTCGCGTCCGCAGTGTGCGCTCACGCACTTCGACGAAGCGGGATTGATCGTGACGCTGTGCGATCCGGCGATGCTTGACGCATGGGATGCGCACGACTGGCATCGTCTGTTCTGGACGTACCGCGAGGCATGGTCGAGTGGTGAGGCGCGTGTCGATGTGTTCGGCCACGCCTTGCTTGAGCATGCGCTCACCCCGGGAAAGCTGCTGGTGGGCAAGGCGCTGGTGGTGATGGGCGAGGGCGATGCCATCGCGTGTTGCGCGGAAGCGATCGCCGCCGGTGTCGTTCTCCGCGATCCGCAGGAACTTCGTCCGCTTCCGGTGTCGGGCGTTCCGGGGTGGCATCCTCAGACGGAGGATGAGGCGTTCTACACGAGCGCACCGTGCTTCCAGCCGCTGCGACCCGGCCGAGTCTACCCGCCACCGCTAGGGCTGCTGCGATAGCGAAGCGTCCTGTGTGTGGGAGCCGCTTCAGCGGCGATGGGTGCTTACCATAACCTTGCCCGCTGCCGCGGGATCGCCGACAAGGTCGGCTCCCACCGGTCTGCTGCCAAGAACACAACACTGCTGCCAGAAACACCGCTCCGCTGCCGGGAATACGGCACCGCTGCCGGAAATACGAATCCGCTACCGGACCCTTACACCAGGCCGTGGTCCCGCGCGTACTCGCCTAGCAGGCTGTCGTGATCCACGCCCAGCTTGCGCATGGCATCGCGCTTTTGCCGGCTGATCGTCTTCACGGATTTCCCTTCGCGGTCGGCGATCTGCTGGAGCGACATGCCGTTGACGAACATGCGGATCACTTCCGTCTCGCGTGGTGACAACGGCGCACCGGGCATCGCTTCGGAGGCGTCGTCCGCTTCGTTGAGGATGTCGAGCAGCGTTTCGCTCAGGTAGGTTTCGCCGTCCGCCACGGCGCGGGCGGCGGTCGCCAGCTCATCCATGGGGGCGCGTTTGTCCACGATGCCGCGCACGCCGCGGTTGAGCATGGACTGCAGCGCGGCGGGACGATTGATCATCGTCAAAACCACCAACGCAAGCTGCGGATGCTCCTTCACGATCGTCTCGATCAGGGCGAAACCGTCGTCCTGCCTATCGCTCGGCATGAGAAAATCCGTAATAACGACGTCGCAAGGACGCTCGCCGAGCATGGCCAGCAACTCGTCCGCGGCCTTGGCCTCGCCCACGACGTCGATGTGCGCGTTCCGCAGCGCAAGGGCGCCGCCGACGAGAACCAGGGGGTGATCGTCTGCCAGAATGACCTTCAGTGGCATGCCTTGTGTTCTCCTTGTTTCATTACACACAGCGAACTTCGAACCGATTATGCCCATGATGGTTCCCCTGACGAAGCCTGCGATGTGATCCGACGCCTGATCCTGCTTTTCCTGGTCTGCCTGGCCGGCCCTCTCCGGGCCATGCCGGACGGCTCGCCTTCGCGTGAAGACGTGAATTGGCTACGCCACCACCCGGTACTCACCGTCGGCGCCTATCGCGAGGGCTACCCGCCTTTCGAGGAGCTGCGCGACGGCGAACTGGAGGGCCTGGGCCCGGATTACCTGCGCGAGATCGCCCGCGACCTCGGCGTGACCCTGCAGACCCGGGTTTACCCCACGTGGCCCGACCTGCTCGCGGGCCTGGCCCGTGGCGAGATCGACGTCGCCACCTCGGTCACCCCGCTGGAACAGGGCATGCCGGGCATCCGCGTCGGTGCCACCTACTTCGAGTCCCTGCCTTCGCTGGTGGAGCGCGCGGACGCGCCCATCGTCCATCGCCCGGGTGACCTGCGCGGCAAGCGCCTGGCCGTGCACGCGGGCTACTTCGACATGGCGGCGCTGCGCCGGGAGCTGCCGGAAACCACCCTCGTCGAGACGACGTCGACGGCCGACGCGTTGGCTCGGGTGCGTTCGGGCGATGTCACGGCGTACCTCGACAACCCTTACTCGGCCCGCGAATTCGTGGCCCGCCTGGGTTTCGAGCGCGAGCTTCGCGTGGGCGCGCCGCTGGCGCTGCCGATCAGCGCGTTGGCATTCGCCGTCCCCGCCGATCGCGCGCCGCTTGGTCACGCCATCGACCACGCGGTCGGCGAGCTGACCGCCGCCGACCATGGCCGGCTCCGCGCCCGCTGGGTCGGCCGCGATATCGCGCCGCGACCCCGGCAGACCGACATCCCGCTCAGCGAGAAGGAAAAGGCCTGGCTGAACGCCTTGCCGCCGTTGCGCCTGGGCGTGGACCCCAGCTACGCGCCCTTCAGCCTGCTATCGGGGCAGGGCGAGGCGGAAGGCCTGGCGCTCGACTACGTGCGCGAGATCGCCGCCGAGTTGGGTATCCGCCTTACCCAGGTGCCCAGCGAAAACTGGATGGGCACGGTGGAGAGGGTGAAGCGGGGCGAGGTGGATCTCGTCGCCGCGATCAATCCGCAGAGCGCCACCTCTCCGTATCTGGAGCCCAGCGTTCCCTATCTCGACTTCCCGATCATGATCGTGACGCGCGAAGGCGCGCCGACGATGGCCGGTCGCGACGACCTTGCCGGAAAGCGTGTGTTCGGCAACGTCACCCGCGAGCCGATCCGGCGCCTGCTGGCGCGCATCCCCAACGTGCAGACCATTCCCGTCGATACCGAGACCGAAGGCATGCGCCGGCTGGCGGCAGGCGAGGGCGACGCGTTCGTCGGCAACCTCGCGTCGGTCGACTACCACATCCGCGAGACCTTCCTCGGCCAGCTGAAGGTCGCGGCACCCACCGGAGACAGCGAAGCCATCGCGGTGGGCGTGCGCCACGACCTGGCTCCCTTGTTGCCCCTGGTCAACCGCGTTCTCGTCAACCTGCCTACGCACCGCCAGCAGGAAATCCGCAACACGTGGTTCGCCTCCCACTACGTCGTCGGCCCCACGTGGCGCGAGGTCGCGGGGCGTGTGCTGCCGTTCGTCGCGGTGCTGTTGATCTCGCTCGTCGCCATCAGCTACGCCTATCTCAACCTGCGCCGGGAAACCCGCCGTCGTGAGCGGACCGAACGGCGGCTCGCCGAAGTCACCGCCCACGTTCCAGCGGTGGTGTACGAGGCCGTGCGCGGCACCGATGCCGCCTATGCGATGAGCTATGTCGGCGGCGATCCGCAACGCATCCTCGGCATGGAACCCGGCGACCTGCTCACCGGCGACGCGACCATGCTCGCGCCCGTGGCGGACGAGGATCGCGAGAAACTTCGCGACGCCTTCGAGCGTTCCGCGCGTGAACTCACGCCCTTGCACGTGACGGTGCGTGCGCAGGTCGGCGGGCGCGTCCGTTACCTCAGTTCGGATGCCGTGCCGCTCGCGGCGGCGGATGGCAGCGTGCGCTGGAACGGTTACTGGGTGGACGTCACCGCGCAGGAACTGGCGGCGCGCGGGCTGGCCCATGCACGCGACGAGGCCGAGGCGGCCACGCAGGCCAAGAGCGACTTCCTCGCCACGATCAGCCATGAGATACGCACGCCGATGAACGGCGTGATCGGCCTGCTCGACGTCCTCGAACGCACGCGCCTGGACGACGGCCAGCGCAAGATGGTTTCCACGATCGAGCACTCGGCGGAAGCGTTGCTGCACATCCTCGACGACGTCCTCGATTTCTCGAAGATCGAGGCGGGCCATCTCACTCTCGATCCGCAACCGTCGGACCTGCGCGCGATCGTCGAAGGCGCCGTGGCCATCCTGGCGGCACAGGCCGAAGCGAAGGGCCTGTCGCTGCGCGTGCACTTCGATCCCGCGTTGGCCCCGGCGGTCATCGTGGACGATGGCCGCCTGCGCCAGGTCCTGCTGAACCTGCTCGGCAACGCGATCAAATTCACCGCCAGCGGCGATGTCGCCGTGGAGGTGCATGTCGACGAGCGGCACGGCTCACGCCAGCGTTTGCGCATCGTCGTCGCGGATACCGGTATCGGCATCCATGCCGCGAAACTGCGTCATGTCTTCGCACCGTTCAGCCAGGGCGAATCGTCGACGACGCGACGTTTCGGCGGAACAGGCCTGGGCCTGAGCATTTCCCGGCGCTTGATCGAGCGCATGGGCGGGCATATCGCCCTGGACAGCGAGCCGGGCCGTGGCACGATCGTGAGCGTGACGTTGGAAGTCGCCGTGGCCGATGCGCCTCGCGTGAGGGATGAAGCCGCTGCCCCGGCGTCGCTCCCATCGCCGGGCGACCCTGGCAAGGCGCGCATCCTGTTGGCCGAGGACCATCCGGTGAACCAGGAACTGGTGCGCGTGCAACTGGCCTTGCGCGGCTATCGTTGCGACATCGTCGACGACGGCGTGGCCGCGCTCGCCGCCCTCGAACTCGCCGATTACGATCTGCTCCTGGTCGATTGCCACATGCCGCACATGGACGGCTACGCGGTGGCGCGCGAAGTCCGTCGGCGCGAGGCGGAAACGGGACGCCACCTGCCGATCGTCGCGATGACGGCCGATGCGCGTGCCGACCAGCGCGAGATCTGCCTCGCGGCCGGCATGGACGACCTGCTACGCAAGCCCATCCGCCTGGAAGCCTTTCACGCGACGGTGGAACGCTGGCTCGCGAAAACGGGACCGGCCGTTCCCATGATCGACATGGAGCGCATGCGCAAGGCGTTCGGTTCTGACGAGAACATCGCCCGGGTCATTCGCGCCGGCGTGGACACGACGCGCGAGGCGCTGTCGCGGTTGCCCGAGGTGCTCGATCGGGTAGGCCGCGACGAAGTGGCGGGATGGGTCCACCACGTGCTTGGTGGCGTGAACGTATTCGGTTACTCGGCCGTCGCCGAGGAAGGCGAGCGTCTCGAACTCGCGCTTCGTGAAGGCGCCGAAGTCGACATCGTCGCCGTCGACGCCTTCGCGTCCCGCGTGGCGCAGTTCACCGATGGGCTGGAGCGACTCGCGGCGATGGCGGATCAGGCGTAGTCGACGGCGATCACGGCGAAGCGGGTGCGGCCACCCGGCAGCTCCGCTTCGAATTCGTCATCCACGCGTTTCTTCAGCACGGCGCGCGCGAGGGGCGAATCGATGCTGATCCAGCCGCGCCGCGCGTCCGTTTCGTCGGGGCCTACGATGCGGTAGCGCACGGTGTCGCCGGTGTCGACGCTTTCCAGCTCGATGGTTGCGCCGAAGAAAACGGCGTCGCGCTGCGAAGGTGCCGCCTCCACTACCTTGAGCACGGGAATGCGCTTGCTGAGGTAACGCGCGCGGCGGTCGATCTCGCCGAGCTGTTTCTTCCGGTAGGTGTATTCGGCGTTCTCCGAACGATCGCCTTCGGCTGCCGCGGCGGCGAGCGCCTTGACCACCTCGGGCCGGACCGTGTGCCAAAGGTGGTCGAGTTCGGCCTTCAGGCGCTCGAAGCCTTCGCGCGTGATGATCGCCGTCGACGACGGCGAGGGCGGGCGCCAGCGGCTCATGGCGACGCTTTCCGTGTCGATGCGAGCGTTGCGAGGAGGGCCTCGATGTCGCGTGCAAGCGGATGCTCGGGGTAATCGGCAAGGAGGCGGCGCGCCAGGGCCGCGGCTTCCGCGGGCTGGCCAAGGCGATCGTGCATGCGCACGGCCAGCAGGCCGTAGTGCGGCGCGCCCATGTCACGCGGCCAGCAGCGCACGTAGCCCTCCGCCAGGTGCAGGGCGAGTCGTGACATGCCGCCGTGTGCCGCGGTGTCGGCGAGCGGTCCGCAGGTGACGGTATCGTCGGGAAGAAAGGACGGATCGACGTCGAGGCAGTCCTGCACCACGCCGAGCGCTCGTCGCGACTCGCCGCCGACGACCAGCGCCGCGATCCATATCTGCCCGTGCACGAGCAGTTCCGGCAATCGTCCTTGCACTCGCAGCAGTTCGCGATAACGCAGGTGCAGGCCCGGTGGAGCCAGGCCCTCGCGCAGGCGTTCGGTGAGGATGTCGGTGGCGCCGGGAACGTCGTCCCGCGCGATCAGGTTCACATGCGAAAGCAGCGCGCCGTCGTCGTCGGGTTCCGCCACGGCGGCGATCTCCATCGACTCCGGCTGGTAGCCGAGCACCTCGTGCTTATGATGGATCAGTGCACCCATCAGGTGGAAATTGTAGACGGTGAGGTAGTTGGCGACGAGGTAGTAGCCCAGTGTGCCGAAGAACGTGGGGCCATGATCCTTCATCGCGTATTGAGCGGCGGCCTGGAGCAGGCTGCTGGCCAGCATGATCGCGAACAGCAGGAGGTAGCTGCCGCCGAGGCGCCCGACCGCCTGGACCCAGATGGCCGGATTCAAGGCGGCGCCGACACCGTCGAAGGTCAGCGACATCGTGATCACGGGCAGCACAAAGGCGAACACCAGCGAGACGAGCAGCCCCGGTACACCGAGGAAGATCGGCGCGAGTACCGCGATGGCGTTGCCTGTCAGCTGGATCAGGATCAGCATGACGCTGGTCCTGTCTGTCGTATGGATCGCCATCTCCGGCGGATCGGCGTAGCCGTCGGCGGTGTGCCGGAGGCACTCGAAGGCATACGTGTAGAGCGCCATCCAGCCGATGCCGATCACCAGCAGTTTCAGCCCCATCACCGGCAGGAACGCGATCGACTCGAACAGCGTGATGGCACCGATCGTGAGCGGCGCCGCGCCACTCATCGGGTAGCGCCAACCGATGCGGATGCGCTCGGCGAACGGCGTGCCGGCATCCGCCAGTTCGTGACGTGGCACGTTTAGCGCTTCCCGCCGAAGATGCTGCCCAGGATGCCGCGCACGATCTGCTGGCCGGCGCGCGAGCCCGCCGTGCGCACCATCGACTTGGCCATGGTCTCGATCATGCCCTGGCGCCGCTTGGTGCCGAAGACGGCGTCGCGCACGGCGCCACCCCAGCCGCTGTCGCCATCGTCGTCCTTGCCGGCCGGCTTCACCGGCGGCGCGTCGTCCGCGCTCTTTTCGCTGGCGCGGGCGGCGAGGCGTTCCTGTGCCGATTCGCGGTTCACCAGGGTGTCGTACTTGCCGCCCACGGGGGAGCACGAGCGGACCGCGGTTCGTTCCTCCGGCGTGATCGCCCCGATCCGGCACACGGGTGTCGACACCAGCACTTTCTGCACGGGCGAGGGCACGCCGCCGTCACCGAGCGTGGATGCCAGGGCCTCGCCGGTGCCCAGCGTGCCGATCGTTTCCACCACGTCGATCTTGGGGTTGCGCGCGAACGTTTCGGCGGCGGCCTTCACCGCCTTCTGGTCGCGCGGCGTGAAGGCGCGCAGCGCGTGCTGCACGCGATTGCCCAACTGGCCGAGGATCTCGCCGGGCACATCGTCCGGATTCTGCGAACAGAAGTACACGCCCACGCCCTTGGAACGGATCAACCGGACCACTTGCTCCACGCGCTGCCGCAGGGCCGCCGGTGCGTCGTCGAAGAGCAGGTGCGCTTCGTCGAAGAAGAACACCATCTTGGGCACGTCGAGGTCGCCCACCTCGGGCAACTGTTCGAACAGTTCCGACAGCAGCCACAGCAGGAAGGTGGAGTACAGCCGTGGTTTCAGGATGAGCGTGTCGGCGGCGAGTACGCTGATCACGCCGCGCCCGCTCATGTCCTGGCGCATCAGGTCGGCCAGCTCCAGCGCCGGTTCGCCGAAGAAGGAGTCGGCACCGTCTTGTTCCAGCTTCAGCAGCGCCCGCTGGATCGCGGCGACGCTTTGCGCGCTGATCAGGCCGTAGCGCGCGGAGATGTCCTTGGCGTGTTCCGAGGCGAAGCCGAGCATGGCGCGCAGGTCGGCCAGGTCGAGCAACAGCAGGCCTTCGTCGTCGGCGACGCGGAAGACCACTTCCATCACGCCTTCCTGCGTGTCGTTGAGTTCCAGGATGCGCGAGAGCAGGGTGGGCCCCATCTCCGACACCGTGGCGCGCACGGGATGGCCCGACTTGCCGTAGATGTCCCAGAACACCACCGGGTTGGCCTGCGGCTTCCAGTCGGTGAGGCCGAGTTTCGTCAGGCGGGCGGTCAGCTTCTCGGAGGGTGCGCCGGCCGCCTGGGAGAGGCCGGCCAGGTCGCCCTTGGCGTCGGCGAGGAAGCAGGGCACGCCCAGCTTCGAGAAGCCCTCGGCCAGCAGCATCAGGCTCACCGACTTTCCGGTGCCGGTGGCGCCGGCGATCATGCCGTGGCGGTTGCCGTAGCGGGAGTCGAGTTCGACGGCCGTTTCGTCGTTCCGGCCGATCAGGATCGTGGGCATGGCTTCGTCCTTAAGAATGTCCTGAACAAGTGTACGCAACGATGCGCCGTTGCGGAGAAAAGTCCCGCCTGCCGCTTGAGTCCCGGAGGCCCCGGCAGTAACGTGGCCGGCATTGTCCGACCCCCGAGTAAGTGCATGTCTGTCCGCGTCCCGCGTTCGCTCCTGATCCTGCCCCTGGCCATTCTCGCCGGCTGCGCGTCGAGCGGCGCCCCCCGCTCCGGCAAGGCCACCCCCGAGGTGAATGCCTTGTACGACCGGATGAACCAGGCGAGCAAGGGCTACGAGGCCTCGATCGACCAGGCACGGCGTGGCGATACCCCCCAGGCGGCGCAGACCCGCAAGCAATCCCTCGACCAGCTCAAGGATGCTTCGGCCCGCTGCGCCCTCACGGCGGGGTGCGACCAGCAACGTTTCGCGGCGGTGTTCGACCGCCTGCTGCGCTTGAAGGATGGCAGTTTCATCGAGGGCGAGGACGCCGACGATACCGAGCAGGGAGCGGAGGTGGGCGAGCAGCCCGGCGACGCGGCCAGTTCGGTCGCCGTCGGTGCGCTGCCGCAGGCGCAACGCGCCGTCACCATGCTCAAGGGCCAGCAGTTCTCCGACCTCATGGTCATGAACGGACCGGTGAAGGCGGCCCTGGAAATGTGGCTGACCCAGTTGCGTCCGAACCTGATGGACGCCTACGTCAATTACCAGATGATGCGCTACAAGATGTGGCCGGCGTACAAGAAGGCCGACCTGCCCGAGGCCTTGCTGTTCGGCATCATGGCGAAGGAGTCCGGCGGCAAGGTGCACGCCGTGTCGCGCTCGGGCGCTTCCGGCCCGTTGCAGTTCATGTACGCCACCGGCTTGCGCTTCGGCCTGTCCAACACCGACGGCTTCGACCAGCGCTTCGACCCGACGATGGCCGCGCAGGCCAACGCGGAGTACATCGACGAACAGCTCCGCGCCTTCAACAACAACCTCGAACTCACCCTCGCCGCGTACAACGGTGGCGAGGGCCGCATGCGCCGGGTCGCGGCGACGAGTCCCGGGGCCAGCTTCTACGACCCGCAGATCTACGGCCAGATGTCGGCGGAGACGCGCGACTACGTGCCGATGGTGCTCGCGGCGGCATGGCTGTTCCTGCATCCGGACAGCTATCACCTGACCTGGCCCAAGGTCGATGGAGAACCGGGCCAGATCGTGCTGAAGCGCCCCGCGTCGATCAGTGAACTCACCGTATGCCTCGGCTCCGCCCAGGGCATGCCGGAAGGCTGGTTCCGCACCTTGCGCAACCTCAACCCGCGACTCGATCCGCAGGTCAGCCAGCCGGCGGGCGCGCGCCTGGAGGTTCCCAAGCAGTTGGAGAGGGCCTATGCCGCCACCTGCACCGACGGCCCATGGCCGATCCTCGCCAGCGACCTGCACAACGCCGTGAAGATCGTCGCGCCACCGCCGCCTGCCGCCACCTCGGCCGCGTTGGCCAATGGACCGTCCGCACCCTCGTCGAAACCCTCGTCCGCCGCGTCCAGGAACTACACCGTGCGCCGGGGCGACACCCTGGTCAGCATCGCGCGCAAGAGCAGTTGCGCCGATGTCGAAGACATCGCGCGCATGAATGGCTTGAAGGGACACCAGTTGAAGGTGGGGCAGGCGATCCGCGTACCCGTTTGCCGCTGAGACGAACGCTTATGCGACGGCGTGCGGCTCGCTGGCCCACGCCGTGGCCGTGCCGCGCCGCTCGGATGCCGACAATTCCTTGATCTGGCGCATCAGGCGCAGGATCTGCCGGTGCAGGTCTTCCATGTTGGGGCGCCGCGAATCCAGGGTCTCGTGGTAGACCGAGGCGATCCACAGCGCGACGCCACGCGTGGCGATCAGCGGGTTCTCCGAACGCGCCTTGCCGAGGCCGATATCCGGCCCATGGCCGTAGGTGCTGTAGCGCTCTTCAGGCGGGGTGCCGTAGAGGTGGGGAAAGTCGCAGGCCGCGGCCTGTTCCATCTCGCGCCGGACCAGCTGCTGCAGGTCCGCGTGGGCTCGCACCGGCAGGGCCAGGACGACACGTTCGATATCGGCAAGTTGCCGGCGAAGGCGGATTTCGCGATTGACGGCGATGAGATGGGTGACCAGACGCATGGACTACTTCCCCTAGTACGGATGCTTCTTGCGGTCCCGTGTCCTTTCCCCGAAGGTCGACGGTCCGCCGAGAATACGCTGCCGATGCGTCAAATGTAAGACGTTTTCGTCACATTGTGACGCGTTCGGTCATTGCTCCACGCGGGTGCCGGTCCAGGCCCCAATCCGTTGCCCGACGATAACCTGTTGTTGTGGCTTGAGTTCGTCCAGGGTGTAACCCTCGGGCAACAGGAGGATGACGGTCGAGCCCATGTTGAAGCGAGCCATCTCGGCGAAGCGTTCCAGCGTCACGTCGCGGCCGCGGCAATCGTTGCGGATGATGTCCGAGGCATACGGCGGGATGGCCATGCCGTCCCATACGGTGGCCACGCTGGAGACCAGGATCGCCCCGACCATGACCGATACGAAGGGGCCGTGTTCGCCCTGGAAATGGCAGACGAGGCGCTCGTTACGCGCGAACAGCCGCGGAATGGCTTCGACCGCGAACGGGGCCACGCTGAAGATGCGGCCGGGGACATGCGTGGTACCGGTGAGCTTGCCCGCGAGTGGCATGTGCACGCGGTGGTAGTCGCGCGGTGACAGGTAGATGGTGACGAAGCTGCCGTTGCGGAACGGCGCCGCCGCGGTCTCGTCGCCCAGCAGTTCCGCCGCGCTGTATTCCTGGCCCTTCGCCTGGAAGATACGGCCGTCACGGATACGTCCGGACTGGCTGATCCGTCCGTCAGCCGGTGACAGGATCGCCTGCGGGTCCGGATCGGCCTCGCGTGCGCCGGCCTTGAGCTTGCGGGTGAAGAACGCATTGAAGTGCTGGTACGCGAACGGGTCCGGTTGGGCGGCCTGGCTCATGTCGACGGCATAGCGCTGCACGATCTCCCGAATGAGAAAATTCTTCCATGGAGCCCACTCCCACCGGGTCGCCTGGTAGACGATGCGCGAGAGAAAGCGGTGCGGGAGGATGTACTGCAGCAGGACATTGGGCTTCATGCGCAGGAGTATAGGTGGGAGCGGACCCTGTCCGCGATGCCCGTTACCGCTCTACCGCCACCCGGGCCGTCAGGAAATCGATGAACGCGCGCACGCGTGGCGGTACGAACCGGCTGTGCGGATAGAGCAGGTTGTAGGGGCGGGAACGTCCCGCCAGCTCGGGCAACACCTCGACCAGGGAGCCATCGGCGAGATCCTTTTCCACGATGAAGCGATAGGTCTGAAACAGTCCCGCACCCGCGCGGGCCAGGGTCACGCCGCCGAGCACGTCCTCCGATACCGTGAACGCGCTTTCCGTCTCGAACTCCACGTCTTCGCCATCTTCCCGGAACAACCAGGGGATACGCCGGCCGCTGCTCGGCAGGTCGAACTGGATGCATTCATGGGCGGCCAGATCGGCCAGCGAGCGTGGCACGCGATGCGTTTCCATATAAGCGGGCGTGGCGACCAGCACCAGGGGCGCATCTTCCAGGTGACGCAGGATCAGCGTGGAATCCGCTTGCGGCCGCACGCGGATCGCGAGATCGAAGGCCTCGTCGGAAAAACCGACGTTGCGATTGCTGATGTGCAGGTCGAAGCGCACGTCCGGATGCTCGCGATGGAAGTCGGGCAGCATCGGCAGCAGGCGATAGTGCGCATACGTGGTCGGCACGCTGATGCGCAGCCGTCCGGATAGCTGCGCTTGCTGCCCACTGGCGAGCCGCTCCGCGTCGGCGAACTGGGCCAGCGCCTGCCGGCACTGTTCCATGTAGATGCGGCCCGCGTCGGTGAGCCGTATCTGCCGGGTGCTGCGGACGAACAGGCGAACGCCGAGGCGTGCCTCCAGCCGGGCGACCGAACGGCTGACCGCCGCGGGCGTCACGCCTGCCGCCGTGGCCGCGGCGGTGAAGCCACCCAGTTCACCGGCAAGGCAAAACAGCTCGACGCTGCCGAGCATCAGGTCGTCGAATTGCCTGTGCATCGATTACACCATGTAACTATTCAATTGCTTCCGATCTTATTTATGCGCACCGGGCGTGGCAATAGATTGTCGGTCAGCCCGGAACGCCTGTTCCGGAACCCTGATCATGTTCGGAGCAACCATCATGAGCACCCGTCAAACCGTCATCGTCACCGGCGCCTCCAGCGGCCTCGGTTTCGCCATCGCCAAAGCCTTCCTCGACCTCGGCTACAACGTGGTCGGCAACGGCCGCAGCCAGGCTCGCCTGGACGAGGCCGCCGCCTCGCTTGGCCATCCCGACCGCTTCCTCGCCGTCGCCGGCGACATCGCCCTGCGTGAGACCGCCGAGCGCCTGTTCGACCACGCCATCGAAGCCTTCGGCCAGGTCGACGTGCTGGTCAACAATGCCGGCATCTTCATCGCCAAGCCCTTCGCCGAATACACGATCGACGAGATCGACACGCTAATCGACACCAACCTGCGCGGTTTCATCTACCCGTCCCAGGTCGCGGCGCGCCACATGTCCGCACGCAAGAGCGGACACATCGTCAACATCACGGCGAGCCTGGGCTTGCAGCCGGACCGTAACGTGCCCTCGGCGTTGCCCGTGCTGATCAAGGGCGGCCTCAACGACGTCACGCGTGGCCTGGCGATCGAACTGTCGCCGCATAACGTCAAGGTGAGCGCGGTCGCCCCCGGCATCATCGAGACCCCGATGCACGCACCGGAGACCCATGGCTTCCTGAGCGGCCTGAATCCGATGGGCCGGCTGGGCCGCCCCGAGGACATCGCCGAAGCGGTCGTCTACCTCGTGACCAGCAAGTTCACCAATGGCGTCGTGCTGCCGGTCGATGGCGGTTCGAGCGCCGGCCGCTGGTAAGCCGTCATGCCCTACGTCAACGTTCGCATCACTCGTGAAGGCAACACGCCCGCGCAGAAGGCCCAGGTGATCGCGGAGATCACCGAAACACTCGAGCGCGTGCTGGGCAAGTCGCCTGAGCTGACCCACGTCGTGATCGACGAGGTCGCGATGGAAGACTGGGGATATCGCGGTGTTCCGACATCGCGATTGCGCGGTCCGGACCCCGGCACGTAACGGAGGCGGCGGCCTGGACGCTACGTCCGGGCCGCCGCTCGTGGCACTGATGGTTACGGGTTCGCGGGGACGACCGGCAACTCCAGGTAGGTGCCGTTCTCCCCGTCGCGAACGATCTTCTGCGTCGCCTTGCGGTAATCGCCCGGCTTCGCGTTGAAGATGTTCGGGACGAAGGTCTGCGGGTTGCGGTCGTACAACGGAAACCAGCTCGACTGGACCTGCACCATCACCCGGTGCCCGGGCTGGAACACGTGGTTCACCGTCGGCAACGGGAAGCGGTATTCGAGGGGCTTGTCCGGTGTCAGCGCCATGGGCTTGTCGTAGCCCTCGCGATAGCGGCCACGGAAGATCTCCATGGCGACCGGTAGCTGGTAACCGCCCATCGACGGTTTCTCCTCGACCTCATCGGGATAGACGTCGATCAGTTTCACCACCCAATCGCTGTCCGTGCCGCTGGTGGACGCAAGCAAGTGCACCAGCGGCTCTCCGGATACACCCATGGGCTTGTCGAGCACGGGCGATACGTAGGTGAGCACGTCGGTACGCGTAGCGAACTGGCGCTGGTCGTCCACGAGCCATTCCGGCCAGGAATCCTCGCGATCCGCCACGCCGTGCGACCACGACTGGATCGGACGCACGCGGTAGGGCACCGGCTTCGCCGGATCGGAAACGTATTCGTCCTCGCCCTTCGCGGGTGCCGTCGTGGCGAGGCCACCGTCGGCTTCGACGAACCAGCGCTGCATGGCGGGCGCGCAGCCGGTGCGGCAGGCCGAAGGCCAGGTATCGAGCTGTCGCCAGGTGTTCTCGCCGGTGACGAAGGCATTGACCGGCGCGATGTCCGCCTTCGGCGCATCGTCCTTCAGGTATTGGGCGAGGAAGGGACGGAGGATCTTCTGGCGAAAGGTGGTGCCCGTATCGCTGCCCAGGTCGATCGCGCCGATGGTGTCGCCCTTTTCCCAGGTCTTGGCGTGACGCCACGGACCCAGCACGAGCCACAACTTCGTGTGCCCGGGATCGCGTGGGGCGAGCGCGCGGTATACCGCCATGTCGCCGTAGTTGTCTTCCTGGTCCCACAGGCTGTGCACGAGCATGGTCGGCACGGTCATCGGTTCCTTCGCCGCGACCTTGTCGATGGCCTGTTCGGACCAGAAGCTGTCGTAGGCGGGGTGGGCGAGCAGTTTCTGCCAGAAGCCGAGTGCCTCCATGCCGTAGGCGCGGCCGATATCGCCGGCGGAGCCGCCGCGCAGGTACAGGTCGTAATCGTCACGGTAGCCCGTGGTCCAGCCGATGTCGCTGCCGCGCGAGTTCACCATGCCATAGATGTAGGGAATCATCTGCTGGCGGAACGCGCCACGATGAAACCAGTCGTCGCCCATCCAGCCGTCGATCATCGGGTTGATCGGCACGGCCACCTTGAGGGCGGGATGCGGACGGATCGTGGCGACCATCGCCTCGAAGCCGTCGTAGGAGATCCCGATGATGCCGACCTTGCCGTTCGATTCCGGCACGTGCTTCACCAGCCAGTCGACCGTGTCGTAGATGTCGGAGGATTCGTCGACCGGCGTGGGGTTGCCGCGTCCGATCGGCGGCCGGTTCATGACGAAATCGCCTTCGGACCCGTTCTTGCCGCGGATATCCTGGATCACGCGGATATAGCCGTCCTGGACGATGATGTCGGCCGGGTTGTCGTAGCCGCGCAGGGCGGGGCCCAGGTGCGGGCTGTCGCTGCGATGTCCCATGCCGTCGGCACCATAGGGTGTGCGCGTGAGCAGGATGCCCGCGTGCGTCGCGCCCTTGGGAACGAGGATCACGGTATGCAGCTTGACGCCGTCGCGCATCGGGATCTCGACCGTGCGGCGCACGTAATCGAAGCCGGGATTCGTCGGCGTGAATTTGGCCGGCGTCTCCGTCGGCAGGTCTTTGTAGGTCTTTTCGCCGCCGACCGCCGGAGTCGCGAGGACTCCGGCGGCAAGCGCGACGATACCCAGTCGCAGTAGTGGATGCATGGGCTTCCCGTTAGAAGTCGTAAGTGACACCGAAGCGGGCGTAACGCGGCTGGGTGTAGCTGATGACCTGCTGGTAGCCGTCGTTCACCGAGTTCTTGCTTCCCGAGACAGGGTTGGTCCGCTGCGACCGCTGCTGGTTCAGCACGTTGAACACCGATGCGGTGAAGGCGAGCTTGCGGTCGGCCCACAACGGACGGTATTCGAGGTTGACGTCGACCAGCTCTTCCCACGGCTCGCGGCCCTTCGCGCCATAGGCCGAGGGTTCGCCGAAGCAGAAGTGGTAATAGCTGCCGTAGCCGGACGGATCGCCCTCGGCCTCACCGTAGCGGCCCAGGCACGACTTCGGCAAGCCGGACTGGATGAGCAGGTTGGCCGAGACCAGCCACTCCGGGGCGATCTGGTAGGAACCGTAGAGCTTCAACTGGTGCTTGCGGTCGTTGGCCAGGTAGCCGTTGGCGTAGTTCATCAGCGTGGCGTAATCCCAGTCGCGCGATGCCGCGACGGAACCCTGTCCGACGTCCGAACGCACCTGGCCTTCCGTGTTGCCGTAGCTGCGCGAGTACAGGTAGTCGATCTTGCCCGACCACGTGCCATCGAACGGATGCGACAGGTACAGGTCCAGGCCGTAGTAGTTGCGCTTGAGATGGCTGAAACCGAAGTCCGCGTTGGTCACCGTGACATTGGTGTAGCCACCGGTGTTGTTGGCCAGCTGGTAGACGTTCGCACGCCCCGGGTTCGACAGATAGCAGCTGCCGACCGTCACCGCATCGATATCCGCGCCCTGGGCGATGGCCGCGCGGGTGATCGCGCCGTTGTCGCAGACGTCGTCCAGCGCGTTGCGAAGCTTGCGTACCGTGGCCTTCGCGCCCGCGATCCAATCGGCATTCAGTTGCTTGTCCATGCCGAGGATGAACTCGTCCTGGTACTCCGACTTGATGTTCTTGGCGCTGACGGTCTTGGGATCGGGCGGCTGGCCGTACTCGCCATTGGGAGACACGGCGCCACCGGTGGCCGACTGGATGAAGGTCACGCCGGTCGGCATGCCGCTCGTGTCGATGCCCGTATAGGTGAAGTACTGGTTGGTGGCCAGCGAACCGGCCGAGGTGCGCAGCGCCACGGATGCCGGCATGGCCAGGAAGTAGCGGCCGGCGTTGCCGTAGATCTTCATGCTGGAATCGCCGTTCACGTCCCAGCTGAAGCCCAGGCGCGGCGCCCACTGCGGCTTGGTCAGCTTCAGGTAGGGCTGGCCGGCGGGGTTGTAGTTGGTGAACTGGTCGTTGCGCAGGCCCAGCGAAAGCAGCAGGCGGTCGGTGACCTGCCAGTCGTCCATGATGTACTGGGCACGCTGCTTCACGCGCACGGAGGCGAGCGTGTTGTAGTGGCGGTAATAGCCGTAGTAGCCGGTTTCGCCGCCCGGGTAATTGCCCGGCTTGTCGACGAAGGGGCTGTCGCTGATGTTGAGGTTCTTGTCGCCCTTGGCGTACCACAGCTCGTAACCTTCGCCACCGATCGTCGTGCCGTCGTCGATGTCGCGCGAATCCTGGTTGTCGATGCCGGCGGTGATCGAGTGGTCGCCGATCTTGTAGTTGAGGTCGACGCGAAGGTTGCGGTTGGTGGATTCGTGGTCCGGATTGTCGATCGTGTCCAGCGTCTGCCCATTGGTGATCGGCGTGCCGCCGTTGAGCGCCGGGTTCTGCTGGCTGACGTTGCCGATGAACGGGCCGGTGACGCCCGTGGCCGGTGGCTCGTTGTAATAGGTGAGCTTCGACTTGCCGTACAGCGCGGTGAGGGTCAGGTCGTCGGTGATGTAGCTGGTGAACTTGGCGACATAGACCATGGCCTTGGTCTTGTATGTCGAATCCGTGCTGGCGAAATCGCCGACGGTGTTCGTGTCGTAATCGTAGGTGTACTTGTTGCCGTTGGATCGATGGGTCTGGTTGACGCCGGTCAGCTCGAGGATGTTGCTGTCATTGATGTTCCAGTCGAGCTTGCCGTACCACTTCGGGTCCTTGTACGTGTACTTCGTGTCGTATGCGTGGTTCACGTCGCCGATGCTGTTGCCCTTGCTGCGTTCCATCTCCACGGCGGCGAACGCATACAGCTTGTCCTTGATCAACGGACCACCGGCGTAGGCACTGACCGTGGTGCTCCACTCGTGGTTGTCGTCGTTGCGCTGGTTGATCGTGCCCGGAGGCGCCGGGTTGTCATGGCCATAGGTGATGTTGCGCGCACTCGCGCGGGCGAAGTCCGGCTCCCAGAGCACCTGGGCCCCGAAGTGCCATTCGTTGGTGCCGCGCTTGCCGACCTGGCTGATGACGCCACCGTCCGAACGGCCGTACATCGCGGAGTAACCGCCGCTGAGCACCTCCTGCTGGTCCACGGCACCGTAGGGCAGGGTGACGCCGCCGAAGCCACTGAGCGGATCGGTCGTGTTCATGCCGTTGATGTAATACGCGTTCTCCGAGACGGCCGAACCGGCGAAGCTGACCAGGCTGCCACCGAAGGCGTTCTTGAATCCGGTATAGCCCGGCGAGGCACCCGGTGCGAGCAGGGCCACGGCCTCGGCCGAGCGCTGCAGCGGCAGGCGGGCCATGTCGGCGGCGGTGATCACCGTGCTGGAAGCGACGGTGGCGACGTCGATCTTCGGCAGGTTGGTGGCCGAAACGGTCACGCCTTCGAGCTGCTGGGCCGTGCCCGAAGCCGCTTCGAACGAGACGTCGGTGGCGGCGCCCACGCGCAGGGTGATGTTGTCGCGCGTGTCGACGATGTTGCCGTTGGCCTTCAGCGAAACCTTGTAGGTGGCCAGGGGCAGCGATTCGGCCACATAACGGCCGCGCGCGTCGACGGACACCTCGCGGGTGATGCCGTTGCTGCCTTCGATGAGGACGGTTTCACCAGCGGCGATCGGCGCCTGTCCGGCGATGCGGCCGGTGGTGGCCTGGCCGAAGGCGACACCGGACAGGGATGCCGCGACCGCGGCGCATAAGAGGGTACGTCGGAGGGTGGGGCGGGGACTCATGGGATGCTCCGGGAAGGGGGTGTATGTGACAGAGTGGTTTCAATCGATTTAAACGAAAGACGGAAGGCGGCCTTCCTGGCGCGGTGTTGTTTCAGGCGTAGGCGATCTCGCCTACGGCCTTACGAATGGCGGCGATCGCGCGGGACTTTTCCGAGCGACGGTCGGTGACCAGCACGTCGATGCGGTCGGCGGGACACCAGGCGACGCGGCTGCGTACGCCCATCTTGGAATGGTCGGCCGCGATGACGATGCGGCGTGCGTTGGCACACATCGCCCGTGCGATCTCGGCTTCTTCCATCTCGAAGCTGCTGGCGCCGGCCTTGGCGTCGATACCGACCGGCGAAAGGATGGTGAGGTGAGGTTGATACCGGGCGATTTCGGCGACGGTCGCTGCACCCTGGGTGCAACCGGTCTGCGCATTGAAGCGGCCGCCGAGGAGATGCACGTCGTTGCCGGCCCGCGCGGCGAAGCGCGAGGCCACGTCCACCGCGTTGGTGACGATGGTGAGCCCGCTGCGCGTGGCGAGCGCTTCGGCCACGAGGTTCATCGTGCTGCCCGCGTCCATGAAGATGGTCTGGCCACTTTCGACGAGGCTGGCCACCTTCTTGGCAATGGCGCGTTTCTCGCGCACCCGCGTGGCGTGGCGCACGTCGATCGGCGGCTCGTCGCCGGTGAGCACCGCGCCGCCGTGCACGCGCCGGATCTCGCCGCGCTCGGCCAGTTCGACGAGGTCGCGGCGGATCGTCTCGCGCGACACGCCCAGTTCGGTGACGATCCGTTCGACGGACACCTGGCCGCTGGTGCGCAGCAGGTCGCGAATGCGGGAATGCCGTTCTTCATGCCACATGGCGTCGGTCCTTGAGTACGTGGAGGAGGAGGCGCATGGCGCCGAGTGCGAGTGCGCTGGCAAGCACGACGCACATCGCATACGCGGCGGCTTGCGCGAGGAACCCGTTTTCGTCCAGGCGCATCACCGTGACCGAGGCGAGCCCGAGTTCGGGAGTGACCAGGAAAATCACGCCCGACAACGTCACCATGGAGCGCATGAACAGGTAGAAGAAGGTGGATATCGCCGCCGGTGCGGCGAACGGCCATACGGCGTCGCGCAAGCCGTGGAAGGTCGTGCCGCCGGATACCGCCACGGCGTCGTCCAACGCTTCCGGCACCTGGCGCATGCCGGTCTGCATCGTGAGGAAGGCTTGCGCGTGGTAATGGAAGAGGCTGCACGCGGCCACGATCGCCACGCTTCCGTAAAGCCAGCTGGAAAGTGGTCCGTGGTTGAAGGCCAGCACGTAGCCCAGGCCCAACACGAGGCCTGGCACGGCGGCAGGCAGGGAAGCGATGAACTGCACGGGCTTCGCGATGAATGGCGGTGCACGGCGCAGTCCGGCGGACAGGGCGAACACCAGCGGCACGCCGGCGCACGCGGCAAGCAACGACATGGTGATCGACGTGGCCACGGGGCCGTAGCCATCCGGCATGCCACCCATGTAGTTGGCGAGCGTGAGCGTGCGGTCGTAGGGCCACAGCTTCACCACGCTGACATAGGCGACGGTGGCGACCACGCCGACGAGCGGCAGCAGGGTCAGCAGCGAGATGCCGCCCAGCGCGGCGTCGCGCCATGGGTGCCGCGCGGGAACCAGCGTGCGGCCCGGGCTCGCGTCGCCCGTGTCCTGCCGGCGTTTCGCCAACCGGGCCAGCCACACCGAGAGCAGGGCGGGTGCCAGCAGCACCACGCCCAGCGTCGCGCCCATGGCGAAATCCAGCTGTCCGACCACTTCGCCATAGATCTCCACCGCCAACACGCGGTAGCTGCCGCCGACGACCACGGCGCTGCCGAAGTCGGTGAGCGTTTCGGTGAAGACCAGGAAGGCCGCCGCGAGCAGGGCGAAACGCAGCCGGGGGATGGTCACGTCGAGGAATTGTCGCCATGGGGTGGCGCCCATGGATTCGGCGGCGTCATAGTGGCGTGCCGGGGTGCGGCCCAGCGCGGCGGACACGATGATCACCACCTGCGGCAGCCCGTAGAGCGTGTTCGCGATGAGCAAACCCCAAAACCCGTAGATATCGGTGGGCAGGCCGGTGAGGCGATGCACGAGCCCGTTGCGTCCGAGCAGGCAGACGAGGCCGAGCGCGAGCACGAGCGAGGGCGCGAGCATCGGCAGCAGCAGGGCGGCGCGAATCAGGGCTTTCCCGGGCAGGCGGGACCGATGCAAGGCCATCGCCAGGCACAGGCCCAGCGAAACGGTGCATAGCGTGGTGGCGACGCCGATGGCCAGGCTGCGTAGCGCGGCTCGCGGAAGCCCGGGATCGTCGAACAGGCGGCCATAGTTCGCGAGCGTCCATGCACCGTTTGCGTCGGTGACGCTGCGCACGAGCACGGTCGCCAGTGGATGCAGGAAAAACACGAGCAGGCATAGCAGCGGAACCGCCAGCAGGACGATGCTCATGGCGTGACTACGGTTCACGCGCACACCCACGCGCCGCGCAACGCATCCACGGAAACCGGCTCGCCGCGCCCCAACGCGCTGCGCCCGGGCTGTTCCACCAGCAGCTTCCGGCCGCGCCAGGCGAGGGTGATGCGCGCGAGGTTGCCGAGGAAGACGGTGTCCTCGATCACGGCCTCGCCGCGCGGGTCGCTTTCGATCACGATGTCCTCGGGACGCAGGCACAACTCGTATGTGGCCTCGTCGCCGGGCGGCCGCCGTTCCAGGAACCCTGGCATCGCCTCGCGTACGAACGCCGTCGGCAGCAGGTTGGCGCGGCCTATGAATTCGGCGACGAAACGGGAACGCGGCCGCTCGTAGAGGTCGCGGGGGCTGCCGGTCTGTTCGATCCTGCCGCGATTCATGCAGACGATCGTGTCCGCCATCGCCAGCGCTTCTTCCTGGTCGTGCGTCACCATGATGGTCGGGATGCCGAGGGCACGCTGGAGCAGGCGGATCTCGCTGCGCAACTGCCCGCGTATGGCGGGATCGAGGGCGGAGAGCGGTTCGTCGAGCAGGAGCATGGCCGGCTCGGTGGCGAGGGCGCGGGCCAGGGCCACGCGCTGCTGCTGGCCGCCGGAGAGTTCGTCGGGGAAACGCGCGCCGAGCCCGCCCAGCCCGACCCGTTCCAGCAATTCGCTGCAGCGCGCGGCGATCTTCGCCGGGGCGTCGCGGCGCAGGCGCATGGGATAGCCGACATTGGCCGCGGCGGTCATGTCGGGGAACAGGGAGTAGGCCTGGAAGACCAGGCCCATGCGCCGCTCGCGTGCGGGCAGCTCGCTGATGTCGCGACCGCCGAGGATCACGCGTCCCGCGTCCGCCGCGGTCAATCCCGCGACGATGCGCAGCAGGGTGGTCTTGCCGCAGCCGCTAGGCCCGAGCAGGCAGACGAACTCGCTCTCCCCGGCGTCGAAGGAAACGCCATCGAGCACGGTATGCCCCGCCCATGCCTTCGTGATGTCGTCGATCCGCAAATGCATTCCCCAACTCCCCCCGGCCGCGCGCTAGCGCGTCAGCCGCTTGTATCTGGCGATGAGCGCCGCGCGTTCGCGCGCCGCGGTGGCGAAGTCGCGCGCGGGCAGCGTCGCGACCAGGTCGGCGGGCAAGCCCTGCCGTTGTTGTTCCGCGCTCGGCACGCTGCCGGGAGCGGCGACGATCTCCTTGTAGCCGCGGTACAGCGCCGCCGCTTCGGGCGACGCGGTCCAGTCGAGGAAGCGCTTCGCGTCATCCGCGTGCGGAGAGCCCTTCATCAGCGCGGATGCCTCCAGTTCGTAGCCTTTGCGCCCTTCCGGTATCACCATCGTCACCGGATAGCCCTGGCGGATGGATTGCATGGCCGAGAAGGCGAACGAGATGCCGATGGGAAATTCGCCGATGCGCGCGAGCTTGCACGGTGCCGAACCGGACAAGGTCACCTGGCCGACGTTGCGCGAGATATCGCGCAGCAGGTTCATGCCTTCGGGGTCGCGACCGGCGTCCGATAGCGAAGACACCAGCATGTACCCCGTGCCGGACGACGACGGATCGGGCATCGCCACCTGGCCCTTGTATGCCGGCGAGGCGAGATCGCGCCAGCTGCGTGGCATCGGCAGGTGACGTTCGGCCAGGGCTTCGCGGTTGACGCACAGGGCGGCGAGGTATCCCGTGGGCGCGAACCAGAGCCCGTCGGTGGCGCGGAACGCCGCTGGGATGCGATCGATGTTCGGCCCGTGCACCGGCGCGAGCAGCATGGCGATGCTCGGTTCGAGCATGTCGGTGACCGCCATGCCCCAGATCGCGTCGTTGCGTGGTTCGGCCGATTCGGCGAGCAGGCGCGCGGCGAGGTCGCCACTGGACAGGCGCAGGACCCGGATATCGAGGCCGGGCAGCGCCTTCTTCGCGGCGCCGAGGTAGGTGGCGATCTCGTCGCTCTCCAGCGCGGAGTACACGGTGACCGTGCCGGCACGGGCCACGCCACAGGCGGCGAGCAGCGCGATGACGCTTCCGATGTGGCGGTATGGACGCATGGCCGGCTTTCACCCTGTGACGCGGTTCGTCGAAGCTGCCCCGCGGAAGGTCCATGATGCACCAACCGTGTGGCATTTTGGGTATATTTGCAAACCTGTGGCTACTGCGTCCACCAGAGAATTTTCGTTTTTGTCATCATCCCGAAACGTGCGGTCGCTAACGGCGCACGTTCTTTCCAGCCAGGAGTGTCGTTGATGGAATCGTTGTCCGCCGATGAGCGGAAGGAGTTCGAGGCATTCGCCACGGGTATCGCCGATAACGCGCGTGCGTTGTCCCTGCCGCGATTCCGCCGCCCGGTGGACGTGACGCTCAAGGGTGACATGAGCCCCGTGACAGCCGTGGACCGGGGGGTGGAATCGATGTTGCGCGAACGCATCGAACTGGCGTGGCCCTCGCACGGCCTGCTCGGCGAGGAGTACGGCGCGACGCGCATGGACGCGGAGTACGTCTGGTCGATCGATCCCATCGACGGCACGCGCAGCTTCATTTCAGGCTGGCCGCTCTGGGGCACCTTGCTGGCCTTGCTCCGTCACGGCAAGCCGGTACTGGGCGTGCTGGACATGCCCGTGCTGGACGAGCGCTGGATCGGGCACACGAGCGTGGGAACGACGATGAACGGGCTGCCCTGCCGTACCCGTGCATGCGAGACGCTCGCGGCCGCCACGCTTTACACGACCACGCCGGACATGTTCAGCCCTGACGAATGGTCCCGTTTCGACCGCACGAGCCGTGACGCGTATGCGCGCCGGTTCGGCGGCGACTGCTACGGCTATGGCATGTTGGCGGCCGGTCATATCGATGCGGTGGTCGAGGCCAACCTCATGCCGTACGACTACCTCGCCATCGCGCCGGTGGTCGAAGCCGCCGGTGGCGTCATGACCGACTGGGAAGGCCGCGCGCTTGGCCTCGACAGCGGCGGTCGCGTCGTCGCCGCGGCCACGCCCGCCTTGCATGCGGCACTCATCGAATCGCTAGCTAGGGACTGATGCCGGATGTTTTCCCGCGATCGTCGCCATTTCCTTCATGCCGCAGGCGCCACCGTCGCCGCCTCGCTGATCGCGCAGGGTTTCCCGGCGGCTATCGCCAAGGCCCTGGCGACCGGCCCCGACCGGCGCACCGGCACGATCGCGGATGTCGGCCACGTGGTGATCCTCATGCAGGAGAACCGCTCGTTCGACCACTACTTCGGCAGCCTGCGTGGCGTGCGTGGCTTCGCCGATCCGCGCGTGCTGGAACTCGGCAACGGCGACCCGGTGTGGCGCCAGCCGGTGACGGCGGCGCGCACGAAATACTGGAAGGCGCGCGGCATTGGCGATGACGTGGGCTGGGTCTATCCGTTCCACCTGGACACGCGCGCCTGCGGCGATCATCACGAGGGCACCGACCACGGCTGGAGCAGCGGCCACGGTGCCTGGAACCTCGGCCGCAACGATCGCTGGATCGAGCAAAAGCAGGATGTGCTGACGATGGCGTACCTGCGCCGCGAGGATGCCGCCTTCCACTACGCGCTCGCCGATGCCTTCACCGTATGTGACGCGTACCACGCCTCGGCACTCGCCGACACCGCGATCAACCGGATCTACCTCTGGAGCGGCACGGCCGATCCTTCCGGACGGCTGGGTACGAAGGACAACGGACCGGGCACCGAGGAACGCCCCGATGCGAATGGTTATACGTGGACCACATACCCCGAGCGGTTGGAGAAGGCCGGCGTCAGCTGGCGTGTGTATCAGGGCGGTACCGGCGATCCGGGTTCGCCGACCGACAACTACACGGACAATTCGCTGGAGTTCTTCGCGAAATACCAGGTGAAGGAAGGCGCCGATCCGAAGGGTTCGCTCGTGCGCAACGGCGTGTCGAACCACAACCTTCGCGAGTTGCGCGACGACGTGTTGCACGACCGCCTGCCGCAGGTGACATGGATCGTCGCGCCGTACAAGTACAGCGAACATCCCACCTCGTCACCCGCCGATGGCGCGTTCTACATCCGTCGCGTCATCGAAGCGCTGACCGCCAATCCGAAGGTGTGGAGCCGCACGGTCCTGTTCCTCAACTACGACGAGAACGACGGTTTCTTCGATCACGTGGTACCGCCGGCGCCGCCACTGGAAAGCGGCGAGGACGGGCAGGGCGTGGTTTCCGACGATCTGCTCGCCGGCCTGGGCGACGAGATCATGGACCTCGACGCCCATCCGAGGATTTCGTCGCCGCTCGTGCCGGGAAGCGATCCACGCGGTGAACAACCGGTCGGCCTGGGCAATCGCGTGCCGATGATCGTGGTCTCGCCGTGGACCCGTGGTGGCTGGGTCTGCTCGGAAACCTTCGATCACACCTCGGTGTTGCGTTTCCTCGAAAAGCGTTTCGGTATCGAGGAACCGAACATCGGTACGTGGCGCCGCTCGGTGTGCGGCGACCTGACCAGCGCCTTCGATTTCGCCGGCAGCGCCGACCAGCATGTACCGACGCTCGGCGTGCCGGCCGGTTCGGACGGCAAGGCCGCGATCACGGTGCCGCGCGAGCAGGCCATGCCCGTGCAGGAACCGGGCACGCGCCCCTCGCGCGCCGTTGGCTACGCATGGACGGTCGAGCATCGCCTGGATGCGGACAGCAGTCGTATCGTCTTCACCAATAGCGGCCGTCTCGGCGCCGCATTCCTCGTCTATGACGGACTCCAGCGCGAAGCCCCGCCGCGTCGCTATGCGGTCAGCGCAGGCAAGCGCATCGAGGATCGCTGGGCGCTGGCGAAAGCGGGCGACGGCTATGACCGACGCATCCATGGCCCTAACGGATACTTCGCGCATCTGCGCGGTTTTGCCGATGACGGGCTGGAAGTGGTCGTTGCCGGCAAGTCGGGCACCCGTGCCGTCGAAGTGCGCTTGAGCAACCGGGGGACGACGAGCGTGACCGCTCGCATCACGGATGCTTACGGCAACACGGCACCCCGCGATCTCGAACTCGTCGCTGGACAGTTGCAGGCCTTGCCGCTCGATCTGACGGCCAGCTCAGGCTGGTACGACATCGCCGTCACCACGGCCAGCGCGCCACGATACCTCCGGCGTTTCGCCGGGCACCACGAAGACGGCAAACCTGCGACGAGCGATCCTGGTCCACGCAAGGCCTGAATCACCTCGCGTCCAGGATTCCCTCGGGCTACCGCCTCGCTTCCGCCGCTTTCTCGCCGCGCAGGGCGCCGGCGCGGCCAGGGGCTTGCGTGAGCGCCGTCTTGAACGCGGCTAACGCCGGTCCGGGTTGCTTCTGCGCCAGCAGCAGTTCGCCGAGTTGTTCGCGCGCGGGGACGATCGGTCCCGGCGTCACCGGTCGCTTCTCGACCCGGTCTTCCCGCTCGGCGGCATCGGTCATGAGGGCAACGGCGGCGGAGGCGTCGCCGCTGGCCTGGGCGGCCCATGCCTTTACCTCGGAGGCCAGGACGCCGGTCTGCGTGGACCAGTAGTCGTCGCCGGAGGTCTTGAGCTGGGCCTCGATCTGGTCGAGACGGGCCGCCTGGGCGCGAGCTTCGTGGGGATGGCCGCTACGTGCGAGGCCCAGGCCCTTCGCCCACACCGCGATGGCCACCACCGAGGCGGGTGCGCCGTCGGGCGGGGCGATCGTGGCTGCCTCGTTCCATCTGCCTTGCTCCACGACCTCGCGTATCGGCATGGCGGTCGCGGGATAGGCGACCCCGAAGTCGTTCATGTCGAGGCCGCGCATGCTCTTCATCTCGCCGATGACCTCGCGCGCCTCCCGGTCTCGACCGGTCTGCATATAGGCGTAGACGAGATAGTCCATGGCGTGCAGCTGGCCCATGGTGTCGCCGTGCTCGCGCGCGGCCATCTTCGAAGCGAGGTTGGAGTGGATCGAATCGTCCCACAGCCCGAGCCGGGTGAAGATGTGCGAGGGCATGTGCAAGGCATGCGGTGCCGAAGGCGCGATGTCCGCGTATTTCCTCGCCGCCGGCAGGCCACGTTGCGCCAGCTCGGTGCTGTCGCAAGCGTGGATCAGGTAGTGCGCGATGCCGGGGTGATCCGGATGTGCGCGGAACAATGGGTCCAGGATCGCTATGGCCTGCTTCTGCTTTGCGTGTGTCTTGTCGGTCATCGAGGCGTTCGACAGCAGGGCCACGGCGTAGAACACCTGCGCCTCGACGTCCTTCGGGTTGTCGCGGGCGACGACGGCCATCGCCTGTTCGTAGGCAAGGGTGCGCTGCGCTGGCTTGACGTCGCCGCCTTGATAAAGCTGTCCGAGCGCCTGGATGTACGCCCGCTCGCGTGGTGACGAGGTGGCAGCGAGGCGCGCCGCCGCCCGGGCCTCCGCCTGTCCGCGGGCGAAGGTGTCCGCCGGCAGGGCGGGCGTCCACACCGGGTGGAAGAAGACCATCGCGATGCCCCAATGGCCCATGGCGCACGACGGGTCTTTCGCCACGACACCCTCGAAAGCCTGGCCGGCGGCGGCATAGGCGAACGAGTGGAGGAGGGCGACGGCACGATCGAACGGCTTCTGCACCGAGGCATCGCACGAGATCGGAAACGACACGTTGCCGAGCTTCTCGGGGATACCGTGGTCGTGCATCTCCTGGGCCCGGGCGGCGGATGCCACGAGCAGCGATACGGCGAGGATGCGCAGGAAACCGGTCATGCCAGACTCCGTTTACCGGGCGTCGCGTGCCCGCGGGAAGGTCGGAATGTACGCCTGCCGGGCACGGGTGCCCATCGGCAGGATGGCCGATGGCGATCGTGTGGGCCCGGACCCGGACGGCTATACTCCCCCGTCAGCCCCATCGAACGCCGCCCCCGTGACCAGCGAACTCACCTCGATCATCGATTTCATCCGCTACGGCGCCAGCCGTTTCTCGGCTGCCGGCCTGACCTTCGGGCACAGCCACGACAATCCGATCGACGAGGCGACCCACCTGGTCCTGGCCGCGCTGCACCTGCCGCCGGATATCCCGCCTGCCTACGGCGCGGGCAACCTGGTCGCCGACGAGAAAGCCAAGGTGCTGGCGCTGATCGAGCGCCGCGTGTCCGAACGCGTGCCGGTGGCCTACCTGGTGGGCGAGACCTGGTTCGCCGGGATGAAGTTCAAGAGCGACCGTCGCGCCCTGGTGCCGCGTTCGCCGATCGCCGAGCTGATCGAGAGCCGGTTCACCCCGTGGCTCGACGACCGCCATGTGGAACGCGCGCTGGACCTGTGCACGGGTTCCGGCTGCATCGGCATCGCCATGGCCGAGTACAACCCGGATTGGCGGGTGGACCTCGTCGACGTCAGTGACGACGCCCTCTCGCTGGCCAACGAAAATATCGAATACCAGCATGTGGACGACCGCGTGCGGGCGATCAAGTCGGATCTGTTCGATGGGGTGAAGGGCGAGGTCTACGACCTGATCGTGTCCAACCCGCCGTACGTGACCAACGACGAATACGCCGCGATGCCGGCCGAATACAGCCATGAACCGGTCCTCGGCCTGACATCCGGCGATGATGGACTGGACATCACCTTGCGCATCCTCGACGAGGCGGCCGACCACCTCAGCGAAGATGGCCTGCTGATCGTCGAGGTGGGCGACAGCGAGCACGCGCTGGTCAACCTGCTACCGCGCGTGCCGTTCGTCTGGCTGGAGTTCAAGGTCGGGCAGATGGGCATCTTCGCGCTTGAGCGGCGCGATCTCATCGAGCATGCCGCGGAGATCTCCGCCGCGCGTGCCGCAAGAAACTAAACCTCACCGGAAGTACCGTGTCCTCCAATACGTTCGGCAAGCTCCTCTCCGTCACCACCTTCGGCGAAAGCCACGGCCCGGCGATCGGGTGCGTGGTGGACGGTTGCCCGCCCGGGCTCCCGCTCGATGCGGCGGAGTTCCGCGCCGACCTCGAACGCCGCGCCACCGGGCGCTCGCGGCATACCTCGCAGCGCCGCGAGGCGGACGACATCGAGATCCTCTCGGGCGTCTACGAAGGCCTGACCACGGGCACGCCCATCGCCTTGCTGATCCGCAACACGGACGCCCGTTCCAAGGATTACGGCAACATCCTCGACACCTTCCGCCCGGGCCATGCGGATTACACGTACTGGCAGAAGTACGGTATCCGCGATCCTCGCGGCGGCGGCCGTTCGTCGGCTCGGGAAACCACGATGCGCGTGGCGGCCGGCGTCATCGCCAAGAAATGGCTGGCACAGCGCCACGGCGTCACCGTCCGCGGGCATGTGGCCCAGATCGGTGAACTCGTGCCGCGCGGTTTCGACCCGGGCGCGATCGAGGGCAATCCGTTCTTCTGGCCCGACGCCGCGCAGGTGCCGGAGCTGGAGGCGTACATGGACGCCTTGCGCAAGTCGGGCGATTCGGTCGGCGCCAAGGTCACCGTGGTGGCCGATGGCGTACCCGCGGGCTGGGGCGAACCGATCTACGGCAAGCTCGACGGCGAACTCGCCGCCGCCATGATGTCGATCAACGCGGTGAAGGGCGTCGAGATCGGTGATGGTTTCGCCGTCGTGGCCCAACGCGGCACGCAACACCGCGACGAACTCAGTGCCGACGGGTTCCTCTCAAACCATGCGGGTGGAATCCTCGGCGGTATCGCATCCGGACAGCCCGTGGTCGTCTCGATGGCGTTCAAGCCCACGTCGAGCATCCTCGTGCCCGGCCGCAGCGTCGACCGGGCAGGGCAGCCGGCCGAGGTGGTGACCAAGGGTCGCCACGATCCCTGCGTCGGCATCCGCGCCGTTCCCATCGCCGAGGCGATGCTCGCCCTCGTGCTGATGGACCAGGCCCTGCGCCATCGCGCACAGTGTGGCGACGTGGGCGAGGTGCCGCCGCGCATTCCGGGCACGTTGCAGGACTAGATGATGAGCAAGCCGATCGTCTGGATTTCCCGCCCGTTCTTCCCGGACATCGTCGACCGCCTGCGTCCCTGGTTCGAGGTGCGCGCGGAGACGGAGGAACGTTCCTTTTCGCCGGCCGAACTGGCCGGGCGGCTGGCCGGTGCCGATGCCGCCATCGTCGGCCTTGCCGAGCGCATCGACGCGGCGGCGATCGCGTCCGCACCGCGCCTGCGCTTCGTGGCCAACCTTGGCGTGGGTTACAACAACCTCGATATCGATGCGTTGACCGAGGCCGGCATCGGCGCGTCGAACACGCCGGACGTGCTCAACGAGACCGTGGCCGACTACGCCTGGGCGCTGATGCTCGCGGCGGCCCGCCGCATCGGCGAAGCCGAGCGCTGGCTGCGCGACGGCCAGTGGCACGGTTCGCGCTTCGAAGGCTGGCTGGGCGCCGACGTGCATGGCAAGACCATCGGTATCCTCGGCATGGGCCGGATCGGCCAGGCCATCGCACGGCGTGCGTCGGGGTTCCGGGCGAAGGTGATCTATCACAACCGTTCCCGGCTGGCGCCGGAAATCGAGCGTGAGTACGCGGCGGCCTACGTGGACAAGGCGACCCTGCTGGCCGCGTCAGACCATCTGATCCTGGTGCTGCCGTACACGCCGCAAAACCACCATGCCATCGGTGAGTCGGAACTCAAGGCGATGAAGCCCACGGCCACCCTGGTCAATGTCGCCCGCGGCGGCATCGTCGACGACGCGGCCCTGGCCCGCGCGCTGGCCGATGGCACGATCGCCGCGGCGGCCCTCGATGTGTTCGAGGGCGAGCCGAAGGTCCATCCCGAGCTCATGAAACTGCAAAATATCGTGCTCAGTCCGCACATCGCCAGCGCAAGTCGCGACACACGTCGCGATATGGCGGCGCTGGCTGTGGACAATGTGCTGGCGGCGTTCGGGCATGGTCCTGACGCCGGCCGGCCGCCCACGATCCTCAATCCGGGTGTGCTGGCCGACGCCAGCTGAACCTGTTCTCCCACGCCTGACGAAAGCGAAGCATGAGCAAGAAGACGAGTTACAAGGTGGCCATGGTGGGTGCGACCGGCGCGGTCGGCGAAACCCTCCTGTCGATCCTCGCCGAGCGGGATTTCCCCGTGAGCGAACTGGTTCCCCTGGCGAGCGAGCGCTCGGCGGGCGGTACGGTCGACTTCAATGGAAAACCTTACGTCGTCCAGGACCTGGCCAAGTACGACTTCGCCGGCGTGGACATCGCCTTCTTCTCGGCCGGTGGTTCCGTGAGCCGCGAACACGCGCCTCGCGCGGCGGCGGCCGGGGCCGTGGTGATCGATAACACCTCCGAATTCCGCTACCAGGACGACATCCCCCTGGTGGTGTCCGAGGTGAACCCGCACGCCATCGCCGACTATACGGTGCGCGGCATCATCGCCAACCCGAACTGCTCCACGATGCAGATGCTGGTGGCGCTTGCGCCCATCTACCGGGAGGTGGGCATCGAGCGCATCAACGTCGCCACCTACCAGTCGGTGTCGGGCGCGGGGCGCAGCGGCATGGACGAGCTGGGCAAGCAGACCGCGCAGATGCTCAACTTCCAGGAAGTGGAGACGGCCAAGTTCCCGAAGCAGATCGCGTTCAACGTGATCCCGCATATCGACGACTTCCAGGCCAACGGCTACACCAAGGAAGAAATGAAGATGGTCTGGGAGACCCGGAAGATCCTCGAGGACCCATCCATCCAGGTGAACCCGACCGCGGTGCGCGTGCCGGTGTTCTATGGCCACGCCGAGGCCGTGCATATCGAGACGCGCGACAAGATCACGGCCGAGCGCGCGCGCGAACTGCTTGAGCAGGCCCCGGGCGTGGTGGTGCTGGACGAGCGCAAGGCAGGCGGCTATCCGACCCCCGTGGGCGACGCGGCGGGCAAGGACCCGGTGTTCGTCGGCCGCATCCGTGAGGACATCTCGCACGAGCGTGGCCTGGACCTCTGGGTGGTGGCCGACAACATCCGCAAGGGCGCGGCCCTCAACGCGGTGCAGATCGCGGAGATCCTGATCGAGGACTACCTGTAATGAAAGCGTGCGCCGCCGCCTGCCTGCTCGTCCTGCTTTCGCCCCTGGCGCTGGCGGAACAGCGGTCATCGGCGGCTCCCGCGCCTGCCGGGACGGTCGCGGCCCGCGCCAGGCTCGACGCCTTGCAGGGCCAGGTAAAGAGCGAGGACGCCCAGGTCCGGCAACTCAAGGCGAAGGTCGACACGCTGGAATCGAATACGCAGGCCGCCCGCCGCGCACTGGAGGAACGCGATCGCAAGATCGCCGAACTCCAGCGCCAGCTGGAGGCGAAACAGGGCCACTGACCGGGGCCGGGACATGTAAGGGGGGCGTGTACGGGCCTCGCGAACGACTTAACGTTGTCGCGTAACTATCCGTACCCGCTATTGTTAGTTGTTGCTGGGGTGCACTACAGTGGCGCCTTCGCGGCCGATCGCCCTCATAGAGGCGCGCCGCCGGCATGGGTTTAGTTCGGGGGAAGCGAGTGATGAACCGTACGTTGAAGCTTTCGATCATGCTGGCGCTCGCCACATGGGGCAGCCAGGCCCTGGCGCAGAACCTGGGCCCGGTCCAGGTCCGCTCCACGATGGACCAGCCGTTGGCGGCGGAAATCCCGCTGACCGGCGTGTCGGGCAACCTCGACAACGTCCATGTCGCCCTGGCCTCGGAAGAAGCCTTCACGCGCGCCGGCCTGAATCGCGGCGGTTTGCCCGTGGCGCTGAGCTTCGCCGTGGGCAAGAACGCCTCGGGACAGCCGGTGGTCCGTGTCAGCAGCGCCGAGCCGGTGCGCGACACGTATCTCGACTTCCTGGTCGAGGTGTCCACCGGCGGCAACAAGGTCGTGCGCGAAGTCACCATGCTGCTCGATCCGCCGGGGACGCCGGTGAATTCCGCGGCCGCCACGCCAGCGGCACAGCCGTCGCGCACCTCCGAGGTTCCCTCGCGCGTGCCCTCTCGTGCCGAAGCCAAGCCGTCGCGTGCGGAGGCCCCCGCCAAGGCGGCTCCCGCCGCGAAGGCTGCCCCCGCGGCGGCAGCTGGCGACACCTACGGTCCGGTACAGCGTGGCCAGACCCTGTCGACCATCGCCCGCCAGCACGCGGGTGGCGCCGACATGAATCAGATGTTGGTGGCCCTGCACAAGGCCAACCCGGATGCCTTCTACCGCGACAACATGAACGCGCTGAAGACCGGCGCCGTCCTGCGCATTCCTTCCACC
Organism: Luteibacter sp. E-22; assembly: GCF_049913125.1. Classification (GTDB taxonomy): domain Bacteria; phylum Pseudomonadota; class Gammaproteobacteria; order Xanthomonadales; family Rhodanobacteraceae; genus Luteibacter. The sequence goes on from NZ_CP183975.1 coordinate 1,820,393, forward strand.
GACGACGTGCAGGCACTGTCCGCCTCGTCGGCGCTGGCCGAAGTGCGCCGCCAGAACGAAAGCTGGCGTGCGGGTACCACGCGCGCGCCGTCCGTTGTGGCCGATGCCGCCTCGTCCGCCGCAGGCCAGGGGGAAGCAAAGCCGGCCGCTCCGGCGACCGACCGCCTGGCCATCGTCCCCTCCAAGGAAGGTGGCGATGCCGCTTCCACGCGTGCGGGCAGCAAGGGTGGTACGGGCGATGCGCAGGTCGCGGGCCTCAAGCAGGAACTGGCCACGTCGCAGGAAAGCGTCGCTTCGCTCAAGCAGCAGGGCGACGAACTGAAATCGCGCATCGGCGACCTCGAGGAAATCAACTCGAAGAACCAGCGCCTGCTGAGCCTCAAGGATTCCGAAATCGCCGAGCTCCAGCGCAAGCTGGCCGAGGCGCAGAAGACTTCCGGCCAGCCCGCCGTGGCCAACGCGCCCGCACCGGCCACCGCCGTGACTTCGCCGGCATCGTCTCCGATGGCCGCCGCCAGCGCACCCGCGCCCGCATCGGCCCCGGTCGCTTCGGCGACGCCGGCCGCCTCGGCTCCGGTACCTGCCTCCACCGTGGCGATTTCGCCGTTGAAGGAACCGTCGGCGGCGACACCATCGGCCGCCAAGCCGGTGACGAAGCGGGCGCCGGTCGCTCCCGTCCCGGTCGAAGAAGACCCGTGGTATATGCAGCCGTGGGCCTGGGGTGGCGGTGCCATCGTCGTTCTCCTGCTGCTGGTCGCGGCTGTCTTCGGCCGCAAGAAGCCGAAGGCCGCCGCTGCAGCCGCCGGAACCACGTCGCTGGCCGACCGCTTCGGCCAGGAGCACACGTTCGGCGGCTTCGGCGAGCCCAGCGAGGCGATGGACCAGGACCAGCGCGAAATACTCGACGCCCTCGCCGAGCATCCGGACGACATCGGCCTGCACCTCGAACTGGTGAGCCTCTACTACGGCCGCCGCGACGTCGAGCATTTCGAAGCCGCGGCCGAAGCCATGTTCGCCCACGTCGCCGATCCGGAGCAGCCGGAATGGCGCGAAGTGGTGATGATGGGCGAGGACCTCGCACCGAGCCATCCGCTGTTCGGTGGGGTGCCCGTCGACGAGATCGACGAGCCGTACGAGGACACCTATACGGCATCGCGTCCGCACAACGAGGACGAGGTCGCCGCGCTCGAGGAGTTCGACCTCGGTAACTACGTCACCGGTCCGGATGATGAAGAACCCCCGCAGAAGCCGGCGCCGCAGAAGCACAGCGAATATCATTTCAACTTCGACCTGACCCCGGTGCAGCGTGCCGAGGCGGATCGCCGTCCGAACGCCCCGGGCGTGTTCGACGTGGACGCGCCGGAATCGCCTTATGCCGAACCGCGCGAGACGACCGACAGTGCGGTCGCCGCCGGTGAAACGGCCGGCAAGGACGAGGAGCGCTCGACCTGGTCGTTCGAGGACGAGCATGACCTCGCTTCCCGTGGTCACGCCGAGCCGGCCACGCCGACCGGTCACGTGCCCCGTTTCGACGAGCCCACCTTCCCGGACGAAGAACCCCTCGAGGATCACGGTCCGGAGAGCTTCAGCGACGACCCGGTGGACACCAAGCTCGACCTGGCCCGCGCCTACCTCGACATGGGCGACGCCGAAGGCGCACGCCTGATGCTCGACGAAGTGCTCGCCGAAGGCTCGCAGATGCAGAAGGACACGGCCCGCCGAATCCTCAACGATATCGTCTAGAAAGCTCCTGTGAATGCTCCCGTGGAAGCCGTTGTGGCCCATGGGAGCTTTTGTGGGATGGGGAACCCTTGTGGCTTGTGGGGGCCCTTGTGAGATGTGTGTGGCAGCAGCTCTTGTGGGAGCCGACCTTGTCGGCGATGGGTGCTCGCCACACCCTGGCTCGCTGGCGCGGGATCGCCGACAAGGTCGGCTCCCACCACGGCGGTCCGCTACACCCTGGCACGTACCTGCTTCAGTGACTTCATTCGAAGGAGTGCGACTATGTCCAAGCGTCTGCTCGCGGAGTTCTTCGGTACTTTCTGGTTGGTCTTCGGTGGTTGCGGAAGCGCGGTGCTCGCCGCCGCCTTCCCTGAACTAGGCATCGGCTTCGCCGGTGTCGCCCTGGCCTTCGGCCTCACCGTACTGACGATGGCCTACGCCGTCGGGCACATCTCGGGCGCCCATTTCAATCCGGCGGTGACGCTGGGTTGTTTCACGGGCGGGCGTATTCCTGCCAGCGACGTACTGCCCTATATCGTCAGCCAGGTGATCGGCGCGGTGGCGGCGGGTGGCGTGCTTTACCTCATCGCCAGTGGCAAGCCGGGCTTCGACGTGGCGGCCGGTTTCGCCACCAACGGATACGGCGAGCATTCCCCCGGTGGTTATTCGTTCCTTGCCGCCGTGGTCGCGGAGTTCGTGCTGACCGCCTTCTTCCTGCTGGTCATCCTCGGCGTGACGCACAAGCGCGCGCCGGTGGGGTTCGCCCCACTGGCGATCGGCCTGGCTCTCACGCTTATCCACCTGATCAGCATCCCGGTCACCAATACCTCGGTGAACCCCGCGCGCAGCACGGGCGTGGCCTTGTACCAGGGCGGATGGGCGATCTCCCAGCTCTGGGTGTTCTGGGTCGTGCCGTTGCTCGGTGGCGCCGTGGGCGGCTGGGTCCATCGGGCGCTGCTGGAGAACGACGGCTCGATCGATCGTTGAGCTGGAAGGGCGGACGGTTTACGCCTCATCGAACCCCGGCTTCGGCCGGGGTTCTTCTTTGGCCGTTCCGGTGGGAGCCGACTTTGTCGGCGATGGGTGCTTGCGACCCGCTGGCCCACTGCCGCGGGATCGCCGACAAGGTCGGCTCCCACCAGAACTGCCATGAGAGGTTCCGTGAGAGCTGGCGTGGGGTCCGGCGCCCTCCGTCGCCCGCGGTGGTAACCTTTCCGGTTTCCACCGCCTCCCGAACAACTCCATGCGCATCGCCCTAGGCGTCGAATACGACGGCACCGATTTCCGCGGCTGGCAGCGGCTCAGCCATGCGAAGACCGTGCAGGGGTCGCTGGAGGAAGCGCTGAGCCGGGTCGCCCATGAGCCCATCGAAGTCACCGCCGCCGGGCGTACCGACGCCGGCGTGCACGGCCGCTGCCAGGTGGTCCACTTCGACACCGAGGTGGTGCGTGACATGCGGGGCTGGGTCCTGGGCGCCTGTTCGAACCTCCCACACAGCGTGGCGGTGACCTGGGCGCTGCCGGTGGCCGACGATTTCCATGCGCGCTTTTCCGCGCGTGGCCGCCGCTACCGTTACCGCATCCTTCCGCGCTTCGTCCGTCCCGCGCTGGATGCCCGGTTCGTGGCATGGGAGCGCCGGCCGCTCGATGCCGGGGCGATGCACGAGGCGGCGCAGGCGATCGTGGGCGAACACGATTTCTCCGCATTCCGTGCGATTTCGTGCCAGGCGGCGCACGCGCGGCGCAACGTGCGCTCGATCCGCGTGTTTCGCGAAGACATCCACGTGGTGGTGGAGATCGAGGCCAACGCCTTCCTGCATCACATGGTGCGCAACATCGTCGGATCGCTGCTGCCGATCGGCCGTGGCGAGCAACCCGTGGGCTGGATGGCCGAGCTGCTCGCCGGCCGCGATCGCGAAGTCGCCGGCGCCACGGCACCCGCGGAAGGCCTGACCTTCATCGGTCCCCTCTATGAAGCCCATTGGGGCCTGCCACAGGAAGTGACGCTATGACCCGGATCAAATGCTGCGGACTGACCCGTATCGACGACGTGCAACTGGCCGCGCGGCTGGGTGCCGACGCCGTCGGTTTCGTCATGACGCGCAAGAGCAAGCGTTTCGTCGACCCTGTGTCCGCCGCGCGCCTGCGCGATGCCGTGCCGCCCTTCGTGACGACGGTGGCGCTGGTGATGGACGACGACCCGGCCTACGTGGAGGAAGTGCTGCGGGTGCTGCGTCCGGACATGTTGCAGTTCCACGGTGCAGAGACGGATGCGGAGTGCGCCGTCTACGGTGTGCGCTACCTGAAGGCCGTCGCGATGGGCGAGGGTGCTCCGGCACTGGCGCGCCTGCACGATTATCCGGGCGCTGCAGGGCTGCTGCTGGATGGCCACGGCCTGGGCGAGCAAGGCGGCAGCGGCCAGCGGTTCGACTGGTCGCTGATGCCGAAGGACCTTGCGCAACCCCTGCTGCTTGCCGGCGGACTCACGGCCGAGAATGTCGGCGAGGCGATCCGCATCGCCCGGCCCTGGGCGGTGGACGTGTCCAGCGGCATCGAATCGTCGCCCGGGATCAAGGATCGGGCTAAGATGGAACGCTTCATTTCCGCCGTTCGCGCCGTCCCCACCGCGTGATACGGCCTCCAGCAGGTAACGAGAAGGCAATGACCGATATCGCGGATTTCCACGCCTATCCCGACGCGCATGGGCGCTTCGGCGAGTACGGCGGCATCTACGTGGCCGAGACCCTCATGGAGCCGCTCGCGGAACTCACCGCGGCGTACGAGAAACTGCGCAAGGACCCGGCCTTCATCGCCGAGCTTGACCGCGACCTCAAGTACTACGTGGGCCGGCCCAGCCCGGTGTACCACGCCGAGCGCCTGTCGAAGCATGTCGGCGGCGCGCGCATCGTGCTCAAGCGCGAGGACCTGAACCACACCGGCGCGCACAAGATCAACAACACCGTTGGCCAGGCGCTGGTCGCGCGGCACATGGGCAAGACGCGCATCATCGCCGAGACCGGCGCCGGCCAGCACGGCGTGGCCAGCGCCACGGTCGCCGCGCGCATGGGCCTGAAGTGCGTGGTGTACATGGGCGCCGTCGACATCGAGCGGCAGAAGATCAACGTCTACCGCATGCGCCTGCTCGGCGCGGAAGTGGTGCCCGTCATTTCGGGCTCGAAGACGCTGAAAGATGCCTTGAATGAAGCGATGCGCGACTGGGTCACCAACGTCGCCGACACCTTCTACATCATCGGCACCGTCGCCGGCCCGCATCCGTATCCGCAGATGGTGCGCGATTTCAACGCCATCGTCGGCCGCGAAGCGCGCGAGCAGACGCTCGAACAGTTCGGCCGCCTGCCGGACGTGATCACCGCCTGCGTGGGTGGCGGTTCGAACGCCATCGGCCTGTTCCACGCTTTCCTCAACGATCGCCAGGTCCGCATCGTCGGCGCCGAGGCGGCGGGCGAGGGCATCGAGACGGGCCGCCATGCCGCTTCGCTCGCCGCGGGCAAGCCGGGCGTGCTGCACGGCAATCGCACGTATGTGTTGTCCGACGCGAACGGCCAGATCATCGAGACGCATTCGGTCTCCGCCGGCCTGGATTACCCGGGCGTGGGTCCTGAGCATGCCTTCCTCAAGGACGCCGGCCGTGCGGAATACGTCGGCGTGACCGACGACGAAGCACTGGAGGCCTTCCACCTGCTGGCGCGCACCGAGGGCATCCTCGCCGCGCTGGAATCGAGCCATGCGATCGCCCAGGCGATCAAGCTGGCTCGCGAGCTTCCGAAGGACGGCCTGGTCCTCGCCAACCTTTCCGGTCGCGGCGACAAGGACGTGCACACCATTGCCGCGCGCGAAGGAATCGAACTCTGATGAGCCGCATCGAACGCCGTTTCGCGGCGCTGAAGTCCGCGGGCCGCACCGGCCTCGTTCCGTTCATCACCGCCGGCGACCCGTCGCCGGACGCCGTGGTGCCGCTGATGCACGGCCTGGTCGCCGCGGGCGCCGACGTGATCGAGCTGGGCGTGCCGTTCTCCGATCCGATGGCCGATGGCCCGGTGATCCAACACGCCAGCGAACGCGCCCTGGCCAAGGGCGTCGGCCTGGGCAACGTGCTGGCCTGGGTCGCAGCCTTCCGCGAGACCGACAACGAGACGCCGATCGTCCTGATGGGTTACCTCAATCCCGTGGAAATGTACGGATACGCGGCGTTCGCCGAAGATGCCGTCGAAGCGGGCGTGGATGGCGTGCTGATGGTCGATTGCCCGCTGGAGGAATCGCATGTCCTCGAGCCCCTGCGCAAGGCCGGTCTCGACCAGATCCTGCTCGCCTCGCCGACCACCGCCGAGGCCCGGCTGGCGCGCCTTTGCGAGGCCGCTTCGGGCTTCCTGTACTATGTGTCGTTCGCCGGCATCACCGGCGCGGCCCAGCTGAGCACCGGCGAGATCGCCGAACGCGTCGCCGGTATCCGCGCACGGGCGAAGGCCCCGGTGGCCGTGGGCTTCGGTGTCCGCGACGCCGCGAGCGCCAGGGCGATCGGCGAATTCGCCGACGCCGTGGTCATCGGCAGCGCCCTGGTCGACCGCCTCGCCGGCGCGACCTCGGCCGACGATGCCGCCGGCAGGGCACGGGACTTCCTCGCGCCGATCCGCGCCGCGCTCGACGCGCGCTGACGGTCGGTGCGGTAGTACAGATACTCGGAGAGACACGATGAACTGGCTGCAGAAAATCATGACGCCGAAGACCCGCGCACCCAGCGCGGCCGGCGGCAAGGGCAAGGTGCCCGAGGGTGTGTGGGAGAAGTGTGCGGGTTGCGGCACCGTGCTCTACAAGCCGGAGCTCGAGAAGTCGTTGATGGTCTGCCCGAAGTGCGGCCACCACCACGCGATCTCCGCGCGTGCGCGCCTTGCCGCCTTGTTCGACGAAGGCAGCACCACCGAGCTGTGGCCGAAGATGGAAGCGGTCGACGCGCTGAAGTTCAAGGACCAGAAGAAGTACAAGGACCGCGTCGCGGCCGCGCAGAAGAACACCGGCGAGAAGGACGCGCTGATCGCGATGTCCGGCCGCCTGCTCGAGCGTCCGCTCGTCGCGGTGGCTTTCGAGTTCTCCTTCATGGGCGGCTCGATGGGTTCGGTGGTGGGCGAGAAGTTCGCGCGTGCCGCCGAGAAGGCGCTCGCCGAAAAGAGCGCACTCGTATGCTTCTCCGCCACGGGCGGTGCGCGCATGCAGGAAGGCCTGTTCTCGCTGATGCAGATGGCGAAGACCTCGGCGGCCCTCGCACGCATGCGCGACGCGGGTGTTCCCTACATTTCCGTGCTCACCCATCCCACCACCGGTGGCGTGTCGGCGAGCCTGGGCATGCTGGGCGACCTCAACGTGGCCGAACCGAAGGCGCTGATCGGCTTCGCCGGCCCGCGCGTCATCGAGCAGACCGTGCGCGAGACCTTGCCGGAAGGTTTCCAGCGTTCGGAGTTCCTCGTCGACCATGGCGCGGTGGACGTGATCGTCGACCGTCGCGAGATGCGCGACAAGCTCGGCTCGATCCTCGGCATCCTGCAGAAGGCGCCGCGCGTCGCGGCTTGATCCCCACCAGGGGTCAGATCAGCACGCGTTCCGCCCACAGCGACAACGTGCCCAGTCCACCGCCGATGGCGGTGGCTGCGAGCACGTCGCTGGGATAGTGCAGGCCGAGCACGACGCGGGATGCGCCGACCAGGGCGGCGAAACCGATCAGGAAGGGCGCCAGCACCGGGTAATGCGCCACCGCCACGACGGTGAACGACACCGCTTGCAGCGTGTGCCCCGAGGGAAAGCTGAACTCGTCCAGCGGCGGCACGTGCGCGATCACGCCGGGGCAGGTGCGGAAGGGACGCGGGCGGCGTGTCCAGCGCTTCAGCACGCGGTAGAGCATCAACGCCGTGAGGCCGGTGATCGCCATCTGCACCGCCACGGCCACGCCGTGCCAGCCGCCCACGAGGGCGATGACGCTCATCAGCGCATACCAGAACACGCCATCGCCCAGGCGGCTGATGGCGCCGAAGAAGATGCCGATCGCCCGGCGCGCGCCCCAGCGGTTGGCGGCGACGCACATGCGGCGGTCCAGGTTCGCCCTACGCGGCGACGGCGGTGCTGCGTTCATGGACGTGCTCCTCGGCGAGGGATTGCATGATCGATTCGAACTCGGTCACGACCGATTCCGGCGAAAGGCCGGCCACCGAGTTGCGCGCGGCGGCGCCCATGGCGGCACGCACCGTGGCATCGGCACCCAGAGCGGCGGCGCGCTCGACCAGTCCGCCTTCATTGCCCGGCGCGACACGAATGCCGTTCTGGCCGTTGCGGATGAACTCGCGCGCGGCGGCTTCCGCATACGCGACCACCGGCACGCCCGAGGCCATCGCCTCGAGTACCACGTTGCCGAAGGTCTCGGTCAGGCTCGGGAAGACGAAGAGGTCCGCGCTGGCGTAGAAGGCGGCCAGTTCGTCGCCACGGCGTGTGCCGGCGAAGACGATGTCGGGATTGGCGGCTTCGAGTGCCGCGCGACCGGGACCGTCGCCGACGATCACGCAGCGTGCCTCGGGCGTGCGGCGGGCGAGGGCGCGGAAGGCGTCGATCACCACGTGCAGGTTCTTCTCCGGCGCGATGCGGCCGACGCTGAGCAGTACCGGCGCATCGGCCGAGGCACCCCAGGAGGCGCGCAGGCTTTCGTCGCGGCGCTCGGGATGGAATCGCTGGGTGTCGACGGCGCGGCGCAGCACGCGCACGTCGTGCACGCCGAGGTCGTTCAGTTCACCCGCGAGCTGGCCGGTCGGGACCAGGGTGGTCTGCGCACGGCGGTGGAAGCGGGCGAGGTAGTGGCGCACGAGCGGCGTCAACGCGCCGAAGCCGTAGTGGCCGACGTAGAAATCGAAGCGGGTATGGAAGCCGGTGGCCACCGGGATGCCGAGGCGGCGCGCGGCGCTGACGGCGCTCCAGCCCAGGGGGCCTTCCGTGGCCACATAGATGGCATCCGGCCTGTCGGAGCGCCAGCGGCGCTCGATGCGAAAGCGGGAGGGCAGGCCGAACCGCAGGCCGGCGTAACGAGGCACCGCGGCGCCTTCCACGGCCAGTACATCCATCCCGGCATCGGCCAGCGGCGGGGTCGCCGGGTGGATCGGGCGGACGAGGTCGACGGAGTGGCCGCGGCGGACGAGACCGCGGGCGAGCGACTGGACGGTCAGGGCGACACCGTTGACGTCCGGTGCATAGGTCTCGGTGACGATGCCGACGCGCATGGCGGTGCCCCTACTGGCCTGGTTGGCTCATGCTGGCCTTCCGCCGTGTCGCGCGGGTTATGGCGGCATGACCGGCAGATGACAGCGACCGGCGTGGAAACGGGCCGTATCGGTTAAAATCGCCCGCTTGTCAGCCCGATGATCCCCACGATGACCGTTCGCACCCGTTTCGCCCCCAGTCCCACCGGCTACCTCCATATCGGCGGCGCGCGCACCGCGTTGTACTGCTGGCTGGAAGCCCGTCGTCGCGGCGGCGAATTCGTGCTGCGCATCGAGGACACCGATCGCGAGCGCTCCACGCAGGAAGCCGTGCAGGCGATCCTCGACGGCATGTCGTGGCTCGGCCTGACCCATGACGAGGGTCCGTACTACCAGACCCTGCGCATGGACCGTTACCGCGAAGTGGCCGACCAGCTGCTGCGCGAGGGCAAGGCCTACTACGCCTACGAGTCGAAGGAAGAGATCGAGGAGATGCGCAACGCGGCGATGGCCGCGGGCGTGAAGCCGCGTTACAACGGCTACTACCGCGATCGCAACGAGCCGTTGCGCGACGATCCCAATCGCGTCATCCGTTTCAAGAACCCCACCTCGGGCAGTGTCGTCTTCGACGACAAGGTGAAGGGTCGCATCGAGTGGTCGAACGAAGAGCTGGACGACCTGGTGATCTTCCGTTCGGACGGCTTTCCCACCTATAACTTCGCGGTGGTCGTCGACGACATCGACATGGGCATCACCGAGGTGATCCGTGGCGACGACCATGTGAACAACACGCCGCGGCAGATCAACATCTACAAGGCGCTGGGCGCACCCGTGCCGGAGTTCGCGCACCTGCCGATGATCCTCGGGCCGGACGGCCAGAAGCTGTCCAAGCGCCATGGCGCGGTCAGCGTGATGCAATACCGCGACGACGGTTTCCTGCCGCATGCGCTGCTCAACTACCTCGTGCGTCTGGGCTGGTCGCATGGCGACCAGGAGATCTTCTCGGTGGAGGAGATGACGGCGCTGTTCGACATCGCCGACGTCAACAAGGCCGCGTCGCGTTTCGACGTGACCAAGCTTTCCTGGCTCAACCAGCATTACCTGAAGACCGACGATCCGGCATCGCTCGGGCCCGAGCTCGCGTGGCATCTGGCGAAGATCGGCATCGACGCCACGCAGGGTCCGAATCCCGCCGACGTGGTCGTGGCGCTGCGCGACCGCGTGCAGACGTTCAAGGAAATGGCCGAGCGCGCGAAGATCTGGTACGGCCCGATCGTCGAATGGGACGACAAGGCCGTGGAGAAGCACCTGCGCACCGACACCGCGCCGGCCGCGCTCGATGCCGCGAAGAAGGAACTGGCGGCCCTGCCGGAGTGGACGCCGGAAGCGGTGCATGGTGCGGTCGAACGCGTCGCCGCCTCGCTGGAACTGGGCATGGGCAAGGTCGCCGCGCCGCTGCGCGTGGCGATGACGGGCACCCAGGTATCGCCGTCGATCGAGCACACCATCTATCTCGCCGGTCGCGAGGGTGCGCTCTCGCGTATCGACGATGCGCTGGCGCGTGCCGCGGCCTGACCCCGGCGAACGAGCGGGGTGAGCGGTGAATGAGCTGCTCGCCCGCGCCATGCAAGGAGTCGACCCGGACGATCCGGGCGCCTTCCTGCAGATATTCATGAACCTCATGGCCCTGGTCCCCTGGGGCCAGTTGATCCTCTGGCAGGTCGTTTTCGTGGTGGTCGGTGGCTTGCTGGGCTGGTGGCGGGGCCGGACCATGGCGGGCGTGGTCGCCGCGCTGATCCTGGGGCCGTTCGGCTGGGTGGTGCCGTTCCTGCCGCGGCGCACTCCGCCTCCACTGCCAGGGTCGAAAAAACGCTGACCTGCCCTCATGTTACGATGACGGCCATGAGGATATGCCTGTGACGAACCACGCCGCCCACCGACATGCGCACGACCATCACGACGACGCTCGCGGCTTCGTCGCGGCCGTGGAGCATGCCTCCACGGAACGTGGCCTGCGGCTGACGCCGCTGCGTCGCGAGGTACTCGAATTGGTCGCCGGCGCCGGTAAGCCCGTGAAGGCGTACGACCTGCTCGATCGCCTGCGCGAGAAACACGGCAACGCGGCACCGCCCACGGTGTATCGCGCCCTCGACTTCCTGCTGGAGAACGGCTTCATCCACAAGCTGGAATCGATCAACGCCTACGTCTCCTGCCACCATCCGGCCGAAGCACACCAGGTGCCGTTCCTGATCTGCGACAAGTGCCAGTGCGCCCAGGAAGTGTGCGACGAGCGCGTCGCCGAGCTGATCGAAGCGCAGGCGAAGGCCTTCGGCTTCCGCGCGCAGGCGCAGACGCTGGAAGTGCATGGGATCTGCAAGAACTGCAGATAGGCGAGCGTGTGCGCTTTAAGGCCCGCTAAGCAGATCGCAACCAGACTCTCGTACCGGTTCAGACCCCTTGCCAGTCGGAAATCACTGGTTCAGGATGCGACTACAGGTCACGGAAGCAGGGGATGGGGATGGGAAAGATCACGCTGTCGCTGGGCCTAAGCCTGGCGTTACTTAGTTCGCCTGTTTATGCGGGTACGAAAACGGTCACGTATTTCTATACCGATCCGCAGGGGAGCGTTCTCGCTACGTCGGACGTAAGCGGAAACATGACGGCAGTCCGTGATTATCGTCCTTACGGCTCACCGGCGCTGGGGGAAGTGGAGCAGGGGCCGGGTTATACAGGCCATGTGGAGGATGCCGACAGCTCCCTCATTTATATGCAAGCCCGCTACTACGATCCAAATGTGGGGCGCTTCGCAAGCGTCGACCCCAACCCACCAGAGGCAGGGGATATTTTCGGATTCGGTAGATACGTATATGTAAACGGCAATCCTATTGCACGCATAGATCCTACCGGGAAGGTTGGATTGCTTTTCTGGACTGCCAAGAATCAAGTCACCTATACGACGCAGTATGTAATCGGGACGTCTGGCGGCGCGCGTCTTCCCGTTTCGTCCGCTCAAATCAATGAACAGATTGCCCGCGATTTTTCCGGTACTGTGAAGATTGGCGCGATGACTGTTACAGTCACCGCGCAAGCAGTTGAAGCAACATCATCGGCTGCACAGGGGACATCCAACTTTATTAATGTTGTCCCCGATACCCAAGGCGTTACGTCTTCGGGACGTGCTGAAACTAACGCGATTGGCGGCGATCATGTAACGGTTGCTGCTTCTGGAAAATACGGCGCCACTCCACTAGTGATATCGCATGAACTCGGTGGTCACACGGGAGGTGCGGGAGATCAGTACAAGAACGGCACCGCCGCGAATGGAAGCACTATTACGAGCGAGCCAGCGGGGGCCTCCGGTATCATGAATAATCTTAGCGGTGATCCCGCTAATGAGCAGGCCTTGCGAGAAATACTGCAGGCGCCGGGTAATATCAATTCGTGCGCACCGGACGTTCATGCTGGAAATGGGAGGTGCTGACATGAAAGCGGTGGAATTAGTGGTTTCGTCCATTGCACTCGCGCTGTTCGTCTTGAATCCCGTCTTCGCAACACCCCCTCCTTTACAGGGTCCCCCCGAGCCTCCGCGGAAGTGCGTTATCCAGGAGAAGGCCTGGTGCATACAGGAAGGCGCGGCGGTCGAAATCACGCTTGCCCAAAGGGAGGGGCGTGATGAAGTGAACAATAATGTCTGGAGACTCCGGGATGTTCGGCATCCAGCGTTCGTGATGACTATTGTTGAGCCGGAAGGATGTAGACGCAGTTACGCCGATAGCGTGCAGGCCCTTGGATACAGTGCAAACGTCGCATGGCGAGGCCAAGTGTGGGACGAGATGAGAGTGAGCCTTCGTACTGATGGCGGCTGCACACTTCGCATTCTCGTCACGCCATACAACGGCAGTGACTTCGAGTGGGCATATTCAACGGGCAGGTTGCTACTTGCAGCGTGTAAGGACGAAGGTTGCGACGTACTCGTCCCGACAATTGCGGACGTGACGTCCGTCTATAGGGATAGGTTCCGAGGGACCGCTAAGGGAGATTGAGGTTTTCAGGGGCAGTGGACTCGTTTCACGACCATCGTCGGGCGTGTGGAGTGCTCTGCGGAGCCGACTCTTCGCCCCGAGCGCACCTTAGCCTGTAGCCCGCAACAAGATCGCCGTGATGTTGTCGCGCGCACTCCCACCCAGCGCTTCCAGGATCAGGTGATCCACGCACTCCTGCGCGGCGATGTCGGTCCGCGAAACGATTTCGCCGATGCGCTTGTCCTCGACTTCGTCGGTCAGGCCATCGGTGCACAGCAGTAACCGTGCTCCCGCTGAAAGCTCTCCACGCGCCAGGCCGATGTGCAGTTGCTCGGGCGAGGTGATGCCGAGCGCCTGGGTCAGCACGCTGCGCTGGGGATGCGTCCGGGCCTGAGCTTCGGTCAGTTCGCCCGCCTCGACCAACGCTTCCACGATCGAATGATCGTGAGAAAGTCGGGCTAACGTCCCGTCCCAGCGGTAGATTCGGCTGTCACCGACCCAGGCGGCCTCATAGGACCGGCCGACGATACGTATGGCGGCGATGGTCGTACCCATGGGGCGCGAATCGGCCAGGCCGCTCGAACGGGCTATCAGCGCCTCGTTCACCCGCTGGATCGCATCGACCAGCGATTGCCCGGCGGCGACCTGGGCCACGACGCCGTCACGCGCGGTCGCCGAGGCCACCTCGCCGTGCTGGTGACCGCCCATGCCGTCCACGACCAGGAACAAGCCCAGGCCCGCGTCGGCGTAATAGGTATCCTCGTTGCGCGTACGGCGGAGCCCCGTATGCGTGCCGTGTCCGAACTCGATCATGGAGACCTTGGAGAGCGAAGGGAAGGGCGCCGATGCGCCCGTTGCCCGGGCAGGATGCCCCATCAAAAGCCTGTTGTCACGGCAGATCAGACCCACTATCATTGCGGGCCCGGCAGGGCTCAACCCCTGCCGTCGACCGTTCACGGAGAGGTGGCAGAGTGGTCGAATGTACCTGACTCGAAATCAGGCGTACGTGTAAGCGTACCGTGGGTTCGAATCCCACCCTCTCCGCCACTTGATACAAGTCGTTGAACGCCCGGTGATCTCAGATCGCTGGGCGTTTTTCGTTTTGGGGCTTCCGGGTAGGTCAACACGCATATGCGTCTACCCCATCATCTGCTTCGGTACAAATCCGGCATGTGGTATTTCCGGATCATCGTCCCGCGTGACCTCGTGGGCACGCTCGGTAAGAAGGTCATCAAGCGCAGCCTGGGCACCCGTGAGCCAGGCCTCGCCAAAGCGTATGCGTATGCCCTCGGCGCGCAGTATGCTCGGACCATCGTCGAGGCCAGGGAAGCGCTGCGCATGGGGAACAGTTTCGATCCAACCCGGATTTCGAAGTTCGAGATCGAACACCATGCCGAAGGTGGCTACTCGGTCCGAACCGATGGCACCGACCGCGATAACGCAGCGGCCATCCGCGCGTTGGAACTCCTGACGGCCGCGCGGCCGTTGCCGCCAAAGGAAAAGAAGCCCTCGTTCGACGGGCCCACGCTCTACCAGGCCGTGGAGATCTACAGGAAGACGGACGCAGTCGGCATGAAGCCTGACACCTGGCAGCAGCGGGACCGGGCTTTTCGGTCCTTTCTGTCGGCCATTGCGCCGACCGTTCGCATCGCACAAATCAGCCGATCCACCGCAGCACGGTGGGCCGCCGAACTCCAACAGTCTGGCCTTTCCCGGCGCACGGTGGCGATGATGGTCTCCCATGTGTCTCAACTTTTTGAAGCGCAGATCCGGGCCGGTCACATCGAGCGCGGACAGAATCCCGTCAAGGGCCTGGTGATCTTCAAAAAGTCGGATAAGAAGGCCGCCCGGGACGAGGGACACGGTTGGGAGCCCTTTGCGCCCGCCCAACTTCGCCTGATTTTCGACCCCGCCAACCTCAAACGGGCTCGGACCGAGCACATGCGCTGGGGAGCACTCATTGGGCTTTACTCGGGTGCGCGCGTGGGGGAGATTGCCCAACTTTTTCTCAGGGATTTCGAGGAGATTGACGGGGTGAAGTGCTTTCGGATCGCCGCCGACAGCGACGGCCAGAGCGTCAAAACCGAGAGCAGCCGGCGCCTTGTTCCGATCCATCCCGACCTGCTGGAACTCGGCCTTTGGGATCGGGTCGAGCGACTGCGGGAAGAAGGTGCCGAGCGCCTGTTTCCGGAGATGCGGATTGACAGCAAGAGCGGCGCCGGGAACGCCATCTCCAAGGCCTTTTCGTATTACATCTCCACGCTGGGGATTAAGCCCAGGCGCGCAAACGGAACGATTGGTTTCCACAGCCTCCGAAAGACCGTGATTCAAGAACTTCAAGGATCAAACCTGCCAGCGGAACGTCGGCGAGCCCTGGTTGGACATGAAGCGGGGGACGATGTCCACGAAGCGCACTACATGCGTGCGTGGAGACCTGCCGAGTTGTCGCTCTTCTTCCCGGCATTGTCATGGCCTTTCATGAGAAAAGCCGAACTTTCATCGCTTCTTCGTTGATCAACTCTCCTCGGATTGCCACAGGAATATTTTCGTTATGTCTGATGTCAAAGTTTCTGTAGGAGTGGTTTCTCAGAAGGCTATAGCGAAGGGAAAGAGCGGGGCCACAATCATCGAAGTGTCTGTGGAGGTCCTTTTTGAAGGCTCACGCAACCCGCTCTCATATCCTCAACGTGTAAGCACATATCTCCTGACCAGCTCTGACGGGAAAGTATTGCCTGGCCAGTTTTCGAAAGACGATGCCGCAAACGCGCTGATGGCGCATGAGAAGAAACTTTCCCAGGAGGCCGAAGACTCACTGCTTTTGGAAAAAGGAGAGTGGCCTACACCTCATATTTTTGGGCTTAAGGGGCGCCCCATGTATGAGAAGGACCAAGACGAGAGAGGCGAACAAAAGATTGATGCCCTAGAGTTGGAAAGGGACAACGTTGCTCGCTTGTTGTCAGGAGCGTTCACTATGGTCCAGTTGAGCGACGCTGACCCCATGGGTGTTCATATCGAGATGACCGCATACGTGGCCCACGATCACCTATTCCGATGGTTGGATGTCCCACAGTCGGAGGCCGGCGCTAGGAAGCGCTTAGCAGAGATTCGTGCAGGCATACCTGTGCGTAGAACAGTCCCGCGCCCCTACCGTCCTCGCTAGCCTGGATCTTGGGCAGGCGGCAAAAAAGCCTGGCCCAGTTCAAACTCATGGGTGTAGCGGAAATGCCCAACAACCTCGCTACGCTGCCATCGCTCATCGGCCATCCGCAGTGCCTCCTCTGCTTCCTGAAGGGCCTCGGCGGCAGGAAGCCGATGTAGCGCAGCGAGGTAGGCGGCGACCCAGAACTGCTTCTTGGAAATCGGGGCCGCTGCTTGCGTCATTTGGTTAAAGCCAGAAGAGATGAGGTCCATATTGAGGTTCACCGACATTGAGTCGGGCCAACCTAGCGGGCAACAGGAACCTGTCAAGGGTCTCGCCCCTCCCACCCCCGTGCTCGACACGGTCATACGCTTCGCGGGCTCTCTAGCCGAAAGTGCCGTGAGGCCTCGGGCGGCTCAAATGGATCGGAAGTAGGACAGCGGTAGCGCATGCTGCCCGTCCGTCCCGACCTTAAACGTCGTCCAGCAGCCTATCCAGCGCCCGGCTAAGGCGGTCATACGAAGCACCGACCCCAACGCCCGGCCGATCGCGGCGCTGAATGAGTCTCTGTTCCAGGTCGTCCGCCAGCAGAGCGATCCCGCTTAGATCCCTCGACCGGGCCAGCCCAGCAATCAATGCGGCCCTGAATCTCGCCTCGTCCGCATCGTGATCGAGGAGGACGCCGCCCAGGGCTTGGGCCTCCGCGATCATCTCGGCATAGAGCAGGATGGTGGCTTCGCGGTTGTCCATTAGCGGTCTCTAGCCCCGTCGTGAGTCACGTTCGTGCCATCGTAACTCGCTCGCTGATTCCATCCGCATCGTTAAGGCCGGAGCGCGTCCGTCCTCGGATCTGCTTGATTACTTTTCCGTCAGATGATGCCGCGCCCATGTTTCAGCCGTGGTCACCGCAATCGCATGCTGCTCGTTGAACGTGCCGGTCTTTGGCCAGGAGACGCCCCTTCCCTGGGCAAAGACGGCACGGTATTTCTTGATGTGGTGCGTGGGGTCGTTCTTGAGTTCATCCAGAAGATAAGGAACCGTCCACACGTTCCGTTTGAAGGGACGACCCAGCACCCGTTCCAGGAGATCAGCGACCTCCCCATACGTGACCGTGTCGCCCGAGAGGTAGACAATCTGATTTCGGACATGGGGCTCGAAGAACACGATTTCTGCCGTCAGAGCGCCAATGTCGTCGGGTGTGGTGAGGGTCACACTGGTCTCAAGGCTGCCGAGTGCGTTGACGGTATCGTGCTCGAAATCAACGACCTCGAAGACTGGCTCAAAGAGGAAACTGGTGAACATGCCCGTCGAAATGATGACCCACTCGGTTTGTGTCTGTGAGCGCAGCAACTCGCGCACATCAATCTGGGCGTCGAACAGGTCCTGCGGGCTACCTCGGCCAATCACATCGAAGTCCACGCCAAACTGCCAGGGGAAGTAACGTTTGATCCCGGCCTTCAACGCCGCCGTGGCTAGTTTCATCGGGGTTTCCCGGCCTGCGACCATCCCAGCGCAGCCGATGACCGTCTCAAACCGAGAAAAGACGGCCGCCAGATCGTCAATCGAATCGTTGACGAGGTCGGCCGCAACCATTTGGATGCCAAGGCTTCGAAGTTCATCAACCTCTGCTTTCTTGGTGGGATCAGCGGTGTGGATGGTTGACTCCCGGAGCAGGACGCTGATGGCCGAGCCCGGGGCGCGCTTCGCGACCCGAGCGAGGTTCCGCAACACCGGCAGCCCGAGTTCGCCGGCGCCGAGGACAAGAATGGATTGGGGGGTGATGGGATTGCTGGTGGTCATGGGAAGGCTGGAAACCTGTTGACGGTAAGATGGTGCGAATGCTTCCACCATTTGCCTTGCCACGTAAGAAGGCACACGCGTGATCCTAGGAGAGCGACATGACCGACGTTGATCCCCTCTACCATGCGGAAGCGGTTTGCCGAACACTGGGAGAAGACGAGGACGGCGTCCGGCGAGAGGTCCTGGCGCATGCGGGGAGCCGATGGGCGTTGGGCATCCTTCATGCCCTAGGTGTGAATGGCAAGATGCGGCACGCCGAGATACGCCGACAGATGACGGGGGTGACCCAGCGGATGTTGACGAAGACGCTACGGGCCATGGAACGGGATGGCCTTCTTACGCGTCAGGAGTTTGGTGAGACCCCGCCCCGGGTCGAATATGCGCTGACCCCGATGGGCATGGGACTGCTGGTTCGGATGTCGCCGGTATGGACGTGGGTGGTCGAAAACGTTGAGGCCATCCGCGAGGCCAGACGGGTCTTCGACAGTCGCGGTGGCGGAGGTCCCGCCTGGCAAATCCCCCACGGGTGACTGGGCCGTGCGGCCCTGGCTGGAGCACCGAGCGTGAGCAAAAATCAAAAATCCTGAGCGGAGAGCGCGTCTATGCGTTGGTTCCCAACGACGCTAAAAGCCAAAGTCACAAGCAACTGCTGAAAGTCCAGAGCTGGCCCAGGCCGCGCCCCGTGCGCGGCCTTCTCTCATCGGCTAGTCAGCCATTCCGCAGTTGGGCTCCCTCGTTCGTGTCAAGGACACTTGACACGTTCCTTCCGTTTGCTTTGATGTCTTCCCATGGGGGCGGCGTGTCCGACCGGACGCACCCGCCGAGACGGCCACGAAGGCCGCAGCCAACCCCGCGAAGACGGGGAGAGGGGAAGTCATGGTTTTGCGTCATGCTCGGCCGCACCTGGAAATCCACACGCGTTCTAAGGGCCATAGCGCCGTTGCCGGCGTCGCCTACCGCCTCGGGTTGCGGCTTTGGGACGAGCGCCAACAATGCTGGCATGACTACACCCGGCGAGCACTCGGCGAGGAGGTGGTGATGGCTCTGACGGTCGCCCCGGAGGGGGCGCCGGCCTGGGCCAGTGACCCGGCCCAACTGTGGAACGCTGTAGAGGCAGCCGAGCGGAGAAAAGACTCCCAGGTCGCCCGAGACTACCGAGTCCCCATTCCTCTCGGACTCGATGACCATCGCGCTGGCCAACTGGCCGAGAAGTTGGCCCGCTTCATCATGGACCAGCTCGGCACGCCAGTGTCTGTGGGGCTTCATCGCGATGCCGATACCGACGCCTTGGGCAACGTGAAGCCGCCCGACCGGCAGGGTTATCACGCCCACCTCTATTTCCCGTCCCGGCCGCTGATCATCGAACCGCCGGCGGACGATGGTCAGGATGGCGAGACGGTGCCGGCGTTCGGCACTAGGCATCCGATGCTCGCCAGCAAAGCCCTAGGCCGAGGGATGGTGGAGACCTTCAACCGGGTCTGGGCTGAACTGGCGACCGAGGCGGCCGCGGATGCTGGGCTAGATGCTCGCTACGACCATCGCAGTTACGAGCGGATGGGTGTGGACCTGGCACCGCAGCCGACCCTGGGGGCGGGCGCGACCGCCCTTGAGCGGAAGGGGTTCTTCACGCGCAAAGGTGACGCGGTCCGCGACATCATCGTGGCCAGCAAGGCGTTTGAACTCGCTCATGCGGAGGCCGTGGCAGCCCAGCACCAGGTCGCCCAGGCAGACGTGGCCAGAGAGCGTTTGGCGGGGAATGAAACAGAGCCAGCGCGCGCGATGGGGGAGGTTGCCCCATCGGCCGCCGTTGACCTTCTCCACCACGTTGACGATCGCGCGGACGATGACAAACTGGCCGATTTACCCCCTGATGCTTCCCTAGTCGCCCGGTTCGAAGCACTGGCGCCACGCCCAGGCCCGGGTGATGCGCGGTGGAGTGGGGTGATGCGTCTGGCGCGGGCCGTCCAACGGGCGCTTGGTCTCCTCAAAGGCCTGGCCGGCCGCCTGGTCGAGGTCGAGAGTGCGGCCCGGCGAACGAGGGCGGCCGAACTGGAGGCCCGCTTTGAGCTGGACGAAGCCCGCCGGCAACGCGCCGCGGCGACCGACCGAGCCGAAGCCTGGGCCCTGGCCCACCCCATCCGAATGCGGGCGGGTAGGTTGGTGGGGAGGAAGCCGGCAGCATGGCGTGACCTGGCAAGCGACATCCGTTTTCATCATCGAGCGGTCCAGGCCACTAAAGCCATTGTTGAGGGCCAGCGGTCCGAGGTGAAGGAGCGCACCATGGCCGCTCGGGCGATCGAGCATCGGTTGTCCGTTGGCAGACGTCGCCTGCGGGCTGCCATGTCCTCGTTGGAACATGCCCACGCAGATCTCTTGCCCCCGCTCCTGGCGGCCATGACCCCGGAGCAGCGTGCCGAAGCCCTGCCGAGCGTGAGGACGGACCCCAGCGGGAAGGTGCCGGCCGTGACCATCCTGGAACCCAGGCTCACTTACCGAGTGCCAGGGCCTCGCCCACGCCCCTAGTGGACCGTCCACCGCAGCCGCCAGTCGCAGTAATCTTGACCCGCTTGCGGGAGCAGGGTGCTTCCGTGGCAGGACGCCAACAGGGGAGGAGCAATGACGATATTGGACGAAGTGAGGGCCTGGTCGCGCGGTCAGGTGGACTGGCAACGGGAGGCGGTCGCCCGCTTGGATGAGGTCGGATACCTCACCGCGGATGACGACAACGACCTCTTGGCCATTCTGAAATCGAAGCACGGCATCGCTGACCCGGACGGACGAGAAGCGCGAGCCGTCGGCGGAGAGATTCCTCCCCGTGAGCAAGCCGGCCCACCCGTAGGCCTCCTGGCGATCCGTAATCCGCGCAACGTCAACGCGCTGGCCACGACCGGCAACCTTACCTTTTCGACGTCCGGCCTGACAGTTGTTTACGGATCGAATGGCTCGGGGAAATCCGGCTATGCCCGAGTCCTCAAACAAGCCTGCTTTGCCCGGGACAAGACCGAGAAGGTTTACCCGAACACAAATCTCCCGCAGAACGAGGCAGGTGTTCCTGGCGCTGAACTGGTCGCGGTCGTTGGCGATGAAGAACACACCATCGCCTGGGTCAACGGAACCGTTGAAGTTCCACCCCTCGATCGGATTGCCGTGTTCGATCACCGGTGCGCCCGCGCCTTCCTCGACAACAACGGCGACTTCGCTTACAGCCCCGCAGGTCTCGATATCCTGGCCGACCTAGGAACCGCATGCGGTCGCCTGAAAGCACTGGTTCAGAAGGAAAGCGGCGAGAACGCGCCGGACGTCCAGCCGTTCGTCGACTTGGCCAAGCGCACCACGGTCGCAGGAAAAATCGCAGCCGGACTACCCGGCAACGTATCGGAGGCCCAGGTCATCGGAGCCGCAGGCTTGAATGCGGAACAAGAGGAACGGCTGGAAACCGTCATTCGGGCGTTGGCCGTCCCTGACCCAGCAGCGCAGGCCCTGGCCCTGAAGAACCAGGCGCTCCGCATTCAGGCGGTCCGGGACAGTGTGGCGACCGCTACGGCGGCCATCGGCACGGACAAAACCGAGAGCCTCAAAGCCCTGATCGCCCGCTCCAATGAGGCCAAGTTGGAAGCGGCGCTGACGGCTAAAGCCTTCCACGAGAGACCGGACCAACTGCCTCTCACTGGCGGCGACCTCTGGCGCTCGATGTTCGAGGCGGCCCGGACGTTTGCGATCACGTCGGAACCGGTCAAGGCCTTCCCACACCTCCACGAAGGGCAGGCCTGCCCCCTATGTCAGCAATTATTGGACGCAGAGGCCGCCGAACGCCTCGAAGCCTTTGAACGATTCGTGACAGGGGAGGCACAACAGAAGGCGGATGCCGCGAAGGCGACGGCATCAACGGCTTTTCTGGAGTTGCGCGCGGCATCAATAGATATCGGGTTGACGGAGGCGGTTACGGGCGAACTTCAACAACTTTCCGAGCCTCTGGCTCTGATGTGTGCCGACTTCCAGGAGTCCTTGAAAGAGCGGCAGGCTGCCATCGTGCGCGCCTCTGGAAGCAACGAATGGGGAGAAGTTCCAGAGTTGTCGGAAAGCCCGATCAAAGGATTGGATGGCCTGATTGACGCTCTCAAAAGTCAGCAGGAGGCCATGGAGAAGGCCACCGACGAAGAGTTGAAGAAGTCGTTGGTATCGGAGCGGGCCGAACTCGAAGACCGGCGTCTGCTTGGCGAACTGAAGGAGGCGGCCCTTCGAGCCATCGGACGGTATGCGCACCAGAAAAAGTTGCTCGACTGTGTCGCCGACTTGGCAACGGCTGGCATCACTCGGAAATCTACCGAGTTGACCAACAACATGGCCACTCAGATCCTTGCGGACGCGCTCAACGAGGAACTTGGAATCTTGGACATTGCGGACCTGAAGGTCGCGATGAGGGCAGAGGGTGAACGCGGACGCTCGACGTTCAAACTCGTGCTTGAGCGACCCGGGAAACATCCAGCCAGGGACGTGCTTAGTGAGGGCGAGCAGCGTGCGGTGGCCATTGCCTCTTTCCTGACCGAGCGCCGCCTATCAGGCGATGGCAGTGGCATCATTTTTGACGATCCGGTCTGCTCCCTCGATCACCTGCGGCGTCAGCGTGTGGCGCGTCGGATTGCCGCAGAGGCGAAGGACCGCCAGGTCATCGTATTCACCCATGACATCTTCTTTCTATATGTGTTGGCAGAGGCAGCCAAGAAGCAAGAGGTTCCCTTAACGAAGCGGACACTGTCGCAGACCAAGGACGGTTACGGCGTTTCGAGCGATGATCTCCCGTTCGAGGGGATGACCACGACCGCCCGGATAGGTTGGCTCCGCAATGAGCAGGTGAGGTGCGTGACGCTCAAGAAGGACGGAGAACAGTTGGCCTACAAAGACGCTGTTGGGAAACTTTACAAGAGCCTGCGAGATGCCTGGGAGGGCTGTGTCGAAGAGGTGCTTTTGAACCGCACGGTAGAACGATTTAGGAAGTCGGTGGAAACCAACCGACTGAAACAGGTGGAAGTCCGGGATGAAGACGTCGCCCTTGTGGTGGAGAGCATGGGGCACTGCTCGAATCATGCTCACGACACACCCAAACTTGGTGATGTTGAGGTGCCAACTCCCGAAGAGATCTCCGCCGACATTGAAAAGTTGGAAGCATGGAGGAAAGAAATCGTGAGCCGGAAGAAAGTCCTCGAAAAGGTCGCGGCCAGAAGTTGAAATCAGGAACAGATTGTTGCCTCGCTCATAGGAGCGGGGCCTTTCCTTCGTTTGAACTCTCCGCCCTCGGCCTTTGTCCGCTCCTCCCGCTCGCGTTCGGCCGCCGCCCTCTCCAGGTATCGGTCGAACCGTCCTGACGCATAGGGCTCCAGTGGTAGGGCGGGGAAGGGCAGCGCTTCCAACACCTGTTGGCACTCCAGCACGGTCGCGTCGGCGACGTAGGTTTTCTTGTCCACTCCCTCACCCGGGGAGTGGCCATTGACCGCGCAGATGATGCTGTCCGGAACCTTCCGCCGCTCCATGAGCGTCGTCAGGTTGTGGCGCAGGCAATGGAGGGTCTTGCGCGGGTTTTTGATGCCACATACCTCGCGAAGATGGACGCCGTTGAACCACTGGCTCACGGTCCGGCCGGGACCACCTTCCTCCCATGGAATCCCGGGGAAGAGGAGGTTCGAGCCGCTGGCACGGACGTCTTCGATGTAGCGCTCAAAGCCCAGGTCCAAAAGGACTTGGGGCACTGGGATGGCGCGGATGCTGTAAGAGGTTTTGACGCTTTGGCCTTCCCCGTCGGGCGTAATGTTGAACACGAGCACCTGGTGCTCGATGCCGTCCTCGTCCAGGTAAGGTTTGCGCACCACGTCGTCCAGATACAGTTGGGCGATTTCGTTGACCCGCATCCCCGTGAAATGGCCGATGAGCGGTGCCCAATATTTGTGCGGGGCGTTGTGCCGGCGCATGAGGGCGGGGTCGAAAATGGCCGCCAGATCTGCCTTGGAGAACACGTCCTTTTTCTTGCGCATGCGGCCGTTCTCATCTTTCCGGTAACGGGCCGTGTCTATGAAGCGGAACGGGTTCGCTGCGATCTCGCCCAGTTTCACCGACCAGTTCATCAGGGCGTTCACGTGCATCAAGTGCTTGTGCTGCGTGCCCAGGCCGATGACAGGCAGTTTCGCTCGCCTGGCTCGGGCCACCACCTCCGGCGCAGGTAGGTCGGCAAGGTGAGGGAAGTGTTGGCGCCGCTTCGGCCATGCGGCCAACAGGTCGGCGAACACGATAGCGTCAGCGGGAGTGAGGTCCGCGATGGGCTGGTCACCAACCGTTTCCACCAGGAGTTTGAGCGCGGCCTGCCGGTCTCGCGTGGCTGGCGTTGCCCGCTTCGGCCCGTGCCGCAGGTTGGCCAGGTGGAGGTCAATCAGTTCGCTCAAGGTCTTCCCGACAACGACCGTGGAGGTCTCCGCAGCCGGTGACACGGGGGCAGG
The DNA here is from genome assembly GCF_049913125.1 of Luteibacter sp. E-22. Classification (GTDB taxonomy): domain Bacteria; phylum Pseudomonadota; class Gammaproteobacteria; order Xanthomonadales; family Rhodanobacteraceae; genus Luteibacter. The sequence goes on from NZ_CP183975.1 coordinate 1,844,810, forward strand.
CTCCGCGATAGCCCGAGGTGCCGGGGGCGGCGCTGGCAAGTGGGGACGGGGGACCGCAGGCGGCGGCACGGTCATGGGAAGTCCCGCAGCGTCTCGGGGCGAGGCGTCCCGGATACGGTCCAGTTCCCACATGCGCTCAATGAACGCCATGCCCAGGGCATGGCCCTCGGCGCAGGTCGGCGAAAAGTCGATCGCGCCATCTGGCCCCGTATGAAGGTGGTAGAGGGGTGGGCGAGGAGGCGTTAGAGGGAGGCCAGCGGACGGCATGGGCAAACAATGCGAAGAAGGGGGCCGTTTTGTAGGCCGACCGTCAGAAACGTCAACCGCGTCCCCTGTCTATTACTGCCGAAAACGCGTGACGCCCGTCACATTTCCCACCTGCGCAACCACTTACGCAGTTTCCTACGCTGACTTGACTCCCTGGACGGCTGTGGGAGGGTGACGTAGATGAGCCGATGCCAAGTCATCCCTATAACGCTTCGAAATGGTCATTTTTTGACCAGCAAACGAGACCGGGAGAGTATGTAGGGTCTATAGGTGTTAATACAGAAAAGCCAGTAACTCTCTGTCACCCCTCCCATATTTTTCCCGGCTACGCTCGGCCGTTTTCCGGATACTCTCCGCCGCCGCTCGCTCCTAGGCCTCTCAGGAGGGTGACGCATCAGGTCACGTTGTCATAATCCGCCGTCCCACCGAAGTCGGATTTTCGCCCCTCGCATCGAGCCGCAAGAGCGCCAGGGGGAGCCCCTGCGGCATTCTGTCCATCACTCATTGAGGAATGTGGTCAGTCGGTTCTGCCATTCGGATGCTTGTTCGAAGTTACGATTGCCATTGAAGGCATCGGAGTGGCGCCGAAACGCCACCCGGATCACGGGGGTGTCCAGTCGGCGGACCCGGATGCCAATCTCATTGCGGATCCTGGACCGCTTCCCGAAGCCATTTGCCGTGTCGGTCCAGGTGTGCTCCCATTCCGCGATCTCCGCCCGGTCGAGGATGTAGGTGCGGCCGCGCAGGTCCTTCAGCCAGAGCCGTTGAGTGGTCAGGTCGAGGGCAATGTTGTCAGCGGCATAGGATGCCGTCAGTGGTGGTTCGCTCTTCGCGGTGAACTGGCGATCCTTCAAGGGCTGGGGGCCCCAACGCAAGCGGGTCAGTCCGCCGGTCATGAGGGCGGGCACAAAAGCCAACACGGCCGAGACCGTAAACGGTGCGCCCAGGAGCAGGAGCAGCCCGGTCACCAGCAACCAAGCCACCATCAAAACGGGAACGAAGGGCATCTCTTCCTCCTTGGAAGGTCAGGCGTGCTTAGTGCGAATCGGCTTGGCGGATGCCGGCCCGGCGGGCCTTGCCCAGATACAGCGTGGGCTGGCGGCAGATGTTCCACTGAGTGATGGTCAGCGGGCCGCGGTCGGGGTAGGTCACCCGGATGTCGAAGACGCACTGCCCATCAGGGAATGCGACCATGACTTGGCCGGCCCGGCCGCCTTGGAGCGAGCCCGCGGTGTCCAGCGGCCGGTAGTCGGCGGTTCCCCGGGGCGCGGCCTCAACGGAGGTGGCCGGGACGGAGTCATCGTTAATGATGGTCAGGTAATGCGTTGCGGCTTGTGCCGAACCTGCCCACGCCGCGGCAATGGCCAAAACCAAGGTGCAACCCAGCCGGCGGCTTCTGCCACCAAACATCCAATGCAACATGTTCCCTGTTCCTTGCAAGCGCCATCAGCGGCGCGTCACGCAGGTTACACCCGTTTTTCGGGTGCATGCCTGAAAATAGTGTAAACACGCCGATTCCGTAGCGTGCGGGTTCCCGTCGAGGTCCGCATGCCCAAGCACGTTCCCAAACTGACATCGGTTCACAAGCACGAGCAGCAGGTGCTCTGCGCTCTCTTGCGCGAACTGAGGCTGGCCACGGGGCTGCGCCAGGATCAGGTCGCGGAACAGATGGGCACCAGCCAAACCACTATCTCCGAGATCGAACTTGGGCAGCGGGGCGTGGATCTCCTGGTGTGCCGGAGGCTAGTGGCCGTTTATGGGGCCGATTGGCCGGGCTTCGTTGAGGAACTGGAGCGTCGGCTCCAGGTGCTGCCCAACCCCGCCGCGGGACTTATTAAGCAAAAACGGCAAGATACTTAAAGATTTCTCGGGTGGGGCCGATCATGGGGCGGGCCAGCGCGTAAGCGAAGCCTGCTGACGGGCTCCCCAAGGGGAGGGAGTCCGCGCACATGGAGAAGGACGTAAGTGAACGCCGTAAGCACCCTCGCACCGGTCCCAGTTACCGCCGCTGGCCTAGACACGGCCAATCTGAGCATCGATGACATCATCGGTCACCGCGTGTTTGCGCGGGATGCCACCAAGGTGCCGAAACCTCCTGTGTTGGCTAGCGCACTGATGAACCTTCCCGCTCAAGGGTCGGATGCTCTTCAGCAGCGCCTGACCGCGTCGCTGGGTAGCCGGTCCCACGGTTTGGAGATGTCCATCGACAAGACGGACGCCAATAGTTTTTTCCAACTGGCCGCTCACGCGATCGGTCAGGATAAAGCCGGATTCATCACCTCCTCTCAGGAGATGGCCAAGAAGTTGGCCAGCGCGCAAGCCAACACAAGCGGTCTTTCCGGCGTGTTGCTCGTGATCCGGGGTCGGGTGGGGAAACACCCTCGTCGGTTCATCGCGGTGATCAAGGCCGAGGTCCATGACGGCTTCGCCGCGGGTGAGGCCGACAAAGCGGTGGACGTGGCTTATCTCACGTCCCTGATGCTTACGCCGACGCAGCGGCTCTACAAGGTTGGCCTGCTGCTGGAACTCGCTTCTGGACCAGCCAAGGCGGCCGGAACGCATGAAGCCGGAGGCTACCAGGCGTTCCTGTTCGACCATTTAATCACAGCAACCGAAACCCGCTCGGCAGCAGCCTACTTCTATGCGCACTTCCTGGGCATGGACATCCAGAAGTCGTCTCGGAAGATGACTCAGGAGTTTTTTGAGCACACCGAGACGTTTATCAAGACTTGCGCCCTGGACGAAGACGATAAGTGGGCCCTACGGGAGGCCTTGCGGGTGAATCTTCGGAGTGCGTCCACGGTCATCAGTGTGGGCGATTTTGCTGAAGCGCACATTGCGGACGAAGAGGTCCGGGATGCGTATTGCGACTACCTTGAAAAGCGTGGATTCCCGAAGTCCGCTGTGTCCAAGGACGTGGCCTATGTCAAAGCCAAGTTGCGTCGGCCGCGCAAGTTGTCCTTTTCCACCGGCGTCAAGGTTTTGATTCCTGCGGACGCGGATCAGAACGTCGTGACCGTGGCCGAGCAGACGGCGACATCAACGACGCTGGTCATCTCCGGCTCGTTCCTCGACCAAGAATGATGGAGATCGGCGCCTACATCGAGCAAAACCGCGAGGCACTGGCCGCTTGGGGCGAAGAGATCCGGCGGGCTGTGTGTCACCAGCATTCCGCGCTCCTCAAGGTGCCTGCCGCTGTGCGGGTGAAAGATCCAGAATCTGCTCGCAAGAAGCAGTTCAAAAAGGCGTATGACGATCCGAGCAGCCAGATGACGGACCTCGTCGGGGTCCGTTTCGTGGTGCTTACCTCGGATGATCTAGCGCCGATCCGCGCTCATCTGGAACAGGCGTCCGGGTGGCAGTGTGTGCAGGCCCGGGATCCGGACGAGGAGATTGAGGCGGCGCCGGACACCTTCGGCTACCAGTCGCATCACTACGAGGTCCGGCCGCCTACCTCGGCTGGGGCGACATGGTGCTGCGAGGTCCAGGTTCGAACCCTGCTTCAGCACACGATTGCGGAACTCTCCCACGACGCCATGTATAAGGCGACCCAGGCCGTTCCGTCGCAGGCCCTTAGATTGGTCGCGCGTAGCATTGCGCTGATGGAAACCACGGACGAACTGCTATGTCGGGCGATCCAATCGGTCCGGGAGGCCGAGGCGCCGGCGCTCGCCGTCCGTCGGGTAGCCTGCGACCTGGCCCGCTCGATCGACCAGAAGGACGACGGCGACCTGCTCGAAGACCTTTTGGCGGCCTACGCCGAATCCATTGACTCGACCTCCGTGGCAGACCTCAGGGCGTTCGCCGGGGAACATTCCTACATCTACGACAAGATCCGATCCCGGCCCGGGGAGGGACTGTTTCAGTTCCATTCGGCTTCGATCCTGACGTATTGGCTTGTTCAGCGGCTTCAACGGAAAGCCGTCCGGGCTTGGCCGTTCCCTGGATCGAAGGCGGAACTCATGAAGGTGTTTTCCGACCTGGGTATTTCACCGGGTTAATGATCCTGATGTGAACTACGGGAGCGCTTTAAGACGGCTCCAGATGTTCGTTGTGGCACGTCCTCGCTTTGCCGCCGGCGGCATTCTCCGCGCGCGGGGCAGGGTGCCCACATAACCGACCGCTGTCTGCGCTGGGAGGGCATTCCGTCCCACGCTATTCGACGTGCTAGCCTGTGCGCTCGATAGGTCAACCAGAGAGGACACACACCTCCTGGCTGCCCCTGGCGTCAACGACGGTGTCCTGACGGTTTGTGTGAGATGCAGTTGGAATCCCACCCTCTCCGCCAGAAATAGAGCTAATGCTCTGAAAGTAAAGGCCGCTCAATGAGCGGCCTTTCTTTTACCCACGATTTGACCCCTGCAAAATTCGGCGGCGACGATCACGGTTTGCGGCTACGTTGCGGCCACTGTACTCAGAAAAGAAGAAGCATGTGGAAGCGCTTTCTTCGTAAGCGACCCGCATCTACCCCGCTCCACTTCAAGTCGACCCGAGACGCCTTCGAGATGGAGTGCAAGTACACCGGCACTAGGGTGACGGTAGGAACACAGCACTTGGCGCTCGTAGTGGATGTCATTCGCGAGGAGCGCCACAAAGGCTATCTTGTGCTTGTTGCGGACGCGTCCGGCCCTTCTTGGCAGTCGGTCTCGTCCTATCCGACTTGGGCGACCTGGGGCCTGATTCGTTGGTCACGTGGAAGGCGTTTGAGCGCTCGGAGAAACTTGGAGCGGTGATGCCCGGGATGGGCCCGGATGGCGGCTGGATTGGTATTCTCACGACCAATCTTCGTCCTACTTACGATCCCGCGAAGGGCTGGCAAAGCTGCTGACGCCCGCCGGCCGAGCCCGTGAGTCCTCTGTTAAATCTTGTTCCCGGCCATCGCTTCTGCTCCTATATATTTATTGATACCGAAGCCCGTCAGGGTCGAAGTGCTTCACGTCAATAGGGAGTCTAGGGAACGATGGAAATCAAGGACCTTACCGGATTCGGCGAGCCATTAGCCAAATTGATCGACGTCATCTCCCGCGGCGTCGGGAAAGTCAGTGCGCCGTATCTTTTGCGCAAGCAGACCGGAGCCAAGGTTGACGAGGTCGAAAAACTCGCGGCGGTCATCCAGAGGGTGTCCGGAGAGACCGGTCTGTCGATCGCGTATCGCGACGGCGCAGTCGAAGTTGTCGCCCCGGAGCGTGTACCTGGCTACGTCAGTGCGATACCCGCGGGCCAAACTGAGGCGATGAGGGAATCGTTTCAGTCGCAGGTGCGGCAAGAGAACGTCGAGGCAATTACGTCGATCGCTGCCGGGCAGTTGATCGGTGAGGAGGCGGTGTCCTCAGCAAATGTCGAACAGGACTGGATCAACCGTTTCTTCCGGTACGCTGAAGACGTCTCGTCGGAGGAAATGCAGAAGGTTTGGGCCAAGCTACTTGCAGGCGAGGTGCTCCGCCCTGGTTCTTTCTCGCTGAGGACGATGGAGTTCATCAAGGGACTTTCGATCAGCGAAGCAAGGATGATTGATAACGTGTCATCTCTCGTGATGACTGGCGGTGACCGCTGGTTTATTCCCGCAGTCGACGTGAAGGAGTTCGGTGGGTCGTTTAGCTTTGAGCGAAGATTTTCGCTTACGGAACTTGGTTTGCTTTATCCGACGGAGTTGACCTTGGCGCTCTTTCCCATAGATGAAAAGCCTGTTGATATCTATCAGGGAGATCATCTGCTTCATATTGAACCGCCTAGGCCGAGGCGTGAAGTAGCGATTCCTTCGTATAAGCTGACGGCGTTGGGTGCCGAGGTTGTAAGACTCTTGGACGTCAAGGCGCATCACGCGCTCTTGCAAATGGTGGGATCTCAACTGGCGTCTCATGGTTGCAAAGTGACGATGGGCAAGATCATCTCAAAGAGTGCCGACGAAACCCTGTATTCCGTCCTCAGAGTGATTAGCTAAGAAACGCCCCGAGGCGAATGGACGAACGTCGCCGAGTCGTGCAAGTAAGAAAGGCCCCGCCAGCACCCATGACAGGCTGGAGGGGCCGAACCCAGGCCGGAATATGCGCCTGGGATTTGGTACCCCTTATGGGCTACCGAACGCTAGTGCGCGTGATGGGAGGTTGTCGCCAGGTTCCCACCAGCTCGTTTGATTGCGCTCCGCCATGCGTCGTTGCACGCGGTCCGTATAGCCCGGGGACAGGTTGTCCATCAGGTTGTTGTAGACCATGTGGTTGAACGCCGTCTTGAGGTATCCACGCGCCGTACGCACCGACAACGGCCCCGAGTTCACCAGCCGCGCTTTCATCGCCTGGACGCAGCAGCATGGCGTCGAGCACATCCTGATCGAACCGGGCTGCCCCACACAGAACGGCTATATCGAAAGCTTCAACGGCAAGTTCCGCGACGAATGTCTCAACGAGTACTGGTTCACGTCACTGACCCAAGCGCGTGACGTGATCGGCAGCTGGCGTCGAGATTACAACGAGGTTCGGCCCCATAGCAGCTGTGGCCGCATCCCACCATCGCAATTCGCTGCCCACCACCGTGCACATCAGGACGTCAACGCAGTAACCTTCAACCCCGGACTTTCACAGTGATCGCTGGTACGGCTGCCGGGGGCAGGTCACACCCTCTCCGCCGGCTAAAAGAATTGGCGGAAATCTAGTCGTCGGGCATAAATCGGGTCACACGAGGCCCTGATGAGACTTCCGCACTACCGTGTGTGCCGCCTTCGCACCCGCTCACCGGATACGGCCGGCTTGGGCGGATGCGCAGCAACACCGGAATAGCTGCTTCTCTATCCTCGATACTGTCCGGAAAGCACCATGCCAATCACTTCACTTGCAGCGCCTGCAGATGCTCCGCACCATGCCGATTATCGGGATTGAGCGCCAGCGACTTGCGGTAGTTGGCAATCGCGTTCTGCTTGTCGCCGAGCTTTTCATAGCCCTCCGCCAGGCTGTCAAAGGCATTCCAGCTCGTCGGCCACTGCCCCGTGTTGTAACGGAAGAGGCCGATGGCCTGCTGTGCCTTGCCTTCGCCAAGCAGGCGGTACGCCCAGGTGTTGACGTAATCCTCGGTCAGGTGCAGTTCTGGATGTTTGCGCTTGACCGCGGTAACGACGCGGGAGGCATTTCGATAACCATCGGCATCGAGCGCCTGCTCGAGCGCAACCTGGGCAGGGGGCTTGCCCCAGATTTCCAGAAGCGCCTGGTTTGCCAGCGCCTGCATCTCGTTCTGGGTTTCCCCGGGCCGGTTGGCCAGCAGGATGATGCCGTAGCCGAGTGCCGGATACAGTTCGATGTAGCTTGAGCAACCAAACGTGCTGCCCGAGGTGCGCAGCCGCGGTTTGCCGTCGATGGTCCGGCTCAGTGTCCAGTTGTAGCCGACCGCGAACGTGTCGAGATTGCCCCATGCTGGCGCCTGGGTCAGGCGGATGGCGGGGTCGGTGGCAGCGAGTTCCGCGGTCAGGAATTTCGCCATGTCCGCCGGGCTGTAACGCAGGCCACCCGCCATGAGAAACGCGCGCTCATACATGCGCGGCATGGCCACGTGCCGCTTGTTGTAGCCGTCGACCTCTGCGGATGCACGGGTCTTGCCGGTCCCTGGCTGCATGCCGAGCGGTTGCTCGATGTAGCGTGCCACGAGGGCTTCGTATGGCTCGCCGTAGACTCTCTCCAGAATCCGCCCGAGCAGGTCGGGAGCGAGATTCGAGTGCTGGGGCACGGTGCCTGGCTTCCGGCTGGGTTTGACTGTCTTCAGTTCATCGAACACCTGGTCTGGCCCGATCCGCTCCATGGCCTGTGTCGCAATGAAAGGCGCCTTATCCGGGTCTGCCCCGACAGGGAAGGGATTGGGGAGGTTATCGGGAAGAGCCGATGTCGTCGTGGCAAGGTCGATGACGCGCACCGGGGTCCCGTCCCATTCGAGTCCCGGATAATCCCCTGGCAGGTAGCGACGGATATCGGCTTGCGGGTCGATCCGATGTTCGAGGACCGCGTGGGCGAGGACCAGCGAGTTGAAGAGCTTGCTGACCGAGCCTATCTCATAGACCGATGCTTCGGTCGGCGGACGTTCCTCGCCACGGGTCGTCGTGCCGAGGTTGTAAAAGTGCGCCTTGCCGTCCTTGACCACGGCAATGGACATGCCGTCGGTATGACCCGTGGCAACGAACTCGGTGCCCAGCCGCTGGAACACCCGGTCCATGCGAGCCTGGGTCGCGTCCGGGGTGACTTCTTCCGCCGCAGCGGTTGTTGCAATGGTCCAGAGCAGCAGGGCGAGCACGGGCAGTCGGAATGGCATGGCGGTTCCTCCGGCGGGGCGGCGGTAGTGCAGGAACCTCACCGTCACGACAGCAGCGGCAGAGGTCATTGCCGGGTCGGATGCGTGGGGGAGACAAAAGGTTGCCATGCCGGACGTCCGTCCGCTGGGGCTTATGATTTCCGTGTCCGAGAGGCGGCAAGTATCCGCGGCCTGTCACGCCATCAAAAGCTTGCCCCGTCCACCTTTTGTATGGCCAGGGCGTCGAGATCCACCGAAGGAACACATCGCAAGTTGATCGCAGCCATCTGCCGACCGTCCGGCCCTTTCCCCCGCCCGAATGGCTGGCACCCACATATCGCGCAGAACCGATGGCAGATGGCGTGCTTGTTGAAATAATAATCCGTGAGCAGATCCTCTCCCTTTATGACGGAGAAATCATCATAAGGAACGAAGGAAAACAGAAAGCCCTTGCGGCGGCAATGAGAGCAGTTGCAGCTTATTGCCGCGGTCGGAATTTCGGCGCTCACTTCAAAAGCCACAGCGCCACAATGGCAACTTCCTTCGTACGCCATATCGTGCCTCCCCCAACGGGACTCCGCGCCGGTCTGTGAATTCCTGGCCTTTATGACCATGGGAAAAATACCCGGACGGCATTTTGCGCTAAATTGAGTGAAGATGGTGCGCCCGATCCTGATCTGTGCGAGCGTTCTCGCCTTGGCGACGACCGGTCTCAACTGGCTCGATATTGCTATCCCCTGGTCGAACAGGGATTCGTGGCGCTCGTCATCCGGGGCGGCCGATATCAAAGCGCACAACCTTTCCACCCTCCACCCGAAACACATGCATCACCGTCTTGTCCTTCAGCCCATGGGTCTGCCCCTTTAGCGGCAGCCCATCAAGATCGAACACGGTCTGGATCACCTCGACCGAGACGACGCCATCGTCCGTTTCATGAAACGTCACGGGGTCGACGTGCGGGCTGACGACCGACCATTGCCGCGTCCAATAGTCACGCAAGGCTTCATGCCCGTGAACATGACCTCCATCCATGCCGTTCGCCCAGGCGACATCATCGGCAAGCTCGATGAGCACGCCGTCTATGTCCCTCGCGTTAAAGCGGTCGTAGAGGCGCTCGATAAGTTTCGTGTAGTTTTCCGACATGCCAATTCCTCAAGGTAGGCGACCGTCAGTGAACGGATAAGCCGCAGTTGCCAACTCATCCGTCAACATATATACGTACATATATAGTTGATCGTCAATCAGGACAGAAGGTGAGTGGAATGAAAAATGACGTGCTTTCAACCCCAGGACACCTCATCAGCCTTGCGGCACGAGGATTCGCCCGCCTGAGCGAGGCACGTCTCAAGCCCCTCGGATTCGGCGTCGGTCAATTGCCGGTGCTGATCGCGTTGCGGGATGGGAAGGCAAGCACGCAACGCGACCTGGCCCGTTTCGCCAAGGTCGAACAGCCGCCGATGGCGCAAATGCTCACTCGCATGGAGCGTGACGGATGGATTCGCCGAACGCCCCATCCGGAAGATGGCCGAAGCAGCCGTATCGTCCTCACGAAGGCCGCGCAGAGCCGCATGCCCGACGCCATCGAAACCCTGTTCAAAGGGAATCGTGATGCGTTGAATGGATTCACGGAAGACGAAGCGGAGCAACTCGTGAACTTGCTTAACCGGCTTATCGCGAACCTCGATCAGATCACCGGCGCGGCGGCGTCACCAGACAACTCATAGAGTTCAACCGGACCACCAAGCAGTCACACACGCAGGCCAGCCGCAAGCACATCCGCGTGTTGCGCACCAAGCACATGCAGATCCGGCGCAAGCGGACTCCCCGGAAACGTCTCGCGAAAAAGAACCCCCATCAACATCGGCCCCATCACGGAAAACAGCATCAAACCCGGATCACCGGCGCGAATGCTTCCCGCCTTCTGACCGCGTTCGATGGCACCTGTCAGGACACCAGCCACCCTGGCGATGACCTCGTCATGCCACACGCTGGCAAGGTCCGGAAACGTCCGGCCCTCAAGCAAGACCATCCTCACGATGCCCGGCAACCTTGCATCACTCATCTTCCCGGCCACATGTGCCAACACCATGGGAAGAAGGGTCAGCGCGTCGACATCCGTGGCGCCGGGCGCGTTCTCGATGGCCTTGAGGTTTTCAGAGGCGAGGTGACGTGCCACGGCACGGAAGAGGTCCGCCTTGGTTTCGAAATACCGGTAGATCGTTCCCTTGACCACGCCGGCCCGCTTCGCCACGTCGGTCAGTTTGGTCTGGGCATAGCCCTTGGCGACAAATTCATCGATGGCGGCCTCGATGATTTCCTGGGGACGGGCGTCCTTGCGCCGGGTCCACTTCGGTTCTCTTTCAGTCACGGATGCTGCCTTGTTCTTTTCCGACCATGTAAGAGCGCGATGTGAAGTAGGCATCCAGCGTATCGGCCGAACCTTCGGGATCGGCCAACGCTACCCATGTGTCGGGACGAAGCAGATAGAGGGCGTTTTGCTTCAGGCCCGCTTTGCCATGCTCTTCTGCCCATGCGAACTGCCGTAGTGTCACACCGTTCTGCACGCACCAGGCTCTCACTTCGGGAGTTGCCGTACCGTAGACATGCACCTGCCAGCCGATGACGGGCGGGGGTTCGAAGTTGTCTTGCCCGTCGACGTTCACCCAAGGTAGCCGCTCGCCTCCTTCGACGTCGCCGGCGCGGCCCTCGCTCAATGCGCTGTGTTTGTATGCCAGGCCTGTCTGCGACACCATCTTGAAGAGCATCTCTCGCGTACTGCCGATCTTGAACGCCGCACCGGCGATCAATGGCACGCCGTAGCTCCGCATCAGGTTGGCGAATTCGCCGTCTGCGGTGATCAAGCTGAAGACCCGGTCGGTCGTCTTCACGAGTTCGTGGGCGAACGCCTGTCGCTCGGTGGCATAGGTATCGAGAAGGGCGTCGGGCGCCTGCCCGTGAATGACGGCCGCCAGCTTCCAGGCGAGATTGATGGCATCGAGGATGCCCGTGTTCATGCCTTGGCCGCCGACCGGGCTGTGGACATGTCCCGCGTCCCCCATCAAGAACACGCGGCCCTGGCGGAAGCGGTCGGCGACACGGTGATGCACCCGGTAGTGGGAAAACCAGTTGACCTTGTCAACGTGGATGCCGACGCTCGCCATAGCCTCGTGGCCGACATCGTCGAAGGTCAGGTTTTCCGGGTGCTCCGCCCGTTCGTCCCGAACCGTGCCGATGAGCCGAGCCTTGCCGCTGCTGTCGTAAAACAACACGACAACGAAATCCTCGCCATTCAGGGCGACATGGGCCTCACCCGTGTTGTCGAGTCCGGAGAGATCCACGTCAGCCACATAAAACACATGCTGATAGGTGCCGCCCTCGAAACCGATGCCGAGTTGCTTGCGAACGGTCGAGCTTGCCCCGTCACAGGCAGCCAGATACCGGGCAGAGATGATTTCCTCCGTGCCGTCGTCACGACGGAGGCGGGCTTCGACGTGCTCACCCTTGTCTTCAAGGGACAACAGTTCCGTGTTGCGCTCCACCTCGATGCCGAAGGATTGGAGCTTGGCCACAAGCGTTTTCTCGTGGAAATCCTGGGGATACACGAGGATGTACGGGTGTGGCGAGATACCGGTGCCGATCTCTTGCAAGGGAACCCTGGCCCGGTGCTTGCCCCGCGCCCACATATTCATGGCCGGGGTGCGGAAGCCAGCCGACACCACCTCGTCGGCGAGTCCTAGCTGGCGGTAGAGCTCCAGCGTCCTTGATTGCACGGCCATCGCGCGGGACGTCGTCCCTGGTTCCCCGGTGCGGTCGATGATGCGGACCCTGACGCCCTGCGCGTGCAGCCAGAGGGCGTGGACGAGGCCGGTGGGACCTGCGCCGACTACGAGTACGTCAAGCATGGTGCACCCTCCGTCGCCATTAATGACTTTTGGGTCATTTTGGCAGGAAAGGGGGTGTCGTCAAGGGCCGGCGTCTGGTTTCCGAGAGGCCCGCAACCATGTAAACAGCGTGGCGACGCGACGTTTACCGGCCCGGGTGTAGTGGTGTGGTCTCCCCGAACAGGCATCGCCATGCATCACGTCACCGGCTACTTTCTCAACCAGTTCTCCGCCGCGGCCATCGTCGACAAGATGCTCGGCCGCGGCATGCCGCGCGATCGCATCGTCGTCGTCACCGATGAAAGCATCGGTGATTCGCCGGCCAGTTCGAACGCGCCGTCCAACGTCCTCTCCAATGTCAGCCACCTCGGACGCAACAGGCAACCAGGTTCAGCCAGGCGCGGCCTGGCCTCCGATCGCTCGGTTACACCCGACGCTCCCGAAGCACTCGGCAAATCCGTGGTGAGGGTCACGACCGGCGGCGAATGGAGCGAGACGGTGTTGCGGGAGTTGATGGAAACCGCGGGCGCGGAAAATGTAGCGATCGGAAGCGATGACGTTCCGCAGGAGAACGATAGCGTTTGGCCGTCACCCCCCGAAGGCAACGCCATCGATGTGGAGCGCGCTATCGCGGCGTCGCGTCGCGGTGCCTCGGATGCGGGTTTATCGAAACCATAGATGAGCCCACGCCACAGCGAGCGCGTGGATGCCCCGCAGGTATCGCGGGGCATTTGCTTCTACATGCACAGTCTCATCGTCGGCGCTCTTGTCTCGCCGTACGGATTTTTCCCACGGTGCAAGATAGGTCCGACCGTAACCGTCCCGCCCAGATTTCCTTGCCCGCCACCAAATCCACCACCGCCGGAACCATGGGGAGGGTCGTGAGGAGTGCAGGGTTTGCCGCCGCCCGTGTGGAGGATTTTCTTCGTAGCTACGCCATCGAACCACGTTTGCCCTGCGCCACGCACGTATTTTACACACCAGGATGCGTTGCAAATCGTCACAGTGTCACCCTCTTCTACAAACTTCTGAGCGAGCACGAACCAGCGCTCTTCGCCAGACCAGTGGACAAGAGTGCTTTGAGTAATGGGATCTGGAACGGGCGTTTGTAGCGCGCAGGTCGGGCATATGTCTTTGACTACGTAGTTGGTGGCCGATGCATAGCCGCTAGTCATTAAACAGATCGCTGCGAGAACTTCCTTTCTCATGGTCATTTCCTTACCGGCAGCGGCTGTTCAGAAAGATGCTGGCTTCCGTGTCGGCCCACGAAACTTCAGCAGTCGAAATCTGGCTCGCCACCGCTGCGCGCTCATCCAGGGAGAGCAAGCCCGGATACAGGACGACGAGTTCGCGTTGCAGAAGGTAGGCGCCCGGCATGTCCTTGTCGAAAACGTCACCCCCCGAAACCTTTTGCCGGTAGATGGCGTCTATAGCATCGACATTGCAGTGCTCGGCAAGCGTGGTGAGGTATGTGAGGGCGCGCGATCGGTAATCGAATCGAGCTGACTTGCTGCGTGCGGTGATGTCACTCGTCCGCAATTCCTGAGCGCCAGCGATGGAGAAAACATACATCGCTCGTTCGTCGCCTTTGTCGGCAGCCGTGGAGAGCCACGCGCCGGCATCGGCGATGTCGCTTTCTTGCACGCCTGAGCAGTACTCGATCGCGGTCTCCTCAGGCCCGTATGCACGCAGAGCCCTGCATCTGGATAAGCCTGCATAGACAGAGGCATAGGCGGAGAGATCGCCGGCCCGAGCTTGCTTCTTCAACTCGGGCAGTATCGTGGCAAGTGGGCCTTCAGGTGCGGGTATCCCGCCGTAATGGCCTGCCTTGGGGAAGAAGTTCGATGCGATGCCGGCTGGCGTTTGCGGTGACGAATGAGCGGCTGTACTTATGACGATAGCGATCGCCACCGATGCGATGTGGAGTTTCATGATGGAGTCCCTTTGTGAGTCATGCGCTGCGCATGGCTCCATCAGTTCATCACCTCATCGATGCGAGATATGTAGGGGAGTTGGTAGTGGCCGTGAGGGTGCAGCGCGCGGCAGCGGAATATGAGCGCGGCCATGACGTAAAGACCGCGCTTCACCCGCCCCCCTCCCGCACCCGGCTCAGAACACCACTTGTGCGCGGACCCCCAACGAGTTGCCTGAATCCGGGCCCTGGAAGCTGCCGACCTTGTTGTCGGTATTCCAGTGGATGTAGTTCAGCATCAGCCGTGACCAGTCGTTGAGGTACCAGTTGAGGCCCAGCGTGTAGCTCTTACCGGTGCCGCCCCGCGGCGCGCCCGTGTAGTCGTAGTGGTCGACGCGCCCGGCCAGTTCGAACGCACCCCAGCCGCCGGAGGTGACGGGATCGTTTACCTTCACCGCTTTCCAGCTGCCCGAGCGGCTGGAGAATCCCGGTGCCTCGCCGGTGATCATCCAGCCGGCGGCGAAGCTCGACCCGTGGCGGCTAACCGAATCGGCCGTGCTGGAGTCGATCGTGCGCTTGCCGTACTCGGTCATCATCCAGACGTTGCGCATCACCCCGCCGAGTTCGAAACCCTTGCCGTGGTCCTGTGTCGGATTCGCGATCGAACTGGCGGAGACGGCGAGGTTGTCGTTGTAGTCGAGGGCGATGGCCGGCGTGTTGTTGATGCTGGTGACGCCGTCGCTGATCTTCTCGTAGTAGTACCAGGCACCGACGTGCAGGAAACCGTCCTGGCTTTTCCAGGGATTCCAATGCGCGCGGGTGAGGTAGGTGGTGGTGTCGGTGTGTGTGCCGGAGGTGGAACTGTTCGGCGCATTGCCGCTCACGGACAGGCTGTAGTGCCAGTTGCTGCCGTACATGCGCATCTGGCCGCCCATGCCGAAGTAGCTGATGACCGGCTGGCCTACCGCCGTGGCCGCGTTGCGCAGCATGAAGGGCACGCGGGCGGACTCGGATGAGCCCTCCGTGCCGAGGTCCTTCAGGAAGTTGCCGAGGTAGAACTTCGTCGTATTGCCGAACACCTTCGTGGTGTAGGTGAGGTAGGTCTGGCGTAGCGCCACTTCGTTGTCGGCGAAGTCGGCTTCGATGTGATAACCGATGTTGCCGATCGTACCTTCGCCGCCCAGCCGGGCGCTGGTGATCTGTGCGCCGCTGATGTTGCGGGTGTCGTAGTCGGAACCCTTGGTGCGGGTGAAGTCGAGCAACAGGCGGCCATCGGGCTTGAAGGTGAAGAAACCGTCGTCACTTCGGAAGGTGGGGCCGGCTTCGCCGCCGCGTCCCCAGCGTGCTCCGCCGCCGGAAGACGTGGTCGTGGCGCCGCGCGCCATCGTCAGCGCCAGTTCGCTCTCGCGGGTATCGGCGATGGCGGCGTCCACCTGGGCCTGGTGGCGATCCTCCGGCGTCTCCGCCGTCGCGCTGGCGACAGATGGCGTTGTGGCGGCGGCAGGATGGCGTTCGTTTTCGACGGCGGCCAGCCGCTTTTTCAGGTCGTCGATCTGCGCGGCCTGCTGCTTGATGAGTTTCAGCAGTTCGGCGTTGGTTACGTGGTCGGCGGCCAGCAGCGGCGAGGAAGCACTGGCGAACAGCACGGCGGCGATCGCCGGATAGAGGCGGGACTTGCTTGTCTTCATGGCATGGGTCTCGTCAATGGCGATCAGTTGTCGTCCGGACCGGCATCGTCGGCAGCGGGAGCACGAGGCGCCGCCGTCGGCATCGCGAAGGGGCCGGTGTCCACCGACGAGAAGAAGCCGGCACGGCGTGCCCAGGCGGCGAACAGGCGCGGCCATGCCGCCACCGCCGAACCCGGATCGCCCAGGCCCCAGCCGTGGCCGCCCTTGTCGAACACATGCAGTTCCGCGTCGACGCCGTTTTTCCTCAGTGCGTCGAACATCACCAGGCTGTTACCGACGTTCGCTATGGGATCGTCGGCGGCCTGGGCGAGGAAGGTGGGCGACGTGTCGTGGGATACATGCAACTCCACCGAATAGGCCTGCACGGCGTCGGCCTGCGTGGACAGCTCGCGACTGGAACGCGTGGTGTCGAAAGGCTTCTGCAACGACACCACGGGGTAGATGAGCCCCGCGAAATCGGGACGTGCCGACTGCCCATCGGCGGCATCCACGGCCGGATAGAAACTGTCGGCGAAACGGGTCTCCGCGATGCCGGCGAGGTTGCCTCCCGCGGAGAAGCCGAGCACGCCCACGCGTTTCGCGTCGACGCCCAACTCCGCCGCATGGGCGCGAAGCACGCGCAACGCCCGCTGCGCATCCTGGAAGGGCGCGACCGCAGGCCAATGGTCCGCGGGAAGGCGGTAATAGAGCACCACCGGCGTCACCCCGAGCGCGGCGAGCCACTTCGCCGTCGGCATGACCTCATGGCCGATGCCGATGCGGAAGTAACCGCCACCACCGATCAGGATCACGGCCGCGCCATTCGGCCGCGCGGGCTTGTACACCTCGATGCGCGGACGGCTGATGTTGGAGACGGCGCCGACGCCGGTGCCCGATTGACCGATACGCTCGGGACCGCGGGGGCCACCGCCACCGGGGGGCGTACCCGGCCACAGGTCGATGACGACCGGTTTGCCGGCATCCGGCGCGGCTTGCGCGATGGCCTGGCCGCAGCCGGCGAGGACGACCGCCGCGATGAGCGTGGCGCGGAGTAGCTTCATGGTTGTTCCCCCTGTGTGGCGATGAGCGTGGCGCCGTCGCCGGCGCGATTGAAAAGAGCGTCGTCGAGCGCCTCGCGGTCGAGCGCGCCCTCCCAGCGGGCGACGACGATCGTCGCCACGGCGTTACCGACGAAGTTGGTCAGCGAACGGCATTCGCTCATGAAGCGGTCGACGCCGAGGATCAATGCCATGCCTGCCACGGGTAACGACGGCACGACCGAGAGCGTGGCGGCGAGGGTCACGAAGCCAGCCCCGGTAACGCCTGCCGCGCCCTTGGAACTGACCATCGCCACCAGCAGCAGGGCCACTTGTTCGCCCAGGGTGAGCGGTGTGTTGGTGGCCTGCGCGATGAACAGCGCGGCCAGGGTCATGTAGATGTTCGTGCCGTCGAGGTTGAACGAGTAGCCGGTGGGCACGACGAGGCCGACGACGGATTTGTCGCAACCGGCGCGTTCCATCTTCTCCATCAGCGAGGGCAGGGCCGCTTCGGACGACGAGGTGCCGAGCACGAGCAGCAATTCGGCCTTGAGGTAGCGCAGCAGCCGGAAGATCGAGAACCCGGCGAGGCGGCCCACTGCGCCGAGCACCACCAGCACGAACAGCAGCGAGGTGAGGTAGAAGGTCGCGACGAGGAACAGCAGGTTCGACAGGGAGCCGATGCCGTAGCGGCCGATGGTGAAGGCGATCGCGCCGAAGGCGCCGATGGGCGCCGCCTTCATCAACAGGTGGACGAGCTTGAACACCGGTTCGGTCAGCGCCTCGAAAAAGGCCACCACCGGCCGTGCGCGCTCGCCGGCCAGGGTCAGCGAGATGCCGAACAGCACGGCGAAAAGCAGCACCTGCAGGATATTTCCCGAGGTGAAGGCGCCGACGACGGTCTCGGGGATGATGTCGAGCAGGAAGCCGGTGAGCGAGATGTCGTGCGCCTTCGAAGCGTAGGTCGCGATTTCCTTCGTCGACAGCGTGGTGGGGTCGATATTGAGGCCCGCGCCCGGCTGAACCACGTTGGCCACGACAAGCCCGACGACCAGCGCGAGCGTGGAGAAGACGAGGAAGTAGATCATCGCCTTCAACACTACCCGGCCGACGGCGTTCAAATGGGGCATGCCGGCGATGCCGGTGACCACTGTGAGGAAGATCACCGGCGCGATGATCATCTTCACCAGCTTGATGAAGGCATCGCCAAGGGGCTTCAGCGATTCGGCGAAGGCGGGCCAGTAGTGGCCCAGCACCGCGCCCAGCGCGATCGCCAGCAGCACCTGTGCATAGGTCTGGCGATAGAAGGGCAGCGGGGCGGGGGTGGCGACGGGGCGAACGGACATGGCGGCACGACGGTTTCGCCCGGAAAGGGCGGTGCCGATTTGTAGCCCCTGCGTGCCATCCAGCCCATAGCACATTCCGGCTAGGGAACCCGCCGACATGCGAGGATGGAACCCATGCCCCGACCGCGCGCCATCCGCATCCTCTGGCTGCTTGCCCTCGTGACCGCCATGGCGGTCACCGCGGCGTCGGGCGGGTGGTGGGCGTGGCGTCGCGCGCTGGACGGCATCGCCAGGCAATCGGCCGATCGGCTCAACCTGCATGCGCTGGCGGTGCAGCGCCTGATCGACCGTTTCACCGTACTGCCTGACGTGCTCGCGCTCGATCCCGAGCTTCGCGCGGCGCTTTCAGGACCTTCGTCGGCGATCGATACGCCGGCGCTGAATACCAAGCTCGTCAAGGCCAATGGCGCCGTGCATGCCTCGACGCTGACCTTGCTCGATCGCCAGGGCCGCGCGCTGGCGGCGAACAATTGGAACACCCCGGAAAGCAATGTCGGCCTCGACTACGGCTTCCGCCCGTATTTCCAGGACGCGATGCGCGATGGCCGGGCCACGTTCTACGCCGTGGGCGTGTCCACGAATGTGGCGGGCTATTTCATCGCCCGGACCGTGGACGACGAGAGCGGCAGGCACGTCGGTGTCGTGGTGGTGAAGATCACCCTCGACGACGTGCGCGACGACTGGTCGCGTGGCGACGACATCGTGCTTCTCGCCGACCGGCACGGTGTCGTCTTCCTCGCCAATCGGCCGGACGATTGGATGTATCGCACCTTGCTTCCGCTCGCACCCAGGGATGCCGCCTCGATCGAGGAGACGCGCCAGTACGGCGGGCGCCCGCTGCCTCCCATCGTGAGGCGAACACTCGGCGACGCGGGCGAGGGTGCGGAGCGCGTACGCGTCGACTCGCCCACGCTGCGCCACGAGGTGATCTGGCGCAGCCTGCCATTGCCACGGCAGGACTGGACGCTGCATCTGCTGGCCGATGCGCGGCCCGCCGCCGTCGCCGGACGGAACACGGCGCTCATCGTGCTGGCCGGGTGGCTTCCCCTGATCCTGTTCGGCCTGTTCCTGCAACAACGCATTCGTCTTGCACGCCTGCGCCAGCGCAGCCGCGAGGAACTCGAACGGATGGTCGCGCACCACGCGGCCGCCTTGCGTTCCGCCCAGGACAGCGTGGTAGCGGCCGCCCACGAGGCGACCCGGGGTGGCCATGGCAATCTCGAACACCTGCCGCAGGGCGTCAGCGTCGTGGACGCGAACCTGCGCCTGGTCGCCTGGAACTCGCGATACCAGCAGATCTTCGGCTTTCCCGGTGAGCTATTGCAGGTCGGCCGGCCGATCGAGGATGTGTTCCGCTTCAACGCACGCCGCGGCCTGTTGGGGCCCGGCGACGTGGAAGAAGCGATCCAGCGCCGTCTCGACTACCTGCGTGCCGGCAGCCCGCACATGTACGAGCGCGAGCGGCCGGATGGCACCACGATCGAGATACGCGGCAATCCGCTGCCGGACGGCGGCTTCGTCACCAGCTATGCCGACATCACCGCGTATAAGGCGGCGGCGCGCGAACTGCGCACCCTCGCCAGCACGCTCGAACGACGCGTGGACGAGCGTACCCGGGCACTCAACGACGCCAAGGCCGAAGCCGAACGCGCCAATCGCTCGAAGACGCGTTTCGTCGCCGCCGCCGTGCACGACCTGTTGCAGCCGCTGAACGCGGCGCGGATGTTCGTTGGCGCCCTGGCCGGCGGATCGTTGGCGGCGGAGGAACGGCAGTTGCTGGAGCGGGTGCGCAGCGCGCTCGACACGCAGGACGAGATGCTGGCGAGCCTGCTCGACGTGTCGCGCCTGGAGGGCGGTGCGGTGGAGGCGCGTTTCGTGGCGCTGCCGCTGGGGCCGATGCTCGCCGAGCTTGCCCGGCAGTTCGGCGTGCTGGCGGAAGCGCGTGGCCTGGACCTGCGCATGGCGGAAACGCGGGCCGTGGTTCGCAGCGATCCATTGCTGTTGCGCAGGGTGTTGCAGAACTTCCTTTCCAACGCCATCCACTACACCCCTCGTGGGCGCGTCCTGCTCGGCGTGCGGCGGCTGCATGGCCAGGTGCGCATCGAGGTATGGGACACCGGCATCGGCATTCCCGAGTCGAAGACGCGGGCGATCTTCGACGAGTTCCTGCGACTGGACAACGGCGTGGACCGCGATCGCCGCAGCGCGGGCCTGGGCCTGTCCATCGTCGAGCGGATCGGCCGCCTGCTTGGCGCCGCCATAGGCGTGCGTTCATGGCCCGGGCACGGCAGCGTCTTTTCCATCACGGTGCCCCTGGCGGGCGAGGGCGCGCCCGTCGCGGCGGATGCCGCCCGTGGTGAAGACGAATCGCCGTTCGCGGGCAAGCGGATCTTCCTTATCGATGCCGACATCGGCACGCGCCAGGCCACGACCGCGCTACTGGCTTCGTGGGGTTGCGACGTGGTGTCGGCGGGCAGTGCCGGCGCCGCGCTGCGTTTCGCAGAGACCGACGAGGCACCCGACATCCTGTTGCAGGAAGATCCCCTGGACGGCGTCGCTGGCGACGAGTTGCGCGCGGCGCTGATGGCGCGTTGGGAGCATGTGCCGCCGACCGTCCTGATAGGCGACGCGCCCAGCGCATCGGATATCGAGCGAGCCAACGCGGCCGGCCTTCGCTATCTCGTGAAACCATTGGCTCCGGCCCGCTTGCGCGCGGTCATGAGCCGGCTGTTGATGGTCTCTGGCTAACCGGGATGTGACCCGTCGACGCCTTCATCGAGGTCGAGGGATTTCACCAGCACGGCGGCTTGCGTGCGCGAGCGGCATTCGAGTTTGGAGAGCACCGCCGTCACGTGGATCTTCACCGTGTTCTCCGCGAGGCCCAGCTCAGCGGCGATCTGTTTGTTGAGCAGGCCCTCCGCCATCAGCATCAGCACGCGGAACTGCGCGGGAGTGAGCCGTGCGAGGCGCGCGGCGAGGCGCGCGTCGTCGTCGCTGCGTTCGGCACGCGCGGCGGCGAAGGCGGTGCCGCCGTTCATCACCTCGTTCACCGCGTCGCGCAGCACTTCGGCCGGCGCCGATTTCGAGACGAAGCCGGCGGCACCGAATTGCTGGGCGCGCCGCACGTTGCGCGGATGGTCGTTCGACGACACCACCAGCACGGGGATGTCCGGATGCTCGCCGCGCAGCCAGAGCAGCGACGAGAACCCCATCGCGCCGGGCATGGTCAGGTCGAGCAGCACCAGGTCCACCGTTTCGTTACCCGCGAGCACGGCTTCCATCGCGCTGTGGCTGGCGGCTTCCAACGCCCGGCCACCACGCAACGGTTCGGCGAGTGCATGTAACAGGGCGCCGCGAAACATCGGATGGTCGTCGGCGATCAGCAAGGTCAGGGCCATCGGTGCATTCTAGCCCGAGGCTGCCGCGCGGTCCGTCTCGTCTCCGTGTTCACGTCTCCTGCACTTCGCCGTCGCCGGCGAACGAGCCGGCGGCGCGGCTGTAGTATGGTGACCGCAAGCGGCGACAACGCCGCCATCGCGGAGCCCTGAGCATGCTTCAGAAGGCCACGCCCGAGCGGCCTGAAGAACCGGCCATGCGCGAGGTGCTCGACGGGCACCGGCGCGGGTTCTCCGCCCTGTTGCCTTTCGCCGGTCCCGCCGTGGTCGTATCGGTGGCCTATATCGACCCCGGCAATTTCGCCACGAACATCCAGGCCGGCGCCCGCTATGGTTATGCGCTGCTTTGGGTGGTGCTGATGGCGAACCTCGTGGCCATGCTGTTCCAGAGCCTTTCGGCGCGGCTGGGCATCGTCACCGGACACAGCCTGGCGGAGCTTTGCCGCGAGCACCTGCCGAAGCCCCTGGTCTACGTCATGTGGGTGGTGAGTGAGCTTGCCGCCATGGCGACCGACCTCGCGGAATTCCTCGGTGGCGCGATCGGCCTCGCGCTGCTGTTCGACCTGCCGCTGCTGGTGGGCATGGGCATCACCGCGATCGTCACGTATGCGCTGTTGCTCCTGGAGGGTAAGGGCTATCGTCGGCTGGAACTGACCATCGGCGCGCTCGTGGGCGTGGTCGGCCTGGCGTACCTCGCCGAGTTGTTCATCGCACCGATCGGTTGGCGCTCACTCGGCCAGCAGATCTTCGTGCCGAGCCTTCCGGACGGCGCGGCGGTGGCGATCGCCGTGGGCATCATCGGTGCCACCGTGATGCCGCATGCGCTGTTCCTGCACTCCGGCCTGACCGAGCGGCGCGCGCGCCCGAAGACCACCGACGAGCGGCGGCGCATCATCGGCCTGTCGAACCTGGAGGTGATCCTCGCCTTGTCGGTGGCGGGTCTCATCAACCTGGCGATGGTGGTGATGGCGGCCGGCGCCTTCCACGGAAGCCATCCGGACGTCGCGAAGATCGAGACGGCGTACCAGACCCTGGTGCCGCTGCTCGGTGGCGCGGCGGCGACGATCTTCCTCATCTCGCTGATCGCCTCCGGATTCTCCAGCTCGGTGGTCGGCACGATGGCGGGGCAGATGATCATGCAGGGCTTCGTCAACTTCCGCATTCCGCTCTGGCTGCGCAGGGCGGTCACGATGTTGCCGAGCTTCGCCGTGGTGATCGCCGGCGTGGACGCCACGCGCGCGCTGGTATTGAGCCAGGTGG
The DNA here is from genome assembly GCF_049913125.1 of Luteibacter sp. E-22. Taxonomy (GTDB): domain Bacteria; phylum Pseudomonadota; class Gammaproteobacteria; order Xanthomonadales; family Rhodanobacteraceae; genus Luteibacter. The sequence goes on from NZ_CP183975.1 coordinate 1,867,840, forward strand.
CCCTGAGCATCGCCTTGCCGTTCCCCATGATCGCCCTGGTCTGGTTCACCAGCCGCCGCCACATCATGGGCGTGTTCACGAACCGCCCGGCGGTCACCCTCGCCGCGATCGTGGCCTCGCTCATCGTGCTCAGCCTCAATATCGTGTTGCTGCTCGACACGTTCGGTCTCGTCTCCCTTTGACCGCAAAGCTGGTAACCTCCCGCGCCTGACCGACCGGAGAATCCCATGAGCCTCATCCAGACCCCCGTTTCCTACGGCGAACTGCTCGACAAGATGACGATCCTCCAGATCAAGCTGCAGGAGATCAAGGACGAGGCGAAGCTGGCCAACGTGCGCAACGAGCTCGAACTGCTCGACGCCACGTGGAAGAACGACAAGGCGTCCGAAACGGATATCGCCGAAGAAACGGCACGCCTGCTGGCGGTCAACCAGCGCCTGTGGAAGATCGAGGACGATATCCGCATGAAGGAGCGCGCCCAGGCCTTCGACGACGAGTTCATCCAGCTCGCCCGTTCCGTGTATATCGAGAACGACGAGCGCGCGGCGATCAAGCGCGAGATCAACCTCAAGCTCGGCTCCACCCTGGTCGAAGAGAAGTCCTACCAGGATTACCGCGCGCCCCAGGCCTGATTAGCCCAGGCCCGACTAGCCGATAAGCGGCAGGTGGAGGTGCCTGGCGCAGGCTTCGAAGCGGTCGACCATCTCGTCGACCTGGACGAGGTCCATGACGCCGGTTTTCTCGATCTTCGTACCCCAGGGGATTTCCGACGCTGGCTTGCCGAGGAACTTCCGCGAGGCGGCGTCGTATTTGTCCACGCACCAGCGGCGGTCCGAATAGGGCCCTGAGCGGTGGGGGTTACTGGCGGCATGCAATCCCAGCACTTTCACGCCGGCCGCGTTGGCCATGTGCATCGGCCCGGAATCGGGCGTGAGGATCATCGCGCTGCGAGCGAGCAGGGCCATGAACCGCTTGAGCGTGTCCTTGCCGGTAAGGTCCAGCGGTGCCTGCCGGACCGCCCCCAGGACGGCGTCCGCCAGGCCGCGCTCGGCATCGGAGGGGCCGCCCACCAGGGCCACGCGCATGCCGCGCGCCATGGCATGGTCGATCAGCGCGGCGTAGCGTTCCACGCGCCAGTTGCGCACGGTATGGCTCGACATCGGGCTCACCAGCAGGGTCGGCGCATCGCCCGGCAGCTGTTCCGCGGCCCATTCATGGGCATCCTCCGGCACGGGGATGTCCCAGCGCACCTCGGTCTGTTTCAGGCCCAGCGGCTCGATGAAGCTGGCCATCGCATCCAGCACGTGTTCACCGGTGCGCGCCTCGATCCGTTCGTTCACGAACAACCCGTGCAGGTCCTTGGAGCGGGCCTGGTCGTAGCCGATGCGCCGGTCGGCCTTCACCGCCAGGCTGAGCAGGTTGGAGCGCAGGGCCACCTGCATGTGGAGCAGGGCGTCGAACCGGCGGCCGGCCAGCGCCTGCCGTACGTCGCGCATGCCTTCACGCCCCTTGCCCTTGTCGAAGGTGACGAACTCCACGCCGGGCAGGTCGCCGACCAGACGCCGCTCGAGCTTGCCGACGATCCAGGTGAGGCGGGTGGCCGGCGCCTGGGCCTGCAGCGTGCGCACCAACGGGACGACGTGGGTCACGTCGCCGATGGCCGAGGTGCGCAGGATGCAGAGGCTGGAATCTCCCGGCGGGAGTGGACGGCTTGGTAGACTGGACACGGATCGGGTTACCGGATGAGTGGCCGCGGAAGGCGGCCGGGCAAATGACAGAGCAACGAGTGGAGGAGGGCGCGGGCGGCACGATTCTGTTCGACGCGGCCCGTGTACCTCAAGTCGACGATGGCTGGTTCTCGCCCCACCGCTGGCGAGAACGCGGTGCCTTGCGCGCGCAAGCCGGGGGCCGGGGCGGCGTGGCGATCATCGACACGCCCGCCGGCGAGGCCGTGCTCCGGCATTATCGCCGGGGTGGCATGGTGGCGCGCCTCCTGGGCGACCGTTACCTGTTCACGGGCGCCCAGCGTACACGCAGCGCGCGCGAATTCCGCCTCCTGGTCGAACTCGCACGGCGTGGCCTTCCCGTGCCTCCGGCCCTGGCCTCGCGCTATGTCCGTCATGGCCTGCGTTATTCGGCCGATCTCATCACCTTGCGCATTCCCGATGCCGCCACGCTGGCGGAACGTCTCGCCGATGGCGCCTTCAATGCCGGGTTGGCCGGCCGGGTGGGCGAATTGATCGCCCGCTTCCATCGCGAAGGCGCCTGGCATGCGGACCTCAACGCGCACAACATCCTGGTCAATGGCGACGGCCTCTTCCTGATCGACTTCGACCGCGGCCGCCTGCGCACGCCCTCCGCCGGATGGCAGAGGGCGAACCTCGCCCGCCTGAAACGCTCGCTGGTGAAGCTGGGCGCGCGCGACGCCGCCGGCGACACCTTCGACGCCGAATGGTGGCCGGCCCTGATCGAGCAATACGAGCGGAGCCTGCGCGCATGACCTGGGACCTGCGTTTCCTCGGCACCGGCGCGGCGCATGCCGTCGAGCTGGGATCGTCGGCGGTCGTGCTCGAACGCGATCGCCAGCCGTTGCTCCTGGTGGATTGCGGACCCGACACGCTCGACCGCTACGTGGAGGCCTACGGCGCGCCACCACCGGCCCTATATGTCACCCACGTGCACATGGACCACGTAGCCGGTATGGAGCGGTTGTTCTTCCGGCTCTGGTTCGACGAGGCGCTGCGCGGGCGCACCAAGGTCTTCGTGCACGCCGCGCTGTTGCCCTGGTTGCAGGGCAGGGTGGCCGACTATCCCGGCGCGCTGGCCGAAGGCGGCGTGAACTATTGGGAAGCTTTCCATCTCGTACCGTGCATGCGCGGGTTCTGGCACGAGGGCCTGTGGTTCGATGTGTTTCCCACGCGCCACCACGTGCAGGGCACCTCGTATGGCCTGGCGTTGCGCGGCAGCTTCGTCTTCACCGGCGACACGCGCCCGGTGCCCGAGGCGATGGCGATCCACGCGGCCAACGGTGAGCTGATCGCCCACGATTGCGGCGTGATCGGCAATCCCTCGCACACCGGCGTGGACGACCTGGAGCGGGAATATCCGCCCGAGGTCCGCGAACGCATGGCGCTGTACCATTACGGCGGCGTCGAGGATGGCGAGACGCTGGTCTCACGCGGATACCGGATCGCCCGGCCCGGCGAGTCGCTTGCCTTGCCCGAGCCGCATCCGCCGCGTCCTACGGCGGGTTAGATCTCGCTCCGGACCCCTCGCCGCTTGCCCCGCCGGGGCGCTGACGTTATCCTTCCGCTTCTTTGCCGGACAGGAAGCCGGGGAAGAGGTTGTACAAGTGCGGAGAGGTGTCCGAGTGGTTTAAGGAGCACGCCTGGAAAGTGTGTATACGTTAATAGCGTATCGCGGGTTCGAATCCCGCCCTCTCCGCCAGTTTCACCTATCTCTTATGGTGGCCCTGTCGGTCCCCCCGCGACGATAGTCCGTAAACTCCGCCAGGTCCGGAAGGAAGCAACGGTAGCGGACGATTCGGGTGCCGGGGTGTGGCTGGCAGGGTCATCGCCTTTTCGGGGGCAAGCTTTCGCGACCCTCCGGTCCTTGGCACAATCCACTGTCGTCCCAAGGTACTACGCATGTCCTATCAGGTCCTCGCACGCAAGTGGCGCCCGCGCAAGTTCGCCGAACTCGTGGGTCAGGAGCACGTGGTCCGCGCGCTGACCAACGCGCTCGACTCCGGGCGCATGCACCATGCCTACCTCTTCACCGGCACCCGCGGCGTGGGCAAGACCACGATCGCGCGCATCTTCGCCAAGTCGCTCAACTGCGAGCGCGGTGAATCGGCCGATCCCTGTGGCGAATGCGCCGTCTGCACGGCGGTGGACGCCGGCCGCTTCGTCGACCTGCTCGAGATCGACGCGGCCAGCAACACCGGCGTGGACGACGTGCGCGAGGTGATCGAGAACGCGCAGTACGCGCCCTCGCGTGGACGCTTCAAGGTGTACCTGGTCGACGAGGTGCACATGCTTTCCAAGCCGGCCTTCAACGCCTTGCTGAAGACGCTGGAAGAGCCGCCGCCGCACGTGAAGTTCCTGCTCGCCACCACCGATCCGCAGAAGCTGCCGGTGACGGTATTGTCGCGCTGCCTCAAGTTCAACCTGAAGCGCCTGCTGCCGGAACAGATCTCCGGACAGATGCGGCACATCCTTGGCGCGGAAGGCATCGAATACGAAGACGAGGCCATCGGCGAACTCGCGCATGGCGCGGATGGTTCGCTTCGCGACGGTCTTTCGCTGCTCGACCAAGCGATCGCCTACGGCGGCGGCTCGCTGCGCGCGGCCGACGTGCGCGCCATGCTCGGCAGTGTCGAGCGCGGCCAGGTGCTGGGCGTGCTAGAGGCGCTCGCCGCTGGCGACGGCGCGGCGCTGATGGCCGAATCGGATCGCATCGCGTCGTTCTCGCCCGATTTCGCCGGCGTGCTCGACGACCTGGCCACCGTGCTGCACCGGGTCCAGCTGCTCCAGCTGGTGCCAGGCTATCGCGGCGAGGAAAGCGACACCGGGCTGGCCTCCCTCGCCGAGCGCATGGTGCCGGAAGACGTCCAGCTCTACTACCAGATCGTCACCAATGGTCGTCGCGAACTGCCGATGGCGCCGGACGCCCGTATCGGCTTCGAGATGGTGCTGCTGCGCATGTACGCGTTCCGTCCGGCCGAAACCGGACAGGGTGCCGCGCCGACGCGTGCGCACGCCGCGCCGTCGCCTGCCGCTCAACCGCAGGCGGCACCGCCGCGTCCGGCGGCGTCCACTCCGCCATCTCGTCCGCCGGCCGCACCCGCACCCGCACCCGTGTCTCGTCCGCAAGCCGCGCCCGTCGCGGCTCCGGCACCCGCTCCCGTCGCCTCGCCGCCCGCGCCGCCGCGCCCGGTCACCGTCGACGCCAACGGCCTTCCGGACTGGCATGAGGTCGTCGAACGCGCCAACCTGCGTGGGCCGATCGGCCAGTTGGCGCAGAACTGCTCGTTGCGTGGCGTGGAGGGCGAGAACATGGTGCTGGCCTTGATGCCCTCGCACATGCATCTGGCGGTGGAACCGCTCACCAGCCAGATGGAAGAAAAGGTCTCGCAGGCACTCGGCCGCCGCGTTCGCTTCCGCTTCGTCGCCGACCACGGCAACCTCGGCACGCCCGCCGAGCGCAGGGCGCAGGCACTCAACGAGGCCCAGGCCAACGCGGAGGCCTCGATGGAGGCCGACCCGCTCGTACAGACCCTCAAGCGCGAATTCGACGCGCGCGTCATCCCGCAATCGATCAAACCCGTGGAGCCAGGAACGTGAAAGGTCAAATCGGTCAACTGATGCAGCAAGCCCAGCGCATGCAGGACGAAATGAAGCGCGCGCAGGACGAACTCGCCAAGACGGAAATCACCGGCAGCGCCGGTGGCGGCCTGGTCACCGTGACGATGACCGGCGGCCATGAGGTGCGTTCCGTGCACATCGATCGCCAGGCCTTCGCCGACGATCCGGAAATGGCCGAGGACCTCGTCGCCGCCGCCGTCAACGATGCGGTGAACAAGATCGCCGAACTCAGCCGCAACCGCCTCGGCGGTGTCACCGCCGGGCTCAACCTGCCGCCCGGCTTCAAGATGCCGTTCTGACGGATTGCCGCCTAGACCATGAGTAACGGTTCCCGCCTGCTTGGCGAGTTGATCGACGCCCTGCGTTGCCTGCCGGGCGTCGGTGCGAAAAGCGCACAGCGCATGGCTTTCCACCTGCTCGAACGCGAGCGGCAGGGCGGGCTGCGTCTGGCCTCGGCATTGGAATCGGCGATGCGCGACGTGGGCAACTGCACCCGTTGCCGCAATTTCAGTGAGACGCCGGTGTGTTCGCTATGCGCAGGCCCCAGCCGCGACAAGCACGTGCTTTGCGTGGTGGAATCGCCTTCCGATCTTGCCGCGATCGAGCAGGCCACGGGCTATCGCGGCCACTATTTCGTACTGCTCGGCAGGCTGTCGCCGCTGGACGGCCTCGGTCCGGACGAACTGGGCTTGCCCCTGCTGGCCGAACGGCTTGGCGAAGGCGAGGTCGACGAGATGATCATCGCCACGAACCCCACCGTCGAAGGCGAGGCCACCGCGCACTACATCGGCCAGCTGGCGAAGGCCGCGGGTATCCGTGCCACGCGCCTCGCGCATGGCGTGCCCCTGGGCGGCGAACTGGAGTTCGTCGACCGAGGCACGCTGGCCCACGCATTCGGCAGCCGCCAATCGCTCGGCTGATCCCCAAGGAAAAACGACGCATGTCCGACACCATCTTCGCCAAGATCGTCCGCCGCGAAATTCCCGCCGATATCGTCTACGAGGACGACGATGTGCTCGCGTTCCGCGACCTCAATCCGCAAGCGCCCGTGCACGTGTTGTTCATCCCCAAGCGCGCGATCGCCACGCTCGACGATGCCACGCCGGCCGATGCCGAGTTGCTGGGCAAGCTGCTGCTGGCGACGGCTTCGTATGCGCGTGCGCAGGGCCTGGCGGAAAACGGCTACCGCACCGTGATCAATACCAACAGCCACGGTGGGCAAACCGTGTTCCACATCCATGTGCACCTGCTCGCGGGCCGGCAGATGACCTGGCCACCGGGCTGAGCGAAGGGAAGGGAAGGGAAGCGAAGAGAGGGGAAGGAAGCCTGTGGGAGCCGGCCTTGTTGTGGGAGCCGACTTTGTCGGCGATGGGTGCTTGCCGCAATCTGGCCCGCTGCCGCGGGATCGCCGACAAGGTCGGCTCCCACCCGAAACGAACAAGGTCGAACCACACCCGAAACGAAGAAGCCGGCTTTCGCCGGCTTTTTCGTTTCTACCTTCAGCGCGCGCGCGGCGGCGGGTGCGGGACCGGGCGCGGCACGATGATCGTGCGCGGGCGGTACCAGAACGGGTCGCCCCACGGACCATAGCCGTACGGCCCCCAACCCGGACCCCAGCCCGGACCCCAGAACGGGTCGTAGAAGCCTGGCGGGTATCGCGTCACCGGGACGCGCTTGGGCCACAGGTAGACGACATCGGCCTCGACGCGCGGGTAGGCGTAGTCGAAATCGCCGACCTTCTGCGTGACGGCGCCGTGCAGGGTGCCGGTGACGGTGATCTCGCGCCCGCGGGTGAAGACCTCCGGATCGTAGAAGCCGTCGCGGCAGGCCACGAAGCGGCCCTGGCTGTCGGTCTTGCTGGCGGTCGGGCGGGCCTCGCTGTCCAGCGGCTCGGACAGGACGAAGAAGCAGGTCTGCTGCGGGCCCGGCTCGGTCTTGATGATCTCGCCGCCCCAGCGCACCTTGGCGCCCGGCGCGCCGCCTTGCTGGGCGCCGGCCGTGGATACGTCGTTGAACTGGCCCTGCAACGGCTGCGGCACCGTGGCGCATGCGCCAAGGGCCAGCGTCGCGGCGGCGATGACCAGCGGTTTGTACATGGACATGTCACATCTCCTGGAGGCACCGGGCACGGCCGATACCATGCCTGTTATTTGACCACGCGGCGCGCCTTTAATTCCTTCACCGCACGACCGAATTCGCTCACCGATTCAGGCGGCGGTTCGTCATACCCGTAGCGCAACCGCAAGTAAAGCTCGCTCAACCTTTCCAATGCATTTCTTTGCGCGGGCAGCGCGCGTGCGGCGCGCGCGAGGAAATGCTTGGGTCCTTCGCCGGCCCGTCGCGAAACACCTGCCTTCGCAAGCTTTCGCTGTAGCCGCCGCATGCACGCATCCAGTGCATCGCCTTCACGACGCTGGAACAACGCCCAGCCCAGCGCGGCCGCCACCAGCAAGGCACAGCCGACCGCAAAGACCAGTGCAAGATCGGTGACCTCGGCATGGGCGATGCCGAACGGCTGCAGCAGTCCCTGCTGGCGTAACGCGTCGAAACCGATAACGCCGCGGTTCCACCATTGGTTGACGACATCCCAGCGGTCGCGCAAGTTGCGCAACCAGGGCATGTCGAACAGTCCTTCCTCGCCGCCATGTCCCGCCGCGGCCGCGGCCGCACCCAACTGCACGCGCTCGGGCCTGACCGAGGCGGTGGGATCGAAACGCACCCAGCCACGGCCTTCCAGCCAGAGCTCCGACCATGCGTGCGCGTCCGATCGGCGTACCAGCAGGTAACTACCCGTGGTGTTCCAGTAGCCACCCTGGTAACCGGTGACCACGCGGGCGGGAATGCCGGCCGCACGCATGAGGAAGGTGAAGGCCGAGGCGAAGTGTTCGCAGTAGCCTTCGCGCGTCTGGAACAGGAAGTCGTCGATCCGGTCCCTGCCCAGCGGGGCAGGCGCGAGCGTGTACGAAAAACCGTCATGGAACATCGCCAGGGCGGCTCGCGCGATGGCCGCATGATCGGCGCCATAACGTTGCGCCCAGGACACCGCCAACTCGCGTGCCTTCGGTCCGGCGCCCATCGGCAGTTGCAGGTTGTCGCGACGAACACCCTCGTCCAGGACCGGTTCGAATCGATAACCGGTGGCGGCGAGCGCGGAGAAGGTCAGCACCTCGTCGATGCGCCGGTTGGCCAACACCGTGTGGTCCGGCCGCAGGACGGTGTCGGGTGGCGCCATCGTCGCCAGATCGAGCATCGGCACGACCCGGTCATGGGTCGGTTCGAGCGACGCCTGGTATGCGATGCGCTTGCCGTATTCGGCGTCCGACGGCGGGCGCCGCGTGCTGCGCGAGCCCGGGCTCCAACCATCGCCATCGAACAGTTGCATCGTGTATGCGCGGAAATAGCGAGCGGTATTCGGTGGCGGTGGACCGTCGAAGCTGACGCGCAGAGCCGGCGTGTCGTCAGTCATCAGGTCGAGCATGGCGCCCGGCGCCAACCGGTTCGACAAGCCGGTGACCGCCTGGCTGTTCTGAGGCGTGCCCCAGAGCGGCGTGCTGAGGCGTGGCACGAAAAGGAAGGCGAACAACGACAGCGGCACGGCGGCAAGCAACACGAGAAGCACAGGCGTGAACTCGCGTGACCATGGCGTCGCCTGCGGCTCCACTTCCTCCAGTGAGCGCAACGTGGCCAGTGCCGGCACCAGTCCCAGGCTCACGAAGAGGCTGGCGACCAGGCCCTGGTCGAAGAGCAGGGCGCTCATCAAGGCGAAGCACGCGAACGCGATACCGACTCGCGCATCGCGCCGGTGCTCGCTCTCCAGCAGCTTGAGCACCAGCAGCCCGACGGCGAATGCACTGCCCGGTTCGCGTCCGAACAAGGTGCCGTTCTGCAGGATCACCGCGGCCAGCAGCAGCCCGATGAGCGGCAGCTTGATCCAGAAGGGCGCGTTCCGGCCGCCGCGGCGGCGCTGCTGCCAACGGGCGACGAGCACGACGCCCAGGGCGGTGGTCAGCCACCATGGCAGGTGCGCGGCGTGGACCAGCAGCACGAAGCCCATGCTGAGGCAGAGCAGGTCGAACGATCGTGCGTGGAGCACGGGCTCGCCTGTCGGCCGGCGGCGCAGCGAGGGCCGGACGCCGGTCACGGCCGCAGCGCCAGGGCGGTCATGCAACGGTGGTAGTGCTCGTCGCCCAGGGCGACGTCGAAATACCCGTCCGGCAGTTTCAGGCTCCAGCGCCTGCCGGTTTCCCTCGCCTCGTCGATCCATCGGGCGAGGCGCGCGATGCGCGACTCGTCGTCGAGGCCATGCATGCCGTCCCAATCCAGCCGCCAGTCTTCCTGAGGAGCGGGTTGTTCGAGATCCTTCACCAGCAGGCCATGGTGACGTGCGCTCAATTTCCAGGCGATCTGCCGCCGCGGATCGCCCGGCCGGTATTCGCGCAGGGCGGCCAGTTCGTCACCGGGGCGTGGCCGTCCGCGATCGGCATCGCCACGCGGTTCGAAGGGCTTGGGGCCGAGCGCCTCGGGGCGCGGATAGATGAGCACGGCGCGATCGGGATTGAGCCAGCTCCATACGCGGAACATGCCCAGCGGCCAGCGGCTGTGCAATCGCATGCGTGGCAGTGCCAGCCATCCGCGGAACTCCGTGGGCAGGTCGAATTCCACGGTCGTGGCGGCGCCGGCAGGTACGATGAAAACGTGCTCCCGCCCCTGGATATCGAGACGCACCGCCATGCGTTCGCGCTGGCTGGCACCGATGTCGAGCGACACGCGGATGGGTTCGCCGGCCCGGGCGGTTCCGGCGCGAAGGCCGCCGATGGTCAGGCCGTTGAGTACACGAAAGGCCACGAGCATGCTGCCGGCGGTAGCGGCGCCAAGCAGGCAGGTGAGCATCAGCGCCGCGTTGTTGGCGTAGTTGAGCGAACCCACCAGCATCACGCCGAGCAGCACGGAAAAGCCCACGCCGAAACCGGTCGGCACGATGTAGATGCGCCGGCGATGCAGCTGGATGGGCAGGGATTCGCGTTGGCGCAACCGGGTCAGCGAAGGCAGGCGGCGTTCCGCCCACGCGACCAGCCGCTGGGCGCGTGGTGGCATCAGGGCACCGCGGTCTCGGCCAGGATGGATCGCGCGATGGCTTCGCGGTGGCTGCCGCGACCGGGAACGAGGCGGTGCGCGGTGGCCGGCACGAAGACGGTCTGCAGGTCTTCCGGGATCACGTAGTCGCGGCCGCTCAACAAGGCCCACGAACGCGACGCGGCGAGCAAGGCCAGGCCGGCGCGGGGCGAGAGGCCCACGCGCACCTCGTTGTGTTTCCGGCTGGCGGCAAGCAGGGCCTGGAGGTAGTCGAGCAGCGCGGAGCTGACTTTCACCGACTGCGCCGCGGCATGCAGCTGACCGATCGCCGCGATGTCGAGGCGCGGCGTGAGCGAAGCCATCATGTCGCGGCGATCCTCGCCGATGAGCAGGGCGCGTTCCGCGGCGGGGTCGGGGTAATCGAGGCTGAGCCGCAGCATGAAGCGATCCAGCTGCGAATCGGGCAGGGGGAAGGTGCCGGCCAGATCGAGTGGGTTCTGCGTCGCCACGACGAAGAAGGGACGTGGCAGTTCGCGGGTGACGCCGTCGACGGTGACCTGGCCTTCGGCCATCGCTTCCAGCAGGGCGCTCTGCGATTTCGGCGTGGCCCGGTTGATCTCGTCGGCGAGCAGCAGGCTGGTGAAAATGGAGCCGGGATGAAAACGGAATTCGCCGGTCTCGCGCTCGTACACGCTGACCCCGATAATGTCCGACGGCAGGAGGTCACTGGTGAACTGGATGCGCTGGAAGTCGAGATCGAACGTAGCGGCCAGCGCATGCGCGAGCGTGGTCTTGCCGACCCCGGGCACGTCCTCCAGCAGCAGGTGCCCGCCTGCGATGAGGCAGGTGAAGGCCAGCTTCACCTGGCGAGGCTTGCCCAACAGCACCCCGTTGACCTGGGCCAGGGCGGCATCCAGGCGATGCCGGAGCATTTCATCGTGGAGTGGATTCGTCGCGGACATGATCGATGCGTCTGCCCCCCGTCCTGGCCATGTCGATGAGTGAGCGTTCGAGTGTAGCGGTGCCGGCGCGATCCTGGCGAGGAATGTTCCTCGTCCTGCTAACCGTGTCCTTCATCGCCAAGGTGGTCATAGCGTGCACGTTGTCGCCCTTCGGTGACGAGGCATTCTATTGGCAGGAGAGCCTCGCGCCCGCGTGGGGCTATAGCGACCTTCCGCCGCTTACCGCATGGTTGATCGCCCTTTCCGAGGGTGTGCTCGGTCATGGCCTTTTCGCCATGCGCCTGCCGTTCCTTCTTATCGGCGCCTGCGTGCCGTGGCAGGTGGCCGCCATCGCAAGACGCTACGGTGGTGACGCGGAGCGTTGGCAGGCGGCTACCTTCGCCCTGGTGTTGCCGCTGGTGGGAAGCCTTGGCGTCTTGGCGTTGCCGGACGTGCCGCTCACCTTCGCGATCGTGCTGGCGACACGGGGCCTGCTCGCGGCGCTGGAAACCGCCCGGCTTCGCGACTGGGCATGGCTTGGACTGGGGCTCGCCATCGCATGGGCCACGCATTACCGGGCCGCGATGGCGATGCTTGCCGGGGTGATCTTCCTGTTGGCGATGCCGCGTGGCCGTGCACAGTGGTCGCGGCCCGGCCTGTGGCTGGCATCGGCGATCGCTTCCATCGGCCTGCTGCCGCTCATCTTCTACAACGTGGGGTCGCAAGGCGCGGGGATCGCGTTCCAGGTCGTCGAACGTAACCCATGGCGCTTCCATGCCGATGCCCTGGTGCAGCCGCTCGAGCAGGCGGTCACCTGCACGCCCGTGGCATGGGCTGTGATGTTGTGGGCGTTGTGGCGATCGTGGCGGCGACGCGACGAGGCACCTTTCGATGCGGTGGCGATCATCGCCGGCACCTTCGTCGTGGCGTATTTCGTGCTCGGCCTCTTCGCGGACGACATACGTTTCCGCGTGCACTGGCCGCTGCCCGGATATGTGCTGATCTGCGCCGTCCTGCCGGGCCTGCTTCGCGATGCCCCCACGGCCTGGCGGCGGACGGCGTTCGCGGGGTTCGTGCTCGCCGGTTTCGGCCTTGCGGCTGGCCTGGGTTATCTGGGGCTGGCCGCTTCGAAGGACGGCGCGGCGCGTCTCGCCGGCGTCAAGGCCTTCCCCTCGAACTTCACCGGCTGGAGCGAAAGCGCGCAGGCGGTCCACAAGCAGCTCGCGCTTCGGCCTGGGGCGATCGTCGTGGCCGACAACTTCATGCTCGCGGCAGAGCTGCGCTTCGCGTTGGGTGGTGCGCGCGAGGTGTATTCGCTGGACAGTCCCTTGAACACCAAGCATGGGCGCGCGGCGCAACTCGCGGCCTGGCGGCTCGACGAATCGGCGCTCGCGGCGCATGCGGGGCAGCCTCTCCTGCTCGTGGTCGACGAAACGTCGTTGCGGGAGCGAGAGAAGAAGGACTGGCTGGGCTCGCTCTGTTCGCGCGTGGAAGGCGCGGCACCCTTGGAACGGGTGGATCGCTTCGATGGACGCCGGCGTTTCGCCTTGTACGCAGCCACCGCGCGTGCGATGCGCGGTTCGTCGACCGATCCCGATGCCTGCGTGGTGTGGACCTCGGCCTATCGGGCATCGCTTGTCCCATAGCCTTCGCGAAAACCTACGGAAGCACGACCCCGGCGGCGCGCAGCAATCGTGAGGTGGCGATCAACGGAAGGCCGATCAGCGCCGTCGGGTCTTCATTGTCGATACGTTCGAACAAGGCGATGCCCAGGCCCTCGCACTTGAAGCTTCCTGCGCAGTCGAGGGGCCGTTCGCGTTCGACATAACGGGCGATGTCTGCCGTGCTCAGTTCGCGGAAACGCACCCGCGTCTGGTCGACATGCGTTGTCGCGTCCCCCCGCAAGTCGATCACGCAGACCGCCGTGTGGAAGATCACTTCGCGGCCCGAACTGGCTGCCAGTTGCTTGTGTGCCGCATGCACGGTGACCGGCTTGTCCAGCACGGTGCCATCGAGATCGGCGACCTGGTCCGAGCCGATCACGACCGCGCCCGGACGGGTCTCCATCACCGCGCGCGCCTTGGCCTCCGCCAGGCGAGCCGCCCTGGCGCCGGGACGCTCATCCGGGAGGGCGGCTTCATCGGTGCCCGGCGAGGCCTGCTCGAAGTGTTCGAGCAGGCGCCGCAACAGGCTGGCGCGGTAGGGCGAAGTGGAGGCGAGGACGACGGTGGCTTGCGGCGACACGATCAGAATTCCTTGTGGATATGTTCGCGCACGGCGGTATCGAGCGCCGTCTGCGCATCGTCGAGGGCACGCAACCGCGGTTCGAGCTGATGCCGGGCCCTGACCAGGGCGTCCACCGCCTCGTCCAGTTCACGCTGGCTGGCGTCCGGCGCCCGGTCGCGTATCCACAGGCGCTGCTGGAGCAGGGCGCGCAGCCCCGAGTCGACCGCTTGCTGGGCTTCGACCTCGCCGGTGGCGGGCAGGTCGGGGCTGACCGACATGACGGCGTGGGCTCGCTGCAGGCGGTCGCGACAGTCCTTGAGATCGGACTCCAGTCGATCGGCATTGTCCATGAGGTCTTGCAGGGCGCCATGCCGGCGCCGCGAGCGCTGGTGCCGTACCGTCCACGCACACAAGCCCACGGCGACGACGATCACCCCGGCAAGTGCATAATAGGCAAAGGAAAACACGCGACCTCTTCCCCCTGGTAGGCGTGCTGCGGCAAACTGGCCTGAAGGAAGCGAGTCTGCCCGAAAGTCCCGACACTGCGCAAAAGCGTGCCGTTCCTGGATGCCGGACGCCTAACCGGTTGACTTCAAGGGTGTTGATGCCTACCATTTCACGATTATGTCCGTGACTTTGCCATCGTCCGTGGACGCTTGGCGCGAGGTTCGTGCGCGGCGTTCGTTCCAGGGTCAGCTCCCCGTGTCCGCATTCAAGCGTCTCGGAGAGGTGGTCGTGTCCTCCGAGGGGGACGTGACCTACACACTGGATTTCGGTCGCGACGAATTCGGTACCGCCTACGTGGCCGTGCTTGCGAAAGCCCAGCTGACGCTGATTTGCCAGCGTTCCCTGGAGCCTTTCCAACTGCCGGTCGAGGTCGATACCCGTCTCGGACTGATCGTCGAGGAAAGTGAAGAGGCTTCGCTGCCCCCGGGTTACGAAGCGCTGCTGGTCGAACAGGATGGCAAGCTCGACCTGGTCGCGACGATCGAAGATGAACTGCTGTTGGCGCTGCCCCTGGTTCCGGTCAATCCGGACCATGAGTTGCCCGACGATGTAACCGGACCCGGCGAGGACGAAACACCCTCGCAGGAAACATCTGAAAACCCGTTCGCGGCACTCCGCGGACTCATAAAGTAATTTCGCTGGAGATTTGTCATGGCCGTTGCCAAAAGCCGCAAGACCCCGTCCACCCGCGGCATGCGTCGTTCGCACGATGCGCTGAAGACCGTGCAGCTGTCGACCGATCCGACGAGCGGCGAAGTCCACCTGCGTCACCACGTGACGAAGGATGGCTTCTACCGTGGCAAGAAGGTCATCGACACCCGCGGCGCGGTTGAAGTCGAGGACTGATCTCCCTACCTTGGGGAAGATCACAACGCAGGCGGCGCGGTAACGCGCCGTTTTGCGTTTGTGGCATCCAGTTTTCCGGCCCCGGGGCAGACATCGTTCCGGGCGAATCCTCCCTCACATGGGGATACGGTTCTGAAATACGCCCGCATCATCGGTACCGGCAGCGCGCTTCCCGAGAAAGTGCTGACCAATGCCGACCTCGAAAAGATCGTCGACACGAGCGACGAGTGGATCCGCACGCGCACCGGCATCACCGAGCGCCACATCGCGGCGGACGGTGAAACCACCGGTGACCTCGCCTTCCTCGCCGCGCAGCGCGCGCTCGAGGCCGCCGGGGTCAAGGCGTCCGAGATCGACCTCATCGTGCTCGGCACCACCACCCCCGACATCATCTTCCCGTCCACCGCCTGCCTCGTGCAGCATCGGCTGGGCGCCAACGGTTGCGCGGCGTTCGACGTCAACGCGGCATGCTCGGGCTTCGTCTACGCGCTGGGCGTGGCCAACGCCTTCATGCGCAGTGGCCAGTCGAAGAAGGCCCTGGTGATCGGCGCCGAAACGCTCACCCGCATGGTCGACTGGACCGAGCGCGAGACCTGCGTCCTGTTCGGCGACGGTGCCGGCGCCGTGGTGCTGGAGGCCTCGGACGAGCCGGGCATCTTCACCACGCGCATGCGCGCCGACGGGGGATTCAAACACCTGCTGTTCAATCCGGTGGGTGTGTCCGCCGGGTTCACCGACGAACCCAACCATGGCGTGCGCATCAACATGCTCGGGCGCGAGGTCTTCAAGGTCGCGGTGAAGACGCTGGATTCCCTGGTGGGCGAGACCCTCGAGGACGCCGGCATGAAGGAAGAGGAGATCGACTGGCTGATCCCGCACCAGGCGAACCTGCGCATCATCGAGGCGACGGCCAAGCGCCTGAACATGTCGATGGACCGGGTCATCGTCACGGTGGACAAGCACGCCAACACGTCCTCGGGCTCCGTGCCGCTCGCGCTCGACTACGCCGTGCGCTCGGGCAAGGTCCAGCGTGGCCAGAACCTGTTGCTGGAAGCGTTCGGCGGCGGCTTCACCTGGGCTTCGGCGCTGCTGCGCTACTAGGCCGCCGAAATCGCCGGCAGGGTCGACTCCCACAGGGAGTCTTCCCCTGGGTTGGCAACGCTCCACACGCCCGCGAATGGTGCATTCGCCCATCGGTTGCTGGCACCATGCGCGGTTTGAAGTACCGGAATCGCTTCGCATGACCTCATCCAGTGCATCGCTCGCCTTCGTTTTCCCCGGTCAGGGTTCGCAGTCCGTCGGCATGCTGGCCGACCTGGCCGCGGCGCACGGGGAAGTCCGCGCCACCTTCGAGGAAGCCTCGGCGGGCGCCGGCATCGATCTTTGGGACATCAGCCAGAATGGCCCCGAGGACATCCTCAACAGCACGGAAAACACGCAACCGGCCCTCCTGGCCGCCAGCGTCGCCGTCTGGCGCGTGTGGCAGAAGCTGGGTGGCCCGGCGCCGGCCTACCTCTCCGGTCACAGCCTGGGCGAGTACAGCGCCCTGGTAGCCGCTGGCGCGCTCTCGCTGAAGGATGCGGCAGGCTTGGTCGCCCAGCGCGGCCGCCTGATGCAGGCCGCGGTGCCGCCCGGTGTGGGCGCCATGGCGGCCATCCTCGGCGGCGACGACGCGCAGATCGCCCAGGTTTGCGAGGAAGTCGCCCAGGGCCAGGTCGTCGCCCCGGCCAACTACAACTCCCCCGGGCAACTGGTGATCGCCGGCCACGCCGAGGCGGTGGACCGCGCGCTCGCCCGCCTGGCCGAGCTTGGGGTGAAGAAGGCGGTGAAGCTGGCTGTGTCCGTGCCCTCGCATTGCATGCTCATGCGCGATGCGGCCGACAAGCTCGGGGAAGCGATGAACGCGTTGGAGTGGCGCCTGCCCTCGATCCCGGTGGTCCAGAACGCCGATGCCCGGGTGCATGCATCCCTGGAAGACATCCGCGGCGCGCTGATGCGTCAGCTCTACTTGCCGGTACGCTGGACCGAATGCGTGCAGGCGCTGGCCGCCGCAGGAATCGTCCAGACGATGGAATGCGGCCCGGGTAAGGTCCTTTCCGGCCTCATCAAGCGCATCGACAAGTCGATCGATGGCAAGGCCATCGGCACCCCGGCCGACCTCGAGGCGGCGCTGTCCCCCGCGTCCGCCTGATCCCTTCAAGTACCACAGGACATTCCCATGAGCTCATCCCTGCAGGGTGAAATCGCCCTCGTCACCGGCGCCAGCCGCGGTATCGGTGCGGCGATCGCCGATCGCCTCGCCTCGCTCGGCGCCACCGTGTACGGCACCGCCACCAGCGAAGCCGGTGCCAAGGCCATCGGCGAGCGCCTCGCCGCGCACGGCGGTCATGGCCGCGTGCTTGATGTGACCGACGCCGGGGCGATCGAATCGCTCATCGATGGCATCGGCAAGGAAACCGGCGCCATCTCGATCCTGGTGAACAACGCCGGCATAACGCGCGACCAGCTCCTCATGCGCATGAAGGAAGAGGACTGGAGCGCCATCATCGAAACCAACCTCACCTCGGTGTTCCGCACGTCGAAAGCGGTGATGCGCGGGATGATGAAGGCGCGCAAGGGCCGGATCGTCAGCATCGCCTCGGTGGTCGGCGTCACCGGCAACCCGGGGCAGGCGAACTACGCGGCCGCCAAGGCCGGCATCATCGCGTTCTCGAAATCGCTGGCCCGTGAGATCGGTTCCCGCGGAATCACCGTGAACGTGGTGGCGCCGGGCTTCATCGACACCGACATGACCCGTGCCCTGCCGGAAGAACAGCGTACCGCGCTGCTTTCGGGCATCGCCCTGGGCCACCTGGGTGAAGCCGGCGATATCGCCGAGGCGGTGGCCTTCCTGGCCTCTCCGGCGGCCAAGTACATCACCGGCGAGACGTTGCACGTCAACGGTGGCATGTATATGCCCTGATGGGCCAGGGCTGGCGGCAGTCGCCACCGGCCCGTTTTTGAGAGACAATCGTTATTTCGCGCCCGGCTAAGAAAAACCGGGCGTCACCCACGTGACGGCGCTGTGTTGGCGGGTTCTGTCCTTAGCCACTACAATGCCGCCGGATTTTTCCCTCGGGAGGTAAAGGCAACATGAGCACCATCGAAGAGCGCGTCAAGAAGATCGTCGTTGAACAGCTGGGCGTTAAGGAAGATGAAGTCAGCCCGAACGCTTCGTTCGTGGACGATCTGGGCGCCGATTCGCTCGACACCGTTGAGCTCGTGATGGCTCTCGAAGAAGAGTTCGAATGCGAGATCCCGGACGAAGAAGCCGAAAAGATCACGACGGTCCAGCAGGCGGTCGATTACGTCAAGGCCCACGTCAAGGCCTGATCGAGCGACTGGCTGTCGATCGGAGGCGCCGCCTCCCGTCGATCTCCGAGCGACACGGAAGCTGCGCCTCATGGCGCAGTTTTCGTTTGCGTCTAACGCAACCTGCGCCCGCGTATGGTTTGCGCGGAACACAGTGAAGGATGAGAACGCATGAGTAAACGACGTGTGGTAGTGACCGGTATGGGCATCGTCTCGCCGGTCGGCAACGATGTCGCCACCGCCTGGAAGAACGTCGTCGAAGGTAACAGCGGCATCGGCCCTGTGACCGCATTCGACGCCAGCGCCTACACCACCCGCATCGCGGGTGAGGTCGATGGTTTCGATGCCGTCGACGCGTACTTCGCCGGCACCGATACGCCGGACGACGAACGGCGCTCCATCGCGAAGGACTTCAAGCGGATGGACCCGTTCATCCACTACGGCATCGTCGCCGGCACGCATGCGTTCCGTCAGTCGGGCCTCGTAGTGACCGACGAGAACGCCGGCCGGATCGGCGTCGCCGCGGGTGCCGGCATCGGTGGCCTGCATACCATCGAGGGCACGGCCCTCGAACTGGCGGAAAAGGGCCCGCGCAAGGTCTCGCCGTTCTATGTGCCGAGTTCGATCATCAACATGGTGGCCGGCAACCTGTCGATCTACCACGGCCTGAAGGGTCCGAACATCGCGCTGGTATCGGCATGCACCACGGCCGCGCACAACATCGGCATGGCCATGCGCCTGATCCAGTACGGCGATGCCGATGCGATGCTGGCGGGCGGCGCGGAGTTCGCGACCACGCCGACGGCCATGGCCGGTTTCTGCTCGGCCAAGGCGATGTCCACGCGCAACGACGACCCGGCGCATGCCAGCCGTCCGTGGGACGTCGGCCGTGACGGCTTCCTGCTGTCCAACGGCGCGGGCATGTTGATGCTCGAGGAATACGAGTTCGCCAAGGCGCGCGGCGCGAACATCCTCGCCGAACTCATCGGTTTCGGCATGAGCGGTGACGCTTACCACATCACCTCGCCCAGTGGCGACGGTGCCGAACTGGCGATGCGCAACGCGCTGCACGACGCGGGCATCCAGCCGTCCGACGTGCGGTACGTCAATGCGCACGGCACGTCCACGCCCGTGGGCGACCTGGGCGAAGCCAAGGCCATCCGCAACGTGTTCGGCGAACACGCCACGAAGAAGGGCCAGTTCGCGGTCAGCTCCACCAAGTCGGTCACCGGCCATCTGCTCGGCGCAGCGGGTGGCGTGGAAGCGATCTTCTCCATCCAGGCCCTGCGCGAGGGCATCATGCCGCCCACGATGAACCTCGTGGACGTTGATCCGGAAGTCGCGGCACTGGGCATGGACCTCGTGCCGAACAAGGCGGAGAAGGCGGACATCGAGGTGGTCATGTCGAATTCGTTCGGCTTCGGCGGCACCAACGGTACGCTCGTTTTCCGTCGCGTCTGACGCGTTGGCTTTCGTCACGCGAACCCTGGCCGGCCGGCGCGATCTGCTCGCGCCGGCCGCGTCGCATCCGGAGCGCTATGTCGCGTTGCTGGCCAGTGCGGTTACCGGTACGCCGCAGTCGCGCTTCGACATCCTCTTCGCGGCGGGCGATGCGTCACTGACGTTGTCCGCCGATGGGGTTACCCGTGATGCGCAGGGCGCCATCGTGCCCGGCGATTTCCTCGATGCGTTCGACGGCGCCTGGGCGGCGGATCGCAAGCCGCGCGTCGACGACGGGCTTCCGTTCCATGGCGGATGGGTGGTCTATCTCGGTTACGAACTGGTCGGCCAGATCGAGCCGAGCCTGCGTCTTCCATCCACACGTGGCGCCGCTCCCGTCGCGTTCGCGCTACGTGTTCCCGCGGCCGTCATCGTCGACCACGTGGAGCAGCGCACGATCCTGCTTGCCGAAGAAGGTGCCGAGGACTGGCTGGACGTGCTCGCCGCCGACGTGGATGCCGTGCTTTCCGACGTGCCGCTGCCGGCGCCGCGGAGCGTGGAGGAAGATGAGCCCTCGCGGTTCCTCGATGGCGTACATCGCGTGCACGAGCACCTGCGGGCAGGCGACGTCTTCCAGGTGAACCTTTCGCGCCGCTGGACGGCCACGTTCGCCGAACCGCCGGCTCCGGCCCATCTGATGCAGGCACTGCGGCGCGCCAATCCCGCACCGTTCGCCGGCCTCCTGCAGCAGTCGGGCTGGGCCATCGTCAGTTCCTCGCCGGAGCGGCTGGTGGAATCGCGCGACGGCATCCTGCAGACGCGCCCCATCGCCGGTACGCGTCCCCGATTGGCGGGTGACGACGACGCGGAGCGCATCCGCGAACTCACCACCCATCCGAAGGAGCGAGCCGAGCATGTGATGCTGATCGATCTCGAGCGCAACGACCTCGGGCGCGTCTGCGTACCGGGCAGCGTGAAGGTCGATGAACTCATGGCGGTGGAAAGCTACGCGCACGTGCACCACATCGTGTCGAACGTCCGTGGCCGCGCACGCACGGGCGTGACCCCGGGACAGGTGATCGCCGCGACCTTTCCGGGCGGCACCATCACCGGATGCCCCAAGGTGCGTTGCATGGAGATCATCGGCGCGATCGAGCAGGAGCCGCGCGGTGCGTACACCGGCGCGCTCGGTTATGTCGATGACAACGGCGACATGGACCTGAACATCCTCATCCGCACGCTGGCCGTCGAGGGCGCGCAGGTGTCGCTGCGCGCCGGTGCGGGCATCGTCGTCGATTCGGTGCCCGAGAAGGAACTCGACGAGACCCGGGCCAAGGCGCGCGGCCTGCTGCGCGTGTTCGGCGCGGCATGAGCACTCGCACCTCCGTCGATTTCATCGACGCCGATCGTGTTTCCGTCACCGATCGTGGTTTCACTTACGGCGATGGACTGTTCGAAACGCTGCGCGTCGCGGGCGGGCGGGTTCCGCTGTGGCCGCGCCACGAAGCGCGCTTTCGACAGGGCTGCCGCCGGTTGCGCATACCCTCGCCGGACATGGATGCGGTCCTTGCCGAGGTGGGGCGGCTTTCCCGCGGCCTCGCCGATGGCGTCGCCCGGGTGACCCTCTCGCGCGGTGAGGGCGTGCGTGGCTACGCGCCACCCGCTTCGCCTCGTCCGACCCTGGTGGTGACGGTTGCGCCGCTGGCGCTGCAAGCGCCGCCGTATGAGGACGGCATGGCCGTTCGCTTGTGCGATACGCGGCTGGCGGCCCAGCCCCTGCTCGCCGGGATGAAGCACCTCAACCGGCTCGAACAGGTCCTGGCGCGCGCGGAGTGGAACGATCCGGCGGTGGGCGAGGGGCTGATGCTCGACATGGATGGCGACATCGTCTGCGCGACGGCCGCCAACCTGTTCGCCGTGTTCGGCGGCCAGCTGGTCACGCCGCCGGTCGATTCCTGTGGCGTGGCGGGCGTGGCTCGTGCGGAAATCCTGGCCGTGCGCGATGTGGCGGAGGTGCGGATGAACCCCGCTCGACTCGTCGAGGCCGACGAGGTCTTCCTCACCTCCGCCGTTCGCGGCATTCTCCCGGTTCGGGTTTTCGCGACCCGTTCGTGGCAGCCCGGTCCCGTCACCCGCGCCTTGCAGGCGCATTGGCGCGACATCGGCCTGCCGTTGCCTACAGGTTCGAAGGAATCCGATCGATGAAAGTGCGCGGCATCGCCCTCTGGCGAGTCATCCTGCTGGCAGTGCTGATCGCCATCATCGCTACGGGCTCCTGGCTTTGGTTCGATTGGGCGCGCTTCGCCCGCACCCCGCTGGCGGTTCCCGCGGCCGGGCAGAGCATCGACGTGGCGCGCGGGGCTTCGTTCAAGGACATCGTGCGCGACCTGCGCAATCGCAAGGCCAGCCGGGCCTCGCCGCTGTACTGGCGATTGCTCGCGATGCAGATGCATGCGTCAGGTCGCCTGCATGCGGGCGAATACGCCTTGCGTCCGGGCATGACGCCGCGCGACCTCATCGGCGACATGGCCAGCGGCAAGGTGATGCAGCGCAATTTCACCATCGTCGACGGCTGGACCTTCGCCGACCTGCGCCGTGCGCTCGCCTCGGTGGAGACGCTCACCCACGACACCGCGAGCATGGACGACGCCGGCATCATGAAACAGCTGGGTGCCGAGGGTGACAACCCGGAAGGCCGTTTCCTCCCGGAGACCTACGCCTACGTCAAGGGCGATACCGATTCGAGCATCCTCAAGCGCGCGTACGTGGCGATGACGAAGACACTGGACGCGGCATGGCCGGGCCGGGCGCAGGGGCTGCCCCTGGCTTCGCCCTACGAGGCCCTCATCCTCGCCTCGATCGTGGAGAAGGAGACGGGCAGGGCGGACGAGCGCCCGCGCATCGCCGGCGTGTTCGTCCGCCGCCTGCAACAGCGCATCCTGCTGCAGACCGATCCGACGGTGATCTACGGGATGGGTGCCGCCTATGCGGGAAACATCCACAAGAGCGACCTCACGACCGACACCCCTTACAATACGTATATGCGGGTGGGCCTGCCGCCCACGCCGATCGCCCTGCCGGGGCGTGCGGCGATCCAGGCTGCGCTGCATCCCGCCGAGGGCAAGGAGCTGTACTTCGTCGCCCGTGGCGACGGCAGTCACGTCTTCTCGTCCACCCTCGAAGAACACAACCGGGCCGTGGCCTGTTACCAATTGAAGCGATGCCAGTGACCACTCCCATGCGCGGCCGGCTGATTACCCTCGAAGGTGGCGAAGGCGCCGGCAAGAGCACCTTGCTGCGCGGCCTCGAAGCACACCTTCGCGAGCGCGGTGTCGATCTCGTGGTCACCCGCGAGCCCGGCGGCACGGTCGTCGGCGAGGCGGTGCGCGGCGTGGTGCTGGATGCCGCCAACAACGAACTCTGCGCCGAAGCCGAACTGCTGCTCATGTTCGCGTCGCGTGCCCAGCTGGTGCGCCAGGTGATCGATCCGGCACTGGCCGCGGGCCGCTGGGTGCTGTGCGATCGCTTCACGGATGCGAGCTACGCGTACCAGGGCGGCGGTCGTGGCCAGCCGGTCGAGCGCATCGCCGAACTGGAACGCTGGGCCGCGCATGGCCTCAAGCCCGACGTGACCCTGCTACTCGACTTGCCGGTGAGCACGGGACGCGCGCGCGCCGCGGGTCGTGGCGAGGCGGACCGGATCGAGGTGGAAGGTGACGCCTTCTTCGAGCGCGTGCGCGAGGCGTATCGCGAGCGAGCGTCAGCCGATCCGGCACGCTTCCGCGTGCTGGACGCCAGCGCGGCCCCCGGTGACGTGCTCGACCAGGCCATCGCCGGCGTCGCCGGGCTCTTCGCGAAGGCCGCATCGTGACGGCCCGCCCCTGGCACGCCGACGCATGGGCGCGCTTACAGGCGCGGCGCGAGCGTGACGCCCTTCCGCACGCGCTGTTGCTTGCCGGCCCGGCGGGCCTCGGCAAGCGCGATTTCCTCGCCGCCTTCGTCAATGGGCTGCTCTGCCAGCATCCTGTCGCCGGCGTGGCCTGCGGCACCTGCCGTGGTTGCCAGCTGCTCGCGGCCGGCACCCATCCCGACCTGGTCGCCCTGTCGTTCGGCCTGCGCAAGGACGGCGTCACCCGTAGTGAGATCGTGGTCGACCAGATCCGCGACCTGTCCCAGCGCCTGTCCATGGCGAGCCAGTTCGGTGGTTGGCAAGTCGTCACGATCGATCCCGCCGATGCGATGAACGCGGCCGCGGCCAATGCACTGCTGAAGACACTGGAAGAACCCACGCCCTCGACCCTGCTCGCCCTCGTGGCCGACGAGCCGGCGCGCCTGCCCGCGACGATCCGCAGCCGCTGCCAGCGGATCGACTTCCTGGTTCCCTCGCGTGAGGCCGCCCTCGAATGGCTGCGCGCCGAGGGTGTGCAGGACGCCCCCGCCGCCCTCGAAGCGGCGGGTGGCAATCCCGGCATGGCCCGCGCCTGGGCCTCCGATGGCGCCTTAAAGCAGCGCGGCGAGGTCCGCCACGACCTCAAGGCGCTCGCCGCGGGGCGGGGCGAAGCCATGGAAGTCGTCAAGCGCTGGCAGGCGGCCGATCCCTCGCGCTATCTCTGGTTCGCCGCCCAGGCCGCTACCGACGAACTGCGCGCACGCGCGTCAGGCAAGGCCGTGCCGCTGGACAGCCAGCTCGATGACGAGGCGCTCGACGGGTGGTACGGCAAGGCCAATCGCGCGCGCGACGCCTTGCGTGGGCCGCTGCGGGCCGACCTCATCCTCATCGAATTACTCGCGGCGTGGCGTTGACGCGCTCTTATCGCGCGTTCGGTCTTAATCGATCCGACGTTTCCGAGCCGTAAGGAGAGCCACGTGTCACGCCATCCGGTCATCGACGGCAGCACCCGCCTCCTGGTGGTCGCGCCGCACCCCGACGACGAATCCCTGGCGGCTGGCATGCTGATCCAGCGGACGCTGGCCGCGGGTGGTCGCGCCGACGTCCTGTTGCTGACCGATGGCGACGACAATCCCTGGCCACAGCGCTGGATGGAGCGGCGCCTCGTCATCGACGAGGCGGGCCGCGCCCGCTGGGGCGCCCGGCGTCGCGGCGAGGTGGCATCGGCACTGGCCCGCCTCGGCGTCGGCCCCGACCACCTGCATGCGCTGGGCTGGCACGACATGCGGGTGACCGAGGAACTGCGGCTGCGCCACACCGCGGCGGTGGTCGCCATCCGTCGGGTGATGGAGCGGACGCGACCCAGCCTCGTCGTCATTCCCGACCTGGGCGACACCCACCCCGATCATGGCTCGGCCCATGTGCTCGCACGCCTGGCCCTGGCGGCGACCGGGTCGCGGGCCGATGTGCTCACCTACATGGTGCATGGCACGGAGCGGTCGGCGCCGGAAGACCTCCTGGTGCCGGATGTGGACCCGGAGCGACAGGCGACCAAGATCGAGGCCGTGCTGGAACACGCCACCCAGATGGCCCTGAGCCGCAAGCGAATGCTCGCCGTGGCCGCGCGCCCCGAACGGTTCGACCGCCCGCCGCCCGCGCCCGGCAAGGGATCGCTGCGTTTGCCGTGGCGGCCGGGTCCGCTGGCCCGCACCCGTCTGCGCCTGGTGCTGGCCGACGGGCAGGGCGTGGCCACATGGCCCTGGCGCAAGGCGCCCCTGGAGCGGGCAGGCGATGGCTGGGTGCTGCCCCTGCGCGACGCTCCCGGCCCGGCCTTCGTCAAGCTGACCGCCGATCTTTCCACGCCCTGGATCTACGATCGCTATGGCTGGACGGGGCAGGACCCCGAGCCGTTCGGGCTTGTGGCCCGGCCCGTCGCCTAGCTAGGATGCCGCTCAGCCAAGGGGATTCCACGCCATGACCGCCACCAGCTCCTCGCCGCGACAGGGCATTCTTTCCCTGAAGATCAAGGACGTGAATTCCCTGTACATCTCGTACATGCCCTATCTGAAGACGGGTGGGCTGTTCGCACCCACCGCCCAGCGCTACAGCCTGGGCGACGAAGTGGCCCTGCTGGTCACCCTCATCGACGAGAACGAGCGCCTGTCGGTCGCCGGCAGGGTGGTCTGGATCACGCCGGTGGGTGCGCAGGGCAATCGCACGGCTGGGGTGGGCATCCAGTTCAACGAGTCGCCCGAGAGCGAGGCCGCGCGACAGCGCATCGAGGGACTGCTGGCCGGAACCCTCGCCTCCGAGCGTCCCACCCAGACGATGTAACCCTGCGATTGCACCATCGCGATGCAGTTTTTCCCTTATCAAGGCTTGTCGGAATACCTGCACGCACTGGTACAATAGATCGGTTCCCCAACGTGAGATTGTGGATATCCGGAGTCGTTGGCGCGCCCGCCGCGCCGGCACGGGTCTATCCGTTTGGATCGATTCGAAAAAAGCTCCGGCGACACTAGCCGGACCGCTCGTCCCCGTCGACGGTCACTGATGCGCCCAGCGAGGCGCGGAGGTACGCAGCATCGTGCTTGCCCAATATTGGCCCGTCCTGTTGTTCATCGCCGTCGCCATCGGCCTTGGCAGCGTCCTTCTGGTGGTCGGCATGCTCGCCGGGCCGCGCCGTCCGGAATCGGAGAAGCTGTCGCCCTACGAGTGCGGCTTCGAAGCCTTCGAGGATGCGCGCATGAAGTTCGACGTGCGCTATTACCTCATCGCCATCCTCTTCATCATCTTCGACCTCGAAATCGCCTTCCTGTTTCCGTGGGCGGTGGTGTTCGACAAGATCGGCGCCATCGCGCTGATCGAGATGGCGCTGTTCCTCGCGCTGCTCGTGGTCGGTTTCGCTTACGTCTGGAAGAAGGGAGCGCTCGAATGGGAGTGATGACCAGCATCGACCGGGTGATGCACAACCCGGAACCGCTGAACCTCGTCGACGACATCCTCCGTCCGAACGGCGACGCGCCGGTCGTGAACCGTGGTTTCGGCGTCACCAGCATCGACGCATTGATGAACTGGGCGCGCACCGGTTCGATGTGGCCGATGACCTTCGGCCTGGCGTGCTGCGCCGTCGAGATGATGCATGCGGGTGCCGCGCGCCTCGACCTCGACCGTTACGGCGTCATCTTCCGTCCCAGCCCGCGCCAGTCCGACGTGATGATCGTCGCCGGCACGCTGGTCAACAAGATGGCCCCTGCGCTGCGCAAGGTCTACGACCAGATGCCCGACCCGAAGTGGGTCATCTCCATGGGCTCCTGCGCCAATGGCGGCGGTTATTACCACTACTCCTATTCGGTCGTGCGTGGCTGCGATCGCATCGTTCCGGTCGATATCTACGTGCCGGGTTGCCCGCCGACGGCCGAAGCGCTGATCCACGGCATCCTGCAGTTGCAGAAGAAGATCCGCCGCACCCACACGATCGCGCGTTAACAGGGCATCGCACATGAGCGTTACTAACGAGACCTCGCTGGTCGAACGGCTGGCCGCGCGCTTCGGCGACATGCTGGTGGTCAAGGTCGAGCGCAACGAGGTCACCGCCGAGGTGGCCCCGCGCGACCTCATCTCCGTCGCCACGGCGCTGCGCGACGAGGCCGGATTCCGTTTCACCACCGTCATCGATGTCTGTGGTGTCGATTACCTCAGCTACGGCCAGACCGAATGGGATACCGACACCGCGCAGGGCGAGAGCTTCTCGCGCGGCGTGGAAGGACAGTCGGCCGGCCGCTTCACGTGGGCCGAACGCCCGCGTGCCGTCGAGTTGCCGCGCCGTTACGCCGCCGTCATCCATCTGCTGTCGATCGAACTCAACCAGCGCATCCGCTTGCGCGCGTTCTGCGAGGACGACGCCTTCCCCGTCGTGCCGTCGATCACGCCTGTGTGGCCGGGCGCGGACTGGTTCGAGCGCGAGACGTTCGACCTGTTCGGCATCATCTTCGACGGCCATCCCGATCTTCGCCGCATCCTCACCGACTACGGCTTCGTGGGCCATCCGTTCCGCAAGGATTTCCCGCTGATCGGCAACGTCGAGGTCCGCTACGACCCCGAGCAGAAGCGTGTCGTCTACGAACCGGTCTCGATCGAACCGCGCGTGCTGGTGCCGCGCACGATCCGCAACGACGCCGACCTCGATCAGGCCAGGGCGGAATCCGCCGATCACTGGCGGGAGAACTAAGCCGTGGAAGAAATCCGCAACTACACGATGAACTTCGGCCCGCAGCATCCGGCCGCGCACGGCGTGCTGCGCCTGGTGCTGGAGATGGACGGCGAGACGATCGTCCGTGCCGATCCGCATATCGGCCTGCTGCACCGTGGCACCGAGAAGCTGGCCGAATCCAAGCCGTTCAACCAGTCGATCGGCTACATGGATCGCCTCGACTACGTGTCGATGATGTGCAACGAGCACGCCTACGTGCGCGCCATCGAAGGCCTGCTGGGCATCGAGGCACCGATTCGCGCGCAGTACATCCGCACGATGTTCGACGAGATCACGCGCATCCTGAACCACCTGATGTGGGTCGGTTCCAACGCGCTCGATCTCGGCGCCATGGCCGTGTTCCTTTACGCGTTCCGCGAGCGCGAGGAACTGATGGACGTCTACGAGGCGGTCTCGGGCGCGCGCATGCACGCCACGTACTACCGTCCCGGCGGCGTCTACCGCGACCTGCCCGAGCAGATGTCGAAGTACCGCGAGTCGCCGTGGCATAAGGGCAACGACCTCAAGCGCCTGAACGCCTGGCGCGAAGGCTCGATGCTCGACTACCTCACCGAGTTCACCAACGACTTCCCGGCCCGCGTCGACGAATACGAAGCGTTGTTGACCAATAACCGCATCTGGAAGCAGCGCACGGTCGGCATCGGCGTCATTCCGCCCGAGAAGGCCCAGGCCTGGGGCATGACCGGCGCGATGCTGCGTGGCTCGGGTATCGCCTGGGACCTGCGCAAGAAGCAACCGTATGCGGCCTACGCCGACATGGATTTCGACATCCCGGTGGGTGTCAACGGCGATTGCTACGACCGCTACCTGGTCCGCGTCGAGGAAATGCGCCAGTCCAACAACATCATCAAGCAGTGCGTGGCATGGCTGAAAGCCAACCCGGGCCCGGTGATGACGCAGAACTACAAGGTCGCACCGCCCAGTCGCGAAGAAATGAAAAGCGACATGGAAGCGCTCATCCATCACTTCAAGCTCTTCACCGAGGGCTATGGCGTGCCGGCGGGTGAGACCTATGCCGCGGTCGAGGCGCCCAAGGGTGAATTCGGCTGCTACCTCGTGTCCGACGGTGCGAACAAACCTTTCCGCGTGCATCTGCGCGCGCCGGGCTTCGCGCACCTGTCTTCCATGGACGCGATCGTGAGGGGCCACATGCTCGCCGACGTCGTCGCGATGATCGGCACCTACGATCTCGTCTTCGGCGAAGTCGACCGCTAAGTCGACGGAGTGAACTGAATCATGAAAGCCACCGGTCATTTCGAGCAGGTGAAGGACATCGATCCTCTCGTCGTGCTCAACGATCACACCCGCGCCCATATCGATCACTGGGTGTCGAAGTTCCCGCCGGACCGCAAGCGTTCGGCGCTGATCCAGTCGCTGATGGGCGCGCAGGAGCAGAACCAGGGTTACCTCACGGACGAACTGATCACCGCGGTCGCGAAGTACCTCGACCTGCCGGCGATCTGGGCCTACGAAGTGGCGAGCTTCTACTCGATGTTCGAGACCTCGCCCGTCGGCCGCAACAACGTCGCCATCTGCACCAACATCTCCTGCTGGTTGAACGGCGCCGAAGGCCTCGTTCGCCATTGCGAGAAGAAGCTCGGCATCAAGACCGGCGAGAGCACGGCCGACGGCCGTATCTATCTCAAGCAGGAAGAGGAATGCCTGGCCGCATGCGCCGGCGCCCCGATGATGGTCGTCAACGGTCACTACCACGAGAAGCTGACGACCGAATCGGTCGACGCCATTCTCGACGGTCTGAAGTGAGGTAAGGGCAATGGCTAGCAGCACTGGTCCGGTCGGACCCGCACCGCAGGAACACCAGGTCGTCTACACGACCCTGCATTTCGAAAAGCCCTGGGCCCTCGATAGCTACGAGAAGGTCGACGGTTACAAGGCGTGGCGCAAGATCCTGGCCGAGAAGCCCGATCCGGCCGCGCTGATCGAAGAGATCAAGAAGAGCGCGCTGCGCGGTCGCGGCGGCGCCGGCTTCCCGACGGGCCTGAAATGGTCGTTCATGCCGCGCACGGCGCCGGGCCAGAAGTACATCCTGTGCAACTCGGACGAATCCGAACCGGGCACCTGCAAGGACCGTGACATCCTGCGCTTCAACCCGCATGCCGTCATCGAAGGCCTGGCCATCGCCTGCTACTGCACGGGTTCCACCGTCGCCTACAACTACCTGCGTGGCGAGTTCCATCACGAGCCGTTCGAACACATCGAAGAGGCATTGAAGGAAGCCTACGCGGCGGGCCTGCTCGGCAAGGACATCGCCGGCTCGGGCATCGACGTGGACATCTACAACGCCCTCGGCGCCGGCGCCTACATCTGCGGCGAAGAGACCGCGCTGATGGAATCGCTGGAAGGCAAGAAGGGCCAGCCGCGCTTCAAGCCGCCGTTCCCGGCCGGTTTCGGCCTGTATGGCCGTCCGACCACGATCAACAACACCGAGACCTACGCCTCGGTGCCGGCGATCCTGCGCAACGGCGCGGAGTGGTTCCTCAACATCGGCAAGCCGAACAACGGCGGCCCGAAGATCTTCTCGGTGTCCGGCCATGTGGCCAACCCTGGCAACTTCGAGATCAGGCTCGGCACGCCGTTCTCCGAACTGCTGCAGATGGCCGGCGGTATCCGCGGCGGCAAGAAGCTCAAGGCGTGCATCCCCGGCGGTTCCTCGATGAAGGTGCTGCCGGCCGAGAAGATCATGGAATGCACCATGGACTACGACTCGCTGCAGAAGGCGGGGTCGGGCCTGGGTTCGGGTGCCGTGATCGTGATGGACGAGACCACCTGCATGGTTCGCGCCTGCCACCGCATCGCGCGCTTCTACAAGGCCGAGTCGTGCGGCCAGTGCACGCCGTGCCGCGAAGGCACCGGCTGGATGTACCGCGTGCTGTCGCGCATCGTCGAAGGCAAGGGCACGCAGGACGACCTGCATCGCCTGAAGGCCGTCGCCGGCCAGATCGAAGGCCACACCATCTGCGCCTTCGGTGAAGCCGCCGCGTGGCCGGTGCAGGGCTTCCTGTACCACTTCTGGCACGAATTCGAATACTACGTGGAGCATGGCCGTTCGATCGTCGACGGTCCGGCTGACACGGTCACCACTGGAGTCGCTGCATGAGTGCGCAGCCCGTAGCCAATGCCGCGCCGGATCTCGTCAATATCGAGATCGACGGCGTTCCGGTGCAGGTAGCCAAGGGGTCGATGATCATCCAGGCGGCCGATGCCGTCGGTATCCCCATCCCGCGCTTCTGCTATCACCGCAAGCTCGCGATCGCCGCCAACTGCCGCATGTGCCTGGTGGAAATCGAGAAGATGCCGAAGCCGGCGCCGGCCTGCGCCACGCCGGTGGGCGAGGGCATGAAGGTCTTCACGCGTTCGGACAAGGCGCTCAAGTCGCAGCGCAACGTGATGGAGTTCCTGCTGATCAACCATCCGCTCGACTGCCCCATCTGCGACCAGGGCGGCGAGTGCGAACTGCAGGACGTCTCGCTCGGCTATGGCCGTTCGGTGTCGCGCTTCAACGAGCGCAAGCGCACCGTCGCCGACGAGAACCTCGGCCCGCTGATCGCCACCGAGATGACACGCTGCATCCAGTGCACGCGCTGCGTCCGCTTCACCAGCGAGATCGCCGGCACGTACGAACTCGGCGGCATGAGCCGCGGCGAGAACCTGGAGATCGGTACCTATATCGGCAAGACGATCGAGAGCGAGCTGTCGGGCAACATCATCGACGTCTGCCCGGTCGGCGCGCTGACCAACAAGCCGTTCCAGTTCCAGGCGCGCGCCTGGGAGCTGATCGCGCGTCCGTCCATCGGCTACCACGACGCCCTGGGCTCGAACCTGTGGATGCACACCCGCCGTGGCGAAGTGCTGCGCAACGTGCCGCGCGACAACGAGACGATCAACGAGTGCTGGCTCTCCGACCGTGACCGTTACAGCCACCAGGGCCTTTACGCCGCGGATCGCGTGAAGTCGCCGATGGTCAAGCGCAACGGCCAGTGGTCGGCCACGACATGGGACGACGCGCTGTCCGTCGCCCGCGAGTCGCTGAAGAGCGTCGCCGGTTCCGACCTCGGCGTGCTAGTGCACGGCGCCACCTCGAACGAGGAAGGCGAACTGCTCGTCCGCCTCGCCCGCGGCCTGGGCAGTGCCCACGTCGACCACCGCCTGCGCCAGCTCGACTTCGCCGACAACGCCTTCGCCAAGCCGTTCGCCTCGTCCATCGCGTCGTTCGAGAAGGTGAAGGCCGCGTTGCTGGTCGGTTCGGACCTGCGCCACGAAGTGCCGCTGCTCAATCACCGCATCCGCCAGGCGGTGAAGAAGGGCGCCAAGGTGTACGCGGTCAATCCGGCCCACTTCAACTTCAACTACCCGTTGGCCGGCGAGTCCGTCGCCGCGCCGCACGCGCTGGTGAACGAACTGTTGGTCCTGGCCAAGGCGGCCAGCGAAGGTGGCGCCAGCGTGCCGGAGGCGATCGCGCCGGCGCTGAATGGCGTGGAGACCACCGATGCGCACCGCGACGCGTTCAAGGCGCTGTCCAGCGAAGCCGTGGTGATCCTCGGCCATGCCGCCGCGACGCATCCGGAAGCTTCCTGGCTGCGCGTGATCGCCCGTTTCATCGCGCAGGCCGCAGGTGCGGCGTTCAACGAGATCCCGCTCGCCGCCAACGCGATCGGCCTGTCTTCGGTCGGCGTGTTGCCGACCGCTGGTGGGCTCGACGCGCGCGCGATGCTGGCCCAGCCGCGCAAGGGCTACGTGCTCTACAACGTCGAGCCGCCGCACGATTTCGCCGACGGCGCACTCGCCTTGCAGGCGATGCATTCGGCGCAGACCGTGGTGGCCTTCGCTGCCTACGCCAGCGATGCGCTGAAGGACTCGGCGGACGTCATCCTGCCGATCGGCCTCACGCCTGAAATCGACGCGAGCCTGGTCAACGTGGAAGGCAACACCCAGACCATGCTCGCCGGTGCCAAGGCGCCGGGCGACGCCCGTCCGGGTTGGAAGGTGCTGCGTGCCCTCGGCGGCCTACTCGGCCTGCCGGGCTTCGAGTTCGACGACCTGGCCGGCCTTCGCGACGGTCTCACGGAGCGTGCCTCCGAGGTCCGTCACCAGCTCGCGCCGCGCGCCTCGGGCGTGACCTTCTCGCGCCTGGCCACGACGCCGATCTACCGCGTGGACGCCGTGCTGCGCCGTGCGGGTGCCCTGAACGCGCATCCGCTGAACCGCCCGGCCGCCATTCGCATCAACGCGGATGAGGCCGGCAAGCTGGGCCTTGCCGAGGGCGGCAATGCCCGCATCGGCGATACCGTGCTGCCGGTGGCGATCGATGCCGCGGTGCCCGCCGGCGCCGCCTGGATCGAAGCCGCGCATTCCGAAACCGCCATGCTGCCTCCGTACGGCGCGGCCATCACTTTGAGCAAGGCATAAACCATGGGTCAGCAACTCTGGGACCACCTGTTGATGCCCGTGCTGTTCATCGTGGCGATCGTCCTGCCGCTGATTATCGCGGTGGCGATGTTCGTCTACTGGGAACGCAAGGTCATCGGTTGGATGCACGTGCGCATGGGGCCGAACAAGGTCGGCCCCCTCGGCCTGCTGCAGGCTTTCGCGGACGTGGTCAAGCTCCTTATCAAGGAAGTGATCCTTCCGACCAACGCGAACAAGTTCCTCTACTACCTGGCACCGATGCTGGCCCTCGTGCCCGCGCTGGCCGCCTGGGCGGTGGTGCCGTTCGGTCCGGAGACCGTGCTCGCCAACGTCAACGCCGGTGTGCTGTACCTGCTCGCGATGACCTCGATGGGCGTGTACGGCATCATCCTTGCCGGCTGGTCGTCGAACTCGCGCTACGCGATGCTCGGCGCCATGCGTGCGGCGGCACAGGTCATCTCGTACGAACTGGCGATGGGCATGTCCATTGTCTGCGTGCTGGTGCTGACCGGTAGCCTCAACCTCACGGCGATCGTCAACGGGCAGTCGGGTAACTTCTTCGACTGGTACTGGCTGCCGCTGCTTCCGGTGTTCGTCATCTACTTCGTCTCGGGCGTGGCTGAAACCAACCGCGCGCCGTTCGACGTCGCGGAAGGCGAATCGGAAATCGTCGCGGGCTTCCACGTCGAATACTCCGGCTCCGCCTTCGCCATCTTCTTCCTGGCCGAATACGCCAACATGATCCTGGTGAGCTTCCTCACCTCGATCCTGTTCATGGGCGGCTGGCTCTCGCCGTTCCCCGAGTCGTGGGGCGTGGTCGGCCACGGCGGTTTCCACTGGCTGTTCATCAAGGCCTTCATCTTCGCCTTCCTGTTCCTGTGGTTCCGCGCCAGCTTCCCGCGCTACCGCTACGACCAGATCATGCGGCTCGGCTGGAAGGTCTTCATCCCCATCACCATCGTCTGGGTCCTTGTCGCCGGCTGCATGAAGTATTTCGGCTGGGTCCACATCGGCACGGGAGCCTGAAAGCCATGACCCGCGTTACCCACTATTTCAAGAGCCTGCTGCTCATCGAGCTGTTCCAGGGCATGGCGCTGACCATGCGCTACATGTTCAAGCCGAAGTACACGATGCGCTACCCGATGGAGCACATCCCCAAGTCGAACCGCTTCCGCGGCCTGCACGCCTTGCGCCGTTATGCCAACGGTGAAGAGCGCTGCATCGCGTGCAAGCTGTGCGAGGCGGTGTGCCCGGCGCTGGCGATCACCATCGATTCGGCCCCGCGTGCGGAAGACGGCCAGCGCCGCACCACGCGCTACGACATCGACCTGTTCAAGTGCATCTTCTGCGGTTTCTGCGAAGAGAGCTGCCCGGTGGATTCGATCGTCGAGACGCACGTG
The DNA here is from genome assembly GCF_049913125.1 of Luteibacter sp. E-22. Lineage (GTDB taxonomy): Bacteria > Pseudomonadota > Gammaproteobacteria > Xanthomonadales > Rhodanobacteraceae > Luteibacter. Next base: position 1,902,579 of record NZ_CP183975.1, read on the forward strand.
CACGAGTATCACTTCGAGCATCGTGGCGAGAACGTGGTGACCAAGGGCCAGTTGTTGGCCATCGGTGACCGTTTCGAGCAGGACATCGCTGCCGCCCGCGCTCAGGACGCGGCTTACCGCTGAGCGCCGAAGAGACCTATGCGATGAATAACGATCTGCTCCAACTCATCTGTTTCTACCTCTTCGCGGCCGTATCCGTCATCGGCGCGCTGATGGTCATCACCGTGAGGAACTCGGTTCACGCCGTGCTCTCGCTGGTGCTGACCTTCTTCAGCATGGCCTGCGTCTGGCTGCTGGCCGAAGCGGAATTCCTGGCCATCGCCCTCGTCGTCGTCTACGTCGGCGCGGTGATGGTGCTGTTCCTCTTCGTCGTCATGATGCTCGACATCAAGCAGGAGCAGGTCCGCGAGGGCTTCATCCGCTACCTGCCGGTGGGCATCATCGTGGCCCTGGTCATGCTGGTCGAAATGCTGGCGATGATCGGCGTCAAGGCCATGCACGCCCATACGCTGGGTCCCAATCCGGCGGGTGAGTCGAACGTCGCATGGCTGGGCCAGGCCCTGTACACCGAGTTCCTGCTGCCGTTCGAGATCGCCGCACTGATCCTCACCGTGGGTATCGTGGCCGCCGTGGCACTGACCCTGCGTCAGCGCGCCGGTGTACGCCATCAGACCGCCGCGCAGCAGGTGGCCGTCAACGCCGTCGATCGCGTCCGCGTGGTCAAGGTGGCCAGCGAACAGATGGCTTCCGTCAGCCCGGCCCCGGTTGTCGTGCCGCCGCAGGAGAACGCTCCGTGATCACGCTTTCCCATTACATCGTCCTCGGCGCGATCCTCTTCTGTATCGCCGTCGCCGGCCTGTTCATCAACCGCAAGAACGTGATCGTGCTGCTCATGGCGATCGAGTTGATGCTCCTGGCGGTGAACACCAACTTCGTGGCCTTCTCGCGCTTCTTCGGCGACGTGGGCGGCCAGGTGTTCGTGTTCTTCATCCTCACCGTGGCCGCGGCGGAATCCGCCATCGGCCTGGCGATCCTGGTCTTGCTGTTCCGTAACCGCAGCACGATCAATGTCGCCGAAATCGACAGCATGAAGGGTTGATCCGATGAGTCTCTCGCTTTCAATCCTGCTGACGATCGCCCTCGCGCCGCTGGTGGGTTCGATCCTGGCCGGCCTGTTCGGCAAGGTGATCGGCCGGGCAGGGGCGCATACCGCCACGCTGCTCGGCGTGGCGATCGCCTGCGGCCTGTCGTTCTACGTGCTCTACCAGCTGGTCTGGGGCGGCGCGCAGAACTTCAACCAGGACATCTACACCTGGTTCCAGATCGGCCAGTACCACGCCTCCGTGGGCTTCATGGTCGACCGCCTCACCGCCATGATGATGGTGGTGGTGACCTTCGTCTCGCTGCTGGTGCACCTCTACACCATCGGCTACATGGCGGACGATCCGGGCTACCAGCGCTTCTTCAGCTACATCTCCCTGTTCACCTTCTCGATGTTGATGCTCGTCATGAGCAACAACTTCATGCAGCTGTTCTTCGGCTGGGAAGCGGTGGGCCTGGTCTCGTATCTGCTGATCGGCTTCTGGTACAAGCGCCCGACGGCGATCTTCGCCAACCTCAAGGCCTTCCTGGTCAACCGCGTGGGCGACTTCGGTTTCCTGCTCGGCATCTCGGCGATCCTGTACTTCATGGGCACGCTGGATTACCAGACCGCCTTCGACCACGCTCCCGAGCTGGTCGGCAAGACCTTGCAGATCACGCAGAACCACGCGTGGGACGCCGCCACGGTGATCGGCATCCTCCTGTTCATCGGCGCCATGGGCAAGTCGGCCCAGGTGCCGCTGCACGTGTGGCTGCCGGATTCGATGGAAGGCCCCACGCCGATCTCGGCGCTGATCCATGCGGCCACCATGGTGACCGCCGGCATCTTCATGGTCGCCCGCATGTCGCCGCTGTTCGAGCTGACCGACGCCGCGCTGTCCTTCATCCTAGTGATCGGTTCGACCACGGCCCTGTTCACCGGCCTGATCGGCATCGTGCAGAACGACATCAAGCGGGTGATCGCGTACTCGACGCTCTCGCAGCTGGGCTACATGACCGTCGCGCTGGGCGTGTCGGCGTATAGCGGCGCCGTGTTCCACCTGATGACCCACGCCTTCTTCAAGGCGCTGCTGTTCCTCGGCGCCGGCTCGGTCATCATCGGCATGCACCACGAGCAGGACATGCGCTACATGGGCGGCCTGCGCAAGTACATGCCGGTCACCTGGATCACGATGTGGATCGGCTCGCTGGCCCTGGCCGGCACGCCGTTCTTCTCCGGCTTCTATTCGAAGGACGCCATCATCGAGGCCGTCGGCGAGTCGCATCGCTGGGGCGCGGGCTACGCGTACTTCTGTGTGCTGGCCGGCGTGTTCGTCACCTCGCTGTACAGCTTCCGCCTGCTCTACATGACCTTCCATGGCAAGGAGCGCTTCACGGTCGAGCACAAGAAGCATGGTCATGGTCATGGTCATGATGCGCACGCGGATCACCACGACGACGATCATGGCCATCACACGCCGGGCGTGCTCGAGCATGCCCCGCATGAGTCGCCATGGGTCGTCACCGTGCCACTGGTGCTGCTGGCCATCCCCTCGATCCTCATCGGCTTCTTCACCGTCGGCCCGATGCTGTTCGGCGACTGGTTCGGCAAGGCCATCCACGTGAACGAGGCGAACAACGTCCTCGGCGAACTCGCGCATGAATTCCACGGTGCGTTGACCATGGCGATCCACGGCTTCACCGCCGCGCCGTTCTGGCTGGCCTTCGCGGGTTTCGCCGTCGCCACCTACGTCTACCTGTTCAACCCGTCCGTCGCCGACAAGGCGAAGAGCGCGCTGAAGCCGGTGTACGAGCTGCTCAACCACAAGTACTGGATCGATGAACTCTACTTCGCGGTGTTCGCGAAGGGTGGCGTGAAGCTGGGCGAAGGCCTGTCGAAGGTGGGCGACGCCGCCATCATCGACGGCGCCATCGTGAACGGCTCGGCCGGCCTCGTGCAGCGCATCGCCAGCGGCACCCGCCGCCTGCAATCCGGATTCCTCTTCCACTACGCGTTCGCCATGATCCTCGGTCTTATCCTGCTCCTCGGCGGGTACTGGCTGATCGGGCAATAAGGGAAACGAGCTCTATGTCGAATCACTTGCTCAGCCTGTTGATCTGGCTCCCGGTCGTCGGCGCCATCCCGGTGCTGTTGGCCGGCTCCGGTCGCCCAGGCCTCGCCCGCTGGATCTCGCTGCTGGTCGCGGTTGCCACCTTCGCCGCCAGCCTGGCCCTCCTGCCTGCCTACGACGCCTCCACGGGTACCCTCCAGCTCGGTGAATCGATGAGCTGGATCCCGTCGCTGGGCATCAACTACTCGCTGGCGGTCGACGGTATCTCCGTCGCCCTGATCATCCTCACCACCTTCGTCCAGATCCTCGTGATCGTGGGTGCGTGGGAGATCATCCAGAACAAGCCGCACCAGTACATGGCGGCGATGCTGATCCTCGAAGGCATGATGATCGGCGTGTTCTGCGCCACGGACGCGTTGCTGTTCTACGTGTTCTTCGAGGCCATGCTGATCCCGATGTTCGTCCTCATCGGTATCTGGGGCGGTCCGCGCCGCGTCTACGCCACGCTGAAGTTCTTCATCTACACGTTCTTCGGCTCGATCTTCATGTTGATCGGCCTGATCTACCTGTATCACAAGACCGGTGGCAGCTTCGCCATCGCCGACATGGCCAACGTCCACCTGACCATGACCGAGCAGAGCTGGCTGTTCTTCGCCTTCCTGCTGGGCTTCGCGATCAAGGTGCCGATGGTGCCGGTGCACACCTGGCTGCCGGATGCCCACGTGGAAGCGCCCACCGGCGGTTCGGTGGTGCTGGCGGCGGTGATGCTGAAGATCGGCGGCTACGGTTTCCTCCGTTTCAGCCTGCCGATCACTCCGGACGCCTCGCATCACTTCGCCTGGCTGGTCATCGTGCTCAGCCTCATCGCGGTCTGCTACATCGGCTACGTGGCGCTGGTCCAGCAGGACATGAAGAAGCTGGTGGCGTACTCGTCCATCGCGCACATGGGCTTCGTCACCCTGGGCATCTTCATCGCCTTCCTGCTGGTTCGCGAGACGAACAACCCCGAGGCCGCGCGCCTGGGCATGCAGGGTGCGATGGTGCAGATGATCTCGCACGGCTTCATCTCCGGCGCGATGTTCAGCTGCATCGGCGTGCTCTACGACCGCATGCACACGCGCCAGATCAAGGACTACGGCGGTGTCATCAACGTGATGCCGATCTTCGCCCCGTTCTACGTGCTGTTCGCCATGGCCAACAGCGGTTTGCCGGGCACCAGCGGTTTCGTCGGCGAGTTCATGGTCATCCTGGCTTCGTTCAGCGCCAACCCCTGGATCGCGTTGTTCGCCGCGTTCACCCTGATCATCGGCGCCGCGTACACGCTGTGGATGGTCAAGCGCGTGCTCTGGGGCGATGTCACGAACAAGCACGTCGCGGAACTGACGGACGTCAACGGTCGCGAGATCTTCATGCTGAGCGCGTTCGCCGCCGGTGTGCTGATCCTCGGCATCTGGCCGGAGCCGCTGGTCCACCTGATGGATGCCTCGGTCGCTCGTATCGTCGAGCAACTGGCCATCACCAAAGTCTGAGCGGGAACTATCCATGCCGAGTATCAACGACATCCTGATCCTGCTTCCCGAGGTCTACCTCGTGGTCGCGGCTTGCGTGCTGCTCCTTCTGGACGCGTACCTCAAGCCGGGCCAGAAGGGCACAGTCCATTGGCTTTCCATCCTGGTCCTGCTGATCGGTGCCTACCTCGTCGTCAGCGGCCAGCCCGCGGCGCCGGTCACCGCATTCAGCGGCATGTTCGTCCGCGATGGCGTGGCCGAAGTCCTCAAGCTGTTCTCGCTGCTGATCACCGCGGTGATCTTCGTCTACGCGCGTCCCTACCTGAAGGAAAGGGCGATTCCGTTCGGCGAGTTCTATACGCTGACGATCTTCGCCACGGTCGGCATCATGTTCCTTGTGTCCGCCGGTAGCCTGGTCACCGTCTATCTCGGCCTCGAACTGCTGACGCTGTCGTCGTACGCGCTGGTGGCGTTGAACCGCGATTCGCAGCTTTCCTCGGAAGCGGCGATCAAGTACTTCGTCCTGGGCGCACTGGCCTCGGGCATGCTGCTGTACGGTATGTCGATGGTCTACGGCGCCACGCACAGCCTCGACCTGCACACGATCCACGCGGCCATCGTCGGCACGGAGTGGAAGACCCTGCTGCTGTTCGGCCTGGTCTTCATGATCGTCGGCATCGGTTTCAAGCTGGGCGCCGCTCCGTTCCACATGTGGATCCCGGACGTGTACCAGGGCTCGCCGACGGCCGTGACCGTGTTCATCGGTTCGGCGCAGAAGCTGGCGGCGTTCGGCATGGCCTACCGCTTGCTGTCTACTGGCATGGGCGATGCCGCCGGTGGCGCGACCGGCCTGGCCTCGCAGTGGCAGCTGATGCTCGCCGTGCTGGCGGTGCTTTCGCTGGCGATCGGCAACCTCGTCGCCATCGTGCAGACCAACCTCAAGCGCCTGCTGGCCTATTCGACCATCTCGCACATGGGCTACCTGCTGCTCGGCCTGGTGAACGCCGGTCCGGAAGGCTATTCGGCCTCGATGTTCTATGCGGTGAGCTACGCACTGACCAGTGCCGCGGCCTTCGGCATGATCCTCGTGCTGTCGCGCTCGGGCTTCGAGTGCGAAGAGATCGACGACCTGCGCGGCCTCAACCAGCGTTCGCCGTGGTTCGCGTTCCTGATGCTGCTGGTGATGTTCTCGCTGGCCGGCGTGCCGCCGTTGTTCGGTTTCTTCGGCAAGCTGCTGGTGCTGAAGGCGGCCGTCGACGCGGGCATGCTCTGGCTCGCCCTGGTCGGCGCGGTCTTCGCGATCATCGGCCTGTACTACTACCTGCGCGTGGTGAAGGTCATGTACTTCGACCAGCCGGCCGAAGGCACCGACGTCCGCGCCACCGCCGACGCACCGGCCCGCTGGGTCCTGTCGATCAACGCGCTCGCGCTGCTGGTCCTCGGCTTCACCTGGGCACCGCTGCTGGCGTGGTGCCAGCGAGCCTTCGCGGGCTGATTCCGCGGGGCAGGGGAACGATCGAAGGGCGCCGGTGATCCGGCGCCCTTTTTGTTTTCGAGAGCCGGATTAAAGAGGCTGCCTTGCAGGCTGTCGTGGGAGCCGACCTTGTCGGCGATGGGTGTTTGCCTCAACCTGGCCCGCTGCCGCGGGATCGCCGACAAGGTCGGCTCCCACCAGAGCTTTCCTGGACCTGGAACTTCGCTCCGGTCAGAGCTTCCCGATCCCGGGCGAAGACGCTACACGGCGCTTTTTTCACACGAACGTAAGAAAAGGGCTTGCAAGAATCCGGCCACATCCATATACTTGCTGACTCTGATGCGGGGTGGAGCAGTCTGGCAGCTCGTCGGGCTCATAACCCGAAGGTCGTAGGTTCGAATCCTACCCCCGCTACCAGTTTTCCAAAGGCGCGAACTCCGGTTCGCGCCTTTTCTTTTGCGCGGTTCGTCTAGGTATTCCGACACTTATCCCACTGGCTTTTCGCGATTACGTTTCACAACAAGTCACCAAAGGAGCAAGGCATGAGAGCGATAGGAAACGTGTTGTGGTTCGTGATGGGCGGCGTCGTCATGGGCCTGGGGTGGTGGTTGGCGGGGCTTCTCTGTTTCCTGACGATCGTCGGTATCCCGTGGGGCCGCGCTTGCTTCGTGATCGGCAAGTTCGCCTTCCTGCCGTTCGGACGGGAGGCGATCAGCCGCCGTGATCTCTCGGGACGCGGGGACATCGGCACGAGCGGCCTCGGTACGATCGGCAATATCGTCTGGTTCGTCTTCGCTGGCATCTGGCTGGCCATCGGCCATGTGTGCTCGGCGATCGCCTGCTTCGTGACGATCATCGGCATTCCTTTCGGCATCCAGCATCTCAAGCTGGCCGGCATCGCGCTCGCACCGATCGGCAAGACCATCGTCAGCAAGGAAGTGGCGGAAGCCTCGCGCAGGATGGGTGCTGAAGCGGCGGTACTCAAGGCTCGCGGGGCGATCTGAGTCAGCCAGGTTCGAGGGCTTCGTTACCCGAGACGTAACGGTTACGCCCGGAGCTCTTCGCGGCATAGAGGGCCTGGTCCGCTTCGCGTACCAGGTTCTGCACACCTGGCGGCAGCCCTGTCGCTACCCCGATGCTGACCGTGACGCGGCTGTCGATGCCATGCGCGTGTTCGAGTTGGGCGTCGTAAACGGCGCGATTCATTCGGCGTGCGACGACCTGTGCCCCGAGCCGGTCGGCGCCTGGCAGCAGGACGACGAATTCCTCGCCACCGTAACGGGCGATGAAATCCGTTGGACGCCGTAGCGCACCAGCGAGCAGGCGCGCCACGGCGCGCAGCGCTACATCCCCCGCCAGATGACCACGCGTGTCGTTGAAGGTCTTGAACAGGTCCACGTCGATCATCAACGCACTGAGTGGCTTGCCCTCCCGTGCGGATTCCTTCGTGCGCTCGGCCAAGGCCTGGTCGAAGGCGCGACGATTGGGGATGCCGGTCAGTTCGTCCAACAACGATACGCGTTCCACTGCTGCGAGGGCTTCGGACAACATGTCGCGCGTACGCGCGAACCAGAACTGGGTCTGCGTCACGCGAACGACATAGGCAAGCATGGCCAGCGCAAGCACGACGCGGCCGAATGTTCGCTGGGTCTCGCTGATGCCGAGGCTCAGCGCGAAGATCGCCGCGAGCAGCAGGCCCGGAGCGAGACTGACCGACAACTGGCGCGCCCAGCGGTGTCGTGTCGGTTCGAAGGAGCGGCGATGGCGCTGCGCATGCAGCAGGCAAATGAGTGCCATGAAGGGCACGGTGGGCAACACGTCCGCCAGTTGCTGGAAGATGGAAAGGTTGGGATGGAGTTCATCGTGGTTGTGGATGCCGGCGGCGATCGCATAGAAACCCAGAAAGGTCGCGGTCAGCCTGAAGAACCGATGCTCCCGCTCCTCCGTTGCCGTCAGGCTGCGAATGGCGAAGGTAATGAACAGGAAGACGTTTTCCACGTCGAAGGCGATGACGACCCAGACCATGTCCTCGTTCTTGAGGAAGCCGTTCGCGTCGCGCAGGTCACGCACACCGAGATAGCAGAGGATGACCAACAGGATGAGCAGCGAACCGTCGACGATTCGCCGTGAGAGCATCGAGGGTTCATCGCGGGTCGAGACGGCGGCATAGAGCAGGGGCACGCCGTAACTGACGAACAGTACGTACGTGGATATCAGGTTCTCCTCGGTTCCCGAGCGGGCGATGGCGTAAGCCATCCCCACGAACCAGCACGCCAGCCCCAGGGCCAGGCAAACCATGGTTCGACGCTCATAGGTGGGAACACGCAGGCAAGCGAGTGCGGCCAGGCATGCAGCGCCCGATGCGAACAGCATGAGGTAGTAGGCCAGCTCCGGCAGTTCGCGTCCGGTGAGTGGCGGGACGACGACCTGCGCGACGGGCAGCGCCAGGCAGGTCACCACATAACCAAGGTAGCGCCTCGTCGTCCCCATGCCGCGCTTCCTCCCCCGAAAGCCGTGCGTGCGGGATTCATCTTGCCATGCTCGCAGTACGGCCGCTATGTCATTCCGGTTATTTTGCGGCGCTGCCGAACACGGGGTCTTTCAGTCCCCCGATGGCATGGGTACCACCACCCTGCATTTCGAGCACGACGATGTCGTTGCGTCCTTCATGCAGCCATGACGGCGGCACGTAAAGCGTCTGCTGGGGGCCGATGTTCCAGAATCGTCCGAGGTGATGTCCGTTCACCCAGACGTTGCCCTTGTTCCAGCCGCGCATGTCGAGGAACGTGCCGGCGACCCTGCTTACGTCGAAGCTGCCGTGCCAGAACGCCGGTCCCTGCGACGGTGAGCCCACCTTGAAGGTGAGGCCCGAAAGATCGTCGAGGGGCAGGGGATACACGCTCCAGTTCGTGAGGTCGTTCCCGGCGACCTGCACGGACAAGGTGATGCCCTTGTAGTCTTCTTCCATGCCGGTGCCGATGTTGATCCGGCCCATGTTCTCGACGAGCAGATCGAGGGTGTCGCCGCTTTTCAGGTCCACGGGCAGTTCGTGTTCCTGCTTGCGCCGATCGAGCGTGCCGGTGGGACGGCCGTCGACCAGGACCGTTGCGTAGTCGTGCACGTCGTTGACGTCGAGCTTGCCCTTGGCGTCGGCGTCGAGCTTCTTGCGATAGAGGATCAGGCCATAGTCCTGGCCATAGGTTTCCATGCCATGCGGCGTCAGGCTCGTTTGTGCCTTCGAGAGCGCGGGCAGGGCGTCGAGCAGGGATATCGATTCGCTCAACTCGAAGCGAGGAATGGCGATGGTCGGCGACGACGCGGGTACCTTGGGCAACGACTCGCCCTTGGGCAGGTGGGCGGCGATGACCTTGCGCAGTGCCTGGTATTTCGGCGTGATCCGGCCGGCTTCGTCGATCGGCGAATCGTAGTCGTAGCTGGTGGTGACGGGCAGGTACTTGCCGTCCTCATTGTTCGCGCCGTTCGTCCAGCCGAAGTTCGTGCCGCCATCGACCATGTAGAGGTTGAACGAGATGCCGCGATCGAGCATCCAGCCGACGGCGCCCGCCACCTCGCCGGCCGTGCGTGTGTTGTGCGGCTCGCTCCAGCGGTCGTACCAGCCACTCCAGTACTCGCCGGCCATCTTGGGCATGCCCTGCATGAGGGGCTCCGAACGATGGAACGCGCGTTCCGTTTTCGCCGCGTCGCCGGTGAAATTGATGACGGACAGCATCCCGGGCAACGTACCGCGCGACATCCAGGTGGGTCCCGGGCCGTTCGACATGAACAAAGGCAGGTCGAAGCCGGCATCGACCATCTGCTGGCGAATCGCTTCCATGTAGTCGCGATCGTTACCGACGTAACCGTATTCGTTCTCTACCTGCATCATGAGAATGGGCCCCCCGCGCGTGCTCATCAGCGGAGTCAGCTCCTGTCCGAGACGCTTGAACCAGGCGGCGCTCGCCTGCAGGAAGCGCGGGTCGAGGGAGCGCACCCGCAGGCCCGGCGTGCGCAGCAGCCACGCGGGAAAACCACCGAACTCCCATTCCGCGCATACGAACGGACCGGGGCGCACGATCACGTTGAGCCCTTCTTCCTGTGCGGTACGGACGAAGGTCGCGATGTCGTTGTCGCCGCTGAAATCGAACTTGCCCGGCTCGGGCTCGCTGGCATTCCAGAACGCGTAGGTGGTGATGGTGTTGAGACCCATGGCCCGTGCCTTGCGCAGGCGGTCGCGCCATTCCGTGTGCGGAATGCGCGGGTAGTGCATCTCACCGGAGCGGATGACGTAGGGTTTGCCGTCGAGCAGGAAGTGGTCGCCTTCGATGGCGAAATGCGGTGGCGTGGCAGCCAGGGCGGAGGAGGACAGGGCCGCCGAAGCGACGAGGCAGGTCGAGAGGAACAGGCTCAGACGCTTCACGGATGGCCTCCATCTTGGGAATCGCCCGACGTTACACAGCACGTCGCTCCCGCGGCAAGGGACCGGGTCACATTCCGACACCCTTCAAGGCTTGGCGCCCTTCAGTACCTTCAGCTGCTCCAGTGCATGCGCGTTGGCGGGATTGAGCGCGAGCGAGCGCTGGTAGTTCTCAATCGCCTTCGGGGAGTCGCCTGTCGTCTCGTAGCCTTCGGCGAGACTGTCCCACGCGTTCCAGCTCTTTGGCCACCGGTCCACGTTGTACCGGAATACTCCGATCGCCTGCGCGGTCTTTTTCGCCTTGAGCAGGGAGTAGGCCCAGTCGTTCACCTTGCCCTCGCTGAGGTGCAGCTCCGGGTGCTTCTGACGGACAGATGCGACGGCACCGGCGAAATCGTGGAAGTCAGACTTTGCCAGGGCGTTTTCCAGAGCGGTCTGCGCTGGCGGCTTGCCGAGCATGTCGAGGCGTGCCTGTTCCGCCAGCGCCTGCAGTTCGCTTTGCGTGCTTCCCGGACGATTGGCCAGCAGGATCACGCCGTAAGCCGCGTCGGGATAGATCTCCACATAGCTCGAAAAACCGAAGGTACCGCCGGAAGCACGCAGGCGGCGTTTGCCGTCGATGGTCTTGTCCACCTTCCAGTTGTATGCGACGGCATCGCCTTCGGGATCGCCCCAGGCCACGCGCTGGCTGAGGGCGACGACGGGGTCGGCACCGTTCAACTCGGCCAGGATGAAGCGCGCCATGTCCTGTGTGCTGTAGCGCAAGCCGCCCGCGCTGGCGACGTAGGGGGCGTCGAGCGGCGGAAGGGCACGGTGTTCCGCGTCGTAGCCGACTGCCAGGCTTTCGTCGCGTGCATGGCCCACGCCCTGGCCCATACCGAACGGCTTCTCGATATGGCGATCGAGCAGCACCTCGTAACTGGCGCCGAGGGCTTTCTCCACCGCCACGGCCAGGAGGATCGAGGCGAGGTTGGAATGCCTGGGCATCGTGCCTGGTCGTGCGGAAAGCTGCGCGGTTGCGAGGTCCGCGAACATCCGCGTCCGTTCGTACCTGGCCAGGGCTTCCGTCGCGACGAACGGCACGCGGTCGGGGGGTACGCCGGCGGCGAGCTTGCCCATGTCCGGGAGATTGTCCGGAAGCGCCGACGTGGTATCGGCGAGGTCGACGAGGCGGATCGGCGTGCCCTGATAGACCAGGTTGGGGTAGGGGCCTGGAAGGTAGCGGCGCAGGTCGTCGTCCGGCTTCGCGCGGCGCTGGATCACGGCCTGTGCCAGCAGGAGCGAGGTGAAGACCTTGGTGATCGATCCGATCTCGTAGACCGTCCTCTCCGTAGGCGAAGCAGCCTTTCCCGGCACCAGCGTGCCGAAGTTGTAATAGCGCACCTTGCCATGATCGACGACGGCGATGGAAAGGGCGTCGGTCTTTCCGGCGTCGACGAAGGCCTCGCCCAACCGTTCATAGGCACGATCCATGGCCGCCGGATCGATCGGTGGAGTGGACCGCGCGTCGGCGGCTCCGCAGAAGACGAGCAGGGACAGCGAGGCGAGCAGCGGCAGGCGCGGCATGGGGCTTCCCTTGGCGATGGCGGTAGGGCCATTTGTGGCGGATCGGTGTGTCCACGTAATGTCCCATTGGTCATGCCGATGGCCGGTGCGCAAGATCCGTCATGCGCGCGGTCTCGCGGGACGTTAGCCTCTACCCATGAACGATGCATCGCAACAGCGCTTCCGCCGGGTCCTCGACCATATCGACAGCTGTCTCGACGGCGATCTCGCGCTGGAGACGCTGGCGGAACTGGCGGCGTACTCGCGCTTTCATTTTCATCGCCGCTTCGCCGCACTGATCGGCATGACCGTGCACCGTTACGTGCAACTCTCGCGTTTCAAGCGGGCGGCATGGCAAGCCGCGTTCCGGCCAGGGGTTTCGTTGACGCAGGTCGGACTCGATGCCGGCTACGAAAGTCCCGAGGCCTTCTCGCGCGCCTTCCGGCAAAGGCTTGGGCAATCGCCTTCGGCGTTCCGTGAAGCGCCGGACTGGAGCGTCTGGGCGAAAGCCTGGCGCGAACTCGACGAAGTAAGGAGGTTTCACATGCCAGCGGAACACCACGTGGACGACGTACGCATCATCGATTTTCCCGCCACGTCCGTGGCCTGCCTGCCGCACAGGGGGCCACCGGAACGCATCGGCGAATCCATTCGCCGGTTCATCGACTGGCGGCGCGCCCACGGCTTGACGCCCGCGAAGAGCGCGACGTGGAACATCCTCCATGACGATCCGGACGCCACCCCGCCGGATGCGTTCCGCCTCGACATCTGTGCCACTTGCGATACCGTCGTCCCGAACGATGCGGGCGTGGTCGCGGCACGTATCGAGGGTGGCCGTTGCGCCGTCCTGCGTCATGAAGGTTCCGACGCGCTGCTTGGCGATGCGATCCGTTTCCTCTACGGCGAATGGTTGTCGGGCAGTGACGAAGAGCCACGCGACGCACCGTTGTTCCTGCGCCGGGTGGCCTTCTTTCCCGATGTGCCGGAGCAGGAGGCCATCACCGATATCTTCCTTCCGCTCGCTGCGAGCGCCTGACGTTCGTTCTTCGTCCGGAATTCTCACGATTCCTGTCACGCGGTGTGCCACCGTGTGACCCATGGGTTCAACGGAGAAGACGATGATGGGTACCAGGGAGGGCGAGGAACTGGTGAAGGCTTTTTGCCTCGACGTGGCGTGTGCGGCGCCTATGGAACGGATCGACCGGGTACGCCGCGGCATCGCGCCGGTATGGGTGAACCGCCTGGCCAGGGCCATGCGTATCGCGGACGAGCACCTCGTGCTGTACCTCGGCCTGGATCGTCGGGCGATGGCAAGGCGGATGGCCGGGGGTGAGCGCCTGGATCCGCACGACTCCGAAGCCATCGTGGCGACGGCGAAACTTCTGGGGGATACGTTCCTGGCGCTGGCCGCCGGTGGCCAGGCCGTGCGGGAAGTCGACATCGCCCGGCAGCTCGGCATGTGGTTGCGCACGCCCACGCCGGACCTGGATCACCAGGCACCGATCCAATACCTCGACGTGACCGAGGGGCGTGAGCTGGTCGCGCGCTTGTGGGTCGGGCGCTATACCGGCAATGGCAAGTTCGCCATGCCGGCTGCCTGACGACCTTCACGCAATAACTTGCGGTTGTTTCGCGCGGCGGCGCGGGTCGTTGCGCCCGCGTCTGGCGTGCCGCGGTCTCCATTTCTCATCCCATTCTGCGGGGCACGTCACGGACAGGCCTTTCCGGCGTGTCCGACACGCCACGCGGAAAGCCTGATGAAAGCTCGTCCGCCCATTGCTCGACCCCGCAGGGGGAGCAACAGGCGGGACGGTGGGGGAATTCGCGATTTCCTGCGATGCACGCAGCAGGAGTCCGTCGGACCGGCGGGGAAGGTGCCGCTTAGCCATAACGCCAGCAGTGTCAGGGCTTCCGCCTTGGCGGAAGCAATCTACGGGCTAATGGAAGGATCAATCATGAAGATCGATGCATTTGCTTCAGGGATCACGCGCAAGACGGTACTGACGATGGCGATCGCGCTGGCGATGCCGTCCCTTTCCGCGCATGCGGAGGACGCGTGGGTATCCACGCATACGAGAGCGGCGATGCTACCCGTGGCGGCGACGCAGGCGGCCTCCACCGGTTACGCGCTCAACATGACCGGCTCCCCGCATATCGACGGCGCGGCGGTGACGGCGATGGCGTCGGACCAACCGCTGCACGTTACCGTCAGCCTCAAACTGCGCAATCCCGACCAGTTGCAGACTTTCCTGGCCGGCGTCACCACGCCGGGCAATCCGCTGTATGGCAAGTTCCTCACGCCGGATCAGTTCAAGGCGCGTTTCGCGCCGACCCAGGCGCAGGTCGACGCGGTCGTCGCGCACCTGCAGCAGGCCGGCTTCACGAATATCGAAGTGGCGCCCAACAACCTGCTGGTTTCCGCCGACGGCACCGCCGGTACCGCGGCCAATGGCTTCCATACGTCGATCAAGCGCTTCAACGCGAACGGGCGTGAGTTCTTCGCCAACGACACACCCGCACTGGTTCCTTCCGCACTCGGCGATTCGGTCGATGCCGTGCTGGGCTTGCAGAACGTGTCGGTGAAACACACGCTGCACCATGTGTACAAGCCCGAGAACGTGACCGTGCCTGGACCGGCATCGAGCACGCTGGCCACCGCGGCCGTCAGCTCGCACCACCCGCAGGACTTCGCCGCCATCTACGGCGGTTCCAGCGTGCCGGCGGCGACCAACACCGCCGTGGGCATCATCACGTGGGGTTCGATCACCCAGACGGTCGCCGATCTCAACAGCTTCACGTCCAGCGCCGGCCTCGCCACGGTGAACTCCACCATCACGAAGGTCGGCAGCGGCACGTTCGCCAACGATCCCGATTCCAACGGCGAATGGTCGCTCGACAGCCAGGACATCGTCGGCATCGCCGGTGGCGTCAAGCAGCTGATCTTCTACACCTCGGCCAACGGTGATTCGAGTTCCAGCGGCATCACGAACGCGGGCATCACGGCGACGTTCAACCGTGCCGTGACCGACAACATCGCGAAGCTGATCAACGTCTCGCTCGGCGAAGACGAAACGGCCGCGGAGCAATCGGGTACGCAGGCCGCCGACGATGCCATCTTCCAGCAGGCCGTGGCACAGGGACAGACGTTCTCCGTGGCGGCCGGCGACGCGGGCGTGTACCAGTGGTCGTCGGACCCGCTGACGGGTTCCCCGGGCTACGTGGCCAACTCCGCGGGTACGGTGAAGATCGATCTCACCCATTACTCGGTGAGCGAGCCGGCCAGCTCGCCCTATGTGATCCAGGTGGGCGGCACGCAGCTGTCCACCAGTGGCACGACGTGGAGCGGCGAAACGGTGTGGAACGAAGGCCTGTCGGCCATCGCGCCGAGCCAGGGCGACAACAACCAGCGCCTGTGGGCCACCGGCGGTGGCACCAGCCTGTTCGAGACGGCACCGTCGTGGCAGTCCTCGGTCACCAGTTCGACCAAGCGTGTCGGTCCTGACGTGTCGTTCGACGCCGCCTCGTCCTCCGGTGCGTTGATCGTCGTGAACGGCTCGACGGAGCAGGTGGGCGGCACGAGCCTCGCCTCGCCCTTGTTCGTGGGTGCGTTCGCGCGTATCGAATCGGTGGCGAACAACGCCATCGGCTTCCCGGCCTCGAAGTTCTACCAGGCCTTCCCGACGCAGACCTCGTTGTTGCACGACGTGACCTCCGGCAACAACGGCTACCAGAGCCATGGCTACACCGCGGCCACCGGCTTCGACGAGGCGACCGGTTTCGGCAGCTTCGACATCGGCAAGCTGAACACCTATGCCCAGGCCAACTGGGTGAGCGGTGGCGGCACGACTCCGCCGCCCGGCAATGTGTTGCAGAACGGTGTGGCGGTGACGGGGCTGGCGGCGGCGCAGAACGGCAAGGTCAACTACACCGTGGCCATCCCCTCCGGGGCGACCAACCTGAAGATCGCGATCTCGGGCGGCACGGGCGATGCCGACCTGTACGTGAAGTTCGGCTCGGCGCCTACCACGTCGAGCTACGACTGCCGCCCGTACATCACGGGCAACACGGAAAGCTGCTCGTTCTCCTCGCCGCAAACCGGCACGTACTACGTGATGCTCAACGGCTATACCTCGTTCTCGGGCGTGACCTTGAAGGCGACGTGGACGAACTGATCGATAGGTAGGCAACACCGTGAAGAAGGGCGCCCGCTTGAGAGAGCGGGCGCTTTTTTTGTCGGGCTCGGCTTTGCCCTCGCGTTCGTTGTGTGGCTCGCGGGGGAGCTGCCGGGCGTCCCCCTCGGCGCGCCAGGCGGCGCCGGCCCTTGGGGAAGGAAAGCCGCTGCGCGGCCGTGTTCGATGGCTGCGCCCCTTCGGGCTCGGACGGTCGGGCGGGGGTTTTCGATTCGGCTCCTGCCTCAGCGAAAACGATCGGCCGTCCAGGCCGATCCCCTGCGGGCCTTTTCCGCCCGGCCGTCCTCGTCGCCTCATGGCGCGCCGAGGGGGACGCCCGGCAGCTCAGTCACGACTGCGGTGGGTTGAGGCGAAAAAGCGAAAGAGCGAAGGTCGCCGGACACCGCAGCGCATACCGCATACCGCACACGGAACACCGCGACACACCGCCAAGCACCGCACCCTGTTGGATCGCCATACCCTGGTGGGAGCCGACTCTGTCGGCGATCCCGCGGCAGCGGGCCCGGTCGAGGCAAGCACCCATCGCCGACAGAGTCGGCTCCCACCAGAGCGACGGCCAACCGAATGGCGGTCGACGGCTCATCCCCGGCCCCCCCAACAACATGGCGTAAATTGTCCGGTCTGCGTCCGGGCGTGGCCTGTCGGGCTGGTTCGGCGAAGCGGAAACTGGCGTTCTCTTTCCATAGGAAACCGCCATGTCCATTGCCGATACCGCCTTGATCGTCATCGACGCCCAGGAGTCCTTTCGCCATCGTCCCTACTGGCGCGATGATGATGTGGCTGCTTATATTGGCAGGCAGCAGGCCCTAGTCGATGGGGCGAAGCGGAATGGGATTCCCGTCGTGCAGATATTCCATGTGGAAGAAAGCGGGGTGTTTTCCGAAGCATCGGGTTTCGTGACCACCCTGGCGCCGCTTCGTATCGACGCCGACGTCACGTTCCGCAAGCGCCGCCATAGTGCGCTGGTGGGTTCGGGCCTCGATGTCTGGTTGACGACGCACGGTATCCGGCGAGTGATCGTTTCCGGTGTGCGCACCGAACAATGTTGCGAAACCACCGCGCGCCATGCCTCCGACCTCGGTTATGACGTCGACTACGTAGGTGAAGCGACACTCACGTTCCCGATGGTCGACGTGGAGGGCCGCGAGTGGAGCGCGGCGGAAATCCGGGCTCGTACGGAACTGGTGCTTGCCGGCCGTTTCGCGCGGATCGCCACGGTCGAGGAGGCGCTGGTGGGGATGCCGCGCACGGCGGCCTGATGCCAAAATCCTCGCCGCGCCAGATATCGGTCTACGTGGTGGTCCCGCCGCGGGTGTTGCTGCTAGATGTCGCGGGACCGATCGAGGTATTGCGTAGGGCGAACCTGGAACAGGAAGCCATTCGCTTCGATGTTACCTATGTCGGTCCCGCGCGCACGGTAGGCAGTTCGATCGGCCTGGGCGTCGCAGGCATCGGAGCCTTGCCTGCCCGTATTGCGGAAGGAGCCATCGTCGTGGTTCCCGGCGCGGCGGACGTTCCGCTTGGCGTTGGCCGGACGACGGCCGCGCAGGACGATGCGAGCGAAGACTCGATTGTCGCCTGGCTGCGCAAGGTGGTGAGGCCGGGCATGCGCGTGGTTTCGATCTGCTCAGGCGCCTTGCTCGTGGCCCGCGCGGGTCTGCTCGACGGCTACGAGTGCACGACGCACCACGGTTGCACCGCGCAGCTGACGCGTGCCGCGCCGGCCGCCCGCGTGCGGGAGAACCGCCTGTACGTCGAGGATGGCGAACGTCTGACCAGCGCGGGGATCACTGCGGGCGTCGACCTGATGCTGCACCTCGTGGCCACCCTGGCTGGGCCACCCGTGGCGCTGGCTGTCGCGCGCTTCCTGGTGGTCTACCTGCGCAGGGCCGGTGGCGATCCTCAACTTTCTCCGTGGCTGGAAGGGCGCAATCACATGCATGCCGCGGTCCATCGTGCGCAAGATGCGGTAGCGGCCGATCCGGCGCGCGATTGGTCCGTGGGATCGCTGGCGTCGGTCGCGGCATCGAGTCCGCGGAACCTGTCGCGCCTGTTCAACGAGCACACGGGCATGAGCGTCACCGACTACGTGAATCGCATGCGGGTCGCCCTTGCTCGCGAATTGCTCACGGGATCGCGCCTGGATATCGAGGCCGTGGCGGAAAGGGCCGGGTTCGGTTCATCACGCCAGTTGCGCCGCGCATGGGCACGCGTGAACGACCTGCCGCCAAGCCGGATGCGCGAGGTCGAGGTATAAAATGCATCCATGAGCCGAACCCTGCTGGCATTGATGGTTCCGGAAGCCGAACCCATGGTCGGCGATTTGCGCGCGCGACTCGACCCCGCGGCACAGATGGGGCTGGGGGCCCACATCACGCTCGTTTATCCATTCGTCGACAGCGGCACCATCGATGAAGAGGCGATGGAACGATTGCGCGATGTCGCGCGGGCCCATGCTCCACCCTCGTTCTACCTGGACTCGGTGCGGACGTTTCCCTCGACCGTATGGCTCGGACCGTCGCCCGGCGACGCCATCGTGGCGCTTGCTGCCGCTCTGGAGGCGGCGTTTCCGGAACGGCCGCGCGATGGCAGGGCGTTTCCCGATTACGTGCCGCATCTGTCGGTGGCCAGGAACGTTCGCGGCGACCGTGCCGTCATCGTGACGACCTTGGAAGACCGCCTGCATGCGAGCGGGCCGATTCCATGCGTCTGCCGCCACCTCCATGTCATGCAGCGTGCCTCGGGTGCGTGGCGCAGCTTGGTGTCTGTTCCCCTCGGGCTATCCTGACCGCATTCGTTTCCACGCGGTTTCCAGGCCCAGACTGGCTAGACGCGGTCTTCGCCGAAAAGGCGGCGATGATCGCCATGGTCGTACCAGTGCATGACGACGGCAGGGACCAGCGACCGGACGTCGATCCCGGACGCCTCGAACATGGCCCATGTGTCCAGCAAGGCTTGGCGGAGGCGTGCCGCACCCGGGTCGTCCGGGGCGTTGTTACGGGCCCAGTCGAGCGTCTCGACGATGCGCAGCGACCAGTCGTGCAGCAGGTCCGCGCGGGTCATGAGGTGGGCACGGAGCCAGGGTCGCAGGCCCTCCTGCAGCACCAGGCCTTCCTCCGTCGCGATGCTCCGTAGCAGGCCGGCCACTTCGGGGTGGGCGCCTCGATACCACTCCGTATGCCCGCCCGCCGCGGCCGGCACCACCAGCGGGGCCATGGCGTGATATTCCGTGAAGGCGCCGATCAGGCGGCGCTCGATCCGCCTGGCCGCGGCGACACGCTCGGCGTCCACCAGCAGCCCCCGGTCGAGGTCGAAGAACTCGAAGAAGCGCCGGTGCAGGGTGCTGAACCGGGTGAACGGGTCGCGCGAGAAGCCCAGCTTGAGCAGGTCCTCGTCCCGGCACGGCACCACGTAGACGTAGGCGCGGCCTCGGGAGGCGAATCGGGGGTAGGGTGCTTCGTCCGTCATTGTGAAAGTATCCCTGGGAGAGGGGGCGGCCAACTTGCATGAACGGACAAAAATGCGATAGAATTCGTGAATCTTAAGTGGCGTTGACGGCGGTTTCGGCCTTTCGTCGAGCGACGCTTCAAGGAACTTTCTTTTTACAAGAAAGCCTCCTCGTGAGGCTTTTTTGTTGGGCGCAAGGAGGCTCCCTGCGACACACTGTGAGCGCCGTCAGGGCATCGCGGAGGGCGCTGGAGGAAAGTGTCGGGATACATCGGCGACGAAAGGAATGGGCCGTTCGCGCCCTTTTTTTGTTTCTGGCGACCGGAAAACCGCAAAAACCGCAGGTAACGTGGATACCAACGCACTTTCACAGCGATTCTCGGACATCGTGGCCGATCTCGGTCTCGAGGTCCTCGGCATCGAATTCATCCCGTCCGGCGGGCAGAGCACCCTGCGCGTCTATCTCGACGTGCCCGGTGGCGAGCGCGAGGTCACGGTGGAGGACTGCGAGGCCGCGAGCCGCGAGTTCTCGGCCTTCCTGGACGTTGAAGATCCGATTCCCGGCAACTATGTACTGGAGGTCTCCTCCCCTGGCATCGACCGCCCCCTGTTCACGGCCGGGCAGTTCGCCCGCGTGGCTGGCCAGGAGGTCAAGGTGCTGCTGAAGGCCCCGATCGAGGGGCGTCGGCGACTCAAGGGCAACGTCGTTGAAGTAAACGGCGAGCACATTGTGGTCGAGGGCGAGGCCGGCAGATTCGAATTCGAGCATGCGGACGTCGAAAGCGCCCGCGTGGTTCCCGACTGGGTGGCCCTCGGCTATGCGCCGCAGCCGAAGCCCACGCCGGGCGGAAAGAAACCCAAATAACGAAACGACGGGGTGCCGCGGGGCATCCTTACGGGAGTAGCGGCAATGAGCAAAGAACTTTTGCTGGTAGTTGACGCGGTCGCCAACGAAAAGGGCGTACCGCGCGAAGTCATTTTCGAAGCCATGGAAGCGGCGCTGGCCTCGGCTGCCAAGAAGCGCTACCCCGATGAGGATCCCGACATCCGCGTCGAGATCGATCGCAACACGGGCGACTACGAGACCTTCCGTCGCTGGGAGATCATCGCGGACGACGGCGAGATGGAGGACCCGTCCTTCCAGATCCGCCTGATGGACGCGCAGGACGAGGCGGGCGAGGACGAAGTGGCCGAGGTCGGTGGCTGGATCGAGCACCAGATCGAGAACGCCGAGTTCGGCCGCATCGCGGCACAGGCGGCCAAGCAGGTGATCGTGCAGCGTGTCCGCGAAGCCGAGCGCCAGCAGGTGGTCGACGCCTTCGCCGATCGCGTGGGCGAACTGGTCACCGGTATCGTCAAGCGCGTCGAGCGCGGCAACGTCTACCTCGACCTGGGCAGCAACGCCGAGGCGTTCATCCCGCGCGACAAGACCATTCCCCGCGAGTCGGCCCGCGTGGGCGACCGCGTGCGTGGTTACCTCTATGAAGTGAAGTCTGAAATCCGCGGTCCGCAGCTGTTCGTTTCGCGCAGCGCGCCGGAATTCATGATCGAACTGTTCAAGCTCGAAGTGCCGGAAGTCGGCCAGGGCCTGGTGGAAATCAAGGGCTGCGCCCGCGATCCGGGCGATCGCGCCAAGATCGCCGTGGTGGCGCACGACAGCCGTACCGATCCCATCGGTGCATGCATCGGCATGCGTGGTTCGCGCGTGCAGGCCGTGTCGAACGAGCTCAATGGCGAGCGCGTCGACATCATCCTGTGGCACGAGAACCAGGCCCAGTACGTCATCAACGCGATGGCGCCGGCCGAAGTGCAGTCGATCATCATGGATGAAGAGAAGCATTCGATGGACATCGCCGTCGCCGAGGACAAGCTGTCCCAGGCGATCGGCCGCGGTGGCCAGAACGTGCGCCTCGCCAGCAAGCTCACCGGCTGGCAGCTCAACGTGATGACGCAGGACCAGGTCACCGCCAAGAGCGAGGCCGAGCAGGCCGCCGCCCTGGCGCTGTTCCAGGACAAGTTGGAAGTGGACGAGGAAATCGCCAGCATCCTGGTGCAGGAAGGCTTCTCGTCCGTGGAAGAAATCGCGTACGTGCCGAGCGCCGAATTGCTGGCGGTCGAAGGCTTCGACGAGGACATCGTCGAGGAACTTCGCGCCCGTGCTCGCGACGCCCTGCTGACCGAGGCGCTTGCCGCCGAGGAAGGCGTGGAGGAAAACGCTCCGTCCGAGGAACTGCTCGGAATGGACGGCATGGATGAAGCGACCGCCTTCGCGCTGGCGGATCGTGGTGTGAAGACGCTCGACGACCTGGGCGACCTCGCCGTCGACGAGCTCATCGATATCGAAGGCATGACCGAGGAGCGCGCATCGCAGCTGATCATGGCTGCGCGCGCACCGATGATCGCCCGCCTGGAGAAAGGTGGCTGAGCGCGAGACCGGAAGCGTCCTGGACGGGCGCCTCGAGGGAGGCCATGAGGTCTCCCGCCATGGATGGAGGCAGCCGTACGGGTCATCGTCGGCACGTAGGGTTACGCGCGGGAACGGCGGAGAATAAATAACGATGTCGGACGTCACTATCAAACAACTCGCCCAGCAACTGGGTTTGCCGGTCGACAAGCTGCTTGGGCAGCTTGGCGAAGCCGGAATGAAATTCTCCGATGCGGAGCAAGTCATCAGCAGCACTGAAAAGTTCAAGCTGCTTGGCTTCCTGCGTCGCACGCATGGCAAGAACGACGCCGCTCCCGAAGCGGACGAGTCGGCGCCGCGCCAGATCACGCTCAAGCGCCGCACCGTTGGCGAGCTGAAAGTGAACTCCGGCACGGGCCGGGGCGCTGGCGCCGCCAAGACGGTCAACGTCGAGGTCCGCACCAAGCGCACGTACGTCAAGCGCAGCGCGATCGCGGAAGATGCCGCACACGAGCCGGAGCGCGAGGAAGCCGCGCGCAAGCTGGCCGAGTCGCACGCCCAGCGCGAGCACGAGGAATCGGCCCGCCGCGAGGAAGCCGAGCGCCGCGAACAGGCCGAGGCGGCCCGTCGCGAAGCCGAGGCCGAAGCGCGCCGCCAGGAAGAGGCCGCCGCGGAAGCGCGTCGCCACGCCGAGGCCGAACAGGCCGCGGCGGAACGCGCACGCGCCGAGCAGGCACAAGCCCCCGCGGACGCTCCGTCGACGGTCGAGGCATCCGCCCCGGCAGTTGCGGCGCCCGGCAACGACGATGGCGTGACCCACCAGACGGGCAAGCTCGATACGCGCTCGCTCGGCATGATCCTGCCGCGCATCCACGAGCCGCGTAAGCGCGAGCGCGTGATCGCCAAGCCGGCTCCCGCTCCGGTTCCGCCGCCGGCACCCGCTCCGGCGCCTGCGCCGGCTCCGGCCGCCGCGCGTCCCGCGGCGTCCGCGCCCGCTTCCCGCCCGGCACCGGGCGCGGTGGCGGCCGCCAACGATTCACGTGGCAACGCGCGTCCGAAACAGGGCGGCGGTGGTGGTGGTGGCGGCGGTGGCCGCGATCGCGAGGCGGGTGGCAAGCGTTTCGCCGCTGGCGAACTGCACCTGTCCGATGCCGACCGCGCGCGCCGTTCCAGTGGCAATCGCCGTGGCGGCAAGGCCAAGGGCCGTGCCGAGGCACCGCGTGGCGGCGCTTCGTCGGGTGGTCCGCATGGTTTCACGCGGCCGACCGTCGCCGTGGTTCGCGACGTGGTGATCGGCGATAACAACCTCGTCGCCGAGCTGGCGCAGAAGATGGCCGTGAAGGGCGCCGAGGTAGTCAAGGCGCTGTTCAAGATGGGCGTCATGGCGACCATCAACCAGACGATCGATCACGACACCGCGGCGCTCGTCGTCGAGGAACTGGGCCATAACCCGGTCCGCGCGACCGAGAACGACGCGGAAGCCGCGCTGGCCTCGCACACCCAGAGCGTCGAGCTCGAGGGCGAGAAGGTCACGCGTCCGCCGGTGGTCACGATCATGGGTCACGTCGACCATGGCAAGACCTCGCTGCTGGATTACATCCGCCGCACGAAGGTCGCCTCGGGCGAAGCCGGCGGCATCACGCAGCACATCGGCGCGTACCACGTCGAAACCAGCCGTGGCGTGATCACCTTCCTCGACACCCCGGGCCATGCCGCGTTCACCTCGATGCGCGCACGCGGTGCGCAGTCCACGGATATCGTGGTGCTCGTGGTCGCCGCGGACGACGGCGTCATGCCGCAGACGCAGGAAGCCGTGCGTCACGCGCGCGCCGCCAAGGTGCCGCTGATCGTCGCGGTCAACAAGATGGACAAGTCCGACGCCAATCCGGACAACGTGAAGCAAGGCCTCGCGAACCTCGAAGTCATCCCGGAAGAGTGGGGCGGCGACACGCCGTTCGTGCCGCTTTCGGCGAAGACCGGCGACGGTGTCGAAGCGCTGCTCGACGCGATCTCGATCCAGGCGGAGATCATGGAACTCAAGGCGGTGGCCGATGGCCGTGCCTCGGGTGTCGTGATCGAATCCAGCCTCGACCGTGGCCGTGGCCCGGTGGCGACGGTGCTGGTCCAGCAGGGCACGCTGAAGAAGGGCGATTTCGTCGTCTGCGGTATCGAATACGGCCGCATGCGTGCGCTCGTCGATGAGACCGGCAAGCAGGTGAACGAGGCCGGCCCGTCGATTCCCGTGCAGGTGCTGGGTCTTTCCGGCGTGCCGGAGTCGGGTGACGACTTCGTCGCGGTCGAGGACGAGCGTCTCGCCCGCCAGGTCGCCGCCGAACGTCAGCAGAAGCGTCGCGAGAACCGCCTCGTTTCGAAGTCGAACCGTCTCGAAGACATCATGGCCCAGATGGGCCAGGGCGAAGGCCAGCAGACCCTCAACATCCTGGTCAAGGCCGATGTGCAGGGTTCGGTGGAAGCGCTGCGCGATTCGCTCACCCAGATCGGCAACGACCTGGTGAAGGTGAACGTGATCTCGTCCGGCGTGGGCGGCATCACCGAATCGGAAGCCACCCTGGCGGCGGCCTCCAAGGCGCTGATCATCGGCTTCAACGTCCGTGCCGACGCGTCGGCGCGCAAGGTGATCGACACCAACGGCCTCGATGTCCGTTACTTCTCGATCATCTACGACGTCATCGACCAGGTGAAGCAGGCGGCGTCGGGCCTTCTCGGCGTGGAAATCCGCGAGGAGATCATCGGTATCGCGCAGGTCCGCGACGTATTCCGTTCGTCGAAGTTCGGCGCCGTGGCGGGTTGCATGGTCACCGAGGGCTTCGTCAAGCGGTCCAAACCGATCCGCGTGCTGCGCGACAACGTCGTCGTGTTCCAGGGCGAACTGGAATCGCTCCGCCGCTTCAAGGAGCTGGTGGACGAGGTCCGCAACGGCATGGAATGCGGTATCGCCGTGAAGCAGTACAACGACGTGAAGGTCGGCGACCAGATCGAATGCTTCGAGCGCATCGAAGTGGCCCGCACGCTGTAACAGCGGGCAATGCGCCTCCCCGGCATATGCCGGGGAGGCTTTATTCGTTATTGCACCCCTAAAAACTGGAGGCGGATATGCCGTCCCGTGATTTCAAGCGCACCGACCGCGTCTCCGCCGAACTCCGGCGCGAGATCGGCCTCCTGGTGCATGCCGCGGTACGCGATCACGCGTTGCCGTCGGTCAGCGTGTCCGACGTGGAAGTGACCAAGGACCTCGACTGGGCCACGGTGTGGGTGACCGCGCTGATGCCCGACCAGTCGGTCGTCGCGGTCAAGGCGCTGAAGGAACTGGCCCCGGAATTCCGCCGCGCGCTGTCGCGTTCCATGCGCCTTCGCCGCGTGCCCGAGCTGAAGTTCAAGTACGACGAATCCGTGGACACCGGCGAGCGGATCGAACGCCTGTTGCGCGAGAATCCCGTTCCCCCGGCCGAACCCGGGTCGTCGGACGAGACCTGAGTCGTCGGACAAGATCTGAGCCCATGGGCTCATGTGGGAGCCGCCTCAGCGGCGATAGGGTGCTCGCGACAAGGTTGCCCGCTGCCGCGGGATCGCCGGCATGGCCGGCTCCCCCACATAACGCCGCCATATCGAACCACGCTGCCCCATGAACCGCCGAACCTTCCGTGACATCCACGGCATCCTCCTGCTCGACAAGCCGCTGGGCCTGAGTTCCAACCAGGCCTTGCAGACGGCGCGACGGCTCGTGGGCGCGGCCAAGGGGGGCCATACGGGCAGCCTCGATCCGCTGGCGACGGGATTGCTGCCGCTCTGCTTCGGCGAGGCCACCAAGATCGCCGGCTGGCTGCTGGGTTCGCGCAAGGCCTATGAAGCCGAGGTGCGCCTGGGCGTCACCACCACCACGGCCGACCTGGAGGGCGAGGTGGTCGAGACGCGCCCGGTTCCCTCACTCGACGACGCGACCATCGAGGCCGCCCTGGCGCCCCTGCGCGGCCACATCGTCCAGGTCCCGCCCGCCTACTCGGCGATCAAGCAGGATGGCGTGCCGCTGTATGTCCGCGCCCGCCGCGGCGAGGCCGTGGACGTTCCCGCCCGCGAAGTCGATGTCTACCGCCTGGACGTGCTCGATCGCGAAGGCGACACCGTGCGCCTGTTCGTCGAGTGTGGCTCGGGCACCTACGTGCGCAGCCTCGCGGTCGATTTCGGCGCGAACCTGGGTTGCGGCGCCCACCTGACCGGCCTGCGCCGGCTCTGGGTCGAACCCTTCATGGCGCCCGCCATGGTCACGCTCGAGCAGTTGCACGAAGCCGCCGAGACGGGGCCGGATCAGCTCGAGGCCTGCCTCCTGCCCGTGGAAGCGGGCCTGGCCCATATCCCCCGGGTGGATCTCGACCCGGACCAGGCCCGGGTGCTGGGATTCGGCCAGCCCGTGCCGCTGGGGCAGGGCGCGGTCCCTGGCCGTTGCGGGGTCCGGGGCGCCGACGGGCGCCTGATGGCCTTGGGAGAGGTCGGTGAAGACGGTATCCTTCGCGTCCTCAGGGGATTCAACCTGCCGCCCGTCTGACCGGGCTTGTTGCCACTACGCGCAGGACGTTACAATTACGTGCTCGTTTAACGGCTTTCATCAAAAGCGAGGCTTGCGCAACTTCATCGGTAGTCGTTGAGGTTGCGCAAGTCTCGCACCCGCTTTTAAGGAATCGATACACATGTCGCTCACCGTCGAACAGACCAGCCAGATCATCAAGGACTACGGTCGCAAGGAAAACGACACCGGCTCGACCGAAGTCCAGGTCGCGCTGCTGTCCGCGAACATCACCGCGCTGCAGGATCACTTCCAGGCGCACAAGCAGGACCACCACTCGCGTCGCGGCCTGATCAGCATGGTCAACCGTCGCAAGAAGCTCCTGCAGTACCTCAAGGCGAATGACCTCGCCCGCTACCAGACCCTGATCGAACGCCTCGGCCTGCGCCGCTAAACCACCGGAACAGGACGAGGAGAGATCGAAGTGGCGAAAGTAACCAAGTCATTCCAGTACGGTAGTCACGAAGTCACACTGGAGACGGGCGAAATCGCCCGGCAGGCCTCCGGTGCGGTCATGGTCAGCATGGGCGGCACGGTCGTCCTGGTGACGGTCGTCGCGGCCCCCAAGGCACGCGAGGGCCAGGACTTCTTCCCCCTCACGGTCGACTACATGGAGAAGTTCTACTCCGCTGGTCGCATCCCGGGTGGCTTCTTCAAGCGTGAAGGCCGTCCGACCGAGAAGGAGACGCTGACCTCGCGCCTCATCGATCGCCCGCTCCGTCCGCTGTTCCCGGAAGAGTTCCGCAACGAGATCCAGGTCATCGCACAGGTCGTGTCGCTGAACCCGGAAGTCGACGGTGACATCCCGGCCCTGATCGGCGCCTCGGCCGCCATGACGCTGGCCGGCGTGCCCTTCAAGGGCCCGATCGGCGCTGCCCGCGTCGGTTACGCCAACGGCCAGTACATCCTGAACCCGACGGCTGCCCAGCTGAAGACCTCCGACCTCGACCTCGTCGTCGCCGGTACGGCCAAGGCCGTGTTGATGGTGGAATCGGAAGCCAAGCTGCTCAGCGAAGACGTCATGCTCGGCGCGGTGGTCTTCGGCCACCAGCAGATGCAGGCCGCCATCGACACGATCAACGCCTTCGTCGCCGAAGCCGGTGTCAAGACGTTCAAGTGGGAAGCCCCGGCTGCCAAGACGGCGCTGTACGACGCGGTCAAGGCCGTTGTCGGCAACCGTTTCGCCGAAGCCTTCCAGATCCGCGACAAGCTGGCTCGCCGCGACGTCATCGGCGCGCTGAAGACCGAGGTGAAGGCCGCGCTCGCCGCCCAGTCCGAAGCCAACGGCTGGACCGATGGCGACATCGGCGCCGCCTTCGGTGAGGTCGAGTACCGCACCCTGCGCGACGGCGTGCTGTCCACCAAGGTCCGCATCGACGGTCGCCAGCTCGACGACATCCGCCCGATCTCGGTGCGCGTCGGCGTCCTGCCGCGCACGCACGGCTCGGCGCTGTTCACCCGCGGCGAGACGCAGGCCCTGGTCGTCGCCACGCTCGGCACCACCCGCGACTCGCAGATCATCGACGCGCCGGAAGGCGAGTGGAAGGACACGTTCCTCTTCCACTACAACTTCCCTCCGTTCTCGGTCGGCGAAACCGGTCGCGTCGGCAGCCCGAAGCGTCGCGAGATCGGCCACGGCCGTCTCGCCAAGCGCGGCGTGCAGGCCGTCAAGCCGACGATCGAAGAGTTCCCGTACGTCGTTCGCGTCGTCTCGGAAATCACCGAGTCGAACGGCTCCTCGTCGATGGCCTCGGTCTGCGGTTCCTCGCTGGCCATGATGGACGCGGGCGTTCCGTTGAAGTCGCCGGTCGCCGGTATCGCGATGGGCCTGGTGAAGGAAGGCGACGACTTCGTCGTGCTCTCCGACATCCTGGGTGACGAAGACCACCTCGGCGATATGGACTTCAAGGTGGCCGGTACCGCCGATGGCGTGTCCGCGCTGCAGATGGACATCAAGATCGAAGGCATCACCGAAGAGATCATGCGCACGGCGCTGGCCCAGGCCAAGCGCGGTCGCGTGCACATCCTCGGCGAGATGGCCAAGGTGATGAGCACGGCCCGTTCGGAAATGAGCGAATTCGCGCCGCGCCTGCTGACGATCAAGATCCACCCGGACAAGATCCGCGAAGTGATCGGCAAGGGTGGCGCCACCATCCGTTCGATCACGGAAGAGACTGGCACCACCATCGACATCACCGACGATGGCAATGTCGTGATCGCGTCGGTCAACCGCGAAGCCGCCGAAGCCGCGCGTAAGCGCATCGAGCAGATCGTCTCCGACGTCGAGCCGGGCCGCATCTACGAAGGCAAGGTCGCCAAGCTGATGGACTTCGGTGCATTCGTCACGATCATGCCGGGCAAGGATGGTCTGGTTCACGTGTCGCAGATATCCAGCGAGCGCGTCGAGAAGGTCTCCGACAAGCTCAAGGAAGGCGACCTGGTCAAGGTCAAGGTCCTGGAAGTCGACAAGCAGGGCCGCATCCGCCTGTCGATGAAGGCCGTCACCGAAGACGAGAACGTCACCGGCTGATCCCTGGCTTTCAGTGTTGAATAAAAACCCGGCATCGCGAGATGCCGGGTTTTTTTGTGCTGGTTGTGAGGCGGCTCGGCTTCGCCATCGTGTTGGTTCTTTGCGTCGAGGAAGGGGGAGCCGTGGGCTGCCATTCTCGTCGCTAAGTCCTCGTCCGGCCTTCGCCTCCCTGCGGAATCGCTCCGAGAACGACACCCGACGCCTCCCCTGCCTCGACGGCAAATCAGCACGATGGCGAAGCCGAGTGAGCAAGGTTTACCTTGACCGCCGCAAACGTTTACATTCCTGAGTCGTCCCCGTCGCCGCCACTTGGCGACGCCTCCCCGGAGAATGCATGAGCTTCCGATTCCGTCCCCGCCCGTCCGTGCGCATGCTCTCGCTCGGTGCATCCCTCGCCCTGGCCGGCGCCGCGGGCGCCACATCGGTTGCTGACGCCGCTGTCGTTCCGGCGTCGAACGCACGGCTCGCTTCGCCGGAAATCGAGCGGAAGGTGGATGCGCTGCTGGCGCGGATGACCCTGGCCGAGAAGATCGGCCAGCTCGTGCAATACGGTGCGAGCGGCGCCCCCACGCCTGCCGACGGCAATGCGGTTGCCGTCAATCCGGAGACGCTTTCACAAGTCGACGCGATGGCGTTGGCGCGGAAGGGCGAGTTGGGTTCGATGCTCAACGTCGTCGGTGCCGCGAAGACCCGGCCGTTCCAGGAGGCGGCGCTTGGTAGCCGCCTGGGTATTCCGTTGCTGTTCGGCGCAGACATCATCCATGGATACCGCACCATCTATCCGGTTCCCCTGGGGCTGTCCGCGACGTGGGACCCCGCCTTGGTGCAGGAGCTTTCGCACATGGCCGCTGTCGAGGCGACGACTGGGGGCGTGAAATGGTTCTACTCGCCGATGGTCGACATCTCGCGCGATGCGCGATGGGGTCGTTCGACCGAAGGCGCGGGAGAAGATGCCTACCTCGGCGCGGCCATGGCGCGCGCCTACATTCATGGATACCAGGGAACGAACCTCGCGGACCCGGAAAGCGTGGCGGCATCGGTCAAGCATTTCGCCGCGTACGGTGCGGCGGAGGCCGGTCGTGAGTACAACACGACGGACATGTCGGACGTCCGTTTGCGCCAGGTGTACCTGCCGCCGTACCGGGCGGCTGTCGAAGCCGGCGCGGCGACGATGATGAGCGCCTTCAATGCGCTCAATGGCGTGCCCGCCACCGCCAGTCCATATCTCATGACGGACATCCTGCGCAAGGAATGGGGCTTCGACGGCTTCGTGGTGAGCGACTTCACCGCCGTGATGGAGTTGACCCATCATGGCATCGCGCTGGACGCCGCCACGGCGACCCGAAAAGCACTGCAGGCCGGCGTGGAGG
This sequence comes from Luteibacter sp. E-22, assembly GCF_049913125.1. Lineage (GTDB taxonomy): Bacteria > Pseudomonadota > Gammaproteobacteria > Xanthomonadales > Rhodanobacteraceae > Luteibacter. The sequence goes on from NZ_CP183975.1 coordinate 1,933,192, forward strand.
TGGACATGATGAGCCACTTCTACGACACCCAGATTCCGAAGCTGCTGGGGGAAGGCACGCTGTCGATGGCGACCGTGGATGAAGCGGTACGGCGGGTGCTGCGGGTGAAATTCGCGCTGGGACTGTTCGAGCACCCTTATGCTCGTGGCACCGAGGTGGTGCAGGCTGTCGACGCGCATCGTCCCCTCGTACGTCGTGCCGCCGAAGAGTCCTTCGTGCTGCTCAAGAACGGCGGACAGGGCACGGCACCGGTGCTGCCACTCGACCGTCGCGTGAAGACACTGGCCCTCATCGGCCCGCTCGCCGACGCGGCCAGTGAGATGCAGGGAGCCTGGGGCGGTGCCCAGCATTTCCCCGATGTGGTCACGCTGCGCGGTGGGCTGACGGCACGCATGCAGAAACAAGGCGGAGAGCTGCTGTACGCGAAGGGCACCGACATCGAGACGGATTCCGAAGCGGGCTTCGCCGAGGCCATGGGCGCCGCCGCCAAGGCCGATGTGGTCGTGATGGCGCTGGGCGAATCGTCGCGCATGAGTGGCGAAGCCGGTTCGCGCGCGCACCTGGATCTTCCCGGCAATCAGCAGGAACTGCTCCAGCGGATCGTCGCGACCGGAAAGCCCGTGGTGCTGCTGGTGTTCTCGGGGCGTCCCCTGGTGCTCGATTGGGCCGACCGGAACGTCCCCGCGATCATGGCCATGTGGTTTCCGGGCACGGAGGCTGGTAACGCGGTGGCGGACGTGCTGTTCGGCGACGTCGCCCCCAGCGGCAAGCTGACGATGAGCTTCCCGCGCGCGGTCGGCCAGGAGCCGCTCTACTACAACCAGTTCCCGACCGGCCGACCGCCGGGCGATGCGGATCTGTCGAAGCCGCCGTCGCGTGGCACGGCGTTCATCTCGCGCTACATCGATGTACCCAACGACGCGCTGTATGCCTTTGGCCATGGCTTGTCCTACACCACGTTCGGCTACTCGGACGTGCAGGTATCGCGCTCCCGCGTGCCGTTGGCGGAAGCGAACGGTAAAAGTGCGAAGGACCTCGTTACCGTGACCGCCACGGTGAAGAACAGCGGGCGACGTGCCGGCACCGAGGTGGTGCAACTCTACGTGCGCAACCTGGGTGCGAGCGTCGAACAGCCGGTTCGCAGCCTGCAGGGGTTCCAGCGCGTAGCCTTGAAGCCCGGTGAGTCGAGGCGCGTGACCTTCCAGCTCGGCTTTCCCGAGCTGTCGTTCTGGAACGCGAAAAGCGAAGAAGTGGTCGAACCGACGCGGTACACCGTCTGGGTCGGCGGCAGTTCCAGGGCCGACCAGCAGGCGACGTTCGAGATCGCGCCTTGACGGCGTACCATACGCGCATGGCAGATAAACCTACCGATTTCATCGAACAGTACCAGGCCTTTGTCCGCCAGGGCGTCGAGGCCTGGGCGAAGCAGCTCGATCCGAAAGCCGCTCCCGCGGAGAGTTCGCCGGTGACCGATGTCATGGGGCGGCTGTTCGCCGGCCTTGGCGGATTCGGCGATTGGATGCGATCCATCGCCGGTGGCGAGACGCCTGGTGCGGGCTTCTCCGCCGGCATGCCGCCTTTCGGGCATGGGCCTGGCGTGCCTCCCGACTTCGACGAGTGGGCGCGAGCCGCCAACGATACGCTGTCGATGCCGGCCTTCGGCCTGACCCGCGAGCAGCAGGAGGAGCATCAGGCGCTGCTTCGCGCATGGATCGACTACGCCGGGCACTACCAGCGTTACCAGGCGCTGCTGCAAGGCGTGCACGAGCGGGCGAACGCGGCATTGCGCGAACAGGCCCCGCCCACGGACGCCGACTCCATGCGTTCGGTCTACGACCGCTGGGTGAACCTCGCCGAGGAAAGCTATGCCGAGGCGGCGCTGTCGGAAGAATTTCGCGAGGTGTATGCCGCGCTGGTGAATGCGCAAATGCGCCTGCGGATGCTCCAGCAGCGGCAGGTCGAGCGGATGGCCGTGCAGGCGGGAATGCCCACGCGCAAGGAAGTGGACAGCCTGGGCGAGCGCCTGCAGGCCGCTCGCCGCGACCTGCGTCATCTGCAGGGCCTGGCCGCCGAGGTCGCCGCCCTGAAGGACGAGGTGGCCAAACTTCGTGGCGCCAGGGCGGACGTAAAGACGGCCGGGCCGAACCGCGTGAAAAAGAAACCCGCGGCGACGGCGAAGAAGGTGGCTGCGGCCGCGAATCGCGCTGGCGGCGTGAAGGCCGTGGCGGAGACGAAGCCTGCCTCGACGGCGAGCAAGCGCGCCGCGACCACCAAGGGCCGGGCACGATGAGCACGCCTCCGTTCCCGTTCGACCCGGAACGGGCGCACGCCGAGATCGAGGCGTTCCGGCGCAAGCTCGAGGCCGGGCTGGAGACACTGAAGCGCGTGGGGCCGATCGAGCTCGGCACGACGCCGCGCGAGGCGGTCTACACCGAAGACAAGCTGACACTCTGGCATTTCAAGGGCGAGAAAGCGCCCACGGCGAAGGTCCCCTTGTTGATCTGCTATGCGCTGGTCAACACGCCGTGGATGATCGACCTGCAGGAAGACCGGTCGATGGTGCGCAACCTGCTCGAACAGAGCGAGGACGTCTACCTGGTCGATTGGGGCTATCCGGACGGTGCGGACCGCTGGCTGACGCTGGAGGACTATATCGACGGCTACCTCGACCGTTGCGTGGACGTGGTGCGTGAACGCCATGGCCTGGACGCGGTGAACCTGCTCGGCATCTGCCAGGGCGGCGTGTTCTCGCTCTGTTATGCGGCGCTGCATCCGGAGAAGGTGCGCAACCTCGTCACCATGGTGACGCCGGTGGATTTCCATACACCCGACAACATGCTCTCGCACTGGGCGCGCAACGTGGACATCGACCTGTTCGTCGACGCCACCGGCAACGTGCCTGCCGACGTCATGAACTTCGCGTATCTCACGCTGAAGCCGCTGCGCCTGAACCAGCAGAAATACATCGGCCTCGTCGACATCCTCGACAACCCGAAGGAAGTGGAAAACTTCCTGCGCATGGAGAAGTGGATCTTCGACTCGCCCGACCAGGCGGGAGAGGCGTTCCGGGAGTTCGCCCGCGACTTCTTCCAGAAGAACCTGCTGATCAAGGGCGAAGCACACATCGGGGGACGCCGGATCGACCTCAAGAACATCACCCAGCCGGTGCTGAACATCTATGCGGAACAGGATCACCTGGTTCCGCCCGCGGCATCCGCGCCGCTGGGCAAGGCGGTGAGCAGCGACGATTACACCGCGCTGGCGTTCCAGGGCGGGCATATCGGCATCTACGTCTCCGGACGCGCGCAGAAACAGGTGCCTCCGGCGATCCACGCATGGCTTGCCGATCGATGACGGTGCGACTGGCGAAGATCCTGCTCACCCTGGCGCTCGCCGCCTTCGCCTTCGTGGTGACCTACGACAACCTGGCCGACTACGGTTCGAATTTCGCCTTCGTGCGCCACGTGCTGTCGATGGATACCACGTTTCCCGGAAACGCGCTGATGGGCCGTGCCATCACCACCCCGGCACTGTGGCACGTGGGCTATGGGCTCATCATCGCGGCCGAGGGCGCGACGTGCGTGCTGTTGTCATCGGGTGCGCTCGCGCTCTGGCGTGCCCGGCGCGCGAGTGGCGCCCGTTTCGAAGCGGCCAAGCGCTGGGTTGTCGCTGGCTGCACGCTGGGCTTCCTGGTCTGGTTCTTCGGCTTCATGGTCGTCGGTGGCGAGTGGTTCGCCATGTGGCAGTCGAAGGTCTGGAACGGGCAGGAGGGGGCGTTCCGGTTTTACATGGCGTTGCTGGGTGTGTTGATCTTCGTGAACCAGCGCGACGGCGATCTGGAAGAGCATCGCCGCTAAAGCGGCTCGCCATCGCCGTCGTGGCCGACCCGGTCTGCGACAGGCCCTCCCACAGCCACACCCCATGCGATAATCACCGCATGAACTCCCACGCCTCCCACGATTCCATCCGTGCCGTGCAGTGGCACGGCGACCGCCTGCGCCTGCTCGACCAGCGCCGTCTCCCCACCGAGGAGACCTGGTTCGATTGCACCACCTCCGGCGATGTCACGCAGGCCATCCGCGATCTCGCGGTGCGCGGTGCGCCGGCCATCGGCATCGCCGCGGCCTGGGGTGTGGTGCTCGCGGCGAAGGCCGGCGTGGACCTGCCCATGGCCATGTCCACGCTGCGTGCCGCGCGTCCCACCGCGGTGAACCTGATGTGGGCGCTGGATCGCATGAACCTGCGCATCCTCGAAGGCGCCGATGCCGCCGCGCTGGAACGTGAAGCGCAGGCGATCCAGGAAGAAGACCTCGCCGCCAACCAGCACATGGGGCAGTTGGGCGCCGCCTTGATCGAGCAGGGATCGCACGTTCTCACGCATTGCAATACCGGTTCGCTCGCCACGGCCGGCTACGGCACCGCGCTGGGTGTGATCCGCGCCGGCGTCGCCTCGGGACACATCGAACAGGTGTACGCCGGCGAAACACGCCCCTGGCAGCAGGGCGCGCGGCTCACGATGTGGGAGCTCGTGCGCGACGGCATTCCGGCGAAGCTCATCGCCGACTCGGCGGCCTCGCACCTGATGAAGGACGGCAAGGTGAAGTGGGTGATCGTCGGCGCCGATCGCATCGCCGCCAACGGCGATACCGCGAACAAGATCGGTACCTACCAACTCGCAATCGCCGCGCGGCACCATGGCGTGAAGTTCATGGTCGTCGCGCCGTCCACCACGGTGGACATGGCGACCGCGACGGGTGCCGATATCGAGATCGAATTGCGCGACGCCGCGGAATTGTTGTCGGTATCGGGTACGCGCACGGTGATCGACGGCGCGGATGCCTGGAATCCTGTCTTCGACGTGACACCGGCCGACTTGATCGACGCGATCGTGACCGAACGCGGCGTGATCCTCCGGCCGGACGAAGAGCAGATGCGGATTCTTTTTCCGTGACACGGCTGCGCCGCGAGGTCGCGCTGTTCGCGGTCGGCGGCATCCTCGGGCTGGCTGTCGACGCCGGCATCGCGCAATCGCTCGTCGGCCTGGCGGGTTGGAACGTCTACACCGCGCGTGTCGTTTCCTTCCTCAGCGCCGCCACCGTGACCTGGTGGTGGAACCGCACGCACACCTTCGCCCACCGCGATTCCGGCCGCGGCCATCGCGCCGAATGGCTGCACTGGATGGGCCTGATGGCGCTCGGCGCGGTGATCAACAACGGTCTCTACGTGCTTGCCTTCAAGGTGTTTCCCGCCTTGCACGCGTGGCCCGCGGTGGCCGTGGCGGTGGGCTCGGCGGCGGGCGCCGTCGCGAATTTCCTGCTGGCCCGCGCGGTGCTTTTCCGCACTGCCAAGACGTCGATATAAGTCATTGAATGCGCGTGGTTTTTTGCTGTCATTTCCACGCCCGATGTGATATGATTCCTGGGTTGAGCCGACGGCATCGCGTGAGCGCGATACATAGGGCCGGCGGGGGTATTTTCACGGACATCCAGGAAGCCGATTGATGGCAGAACTCGCCAAAGAAGTCATCCGCGTCAACATCGAAGACGAGATGCGCCAGAGCTATCTCGACTACGCGATGAGCGTCATCGTGGGGCGTGCGCTACCCGATGTTCGCGACGGCCTGAAGCCGGTGCATCGCCGCGTGCTGTTCGCGATGAACGAACTGGGCAATGCCTGGAACAAGCCGTACAAGAAGTCGGCCCGCGTGGTCGGTGACGTGATCGGTAAATACCATCCACATGGCGATGCGTCGGTCTACGACACCATCGTCCGCATGGCGCAGCCGTTCTCGCTGCGCTACATGCTGGTCGACGGCCAGGGCAACTTCGGTTCGGTCGACGGCGACAACGCGGCAGCCATGCGATACACCGAGGTGCGCATGGCGCGCCTCACGCACGAGCTGATGGCGGACATCGACAAGGAAACCGTCGACTTCGGCCCGAACTACGACGAAAGCGAACACGAGCCGTTGGTCCTGCCGACCCGCGTGCCGAACCTGCTCGTCAACGGTTCCGCCGGCATCGCAGTGGGCATGGCGACCAACATCCCGCCGCACAACATGACCGAGGTCATCAACGCCACGTTGGCGCTGATCGAGGATTCCTCGCTCGGCGTCGAGGACCTGATGACGTACATCCCGGGTCCGGATTTCCCGACAGCGGGCATCATCAACGGTTCGTCGGGCATCGTCGAGGCCTATCGCACGGGTCGCGGCCGCATCCTCGTCCGCGCGCGGACCGAGATCGAGACCGAGGCCAATGGCCGCGAGACGATCCTGATCCACGAGCTGCCGTACCAGGTGAACAAGGCCCGCCTGATCGAGAAGATCGCGGAGCTGGTCAAGGAAAAGAAGCTCGAAGGCATCAGCGAACTGCGCGACGAATCCGACAAGGACGGCATGCGCGTCGTGATCGAGATTCGCCGCGATGCGATGGCCGACGTGGTGCTTAACAACCTGTTCCAGCAGACCCAGTTGCAGGTCACCTTCGGCATCAACATGGTGGCCTTGCTCGACGGCCAGCCGAAGCTGCTGAACCTCAAGGACATCCTCGAGGCGTTCATCCGCCACCGCCGCGAGGTGGTCACCCGTCGCACCATCTTCGAACTGCGCAAGGCACGCCAGCGCGCGCATATCCTCGAAGGTCTCACGGTCGCGCTCGCCAACATCGACGAGATGATCGAGTTGATCCGCACGTCCGCGTCGTCGGCCGAGGCGCGCGAGCGCATGGTCGCCCGTCGTTGGGAGCCCGGTCTGGTGAAGGCCTTGCTCGCCGCCACCGGTGCCGCCTCGTCGCGTCCGGAAGACATGGACCCGCGCGACGGCTTGCGCGAGGACGGTTACCAGCTGTCCGAATCGCAGGCGACCGAGATCCTGCAGATGCGCCTGCACCGCCTCACGGGGCTGGAGCAGGAAAAGCTCTCCGACGAATACCGCGAGATCCTCGATACGATCCGCGGCCTCATCGAGATCCTCGAGAACCCGAATCGCCTGCTCGAAGTCATTCGCGAGGAACTCGAGCAGATCCGTACCGACTACGGCGATGCGCGCCGCACCGAGATCCAGCATTCGCAGGAAGATCTCAACGTGCTCGACCTCATCGCGCCTGAAGACGTGGTGGTCACGCTCTCGCACACCGGTTACATCAAGCGTCAGCCGGCCAGCCTTTACCGTGCACAGAAGCGCGGTGGCAAGGGTCGTTCGGCCTCGGCGTTGAAGGACGAAGATGTCGTGCAGCAACTGTGGGTGGTGAACACCCACGACACGCTGCTCACCTTCACCAGCACCGGCCGCGTCTACTGGCTCAAGGTCTACCAGATGCCGGAAGCGGGTCCGGGTGCGCGTGGCAAGCCCATCGTCAACCTGTTGCCGCTGGGCGAGGGCGAGAAGGTGCAGGCGTTGCTGCCCGTGCGCGATTACGATCCGACCTGCTTCGTATTCTTCGCCACCCGCAAGGGCACGGTGAAGAAGACGCCGCTGACCGAGTTCGCCTTCCAGCTGCAGAAGGGCAAGGCGGCGATCAACCTCGACGAGGGCGATGCGCTGGTCGACGTGGCGATGACGGCCGGCGAGAGCGACGTGCTGCTGTTCGCCTCGAACGGCAAGTCGGTGCGCTTCGACGAGAGCAGCGTACGCTCCATGGGCCGTACGGCCACCGGTGTGCGCGGCATGCGTCTTGCCGAGGATGCCGAAGTGGTCTCGCTGATCGTGGCGGCGGGCGAGGGCGACATCCTCACTGCCACCGCGCGTGGCTACGGCAAGCGCACGGCGCTGGCCGAGTTCCCGAAGAAGGGCCGCGGTACGCAGGGTGTCATCGCCATCCAGTGCTCCGAGCGCAACGGCAACCTCGTAGCCGCCGAGCAGGTCACGGAAACGCAGCAGCTGATGCTGATTTCCGACCAGGGCACCCTGGTGCGCACGCGTGTCTCCGAGGTGTCCCAGCTCAGCCGTAACACGCAGGGCGTCACCCTGATCAAGCTGCCGAAGGACGAGACCCTGATCGGTGTCGTCCGCCTGGAGGCCGAGGAAGAGATCGAAGGCGAAGGCGAGGGCGAAACGCCCGATGGCGAAGCCGCCGCCGACATGCCGCCGATCGAGAGCGGTCCCACAGGGGACGGCGATCCGGCCGAGCCTGGCGAAGCGTAAAAAGAAAACCCGCGGCGACGCGGGTTTTTCTTTGCCGGGAGGGTCGGCCCTGGTGGGAGCCGACCTTGTCGGCGATATCAGGCGTCGAGGGCTTCCAACATCGCCTCGGCCGTCGACACACGAAACTCGCCCGGTGCCTCGACCTGGATCGCCTTCACCACGCCATCCTCGGCGTAAAGAGCGAAGCGCTTGGCACGGATGCCCATGCCGTTCTTCGTCCCGTCGAGCTCCAGGCCCAACGCCTTGGCGAAGGTGGCATTGCCATCGGCCAGCATCAGGAGATCCTCGGGTACGCCCTGCGACTCGCCCCAGGCGTGCATCACGAAGGCATCGTTCACCGACATGCAGGCGACCTTGACCCCGCGCTCGCGGAAGTCCTCCATGTGCTGCACGAAGCCCGGCAGGTGCTTGTTCGAACAGGTGGGTGTGAAGGCACCCGGTACGGCGAAAAGCACCACCTTGCCCACACCGAGAACCTCGGTGCTGCTGACGGTCTTGATGCCATCTTCGAAGATGGCGAGGGTCGCTTCCGGGAGTCGTTCGCCGACTGAGATGGTCATGGGGAGTGCCTCTTCGGTTAAAGCACCGAGTGTACGTCAAGGCTCGTGGAGCTGAAGAAACGGCAACCGGGGCGGCCTCGCTCTTGAATTGTCCGTGGCCGGTCATATCTTTCACGTCAGACGGCCACGGGGCCGAAACTTCTTTGGAGTCAAGCAGATGAACCAGCTTCGTCAGGTGTCGTTTCGCCGTGCGCCGGTATTCGGCAGCGATGTCCGCAATGTGTTCGAACACTTCTTCGGCGGCGACATCGCCGTGCCGGCCAGCACCGTTTCCAGTGCCTGGGCGCCGCGCGTGGACATTCGTGAAGAGGACGGGCGTTTCCTGATCCTGGCCGACGTGCCGGGCGTGGACCTGGCCGAGATCGAGATCCAGATGGAAAAGAACGTGCTCAGCATCAAGGGTGAGCGGAAGGCCTTCTCCAGCGAGACCGAGGGTAAGTTCAGCCGCGTGGAACGCGCGGCCGGTGCGTTCAAGCGCAGCTTCACGCTGCCCGAGAGCGCCGATGCCGACGGGATCACCGCGTCGGGTGCCCATGGCGTGCTCGAGATCACGATTCCGAAGAAGGCGCAGAGCGCACCGCGACGTATCGCCATTAACGCTGCGGGCTAAAACGGCCTAAGCTTAGCTGTCTGGCCCGCGGCGGACCCTGTCCGCCGCGGGTGCTTCGTTTTTGGTTTTCGACACAAGCCCGGGAGAGCCTGTGGAGTTCAAGGATTATTACGAGACACTAGGGGTCAAGCCCGATGCGACCGATGCGGAGATCAAGGCCGCGTACCGGAAGCTTGCCCGCAAGTACCATCCCGACAAGAACAAGGATGCCGGTGCCGAAGAGAAGTTCAAGGCCGTCAACGAGGCCAACGAGGCCCTGAAGGACCCCGAAAAGCGCCGCGCCTACGACCAGTTCCGCGCCGGCGGATACCGCCAGGGCGAGCAGTTCCGTCCGCCGCCGGGCTGGGGCCAGCAGGGCAATGGCTTCGACTTCGGCGACATGGGTGGCCGCGGTGGCGGCGACTTCAGCGACTTCTTCGAGAGCCTGTTCGGTGGCGGCGGCCGTGCTCGTGGCCAGCAGCCACAGGCTCGCCGCGGACGTGATATCCAGGCCAGGATCGAGACCGACCTGCAGACGGCCTACAACGGCGGCAAGACGCGCGTGGTGCTGAACGATTCCTCGGGCGGCGAACGCGTGCTCGAGGTGAAGATTCCCGTCGGCATCACGTCGGGACAGACGATCCGGCTTGCCGGGCAGGGACATCCCGGCTCGTCCGGCGGCCCCTCGGGCGACCTGTTGCTTGAGATCGCCATCCGGGAAGACGCGCGCTTCCGGCTGGATGGGCGCACGGTGACCCATGTGCTGCCGATTACGCCATGGGAGGCCGCGCTCGGGGCCACGGTGCCCGTGCCGACGCTCGGTGGGCACGTCGACCTGCGTATTCCGGCGGGCTCGCAATCGGGGCGGAAGCTGCGACTGAAGGGGCGTGGCCTGCCGGGTTCAGAGCCGGGCGACCAGATCGTCGTGCTGGAGATCCGTGTGCCGGTGCCCGAGACCCATGAGGAGCAGGCGGCGTACGCGGAGTTCAAGGATGCGTTCGCGGGGTTCGATCCGCGGAGGGGGTGAGGGCCGGGAGAGAGCGGCTGGGAGTTCAGGAAACTTGGCCGCGCTGCGCGCGGATCGCCGCTGAAGCGGCTCCCACCCAACCGCAGTGCTTCCCGCCCTGCCCGACGCACTCTGTTGTGGGAGCCGCTTCAGCGGCGATCCCCCCGTACAGTGCTCTGATGGTGATGGGTGCTCTGGCGGGAGCCGAACCTGTCGGCGATGGCTCGCTTCGGGGCCCGAAGACCCTCAGCCCGGCAAGTGTTCCTTCAGCGCCGCGACCAGTTCTTCTTCCTTGATCGGCTTCACCACATAGGCCTTCGCGCCCTGGCGCAGGCCCCACACCTTGTCCGTATCCTGGTCCTTCGTGGTCACCAGGATGATCGGGATGTGCTTGGTGGTTTCTTCCTTGCTGATCGTGCGCGTGGCCTGGAACCCGTTGAGGTTCGGCATCACGACGTCCATCAGGATGAGGTCGGGAATCTCGCGCTTGGCCACCTCGACGCCCTGGGCGCCATCTTCGGCGGTGATGGCCTCATGGCCCAGTTTCTCGACGATGCGCTTGATGCCAAGCAACTGAGACGGCGAATCGTCGACGATCAGGATACGAGCCATTCACTTTCCCCCGGGCAGATGCCCGATGTGTTCTCTTTGGTGACGCCGGCCATCCCGGCTGGCGTCTCGGACCCGCGGTGACGAGAAAACGTCACGCGTGGCGCCTCTGGCGAGGGGCCATTCTACCGGCCGCCGCGCGGGTATCAATGGTGGGAAGCACAGATAGCTGTCCCGGCAGGCGATTACGGGCCGATACGGACGACGGTACGGCCGAACGATCCGCCTTCGAGCATCGTGCCGAAGACGCTGGCCACATCTTCCAGTGCCACTTCCTTCGTGCAGATGGCGTCGAGGTGGCGTGGCCTCCACTCGCCGGAGAGACGGTTCCACACCTCGTCGCGAACGTCGCGTGCGGTGCCCGCCGAGGCCACGCCCAGCACGCTCACGCCGCGGATGATGAAGGGCATCACCGTGGTCGACAGTTCCGGGCTCCCCGCCAGGCCGCAGATGGCGGCGTTGCCATAGGGTGATATCAGGGGCAGGAAACCCGCCAGCGTCTTGCCGCCGACATTGTCGAGCATGCCGCCGTATTTCGCGGAATCCATCGGTTTGCCGCTGAAAGCGAGCTGGTGGCGGTCCACGCATTCGCTGGCACCGAGCATGCGCAGGAAATCGAAACGGTCGGCCTTGCCGCTGATGGCGTGCACCTCGTAGCCGGCGCGACTGAAGATGTCGATGCCGAGCATGCCCACGCCGCCCGTGGCACCGGTGATGGCGATCGGACCGAGCGCGGGCGTCTGCCGGTTGTCGGTCATGCGCAGGAGGGCCAACGCGGCGGTGAAGCCGGCCGTGCCGATGATCATCGCTTCGCGCGTGGTGAGCGAGGCGGGCAGGGCGACCGTCCATTCGGCGGGCAGACGCACGTATTCGCCATAGCCGCCGTCGCGAGTCTCGGAGAGGCCGCTACCGGTGGCGAGCACCTTGTCGCCTTCCTTGAAGGCCGGGCTGGTCGACGCGACCACGGTACCGGCCACGTCGATGCCGCCGTTCAAGGGGAAGGTTCGCAAGATCTTGCCCTTGCCGGTGCCGGCCAATGCGTCCTTGTAGTTCACGGACGACCATTCGGCCTTGACCAGGACCTCGCCCGGGGCGAGGGCATCGGTGTCCATGGTTTCGATGCCGGCGCGGTAGCCGGTGTCGTCCTGGTGGATACGGAACGCGCGGAAATTCGTCATGCGTGTGTCCTTGGGCGGAAGCGATCAGTCGATGCTATCGACAGACGTACCCGTGATCCACTTCGGCGTGTAAGTGGATTGGTAGTGTTTCATCCAGTCGAACAACTGGTCGATGTCGTCGCCGAACCACACCTGCTCGCGCTGGTTCTGCTTGACGAAGCCTTCGGCGACCATGTGGTCCATGCTCGCGGAGAGACCACGGTAGAAGCCACGCACGTCGAGGAAGGCGCAGGGATAGCTATGCAGGCCGAGTTGCGCCCAGGTGAGCATCTCGAACATCTCGTCCATCGTGCCGAAGCCGCCGGGCAGGGCCACGAAGGCGTCGGCGATCTCGTACATGCGCGTCTTGCGCTGGTGCATGGTCTCGACGACCTGCAGTTCCGACAGCCCCGTGTGGGCGACTTCCTTCTCGACCAGCTGGCGCGGAATGACGCCGATGACGCGGCCTCCGGCGGCGAGCGTGGCATCGGCGACGGTGCCCATCAGCCCGACCTTGCCACCGCCGTAGACCAGCGCGATGCCTTCTTTCGCCAGTCGTGCGCCAAAGGCCTTGGCGGCTTCGGTGTACTCCGGATGCGAACCGCTGCTGGAGCCGCAGTAAACGCAAAGGGATGTGATCTCACGCATATTCAAGTCTCCACTTTCCCTGAAACGACGAAGCCCGCCCATGCGTTGCGGCAGGGGCGGGCTCCGGTGACACACAGGGACGATCAGTTGCCCTTGTGGATGGCGCGCTTGTCAACGGCCAGGGCCGCCTCGTGCACCACTTCCGACAATGCCGGATGGGCGTGGACGATGCGGGCGAGGTCTTCCGACGAGCCCTTGAACTCCATCGCCACGACGCATTCGTGGATCAGCTCGGAAACGACCGGGCCGACCATGTGCACGCCGAGGATACGGTCGGTTTCGGCGTGGGCGATCATCTTCACCTGGCCGATGCCTTCGTTCATCGCCACGGCACGGCCGTTGGCGGCGAACGGGAAAGAGCCCGTGCGATACGGGATGCCTTCTTCCTTCAGCTGCTCTTCGGTCTTGCCGACCCAGGCGATTTCCGGCTCGGTGTAGATGACCCAGGGCACGGTGTCGAGGTTGACGTGGCCCGGCTTGCCGGCAATTAACTCGGCGACCATGACGCCTTCCTCGGAACCCTTGTGGGCAAGCATCGGGCCGCGCACGGCGTCGCCGACCGCCCAGACGCCATCGACGCCCGTGTGGTTGTGTTCGTCGACGACGATGCGGCCACGTTCGTCGAGCTTCACGCCCGTGTCGTCGGCCAGCAGGCCCGAGGTGTAGGCGCGACGGCCCACGGCCACCAGCAGCTTGTCGACGACCAGCGACTGCGCGTTGCCGTCCTTGTCGGTGTAGCCGACGTGGACTTCGTCGCCCTTGACCTCGGCGGAGGTGACCTTGGCGTTGACCTTGATGTCGAGGCCCTGCTTGGCGAACTCGCGCGCCGCCAGCTTGGCGATGTCCTGGTCGGCCACGGCGAGGAACTTCGGTAGCGCTTCGAGCACCGTGACTTCGGCGCCGAGGCGCTTCCACACGCTGCCAAGCTCGAGGCCGATCACGCCGGCGCCGATCACGCCCATGCGCTTGGGTACCTCGGTGAGGTCGAGCGCGCCGGTGTTGTCGATGATGTGCTTGCCGTCGAACTTCGCGAAGGGCAGTTCGATGGGCACCGAGCCCGAGGCGAGGATGACATTGGTCGCCGAGATCGTCTGGACGCTGCCGTCGTTGCCCGTGACTTCGACCTGGTTGCCCTTGAACAGCTTGCCCTTGCCGAAATACGAAGTGACCTTGTTCGCCTTGAACAGCATCGTCACGCCGCCGGTGAACTGCTTGACGATCTTGTCCTTGCGGCCGATGAACGTGCCGATGTCGATCTTCGGGTTCTCGGCGGTGATGCCGTGATCCTTGAAGTTGTGCGTCAGGTTGTGGAACTGCTTGGACGAATCCAGCAGCGCCTTGGACGGGATGCAACCCACGTTGAGGCAGGTGCCGCCGAGGGCGGCCTTGCCGTCCTTGCCGACGAAGGCGTCGACCACGGCGGTCTTCAGGCCCAGCTGCGCGGCGCGGATCGCGGCCACATAGCCCGCGGGGCCGGCACCGATGACGATGACGTCGAACTTGTCGCTCATTGCTTAGCTCCGGATGTCACTGCGGTATCTGCTACCGCCAATATGGGGGCGGAACGTGAAAACGGGAGTCTTTCGACTCCCGCCTTCACGTTTCGGCTCAGCCGGCCATCACAGGCCGAGCAGCATCCGCTGCGGGTTTTCGAGCTGGTTCTTGATGTCGACGAGGAACAGCACTGCGTCGCGGCCGTCGATGATGCGGTGGTCGTACGACAGCGCGATGTACATCATCGGGGCGGCGATCACCTGGCCGTTCTCGACCACCGGGCGCTCCTTGATCGTGTGCATGCCCAGGATGGCGCTCTGCGGCGGGTTCACGATCGGGGTGGAAAGCAGCGAGCCGAAGGTGCCACCGTTGGTGATGGTGAAGGTGCCGCCCTGGAGGTCGTCCAGGCCGAGCTTGCCGTCACGCGCCTTCTTGGCGTAACCGATGATGCCCTTCTCGACGTCGGCGAAGGACATGTCCTGCACGTCGCGCAGCACCGGCGTGACCAGTCCCTTGTCGGTCGACACGGCGATCGAGATGTCCTGGTAGCCGTGATAGATGATGTCGTTGCCGTCGACCGAGGCGTTGACCACCGGGTAGCGCTTGAGCGCTTCGGTCGCCGCCTTGACGAAGAAGCTCATGAAGCCGAGCTTGACGCCGTTGGCTTTCTCGAACTGCTCGCCCAGGGACTTGCGCAGCTTCACCACCTCGGCGAGGTTCACTTCGTTGAACGAGGTGAGCATCGCGATGGAGTTCTTCGACTGCATCAGGCGTTCGGCGATGCGGGCACGGATGCGGGTCATCGGCACGCGCTCTTCCGGGCGGCTGCCCGGGGTCGGCTTGGCGGCCGGAGCGGCGGGCGCGGCCGGGGCGGAACCACCCTTGCCGGCGTTGACCAGGTCTTCCTTCGTCACCCGGCCATCGCGACCGGTGCCGGCGACCTTGGACGGGTCGATGTTTTCCTCGACGGCGACGCGGCGCCCGGCCGGGGACAGTTCGTCGACGCCCTTGGGCGCGGCCGGGGCGTCGGCCTTGGTGGCCTTCGGCGCTTCGGCGGCGGCGGGCGCGGCGGCCGGGGCGGGCGCGGCAGCGGCGGCGCCTTCCTCGATCACGGCGATCACCTGGCTGCTGGTGACCGTGGAACCTTCCTCGAACTTGATCTCCTTCAACACGCCGTCGACCGGCGCCGGGACTTCGAGGACGACCTTGTCGGTCTCGAGGTCGAGCAGGTTCTCGTCGCGCTTGACCGCGTCACCGGCTTTCTTGTGCCAGGTGGCGATGAGCGCGTCGGAGACCGACTCGGGCAGGACCGGGACTTTGACTTCGATGGACATGCTTGTCTTACTCCGCTGCGTGATCGGTGCCGACGGGCGCGACCAGCGCCTGTTCGACGAGCGCCGTCTGTTCGGCGACATGGGTGTTGAGGTGACCCGCGGCCGGTGCCGGCGAACGAGCGCGTCCCGCATAGGACAGGCTGTGCTTCGGCCCCACGCTGGCCTGC
Source organism: Luteibacter sp. E-22 (assembly GCF_049913125.1). Taxonomy (GTDB): domain Bacteria; phylum Pseudomonadota; class Gammaproteobacteria; order Xanthomonadales; family Rhodanobacteraceae; genus Luteibacter. The sequence continues at coordinate 1,948,899 of NZ_CP183975.1, forward strand.
AGGTGGTGACGGATCTGGAACCAGGCGCCCTGGTTCATCGGTTCTTCCTGGCACCACACCACTTCCTTGGCGGAAGGGTACTTTTCCAGTTCGGCCGAGACTTCCGGGCGCGGGAACGGATAGAGCTGCTCGACGCGCACGATGGCGACGTCGGTGAGCTGGCGCTTCTCGGCGTCCTCGAGCAGGTCGTAGTAGACCTTGCCGGAGCAGAGCACCACGCGCTTGACCTTTTTCGCCGGCAGGTCGCGATGCTCGCCGATCACCAGCTGGAACTTGCCATTGGCCAGTTCGTCGAGCGAGGACACGGCCAGTTTATGGCGCAGCAGCGATTTCGGCGTCATCACGATCAGCGGCTTGCGCACCGGGCGCACCTGCTGGCGGCGAATCATGTGGAAGGCCTGGGCCGGCGTGGTGGGCACGCAGACCTGCATGTTGTCCAGCGCGCACAGCTGCAGGAAGCGCTCGAGGCGGGCGGAGGAATGTTCCGGGCCCTGGCCTTCGTAACCGTGCGGGAGGAACAGCGCGAGACCGCAGAGGCGGTCCCACTTGGCTTCGCCCGAGCTGATGAACTGGTCGATCACGACCTGGGCGCCATTGGCGAAATCGCCGAACTGGCCTTCCCAGATGGTGAGCTGGTCCGGCGAGGTGGTGGCTTCGCCGTATTCGAAGGCCATCACGGCTTCTTCGGAAAGCAGCGAGTCGATGACTTCGACGCGGGCGTCCGCGCGCAGCCTGGACAGCGGCATGTAGGTGTCGTCGCTCTTCTGGTCGTGCAGCACCGCATGGCGATGGAAGAACGTGCCGCGACCGGCGTCCTGGCCGACCACGCGAAGGTCGTTGCCCTCGGCGATCAGCGTGCCGTAGGCGAGGTTCTCCGCGAAGCCCCAGTCGCCCGGGAGTTCGCCAGAGGCCATCTTGCGGCGGTCTTCGTAGATCTTGGCGACGCGCGGATGCAGCGTGACATCGGAAGGAATGTCGAGGATGACGTCGAGTACCTTGCCCAGCTGGTCGCGCGGCACGCCCGTGTCCACTTCCATCGACAGCTTGTTCTTCTGGAAGCGGGTCCAGTCGACCGGGATGTCGCGGGTGGGGTTGGGGTCGATCGCGATCAGCGGCTCGCCCTTTTCGAGGCGGGCACGGTAATCGTCGAGCATCTTCTGGCCGTCGTCGGCGCCGATGACCGATTCCTTCACCAGCTGCTGCGCGTACAGGTCGCGCGTGGTGGGACGCTTGCGGATGACCTGGTACATCAGCGGCTGCGTCGCGGCCGGCTCGTCGGCCTCGTTATGGCCGTGGCGGCGATAGCAGACGAGGTCGATGACCACGTCCTTCTTGAACTGCTTGCGGAACTCGTAGGCCAGGCGGGTGACCTGGATCACGGCTTCCGGGTCGTCGCCGTTCACGTGGAACACCGGCGCATTGACCATCTTGGCCAGGTCGGTGCAGTACAGCGTGGAACGGGCGTCCTCGCGCTTGGACGTGGTGAAGCCGACCTGGTTGTTGACCACCATGTGCAGCGTGCCGCCAATGGCGAAGCCACGGGCCTGCGACATCTGCATGAGTTCCATGTTGACGCCCTGGCCCGCGAAGGCGGCGTCGCCATGGATCAGCACGGCGATCGACTTGTCGCGGGCGGTGTCGCGGCGGCGCGACTGGCGCGCATGCACGGAACCGGCGACCACCGGGTTGACGATTTCCAGGTGCGACGGGTTGAAGGCCAGCGCGACGTGCACGCCGCCGTTCGGCGTCTTGACGTCGGCGGAGAAGCCCATGTGGTACTTCACGTCACCCGAGTGGATCGGGCTGTCGTCGTGCTCGAACTTGCCTTCGAACTCGTTGAAGAGCTGCGAGGGGGCCTTGCCCAGGATGTTCACCAGCACGTTGAGGCGGCCGCGGTGGGCCATGCCGATGACGAGTTCCTTCACGCCGTTGTCGCCAGCCGCGCGGACCACGTCGTCGACCATCGGGATGAGGCTGTCGCCGCCCTCGAGAGAGAAGCGCTTCTGGCCGACGTACTTGGTGTGCAGGTAGCGTTCCAGGCCCTCGGCGGCGGTGAGCGCCTCTAGGACGCGGACCTTGGCGGCCTTCTGCAGCCCGGCGGAACCGGCGGCCTTCTCCAGGCGCGAATAGATCCAGGCGCGCTGGTCGTAATCGGAGATGTACATGAACTCGGCACCGATGGTGCCGGTATAGATGTGTTTCAGCTTCGCGAGGAGGTCGCGCAGCTTCATGCGCTGGCCGCCGCCGGCGAAGGTGCCCGCGTCGAATTCGGTGTCGAGGTCGGCGTCGGACAATCCGTGGAAGGCGAGGCCGAGGTCGGGCGTGTCGATGTCCGGAACGGTCAGGCCGAGCGGATCGAGTTGGGCGGCGATATGGCCGCGCGAGCGGTAGGCCGTGAGCAGGCGGAGCACTCCGGCCTGTTTCTGGGCGTAGGCGTTGTCGGCGGAGCCGGCAGCGGGCGCGGCGGCCGCGGTGCGGCGCTGCTTCTGTGCCGCCTCGATGCGGGCGAGGGCGCCGGAATGGGCGACATCACCGGCCTCGCGGCCCTTGAAGGATGTGAAATACCCGTCCCATTCGGCCGGGACGGAGCCGGGATCGGCTAGCCAGGCTTCGTAGACTTGCTCTACGTAATCGGCGTTGCCGCCGGCGAGTTGGGAGGATTCGGAAAACTCGCGGATCAGGTTTGCGCTCACGTCACCACCGGCACACACGAAAAGGACGGGCTGCCGCGCGGCATGTGGGGAGCGCCTGCGGCATAAGAATCCGTTAATTATAGCCCCGTGCTGCTGCGCTGCGCCAACCCATTCATGCGCTTCCGGCGAAGGTCAGATCCCGAGTGGTCTTATCTGCCAGGCCGGCTCGGCCCGCTCCCAGACTTCGTCGAAATAAGCCGTCAGGCGAGAGGTCTCACCCGGTTCGTCGAGGGCACCCCTCGCCTCGAAGCGCCCGGCCACGGGCCTGAACAGAAAGCCACCGGCGTGATCGGTGGTGAAGGCCGATCCGTAGCGCAGATGGGCTTCCTCGGTGGGAGCGCGGACACCGATCGCCGTGGGAAGGCGCTGGGCGAGGGCGAGCAGGCGGTGGCCGTCGCGATGCCCACGTTCGGCGTCGTGGGTGAGGACGCGGATCTGCGCCTGCCGGCCGCTGGTGGCGATGCGGCGCAGCTCGGCATGCACGGCGTCACTGTCGAGCACGCCGGGTTCCAGCAGGGGCAGATAGATCGAGATCCGGTGGCGTGCGCCCGCCAGTAGGCGCAGATGGGCGGCTTCGAGACCGGCACGGTCTTCCGCCGCCAGGACCGAGTCCGCCCCGCCGTTCACCGGCGCCGGCCCTTGCGCACGCCGAGCTGGCCGTCGTTGACGAGTGTGAGCAGCACCTGCTTTTCCGCCGCCGAAGGCGGGCGGTCGAAGGCGAGTTCACGTTCGGCCGCCAGACGCTCGGCCAGCGCCGCCGGGCATTCATAGGCATTGCCACTGACGAAGAGGGTGGCGTCCTTCTTTCCCTTGACCCAGGCGATCCGGGCGTAGGGATGGCGGACCAGGGTCGCGCCCCCGTCGAGGGCCTTGTCGAAGGCGGCTTCGGTGGTGGCCTTCGGCGGCGCGGCCGCGACCTGCGCGTTGCGGTAGCGGGTGATGAAGCGGCCGAACCAGTCGGCCAGCAGGTCGCGGTCGAGCGCCGCGGCGAAGGGCAGGGCCTGGCGCAGCCGGTTCAAGGCCGCCGTGTCGATCTCGCCCGCGCGTTTCGCCGGGACGAGGTCGGGGTCGGCATAGCGCAATTCCTCGGGCATCCGCTCGGCGAGGAAATCGGCGAGGTCGCCGGTCAGCTCGGCCTGCGAGGGCGCGCGCATGCCGATCGAGATCGTCATGCAGTTGCCGATGGCTACGCCGTCGTGGGGTACGCCCGGCGGCAGGTAGAGCATGTCACCCGGGCCGAGCAGCCATTCGTGGGTCGGCTCGAAGACCTGCAGCTGCTTGAGTTCCACGTCGTTGCGGAAGTCGAGCGGTGCGTCCGGATCGTCGCTGATCGCCCAATGGCGCTCGCCGATGCCTTGCAGCAGGAAGACGTCGTACTGGTCGACATGGGCGCCGACGCCGCCGCCATCCTCGGCATAGGAAATCATGATGTCGTCGAGGCGCCAGCTCGGCAGGAAGGTGAAGTGGTCGAGCAGGGCGGCGACGTCGGCATCCCACTTGTCGACGTCCTGCACCAGCAGGGTCCAGTCGCGCTTCGGGGTCTTGCCGAACTCGGCTTCCTCGAACGGTCCGTTCTTCACCGTCCAGCGATCGCGCTTCTCGTCGTGAATGATCAGGCGGGCGAGCGCGCCTTCCTCGCAGGCGAGGCCGGCGAGGTCGTCGGGCTCGATCGGCGCCTGGAAATCCGGGAAGGCGTTGCGGATGAGTAGCGGGCGCTTCTGCCAGTAGTCGCGCAGGAACTGCGTGGCGCTCATGCCGAGCGGCTGGCTGGCGCTACCGCGCACTTCGATCGGGAGGGGCTTGCGGGTGGGGTTCTGGATGGCCATGCGCGGCATTGTAATGGGTGCAACCCGACCCCGGTGGCATGCCCTGGCGGGAACCGATTTTGCTTTGGCTCCCACACAACAGCCGTTCCCTGCCGGAGACCCCAGGGGATCAAATAGCCCGGGCGAGTTTGTCGGCCAGGCCGATGTACGAGGCGGGCGTCAATTCGGCGAGTGCCTTTTTAGCGTCGGCCGGCAGGTCGAGGCCGTCGATGAAAGCGCGCATCGACTCCTTGGTGATGCCTTGGCCGCGCGTCAGCGCCTTGAGCTGTTCGTACGGTTCCGGCAGGCCGAAGCGGCGCATCACCGTCTGCACGGCCTCCGCGAGCACTTCCCAGCTGGCGTCGAGGTCGGCGGCGATGCGCTCGGCGTTGACGTTGAGCTTGCCCAGGCCTTTCATCAGCGATTCCAGCGCGACCAGCGAATGGCCGAAGGCGGTGCCCAGGGCGCGCAGCACGGTGGAGTCGGTGAGATCGCGCTGCCAGCGGCTGATCGGCAGCTTTTCCGCGAAATGGCCGAGCAGGGCGTTGGCGAGACCGAAGTTGCCCTCGGCGTTCTCGAAGTCGATCGGGTTGACCTTGTGCGGCATGGTCGAGGAACCGACTTCGCCCGCCTTCAGAGCCTGGCGGAAATAACCCAGCGAAATGTAGCCCCAGACATCGCGGGCGAGGTCGATGAGGATGATGTTGATCCGGCGCAGCACGTCGGCGAACTCGGCGATGCCGTCGTGCGGCTCGATCTGCGTGGTGTACGGATTGAAGACCGGGCCCAGGCCGTCGACGAAACCGGCCGCCAGTGCGGGCCAGTCCACGCCGGGATAGGAGATGACGTGGGCGTTGTAGTTGCCCACCGCGCCGTTGATCTTGCCCGGGATCTCGATGGCGACCAGCTGGCGACGCTGGCGCTCCAGGCGGGCGACCACGTTGGCGATCTCCTTGCCCATGGTGCTGGGCGAGGCGGTCTGGCCGTGCGTGCGCGAGAGCAGCGACAGGCCGGCGTGTTCGTGGGCGAGCGCGCGCAACATCGCGATGACCTGGTCCAGCGCGGGGAGCAGCACCGATTCGCGCGCGTCGCGCAGCATCAGCGAGTAGGCGAGGTTGTTGATGTCTTCACTGGTGCAGGCGAAGTGGACGAATTCCTTGGCCTGGGCGAGGGCGGGATCGTTGCCGATCTTTTCCTTGATGAAGTATTCGACCGCCTTGACGTCGTGGTTCGTGGTGGCTTCGATCGCCTTGATCCGCTCCCCGTCTTCCGCCGAGAAATCGTCGGCGATGGCCAGCAGGCGCGTGACCGCCTCGGCGGGAAAGGCCGGGAGCTCGACGATGCCGGGGTGCGCGGCAAGGGCCAGCAGCCAGTGGATTTCCACGTGCACCCGGCGATGCATCAGGCCGAACTCGCTGAAGATCGGGCGCAGCGAACCCACTTTCGCGGCATAGCGGCCGTCCAGGGGAGAAAGGGCGGTCAGCGTGGCGTGGGACATGGTCGTTCCTGGAGGCGTGGCGGGTGCAGCCCGCGATTATAGCGCCCCATCGCCGACAGGGTCGGCTCCCACCGGGGCCGCGAGGGCGGGTACTGTATGTCAATCCCCCACCCGGAGTTCCCGCATGAGCAAGTTCCGTACAGAACGCGACAGCATGGGCGAGTTGAAGGTACCGGCCAAGGCGCTCTACGGCGCGCAGACCCAGCGCGCGGTCGATAACTTCCCCGTATCCGGGCTGACCATGCCGCGCGAGTTCATCCGGGCGCTCGGCCTCATCAAGTCGGCCGCGGCCGAAGCCAACGTCAAGCTAGGCCACCTGGACAAGGCCTCGGCCAAGGCCATCCGCGCGGCGGCCGAGAAGGTCGCCGCCGGCGAGGTCGACGAGCACTTCCCCATCGACGTCTTCCAGACCGGCTCGGGCACCAGTTCCAACATGAACGCCAACGAGGTGATCGCCCACCTCGCCGAGGCTGCCGGCAACAAGGTGCACCCGAACGATCACGTGAACGCCGGCCAGAGTTCGAACGATGTGATTCCTACGGCGATCCTGGTGAGCGCCACGCTGGCGACGAGCGAAAAGCTGCTGCCGGCGCTCAAGCACCTGCGCAAGACGATCGACACCCGCGCCAGGGAATTGAAGAAGGTCGTCAAGACGGGACGCACCCACCTGATGGATGCCATGCCGATCACCTTCGGCCAGGAACTGTCTGGCTGGTCGGCCCAGGTCGGCGACGCAGCGGAACGCATCGTGGACACGCTCAAGCGCACCCGGCGCTTGCCGCAGGGTGGCAGCGCCGTGGGTACCGGCATCAATGCCGACCCGAAGTTCGGTCCCACGGTCGCGGCCGAACTGTCGAAGCTGACGGGGGTGAAGTTCGAGTCGGCGGATAACTATTTCGCGGGGATGGCCGCGCAGGACGCACCGGTGGAACTCTCCGGCCAGTTACGCGCGCTGGCGGTCGGCGTGATGAAGATCGCCAACGACCTGCGCTGGATGAATTCCGGTCCGCTGGCGGGCCTCGGTGAGATCGAGCTGCCGGCGCTGCAACCGGGATCGTCGATCATGCCGGGCAAGGTCAATCCGGTGATTCCCGAGGCGGCCGCCATGGTCGCCGCACAGGTGATAGGCAACGACGCGACGATCGCGGTGGCGGGGCAGTCGGGTAATTTCCAGCTCAACGTGATGCTGCCCGTGATCGCGTACAACCTGTTGCAGTCGATCGAGATCCTCGCCAACGTCGTCACGCTGCTCGCGGACAAGGCGATCGCGGGCTTCAAGGTCAACGAGGAACACATACGCGAGGCGTTGGACAAGAACCCGATCCTCGTCACCGCACTCAACCCGGTGATCGGCTACGAGAAGGGCGCGGCCACCGCGAAGCAGGCATACAAGGAGAAGCGCCCCATCATGGACGTGGCGCTGGAGACCACGGGCTTGTCCAAGGCCGAACTGGCGAAGCTGCTTGACCCCGCGGCGTTGACCAAGGGCGGTATCCACGGCGGTGGCGGTGGTGGCGGCTGAGCGCTGGCCGCCTAGGCGGCGAATCCTTGCAGGCCTTGATCGATTCGCCGCAGTTTGTCCGGGTTCCGCTGCACATGGATGCTCAGGATCTTCTCGCCGTCCGTCACGAAGGTCTGCGCGGATTCCAGTTGGCCTTCGATGTAGCGAAGGAAGGCCCATTCGCCGTTGATGCGCGTCAGCCGTACTTCCGCGGCGGCGCCATAACGAAGGTATGAGGCGTAGAACAGCTGCGCGATACGCTGGCCGCCGAGCATGGGCTTGGGGAAGCTGGTGACCTTGCCACCGCCGTCGCCGCTGAGGTCGGCATCCACGGCGAGCAGGGAGCGGATGGCCGGGAAGTCGCCGTTCGCCAACGCCTCCGCGAAGCGCCGCATGAGCGCGAGGTGTGCCTCGCGGGGTGCCGTGTGGCGGGGGCGCTCGTCGCGTAGCTGGTCCTTCGCGCGATGCACGAGCTGGCGGCACGCGGCTTCACTCTTGCCGACGGTGTCCGCGATCTCGGCGTAATCGATATCGAAGACCTCGCGCAGCAGGAAGGCGGCGCGGGCTTCGGGGGATAGCCTTTCCAGCAGCAGGAGGAACGCGACGGACACGTCGCCTGCCAGTTCCTGTACATCCTCGGGCGAGGCGCCATGGTCGGTGAGGATGGGCTCGGGCAGCCAGATGCCGACGTATTCCTCGCGCCGGACCTTCGCCGCCCTGAGCCGGTCGATCGCACGGCGCGTGGTGGCGGCGACCAGCCACGCCTCCGCGTTCTCGATAGCCGTGTGCTCGGCGGCGTTCCAGCTGAGCCAGATGTCCTGCACCACGTCCTCGGACTCGGCCACCGAACCGAGCATGCGGTAAGCGATCCCGTGCAGGCGAGGCCGCAGGGCGGAGAAGGTGGCCGTAGCGTCGTTCATACCCATGGAGACGATCTTGCCAGTTCCCCTGTGACAGGTCCTTGCAAAATCGTCTCGCATGGCGGGCTTTCCGGCTCAGTGGACGAGGGTCAGCACCGGATTCTTCTTGTCCTTGAGCAGGAACACGACGAACTTGGCCGGCGCGGTCTTGCTGGCGTTGCGGCCGATCGTGTGCACGTCGTCCGGGCCCTCATAGAACGTCTGCCCGGCCTTGAGCGTCTGCTCGGGCTGTCCGCGCACGCCCATCACGATGCTTCCCTCCAGCACATAGACGATCGCGTGCGCATCGTGGCGATGCACCGGGTCGACGGCGCCGGGCGGGTAATCGACGTTGATCAGGGTGATCTCCTTGCCAGGGTAGTCCTTCAGCGCCTTGGTCATGAGATCGGTGACGGTGGCCTGGGGTGCCCCGGCGTCCTGGGCGAGTGCGAGGCCGGGCGAAAGCGCCAGCAGGAAGGCGAGTGTCTTGAAAATGCGCATGGGAGGTTCCTCAAGCGGCGGTGGCGACGGTCTCGGAAAGACCGGCCTTGTCGAGACCCCAGGCTTTGTCCATCGTGCCGGGGACGTTGCGGAAGGCCACGTTCATGCGATTCCACGCGTTGATGGCCGCGACGACGAAGGTCAGGTCGGAGATCTCCTTCTCGGAGAGCTGGCCGCGGACGCGCTCGTAGACGTCGTCCGGCACGCCTTGCGCCGGGATCTGCGTGAGCGCTTCCGTCCAGGCCAGGCTGGCGCGCTCGCGTGGCGAGAACAGGTTCGATTCACGCCAGATGGCGATGTGGTGCAGGCGCAGCGGACGCTCGCCATGGATGACCGCCTGCTTGACATGCATGTCGACGCAGAACGCGCAACCATTGATCTGCGAAGCGCGAATGTGGACCAGGTGACGGATCGATTCCTCGATCGCGCACTTGGCCTCCGCCATGCTGAATTCCATCAGCTTCTTGGTCAGCTCGGGCGACTGCTGCTGGTAATCGAGACGCTGGGTCATGGTGCTTCCTCATTCGGGAGTGATTGCCAGCCGTAGCCTAGGTCCGCGCAACGGAGAGCCGGTAGGTCCGTGCGCGGGATCACCGTGTTGCGCGGCGTGCACCAATCGGCGTGTCACAAACCGCCGGATGCCCGCGTCTATGAGACATGGACCCGATCACCCGCACCTACGAATGGCTGCGCAGGCAGCTGTCGACACGACACACGGTCGATGCCGTGTGGGCGGGATTCCTGGATGTACTCGACGAGCTGCCGGCAGAGGCCCGGGTCGCCTTCCTGATGAGTGACATCTTCGATGCGAGCATCGACGAGGTGGCCATGCTGCTGCGCAAGGACGCGGCGGCATGCCATGCCCTGGTCGAGCTGGCTCGCGCACACATACAAGCGGCCGGCCCACGCCGCGCCGTGGAATGAGGATCTGCCCATGAGCCACTATTTATCGTCGCCGGTGGAGACCGTCGATACCCTTGCCACCTCGTTCTCCGCCAGTTATGCCGGTGTGATCGCCTTTATCGCCGTGGTGTCCGAGGGCAGTTTCGCCAGGGCCGCCGATCGCCTCGGCATCGGTCGCTCCGCCGTGAGCCGCAGCGTGCAGAAGCTCGAACAGCAAGTGGGCGCGCGGCTGTTTTCCCGAACCACTCGCAGCACCGCGCTCACGCGGGAAGGCGAGATCTTCTTCGAGAACTGTCACCCCGGCGTGGAACGCATCGCCCAGGCGCTGGACGACATGCGCGAGCTTCGCGACGGGCCTCCGCGCGGACGCCTGTGCATCGGCGCGCCCGTCGGTTTTGGCCGCAACGTGGTGGCACCGCTGTTGAAGCGCTTCCGCGACACGTTCCCGGAGATCGCGGTCGACCTGGTCCTGGACGACCACCCCGTCGACTTCACCGCCGACCGCGTGGACGTGTCGTTCCGCAACGGACGGCTGGAGGACAGCCAGGTCATCGCCCGGCAGGTCGTCCCCATGCAGACGTTCGTGTGCGCCACGCCGGACTACCTGCTCGCTCATGGCGCCATCGAGAAGATCGAGGATCTCGCCGCGCATCGCGCCATCCATTTCCGGCTGGCCTCGGGCCGCGTCGACGAATGGGAATTCAAGGTCGATGGCAGGTCGTACAAGACCCTGCCGCCGGCGATGGACGCCTTCAACGATCCCGACCTGGTGTTGCAGGCGGTGCTGGATGGCAGGGGGATCGCCCAGCTCGCGGGGTACCAGGTATGCGCGCACCTCCGGGCCGGGCGCCTCGTCGCTTGCCTGCCGCGGTACGCACCCGACGACCGCGGCCACTACATCTGTTACCAGAGCCGGCAACAGTTGCCTTCGCGCATCCGCGTATTCATCGACTTCATGGTTCCCGCCATTCGCGCGCTGGACCTGGAGTGTGGCAGCACGTTGCCGATTGGTGCATCGACGGCAACACCGTGATCCCGCGCGCGATCCTACCGGTGTCGACGCCCGGCTCCTACGATCCAGTCACGTCCAAAGCAAGATAGGTATCCCATCATGAAATTCCTGGTCATCGGCGGCTCCGGCCTCATCGGCAGCAAGGTCGTGCAGCGCCTGCGCGCAAAGGGCCACGAGGCGATCGCCGCATCGCCCTCGTCAGGCGTGAATACGCTCACCGGCGAAGGACTGGACGAGGCCATGGCCGGCGTCGACACGGTCATCGACCTGGCCAATTCCCCCTCGTTCGAAGACAAGGCGGTACTGGATTTCTTCCAGACCTCCGGCCGTAACCTCGCCGCGGCGGAGCGGCGCGCGGGCATCGCCCACCACGTGGCCTTGTCGATCGTCGGCACCGACCGCGTCGCGGCCGCCGGCAGCGGCTACATGCGCGCGAAGGTCGCGCAGGAGACGATCGTGCGCGAATCGGGCGTACCGTACACCATCATCCATTCCACGCAGTTCTTCGAGTTCCTGGCCGGTATCGCGAAGTCGGCCGCCGGCGGCGACACCATCACCTTGTCGACGGGCTACATCCAGCCCATCGCTTCGGACGACGTGGCCGATGCCGTGGTGAGGACCGTGCTGGGCAAGCCCGCCAACGGCGTGGTCGAGATCGCGGGGCCTGACAAGGTGCGCATGTCCGACCTGGTCGGCCGGTTCCTGTCGATCGTCAACGATCCGCACCACGTGGTCGGCGACGCCAAGGCGCCGTATTTCGGTGCCGTGCTGGCCGACGACAGCTTGTTGCCGGGGCCGGACGCGACGCTGGGCAAGATCGATTTCCATGCCTGGCTGAAGTCGTCCCAGTACGCCAGCTTCGCTTCCGCGGCCTGAATCGACAGGTCCATCGTGAAACCGACGCCACCGCCGGTCTCGTTCCTCGACCGGTACGACGGAGACGATTTCGCTCCGTTGTACACGGGCACTGTCACGGTGACCGGCGGCGAGGCGTCGCATGGCCGCGCTTCGGGTGCCGCTCGCTCCAGCGACGGCAATCTCGACGTGTCCCTGCGCCTGCCGCCGGAGATGGGTGGTCCCGGGGGAGGAAGCAATCCGGAACAACTGTTCGCGGCGGGTTTCGCCGCCTGCTTCCATGGAGCGCTCTGCCTGTTGGCGATGCGCGAGCGCATCGCCGTTCCCGCCGACGCGGCGGTGACCGCCGCCGTGACCTTCGGTCGCGATCCGGCCGATGGGTTGTTCACGCTCGTCGCCCACATACGCATCGCCTTGCCTGGCGTGGCACGTCACATCGCGGAGGCCCTGGTTCGCAACACCGAACGCCTGTGTCCCTACGCGAAGATGGCGCGACAGGGTATCGAGTGCATCGTGCAACTGGCGGACTGATCGCGCGAAAACATTGCCTGTCACGCCAGGTATCTGATCCTGCGTCACATTTCCTTTGGCCCAAGCCAGGTGGCCTACTACTCCGCCGTGGCGCATGGGGCTATGATCCGATCCGCGAGTGACCTCGAGGGGAGGATCGCCGTGAGGGCCGGGGGGTGACATCCCTGGGCCGGGGAACGGGAAGCATGGGGAAGGTCATCGAGTTTCTCGCGCGCGTCGGGAGCGACGCGTCGTTGCGGCACGCTTCGACGGACGCCGTCGATGCCGCCTTGCGGGATGCCGGTGTCGACGACGGTGATCTTCGTGATGCGTTCAGTGCGAAGGATGGCGATGCCGTTCGGTTGCTGCTCGGCCAGCGCGCGTATTTTTCCACGCAGATGCCGATAGCCCCCGAGCATGAGGAACAGGAGGATCCGCTCGATGGCGAGGATGAGGATGGAGACGGCGAGCCGGACGACACGGTCGCTTACATGCCGCCCACGGGCACGCACCGCTGAAGCCGTGAAGCGCCTGCGGCATGCGCTCGCGACACTGGCGGCTTGCCTGCTGGTGTTCGTCGCAGTGGTGCATGCGGCACCGGAGAACGCCGGAAATCCTTCGTCGCCCGAGGCGGTCCTCGCGCGCGCCGACACGATCAAGGTCACCGATTTCGTCGCGTTCGGCCACCTGATCGACGACCTTGCGCGATTCGAAGCGAAACTCGCGCCTGCCGAGCGGTGGAAGTTGCGTTTCCTTCAAGGCTGGCGGGCCACCTGGATAGGCGATTACGAAGCCGGCAGGAAGGCCCTGGAGGACGTGGCGGATAACGCCAACGACAACGTCTTGCGGCTGCGCGCCACCGCGACCCTGATCAACCTGCTCGGCATCGGCCACCGTTATCAGGACGCTTTCATGCGGCTGAACCAGTTGCAGGAGCTGATGCCATCCATCCGCGACCGGAAAGCGCGTTTCCAGGGCCTGGGCGAGGCGTCGCAGTTGCTCAGTTCCGCCGGCCAGTTCGAGCAGGCCGAGGCATACGCCCGGGAAATGATGGAGAACCCGCCGCCGGGCGAAACGATATGCAAGGGAGCGCAACACCTGCTGCGCGCGCGTCGTGAGGCCAACCGGCTGGAGACGCTGGACCCGATGTACCTGCGCGCGATCGAAACCTGTGACGCGTCGGGCGACGAGGTCTTCGCCGATAGCATGCGCTCGGACATCGCGGCATTCCATCTCGCCCGTGGGCGTCCCGCCGAGGCGGTGAAGATACTCGCGGAAACGCGCGACCGGGCGCGTGCACTGAATTATCCGGCGTTGCTGGCGGAATACGATGCGACGCTCGCGCAGGCGTACCTCAAGTTGGGCGACCTGGCCAACGCGCGCCGCTTCGGCTTGTCCGCCGTGGCCGGTTCGATCCGCGACGAATTCACCGATCCGCGCCGGGTGGGTTATGGCGTGCTTTACCAGGTGGAGCAGCAATTGGGCAATGCGGCCGCGGCCCTGGCGTACCACGAGAAGTTCATGGTCGCCGACAAGGCCTACCTGGACGACGTGGGCGCGCGCAGCCTGGCCTTCCAGATCGTCGACCAGCAGTTGCTCGCGCGCAAGGCCGAGGTCGAGGCGCTGAACAAGCAGAACGAGATCCTTCGCTTGACGGGGGCGCTCGACCGCAAGGAAGTCGAGACTGGCCGCCTGTACATCTTCGTCCTGCTTGCCGGGCTGGCCGCCATCGCCTGGCTGGTGCTCTGGTTGCGCCGCTCGCAGTTGCGTTTCATGAAACTGGCGCGCCGCGACGGCCTCACCGGCATCTGCAATCGCGAGCATTTCGTCGAGCAGGCCGAGCGTGTATTGGCCTACGGTGCGCGCTCGGATCGCGGGGCATGCCTCATCCTTTTCGATCTCGATCACTTCAAGAACGTCAACGACACCTACGGCCACGCCGTCGGCGACGAAGTGCTGAAGCGCGCGGTGGATGTCTGCCGCCGCGCCTTGCACGCTTGCGATGTATTCGGCCGCCTGGGCGGCGAGGAGTTCGCGGTACTGCTGCCCGATTGCAGCCCCGCGCAGGCGCGTGCACGCGCGGAGCAACTGCGGCTGTCGATCGCGGCGACCTCGGCCACCCAGATCCGTCCGAACCTGGTGGTGACGGCGAGCTTCGGCATCGGCGGCACGATGCAGTGCGGCTTCGAATTGCATCGCCTGCTGGTGGTGGCCGATGCGGCGCTTTACCGGGCCAAGCGGGCAGGCCGGAACTGCGTCTTCATGGGAGACACCGGTGACATTCCCGACTCGCCGTACCTGAGCGAGGCACGCGGCTAGGCAACCACCCGGTGGAACAAACCCACCCGGTGGAAGAAACCTAATCTACTGTGAAAGAAACCTGTCCGGTGGAAGAAACCTGGTGGGAGCCGACCTTGTCGGCGATCCCGCGGCAGCGGGCCAGGTCGCGGCGAGCACCCATCGCCGACAAGGTCGGCTCCCATGAGAGCGCTCGGCTCCCACAGGAGCATTCCGTTCCGTCCGCAAGGACCAAAAAGAAAGGCCGCTTTCGCGGCCTTTCTTTCTAAACCCGTCGCAGCTGGATCAGCGCTGACGAGCCTTGAAACGGGGATTGCTCTTGCAGATCACGAACACTTTGCCGCGACGGCGAACGACTTTGCAGTCACGGTGACGCGACTTCGCGGACTTCAAAGAGGAAAGCACCTTCACGGCCAGCTCCTGAAACTTTACGGACAAGGAAAAAGGGGATTGTAACGATCCGGCCGACGTTACGCAAGCGCCGGGAAGCATTCGTCTTTCAGCCGAGCCCCAGCTTCGTCCGGGCCTCGCGGACGGTGCGCAGGAAACTCTCCAGCACCGGCGACGTATTGTCCACGCGCGAGGCCACGGCGAGCAAGAGATAGGCCTCCGGATCGTCAACGGGAACGAAGCTGACGCCATCCAGATGGACCGCGCGTAGCGAGGCCGGAACCAGGGCCACGCCCAGCCCCGCGGCCACGAGCGGCAGCAACGAAGGGATCTGCTGCGCTTCCTGTCGGACGTTGGGACGGAAGCCGGCCTTGTTGGCGAGCAGGGTCAACCGGTCGGTCAGGGTCGTGGCCTGGGCGCGCGGCGGGGCGACGAATCGCTCTCCAGCCAGGGCTTCCATGCGCAAGCTGGGCTGCTTCGACAGGCGGTGACGGGCGGGAAGGGCGATCACCAGCGGCTCGTGGTCGATCACCTCCACGTTCAGCTGGCGGGCATTCGCTACGCCCTCGGGGTGCGCCCGCAGCAGGCCCACGTCGATCTGGCCGGAAAGGAGAGCATCGTATTGGGCGCCGGTGAGCATCTCGCCGAGGTGCAGGCTCACTCCCGCCGCCGCGTGCGAAAAACGCAGCAAGGTTTCCGGCAGGGCGGGATGGAAGGACACGGAAACCGCATAAGCCAGCCGAAGTTGACCTGTGAAGCCGGCCGCGGCCTCCGCCACGACCGTCCGGGCGCTCTCCGCGCGGGCGAGGATCGCCTTGGCTTCGACCAGGAAGATCCGGCCAGGCTCGGTAAGGGCGACGCGGCGCCGGTTGCGGTCGAGCAGGCGCACGCCCAGGTCGGCTTCAAGTGACTGGATCTGCTGGGAAAGCGGTGGCTGGGAAATGTGCAGGCGCTGGGCGGCCTGGGTGAAGCTGAGGGTCTCAGCCACCTCGACGAAATAGCGCAGTTGGCGCAGGTCGAACATAGTCGTTTTTCGAATAAGTGGGCGCTGAAAGATATATTGGCCGGAATTTCCTAGGAAATCTATGATTCGTCTCGGCCTACCACCAACCCCTCCCCCTGGGTCGGTAGGTCCCTCGCCTCGCAGCGACGCTAACTACCGGCATCTGGCCTACCTCCCCCCCGAGGCCCATGCTGAGGCGTCTCCTGCGGGGCGACTTTCTTTGTGGCGTTTGGAAAGTGGCGTGGGTGTTCGGGCGTAGGGGGCGCCTATCGCCGACAAGGTCGGCTCCCACAAGTACGGCCAGTCCCCACAAGTACGGCCAGTCCCCACTAGTACGGCCAATTTCCACCAGCTTGGCCAGTTCCCGACAGCTCGGCCGGTTCCCACCAGCTTGGCCGGTTCCCACCAGCTTGGCGTTGCCCGGTGGGAGCCGACCCCGTCGGCGATGCTCTTGCTTCTTGTGGGAGCCGACTTGTCGGCGATGCCCTCAGAGCTTCGAAACAAACCCGCACCCCGTGCCGGCGTTGATCGCCGCCTCGTCCACGCCGGGCGCCATCTCGATCAGTTCCAGCCCGCCGGGCGTCACGTCGAACACCGCCAGGTCGGTGATGATGCGGTCGACCACGCCCTTGCCGGTCAGCGGCAAGGTGCATTCGGTGAGGATCTTCGGCGAACCGTCTTTCGCGGTGTGTTCCATCACCACGACGACGCGCTTCACGCCGGCGACGAGATCCATGGCCCCGCCCATGCCCTTGACCATCTTGCCGGGCACCATCCAGTTGGCGATGTCGCCCTCGCAGGTCACCTGCATCGCGCCCAGGATGGAGATATCCACGTGGCCGCCGCGAATCATCGCGAACGAATCGGCGCTGGAGAAGAACGATGAGCCGGCGCGAGCGGTCACCGTCTGCTTGCCGGCGTTGATCAGATCGGCGTCCACTTCGTCCTCGGTGGGGAAGGGGCCGATGCCGAGCAGGCCATTTTCGGATTGCAGCCAGACATCGACGCCGTCGGGCAGGTGGTTGGCCACCAGCGTGGGCAAACCGATGCCGAGGTTCACGTAATCGCCGTCGGAGAGTTCCAGGGCGGCGCGCTGCGCCATCTGTTCACGGGTCCAGGCCATAGTCTTCTCCTTCAGGCGCGCACGGTGCGCTGTTCGATGCGCTTGGACGGCGCGGGATTGTGCACGATGCGGTCGACATAGATGCCAGGCGTGTGGACCTGGTCCGGGTCGAGTTCGCCCACTTCCACCATGATCTCCACTTCCGCGATGCACACCTTGCCGGCGGTGGCGACCATGGGATTGAAGTTGCGTGCGGTCTTGCGATAGACGAGGTTGCCAGAAGGGTCCGCCTTCCACGCCTTGACCAGCGCCACGTCGGCGACGATCGAACGTTCCATCACGTACATGTTGCCGTCGAACTCGCGCACTTCCTTGCCTTCGGCCACCTGGGTGCCGTAGCCGGTGCGGGTGAAGAAGGCGGGGATGCCCGCGCCACCGGCACGCAGCTTCTCGGCGAGCGTGCCCTGCGGGGTGAACTCCACTTCGAGCTCGCCGGCCAGGAACTGCCGCTCGAATTCCTTGTTCTCGCCGACATAGGACGAAACCATCTTGCGGATCTGGCGGGTCTGCAACAGCAGCCCCAGGCCCACGCCGTCGATGCCGGCGTTGTTGGAGACCGCGGTGAGGCCGGTGACGCCCGAATCGCGCAGCGCCTCGATCAGGAGTTCGGGAATACCGCAGAGGCCGAAACCGCCTACGGCGACGGTCTGTCCGTCGGCGACCAGACCGGCCAGTGCCTCTCGGGCGGAGGCGACACGTTTGTCGCGCGAGTGCGACTTCACCTGGTTCATGCGTCATCGATTCCATCCGGACGGTCCCGCCGCCGGTTCGCCGCCCATGATAGCCGAGCGCCGCGCCGGCCCGTGGTTGCCCTTTGGTCCAATCCCCCCGGGGCCGTCCGGCGGGTCTTCATCCCCTGCACCCGATTCTTGCAAGCATTGGCACCGTGTACGAGGCTTTGATCGGAAATCGTTCATCCTCATGTACCTCGAAACCCCGCGCGCCCGGAGAATTCAACGTGAGCAAGCAGAAGATCGGTGTCATCGGCATGGCCGTGATGGGCCGCAACCTCG
This sequence comes from Luteibacter sp. E-22, assembly GCF_049913125.1. Classification (GTDB taxonomy): domain Bacteria; phylum Pseudomonadota; class Gammaproteobacteria; order Xanthomonadales; family Rhodanobacteraceae; genus Luteibacter. The sequence continues at coordinate 1,966,903 of NZ_CP183975.1, forward strand.
CCTGGAACATCGAGAGTCGTGGTCATGCGGTGTCCATCTTCAACCGGAGCAGGGAAAAGACCGACGAGGTCATGGCCCAGAGCCCGGGAAAGAAGCTGGTGCCCAGCTACACCTTGGAGGATTTCGTCGACTCGCTCGAAAAACCGCGCCGCATCCTGCTCATGGTGCAGGCGGGCAAGGGCACCGACGCCGTGATCGAACAATTGCGTCCCTTGCTGGATAAGGGCGACATCCTGATCGATGGCGGCAACACGTATTACAAGGACACCGTGCGCCGGGGCGAGGAATTGGCCAAGGACGGATTGCATTTCATCGGCACCGGCGTCTCGGGTGGCGAAGAAGGCGCCTTGAAGGGACCGTCGATCATGCCCGGCGGTCCGCGCGACGCCTACGACCTGGTCGCTCCCATCCTGACCGAGATCGCGGCCAAGGCGCCCGACGGCGAACCTTGCGTCGTCTACATCGGCCCGGGTGGCGCGGGTCACTACGTGAAAATGGTGCACAACGGCATCGAGTACGGCGACATGCAGCTCATCGCGGAAAGCTATGCCGTGCTGAAGCATGTCGTGGGCCTCTCGAACGAGGAACTGGCCGACGTCTACCGTGAATGGAACGAGGGCGAACTGGACAGTTTCCTCATCGAGATCACCTCGAAGATTTTCAGCAAGAAGGACGACAAGAGCGGAAAGATGCTGGTGGACGTGATCCTCGACCGCGCCGCGCAGAAAGGCACCGGCAAGTGGACCAGCCAGAGTGCGCTCGACCTCGGCGTCCCGCTCACCCTGATTACCGAGTCGGTCTTCGCCCGCATCTTGTCGTCTATGAAGGATGAGCGGGTCGAGGCCAGCAAGCGGCTGGCCGGCCCGAAAACGGAGGCGTTCCACGGTGACCGCAAGGCCTTTGTCGAGTCGGTGCGGCGCGCTCTTTACATGAGCAAGATCATCTCCTACGCCCAGGGCTTCGCCCAGCTGCGTGCGGCCTCGGACGAGAACCAGTGGAACCTCGACTACGGCGCGATCGCGAAGATCTTCCGTGCCGGCTGCATCATCCGCGCCCGCTTCCTGCAGAAGATCACCGATGCCTACCGGACCGATGGGGCGCTGAAGAACCTCTTGCTCGATCCGTACTTCCGCGACATCGCCCAGGAGTACCAGGCGGCCTTGCGTGAGGTCGTGGGCGAGGCGGTACGCGTGGGTGTGCCGGTGCCCGGCTTCTCCGCGGCCATCGCCTACTACGACAGTTATCGGGCGGAGACGTTGCCAGCGAACCTGATCCAGGCGCAGCGTGACTACTTCGGGGCGCACACCTTCGAACGCCTGGACGAGAAGGGCAGCTTCCACGTCGAATGGGTGGAATGACGGACTGAACAGCCTTCCGCCGCCGCTCGCCGGGCGGAAGGCCTCCGGTGGACGTCCTCGGCGCGGACCTGCGACGCAGGTCCGCCGCCGGGTGCTGGCGCTGTAGGAACCCTCCCTTTAGAGTTGCCGGATCGGCAGCACACCAGGCGTCGGTGTATCGTGCCGTGTCCAACGAGGGAGTACGTTGTTTCATGTTGAGAAGTTTTCTGATCGGCGCCATGGCGCTGGCGGTAGCGCTTGCCGGATGCTCGACGCTGCCGCAACCGCGCGACGATGGATCGCTCCAGCGCGAAGCGCTGGCCGGCACGGAGAAGCCGGTACCCAAGCCGTTGACGGTAGGCACCGCCAATCCTCCCGTTCCGGCGGCCGCGCAGCCCGATATCACCACGGGCACGGGTGAATTCGTCAAGGCGGTGGGCTTGCCCAAGCCGAAGCCGGTGGCCGCGGGTGCGGGCACGGTGACCTTCAACTTCGAGAACCAGCCGGTCGAGTCGGTGGTGAAAGCCATCCTCGGCGACCTGCTGCATGAGAACTACTCGATCGTGCCCGGCGTGCAGGGCAACGTCTCCTTCTCCACCTCGCAGCCGGTGTCGAGCGAGCAGGCCTTGCCGATCCTGGAGACCTTGTTGTCCTGGACCGGCAATGCCCTGGTCCGCAGCGGCGACCGCTACGTGGTCATGCCCGCGAAGGACGCGGTGGCGGGCAACCTCGTGCCGAGCATGGGCGCCACCGCGCCGCCGGGCGGCCTGCAGGCGCGCCTGTTTCCCCTGCGTTTCATCTCCGCGACCGAGATGCAGAAACTGATCAAGCCGTTCGCGCGGCCGGATGCCACCTTGCTGGCCGACCCCACGCGCAACGTGCTGGTGATGGCCGGCACGCCGACCGAACTGGAGAACTACCAGCGCACGGTGCAGACCTTCGACGTCGACTGGCTGCGCGGCATGTCGGTGGGCGTGTTCAGCCTGCAACGCGCGGAAGTGAAGGACCTGACGCCGACGCTCGACAAACTGTTCGGTGAGAAGGGCAACACGCCGATGGCCGGCATGCTTCGCTTCATCCCCATCGAACGTACCAATTCCCTCGTGGTGATCAGCCCCCAGCCCGTGTACCTCGACGAGGTGAGGAGCTGGATCGATCGCATCGACCGGGGCGGCGGCAACGAGCCGCAGCTCTATGTCTACGACGTGCGCAACGTGCAGGCCGCCGATCTCGCCGATTACCTCTCGGACATCTATGGCGGCGGCTCCAGCGGTGGCGGCTCCAGCGATCGCGGCGGCAAGGTCGGGCCGGGTCTGAGTTCCGGCACACTCGGCGGCGGCGACAGCGACCTCGGCAATCGTGGCGGCTCGGGCCTCGGTAGCACCACGGGCGGTTTCGGCAACAGCTCGTCGTCGAATTCAGGCTTGCTCAACACCACGAACAACAACAGCGGGCTCAACGGCTCGTCGTCCGGCATGAGTGGCGGCTCGTCGTTCGGATCGGGCAGCGGTTTTGCCGGAAGCGGGTTCGGTGACGACGACACCTCGTCGCGCCGCCAGCGCAACGGGCCGGTCACGACGGACGAAGGCGTGCGCATCACCTCGGTGGATGCGAACAACCAGCTGATGGTGCGTTGCCGTCCGTCGCAGTGGACGGAGATCGAGCAGGCGATCAAGCGCCTGGATGCCGTGCCGTTGCAGGTGCAGATCGAGACCCGCATCCTCGAGGTGGCGTTGACCGGCGATTTCCAGTTCGGCGTGCAGTGGTACCTGGAAGGCCTGGTCGGCGGCACCAACGGGTCGGTGGGCCAGCCCGGCAATAAACAGCAATGGGCGCTGGGCAACGGCGGGAACGTCTACAACCCGACTACCGACAGCTTCTTCTACTCGTTCGTCAACAACAACCTCGCCGTCGCGCTGCGGGCGATGGAGACCAGTGGCAACACGAAGACCTTGTCGGCTCCCTCGCTGGTGGTGTTGAACAACCAGAAGGCGCACATCCAGGTCGGCGACCAGATCCCGATCACGCAGACTTTCGTCAACACCAGTGCCAACACCGACAACACGATCGGCCAGGTGGAGTACAAGGACACCGGTGTGATCCTCAACGTGCGCCCGCGCGTGAACCCGGGCGGCCTGGTCTATATGAACATCAACCAGGTGGTGAGCGCGCCCGGCCAGAAGGACGCGACCACCGGTAACTTCCCGATCCAGCAGCGCGAGGTCGCCACCCAGGTGGCCGTCCAGAGCGGGCAGACGGTCTTGCTCGGCGGACTCATCAAGCAGCAGGAAGGTGTCACCGACACGGGCATTCCGGGCCTGAATCGAATCCCTATTTTCGGCCGGTTGTTCGGTCAGACGACCCGTGGCCGCGATCGCACCGAACTGATCGTGCTGATCACGCCGCGCGTCATCAGCAACGGCGAGGAAGCCAAGCAGGTGACGGACGAGTACCAGCGGAAGTTCGAATCGCTGCGTCCCGTGCGCGCCGATGCGAAGCTGGGCAGTGGCGAACCCGCCACGACCCTGCCGCTCGGCAAGCCCTGAAACGACCCCTCGGCCCGGCTAACGCGCCGGGCCGACCAGCGGCGTGGGATAGCTGAGCTTCGGCCGATACGGCTGCACCGACACTCCCAGGTTCGGACCCATGCGATGTTGCAGGCCGGCGGCGTTATAGAGGCCCAGCGTATTGGTGGGTCGCCGGCCCACCCCGGCATCGATGGCGGGCGTGCCGGCCGGCACCCCGTCGGCTGCCATCAGGCGGCTCAGGCAGGCATAGGAAAGTCCCGTCGACGCCGCATCGGCGGGTTCGACGCAGCCCGCGTTCGCGGCGGCGTGCACGCCTGGCAGGTCCACGACCGATTGCGCCATGGCGCAGGGCGTCGCGACAGCCAGGCCCATGGCGAGTACTTGCCGAATACGCATGATGATTCCCTCCGTCTGGCCGTCCACACCAGATAGCACGTAACCGGTTGCACCAGTAAGCGAATCGGGCGGTGTCACGCGACGGTCATTAATCCTGTCACTGAAATAGCGTCGTTGTGTCATTTGGCGCGCCTAGCCTTCACCCGGAGACGAGTTCCCGTCCCGTCCGCTCATGCGTGAGGAATGACCGTGGCACGCAGCGTCCTCGCGCTTGTCGCGTGCATGGCCCTGCTTTCGTCGCCATGGTCGGCGGCGCAGGTGCGCACCAACGCGGGACAGCCACAGGGGTCGGAAGAAACGCATGCGCCCACGCGCTTCGACATCGACGCTCAAGCGCTCGCCACCGCGTTACGCGCTTTCAGCGAGAACACGGGTATCGCCGTGCTGTTCGACGACGGCCTCGTCGCGGATAAGCGATCGCAGGGGCTCCACGGCATGGCCGCACCGCGCGACGCATTGCGCATCCTGCTCGTGGGCACGGGACTCGGAGCGCACTTTTCCTCGATGAACGCCTTCACCGTCACCGCATCCAGCCAGGCCCCGGAGGACGAGGGCGTCACGCCGGGTCACGACGCCGGTCCTGCTGGCGACATGCTCGACGAGCGGTCCGCACGTGCCGTGCAGGTGGCGGTGGAGCGAGCCTTGTGCGCGCACGAGGACACGCGGCCAGGTGGGTTCCGGTTGGCCATGCAGTTGTGGATCGGCGATGGCGGTGGCGTGACCGACGTGGCGGCGTTGGCCGCCTCCGACGATCCGCGGCGTGACGACAGGGTGCTCGCCACCCTTCGCTCATTGCGTCTGCCGGCGGATGTTCATCGATCCAGCCCCGTGACGGTCCTGCTGACACCCTCGGTCGACGCCGACGGCGCTTGCCGGGCGCACCGCGCCACGGAGGGCTGACGATGGAGACCTCGCTGCTCGGGCTGTTCCTCGACAATTACGAGGACTTCCGTCGCCGGCTGCGGCGCCGCCTGCGGTCGGATGACCTGGTGGACGACGTGCTCCAGGAAACCTATCTGCGCGTGGAGCGACTCGATCCCAACGTGGAGCGCGCGACGCATCCCACGGGTTACCTGTTCCGCATGGCGCTGAACATGGCGGCCGATCACCATCGTTCGTCCAGCCGCCTGCTGACGGGAGAGGAGATCGACGAGCTGGTGCATGGCGCGGACGATCAACTCGACCCGCCTACCGTACTCGCCTCGCGGCAGGATCTTGCCGCCCTGGGCGAGGCGCTGGACATGCTCACCCGCCGCCAGCGCGAGATCCTCATCGCGGCGCGGGTAGACGAGCAGCCGCAGGCGGCCATCGCGGCCCGCCACGGCATCTCGGTGCGCATGGTGGGCAAGGAATTGAAGAAGGCACTTGAGACTTGTGCCACAAAAGTGGGACGCAAATCCGTTCAGCGGTTCGGTCCGGGCGCCGGAGATCCGTCTTGAGCGATATGGGAACGACCAGCATCCATGAAAGCGAGCGCCAGGCCCGGGCCTGGCTCGTCCACCTGACCTCGGGAACAGCCACCCGTGAAGACGGCGAGGCGTTCAGGCGCTGGTGCCTCGCGAACGAGCAGCATGCGGCCGCCTTCGCCCGCACGCGGCGCATGTGGGAGGACCTGGGCCCCGCCATCGCGCAGCGGGCGGAGCGCATGGATCGAGGCCAGCCACCGACGCCTCGCCATGGCGTACGCATGAGCCGGCGGATGTTCCTCGCCACGGCGGTCAGCGCGTCGGTCGCCGCCGTGCTGATCGGGCGCTATGGCACGGACCTCCTGCCCGGCGCGGCGGATGGCTCGCGGCTGCGCACAGCGGTCGGCGAGCAGCGCAGCGTCGAGATAGTGCAGGGCGTCACGGTGGAAATGAACACGGCGACCGATATCGGGCTGCGTGGCAGCGGCAAGGCCGTCACGGGCATGCGCCTGCGCAGTGGCGAGGCCGTGGTCCGCGTCGATGCCTCGCGCACGTCGCCTTTCGTCGTCGAACTGGCCGACGCGACCCTGACCTCCACGCCGGGCACGTCGTTCGCCGTACGCTGCCTCGACCGCGACGCCGCGGTGACGTGCCTCGACGGGCACGCGGTGCTCACGCTGGGCGCGGCGAGGACCGAGGTGAAGCCGGCCCAGCAAGTGGCTTTCGACGATCGCGGCATGGCTCCCGCCGTGGCGGTCAACCCGGATACCGCGCTGGCCTGGCGCCAGCGCGTGCTGATCTACGACAACCAGCCGTTGGCGGATGTCGTCGCGGACATCAATCGCTATCGTCCCGGCCGCATCGTCATCACCGACCGTGCGCTCGGCGAGCGGCGCGTGCATGCGCGCTTCACGCTCGACCAGATGGCCGACGTCGCCACGCTCATCCAGGACGCCTACGGCGCACATGCGACGCACCTTCCCGGCGGCTGGGTACTGCTGAGCTGACCCAGTCCCGGGCCGGCGCCGCCGGCCCATGAATTTTTCGTGACAGCGGTTCAGTGCCACCGCTGCCCACGCGTCTTGTGGGCAAACGGGAACATCAGGGGAAAGTCCGCGTGGCTACACGAGCAGTACGGGTGAACGCATGATGCGTATCGCGAGCCCTTGGCACGCCAACGCGTTCGCGCTGGCCATCTCGCTGGGACTGGCGGTGGACGCGGGCGCCCAGGACGCACCGACTTCGTTCGACGTCAACGAATACGTCGTCGATGGCAACACGACGCTGCAACCACTGGATATCGAGACGGCGGTCTATCCGTTCCTGGGGCCGGGCAAGTCGATGAACGACGTCGGCGCCGCACGCGAGGCCTTGCAGAAGGCCTACCAGGCGCATGGCTTCCAGTCGGTGGTGGTCGACCTTCCGCCGCAGCAGGTCAAGGGTGGGGTGATCCGCTTCCAGGTGACCGAGAACGTGATCGGTCGCGTACGCGTCGAAGGCGCGACCTACCGTTCGCCCAAGGACATCCGTGACGCGGTCCCCGCCTTGCGCGAGGGCGAGGTACCGAACTTCACCCAGGCCCAGCAGCAGCTCACCGACGTCAACCGCCGCGGCGGTAGCCAGGTGGTGCCCGTGCTCACGCCCGGCAAGCTGCCGCAGACGATGGACGTGACCCTCAAGGTCACCGACAACTCGCCGTGGCACGCGAGCCTGGAAGTGAACAACGACCACAGCGTCAACACACCGGAACTGCGCACTGTGGCCAGCGTGCGCGACGACAACCTGTTCCAGGACGGCCACGCGGCTTCGCTTACCTATATCGTCGCGCCGCAGGATCGGAACGCGGCCGAGGTTTGGGCCGGTTCCTACCTGATTCCGCTCGGCGGCGACTGGAGCGTGCTGGCCTCGGGCTATAAGTCCAACAGCAATGCCAATGCCGTCGGTGGCACGACGGTGCTGGGCAAGGGCAACGCGGTGGGCTTCAGTTTCATCCGCACGTTGCCGACGCACGGCGAGTACTCGCAATCGCTGTCGATGGGCCTCACCCGCAAGCACTTCGACCAGAACATCAGCCTCTCGGGCCAGACCTCGAAGGCGCCGATCACGTACATCCCGCTCAACGTCACGTACCAGGGCCAGTCGATCGGCGAAACCTCGATCAGCACCATCGCGATCGGCGGCACCCTCGGTTTCCGTGCCGGCGGCAGCAACGCGGCGGAGTTCGACAACCAGCGCTACAAGGCGCGGGCCAACTTCTTCTACATGAAGTTCGACGGCGGCCACACGCGCAATTTCGCCAACGGGTTCGCTCTTGCCGGTCGTCTGGGCATGCAGCTGTCGAACTCGTCGTTGATCTCCAGCGAACAGTATGCCGCGGGCGGACAGAGCAGCGTGCGCGGTTACCTGGAAGCCGAGCAGACCGCCGACCACGGCGTCACCGGCTCCATCGAACTGCGTACGCCGTCGATCGCCGCGCACCTCGGTGCATGGGTGAACGACTGGCGCTTCCACGCCTTCGTCGACGCCGCGCACCTCGTGCTGATGAACGCGCTGCCCAGCCTCGTCGACCCGGCCAACCCGTCGGCCGGCAGCACGCGCGTGAACAGCTACGACTTGTCCAGCGCCGGCTTGGGCACACGCTTCCAGATTTTCAACATCGCCACCGGCGCGTTCGAGGTGGCCTATCCGTTCAAGGACGGGCAGGCGACGCGCGCACACGACACTCGCATTCATTTCTCACTCAAAGCGGATCTCTGACCGGCAGGTCGGACCACAGACATCCAGGGGTATCACCGTGACTCGACTCTTGTTCCTGACCTGCTTGCTTCTCCTCGGCTGGGTGCCGGCTGCTTACGCCGACGCCTCGTGGTGGAACCAGGACTTCGCCTTCCGCAAGGCGATCACCATCGACACGACGGCCAAGGGCGGCAACGTGACGGCCGCCGCCGGCCGCACGCCGCTGCTGGTGCGCCTGCACTCGGGTAATTTCACTTTCGACGGCGTCTCCGAGACCGGCGCCGACGTCCGCTTCGTCGCGGCCGATGACAAGACCCCGCTGAACTATCAGGTCGAGAGCTTCGACCCGGTGCTGGGCGTGGCCCTGGTCTGGGTGGACGTGCCGCAGCTCGGCGCGGACAGCCAGCAGCAGGTCTGGATGTACTACGGCAATCCCAAGGCGCAGGGCGCCGAGAAGGCCGGCGCCGTGTTCGACGCCGATTACGCCGCCGTCTACCACTTCGAGGAAGCCGCGGGTACGCCGCCACAGGACGCCACCGCCTACGCGAACAACGCCGTGGGGAACGATATCCTCACCGCCGACGGCATCATCGGCAAGGCCGCGCGTTTCGACGGTTCCAAGGTCGTCACCTTGCCGGGCAGCGTCTCGATGAATGTCGCCGAGGGCGGCAGTTTCACGTTCAGCGCCTGGATCAAGCCCGACACGCAGGCAGCTGGCCGCACCCTGATCTACGCACGCCGCCAGGGCGAGCAGAAGCTGCTGGTCGGGCTCGACAACGGCGTGCCCTTCGTCCAGGTGAACGACGCCACCAGCACCGCCGGTGATCCGCTCAAGGCCGCCGCATGGGTGCATGTCGCCGTCACCGCCACGGGCAGCGATGTCGAACTGTATGTCGACGGCAAGCCTTACGCGAAGCTGGAAACGAAGCTCCCCGCGATGACCAGCCAGGCCACGCTCGGTGGCGACGTCGCCGGCCAGGCCGAGTCCTTCGTGCCGTTCGCCGGCCTGATGGATGAAGTGCGCCTCTCGCGGATCGCCCGTCCCGCTGTCGCCATCGCGGTCGACGCGCAGACCCAGGGTGCCGAATCGAAGTTGCTCACCTACGGCGCCGACGAGAAACAGTCCGGCGTGGGCTTCGGCTATTTCGGCATCATCGTGAAATCGGTGACCGCCGATGCCTGGGTGGTGATCGGCATCCTGCTGGTCATGGCGGCGATCTCCTGGGTGGTCATGTGGCAGCGTGCGGCCTATGTCAACAAGGTGACCCGCGCCAACGAGGATTTCCTCGACGCCTTCCGCCAGCAGGGCCGTAACATCCTCGCGCTGTCGCGCGATGCCACCGCGTCGCGGTTGCAGGATGCCTCGCTCTATCGTCTCTACAAAGTCGGTGCCGCCGAAGTGTGGAACCGTCGCGACGAGGACGGCCAGGACCACATCGCGTCGGAGTCCATCGAGGCGATCCGCGCCACCATGGATTCGGTGCTGGTCCGCGAGAACCAGGCCCTGTCCAAGTCGATGGTGCTTCTCACCATCGCGATCTCCGGCGGCCCCTTCCTGGGCCTGCTCGGCACCGTGGTCGGCGTGATGATCACCTTCGCGGCGATCGCCGCGGCGGGCGACGTCAACGTCAACGCCATTGCGCCGGGCATCGCCGCGGCGCTGCTCGCCACGGTGGCCGGCCTGTTCGTCGCGATCCCGGCACTGTTCGGCTACAACTACCTGCTGATCCGCAACAAGAACGTCACCGCGAACATGCAGGTGTTCGTGGACGAGTTCGTGACGCGCCTCGCCGAGCAGCAGCGCGTCAACCAACCGTCGGCCGTCGCGGCCTGAGGATCGGATCATGCGCGCGCAAGACGACGACAAGCCGTACGACGACATCAACATCACGCCGATGCTCGACCTGGCGTACGTGTTGCTCGTCATCTTCATCATCATGACCACCGCGTCGGTGCAGGGCATCAAGGTGAACCTGCCCAAGGCCAGCGCGGCAGTAAGCATGGCCAAACCGCAGACCAAGGCCATCACCATTTCCGATACGGGCCAGATCTTCCTCGATGCCTACCCGGTGACGATCGACGAACTGGAGCAGCGCCTGCGTTCGCTGAAGGCGATCACGCCGGATTTCCCGGTGGTGGTGAAGGGCGATGCCACGGTCCAGTACCAGAAGGTGATGGACATCCTCGACCTGCTGCGTCGCGTGGACCTGCCGCAGGTCGGCCTGGTCACCGGCAAGTCGCCGAAGGGATGAGCGCGTGACCTCGTCCCCATCACATCGTCGCCAACGCCGCCGCTGGATCGGTCCCGCGGTCGGCCTGGTGGCCATCCTGCTGCTCGGCGCGCTGGTCTGGCATTTCGCCTCCAGCAGCGTCGGCGTGCGGCGCGAGGCGCCACGCATCGCCACGATCACCCCCTTGCCACCGCCGCCACCGCCGCCGAAGGAAAAGCCACCGGAGCCGAAGAAGGTCGAAGACGAGATGAAGCCCGTCGACGATAAGCCACAGGACCAGCCGGAGAAGCCGGTGGATGCGCCCAAGCCGAGCGACGACGTCGCGAAGAACGTGACGATCAACGGCGATGCCCAGGCCGGCACCGACGCCTTCAACATCGGTGCCGGCGATGGTGGCGGCATGGTCGGTTCCGGCGGCGGCACTGGCACGGGCACCGGAAGCTACGACCAGTACCTGGGTTATGCGATCCAGCAGGCGGTGCAGCGCGACGAACGGGTCAATCGCCTCGTTTTCGACGTGCGCGCCGATATCTGGCTCGATGCCGGCGGGCGCCTCACCCGCGCCGAACTGGTCGGTTCCAGCGGCAACACGAAAACGGACGAGGCCTTGCTCGACGCCTTGCGCGCGATGCCGCGCGTCGACGTCGTGCCACCCTCGTCCCTGCATTTCCCCTTACGCGTGGCCATCCGCGGGAAGCGTCCCGCATGAGCACCGCCCATTCCATCCGGAGAGTTCGCATGACCATCGGAAAGGCCCGCCACCGCCCCGCGCGCGCCATCTTGGCCGCCGCCATCGGTCTGGCGATCTTCGCAGGCTCGGCGCACGCGCAAAGCGCGCCCTCGGATAACGCCACGATCAACCTCGTCCGCTTGCTGGTGAAACGTGGCGTGCTGACACAGTCGGACGCGGACGGCCTCATCGCGCAGGCGAACGCCGAAGCCGCCCAGGCACAGAAGCTGGTGGGTACGGCCAACGCCGCGCCGGCCGCGCCGGGCCAGGTGCGCGTCACCTACGTACCGGAAGTGGTACGCAACCAGATCAAGGACGAACTGCGCCAGGAAGTGGTCGCACAGGCCAGGACGGAGCATTGGGCCGAGCCGGGCAAGTTGCCGGAGTGGCTCGACCGGATCAGCTGGTCCGGCGATATGCGCGTGCGCGATGAGTTCCACTACTACGACAAGGGCAACGCCTATCCGGTCGTCGACTTCGCGCAACTGAACCGTACCGGTCCCTACGATCTCAACGGCGCGAATCCGCCGCCGTTGCTGAACACCCTGGAGAACCGCACCAACTCGTTGCGCATCCGTGCACGGCTGGGCGTGAACGTCGACCTGGGCAACGACGTGACCGCGGGTATCCGCATCGGGACGGGCAACGACAACAATCCGGTCTCCACCACGCAGACCCTCGGCGGCGGCCTGGCCAAGAAGGACCTCTGGCTCGACCAGGCCTGGCTGGCATGGAAGCCGACCGACTGGGCGCAGGTGATCGGCGGACGCATGCCCAACCCCTTCATGAGCACCGACCTGGTCTACTCCAACGACCTGAACTTCGACGGCATCGTCGGCAAGTTCAACGTACCGGTGACCGACGAGATCGGCGCGTTCGCCAACGTCGGCATGTTCCCGATCGAGTACCAGGCCGACGACTTCCCCTCGCAGCAGGGCATCAAGAACGCGAGCCGGGACAAGTGGATGACGGGTGCGCAGCTCGGCGGCACATGGCGCTTCAACGAGGATACGCAGTGGAAGCTGGCGCTCGCCTACTACCGCTTCGACCATATGCGCGGCGAGCTGTCGTCGCCGTGCTCGATCTACCTCGGCGTGAACTTCTGCGACACCGACGCCACGCGCTCGGCCTTCATGCAGAAGGGCAATTCGCTGTTCCTGATCCGCGATATCGTGCCGGACCCGAACTCGCCCAGCAGCTACGCCCAGCCGCAATTCGTGGGCCTGGTCTATGACTACCACGTGGCCGACGTGAACACGCAGCTGGACATGAAGGTAGCCGATACGCCGCTGCGTCTCGAGGCCGACTACATCCGCAACATGGCTTACCACCGCGCGGACGCGTTCCGTCCGGGCGTCGGGCTGAACCGCCTGGTCAACAATTTCGGTGCCGGCGATTTCAGTGAGAACACCTACAAGAGCGGCCCGGTGGGTTGGATGGTGCGCGCCACCCTCGGCGATGTGAATCCGCATGCGGCCGGCGAATGGAACGTGGCCCTGGCCTACAAATACCTGCAACCGGATGCCACCCTCGACGGCCTGACCGATACGGACTTCCACCTCGGTGGCACCAATGCCAAGGGCTTCATCCTCGGCGGCAGCTACGGCATCTCGCCGTACGCCTGGCTGAGCGCGCGCTACTTCAACGCGAAGGAAGTGTTCGGGCCGCCGCTGTCGATCGACGTCTTCCAGCTCGAAATGAATGCCCGGTTCTAAGGAGGCGACATGAAACGCACCCTCATCGCCATCGCGCTGTTCGCCGTGCTGCCGCAGGCGTTCTCACAGACCGCCAGCCTGGAAAGCCGCATGCGCGACCAGCTGCGCGAGACGCGCACGCAACTGCAGGAGCTCCAGGCGCAGCAATCGCAGTGGGCCGCCGAGAAGGCCGCACTGGAGAAGGAGCGCGACGACGCGAAGAAGGAAGCCGAGACGGCGCGCGCAGGGGCGAAGTCTTCGTCGGCCGTGTCGCCGGAAGCGAGCCGAGCATTGGCCACGGAGCGGCAGCGTCGCGAGGCGGCGGAGGCCAGCCTGCAACGAGGCAAGGCAGACATGGATGCGTCCGCGGTCGCGCTGCGCACGGCGGAAGCCGAGCGCGCGCGGCTTGCCAGGGAACTCGACGCGGCGAAGGGGCAGGTGGATGCCTGCACCGCCCGCAACGTGCAGATGTACCGCGTGGGCCAGGAAGTGATCGCGGCCTACGAGAACATCGATATGGGCGACATCGTCGGTTCGCGCCAGCCGTTCGCCGCGAAATCGCGGGTGAAGCTGGAAGCGGCGGCGCAGTCGTTCGGCGACAGGCTTTACGAGCAGCGTTTCGATCCCCGTGCCGGCCAGGCATCGGCCGCGCAATGACACCGCATCGCGAGGCAGTCCATGTATCCCGATCATGAGCTTTCGTCGCTGCCCGAATACCGCGCACCACGGCCGCGTCCGTCGCGTGCGCGCGCCGAGGTGGATGCGCGGACCTGTGGCATGAGCTGCATGCACGCGCTCGCCGAAATGCTGCGGCAGCTGTACGCGGCCCGACAGGGCAGGGCGGCGGACGTGCTGATGGACCGCTGCTCTCGCGAGGCACTGGAAAAGCTGCTTCGCGAATCCTCGGCCTTCCTTGGATCAAGGGTGCGTTACGCGGTGGAAGACCGCCTGCGTCACCGCAAGCCGCAACTGGACGACACCGCGCTGCCGACGATCCGCGCGATCGCCAGCGTGCTCAACGCGTGGTTGCACGACGGGCGCCGCCTGGCGATCCGGTCGGTTCTGCGCGAACTCAGCGACGAAGAGCTGAAAGAGCTCGCGGCGCTGCCTGAACTCAATGATGAAGTGGCGACGATGACCGGTGATTTCTCATGATGGTTCGTACGAAGACCCCCAGCGACACCCGTCAGCCGAATTCGGTCAAGCCACGCCCGGCCCTGCGCCGGCGGGCGATGTGCCAGTTCATCGCCTTGGCACTGTTCGGTGGCGCCGCGCACGCGGCGACGCCGCCAGCGTTCAGCCCCGGATGGTTCGCCACCAAGCAGCCGGGTACCACGCAGCCGGCCGCGCCTTCGCCAGGCGGTGGCGCGGCGGGTAACGGCGGCAACGTCTTCACGCCCGGCAACGTGATGCTGCAGCAACGCGTGCAACAGTCGATCGCCAACCTCGATGCCGCCGCGCAGGCCGTCGCGGCGCAGATGAGTGCGCAGAAGAGCGCCCAGGCCGCCGCCCAGGCGCTGGCCTCCAACCTGCCCGACGGTCTGGGCAAGGGTGGCCTGCAGGTCGACAGCCACGCCGGTAGCGACCCCTCGCTGTGGCAGAACGCCAACGCGCCGACGCAATCCGTCGCGAGCGGTCAGACCACGGTGCAGATCAAGCAGAACGCGCCCAAGGCCATCATGACCTGGGAGACGTTCAACGTCGGCCGCCATACGACCGTGCATTTCGACCAGACGGGCGGTACGCGGACCGATGGCAGCAACCAGTGGATCGCGCTGAACCGTGTCAACGATCCGTCGGGGAAGCCGAGCGAGATCCTCGGCCAGATCAAGGCGGAGGGTACGGTTTATCTGCTCAACCGCAACGGCATGATCTTTGGCGGCGGTGCGCAGGTGGATACGCATTCTTTGATCGCCAGTTCGTTGGATTTGTTCAGTACCGATGTGAAGAAAAGCAATGCGTTCTTTCTGAAGAATGGCATTGGCGCCACGCAGGACAACGAGAACATCCTCGGTCTCGATGGAGGGGTCGCGGGCTTCCTGGTGAGTGGGGCGTTAGAGGGCCGCAGCGAAGACCACCGTGGTGGGATCACGGTAGAGGCGGGCGCGTCTGTCAATGCGACGAAGAATGGTTTTGTCATCGTCGCGGCCACCGGGGTCCAGCAGGATGGCCGGATAACCGCGGATGACGGGCAGGTAATCCTCGCCGCGGCACCGGGTCTCGTCGCAAAGTCGAACTCGACGGGTGCGCTTGCGGTGGGGGCGAGCGAAGCTTCTTCCGCGCCGCTGTTCGACCCCCATATGGACGTGATCAATACAGGTCTTGTCCAGGCCCGGCGAGGGAGCATTCAGTGGATCGGCGATGCGATGGAGCAGGCGGGTGTGGTGGTGAGTTCCACCAGCCTCAGCCATCCGGGAAGTATTTCCTTCAGCCTCGTGACCGGTGCCGCGAAGCCCATCGTCTTTGGTGGTCGCTCGGTCACCACGGTCCTTCCCGAAAAGGACGGTGAAACCACGACCTCGTCACCGTCGGCCGACGCCGCCTTCGTGACCAGCAGGGTAGACGTCGGGCTCGATGCCGTCATGCAGAGCGGCGCATTGATGGAAGTGCCTGCCGGCCACGTGACGTTCTCACGTGATGCCTACATCGACGATGGCGCGATCATCGATGTCTCCGGGCTTGCCAACATCACCCTGCCGATGTCCGCGCTGCTGGTGACCATTCCACGTATCGGCCTGAACGAACTCGCCAACTCGCCGCTGCTTCGGAACAGCTTCCTCTACACGGCGAAGAACGTGGCGGTCGACACGTCGCGCAGCGGCACGCGCCCTGACGGCCTGGATTGGGTGGGAAGCCCGGTACTGAACGTGGCCGGTTACGTCAGCAATGTACCGCGTGACATCCAGCAGCTGATGATCAATGCGGGCACGATAGCCTTCCAGAACAATGCCGTCATTCGCACGGGTGCGCAGCTTCGCCTGGAAGGCGGTTTCATCAACTACCTGCCGGGCTACGTCCAGACGCCTCGTTTGCAGGGCGCCAACGGGCTTATCTACGACATCGCCGCCGCCGATCCCGACGTGCAGTACGCGGGGTTCGCAGGCATCTTCGATAGCGAGCACGCCCGCTGGGGCGTGACCGAATCCTTCGTGTCCAGCCCGTTGTTGGCGAACATGAGGCGCTGGGATTCCGGCTTCATCAAGGGAGGGGACGCGGGCACGCTCTCCTTTGGACTGAGCACGGATGACGGACACGCTTACCAGTTCATCATCGATGGCGATGTCAGTGCGCACGCCTACGCCGGCCGTGAGCAGGTCGCCAACGGCTCCGAACCGCTGGCGGGTACGCTCGACATCCGCTCGCGCGATCTCGCCTCGATGGGCGACAGCGTCAACATCGGCCAGTCGGTATCGGTCAATTACTTGATCGAAGACCGAAGCCAGCCGATCCAGGCCTTCGTTCCCGACTTCGACGAGGACAGTACGCTTCCTGCAAGAAACGGTGACCCCACCGATCCGGACAATCCGTCTTATTGGCTCCGGCTTTCGACCGCGATGATCGACAACGCGGGCTTCCGCCGGCTCAAGCTGAGTACACCGGGTACGGTGCTGTTGAAGGAAGGTTCCACCTTGCATCTCGCCGATGGTGGCGAAGTCGACATCGCCGGTACGAGCGTCGATATCCAGGGAACGATCGTCACCCATGGTGGCAGCATCACCCTCGGATCGCGCGGACAGGCGGGGATAAGGGCGGACAATCTTCCCACCTTCATCACCGTGGGGAGTGGCGGGCGCCTGGATACGAGCGGACTCTGGGTGAACGATACGGGTCGCCCTGCCGATGGAATCGAGGGCCGCGCGTTCATCGACGGCGGCTCGGTGACGTTGTCGGGCTGGAAGGGCGGAGAGCCGTCCACGGATGTCACTCCGGACATCACGATGGAACGCGGCAGCGTCATCGACGTCTCGGGCGGTGGGTATGTCGGTGTCGACGGGCGCCTTGCCATGGACGGTGACCTGCCTGCCGGACGGGGCGGTGACGTCACGGTGGCGACGCACACCGACGACGGCATGAACAAGTACGGCATCACGGCGGCACCCGTCGACCTGCTGGGCGGCACCATTTCGCTGGATGGAACCCTCATTGGCGGCGGCTTCTCCGGCGGCGGTACGCTCACCTTGCATGCGCCTCGAATCCAGGTGGGTGGAGCACCGGATGAGAACGGCGGGGCGTGGACGTTGTATCTCGATCCGGCGTTCTTCCGTGGACAGGGTTTCTCGGGCTACAACCTCGTTGCCGACACGGATGTCGTCGTCGCGCCAGGCACTTCTTTGGCCGTGCGGCCCGCCTACATGGTGGCTGACCGTTCCGCGCTTCTCACTCTCGGCAGCCGGACATCGCTGTTGCAATCGGGAGGCGATGGAATCGTCAGCATCGGCGACGTGGGTGCTTATGATAACTACCTGCATCGGCAGGCTGGCGACGGCATTTCATTTCAGGCGGGCCTCTACCAGATGTGGCAGGCACCGGCCCCCGGTAGCGACAGGAAGTACGCGGCCTATACCGGCTCCGTCATCATCGGAGATGGCGCAAGAGTCGACGTCGGTGCCGGCGATACCATCGCACTAAGCGGCGTCGGCAAGGTGGTTGTCGACGGTACGCTGGCTGCCAGGGGCGGCGACATCCTGCTGCACAACCTGGGCGACGGAGCGCACGTGCTGTCGGAGGGACGCGGCGTGTGGCTTGGCGCCGGTAGCGTCATCGACGCGAGTGGCATTTCCTTGCTGGACCCGGTCGCGCCAGCCCTGCCCGGGCTGGGGACCACCCCGGCGGAGCAGCGGACCGGTGTCGTACTTGACGGTGGCGACATCGAAGTGCAGTCCGATGCCTATGTTGTCGCGGAGCGGGGTGCCGTCGTGGATTTTTCGGGTACCAACGATACCTTCGACCTGCCCGCCGATGGGCGGCGCAATGGCGTGGTATCGACGGTATATCAGGCCACGCCGGTATGGAGCGACGGCGGGTCGTTCAGTCTCGAAGCCGCGAAAGGCCTTTTCTTCGACGCTTCGATCGACGGACACGGCGGCGCGGACACGGCGCGTGGTGGCCGGTTCAGCCTCGCGGCACGCTACCCGGCGGAG
Source organism: Luteibacter sp. E-22 (assembly GCF_049913125.1). GTDB lineage: Bacteria > Pseudomonadota > Gammaproteobacteria > Xanthomonadales > Rhodanobacteraceae > Luteibacter. The sequence goes on from NZ_CP183975.1 coordinate 1,985,102, forward strand.
TTCGCACCGGGGCAGAACGTGCCTCTGTTTATTCAACAAAGCGGTTGGTTCGCTCCCGTCGATGCCGATCCATTGGCCCTGAAAGATCCAGGTGCGCCAGATGACGGCAATCTGCGCTTCGCCATCGACAGGCTCGAAGGTGCGGGGCTGGACGATGTGCTGATCGGCCGTTCGTTTGTCGACCATGACACGACGGTCAAGCCTGCCAGCGTGGTTTTCGCGGGCGACATCGCCCTTCACGCGTCTCGCAGCATCCAGGTGCAGGCGAGCACGTTGACGACCGCCGGGGCCGACGCACGGGCCGTGCCTTCCGCCGCCACGGTCGTCGGTGACGCCGGCACCGTGACCCTCTCGGCGCCGTATGTGTCGCTTCTCGGGATGGAAACGGTTGCCCGGCCGAGCGCGGTCGCCGGCAATGGAAGCCTCACGGTCAACGCGGACTTCATCGATATTGGCGGGCGCATTTCCCTTTCCGGTATCGGGAACGCGTCGTTCAACTCCAGCGGCGACGTTCGTTTCATCAATCCGCTCTCGGGTACCGAAGCCGGCTGGCTCTACAGCACGGGTGACATCGACTTCACCGGCACGCGTGTCTATCCCGCCACCGATTACCATTTCCTCGTCGACGCGACCAACTCGTCCGCGAAGACGACCATCACGTTCCACCAGGCATCCTCGACCGACAGCACGACGCCGCTTTCCGCAGGCGGCGTGCTTGCGGTGGGAGCCGACACCATCGAACAGCGGGGGACGCTGTGGGTTCCCTCCGGGTCGCTGGCGTTGGGCACGGACGATCCCGCGGCGACGCTCGCCGCGCTCGGACTCGACGCTTCGATCCCGCTCGGCGTGACGGGGCAGGTTCACCTCGCCCCGGGCAGCGTGACGTCCGTATCGCTCGATGGCGCCGTTGTGCCGTATGGCAGCACGGTCGATGGCAAGGACTGGCATTACGACGTTCCCAACGCGCTCACGGACAGGTTGCTCACCGCGCCGCCGGAGAAATCCATCTCCATTGCCGGCGGCAACGTGGCGGTGGACGGCGGAGCGCGTGTAGACCTGTCTGGTGGCGGCCATGTTCAGGCCAGTGAGTGGGTGCCGGGTACCGGCGGCTCGCGCGACGTGCTTTCGCAGTACCAGACGGATTTCAGCCAGTCCACGCAGGGCACCCAGGTTCCGCTGTACAGCGACGGCCGTGCCGTCTACGCCATCGTTCCCGGTTATCACGCACCGTTGTCGGCGCGCGACCTGGCGCTGGAGAATGGCACGGGCGCGGGTCCGGCCGTGGGGCAGGGCGTCTATCTTTCCGGCGTCCCCGGCCTGCCGGACGGTGTCTACACCTTGCTTCCGGCCCGTTATGCGACCTTGCCCGGCGCGTTCCGCGTCGTCCAGAACACGAGGGTCACCGATCCGGTCATCGGACGCGCGGCGACGGCGCCCGATGGCACCGTGGTCGCGTCGGGCTATTTCACCGATACGCTCACCGGGGCACGCGACGCACGTTCGAGCAGTTTTCTCGTGCAGTCCGCGAAGGTCTGGGGCCAGTACTCGGAATACTCACTGACATCGGCGGACACCTTCTTCGCCAATGCCGCCGCACGCGCGGGCGATGTCGCGCCGCAACTCGGCGCGGATGCGGGGCGCCTGACACTGGCGGCGACATCGTCGCTGACCCTGGGTGCCACGTTGGACGCGGCACCCGCGACGGGCGGCCGCGGCTCCCAGGTGGACATCGCAGGGGATGCCATCCAGGTTCTCGGCGGCGCAGGCGTGGCCCGCGACGGCTATCTGCATGTCGATGCCGACGACTTGTCCCAGCTGGGAGCGGGTAGCCTGCTGATCGGCGGCAAGCGCAGCCGCGAGTCCGATGGCGATCGGGTGGCCGTCATCGCGAGCGACGTGCTTCTTTCCAACGATGCGGCGCATGCATTGCAGGGCGCGGAGGTCATTCTCGCCGCGACGGACAACGTGACGCTCGATGCGGGAAGTTCACTTCGGGCCAACGCATCGACGGACGCGCCATCTCCCGCGCTCCTGATCGGTAACCTGGCGGTCAGCGGTTCCACGGCGACGAGCGGCGATGGCGCCCTGGTGCGCGTGTCCGGAACGGATGCCGCTCCGATCGTCCGGCACAACGTCACCGGCCTCGACGGCGCGGCGGGTGCTCCGGGCGGCAACCTGACGATAGGTGACGGCGCGTCCCTGGTATCGGGACAATCGATCAGCATGGACGCGACCGGCCTCACGTCGATCGCGGACCAGGCCAACCTGGGCGCGCCGTCCATCGACGTGACGGCGGGGCGCATGGCGCTTTCGGGTCGTGACCCGTCCACGCAGGACCAGGCCGGCCGTCTTCTCATCGGCCCGCATATCCTCGCCCAGCTCGCCGGCACCGAGATGACGGTGTTGCGTGGCCGGTCGGGCATCGACCTCGTCGGCGATGTCACCCTCGGTGTCTCGCATGCATTGACTCTGAGCACGCCGGAAATCGTCAGTGACGGTGGACGTGCCGTCCTCGCCGCCGACAGCGTGGTGCTGGAAAACGATACGGGCGTGGTCCCGGGAACCGTCGGGGCAGGCGGTGGCCACCTGCGTATCGACGCAGGCGATCTTCATACGGGCAACGGCGACCTCGCACTCGGTGGATTGGCCGACATCGAGATTCATGCCAGCCGTGGCATGTTCGCCTCGGGCACGGGCACCCTGAACACGGGTGCGGCCAACTTCGCTGCCGTCACCTCGCTGGTGTCGGTGGACAACGGTGCCGACGCACATTGGACGGGTCAAGGAGCATTCCAGCTGACGGGGCCCGCACAGGTTGACATTGGCGAAGCCGATGCGGCGGCGGGCAGGCTGGAGATCGAAGCGGCGGCGATCGACGTCGGCACGCGTGTGTCGGCACGTGGCGGGAAGCTCAGCCTCCACGCCGACACGGGCGATATCCAGGTGAATGACGGAGCGGTCATCGACCTCTCCGGACTGTCGTTGCCCTTCAACGACACGACGGTGAACGTGCCGGGAGGTTCGCTCGCGATCCGTGCGGACCAGGGTGATATTCGCGTGGACACGGGTGCGGACATCGATCTGCGCGGCGGCACCAAGGGTGGCAACGGAGGCAGGCTCGACCTTCGCGCGGAATCCGGGGTGATCGATCTCTCGGGCAGCCTGAGAGGGGCAGCGGCTTCCGGTTACCTGGGCGCCACGATGGCCATCGATTCCGCCGGTGCGTTCGACTTGGGCTCACTGGCCGGGGCGATGGCCGCGGGTGGCTTGGATGGCGGCGTATCGGTGCACACGCGCGAGGGCGATCTCGCGCTCGCCGCGGGACAGACACTTCATGCCCATCTCGTCGACCTTACGGCCGACGGCGGCAGCATAGGTATCGGTGGAACCATCGATGCATCGGGTACGTTTGGTGGGTCCATCGATCTCTTCGGTGCACGTGGCGTGGATATCGACGGTGTCCTCGACACCCACGCCTCGGCGCAAGGACGGCACGGTGGCGATATCCAGATTGGAACCTCCGGTACGGGCAACGGATCGCTGAATGGCCAGTATGGCTACCAGAATGTCGACGCCGCCGATGCCGGACATATCCGTATCGGCGCCGGCGCGCGCATCGAGCAAGGTGGCGACACGGCGAATGGCCGCCTCTATCTGCGGGCACCGCTCCTGTCCAACGGCGATACGCCGATCGATATCGCTGGAAGTGCAAGCTTCGCCCATACGCGCGATACGACGGTGGAGGTCTACGCCACCTGGGATACTCGCGATGTGGTCACCGACCCCACGAAGCACTTCGATGGCCTGGTCGATCCATCGGGCTGGTTCCGCGTCGACCCGACCACGGGAAAGGCGGTACTGGTAGACGGCGTCTTCACGGACGGCAACGGCGGAGCGGTGACGGGTCCCGACCCGGCCGACTTCGCCCAGGTCATGGATTTCCTCTCGCGTTATACCTTCACGCCCGCCGTCATCAACACGGATCACGCCACCTTCTACGGTTACGTCGGCGGTGAAGAAGCGCAGGGCGCGGGCACGCTCATGGGGTTCGTGCAATCGCCTGGTTTTACCTTCGAGTCGCGTCTCTCCGCGGCGCCTGGATTGCACGTCAGGCCAGGCATCGAGTTGCGTGCAGGTGACGACAACGGAAGTGCGGGTACCATCGACGTGCTCACGCCGTGGAACCTGGGCGCGGGCAAGCGCGACGCCAACGGCAACCTCGACCTCGTCTATCGTTACCAGGGACAGGCGCCGGTTCTGAGCTTGCGCGCGGCAGGCGATGTGAATGTCTACGCCAGCGTCACCGATGGGTTCTTCCAGGACGGCAATGCCGGCGGCGGTGCCGGTGCCACGCCGGACATGGCGGACTGGGCGGCGGCAAGCGCGGCGTGGACCACGGTGCTCGACCTCGGCAATGGCATCGATGGAACGCCCAACGCCATCGATGGAAGCCCCCTGGCCACGCCACCCGTGGAACTCACCTCGGGCGATCCGGTGGCAATCGCCGAGTACTACGGGCAGTACGTGGCATATGCGACCTACCTGTCCTCTGCGATTCCCGGCTTCGATCCGTATCATCCGGCGGACGTGATACTTGTAGGCCTCGGTTTGCCCAATCAGGTGCACGTGGAAAATGCACCGACGCCACCTCCTCTACCTACAAATCTCAACAGTTACGTGGGTTATCTCCAGGCGTACCAGGGATATCTCATGAAGGCCATCGATCCAGTAACCGGATCGGACTTCATGGGTACGCTGGCGGTGCCCGACAATTTTCAGGGATTGGTCGCTCCGCCGACGACGCTCGACCTGATCGATACAAGCGCTCCCGTAGACAACAGCCCGTCGCCGCATGCCGTAGGCACGAACCCATTACCGTTGCTGAGTGCGAGCCTCACCGGTGGATCGAGCAGTTCGTATCGTTTCGTCGCGGGTGCGGACCTCGGGTCATCGGACCCGCTGGCGACGATGGCGGGTGCTGTCGCGAACCTTCACCTCGGCGGCCACACGGAGTATCACGACCCCATCACCGGCAGGGTTCTCGCCGCACCGACGCTGGTCCGCACCGGTACGGGCGATATCGATATCGTCGCGGCGGGCGATGTGCGGTGGGACGATACGAAAGCCCCAGCCGCCGTGTACACCGCGGGCGAGGCGGCCGATGGCACTCAGACCGACACGGGCGCATCCATCCTCAGGCCCTCGACCAACGGCAACCTCATCGACTCGGCCACGCCCGAACTCGTGCTTTCCGGCGCGGTCAACCCGGTCAACGCGGGTCGCATCGGACTGCATGCGGGTGGTGACATCATCGGTTTACAGGACACCGTCGACGCCGACGGGTCGCTGACCGGGACCGCGGGTGCATCCACCGCGCAGTACTGGTGGCCGTGGATGCAGACGACGAACTCCGAGACGCGATCGTCGATCAACTTCGGTGCGTTCGACCAAGGAGTCATGAGTGCGGGCGGTGATGTCGACGTGTCGGCTGGTGGTGACATCCGCCAGCTTTCGGTGTCCTTGCCCACGACCTGGACGATCGCGACAGCCGGCGACGGCAGCCGCTCGCTGCAAACCCATGGCGGCGGCGATCTTGCCGTGCGCGCGGGTGGCGACATCCTCAGCGGCAGTTATTTCGTCGCGAAGGGGCAGGGCAGCATCCAGGCCGACGGCCGTATCGGTGCCGATTTTTCAATGAACTACACGGCTCCGGATGGCAGCCGCGGCACCATGCCCGTGTCCACGCTCATCGCCTTGCAGGACAGCCAATTGGACGTGCAGGCAGGCGGGTCGGTCAGCCTGGGCGGCATCTTCAATCCGTCCTGGCTCGACTCGGCGGCTGTGAACGAACTGGCGTCCGCGCATCATGCGGACGGCCAGTCGTATTCGGGTTCGTCCAGGATCGACGTCAGTGCCTATGGCGGCGACCTCACCTATGGCGACCTCACGGCACCTTTGCAGCTGATGGCAGCCGGCCTCAGCAGCCTGAACACGTCGACCAGCGACACCGCGGGTGACATCCTGCCTGCGACGGTAAACCTGGTGGCGGCGAATGGCAGCCTCGACCTTAAGGCATCAGGTGAACTCTTCCCTTCCACGAACGGAAATCTCGGTCTCCTCGCAAGAGATTCGATACGCGTGGATCTTCCCGCTAAGGGACTGGGATGGCGTTACTCGTGGGGCCTCATCGACGCTCCGCTGTCGTCCTTGACATCGCCGCTGAACCTGGCGCCGCTGGTCGATGCAAGCACGTCGGTGGCTGCACAGGTTAGGGCGAGTGGATATCTCGGCGTCGAATTGCTGGGCTCCCCGGAAACCCAGAGCTACGTTCATGCCGCTCAACCTTGGCACGTCGACGACACGCAGCCGGTTCGGATGTATGCATTGGATGGCGATATCGTCAATGGCATCGGTGGCGGTGTGGGCGGCGTCCTCCTTTCGACCTCGAAGACAACGCGTGTCAAGGCGGGACGTGACATCGTCGATCTGGCGTATCTCGGTCAGCAGCTCAGAGGGTCTGATATCTCGACGATTGAAGCCGGGCGCGATATTTACGACAGTCCGCTCACGACTGTGCCCAACATCGGGTATTCACCAGAGAAAGTCCTTCCAGCGCTTGTCCAGGCAGGGCCGGGTTACCTGTACGTGGAAGCCGGACGCGACCTTGGCCGGCTTGCGTCGCAAACCGAGTATTACGGTTTGCCCACCTTTGTAGGACAGCAGTACAGGGTGATCCCGGTGCTGTCATCGACCGGTGTAATCACTGGCATCGATACCGTCGGAAACGTGTACAACGGCAATCTCCCGGGCACCGGCACGTCGATCGTCGCCTCCTATGGTGTGGCCAACGGCATGGATCAAGCCGGGTTCATCGCCCGTTATATCGATCCGGCCGTGTCGAAACCCGCGGGCCTGGACGACGGGTCGAAGTCCCTGGTTTCCTTTGTGGAAAACTACGACGCGGGTCTTTCGATCCCCGGTGGCTCCGGTGCGCAGGGTGAGGCGCCGGTTTACTCGGTGGACGAGGCATGGCAGCGATTCCAGCAGTTGCCGGACGAGGCGAAGGCCATCTTCGTCCAGCAGACGCTCTTCCGCGTACTTACGCAGGTCGGCAAGGACTACGGGAACGAAGGAAGCTCGTTCGCCGGCATGTATTCGCGTGGTTACGACGCGCTCAACACCTTGTTCCCGGCCTCGTTGGGATATACGGCCAATGGCACGGAAGGCGGGACGAACGGCGCGTCGAACACGATTTCCACCGGTGACCTCGATATCCGCGGAAGCACGATCCAGACACAACGTGGTGGCGATATATCGATCGTGGCTCCCGGTGGCCAGGCGCTGCTCGGAAGCGCTTCGGCGCCACCGGTCGTGGTGGACCCGAACGGCAAGGTGCTGGCGGGTCCCAATACGCAAGGCATCCTGACCCTGCAGCAAGGCGACATCTCGATCTTCACCGATCGCAGCACGCTCCTTGCTCAGAGCCGTATTTTCACCGAGCAGGGTGGCGACGTGGTGATGTGGAGTTCGAACGGCGATATCAACGCGGGCAAGGGTGCCAAGACCAACAGCGAAATTCCTCCGGTCCGTTACCTCTGCACGGTGGACGCGTGGTGCCTGCAGGACCCGTCCGGGCAGGTGGCCGGTGCTGGCATCGCGACGCTGCAAACCGTTCCGGATGCGCCCGAGGGTTCGGTTTACCTGATGGCACCACGCGGCACGGTGGATGCCGGTGATGCGGGTATCCGTGTATCGGGCAATCTCGTGATCGCCGCGGCACACGTGGCCAATGCCGATAACGTACAGGTGAAGGGCGATTCGGTCGGTTTGCCCGTCGTGCAGAGTGTCAACGTCGGCGCGTTGAACGCCGCCAGTTCGGCGGCCAGTGCGGCGACGAAGGCGGCCGAGGACGTGGCACGCCAGCAACAGGCCGATTCGCGCGACCGCCTGCCTTCGATCATTTCCGTGCAGGTGATCGGTGCAAACAGCGGTGCAAGCGTGTCGCCTGCCGGCGGTAACGGGTACGACCCCGACAGCCCCGTGCAGGTCGTGCGCAAAGGTGCCGGAGATGGTCTCACCGATAGCGAACGCAGCCGCTTGCGATGAATGATGTGCGCGTGGGAATGACTATCGTCACCCACGCGCCATCATCGCTGTCACTGTCATCTCACTTGTCATTATCCAAACGTTGAAGTAGGCGTTAACGCTGTCATCGTGTTGGCATGTATCGCGACATCGCCACGTCATTACAGGGACAACTCCCGACCCAATAATCGATATGCCTCCACATGGAGGTTCATCGACTAGGGGTAATACCATGTTCAAGCGTAATGCTAAGGGGAACACCCGCACCAAGCTTGTTACGGGCGCCGTCATGCTGGTCCTCGGCCTTTCGGCCGCTGGCACGGCAATGAGCACGGACACCTTCGGCGGCGGCGCGACACTGCCGGCCGGTGGTTATGTCGGCTTCAATTTCCTCAATCCCGCTCTTAAGCAGTCGGCCAACACCGCGTTCCCGACTTCGGGCGCCGCCGCTGTCAGCACCACGTCGTTGTTCGGTGCCTGGGCTGCGCGTACTGGCAACAAGGTGTCGTACTGCCAGACCGGCAGCGGTAACGGCAAGAAGATCTTCGACAACTCCGACGGTACGAACCACCTCACGGCCATCGGTGCTTGCGACGGTACGACCATCGGCTTCGGTGCGCCTTCCAGCATCCTGGTGAATCCGCACTTCGCGGGAAGCGATGCTCCGATGTCCGCCACCGAGTACAACTGGTTCGACGTCACGGGCGGCAAGAAGACGCAGTATGGCGAGCCGGTGCAGTTCCCGGCGGTGGCCGGCTCGATCGCGGTGATCTATCGCAAGGACAGCCTGTCGACCCCGCTGAGCCTGACCTCCGCGCAGGTCTGCGGCGTGTTCAACGGTTCGATCACGCAGTGGTCGGCGCTGACGGGCAACGCGAGCGACACGTCGACGATCAAGGTCGCGTTCCGTTCCGACGGTAGCGGCACCAGCTTCTCGCTGGCTAACCACATGGCCGCTGCTTGCGCCGGCACGGCCTCGCAGCACTTCATCGTCGACCAGTCGTTCGCCACGGCGATCAGCCAGTACAAGCCGACCATCCCGTCGGGTTGGGTGGGCGCCAGCGGCAACCCGGCCGTCGTCGCCGCCGTCGAAAGTGCCGATGGCACGATCGGCTACGCCGAATCGGCCAACCTGAAGGCGGCCGCTTCCACTGTGCCGCACGTCAAGTACGCCACGGTCGGAGGCAAGGACCCGTATGCCGACTTCCCGGCATCGCTGGCCGTGCTGGTCAGCTCCGATCGCGTCCTCAGCGGTGTGAACGCCACCACCGGTCGCCCGGTGACGGCTGCGCTCACCCCGTTCGGCCAGACCGGTTGCATGCTCCTGGTCGACCCGGCCGGCTACGCCAACATCACCTCGCGCTATCCGATCATGGCCGTGTCGTACCTGATCGCCAATAACAAGGGCAACACCTCGACCGACGTCGGCGCCGTGCGCGGCCTCGTCGGTTCGGCGTATGCCGACCACACCACGGACGGCGTGACCACCATCGGCGCGAACACGGGCTATGCGTTCCTGTCGTCGACCGCGTTGACCCAGGCCAAGGTCGATTCCTGCGTCAACATCTGATCAGCACTAGCGGTTTTTCATGGATGAAACGGGGAAGGGGTCTTCGGACCCCTTCCTTTCTCGATGGGGTATTTGAAAGAACTAGCGTTCGCCAGCGCTATGCCTCCACAGCAAGGTTCACCAACCAGGGGTAATACGATGTTCAAGTGCATTGCCATGGGAGGCGTCAGCACGAGATTCGTGACGGCCGCAGTCATGTTGGTCCTTGGCTTCTCGGCCGCTAGTGCTGCCATGGGCACGGATGTGTTCGGTGGTGGAGCGACGCTACCGGCCGGTGCGTACGTCGGCTTCAATTTCCTCAATCCCGCTCTCAAGCAGTCGGCCAACACCGCGTTCCCGACCTCGGGCGTCGCCGCTGTCAGCAGTACCTCGCTGTTTGGCGCCTGGGCCGCACGTACTGGTAACAAGGTGTCCTACTGCCAGACCGGTAGCAGCAACGGCAAGAAGATCTTCGATAACTTCGATGGTACCAACCATTTCACGGCCATCGGTGCGTGCGACGGTACGTCCATCGGCTTCGGTGCGCCTTCCAACATCCTGGTGAATCCGCACTTCGCCGGAAGCGATGCACCAATGTCGGTTGCTGATTACAGTGGATTCTTAATGGGTGGCAAGGTAGTAGCCAATGGCCAGCCCGTGCAGTTTCCGACGCTGGCTGGCTCGATCGCGGTGATCTATCGCAAGGACAGCCTGTCGACCCCGCTGAACCTCACCTCCGCGCAGGTCTGCGGCGTGTTCAACGGTTCGATCACGCAGTGGTCGGCGCTGACGGGCAACGCGAGCGACACGTCGACGATCAAGGTCGCGTTCCGTTCCGACGGTAGCGGCACCAGCTTCTCGCTGGCTAACCACATGGCCGCTGCTTGCGCCGGCACGGCCTCGCAGCACTTCATCGTCGACCAGTCGTTCGCCACGGCGATCAGCCAGTACAAGCCGACCATCCCGTCGGGTTGGGTGGGCGTCACCGGCAGCCCGACCGTCGTCGCCGCCGTCGAAAGTGCCGATGGCACGATCGGGTACGCCGAATCGGCCAACCTGAAGGCGGCCGCTTCCACTGTGCCGCACGTCAAGTACGCCACGGTCGGCGGCAAGGACCCGTATGCCGACTTTCCGGCGTCGCTGGCCGTGCTTTGGCTTATCGATCGGGCTCTTTCGGCGGTTCCGGACGCCAAGAGTGGTCGTCCGATCGTCGCCGCAGTTACACCAAATGTTGCGCCGCGGTGCCTTCTTCTAGTCGATCCGGCCGCCTACGCCAACATTACTTCGCGTTACCCAATCATGGGCGTGTCGTACTTGCTCGCCAATTACCAGGGTAATGGTGCAGATGTGGCAGCCGTGCGCGGACTGATCGGTTCTGCGTATGGTGATCATTCCAACGTAGACACCGTCGGACCTAATACCGGCTATGCCTTTTTGTTTGGCGGACCCTTGTTAAATCAGGACGCGGTTGACGCATGCGTCAATCCGTGAACTGTGCTGAAAGATATGACCTTGCCTTTGAGTCAAATGATGTACGCAAGACTGCATGTGGTACGAATTCGATGTGAAGAAAGAGCTACTTATTCGGGTGTCGTAAGGCATCCATATTCCACTACCGAGGTACAGCCATGACGACCGGACGATCGACGATCAAGAACCGCCAGGCGACGAAGCGCTGGCTCGCCCCCGCGGCCCGTTGCGCCATTCCCTTGCTGATGGCGGGAATGGCCTTGCCTGCGGCGGCACATAACAAGAACGCCTATGTGGCGAACGAAATCGACAACACCGTTTCCGTGATCGATACGGTGACCAATACCGTAACCGCCACGGTGCCGGTGGGTGCCAATCCGCTCGGCATCGCCGTCAGCCCCAATGGTTCCGGCGTGTATGTGGCCAATGCCCTCGACAACACCGTATCGGTGATCGACGCGGCCACGAACGCCGTGACCGCCATGGTGCCGGTGCAGAACACGCCCGTGGCCGTGGCGGTCAGCCCCGACGGTTCCGATGTGTACGTGGCCAATGCGAATGAGAACACCGTTTCCGTGATCGATACGGCGACCAACGCCGTCGTCGCCACGGTTCCGGTCGGTAGCGCGCCTTTCAGCATCGCGGTCAGCCCTAACGGAGCCCGCGTGTATACGGGCAATACCGGCGATAACACCGTATCGGTGATCAACGCGCGTACCAACGAGGTGATCGCGACGGTGCCGGTCGGGAACACCCCGTCTGGTTTGGGTATCGGCCCCTTGGGCGCCCGTGTGTATGTGGCCAATGCCGGTTCGAACAATGTCTCCGTGATCGATGCGTTCACCAATAAGGTGACCGCCACGCTGACGGCCGGAAACGGTGCCGAGGCCGTCGCCACGAGCCCGATCGGCCTGCCGGTGTATGTCTCCAATTCGGTCGACAACACCGTCTCCGTGATCAATCCGCTCAACAAGAGCGTGATCGCGACGGTATCCGTGGAAAATACACCGCAGTCCATTGCGGTCAGTGACAGCACCGGTCGCGTTTATGTGGCCAATGCCGGGTCGAATACCGTTTCGGTCATCAACCCGTACACCAACAAGGTGATCGCCACGGTGAATGTCGGTAGCGTTCCCGCGGCGGTGGCTACCCAGCCGCAGTGGTGATGTAGGAAAAAAAAACGGCCATCCCGGAAGGGATGGCCGTCATCGGTCCGAAACCTTCCGATCGCATGCTCGATGGCACTAAGGAGGGGACGCATGCGCGGTACGCGAAGCGAAGGTTTCAGCCTGCTTGAGACGTTGGCGGCTTTGGTCCTGCTGGCCTTGTGCTTCGGCGCGCTCATGCGCGCGACCGGTTCGTCCGTCGCCCTGAACGCGCGCGCGGCGGATTACACGCAGGCATCGCTCTGGGCCAATGGCCTGCTCGATCGTACGTTCGTAGCCGAGTTTCCGTCGGAAGGCGTGCATACGGGGCGTTTCGACGACACCTATCGCTGGACGATGAAAATAAGCACGCCTTCGGATACGGCGACCGTCGCCACGTTGGTTCCGATGCATCTGTACAGGATCGAGTTGACCGTCGAGTGGGATGTAGGCGGCAGGACCCTGTCCTCCCGCTTCGAGACCCTGCGCACCGTGTCCGAGAAGCCACGTGTGCCGAAGGTTTCCGTGTATGCCTCGGGGGATTCGTGAAGCGCCAGGCGGGTTTCAGTCTCATGGAAACACTCGCGGCGCTCGCCCTGTTGGCGTTGCTGCTGCTGGGCGTGACGGCGGCGCTGCAGACGATGACGCAATCCACGCGAGCCGGTATGGCCGTGACCGAACGGCTCGACCAGGTCAGGGCCGCGCAGATGTACGTGCGAAGGGCGTTGTCCACCGCCCTGGCGTATCCGTGGGCACTGCGTGCCGACAGGCACCCCATCGTGGTTCGTGGGACAGCCGGTGAGGTGACCTTCGTTGCGCCGGGGCCGGGCTACCTGGCGAAGAGCGGTCTTCAGCTCCAGCGCCTGGCACTGGTCGGGCGTGACAACGACCTGAAGCTACAGGCCGAGTTCGCACCGATGGCATCGCGCGATGCCGCACAAGTCGTCCCGTCGCAACCGGAGGTCCTGGTCGATCATGTGTCGTCCGGGCGCTTCGTCTACAGCGGTGTCGATGACGAGGGCAATCCGGTGCCATGGCAGGACACATGGCCCTATGGCGATCGCCTGCCTTCCATGATCGGCCTCGAACTGACCTTGGCCGGCGGGGTGAAGTGGCCGACGATAGCCGTCCCCTTGCGGATGGACCCCGCCGCGGTCGATGCACGCGAAGCCATGGCGCGATTGACGTCGACGGAGGGGAAACGATGAAAATCCTTCCCTGGAGCACGAAGCAACGCGGCGTGGCCTTGCTGGTGGTCCTTTGGGGTTGCACGTTGGCGGCGATCACCCTCGGTGCACTGGCGACGAGCGCTCGCGTGGAGAGTACGCAGGCGCGTGGACAGTCCCTGCGCCTGGAAGCGTTCTATGCGGCGGAGGCGGGCATCGAACGAGCCGTGTTCATGCTGAATGCGCGGGAAGATGCGCAGCGCTGGATCGCGGACGGTCGTGGTTATGGCTTTCGGCTGGGTCGTACCGATGTGCAGGTAGACATCGACGACGAGGACGGCAAGGTCAACCTGAACACGGCGCCACCTGAACTCATCGGGCGGCTGCTGTCGGCTTCGGGCGTGGATGCGTCGCTGGTACCGCGGTTTCAGGCAGCCATCGCCAGCTGGGGAACGCGGGGACATATGCAGGCGTCGTTGTTGCTGGCGAAAGGCGGGTTCAGCAGTCTCGACGAACTCTACCGGGTACCTGGGGTCAGCGCCGACGCCGTCGAGAGGATCGTTCCCTTCCTGACGTTGTGGACTCCCGACTCACCGAATCTCGCCCATGCCGCCCCGGTGGTCGTGGCCGCCGTGACCGGCGCCGGGCCGGAGGCCGCAAGATCTTACGTCGATCAGGTGAGGGCCTTGCCGCCAGGTGTTTCCGCCTTACCGATGCTTCCCGGGACGGGATCGGGCAACGCGGCGAAGGGTTTCAGCGGGATCGTCAGTATCACGTCGCGGGCGCAGGTTGCCGAAGGACCGGCCCTGACACTCGATGTCACCCTCATCATGCACAGCGAACCCGGGAATCCGCGGCCGTATCGCATCGTGCGCTGGGCGGAACGTGCGTCCGAAAAGAACCTGTAGGCGATTCCTGCTGCATACTCCTGCCACGTCACGGCACGGCAACACGTACCCGCCACTCTCGCAGGCCTCGATAACCATGATGGTTCTTGCATGACACGCTTTCTTACGATCGGCGTCGCCGCATGGGTGGTCGTGCTGGCAGGATGCTCGACGCTGCCCCAGCCGCGCGACGATGGATCGCTCCAGCGGGAAGCGCTGGCCGGCACGGAGAAGCCGGTACCCAAGCCGTTGACGGTGGGTACGACCAATCCGCAAATCCCTGCGACCGTGCAGCCCGACATCACCACGGGCACGGGTGAATTCGTCAAGGCGGTGGGCTTGCCCAAGCCGAAGCCGGTGACGGAGGGCACGGGCACCGTGACCTTCAACTTCGAGAACCAGCCCGTGGAGTCGGTGGTGAAGGCCATCGTGGGTGACCTCCTGCACGAGAACTATTCGATCGTGCCGGGTGTGCAAGGCAACATTTCTTTTTCTACCTCGCAGCCGGTTGCCACCGACCAGGCCCTTCCCATCCTCGAGACCTTGCTGTCGTGGACCGGGAACGCACTGGTCCGTAACGGCGACCGCTACGTGGTCATGCCCGCGAAGGACGCGGTGGCGGGCAACCTCGTGCCGAGCATGGGCGCCACCGCGCCGCCGGGCGGCCTGCAGGCGCGCCTGTTTCCCCTGCGTTTCATCTCCGCGACCGAGATGCAGAAACTGATCAAGCCGTTCGCGCGGCCGGATGCCACCTTGCTGGCCGACCCCACGCGCAACGTGCTGGTGATGGCCGGCACGCCGACCGAACTGGAGAACTACCAGCGCACGGTGCAGACCTTCGACGTCGACTGGCTGCGCGGCATGTCGGTGGGCGTGTTCGCCTTGCAGCGTGCCCAGGTGAAGGAGCTGACACCGCAGCTCGACAGCCTCTTCGGTGAGAAGGGCAATACGCCGATGGCCGGCCTGCTGCGTTTCATTCCCATCGAGCGGACGAATTCGCTGGTCGTCATCAGTCCGCAGCCGGCTTATCTCGATGAAGTGAAAACGTGGATCGAGCGTATCGATCGCGGCGGCGGCAACGAGCCGCAGCTCTATGTCTACGACGTGCGCAACGTGCAGGCGGCGGACATGGCCGACTACCTGTCCGACATCTATGGCGGCGGTTCCAGTGGTGGCAAGTCTGGCGATCGCGGCGGAAAGGTCGGTCCGGGTCTGAGTTCCGGCACGCTCGGCGGTGGCGACAGCGACCTCGGCAATCGTGGTGGCTCGGGCCTCGGCAGCACCACGGGCGTGTTCGGCAATGCCGGCGCTTCGTCATCGGGCACGTCATCGGGGTTATCCACCCCGACGGGTTCCGCCGGTGGAACCGCCGGCACGGCAACGGGCGGCGGCCTTGGCGGTCTCGGCGGCGGAGACTCCACCGATGCCAGCGACAATGGTGGCGGCCGCCATGCGTCGACGACCACGGACGAAGGCGTGCGCATCACCTCGGTGGATGCGAACAACCAGGTGATGGTGCGTTGCCGTCCGTCACAGTGGACGGAGATCGAGCAGGCGATCAAGCGCCTGGACAGTGTCCCGTTACAGGTGCAGATCGAGACGCGCATCCTCGAGGTGACACTGACGGGCAACTTCCAGTTCGGCGTGCAGTGGTACCTGGAAGGCCTGGTCGGTGGAACCAACGGGTCGGTGGGCCAGCCCGGCAATAAACAGCAATGGGCGCTGGGCAACGGCGGGAACGTCTACAACCCCAGCACCGACAGCTTTTTCTACTCGTTCGTCAACAACAACCTCTCCGTCGCGCTGCGCGCGATGGAGACCAGTGGCAACACCAAGATCCTCTCCGCGCCGTCATTGGTGGTGCTGAACAACCAGAAGGCGCACATCCAGGTCGGCGACCAGATCCCGATCACGCAGACCTTCGTCAACACCAGTGCCAACACGGACAACACGATCGGCCAGGTCGAGTACAAGGACACCGGCGTGATCCTCAACGTGCGTCCGCGTGTGAATCCGGGCGGCCTGGTGTATCTCAACGTGAGCCAGGTGGTGAGCGCGCCCGGGCAGAAGGACACGACGACGGGCAACTTCCCGATCCAGCAGCGCGAGGTCGCCACCCAGGTGGCGGTCCAGAGCGGGCAGACGGTGCTGCTCGGCGGCTTGATCAAGGAAGACGACAGCACCACGGACACCGGCATTCCCGGTCTGAACCGGATACCCGTTTTCGGCCGCTTGTTCGGCTCCACGAACCGCGGGCGCAACCGCACGGAACTGATCGTGCTGATCACGCCGCGCGTCATCAGCAACGGCGAGGAAGCCAAGCAGGTGACCGACGAATACCAGCGGAAATTCGAGTCGCTGCGGCCACTGAACGGGGCACCCTAGAAGCGCCGCCGACGCGTCCCGCACACGCGGCGCTCACATGGGCGGTCGCAGATTGCTCGGGTGGAACGCGAGGGAGAGTCGGGTGATCGGAGGGTTGGCCGGTTGGTCCAAAGTGCTGGAAATGATGCCCACGGCCATGTTCGTGCGCGATGCCATGCACCGCTGGGTATTCGTGAATCGCATGGGCTGCGAATACATGGGGGTATGTGCGGACGATATCGTCGGCAAGAGCGACGAGGAGTTGTTCCCGCCTGAGCAGGCGGCGCGGTTCGCGGCGGGTGACGATGCCGTGCTGCGCACCCATGAAGTCGTGGAAACCGAGGAATCGGTGACCGATCCGCAAGGCCGCGTCCGCACGCTGCTCACCCGCAAAACCTGTATCGAACTGGAAGGCGCACCCCACGTGCTCGCCTCGGTGACCGACATTACCGAGCTGCGCGAGTCCGAGGCGCAGATACGCTGGCTGGCATGCCATGACGCGCTGACCGGTCTGGCCAACCGCACGGCGCTGTTCAACAAGCTGGATGCCGCCATCGCGCGGGCGGCGAGCGGCGGAGGCAAGGCGGCGCTGTTCTACCTCGACCTGGACGGCTTCAAGAAGGTCAACGATACCTACGGCCATCTCGCCGGCGACGAACTGCTCGTGCAATTCGCCTCACGTCTGCGTGGCTTGCTCAGCCTGAACGACACCGTGGCGCGCATCGGCGGCGACGAATTCGCGGTACTGGTCGAGGATGGCGATCTCGACGTCGAGGCCCTGGCGACCCGTATCCTCGTGCTCGCGAGCCTTCCTTTCGACGTGCCCGCGGACGCTTCCCTGATCGGCACTTCCATCGGCATCGTCCCGATCGACGCGGATGCGGTGGCCGCGGGCGAAATGGCGCGCAAGGCCGACAGTGCCTTGTACGAAGCCAAGAAGGGCCGCAACCGCTACGTGATCTATACCGACGAGCTGGACGTGGCACTCGCGCACCGCCGCGAGATCGAAATGGCGCTCAGGGAGACCCTGCGCAACGGAGCCGGGTTGGACTGTCACTACCAGCCGCTGGTTCGCGCACGCGACGGCGAGGTGGTCGGATTGGAAGCCCTGGCCCGCTGGAGGCACTCCCGTCTCGGCGACGTACCCCCCGTGCAGTTCATCGCCGTGGCGGAGGAAACCGGCCTGATCGGTTTTCTCGGCGAATGGGTGCTACGCACCGCCTGCGCTCGCGTGGCTCCGATGGCCGATATCTTCGTGGCCGTGAACGTGAGCGCGGTGCAACTGCGCGACGTCCGCTTCGCCGAGGCCGTATTGCGTGTGCTCGTTGAAACGGGACTGGCGCCGCACCGGCTGGAACTGGAGATCACGGAGACAGCCATCGTCAACGCCGACGATGCCACGGTGCGCCAGTTGAAACGGCTGCGGAACGAAGGCGTGCGGATATCGCTCGACGATTTCGGCACGGGATATTCCAGTCTTACCTTGTTGAAGGACCTGGACGTCGACAAAGTGAAGATCGACCGTTCCTTCGTGCAAATGGCACCGATGGCCGACGATTCCGCCGCCATTGTTCGCGCCGTGTCCAATCTC
Organism: Luteibacter sp. E-22; assembly: GCF_049913125.1. Taxonomy (GTDB): domain Bacteria; phylum Pseudomonadota; class Gammaproteobacteria; order Xanthomonadales; family Rhodanobacteraceae; genus Luteibacter. The sequence goes on from NZ_CP183975.1 coordinate 2,003,359, forward strand.
GGTGCTGCGCTCGGCCTGTGCGTGGTGGCCGAGGGCGTGGAAACGGAACAGCAACGGGCTTTCCTGCGCGATGCGGGCTGCGACGAACTCCAAGGCTACCTGTTTTCCGCCGGCGTACCCGAAGGGGACATCGCGGGGATCATCGGCGGCTACCCGACGCCCTTGCCGGATTACTCCGCCGGATAGGCACCGGCGGGCATCGGCCAGGTCCGCCGCAGGTCGGGCATGCCCGGCATCGTCGTGGGCTGCGGCAAGGGCAGGGGCATGCGCGTCCCGAGGCCGCCACCGGTGGCATCGCCGACGATGGCGATCACGCAGCCACCGCTTTCCTGCGAGGTTCCGAACGACAGGCGACCCCAGGGCATCTGCATGACCAGGTAGCGATTGGGCAACATGGCGGGCGCGTTGGGTAGGTGGGTGTCTGAAGCCGGCGCGTGGAACCTGTCGTCCACGTCGTTGCGCTGGAAGCAGGGCCGTTGTTCCAGCTGGATCGACGTGAAGCGCACCATCGGGACGTCGCCGCCCTCGTCGAATCCTCGGGCTTCGAAAGCGCTGACGCGATACCCGTCGCGGGTGACGAAGGGCATGCTGCGGACGATCTGCGGCGGGGCGTCGGCCGTCGGGTGAAGGCCGCCCGGGACCTTGCCCGATAACGAGTCCATCGCGTTGGGAAGGGTACCCATCGTCGCGTTGATGATCTCCACCAGCGTCTTGTCGCTGCGCGGCACGCTCGCCGTCTCGCCGCTGGCGGGCCAGGCCAGTGTCACGGCAAGCAGGGTGGCCAGGAAGCGGAAGGGGCGCATGGGGTCCGGAGCAGGGTGATCGGGGGCGCTAGTGTGCACGAGTTGGCGGTTTCCTACTCCGTAGACGTGGCGGCAGGCTTGCATGCGTCACGATCGCCCGAATATCGGACACAACGTGCCAGCCGGTTCCCCCGATGACAGACCTCCGCTTCGACAACGCCTTCGTCCGCGAGTTGCCGGCCGATCCCGACACGTCGAACCTGCCTCGGCAGGTAGCCGGGGCCGCGTTCTCCTGGGTCGATCCGACACCCGTGCCCGCGCCGCGGACGGTGGCGGTCGCGGGCGAGGTCGCCGGCATGCTGGGCATTTCGTCCGAGGCGCCCGGATTTGCCGATGTGTTCGCGGGGAATGCCCGTTGGCCCGGAATGACCGGGTATGCGATGGCCTATGGCGGACACCAGTTCGGCCACTGGGCCGGGCAGCTCGGCGATGGCCGGGCGATCGGCCTCGGCGAAGTGCTGACGGAGCGGCACGGACGCCAGGAACTGCAGCTGAAGGGTGCCGGCCGGACGCCGTACTCGCGTGGCGCCGACGGGCGCGCGGTGCTGCGATCCTCCATCCGCGAATTCCTCTGCAGCGAGGCGATGCATCACCTCGGCGTGCCGACCACGCGGGCGCTGTCGCTCGTGGCGACGGGCGAGGCGGTGCTGCGCGACGTGATGTACGACGGCCACCCGGCACCGGAGCCGGGCGCGATCGTCTGCCGCGTGGCCCCTTCGTTCCTGCGCTTCGGCTCGTATGAACTGCCGTCCTCGCGCGGCGATATCGCCCTGCTGCGCCGCTTGACCGACTTCACCATCGCCACGCATTACCCGCAGTTCGCCGGTCTTCCCGGCGAACAGGGCTACGCCGCCTTTTTCACGGAAGTATGCGAGCGCACCGCGAAGCTCATGGCGCACTGGATGCGCGTGGGCTTCGTGCATGGCGTGATGAATACCGACAACATGTCGATCCTCGGCCTCACCATCGACTATGGCCCCTACGGCTGGGTCGACAATTTCGATCCGGACTGGACGCCGAACACCACCGATCGCGCGCACCGTCGCTATCGCTTCGGCCAGCAGCCTCAGGTGGCCTACTGGAACCTGCAACGGCTCGCCCAGGCCTTGTCGCCGCTGTTCGCCGGCGTGGAAGCGTTGCAGGCGGGGTTGGACCGTTATGTCGAAACCTTCGAAGCCACCGACGCCGCCTTCTCGGCCGCGAAGCTGGGCCTCGCCAACGCGCGCGAGGGCGACGAGGCATTGGTGGCCGACCTGCGCGGCTTGTTGCTGGCCGGAGAGATGGATATGACGATCTTCTACCGCGATCTCGCGGGGCTGGATCTCTCCGCTCCCCGGGTGGGCAGCGTGGGGGCGGCGTTCTACGACGAGGCGAAGCGCGCCTCGATCGACGGCGCCTTGCAGGCGTGGCTGCGGCGCTATGCGGACCGCGTACGCGAGGACGAGTCGCCTGACACGGAGCGGCTGGCCCTGATGCACGCGAGCAATCCGCGCTACGTGCTGCGAAACTACCTCGCCCAACAGGCGATCGATCGCGCGGAGCAGGGCGACGACGACGGCATCCACGAGTTGCTCGATGCGCTGCGACAGCCCTATGACGAGCAGCCCGGTAGGGAGCATCTGGCCGGTCGCCGGCCGGATTGGGCGCGGAAGCGTGTGGGCTGTTCGATGCTCTCCTGCAGCAGCTGAGTACCCGCTGGGCTAGAATCGCCGGTTCCTTCACGCCGTCGAGGTTCATCGCGTTGTCCGCCGGTTCCGCTTCCGACGCTGCCCTCGACGCCTTGTTCGTGCCCTTCGCGACGGGCGTGTTGGCCTTTCCGGCCGATGGCCGGCTGCTGATGCTGCGCGCGCGCGATGGCTTCGTCCTGCGCGAACGCCGGCGACCGGGCTGGACCTTGCAGCAATCGTTCAAGCCGGCCGCGGATGCCCTGGCGCGGTCGGGTTTCGATGTGTCGCCCGAGGTTCCCGAGGGACGCTTCGACGTGGTGATGGTGTTGCCGACCCGCCAGCGCGAGGAATCGCGGGCCTTGTTCGCACAGGCCATGTCGCTGGCTGGCACCGGCGGCATCGTCGTCGCCAGCATGCCGAACGCGGAAGGCGCCAGGACCGCCCAGGCGGATCTCGCGCTGTTGGCCGGCGGGGTGGCCGAGTTGTCCAAGCACAAGTGTCGCGTGTTCTGGACACGTCCCGGTGCCGTGGCCGATCCGGCGCTGCTCGCCGAGTGGCTCGCGCTCGACGCGCCGCAGGCGATAGAAGGCGGGCGTTTCGTGAGCCGTCGCGGCCTGTTCGCATGGGATCGCATCGACACCGCATCGGCCTTGCTGGCGAGCGTCCTTCCGTCCGACTTCTCCGGCCGCGTGGCCGATCTCGGTGCGGGCTTCGGATACCTCGCTTGCGAAGTCGTCGAGCATGGCGCGGCGGTCTCGGCGGTGGACCTCTACGAGGCCGAGGCGCGGGCATTGGAGCCGGCGCGGCGCAACCTCGCCGATGCCATCGCCCGCTCCGGCCGCGCCATCGCCGGGAGCGTGCGCTGGCACGATGTCACCCATGGCATCGACACGGGATACGACGTCATCGTGTCCAATCCTCCATTCCACCAGGGGCGCGCCGACGATCCGCAACTGGGCCGTGCCTTCATCGCCGCCGCGGCGAAAGGCCTGGTGGCGCACGGCCGCTTCTGGATGGTCGCCAATCGGCACCTGGCCTACGAGGCGGTGCTCGACGCCAGCTTCGCCAGTGTGCGCACCGTCGTCGAACGCGACGGCTTCAAGGTCATCGAAGCAAAGGACCCCCGCCGATGAAACTCGTACGCCTCCTGGCGAATCTCGGCTATGGCAGCCGCAAACAGGTCGCGGCCATGTTCCGCGAGGGGTCGGTCACGGATACGGCGGGCGAGGTGCTGTATGCGGACGACAAGGTCGAGCATGCCGAGGTGCGCTTCGAGGGAGAGCCACTGGATCCGCCGCAGGGCATGTTGCTGATGCTCAACAAGCCGACCGGCTATACCTGTTCACGCAAGGACGTGGGGAGGCTGGTCTACGACCTCTTGCCGCCGCGTTTCGCGCTGCGCAATCCGGTGCTGTCGACCGTGGGCCGGCTGGATCGGGATACGTCGGGGCTGCTGCTGTTCACCGACGATGGGCAACTCCTGCACCGGATCATCTCGCCCAAGGCCGCGGTGGCGAAGGTGTATGAGGCGACGCTGGCCGAAGACCTGCGTGGCGACGAGGCAGCGACGTTCGCCGCCGGCACGCTCATGCTGGAAGGCGAGACGGAACCGCTGGAGCCCGCGACGCTGGAGATGCTCGGCCCCCGCCACGCCCGTCTCACGCTGACCGAAGGGCGATACCACCAGGCACGCCGCATGTTCGCCGCCGTGGGCAACCACGTGGTCACACTGGAACGTATCGCACTCGGTGGCTTGTCGCTGGATGGCCTGCCTTCCGGCGAATGGCGTCTGCTGACGGCGGAAGACACGGCGAGGATCTTCGGCTGAACCGACCCCCGGTCCTCGGCGGTTTCGTTATGGACGCTCCGTCCACATCGGGTGCAGTATCCCCGGGTTACCTCGCCCTCATAGGAATGCAAAGATGAAACGAATCGTCATCGCCGTGGCCGGGTTGTGCGTGTGCGTGGCCGCCCAGGCCGCCGACAAGAGCGTCGTGGTGCCCATGACCCTCGTTACCGCCGACGGCACCGGCGCCTCGGTCGGCAAGGTCGTGATCACCGAAGGTGCCGGTGGCCTGGTCTTCACTCCCGATCTCAAGGGCCTGCCGCCGGGTGAACACGGCTTTCACCTGCACGAGAAGCCCAGCTGCGACCCGGGCGAGAAGGATGGCAAGAAGGGTGCTGCGCTGGCCGCCGGCGGTCATTACGACCCGGAGCACACCGGCAAGCACGAGGGTCCGGAGTCGTCCATGGGCCACGAGGGCGACCTGCCCAAGATCACCGTGGGTGCCGATGGCACCGACACCACGGCCGTGACCGCGCCGCGCCTGACCAAGCTCGCGACGCTGAAGGGCCATGCCCTGATGATCCACGCCGGAGGCGACAACTATTCCGACCAGCCCGCCCCCCTGGGCGGCGGTGGCGCACGCATCGCCTGCGGTGTCGTCAAGTAAGGAAACCATGTCCCAAGCCGGTCTCTTTGCCCCCGAACCGCTCGTGATCGTCGATGACGAGCACGGGCGGTTCGCATATGAGCCGGGCGTGATTCCCGCCGAACGCGCCGCCACGTGGTTCGCCGGGCTGCTCGCGGACATTCCCTGGGAATCGCAGCGGCGCGCGATGTACGGCCGCGACGTGGACGTGCCGCGGCTGCTGCAGCATTACGCGCTGGACGATCGCGCCTTGCCGGCCATCGTCGGCGAAGCGGCGCGCGAGGTGATCGCGCTCACGGGCGTTCGCTTCACCTCGGTCGGCCTCAACCTTTACCGCGATGGCCACGACAGCGTGGCCCCGCACAACGATCACATCGATGAACTGGTGGAGGGCGAGCCCATCGCATTGCTTTCCCTCGGCGCCACCCGGCGCATGACCCTGCGTGAGCGCGACGCACCCAGGCGCAGCTTCGACATCGACATGGAACCGGGCAGCGTGCTCACGATGAGCTACGCCACGCAATTCCACTACGACCACGGCATCCCGAAGATGCGCGGCACGGTGGGGCCGCGGATCAGCCTGGCTTTTCGCGTCCGGCCCGAGGGTAAGGCGACCGGTAGGCGCTACGGATCGCGGAAGACTTCCTAGTTGCTCTTTTGTGTGCTGGGCTCGACTTCGCCCTCGCGTTGGGTTGTGTGCGTGGCGGGGGAGCTGCCGGGCGTCCCCCTCGGCGCGCCAGGCGGCGCCGTCCCTTGGGAAAGGATGCCGCTGCGCGGCCGTGTCCTATGGCTGCGCCCCTTCGGGCTCGGACGGTCGGGCGGGGGTTTTCGATTCGGCTCCTGCCTCAGCGAAAACGATCGGCCGTCCAGGCCGATCCCCTGCGGGCCTTGTCCGCCCGCCCGTCCTCGGTGCCTCATGGCGCGCCGAGGGGAACGCCCGGCAGCTCAGTCACGACCGCGGTGGGTTGAGGCGAAAGAGCGAAGGTCGTCGCACGCCGGACAGTGCACACCACACACCGCGACACGCTCGCCAAGCACCGCCCCCTGTTGGATCACTGCACCCTGGTGGGAGCCGACTTTGTCGGCGATCCCGCGGCAGCGGGCCCGGTCGAGGCAAGCACCCATCGCCGACAGAGTCGGCTCCCACCAGGGCGACGGCCACCCGAATGGCGGGTGTTGCTTGTGCCGCACGACACCTCAGTGCTCGGGAGAGCCGTCGGCCGCCACCCTCGACGCGACTTGTGGAACCGAGGAGTGCCGGGCGAAAAGGCCCGTCAGGGGGCCGGCCAGGACGGCCGGCCGTTTTCGCTGAGCCAGGAGGGCGAATCGAAAACCCCGCCCGGCGCGACGGGCGCGACGGGGCGCAGCCATCGGACATGGCCGCGTAGCGGCCTCCTTTCCCGAGCGACGGTGCAACTCGGAGCGACGAGGGTGGGGGCCGACGGCTCTGCCCCACACCCCAACGCCAAGGCGAAGCCGAGCCCACCCCGAACCACACCAACAAGCTAAAAGAGGTCGATGCTGCCCAGCGATACCGGTGTCGCCAGTTCGCCCTGGCGGGTGAGGGACTCGTAGCCGTGCACGCTGTCTCGTCCGTTCTGCTTGGCGAAGTACAACGCCTTGTCCGCGCGGTCGAGCACGATTTCGGGGTAATCGTTCTCGGAGATGCGCGCATAGCCGATGCTGACGGAGACGTGACCCACCTGGGGGAACGCATGGTCGGTCACGAACTGGCGGAACCGGTCGAGGACGAGATGGACGGCCGTTTCGTCCTGCGCCGCGAGCAGGATCACGAATTCCTCGCCGCCGAAGCGGAACAGCACGTCGCTCTGGCGGAAGCTCGCGCGCATGTGCTGGGCCAGCATGAGGATCACCTCGTCGCCATAGACATGGCCGTAGGTATCGTTGATCCGCTTGAAATGGTCGATATCGAGGATCGCCAGGTAGAGCTGGGAAGGCTCCTCGACCGGCCGGCGCTTATCTTCCCCGTCCTGCACCGCGCCGCGCGCTTTCTGGCGTTGAAGGGTGAGAAGGCGCTGCAGGCGTTGCTCGAAGCTGCGCCGGTTGTACAAGCCGGTGAGCTTGTCGCGCTCGCTCTCGTTGAGCAGGGCGATGTAATTGCAGTAGATGCGCGCGAAGCCTTCGACCATCGAGCGGACGTTGTCGAGGGAATCCGGCGCTTCGAGCATCAGTGCGCCGATGGCGGCGTGTTCACGCTGGATGGGGACGACCAGCCGGCTGTTGCCGTCGTCGGTGACGTCGCTGATCGCCTCGAGTGTCTCCATGGCGCAGACGAGGGTGTCGATGGGATCGCCACCTTCCCGCGTCGGATCGAGCGCTTCGATCACGAAGCCGCCGCCGGGCTTGCGCGAGCATACGACGATCGAATCTACGGGATGTTGCAGGCTTTCGCCCCGCTTGCACAGGGTGACGCTGTTGACGGCGATGAGTTCGGCCAGCGACAGCACCATGCTGTGGTCCAGCGCGTCGATATCGCGGTGGTGGGTGAATTCAGCCACCGAAGCGAGCAGGCGCGACTCGGGCAGGACGCCAGCAGGGCTATGCCACGGCGCCTTCATGCGCGTGGTTTCCGCGCGACCGGATCGTCGCGACATGGATGACTGACTTGCACCGACACTCCCTCCCCCGAGTGGGGCACGCCAAGCGGCCCCGTGTGTGCGTCGAACCGGACTCCCTGCCGGTGACTCCCTGGAGGAGTTAGCGGCTGGAAGGCCGCCGACTTTAGGGTAAAACGGGTACCGATGTCTAAAATCGTGACGCAGTCATCGCTTCCACGTCTTCACAAGTGTGAATCGTTGCGCTAGTCAGTCGCCTTCCAGCCACCCGCGCCATTTGAAGAACAGCACCGGCAAGAGGATGCTGACCACGATCGCGCCCAGGGCCATGGGATAGCCGAAGGTCCAGTCCAGCTCGGGCATCTTCTTGAAGTTCATGCCCCACACGCCGACGAGGATCACCGGGGGGATGGTGGCCACCGAGGTGACGGTCAGTACCTTCATCACGTGGTTCTGGTCGGTGCTGATGAAGCCGAGGCTGGCATCGAGCAGGAACTGCAGCTTCGTGGTGACCTGATCGTCGAACTCGTCGAGCGTGCGCAGGTCGTGTTCCACGACGCGCAGGCGAACCTCGACGTCGTCGGGCATCCACTCCGGCTTCTTCGCGCGCAAGAACGACACGATCCGCTGCACGCCCAGCATCGAGGAACGGTTGCGCGCCTGCTCGCCTTCGAGGCGCCCGACCTCCAGCATGCAGTTGCGCAATGCGGGCGTGCCGATACGCTGCGGCGTGAATATCCGGTCGGAGAGTGTCTTCAGGTCGGCCGACACGTCTTCCATGCGTTTGGCCGCCAGGTTGACGATCGCCTCGATCAAGGTCGCCAGGGCATCGGCGCTGGATTCCCAACGGTGTTCCTGGCAGCTCTCGCTGGCCAGCTTGAACGCGGGCGAATCCTCGAAACGCAAGGTCATCAGGACGTTGCCGGTGACCACGATGCCCACCGGCGCGGGATGATGGTTCTCGGGCGAGTCGGCGAAATAGGGGATGGACAGGTACATCGCCCCGTCGTCGGTGCGGATGCGGCTGGACAGCGCCAGGTTCACCACATCGTTTCGTTGTGGGACGCGCAGTCCGGTGATCTCGCTGGCGCAGCGTCGTTCCTCTTCGTTTGGATCGATCAGATCCACCCAGATGGGTGCGTTGGGTTTGGCCATGCCCACGGTCCAGCGGACGGGGCCGGTGTACTTCCCATGTTCGTGGATGATCAGCACGTGCGCGGGTGTCCTTGGATGGGCTGGTGAGGAGTCTACGCCGGGTGATGACACGCGTGGCCGAACACGCGCATGCTTGACGACATCGATGCCACCGCCGGACCAGGGAGATACCTATGAGCGATACCGCCAAACCGCTGGAGATCGTCCACGACAGCGCCAACCAGGTGTTTCTCGTCGTGGTCGATGGCCACACCTGCGAACTCGAATACCGGCTCAGCGGCAAGACGATGACCATCACCCATACCGGCGTACCGTCCCCCGTGGGTGGCCGCGGCATCGCCGCACTGCTCACCCGCTTCGCCGTGCAGGTCGCGGAGGCGAACGGCTGGAAGATCGTTCCCGCGTGCGGCTATGCCGCGACATGGTTTGAACGGAATCCGGAGTACGGGCACTTGTTAGCTTGACGACGAGAAGCCTCGCGAGTTCGTTCGGCGACGTGTTAGCTTTCGCGTTCCCACACATCCAGGGTCACCCATGCGTACGAAGTGGATCGCCGCTGCCATCGCGCTCGCCTGCGCGGGCCAGGCCTTTGCCGACACACCCGCGAAAACCGCGGACGACCCGCGCATCGCCGCGATCCTCGACGCCTTGGCCAAGGTGCGCACGATCGAATCCGTGGCCTTGTCGCCGGATGCGAAGCATCTCGCCTGGGCGGTGAAGACCAACGGCAAGCCGGTGATCGAGGTGGCCGATGCCGATGGCCGTAACGCCCAACGCATCACGGCGAGCAAGGGCTGCAGCGAAATCTCCGTCGCGTGGGCGGAGGATTCGCAACATCTTGCTTTCCTTTCCGATTGCGCCGGCAAGGCGCCGGGCGTGGAGGAGGGCAAGCAGAATGATATCTACGTGGTGGACGTCACCAAGAAGGCGCCGCCGCGGCGGATCACGCATCTCACCGGGTACATCGATGGCCTGGAGTGGCGTCCCGACGGCAAGGCCCTGGCCTTCCTCTACGTGCCCAATGCCACCCGCCGCGCCAGCGCCACCGCGGCCGCCAAGCCGCAGCTGGGTGAAGTGGGCGTCGAAGGCATCGAGGTGCAGCAGGTCGCCAGCGTCGACGCCGCCGGAGGCGCCATCCGCACGCTGACCCCGGCAGGTCTCCACGTCTACGAATTCGCGTTTTCGGCAGACAGTGGCCGGATCGCCTACGTGGCGGCGCCGCCGCCCGGCGACAACAACTGGTGGGTGGCGAAGCTCTATGCGCAACCGGTCACGCCCGGCGCGCAGGCGGTTACCCTCGTGGATACGGTGGCGCTTTCCGGTCCGCTCAAGGATTTGCAGGTGGCCGTGCCGCGCTTCTCGCCGGACGGATCGCGGGTCGCCTTCATCGGTGGCCTCATGAGCGACCAGGGGTCGACCGGCGGCGATATCTGGATGGTGCCGGCCGCGGGCGGCGCCGAACCCGTCGACGTGACGCCCGGCGCGACGACCACGCCGGCGTGGCTGGCGTGGACCGCGCCCGATCGCCTGCTGGTCGGCGAACATGCCGCCGGCGCGAGCCGGGTGTCGAGCTACGCGGTGCCCGCCAATGGTCCCGCCAAGGCAACCACCGTGTTCGAACTGCCGATGACGATCGGCGACGGGCGCCTGTCGATGTCGCTCTCGCTGGGCGCCGATGCGAGCAAGGCCGCCTTCATCGCCAGTTCGTTCGAGAAGGCCTTCGAAGTGCATGTCGCCAACCTCGACGGGCAGTCGGTGCCGAAGGCGGTCACCACGTTCAACGCCGCGTTGAAACCTTCCTGGGGAAAGGCCGAGTCGATCGCCTGGAAGAACGAAGGTCATGACGTGCAGGGCTGGTTGCTGTATCCGGCCAATTATGACCCGAAGAAGCGCTACGGCATGATCGTCTCGATCCACGGTGGCCCGGCGGCCGCGGTGACGCCGCGCTGGCCGGGAGTGGGTTACGGCGGAGCGCCGCTCTCGGCGTTGGGCTACTTCGTGTTCATGCCCAATCCGCGCGGCAGCTACGGGCAGGGCGAGGCGTTCGTGCAGGCCAACCGCAAGGATTTCGGCTACGGCGATCTCCGCGACGCGCTGGCCGGCGTCGATGCGATCGAGAAGAGCCACCCGGTGGACGACCGGCGGCTGGGCCTCACCGGCTGGAGCTACGGTGGCTTCATGACGATGTTCGGCGTGACCCAGACGCAGCGCTTCCGCGCCGCGGTCGCCGGCGCCGGCATCTCCAACTGGCAGAGCTATTACGGCCAGAACCTGATCGACCAGTGGATGAAGCCTTTCTTCGGCGCCTCGGTCTACGACGATCCGGGCGTGTACGCGAAGAGCTCCGCGATCAACTTCATCAAGCAGGTGAAGACCCCGACCCTCGTGGTCGTGGGCGAGCGCGACGCGGAAACGCCGGCGCCGCAGTCGTTCGAGTTCTGGCACGCGTTGCGGGCCCAGGGCGTGCCGACATCACTGGTGGTCTATCCGGGCGAAGGCCATGGCTTCGCCCGTGACGCCAGCCGTCGCGACGTGCTCGTCCGTGCCCTGGCCTGGTTCGACCGCTATCTGACGGTGGGAGACAAGTAGACGCCAGGGGCCGGCCGGGCCCGCGAGTGCCGTTCGGCGGATTTGCGTTTTTCCGCCGACCCAGCATCATGCGATGCATGTAACGCTAAAGTCGGGGGCGGTGGTGGCCGTTAATTCAGGGGACAAGTGGCTTCGTGCGTGGCCTTTCCCCAGGCCCCGCCGCGCCGCATTCGTGAATTGGGTCGAACCCGCAGGCTGGCAGCCAGGCACGCTGGCCGGCGACATGTCCCGGGAGCAGGACCGGAGCGTGGTGTGCTGACACATCGTAGCGTCGAGGGCGGCATCCATCTTGCCGCATCGAAGTGTGCCCGCTGGTCCCTCTCCGGGCCCGGCGAGGTTTCCCGCTGCGACACGTTCGGCACGGTCGGCGCCGGGCTCGGCTGGATGGTGGCGCTCATCGTCGTATGTGCCCTGGCCGCGGTGGCCATCGCCTGGCTGGTCGGCCAGCGGCGGCGCCTCCATGCGAAGCTCAAGGACCCCCGGGAACAGGCGAGCCGGGCGCTGGCCTTCCATGCCTATCACGACACCCTGACCGGCCTGCCCAACCGGGCCTACCTCATGCGCGAGCTCGAACAGGCACTGGCGGCACCGCAGGCGGGTTCCCTGGCGGTGATGTTCATCGACCTCGACGGCTTCAAGGCCATCAACGACACCCTGGGGCACGAGGCGGGCGATACCTTCCTGCGCGCCGTCGCCAGCTCCCTGCGCAGCAGCGTGCGCGAACGCGATACAGTTTCCCGTTTCGGCGGCGACGAGTTCGTGGTGGTGGTACAGGGATATGGCGGCATGGAGAACCTGATCCGGGTCTGCCGCAAGGTGCTCGATCTGGTATCCAAGCCAGTGAACGTGTCCGGCCAGCTCGTGGCGGTGAGTCCGAGCATCGGCGTGGCCGTGGCGCCACAGGACGGCGACGTGGCATCCGCCCTGATCCGCAACGCCGATGCCGCGATGTACGCGGTGAAGGAAACCGGCAAGGCCGATTTCCGCTTCTACGAGGAAGGGATGCTCGAGCAGGCGCGCGAACGCCTGGCCCTCACGGTGGAGTTGCGCGAAGCCTTGCAGGCGGGCGAACTCGCCGTCGAATACCAGCCCAAGCGCAACCTGCGCGACGGCACCCTGGCCGGCGTGGAAGCGCTGGCCCGCTGGCGCCATCCGTCGCGCGGCGACGTGCCGCCGACCGTCTTCGTGGCGATCGCCGAGCGCTCCGGCCTCATCCATGCCTTGGGCGAATACGTGTTGCGCGAGGTGCTCGGCCAGTTGAAGACCTGGGACGCCGCCGGCATCCAGGTCGACTACGTGGCGATCAACCTGTCGATGCAGGAACTCACCCGGCCCGCGTTCGTCGACACCTTGCACCGCGCGGTGCGCTCGTATGGTGTCGACCCGATGCGGATACGCTTCGAGCTCACCGAATCCACCGCGATGCGCCAGCCGGAAGAAACCATGCGCCAGTTGGTGAAGCTGCGCTCGCACGGCTTCGACCTGCTGATCGACGACTTCGGCGCCGGCTACTGGAACCTGAGCCACCTTCGTGAACTGCCGGTGGGGACGATCAAGATCGACCAGTCGTTCGTGCGTGGCAGCACGTTGAACCTGGCCGATCGCGAGATCACCGAGGCCATCGTCGGCCTCGCCAAGAAACTGAACATGCGTACGATCGCCGAGGGCGTGGAAACCGAGGCGCAGGCGCACTGGCTGCGCGACCTCGGGTGTGACATCGGGCAGGGCTACTTCTTCGCCCGGCCGATGACCGCCGCCGCCTTCAGCCACTACCTCGATCCGACCGTGGCCTATGCAGGCTGACCGCCCGACGCGGCCCGCTCGTCTCCCGCGCCTTCGAGCTTGTCTGATCGTCCTCGCGGCGGCGCTGTGCTGCTTCGTCACGACGGCGCCGGCCCAGGTCGCGCCCAACGTGGGCGTGGACCCGTGGGCGGTCTACGAATCGGTCTGGTTCGATACGGTGAGCGTCGCCGACGGCTTGCCGCACTCCACCACCACGGCGATCGTGCAGGACACCCGAGGCCTCATCTGGATCGGTACCTTCGGCGGCCTGGTGCGGTACGACGGCTACCGCATGCAGGTATTCGGCCAGGAGCCGGATTCGTATGCGGGCGCCGTGCTGCCCGATTCCTATGTCCGCGCGCTCATACCGCTCGAGGACGGTGGCCTGCTCATCGGCACCAATGCCGGCGGTCTGGTCCGTTTCGACCCGTCGACGATGCGCTTTCACGTCTATCCGGTGGGACCGGGCGGCACGTCGAGCGGCAAGATTTTCGCCATCGCGCGTGCGCGCGAGCGCGGCGAGTTCCTGATCGCGACGGAAGGCGGCGTCGATCGCCTGGACCTCGCCAGCGGCCGGATCACCCATGAGTCGGTGACCGCGGGAGACGCGAAGGACATGCTGCCGCGCACCTTCGTGGTCGCCGAGGACAAGGCCGGCAATGTCTGGGCGGGTGCGGACAACGGCCTGTTCGTGCGTCATCCCGGAGGCCACTTCGAACGCGTGCGCTCCAGCGATCCGGCGGTCGACGAAATCCTCCACGACCAGGTATGGGCGCTGTTGCAGGACAGTCGAGGCCGCTTGTGGGTCGGTACAGGACAGTCCGGAGCGTTCTACATCGACGCCAAGGGGCAGGGCCACCTCGTGCCGGGCTTCTCCGGCAAGGGTGGTCTGGCCCGCCGCCGCACCGTGCGTGCCTTGCACGAGACGCCACAAGGCGTGCTCTGGGCCGCCACCGACGGTGCGGGCGTGGTCACCTACGATTTCAACACGGGGCGGCTGCGCACGCTGAGCCATGACGCCGCGATGCCGTCGTCGCTGCCCGGCGACATCACGCGCGACATCTTCCAGGACACCTCGGGCAACATCTGGGTGGCGACGGAACTTGGCGCGGCACATTACGATCCGAACGGGCGCAAGGTGTTCTCGGTGCTGCCTTCGCCGCTGGAGACGCACACGCTGTCCAATGCCAACGTGCACTCCGTGTTCGTGGACCCGCGTGGACGCGTCTGGCTCGGGCTCGGCATGGGCCGCATCGACGTGCTCGACCTCGGCAAGGGCAGCATGCACCACCTGCAACTGGGTGGCGAACAGGCCGAGCGCGACGTGCAGGCCTTCGTGGTGGCGCCCGACGGCGCCATCTGGGCGGGCGCGCAAGGCATCTCGCGGATCGATCCAGACACGTTCGAACTGAAGAGTTCGATGATCCCGAACCTCGACGGTCGCCTGATCCTGTCGATGCAGCGCGACGGCGACGACATCCTGATCGGTGGCTACGACGGCCTGTTCCGCTACGACACCCTGCACGGCACGCTCACGCAGATGCGTCACGACGACGCCGACCCGAAGAGCCTCGTCGGCGACCAGGTGCGCTTCATCGTGCGCATGCCGGATGCATGGTGGTTCGCCACGATCAGTGGCATCAGCATCGCCTACGATGGCGAGAAGGGCTTCGTGAACCTGCGTCACGATCCCGCCGATCCCGCGAGCCTGCCGCAGGATTACACCGGTTCGATGGTGTTCGATTCGCATGGCCGGCTCTGGCTGGGCACGTTCGGCGGCATCGCCTACCTCGACGCGTTCAAGCCGCGCGGGCCCTTCCGCTTCGGCTTGATCGGCGCACGCGAGGGCTTATCCAACACTAAGATCAACGCCTTGCTGATCGATCACGACGACCGCGTCTGGGCCTCGATGGCCAACGGCGTGGCGATGATCGATTCCGCCAGCCATCGTGTGGCCGACCTCGGCATCCGCGATGGCCTGCGCATTCCCAGCTACATCCATCGCGCGGCCGCGGAAGCGCCCGGTGGCGAGCTGATGTTCGGTGGCCTGGGCGGCCTGACCGTCGTGCGGCCGTATTGGGTGGCTCCCTCCGTGGCACCACCTCGCCTCGCCATCACCCAGGTCTCGGTCAACGAGAAGCCGTTGCCGTTGGACAAGGTGCCCGGAGAGGGCGGCCGGGTGATCCTCGATGGCGATGGGCGCAACATGCGCGTGGACTTCGCCTTGCTCGATTTCCGCGCTCCGTTGGAAACGCACTATGCCTATCGCATGGACGAGGCGGATGGGGCCTGGAACGAAGTGCCGCGAGGCATCCCGCCCAGCGCGATCTATACTAACCTCGCCAGCGGCACGTACACCCTGCGCCTGCGCGCCACGATGCGCGGCCTCGATGCGCGGACGGTCGAAACCTCGATTCGCGTGACGGTGACGCCGCGCTGGTACGAGAGCCCATGGACCCTGCTGGCCGGCATCGCGCTGGGCGTGCTGGCGTTCTTCGGGCTGGTGTACCTGCGCACGTTGTACCTGCGCCGGCGCGCGCAGCTGTTGCAGGCGCAGGTCGACGCCCGCACGCGCGACCTCAAGGCGGCCAACGAGCGGCTCGATCATCTCGCCGGTACCGACGAACTCACCGGTTCGCTCAACCGCCGCCGCTTCCTCGAGCAAGCCGAGCGAGTGCGCCAGGGGGCGGCCAACGACGGCATTCCCTTCAGCCTCGTGCTCATCGATATCGACGAGTTCAAGGCGGTCAACGACACCTACGGTCATCTGGCGGGCGACACGGTGATCCGCGAGACCATGCGGGTGATCTCGTCGATGTGCCGCGCGGACGATCTCGCCGGGCGCTTCGGCGGAGAGGAATTCATCCTCTGCCTGCCCGGCGCCCTGGCGGAGCATGCGCTGGATATCACCGAGCGCGTCCGCCATGCGCTGGGTGCGATGGTGATCGCACACGGTGACTACCGCATCCGCATCACCGTGAGCGCGGGCGTGGCCATGTGGCGCGCGCCGGAATCGCTGAATTCGTTGCTGGGGCGGGCGGACGAGGCCCTGTACGAGGCGAAGAACGAAGGGCGCAACCGCAGCCGTATCGCGGGGTTGTAATCGCCGCTGAAGCGGCTCCCACCAGAGCATCGCCGACAGGGTCGGCTCCCACCGGGCAAAGATGCATCGCCGACAGGGTCGGTGCCCACCGGATTACCGTAACCCAGATGTGGGACCCGCTTTGAGGTCCCATGTGGGAGCCGCTTCAGCGGCGATTGGCTCCGCTGAAAGCCGATTTGCCTTGGTGGGAGCCGACTCTGTCGGCGATCCGCGCGGCAGCGTGGCCTGTCCCCCTCAGTCCCTGAAATTCTCGAACTGCAACGGCACCTCCACATCCGCCTTGCGCAACATCGCGATGGCGTTCTGCAGGTCGTCACGCTTCTTCCCGGTAACCCGAATCTTCTCGCCGTTGATCTGGGCCTCCACCTTCAGCTTGGCCTCCTTGATCTTCGCGACGATCTTCTTCGCCACGGGCTGTTCGATGCCCTGCTTGATCGTGACCTTCTGCCGCGCCTCGGCGAGGTTCGTCTCGACCTTTCCCGAATCCATCGCGCGCACGTCGATGCCCCGGGCCGAGAGGCGGGCGCGGAGGATATCGGTGAGCTGGCCCAGCTGGAACTCGTTGTCGGCCTTCAGCGTGATCACGTTCTCGTCGAGCTCGAACTTGGCGGACGTGCCGCGCAGGTCGAAGCGCGTCGAGACCTCGCGATTGGCCTGGTCCACGGCATTGGTGAGCTCGTGGGTGTCGACTTCCGAGACGATGTCGAAGGAGGGCATGGGTGGGTCCTTGTCGAGGGGAGCGATGACCAAGTTTACGCGAGGGCGTTACCATGTGCGTTTGCGCGGCGGATACGAAGCATGGAATACGACGTTCTCGTCGTCGGGGCGGGCGCGGCGGGCCTGATGACGGCCATCGTCGCGGGTGCCCGTGGGCGGCGCGTGCTCGTGCTCGACCATGCCAACCGTGCCGGGAAGAAGATCCTGATGTCCGGCGGCGGCCGCTGCAACTTCACGAATACCGCCACCACGCCGGCCAATTTTCTCTCGGCCAACCCGCATTTCTGCAAGTCGGCACTGGCGCGCTACACCCCGTGGGATTTCATCGCCATGGTGGACCGGCACCGTATCGCGTGGCATGAGAAATCGCCGGGCCAGCTGTTCTGCGACGAATCGTCCAAGCAGATCGTGCGCATGCTGCTCGACGAATGCGCGGCGGCGGGCGTCCGCGTGGAGACCAGCTGCGCCGTTTCGCGCCTGCGCGCCGCCACTGCGGGCGGTTTCGCCTGCGAGACGCCGCTGGGGCACGTGCGTGCGGAATCCCTGGTGGTCGCCACCGGTGGCCTGTCGATTCCCAGCCTCGGCGCCACCGGTTTCGGCTACGAGGTGGCGAAACAGTTCGGCCACGCGGTGCTGCCGTTGCGCGCCGGCCTGGTGCCGCTCACGCTGAGCGGCAAGCACCAGGAGCGCTTCGAGGGATTGGCGGGCGTGGCCTTGCCCGTGGAGGCCCGTGCGAACGGCGCGGCCTTCCGCGACGCCATGCTCTTCACGCACCGGGGCATCAGTGGCCCGGCCATCCTGCAGATATCGTCGTACTGGGAACCCGGCACGGACCTGCGCATCGACCTCATGCCCGGCCTCGACGCGGGGCAGGCCTTGCGGGAAGGGCGTGCCGAACGTCCCGCGGCGGAACTGAAGACGGTGCTCTCCGGCCTGCTGCCGCGCCGCCTCGCCGAACGCCTTTGCGAGGTCTGGCTGCCCAACCGGCCGATGCGCCAGTTCCGTGACGCCGAATTGAACGAGATAGGCGCACAGTTGGCCGACTGGCCGCTCGTCGCGAGCGGCACCGAAGGCTACCGCACCGCCGAGGTGACCCTCGGAGGTGTCGACACCGACGAGGTCTCGTCGAGCACGATGATGTCCCGCCGCCATGCGGGGCTCTACTTCGTGGGCGAGGTACTCGACGTCACCGGCCATCTCGGTGGCTACAACTTCCAATGGGCCTGGGCCTCCGGCCACGCCGCCGGCCTGGCCGTCTGACACGGAGCAAGAACATGCGTATCGGTTTCATCGGTCTGGGCAGCATGGGTGCCGGCATGGCCGGCAACCTGATCAAGGCGGGGCACGAGGTGACGGTGTGGAACCGCTCACCGGAGGCGGCCGCACCGCTGGCGGAGCAGGGCGCGAAGGTGGCCGCCACCCCGGCCGAGGCGGCCACGGGCGTCGAGGTGCTGCACAGCATGTTGGCGAACGACGCCGCCGTGCGCGAGGTGATCCTGCACGGTGGGGTGCTCGACGCGCTGCCCCAGGGCGCCGTGCACGTGAACCACGCCACGATCTCCGTCGCGTTGGCGCGTGAGTTCGCCGGGGCGCACGAGTCGCGTGGCCTCGGCTACGTGGCCGCCCCTGTCTTTGGCCGGCCCGCCGTCGCCGCGGCGGGCGAACTGAACATCGTGGCCGCCGGCAAGCCCGAGGCGATGGCGAAGGTTTCGGCCTTGCTCGACCTGCTGGGCCAGAAGGTCTGGCCGATGGGCGACGACCCGGTGCGCGCCACCATCGTCAAGATCGGCGGCAATTTCCTGATCGGCGCGGCGATCGAGAGCATGGCCGAAGCCACCACGCTCACCCGTGCCCACGGCGTATCCGCGAAGGATTTCCTGGAGGTGATGTCCAGCACCTTGTTTGCCGCGCCGATCTACAAGATCTACGGCGGGATGATCGCGGAGCAGAAGTACACGCCGGCGGGCTTCAAGATGAGCCTGGGCTTCAAGGACATCGGCCTGGCCCGTGCGGCGGCGGAGGCCGAGCGGGTACCCATGCCATTCGCCAGCGTGATGCACGACGCGATGCTAGAGGCGCTGGGCGCGGGCGACGGCGACCTGGATTGGGCGGGCATGGCACGCGTGGCCGCGGCCCGGGCGCACCTGAAGGATTGAAGCGTTAGACCGCTTTTACGCACGTCTTCACAATCGCTAGCCCGGCGGGTCCGTGACAATCGGTCCCGCACGCTGTTGTGCGGCTTACGGATGGATGTCATGTCGGCAACCTGGAAGACGGTGTATGAGGGCCAGCACGAAGGCCGCTCGATCACGGTGAGAGAATCCGGCGACGGAACCTACAAGGTGCTTACCAAGCAGAACGTCCACGACGAAGGGATCGCCTACCAGGATGGCAAGACCTTCGTCCATGTCTCTCCGAGCAGCGTGGGCGAGCAGGTGGAAAGCGAGGCGAATTCGCTCGAATCGCTCGAAGAGGCCTTGAAGGAACTGCATTTTTCCGCGGATACGGTCACCAGCATCTGCGCCGGGCTGCACTGACGGCCCGGCGCGCGTTTCTGCCATGATGGGGGCTCGTTCCCCCCATACAGGCGTGCACCGTCCATGGCAGAAACGATGCGGATACTGATGTGCGCACCCACGTTCTTCGAGGTCAGCTATGTCATCAATCCATGGATGACCGGCCACGTCCACGACACCACCCGGGAGCGCTCCCAGCGCCAGTGGGACGCCCTCCGCGACACGGTTTCCCGCCATGCCGACGTGGTCCAGCAACCGCCGGCGGAGGGCTGGCCGGACATGACGTTCACCGCCAACGCGGGCCTGGTCTTCGGCAACACCTTCGTACCCAGCCGTTTTCGTTATGCGGAGCGCCAGGGTGAGGAACCGCACGACCGCGCCTGGTTCGAACGCCACGGCTTCGACATCGTCGAACTGCCGGGTGACGTGTTCTTCGAGGGTGCCGGCGATGCCTTGTTCGACCGCGGCGTCGCCCGTCGCCTCTGGATGGGTCACGGCCATCGCTCGGACCCTGCCGCCGCACCGGCGCTGGCACGCCTGCTCGATGTCGAGGTGTTGCCGCTGAAGCTCGCCGATCCGCGCTTCTACCACCTCGATACCTGCTTTTGTCCGCTGGCCGATGGCTACACGCTCTATTTCCCCGCGGCGTTCGACGCGGCGGCGCTGGCCCTGATCGAGCAGCACGTGCCGCCCGGCCAGAGGATCGTGGTCAACGAACATGACGCGCTCGATTTCGCCTGTAACGCGGTGAACCTGGGCCGCGTGGTGATCCTCAACCGTGCCAGCGCCGATCTGCGCTCCCGGCTGGAGGGCGCGGGCTTCATGGTGATCGAGGTGGCCCTGGATGAGTTCATGAAGTCCGGCGGCGCGGCGAAGTGCCTGACCTTGAAGCTGGATGAGGCGGCAGGCGCCTGATATTTCGCCCGGTGGCTGGGACCCGATAGGAGCCGACCCTGTGGGGAACCGACCTTGTGGGAGCCGACTTTGTGGGAGCCGACTTTGTCGGCGATCCCGCGGCAGCGGGCCAGATCAAGGCAAGCGCCCATCGCCGACAAGGTCGGCTCCCACAAGATCGGCTCCCACCTAAAGCGGTGAGGTTCTAGCGAAGCGCCGACCGGCGTCGCGCGAGCCACTTGTCGAGCTCGTTGGCGAAGGCCTGGCGATCGCGCTGGTGCATCACGGCGGGGCCGCCGGTATCGACGCCTGCACCGCGCAGTTCCTCCATGAAATTGCGCATCGACAGCCGCGCGGCGATGGTGTCCCGGGTGAACATCTCACCACGCGGGTGCAATGCCAGCGCGCCTTTCTCGATGGCGAAGGACGCCAGCGGAATATCCTGGGTGACCACGAGGTCGCCTGGCTCGACGCGGCGCACGATCTCGTCGTCGGCGACATCGAAACCGCCCGGCACCTGGATCGAGCGGACGAAGCGCGAGGCCGGCGTCCGGATCCACTGGTTCGCCACCAGCGTCACTTCGACCTGTTCGCGCTCGGCGGCACGGAACAGGATGTCCTTGATGACGTTCGGGCAAGCGTCGGCATCGACCCAGATCCGCATGGTCAGAGGTCCTGCCAGTCCACGTGGCCGTCGATGATGGTGTTGGTGCGCCCGCCGACCCACACCGCGTCGCCGTCGATGCGGATGATGATGCGCGCGTCGTGCCCCACCTCGCGGCCCTGGCTCACGATATAGCCCTTGGCGAGCGAACCGGTCGTGTCGCGCGCGGCCACGTAGGCGGCGATCAAGCCGTTCGCCGCACCGGATGCCGGGTCCTCGACGATGCCTACGCCCGCGGGAAAGGCGCGCACGGCCAGCCCTTCGGCCGAGCGTGCGAAGACACAAAGGCCCAGCGTATCGGTGGCCAGGGCCAGCGCCCGGATGGCGGCGTGGTCGGGACGCCAGCCACGCAGTTCGGCCTCGTCGGCGAACTCGGCCACCCACCAGCGACGGCCGCCTTCGACACAGGCCGGGGGCAGGGCGCCGGGCTTCACCCCGTAGAGTACGGCCGACAAGGTCTCGCCGCCGCACGAGGCGTCGCCGACGATGCGCGCCTTCGGTGATTGCACGAACAGCTCGCGCTGCGGGCCGTGACCTTCCACGCGGATGGGCAGGACGCCCGCACCGCACTCCTGCCAGATGATGCCGGCGGCATCGGGTGCGACCCGTCCCGCATCGAGCGCGGCGTGCGCGCTGCCGATGGTGGGATGGCCGGCGAAGGGGATTTCCTTGGTCGGGGTGAAGATCCGGGCACGGTAGCCGGCGCCTTCCGCACGCGCCGGCATCAGGAAGGTGGTCTCGACCAGGTTCGTCCAGTGGGCGAAGCGTTGCATGCGGCGGTCCGACCAGCCTTCCGCGTCGATCACGACGCCGAGCGGGTTGCCGCCGCCATGACGGGCGGCGAAGACGTCGAGCTGCTTGTAACGGATGGAAGGCATTCGGTGGGGCCGGGGAAACGGGGGGAACCGTCATGATAGCCGTCCAAAGCCCGAACGGGAGGTACGGCGGCATTCGACATCCGCGCGGGATACCGCCAAGATGCGCGCTGGCTCGACGCGTAAGGACGCTGTTTCAAGGCATGATCACGCTGCTTATCATCCTCGCGACCTGTGTGGTCTCGATCGTCGCTTTCCGCAACCAGCGCCTGCTGGACGACCTCATCCTCTGGCCACCGGCCCTCAGCCGCAGCCGCGAGTACTACCGGCTCGTCACTTACGGCCTGGTGCACGCGGACGGCGGCCACCTGTTCTTCAACATGATCTCGCTGTATTTCGCGGGACGCATCATGGAACAGTTCTTCACCGCCGCGATGGGCCCCTTGGGCTTCCTCACCTTCTATATCGGCGCCCTGGTCTTCTCGATCCTGCCCTCGTACATGGCGAACCGGCGGAACGCGGCATATCGCAGCCTGGGCGCCTCGGGTGCCGTCTCGGCGATTCTCTTCGCCTTCATCCTGCTGGCCCCGTGGTCGCGGATCTACCTCATCATCGTGCCGATGCCGGCGATCCTGTATGGCGTGTTGTTCGTCGCGTATTCGATCTACATGGACAAGCGCGGCGGCGACAACGTGAACCATAGCGCGCACCTGTGGGGTGCGCTGTACGGCGTGATCTTCACCGTGGCGTTGAAGCCGGCGGTGCTGCTCACGTTCGTCGCATCGCTGACGCAACCGAGGTTGTGATGCGCGAACCTGAATTTTTCCGATAGATTCATGTGACTTCGGACGACGGCTGTTACATCATGCGACCGACCGGAACGAAAACCTGATCGCAACGACGTCGTCCGGCATGCACGCGGGTTTCCCCGGTGGGGTGGTTCGCGTCGGCTACTACCGCAGGAGGAATGAACGCATGGCTACGACCCGAAAGTCCGCCGCGAAGAAGTCCGCGGCCAAGAAGACGGCTACGAAAAAGGCGGCTACCCGCAAGACCGTCGCGAAGAAGGCAGGCGTCCGAGTCGCCACGAAGAAGACCGCCCGCAAGGCCGCACGTCCGGCAGCGAAGAAGGCCTCCGCGAAGAAGGCCTCCGCGAAGAAGGCGCCGGCGAAGAAGACATCGGCACGCAAGTCGGCGGCGAAGAAGGCACCGGCGCGCAAGGTCGCCGCCAAGAAGGCAGTCAAGAAGGTCGCGAAGAAAACCTCTGCCCGGAAGGCTGCGACCCGGAAGTCCCCCGCGCGCAAGACAGCCGCCAAGAAGGCGGCCACGAAGGCACCCGTACGCAAGTCCGCTACTCGTAAGGCGGCGAAGAAAACCAGCACGAAGACGACTGCCCGGAAGTCGCCGGCACGCAGCGGCGCGGCGAAGACCGCGATCCGGAAGACTGCCGCCAGCAAGTCCGCCGCACCCAAGACGGCCAGCCGAAAGACCCCGGCGCGCAAGGCACCCGCCCGCTCGACAGGGCAGGTTTCGCCATCGCGCACCACGGCGAGCAAGACGCCGCGCGGCAGGGTCGCCACCGTCCAGGCACCCACACCGGCGGCCGTGCCGGTAAAGGCGAAGCCGAAGCCGGCAGCCAAGCCGCGTCCGAAGCCCGCTCCCGCGGCACAGGCACCCGCGGCAACCGACACGCCGGTCCAGCACATCAGCCAGGAAGAGGCGGTGGCGCACATCCAGGCCTTGCTCGACGCGAAGCGTGAACGCGACCGCCAGCCGCCAAGCTGGCCCACCGGCGATCAGCACGCGGCGGCGGGTGCGCCGAGCATCCAGCCGGGTGACGAACCCAATCCGGCGCCGAAAGCTCCCTCGCCCGAGGCGAGCCATGCGAACGCCTCCCATGAACGCGGCGATCAGCAGAAGAACAAGGGCTGAGCGTGAAAGCTGAATGAAAGGAAAGGGCCGCCTCGCGCGGCCTTTTCTTTTTAGCGGCCGTTCAATCGTGCGAGCGCAGTGTCGAGCCGTCACTCGGAGAACTCCATGCGTCGTGCGCATTCGCTGATCCTCGCGCTAGCGGCCTGCCTGCCACTCGCGGGTTGTTACTACGATCCGGACTACGGCTATGTCCGTAACGGTTCGGGCGCCGACGCGTACTACGGCGAAGAAACGACGACGGTGGTTTCCCCGGGTGTCTATGATCCTGGCTACGGCTATTACGGCGGCTATGGTCCCGGTTGCTGCTACTCCGGCGTCACCGTCGGCACGGTCTGGTACGACCGCGACTACGATCGCCGCTACTACCGGCGCGACCGCGACTGGCATGGCCGTCCGCCACCGCGCGGCGACTGGAACGGACGTCCGGGCGGCGATCACCGTCCGCCGGGTGGCTGGCAAGGCAACAACAACCGCCCGCCCGGTGGCTGGCGTGGAAACGATCGTCCCCGTGACAACGATGGTGACCGTGGACCACGCGGTGGTGGCTGGCAGGGCGGCAACCGCCCGTCGCGAGACGATGGCCAGGCTGGGAACCGTCCGCCTCGGGGCGACGGCCGTCCCGGCGGCTGGCAAGGCGGTGGAAATCGAGGCGATGGCGATCACCGACCTTCGTCGTCGGGCCAGCGCAGCGCGCCCCCGGTCCGCCAGGCGGGCACCGGCCGCGACCGCAGCCGCTTCCGCAGCGACACCGACTAAGTCGCGAATCGTCTCGCAAGCTCGGTGGAATGACACAAGTCGTCGGGCTGCTTCGGTGGGAGCCGACCCTGTCGGCGATAAAACCTCGCCTTACGGCACATCCCACCCCCACGCATACCATCGACCCGTACGAACCCCATAACCCCCTAGCCTGAAGGCCGACTCCGCGCAGGCGACCGGCCGTGCCCCGCTTCCCCGTCTCCATCGTCACGCTGGCCGTGGCCGCCGCCGTTGGCTGCACCGCGGTGCAAGGACTAGCGTGGCTGCCGCCATGGAAACTGTCGGCCGTGACGGGCCTGCTCGCGCTCGCCGTGGCCATGCGTGCGAACAGCGCATGGATTCGTCTCCCCGCCGTCCTGCTGATGTTCGGCGCCTGGTCCGCCATCCATGGCGCCCTCGCCATGGATGCGCGCTGGGCGACCTCGCGCGATGGCGAGGATGTCGTCGTCACCGGTCATGTCGTGGACTTGCCGCGCCGCATCGGTGCCGACACGTCGTTCGTTTTCGCGCCGGATAAAAGCGAAGGCGCCGATGCACCGCGAGGACGCGTGCGTCTCACCTGGTACCGCGCGGCGGCGCCACCGAAGACTTGCGAGCGTTGGCGCCTCACGGTGCGACTGCGCCGGCCGCGAGGCACGCTCAATCCGGGTGGCGGCGATACGGAACGCGGCGCGTTACAGCGGCGCATCGTCGCCACGGGCTATGTCCGCGCGGGGCCGGGGAACACGAGGCTTTCGTTGCCGGCTTGTATCGATGGCTGGCGCGACCACATCGGCGAGGCTATCGATGCGCGTGTCGGCGTCCGCGATGCCCGCATCGTGAAGGCGTTGGCCATCGGCGATACCCGTGGCCTCGACGCCGCGGATTGGGATATCGCGCGGGCGACGGGCGTATCGCACCTCATCGCGATTTCAGGATTTCATATCGGCGTCGCGGCCGGTGGTGGCGTGTTGTGGGCGCGCCTGCTCTATGCCTGTTTACCCTGGCTCGCGCTGACGTTGCCGAGGCAGATGGCGCAAGCGGCAGCAGGGCTGTTTGTCGCCGGGGCGTATGGCGTCCTGGCGGGCCTGGGATTGCCGACGATCCGAAGCTTGCTGATGATCGCCATCGTCGTGCTGGCCGGACTCGTACGCCGCCGCGCTGGCGGAACCTCGCTCCTCGCCCTCGCCTTGCTGGCCGTTCTCATCGTCGATCCGCTGGCGGTACTCGCACCGGGGTTCTGGTTGTCCTTCGGCGGCGTGGGGTTCCTCATGCTGTGCGCGGCGCCTCGTGCAACCGGATGGCGCGGTTGGCTGGGCGCGCTTTTGCGGGCGCAGGCGGCCATGAGCATCGCCTTGTTGCCGATGTCGCTATGGTTGTTCGGAAGTGCGTCACTGGTGGGCTTCGCGGCAAACCTCATCGCCGCGCCCCTGGTCAGTTTCATCGTCGTGCCGTTGGTCCTGTGCGGTTGCGTCGTGCTTGCATGGCCTTCGTTTTCAGGAGTGCTGCTTTCACCGGCCACCTGGCTGCTTTCGTGGCTATGGCGCCTGCTCGCCACGATGGCGGACTGGCCGGGCGCGCGCGTAAGCGTCGCCGAAAGTGGCCTGCTGCCGTTGGCGTTGGCTACATGTGGAGCGGCATGGCTGTTCGCTCCGCGTGGGCTACCACTGCGAAGCTACGGCGCGTTGCTGTTCCTGCCCCTGGCCCTGCCGCCACGCGACCTGCCAACGCAGGGCGCGTTTCGCGCATGGGTGCTGGACGTGGGCCAGGGACTCGCGGTGCTGGTGAGAACGCGGTCGCATACGCTGGTGTATGACGCCGGACCGGCATATGCCGGCGGCCAGGACGCCGGGGTAGGTGTCGTCCTGCCTTCGGTCTCCGCGCTCGGCATCGGCCCCGTGGATACCCTGGTGGTAAGCCATGGCGATAGTGACCACGCGGGTGGCGCCGCGTCCATCGTAGAGCGCTACCCGCGGGCGACACGCCTGTCCGGTGAACCGTGGCGACTCCGCTTCCAGGCCACGCGGTGCGCGCCCGGTACGACATGGTCATGGGACGGGGTGACGTTTCGCTTCATCGACGTGCCGGCGCGGATGATCGGGAAGACGAGCGGTAACGACCGCTCGTGCGTGCTCGCCGTGGAAGGCTCGTCGGGCCGTCTCCTTCTCACTGGCGACCTGGGTAACCAAGCCGAACGCCTCATGACGGCGGCATCCCTGGCGTCGCCGTTACCGACGGTGACCACCATCGCCCATCACGGAAGCCGTCACTCATCCGACACCGTCTGGTTGCGTGCGGTGCGGCCAACGCTCGCCGTCGCCTCGGCGGGCTGGCGCAACCGCTTCGGACATCCCCATCCGTCGATCGTCGACCGGCACGCCGACATGGGCATCGAGGTCTATGTGACGAACCGCAGTGGGGCGGTACGCATCGATTTTCCTGCGAATGCGCCTCCATATGTGGAAAGGGAGTGGCGACGTCCCATTCATCGCTACTGGCATGAATGAGCGAGCCAGGAAGTCTTCCTGTTGGGTTGATTGGACCTTCCAAAACCAACGACTTCGGGCATCGCTGCCGAAACGGAGCCGCGAAGGCGTGCGGAATTCAGGGTCACATATCCGATGAAGCACGGTTCGGGTGCTAGCCTGCGCAGGCGGGCCAATGGAAGGAGGACGTCATGTTTACCAAGGAAGGTGTGCCTGGTTCCCGAGCAGGAATGCGACCGGACGGGCAATGAGCGCCATGATGGCTCTCTTGTTGCCGATGCTCGTGAGCATCGCCTGGCTGGTCGTCCTCGTGGTGGGCCTGTTGATCAGGCCAGCCAAGTCGCGTGGGATCGCCGCGCCTGACCGCATGCCCAACGTTACAGTGATGATTCCCCATTACAACGAGGATATAGGACGGCTCCTCGGAACGTTGGAGGCCGTGGACTCACAACGTTACACAGGGAGGATGGATATCCTCCTTGTCGACGACGGCTCGACCAATCAAATTCAGTCACACCTTGCCTCGTGGGTGGGTGGCGCGCGAAAGCACGCGGTGAAATCCATCGTTCTCGACCGAAATACGGGGCGCAAAGGCAAGGCATTGGACGAAGCGCTCGCATGCCTTCCTGACGATACGGACGTGGTGGTGATCGTCGATAGCGACACGATTCCGTCCGACGGCGCCATGCAAAGACTCGTGGAACATTTGTGGTCCGATCCCGGGTGCGCCGTTGCCTGTGGCTATCTCGTTCCGTGCAATCCGCACGCTTCCGCCATGACGAGGATGCAATACCGGGAATATACGGGACCGCTCAGTGCGACGAAGCTGGTCCAGAATCACGTCCGCCGGGTACCCACGATGGCTGGCGCTTTCTCCGCGCATCGCCGCAAGGTCATCGAACACATCGGCGGATGGGGGCGATGGTCCGTGGAGGACATGGCGTGGACGTGGAAAGCACTGGCGTTCGGTTACGGATCGCGGTATGTCGTCGAGGCCGTGGCTCTTACCCGTTGTCCCGAATCGGTGGAGGAATTGACCCGTCAGCGGCGACGTTGGTCGCGTGGGCATATCGAGGCATATGGAGAGCTATTGCGGGCTTCTCCCATGGTGGCTCTCCTGATGTTTCCCTTCCTCGTATGGCGTGTGATCAAGCATACGACGCTGGGGTTCACACCATTCAATCTCCTTGCGCTCTGTTGGATACCCACTGAAACGATCGTCCTGTTCGCGGTACAGACAGTGCTTTACCTGTTCGTGGCGATGCTGCACGTCGGTCGATCGGCGAACCCATGTGCGCAGGACTGGAGAGACGCCATCGTGTCGTCCACCGTTGGCCGGTCGTTCGGCCTCTGGTTGTGGTGGCCCGGTGTCATGGGACTTGCAGATGCGATCAGAGGCGGCAATCGCACTTGGATGACCAGGGGGCTGCATGACGACACGAATTGAAGAGGCCTTTCCGGATGATGGGCGACATGTCCGGTCCGCACGCGAACGGGTTCCGGCTGGTCGGACCTGATGGGTTGATTCACCACGCCGTGTTGCACCGCCGTTTGACATTTTGAATTTAGAACGATTTAAATGCCGCTTCCGCAAACGAGGGGATCGACGCGTGACGGTATCCAAGCACGGTTGGGGGAGGGTGGTGCTCGCCCTGGCGGCGGCGTCTGTGGTGGTGCCGGTGGGAGCCCTCGCGGCTAGCCAGGGCTTCGACAGTTCGTTCGAGAAAGGAAATCCCGCGCTTGCCGCTGGCCCGCAAGGCAGCCTCGATATCCAGATCGTGGGAGGACCGCCCGCCGAGGCGGTGCTCACCGCCAAGGCGAACGTCGGTTTCACCGGCACCCATTCACTGCGGTACGCCGGTACCTCGACCGGATCGCCGGTTACCGCCAAGCTGTTCGATACCGATCTTCGCGTGGGCGACGGCACGACGCTCTCCTGGCTGGTGTTCCCGCGTTCCAACAAGGACGACCTGGCGAACCCGGCCAACTACGTGAGCGTGGATCTCGTCTTCGACGATGGTTCGCGGCTTTCCGCGACCGGCGCGCTCGACCAGCACCGTGTGCCTGCCACCGCGAAGGGGCAGGGCGAGGGACGCGTGCTCTATCCGGACCAGTGGAACTACGTGAGCGTCGACCTCGGCGCGGTGGCCAAGGGGCGCCGCGTGCGTTCGATCGCCTTGACCGCGGACGCACCGGCGGGCAAAGCCTTCGAAGGCTATGTGGACGATGTCCGCATCGGCGTGGCCAAGGATATCGTCAGCTCGCATCCCACCGATTACGTCGACACCCGTCGTGGCTCAAACGCCAACGCCAATTTCTCGCGCGGCAACAATTTTCCCGCCGTGGCGATGCCGCACGGCTTCAATTTCTGGACACCCACCACGAACGCCGGCTCGAACTGGATCTACCAGTACCAGGAGCGCAACGGCGACGACAACCGTCCACGCATCGAGGCCTTCGGCCTGTCGCACGAGCCCAGCCCGTGGATGGGCGAACGGCAGACCTTCCAGGTGATGCCCGCCCAGGTGGCCTCGGGCGCGCCGCCGTTGAAGCGCGAGACGCGCGCGCTTTCGTTCGGCCATGACGCCGAAGTGGCGCATCCCGATTACTACCGCGTGCGCTTCGACAATGGCGTGGTCACGGAGATCACGCCGACCGATCATGCCGCCATGTTCCGTTTCACCTTCACGGAGAAACGTTCGCAGCTGGTGTTCGATAACCTCAACGAACAAGCGGCGGTGACGCTCGATCCGGAACACCGTGCGATCCAGGGCTGGTCCGACGTGAAGAGTCGCCTCTCCACGGGGGCCACCCGTCTGTTTTTCTACGCCGAGTTCGACAAGCCGGTAACCGAAAGCGGCCGCCTGACCGGCGAGAAGCGCGACGCCGCCTCGGCCTGGTTCGGTTTCGACACCAGGAAGGGTGGCAAGACGGTGACGATGCGCATCGCCACCTCGCTCATCGGCATCGACCAGGCCAAGGCCAATCTCGCCCAGGAAATCGCCGCTGGCGACGATTTCGACAGCGTCCGCGAACGCGCCCGCAAGGCCTGGGATGAACGTCTCGGCATGGTTGCCGTGGAAGGTGCCACGCGCGACGAGCGCACCATCCTCTATTCGAACCTGTACCGCCTGTTCCTCTACCCCAACCAGGCGTACGAGAACACCGGCAGCAAGGAAAAGCCCGTGTGGCGTTACGCGAGCCCGTTCTCCGCGCCCGTCGGCGAGAACACGCCGACGCACACCGGCGCGCGCATCGTCGATGGCCGGCCGTACGTCAATAACGGGTTCTGGGATACCTACCGCACGGCCTGGCCCGCGTACGTGTTGTTCACGCCGATGGAAGCCGGGCGGATGATCGACGGTTTCGTGCAGCAATACCGCGATGGTGGGTGGATAGCACGCTGGTCGTCGCCGGGTTACGCGGACCTGATGGTCGGCACCAGCTCCGACGTCGCCTTCGCGGACGCGTGGCTGAAGGGCGTACGCAACTTCGACGTGGCCTCGTTCTACCAGTCGGCGATCCGCAACGCCTCCAGTGTCAGCGATGTGAAGGGTGCCGGCCGCAAGGGTATCGAACGCTCGCTGTTCAATGGCTACACCGACGACAAGGTCGCTGAAGGCCTGTCCTGGTCGATGGACGGATACATCAACGATTTCGCCATCGGCAACCTGGCCGCGGCGTTGGCGAAGGCGCCGCCGTCCGGCGACGGCTATCGCTCCTATGGGGATGATGCGGTGTGGTATCGCTCGCGTGCCCTTGGCTATGCGAACCTGTTCGATCCCGCCGTCGGCTTCTTCGTTGCTCGCGATCCCGCCGGCAAGTGGCGCTGGGATGCGAAGGATTTCAGTCCGATCCGTTGGGGCGGCGACTACACCGAGACCGATGCCTGGAACATGGCCTTCCATGCGCCGCAGGACGGCGCCGGCCTCGCCGCGCTCTATGGCGGGCGCGAGGCGCTCGGCGCCAAGCTCGACGAGTTCTTTTCCACGCCGGGCAAGTTCGACGTCGGCGACTACGGCGATGTGATCCACGAGATGCTCGAGGCACGCGACGTGCGCATGGGCCAGTACGGTCATTCCAACCAGCCGTCGCACCACATCATCTGGATGTACGACGAGGCCGGCCAGCCGTGGAAGACGCAGGACAAGCTGCGCGATGCGGTGTCCCGCCTCTACGTGGGCAGTGAGATCGGCCAGGGTTATCCCGGCGACGAGGACAACGGCGAGATGTCGGCGTGGTGGCTGTTCGGTGCCGCGGGGTTCTACCCCTTGCGCATGGGCACGCCCGAATACGCGATCGG
Source organism: Luteibacter sp. E-22 (assembly GCF_049913125.1). Classification (GTDB taxonomy): domain Bacteria; phylum Pseudomonadota; class Gammaproteobacteria; order Xanthomonadales; family Rhodanobacteraceae; genus Luteibacter. Next base: position 2,034,528 of record NZ_CP183975.1, read on the forward strand.
CGCGCCGCACTTCCCGCACATGGTCATCACCCTGGAAGGCGGAGCGAAGATCGACATCCGCGCACCGGGCGTGAGCGATACCAACCGTTACGTGCAGTCGCTCAAGGTCGACGGGCAGCCATGGAACAAACTCAGCCTGCCGCACGCCTTGCTCGCTAAAGGCGCGACGCTGGACTTCGAGATGGGTCCCAAGCCTTCGACCTGGGGTACCGGTGCCGACGCCTTGCCCGCTTCGCTCACGGCGGAAGGCTCCAAGCCGGCGCCGTTGCACGACGTGACGCGGGCCGATGCGGTCACCCTCGACGGCAAGAAGGACGCGAAGCTCGCCGCGGTGGCTGATAACGATTCGTCCACCGAGTTCGCGCTGCCGGCTGGCAAGGCCGTCGTCGCCTATCGCCTGGACAAGCCGGTGGGTGTCACGGTCTACACGGTGACATCGCCGGCCACCGCCGAGGCACCGTCGCGGTGGGCGTTGCAGGGCTCGGCCGACGGCAAGCGCTGGACCACCCTGGACGAGCGCCGCGACGAGCGCTTCCCGTGGCATCGCCAGACCAGGGCCTTCACGGTGGCCCAGCCGGCCGCGTACAGCCGCTATCGCCTGACCTTCGACGGGGCGGGTCCGAGCAGCGTGGCCGAACTGGAGCTGTTGGCGCCGTGACGATGCGATAGCAAAGGGGCTCGCGCCCGGACTGCCAAGGCCGCCTCAGTCCGGATCGCGGGCCCTGCTATGATGCCCGCCTGACTTTTTGGTACTCCCGGGGTTCACGTGCTCGAGATCCTTCTGGCTGGCGGCTGGGCATTGCTGCCGATCCTCATCTGTTCGCTGGCGGCGCTGGCGATCGTACTGGAACGCTTCTGGGCCCTGCGCCGCGCGGCCGTGCTGCCGTCGGGGCTGGGCGCCGAGGTCCGTGAGTGGGCCCGTTCGTCCAAGCTCGACGCCGCCCATCTCGCCGCCCTGGAGAAGGGTTCGCCGCTGGGCGAGCTGTTCGCCGGTGCCCTGGCCGTGCGCGACCGTCCGCGTGAACTGATCAAGGAACGCATCGAGGATACCGGCCGCCATGTGGTCCACCGCATGGAGCGCTACCTGAACACCCTCGGCACCATCGCCCTGATCGGCCCGTTGCTGGGCCTGCTGGGTACCGTGATCGGCCTGATCCGCATGTTCCTCAACGTGATGGCGGGCGGCATCGGCGATCCGACCAAGATGGCCGGCGGCATCGGCGAGGCCCTGATCTGCACGGCCTTCGGCCTGGTGGTGTCCATTCCCGCGTACGTGCTGCACCGTTATTTCCGTTCGAAGGTGAGCGGCTACGTCGTGCAGATGGAAAAGGAAGCCACGGCACTGCTCGACGATCTCTCGGCCCCGCGTCCGGCTGCGCCGCGTCGCCGGACCGCCGCGCCGGAAGCCGCCGCCACGCAGGCCGGTTGATCCATGCGCATCGGTTCCCGTCGTGAGGACGACTTCGAGATCAACGTGATCTCGCTGATCGATGTCCTGCTCACCCTGCTGATGTTCTTCGTGCTCAGCACGACCTTCATCGAGCACTCGCGCCTCAAGGTCAACCTGCCCAAGGCGGACAGCGAGGCGCGCGAGACCACCGACAACGCGCTCACCCTCGTGGTCGACCGCGATGGCCATTACTCGGTGGGTAGCGACGAGGTGATGGGAGAGGGCATCGACCCGCTGAAGTCCACCATCGAGCGCGTGGCCGGCCCCGATCGCGGCCGCCTGGTGGTGATCCGCGCCGACGCCATGACGGCGCACCAGAACGTGGTGCGCGCGATGGACGCGCTGGGCCAGCTCGGCTTCACCCGGCTCTCGATCGCCACCACGCCGGCCGAGGCGGCGGCGGGCAAGTGAGCACGCAGAAAGTTTCTGTCTGGGACGTCCGCACGTGGCGTACCTACAAGCGCCTGCTCGGCTATACCCGGCGGTTCCGTACCGCGGGATATATCGCGATCGTCGGCATGATCGTCGACCCGGTCTGCCTGTCGGTGTTCACCGGCATGCTCAAGCCATTGATCGACAATCTGTTCGTCGAGAAGGACCCCTACACGATCTTCTGGATGCCGATCTGGATCGTGTGCATCTTCCTCGTCCGCGGCGTGGCGTCGTATGCCACCGACTACGGCATCGCCTATGTCGGCCGCAACGTGGTGCAGGCGATCCGCGTCGACGTGTTCGCCGCCTACCTGCGCCTGCCGGCCGCCTTCTTCGCGCGCGAGCCCTCCGGCCAGCAGATCTCGCGCATCACGTATACCAGTGAGCAGGTGGCTTCGGCGTCGGCGGATTCGCTCAAGGTCGCCGTGACCGAAGGCCTCACCGTCGTCGGCATGCTCTGCGTGATGCTCTATCACAGCCCCTACCTGGCCATGGCCTTGCTGGTGCTGGTGCCCTGCGTGGTCGCGATCGTCACCGTGATCAGCCGGCGCTACCGCAAGATCAGCAAGCGCATCCAGGGCAACATGGGCACCGTGACCAGCGCGGTGGAGGAAGCCGTGGCCGCCAATCGCGAAGTGCGCATCTATGGCGGGCAAGTCCGCGAGACGGCGCGTTTCGGTGACATCGCCGAGCGGCAGCGCCGATTGAACCTCAAGGTGTCGTCCACCAGCGCGATGTCCAGCGCGACGATCCAGACCACCGGTGCCGTGGCGCTTGCGACGCTGGTCTTCCTCGGTACGCGTCCGCATGTCCTCAACAGCATCACGCCCGGCGTGTTCACGGCCGTGCTCACCGCCATGGGCGCCATGTTGCCGTCGCTCAAGCGCCTCGCGGGCATCCAGGCCAGCCTGCAGAAGGGCGTCACCGCCGCGGAGGATCTCTTCGAGATCATCGACGAGCCCGCCGAGGTGGACACCGGCACGGAAGAACTCGTCCGCACGAAGGGCGATATCCGCTTCGAGGACGTCAAGCTCGTCTACGAGCGCAACAACCATGTGGCCTTGCGCGGCGTCGACCTCGCCTGTGCACCGGGCACGGTCACGGCGCTGGTGGGGCGCTCGGGCAGCGGCAAGTCGAGCCTCGTCAGCCTGCTGCCGCGTTTCTATGAACCCACCGATGGGCGCATCCTGATCGACGGCCGTGACTACCGTCAGTACAAGCTCCCGTCGCTGCGTAAACAGATCGCCTGGGTGGGCCAGCACGTGGTGCTCTTCGACGATACCGTCGCCGCGAACATCGCCTATGGCGAAATGGCCGGTGCGTCCGAGGCGGAGATCACCGCCGCCGCACAGGCCGCCAACGCGATGGAGTTCATCGAGCGCCTGCCGGAAGGGCTGAACACACGGATCGGGCAGGGCGGCAATTCGCTTTCGGGTGGCCAGCGCCAGCGCATCGCCATCGCGCGCGCCATCCTGAAGAACGCGCCGATCCTCGTGCTCGACGAAGCCACCAGCGCCCTCGATACCGAATCCGAGCGACTGATCCAGGACGCCTTGACCCGCTTGATGCGCGACCGCACCACCCTGGTGATCGCCCACCGCCTGTCCACCATCGAGCACGCCGACCAGATCGCCGTGATGGAACAAGGCCGGATCATCGAACTGGGCACGCACCGCGAGCTCATCGAGAAGGGCGGCCAGTATGCGGCGTTGCATCGCATGCAGTTCCACGAGCAGGTCACGGCGGGCTGACCGGGTGGGCCTCGGTACGTCGTTGCAACGGCGTTGGTATGGCGAAGAATCCCCGCCATGGTGGACCCTTCCCTTGGAGGCGCTTTATCGCCGTGTGACGCGCCGCCGCGCGGAACGCTTTCGCCACGATCCCTCCACGGTCGTCCGCCTGCCGGTGCCCGTGGTCGTCGTCGGCAACATCACCGTCGGCGGGACGGGCAAGACTCCTCTGATCGTCGCGCTGGCGAAGGCGATGGAGCGGCGCGGCTTCATGCCGGGCATCGTCAGTCGTGGCTATGGCGGCAGCGAGCGCGGACCGTATCTCCTGACTGGCGATGACGATCCGGCAAAGGTGGGCGACGAACCGTGCCTCATCCGCCAGAGCGGCGTGCCGGTGGCGATCGGGCGTGAGCGGCCGGAAGCCGCGCGCCTGCTCGTCGATGCCGGCTGCGACCTGATCCTCGCGGACGATGGCTTGCAGCATTACCGCCTGGGTCGCGACGTCGAGATATGCGTCATCGACGGCGAACGACGCCTCGGCAACGGGCACCTGCTTCCGGCGGGACCGCTACGCGAACCCGCCAGTCGGCTCGCCGAGGTGGACTTCGTCGTCGTCAACGGCGGCGTGCCCTCGGCCGGCGAAATCGCGATGCGATTGGAGGGAGGCGTCGCCGTGAACATGCGCGAATCGTCGCTGACCGCGCCGCTCGCGGATTTCGCGGGCCGGCCTGCACACGCCGTCGCCGGCATCGGCAATCCCACGCGCTTCTTCGCCAGCCTCGCCGCGCAAGGCATCGCCGTGCATGGCCATCCCTTCGCGGACCATCACGCCTTCACCCGCGACGACTTCACCTTCGCCGACGGTTGCCCCGTGCTGATGACCGACAAGGACGCCGTGAAGTGCCGCCGCTTCGCGCGCGACAACTGGTGGCGCGTGCCGGTGCACGCGGTGCTGCCGGAGTCGTTCTACGACGCGGTGGCGGAATGCATACAAGAACGCGCCTCATAGTCGTGGGAGCCGCTTCAGCGGCGACGGGCGCTTGCCCCAAGAAAAAGGTCGGCTCCCACCAAGAAAAAAGCCGGCCCTTGCGGGCCGGCTTCTCGTTACACCGGGTGACTGACGGCGCTTACTGCACGCGCGACACGTTGCCCTGTTCGTCGACGACCACGATGTCGCCCTCGCGGATCGCCGAGGCGTCCTTGACCTGCACGTTGGTGTAGCCGCCGGTGCCCATCTTCAGGCGCAGGGTATAGGTGTCGCTGCCGCCGCCCTTGCCGATCGCGTTGCCGGCGAAGCCGCCGCCCACCGCGCCGCCGACGGTGGCAAGGGTCTTGCCCTTGCCCTTGCCGACCTGGTTGCCGAGCACGCCGCCGGCGATGGCGCCGATCACCGCGCCCGCGGTGCCGTGGTCGCGGCCGGCGGTGACGTTGTGCTCGATGCTCTGGACCACGCCGCACTGGTCGCAACGCACATAGATGCCGTCGCTGCGCGTCAGCGTGGCGGCCGATACGGGGGCGACGACAGCGCTGGCGAGCAGGGCGGCCAGGGGAAGGCCGAGGACGGTCTTGATGTTCATGGAAGCTCCTTAGGGACGACCGGATGGGAGGTGGCCGTCAGCGACACCAGTCTAAGCATGTCGACTGAACGGAGATCGAGCGCAATTCTCATTTCACGCGTCGCATGGATACTACGCCGATGAGTACCGCCATCGTCTGGTTTCGCCGCGACCTCCGCCTCGCCGACAACCCCGCGCTCACCGAGGCCGCGAGGAACCACGGGCATGTCGTTGCCTTATACGTGCATGCACCGGGGGAGGAGGGCGAATGGGCGCCGGGGGCGGCCAGCCGCTGGTGGCTGCACCATTCCCTGGAGGCACTGGATGCGTCGCTGGCGAGGCATGGGGGCCGGCGCCGGCTCGAGATCCTCCGGGGACCCAGCATCGATGGGCTTCGCGCCGCCATCGAGGCCACCGGCGCCACTGCCGTGTACTTCAATCGGCTATATGAGCCAAAGGCTATCCGGCGCGACAAGGCTGTCAGGCAGGCCCTGGAGAGCGACGGCATCGAGGTGAAGTCGTTCAACGCGGCGCTTTGGGTCGAGCCGTGGGATGTGGCGACGAAGCAGGGTGAACCCTATCGGATGTTCACGCCGTTCTGGCGGAACGTGCGCACACGGATCGATGGCATCGAGGTCTTGCCGGAACCGCACTTGCCGGAACCGCCCTTGTGGGAGCCGCCCCTGTGGGAGCCGCACTTGTGGGAGCCGCTTCAGCGGCGATCCCGCGGCAGCGGGCAAGGTCTCCGCGAGCACCTATCGCCGCTGAAGCGGCTCCCACAAGAGCTTGGTGGCCTGCAAGAGCTTGGTAGCCCACAAGAGCTTGGTAGCCCACAAGAGCTTGGTAGCCCACAAGAACTGGGTGGCCTGCAAGAGCAGGGCGGGCCGCTGGAAGTGGCGGACCTGGGACTGCTACCGGAACGCGACTGGGCCAGCGGTTTCGCCGAGTGGACGCCGGGCGAGAGCGGCGCGCAGGAGTTGCTCGCGCTTTTCGCCGACGACGCGGCTGGCCACTACGTCGAAGGCCGCGACCTTCCGGCCCGTCATGGCACCTCGCGTCTGTCGCCGCATCTGCACTGGGGCGAGATCTCACCGGCGCAGATCGCCGCGGGACTGCGGTCGCACGCCGCCAGGCAGCGGAAGGCCCCCGATATCGAGCCCTACCTGCGCCAATTGGGCTGGCGGGAGTTCTCGCACCACTTGCTGTACCACTTCCCGAAAACGCCGAAGGAAAACTTCAATTCGGTCTTCGGCGCCTTCCGCTGGGCGAAGCCCGACGCGCACGCGCTACGCCGCTGGAAGCAAGGACGAACCGGCATCCCCATCGTCGACGCCGGCATGCGCGAGCTATGGGCCACGGGATGGATGCACAACCGCGTGCGCATGCTGGTGGCGAGCCTGCTGACGAAGAACCTGCGCCAGCACTGGGTGCTGGGCGAGAAGTGGTTCTGGGACACGCTGGTCGATGCCGACCTCGCCAATAACGCCATGGGCTGGCAATGGGTGGCCGGCAGCGGCGCGGATGCCGCGCCGTACTTCCGGATCTTCAACCCGGTGACCCAGTCGGAGAAATTCGATCCGGAGGGTGCCTATATCCGCCGCTGGGTGCCCGAACTGGCGAAGGCACCCGGACGGCTCGTCCACGCGCCATGGGAGGACGAAGCCTTCCTGGAAAGCTCCGGCTACCCGCCGCCGATCGTCGACCTCAAGTCGTCGCGCGACAGCGCGCTCATGGCTTATCAGTCGATGCGTGGCGGTCGCGCAGGAGCAGGGCCAGCACCGGTGGCGTGACCATCGCGGTCAACAGCGACATCGCCACGATCACCGCGTAGATCCGCTCGTCGAACACGCCGGCGGCGAGCCCGAGGCTGGCGATCACCACGCCCACCTCGCCACGCGGAACCATGCCGAAGCCGACGATGGTCGCGCCGCGCTTGCCCAGCGTGATCGCGCCGAGGAAGCCGCCGGCGAGCTTCGAGACGATGGCGATGACGGTGACGACGGCGAGCATCCACAGCGCGCTGGCGCTGCCAAGCTCGGCGAGGTTCACCTTGGCGCCGGTGACGACGAAGAAGAACGGCGTGAGGAAGGCGAGCAGGGGCGCGGTCTGTTCCTCCAACTGGTGCCGCTGGCTCGTTTCCGACGCGATCATGCCCGCCAGGAAGGCGCCGATGATGGCCGCGAGGTGGAACTTCATCGAGAGGAAGGCCAGCCCCAGGCACAGCGCGAGCACGATCGCCAGCGGCGACATCGGGTTGCTGGGCTTGTCGAGCCAACCCGAGCCACGACGCATCACGCGCGCCCCGCCCCAGCCGATCACCGCGACGAAACCGATCGCGCCGAGCAAGGTGCCGACCAAGCTGCCGACGTCGACGGCGCCACCGCCTTGCAGGGACGACACCACGCCGAGCAGGAGCATGGCGAGGATATCGTCGATCACCGCCGCGCCGAGGATGATGCGTGCCTCACGCCGTTGCAGCACGCCCAGTTCCTGCAACACCCGTGCGGTGATGCCGGCCGAGGTGGCGACGAAGGCGGCGGCGACGAACATGGAACGAATCCAGTCGAAACCGGAGCCATGCGCCCAGAGCGAGCCGAGGGCGAACGGAATGACCACCCCCAGCACGCCGACGAGGACGGCGCTGGTGCCCACCTTCTTCAGGTCGTCGAGCCGGGTTTCCAGGCCCACCGAGAACAGCAGCAGGATGACGCCGATCTCGGCGAGCACATCCAGCGGCGTGCCGGTGGCGATATCCGGGAGGGTCACCCAGCCCAGCGCCGAGGGCCCCACGGCGCAGCCGGCGGCGATTTCGCCCACCACGGAGGGAAGGCGCAGGCGCTGTGCGATCTCGCCGCCAATCTGCGCGGCGACGAAGATGATGAACAGGGTCAGCAGAATGCCAGCGGAGTCATGCATGGGATCGTTCCAGATCGAAGCCGCGAAGGAAGGCGCGGTGTCCTTGAGGGTAACCTCTATGAAGTCGTTTCCGCAGCTTTCGCCGATCGCGTGTCGCGCAATCGGCCGAAGATCCAGCTCGCGGCGAGGGTGATCAAGCCGAGCACGATGACCGACCAGCGGAAGGCCCACACGTAGCCCTGGGCATTATGCGAGGCGAGGAAACCGCCCATCAGCAGCGACGCCAGGGCGATGCCGAAGCTCATCGACAGGTACTGTGCGGTCGAGGCCATGGACGAGGCCATGGAGGCGTACTTCACGTCGAGGTCGACGTAGGCCAGGGTGTTCATCGAGGTGTACTGCAGCGACATCACCGCGCCATACACGTAGACGAAGGCGACGATCACCCACGGTGGCGAGTCCGGCGTGAGCAGGGCGAAGGAACACAGCACCACCGATACGGCGATGGTGTTGCCCAGCAACAGCCGGCGATAGCCGAAATAAGTGAGCAGGCGGTCGATGAAGGGCTTGACGCTGATCGAGCCGATGGCCTGCGGCACCATCATCAGGCCGGCGGCAAGCGGCGACCAGCCACAGCCGATCTGCAGGAACAGCACCAGTAGCAGGTACATGCCCGACACGCCCAGGCGCGTGAACAGGTTGCCTGCCAGCGACACCCAGACACTGCGTACCTTCAACAGCGAAAGGTCGCTCACCGGGAATTCCGTGCGCCGGCTATGGCGCACGTAAAGCGAGGCCAGCGCCACGCCGCCCAGGGCGTAGCCCGCCACGGCCAGGCCGTGCCCGGTATGCGCGCCATCGCCGCCGAGCGTTTCGGCCGCCATGAGGCACAAGGCCGAGGCCCCGGCGAAGAGCAGGAAGCCCAGCGTGTCGAAGCGGTGCGCACGGTCGAGACGGTAATCCGGCATTTCCCGGCGGTTGAGCAGCAGGCCGACGATGCCCACGGGCACGTTGATGAGGAAGATCAGGCGCCAGTTGGTGAATTCCACCAGAGCGCCGCCCAGCAACGGGCCGAACACCGAGCCGAGCAGGCCGAAGGTGGCCACGGTGGTCATCGAGCTGACGAACTCGCGGCGATCGATGCTGCGCACCAGCACGTAGCGGCCGACAGGCATCAGCGCGGCGCCGCCCAGGCCCTGGACGATCCGCGATGCCACCAGTTGCGGCAGGCTCTGCGCCACGCCGCAGAGCAGCGAGCCGAGGGCGAAGACGAGGATCGCGCCGCCGAACACGCGGCGCGTGCCGAAGCGGTCGCACAACCAGGGGCTCATCGGGATGAAGATGGCCAGGGTCAGCACGTAGCTGGTCAGGGCCGTGCGCATGCTCAGCGGCGTCACATCGAGCGCGCCCGCGATGGCGGGTACGGCGGTGTTGACGATCGTCGAGTCCAGCGCCTGCATGAAGAATGCCGCCGAAACGAGCCAGATCAGGCCGCGATAGCGCGCCTTGCTGGACGGTTCCGCCGGGGCGAGCGCCGGTCGGTCGGTGGGTAGGGCGTGGACGTCGGTGGGGTCGGGGGCGGCGATGACGTCGTGGGGGGGCATGGCCGGCCGATTATAGCCGATGGGAATCTTGCTTTTGCCGCCTCTTCGGCCGACAGTTCAGGGTCGCGTCGGTGACGCGCGCGCCATCACGGACCCTGCACATGCCACAAGCCACCGCCACTGCACCCGCCGAAGCCGTCGAACGCGCACGGACATTGCGCCGCCTCATCGAGGAAGCGAACTATCGCTACCACGTGCTCGACGATCCGGACATCGCCGACGCCGAGTACGACAAGCTCATGCGCGAACTGGAATCGCTTGAGGCGAATTACGCCGATCTGGCCAGCGACGATTCACCCACACGCCGGGTCGGCGCGCGTGCCAAGGGTGGCTTCGCCGAGGTGACCCATGCGGTGCCGATGCTCTCGCTGGGCAACGCGTTCGAGCAGGAAGGCGATACCGATCGCGAGAAGTACCGCGAGATCGCTGACTTCGAGCGGCGCATCGAGCACACCCTGGGCCGCAAGAACCCCGTGTTCTCCGTGGAACCCAAACTGGACGGCCTCGCGATCAGCCTTCGCTACGAAAACGGCGTCTTCGTGCAAGGTGCCACACGCGGTGACGGCGCGGTGGGCGAGGATGTCACGGCCAACCTTCGCACGGTGAAAGCCATACCGCTGCGCCTGCGTGGCGAAGGATGGCCGCGCGTGCTGGAAGTGCGCGGCGAGGTCATCATGCCGCGTGCGGCCTTCGAAGCGTTCAATGAACGAGTCCGCGCCGAGGGAGAGCGACCGCTGGCGAATCCACGCAATGGCGCGGCGGGATCGCTGCGCCAGCTCGATCCCGCCATCACCGCGAAACGGCCGCTGGCCTTCTTCGCCTACGCGGTGGGCCGGGTCGAGGGCGGCGAATTGCCGGACACGCATTCGGCCACGCTGAAGAAGCTTCGCGAATGGGGCTTTCCCGTATCGCCGGAGGTCTCCACGGCGAAGGGATTCGACGGCCTCATCGCCTACTTCCACAAGATCGGAGCGAAGCGCGACAGCTTGCCGTACGACATCGATGGCGTGGTCTACAAGCTGGACGACTACGAAGGCCAGCGCGACATGGGATTCGTCTCGCGCGCGCCACGCTGGGCCATCGCGCACAAGTATCCCGCGCAGGAGCAGATGACCACGGTGGAGGCGATCGAGATACAGATCGGCCGCACCGGCGCGGCGACGCCGGTGGCCCGTCTCACGCCGGTGCAGGTCGGCGGCGTCACCGTGACCAACGCCACGCTGCACAATGCCGACCAGGTCGCGCGGCTCGACGTGCGTATCGGTGACACCGTCATCGTGCGCCGCGCGGGCGATGTCATTCCCGAAGTGGCCCGCGTGGTGGAGGAACGCCGTCCGGCGAAGACCGCGCCATGGAAGATGCCGGATACCTGCCCGGTCTGCGGTTCGGAATTGCTGCGCGAGGAAGGCGCCGCCGCCTATCGTTGTTCGGGTGGGCTCATCTGTGCCGCGCAGCGGAAAGAGGCGCTGATCCATTTCGCCTCGCGCCGGGCGATGGACATCGACGGGCTCGGCGACCGCTTCGTCGACGCCCTGGTCGAGTTCGACATGGTGCATACGCCGGCCGATCTCTACGGACTCACCGTCGAGAGCTTCGTGCGGATGAAGACCCTCGCCGACGAACGCGACGGCTCGACGCCGGAAACCGTGAAGCAGGGCAAGGTCGCCACGAAATGGGCCGAGAACCTGGTCCAGGCCATCGAGGCCAGCAAGCGGTCCACCCTGCCGCGTTTCCTGTTCGCCCTGGGCATCATGCACATCGGCGAAAGCACGGCGAAGACATTGGCCAACTGGCTGGGTTCGCTGGAGCACGTCCGCCACACGCCCGCGCCGGTGTTGCGCGTGCTGCCCGATATCGGCGATGAAGTGGCGACCTCCATCGCCGCGTTCTTCGAGCAGGAAGGTAACCAACGGGTGGTGGACGCGCTGCTGGCGGCGGGTATCACCTTCTCCGACGAAGGCGCGCCTTCGCCGAAACTACGCGATCGCCTGGGGCTGGACGTGCTCCTGGATGCCGCCAAGGTATCGAAGCTCGGTCCCAAGAGTACGGCCATCCTCGCGAAGAACTACGCGACCCTCGACGCACTGGCGAAGGCCGGCGAGCACCAGTGGATCGTCGCGGGCGTGCCGCAGGCCGCCGCCGCGAACCTCGCCGCGTGCCTTGCCGACGGCGAACGGCTGGCCGAATTGCGCCGCGCGGACGATGCCATGCGCAAGCTCGCCGAGGCGCTGCCGGTGAAGGCGGCATCCGCACTTCCGCTGGAAGGCATGACCTACGTGATTACCGGAACGATGGAGACACTCAAGCGCGACGATGCCACGGAACGCCTGGAATCGCTGGGTGCCAAGGTCGCCGGATCGGTATCGAAGAAGACCACCGGCGTGTTCGCCGGCGAGGCGGCGGGTTCCAAGCTCGACAAGGCGAACGAACTCGGCGTACCCGTTTACACCGAGGCCGACCTCGTCGCCTTGTTGCAGGAGCACGGAGCGGCGCCGTGAACGACCTGAAGAACCTGCGCCTGCGTGCGGAGACGTATGCCCAGATCCGCGCTTTCTTCGCCGCGCGCGAGGTGCTGGAGGTGGAAACGCCGATCCTATCGGCCGCGGGCAATACCGACCCGAACATCCAGAGCTTCCACACGCGGTTCAGCGGCCATGTCGACGCCGGTGCGCGCGAACGCTGGCTGCGCACGTCGCCGGAATTTCCCTTGAAGCGCCTGCTCGCCGCCGGCTTGGGCGACTGCTATGAGCTGGGCCGGGTGTTCCGCGACGGCGAGGCCGGTGGCCGGCACAATCCCGAGTTCACCATGCTGGAGTGGTATCGCGTGGGATGGGACGAGGCGAAGCTCGCACGCGAGGTGATCGACCTGCTCGAGTGCGTACTGGTGCAGGCGGGCCGTACCTTCGACATCGTGGAAACCACGTACCGGGGCCTGTTCGGCGACGCCCTCGGTATCGATCCACTCACGGACCCGCTGGAGCGCCTGCAGGCGCCGCTGGCCAGTTCCGGCATCGATCCGGAGGGGCTGGAGCGCGACGACTGGCTCGACCTGCTGATGACGCACAAGATCCAGCCGGCGTTCCCGCGCGACCGGATCACGGTCGTGTCCGACTATCCGGCCAGCCAGTGCGCGCTGGCGCGCATTCGTGAGGACGATCCGCCCGTGGCGAAGCGTTTCGAGGCGTACGTGGGACCGTACGAGGTGGCCAATGGCTACCACGAACTCAACGATCCCGTGGAGCAACGCGTGCGCTTCGAACGCGATAACGCGAAACGGCGGGCGCGTGGGCTGGACGAGGTGCCGATCGACGAGAAACTGCTCGCGGTGCTGGGGCGCATGCCCGATTGCGCCGGCGTGGCGCTCGGCGTCGAGCGCCTGCTGATGGTGCTGGCCCGCACCGATGCGATTGCCGACGTGCTCGCATTTCCTTTTTCGGAGGCGTGACCGCAATGCTTGAAGCGATTCACCACGTGGCGCTGATCTGCTCGGATTACGCGCGTTCGAAGGCGTTCTATACCGAGGTGCTGGGGCTGAATGTGATCCACGAGGCGTATCGCGAAGCGCGCGACTCGTGGAAGCTGGACCTGGAGGTGAGCCCTGGCGTGCAGTTGGAGTTGTTTTCGTTCCCATCGCCGCCGAAACGGCCGTCGCGGCCGGAGGCGCAAGGGCTGCGCCATCTGGCGTTTTCGGTGAACGATATCGATACGGTGGTGGCGACGCTGGGTGAGCGCGGGGTGGTGTGCGAACCGATTCGTGTGGATGAATATACGGGGCGGCGGTTTACGTTCTTCGCGGACCCGGATGATCTGCCGATCGAGCTTTACGAGCGCTGAGAGGGGGCCGGCCCGCTTCAGCGGCGATGGTCGTGGCAGCGACCACCACCCCACCTCAAAACTCCAACTCCTGCGCCGCGCACAGATAATCCACCATCGGCGCGAGCCGCTTGAAGTGGTCCACCACGAACGGCAGCAACTCCGGCGAGCACGCCATGGCCTCGTCGAAATCCCGTCCGGCGGCGAAGTTCTTCCGCTTCAGGTCTTCGATCAACTCGTGGTTCGCGTCGAATCCGCGCGGCGGCCGCGACAGGCTCTCGCCCCAGAACGCGAAGCGCTCCTGGAACGCCTTCCCATGCGTCGCTCGCTTCCACGCCCCCGGATTGTCCGCCAGGAACTCACGCAGCTTCTTCAACACCGGCGGCTCCGGATGCCACATGCCGCCGCCGACGAAACACTCCCCAGGCTGGATATGCAGATAAAACCCCGGTGCCTGGATCTCATGCCGGCGCTCGTGGAAAAACCGCGCACCCTGCCAGCCCTTGTACGGCTGCTTGTCGTTGGCGAAGCGCGTATCGCGATGAAGCCGGTACAACGAGCCGCCCACCTTGCGCGGATCGGCCCGGAAGTGCGGGCTGATCTTGCCCAGCGGGCCGGCGAGATCGCCGATCAGCGCGAGGAAGGGTTCGCGCACGTGGCGCTCGTAGTCGTCCTTGTGATCCTGGAACCACTCGCGGTTGTTATGGCGGACCAGCGACTTGAAGAAGCGGAAGGTGGCGGGCGTGAAATAGGTCTTTGGCATGGAGGTCTTCAGCGAAGTTCCTGGCCCCAGGCCTCCAGCTCGTCGAGCAGGGCGAGGGGTGCGCCGGGCAGGGCGCGCAGGGTGGCGAGTTCGGCGTCGTAGTCGTCGAGGGTGAGCGTGGTGAGTGGGCCATGGCGGGTGAGGCGATCGGCGCGGAAGGCTTCCCAGCGCTCGTGTTCCTCGAGGGTGAGCGTCTCCGGCCAGTTCCGCGCACGATAACGGAACAGCAGTTCCGGATAACGGGGATCGCGAAAATTGAAGCGATGCGTGCCCAGTTGCTCCGGTGGCGTGGCGCGTACCTCGGCCAGCAGGCGGCGATCGGCGTCCGGCAGGAAGCCGCCGTACAGCGCCAGCTCCGGATCTTCCGCCGGTGGCAGCGCCGCCGCATGTCCATAGACGCGGCGCAGCTTCTCGGCCAATCCGCTGGCATGGCGCAGGGTGTCGAGATGGCGTTCGACGGCATCCATGTCGAGTCCCAGCCGAGCGTGGTCGACGCCTTTCAACACCGATAGCGGCGCCAGCGCCGGCGCATGGTTCGCCCGGATGGTGCGCAGCGCGATCCGCTCCACGCCCTCGGGCAGGTCGGCGCGCGTCGTGAACACGCGATCGGCGATGTCACCGTCGTCCAGCGCGAGCAGGTCGGAAGGATCGGCGGTGAGGTCGTAGACGATGATCTCGCCGGCGCGCGAGGGATGCGCCGCCAGTGGCGCGACCACGGTCAGGCATTGCCGGCTCGCGGGGTAACGCGACGACACGTGGACCACGGGCGTCATCGCCGCCACGTCCAGCAGTTCGAAGACACGTTGCTTGCGCCGCAGGGCGAAGTACCAGTCCCACAATTTCGGCTGTTTCTGCCGGATGAGCCGGGCCAGCGCGATCAGTGCCTCCACGTCCGAGAGCGCATCGTGCGCGCGGGCCTGCTTCAGCCCGTTCGCTGTCGCGAGGTGTTCCAGCTTGAAACTCGGCGTGCCGTCATCGCGGGTCGGCCAGACGATGCCTTCCGGCCGCAGCGCCTGGCACATGCGTACGAGGTCGATCAGGTCCCAGCGCGAATTGCCGTTTTCCCACTCACGGCCATAAGGGTCGTAGAAGTTCCGGTACAGCAGGTGGCGGGTGAATTCGTCGTCGAACCGCAGCGAGTTGTAGCCGACCGTGCAGGTGCCGGGGAGGGCGATTTGCTCGTGGATCGCCGCGGCGAACGTGGCTTCCTTCAGGCCCTCGCGCTCGGTCAGCTGGGGAGCGATGCCGGTGATGAGGCAGGCGGCGGGCTGCGGAGGCATGTCGCGCGGCGGCTTGCAGTAGATCATCAGCGGCTCGCCGACCACCTCCAGGTTGGCATCGGTGCGGATGCCGGCGAACTGGCTGGGACGGTCCCGCCGTGGATCGGCGCCAAAGGTTTCGTAGTCGTGCCAGAAGAAGGTCGGTTCGGCCATCCGGCGATGATCTCACGTTCCGGTGCTCCTGCAGGCCTGGGGCCTCGCGGGTTAGACTCCGCAGTACTCAAGGAGCGCCCATGACGCCAGCGAACGAAGACAACCTCATCTGGATCGATCTGGAAATGACCGGCCTGGATACGGATAACGATTCCATCCTGGAAATCGCCACCATCGTGACGGACAAGGATCTGAACGTGCTCGCCGAGGGACCGGTCTTCGCCATCTCGCATGCGGACGTCCGCCTGCAGCAGATGGACGCCTGGAATCGTAACCAGCACATGCGCTCGGGCCTGTGGGGGCGGTCGGTGGAATCGGATACCTCGCCCGAGCAGGCCGAGGAAGCGACCATCGCCTTCCTGCGCGAGTGGGTGCCCGCCGGCAAGTCGCCGATGTGCGGCAATTCCATCTGCCAGGACCGCCGTTTCCTGCATCGCGAGATGCCGAAGCTCGAGCGCTACTTCCACTACCGCAACCTCGACGTCTCCACCCTCAAGGAACTGTCGCGGCGCTGGTCGCCGGAAATCGTCCGTGGCTTCGCCAAGGACTCGGCGCACACCGCGCTTTCCGACATCCGCGATTCCATCGACGAGCTGCGCTATTACCGCCGTTTCATGGGCGCGCTCGGTGGCCAACAGGCGGGCTGACCCCATGAATACCGATCCCTTCGCCACGGTGCTCGACTGCAACGGCCGCGCCCTGGTGCTCGACCGGCCACGCGTGGTCGGCATCGTCAACGTCACTCCGGACTCGTTCTCGGATGGCGGCCGGCACGGCACCCTGGAAGCCGCCTACGCGCATGCGATGAAGCTGGCGGAAGAGGGCGCGGACATGCTCGACATCGGTGGCGAGTCCACCCGCCCGGGTGCCGACGAGGTGTCGGTGGAGGAAGAGATCCGCCGCGTGGTGCCATTGATCGAACGCCTGGCGGCGGGCACGACGCTGCCGTTGTCCATCGATACCTCGAAGCCCGAGGTGATGCGTGCGGCCATCGGTGCGGGCGCGGGCATGATCAACGACGTGTACGCGCTTCGCCGCGAGGGCGCGCTGGATACCGCCGCCGAACTGCGCGTGCCGGTCTGCCTCATGCACATGCAGGGCGAGCCGCGCACGATGCAGGACGCGCCGGACTATGACGACGTGGTCGGCGACGTCCATCGCTTCCTGACCGACCGGCTGTTCTCCTGCGAGCTGGCGGGCATCGAACGGCGCAAGGTGCTGGTCGATCCCGGCTTCGGATTCGGCAAGAACCTCGAGCACAACCTGGCCCTGCTGCGGGCGATGTCACGCTTCGCCGAGCTAGGCGCGGGCGCCTACGCCGGCGTCTCGCGCAAGGGCATGATCGGGGCCATGACCGGCCGGCAGGACCCGTCGGCCCGGGTGCACGGCTCGGTCGCCGCGGCGCTGATCGCCGTGCAGCGCGGCGCCGTGATGGTCCGCGTCCACGACGTGGCGCCCACCGTCGACGCCCTGGCGGTCTGGGCCGCCGTCAAGGCCGGCGACACCGCGCCCCGCCACGACAAACCCTCGATGCCCCTCTGGCCCGACGACGACTGACGCCCCCGGTGGCACCGCACCCTTGGTGGGAGCCGACCCTGTCGGCGATAGGCGCACCAGGCGGCTAGCCCTTCCGAGATATCCGGCACCCTCACCCCGCCGGAGTATCCTTTGCCGATCCTGCAAGGACGATAAGACCATGAGTGAACGCAAGTATTTCGGCACCGACGGCATCCGCGGCCATGTCGGTACCTATCCGATCAGCGCGGATTTCATCCTCCGCCTGGGCCGCGCCGCCGGTGCCGTGCTGGCGCGCCGCCGCGCCGCCGACCGTCGTGGCGCCGCCGCCGGTCCGGACCGCCGCGACCACAGCCGGAAGGTCACCGTGGTGATCGGCAAGGACACCCGCGTGTCCGGCTATATGTTCGAATCCGCGCTGGAAGCCGGCCTGGTCGCCTCCGGCGCCGACGTGCGCCTGCTCGGCCCGATGCCGACGCCTGCCGTCGCCTTCCTCACCCGGTCGCTGCGGGCGGATGCGGGCATCGTCATCAGCGCGTCTCACAACCCGCACCAGGACAACGGCATCAAGTTCTTCTCCGGCCAGGGCGAAAAGCTCGACGACGAGCTGGAAGCCGAGATCGAGGCCGAGATCGAGGCCGATTTCGTCACCGTCGCCTCGGACGCGCTGGGCAAGGCCAGCCGTATCGACGACGCCGTGACCCGCTACGCCGAGTTCTGCAAATCCACCGTGGCCGACGAATTCTCGCTCCGCGGCCTGAGCGTCGTGCTCGACTGCGCGCACGGCGCCACGTACCAGGTGGCGCCGAAGGTGTTCCGTGAACTGGGCGCCGAGGTCTCGACCATCGGTACCGAACCGGACGGCCTCAACATCAACCGAGGCGTGGGCTCCACCGATCCCGCCGCGCTCGCCGCGGCCGTGGTCGCTCGCGGCGCGGACCTCGGCATCGCCTTCGACGGCGATGGCGACCGCGTGCGCGTGGTCGATGCCGACGGTACCGTCACCGATGGCGACGACATGCTCTACGTCATCGCCCGGCACTGGAAGCGTCGCGCCGCCTTGCCCGGTCCCGTGGTCGGCACCCTGATGAGCAACTACGGCCTGCAGCGCGCGCTCAAGGCCATGGACATTCCCTTCGTGCGCGCCAACGTGGGCGATCGCTATGTCCTGCAGCAGTTGAAGGAACATGGCGGCGTCCTCGGTGGCGAGACCTCCGGCCATGTGCTGTGCCTGGACCGCTTCACCACGGGCGATGGCATCGTCGCGGCGCTGGCCTTGCTCGAAGCGTTGGCCGACGCCGGCGAAACCTTCGCCGAGGCCCGCGCGGGGCTGGTCAAGTTGCCGCAGACGATGGTCAACGTCCGGGTCGAGGGGGCCAAGGCGGCGCTCGGCACGCCCACGGTGAAGCAGGCACTGGCCGAGGTGGAAGCGGCGCTGGAAGGCCGTGGCCGGGTGGTCCTGCGCGCTTCCGGCACGGAGCCGCTCGTGCGCGTGACCATCGAGGCCGCGGACGCGGCCGAGGTGGAACGGCTGGCGGCGCAGCTGGCCGACGCCGTAAAATCGGCGGCCCAGGCTACGGCCTGACCCTCCGGCCAGCGGACACAGCATGAAGAAGGTTCCCACCCTCGATATCCGTCGCTACGACACCGATCGCGAAGCCTTCGTGGCCGAGCTGGGCGCGGCGTACCGCGAATTCGGTTTCTGCTGCATCAGCGGACACGGCATCGCGAAAGAGGCCATCGACGGCGCGTACGACGCCTTCAAGCGCTTTTTCGCCCTGCCGGACGAGACCAAGCGCAAGTACCACATCCCCGGTGGCGGCGGCGCGCGCGGCTACACGCCGTTCAAGGTGGAAACCGCCAAGGACAGCAAGTTCGCGGATCTCAAGGAGTTCTGGCATATCGGCCGCGAGATCCCGCGCGATTCGAAATTCGCCGACGTGATGCCACCCAACGTGTGGCCGGCCGAAGTGCCGGACTTCAAGGAACACGGCTACGGGCTGTACGAAGCCCTGGACCAGCTCGGCGCCCGCGTGCTGCGCGCCCTGGCCCTGCACATCGAGCTGCCGGAGCGTTTCTTCGACGACAAGATCGACTCGGGCAACTCGATCCTGCGCCCGATCCATTACCCACCGATCGAACAGGCCGACGTGCCGAACGTGCGCGCCGGCGCGCACGAGGACATCAACTTCATCACGCTGCTGGTCGGTGCGAGCGCCGAAGGCCTGGAAGTGCTCACGCGTGAAGGCGATTGGCTGCCGATCACCACCGAGGGCGACGCCATCGTGGTCAACATCGGCGACATGCTCCAGCGCCTGACCAACCACGTGTACCCGTCCACCACCCATCGCGTGACCAATCCGCCGAACGAGAACGCACGCAAGCCGCGGTATTCCGTACCGTTCTTCCTGCACCCGAACCCCGACGTGGTGCTCGACGTGCTGCCGTCCTGCGTCACGCCGGACAACCCGAAGCGTTACCCGGAGCCGATCACCGCGCACGAGTACCTTCAGGAACGTTTGCGCGAGATCAAGCTGATCTGATCTCGTCTTAGCGGGTTTTTCACCGGGAGGGGGACAGCATCGACCCTCCCGGTTCCGTTTCCGGAGTCACCAGTGACACCCTCACGCCCGCCTTCGCGAGCCAAGCGCTCGTCGCCCCGAAAAAAATCCGCCGTCCGCTCGGCGGCCCAACGCACGCGCCGCCAGCGCACCGTGCGCGCCCGCGGACGCGCCTGACAGGCTATGGAGCCAGAGGTGGGAGCCGTCTCCACCTCAAGCGGCTCCCGCACTGAGTCGCTCTCTGCCGTCTTTAAAGGCTTAGGGGCCCATCAGGGCGTCACCAGGTCCGCCGCTTCCGCCTTTTCCCCACGATGCAGCCAGGGATGCGCGAACACGGCCGCCAGGATGACCGCCACGCCGGCGTAGAACGTCCAGCCCAGTTCGCGCTGCTCGCCCAGCAGCGGGATCGCCAGGACGATGGCGTACACCGGTTCCAGGTTCGTCACCATCTGCGTCGCGAACGCGGAGAGGTGCCGTAGCGCGGCGAGCGCCAGCGCGAAGGGCAACAGCGTGCAGCCATAGGCGAGGACAAGCATCAGCGCGCCATCGTGCAGATCGGGCAGGACGAACGCGGGCGAGGCGAGGAAGGGGGCGAGCGCGGTGAGGAACAACGTGCCGGTGCCGAGTTCCACGCAGGTCACGGTCAAGGCGTCGGCCTTTTCGACCAGGCGCTTGTTGAGCGCGCTGAAGAAGGCCACGAACAGTGCGGAGAGCACGCCGATGGCGAGGCCCAGGCGCATGTCGCCAGGGAGTCCGCCCGCGACCAGCGCCACGCCCGGCACCACCGCCGCACCGATCAGCAATTCGCGCGGATCGAAACGGCGCCCCGCCACCCAGGGTTCGACGATCGCGAGGAAGACCGGGCACAAGGCGATGCATGTGGCGGCGACGGATGCGTTGGCGAGCTTGATGGCGCCATAGAAGGTGAACCAGTGCAGCGCCACGATCACGCCGACACCGGCGTAGGACAACAGCAGGCGTCGCGGCATCGCGCGCAATTCGCGCCAGACCCTGGGCACACAGAGCAGGGTGCCCGACACCAGGAGCATGCGCCACCACACCAGCGGCAACGCGGGCAGGGTGATCAACTTGCCGAGGATGGCGGTAAAGCCCCAGAGCAGGACGCAGAAATGGATCTGCAGGTGGGCTTTGCGGGAAGGAGACATCGGTAGAGCTTGCCCGAAGGCGAGAGTGTTTTACAGGAGCGGGCACTGGCAAGAGCATCGCCGACAGGGTCGGCTCCCGCAAGAATTTCTGTCGGCAATGGCTTTGGTGGGAGCCGACCTTGTCGGCGATGGGTGCTCGCGGCGGCGCTAGCTCAGCCGCGCACCTTCCCAGCTGCCGGGGCCTTGCCTGCCGGAGGCGCCTTCGGCGGGCTCTTGCGCAGGTCGTCCAGCAGCGGCTTGCACTGCGTCGCGTCCGCTTTACCGCTTTCCGGAACCACGAGGGCGGCGAGCGCCGCGACCGGCGCGGCGAACACCGCCAGCGCCACCGCGCCGCCGCCACGCAGGATCAACGGCCCGGCATGCACGCCCGGCGCGGGGTCCTTGAACGTGCCATGCACGTACAGGGGCGAGCGCAGCGAGAACAGCCGGAAGCCCTTCGTATGCGGCACGATATCGAGGTTGAGCTTCTCTTCGCGGAAATCGATGTCGCCGGTGATGTTGATCAGCGCCTTCTCGGTATCGAAGGCGAACAGCCGCGACTCCATCACGCCATGGGTGGAAACCAGGTCCGCGGCCATGCAGTTGATCTTCACCACCTCGTCGCCGAACAACTTGTTGACCGCGTAGCTGCCGACATTCAAGCCCGCCAGCTCCAGCAACGAACTGCTGATCGCGCCGTCGTTGATGAGCAGCTTCACTTCGCCATTCGAGCTACCCAGCAAGGCGGCCGGTGAATTGCCGGTGGCGGTCAGCGAAGCGTCACCGTTCATCTCACCGAAGCTCGTCTGCATCGGCGCGAAAGTGGGGAAGAGTTCCTTCAGCTTGAGGTGCCGCGCGCCCAGATTGAAGCCGCCCCTCATGGGCGTCTTCGAGCCGTCCAGGCGGATGTTGCTGCCCACGGTACCGCCGGCGACGCCGAACCTCAGCGGGTCGAGGACCAGCACGGAGTCTTTCAACACCAGGTGGGTCGAGAGGTTGTCGATCGGCAGGCGCTCGCCGTGGACGATCTTCACGCCGGTGAACTGCACATCGGCGTCCATCGCGTTCCAGCGGTCCGTCTTGAACGGTTCCACGGGCAACACCTTGTCCGCCGGTTGTTTCACCGAGTCGCCGCGTTGTGCCTTTTCCTCGTTGGAACCGCCGCCGATCAATGGCGCGAGGTCGCTGAAGAGCAACTGATTGGACTTCAGCTTCCCGGTGAGGCTCGGGCGCTGGCCACCGGTATTGAAGACGAGGCTTCCGCCGAGATCGCTGCCGCCGACGCGGCCGGTGAAGTTCTCGTAGGTGTAGACGCTCGCGCCCTTCTTCAGGTTGGCCTTGAGGTGGCCTTCGGTGGCGAACGGCGGTGTATCCGGCAAGGTGATGCCGGTGAGGTCGTAGAGGTGGGACATGCTCGTGCCGGAGAACCACAGGCGCACGTCGAGCGCTCCCATGTTCAGCGGATCGGTGAGCGTGCCCACGAAGGCGATGCGGGTATCGCCGAAGCGCGCGTCGGCCTGCACGGGGAAAGGCCGGTTGGCATCCCGTAACGCCAGCACGCCGCCGGTGCGTGCCTTGGCCGCCACGGTCGACTTCTTGTACGTGCCCTTGGCGTCCCAGGCGAAGTAGTAGACCTGCTTCTTCTTCGTCTCGTCCTGCCGGTCCTTTTCGTCGGCATCGCTCTTCGCCATCGTCTTGGCGCTGGCCCCGGTGATCTTGTTGGCCTGCGCGCGTGAATCCTTTTCCTGTTGCGCCATGATCTCGTCGAACGGGATGCCCTTGCCGAGCGGCGTCACGTCGATGCCCATGACGATCTGGTTCGTCGCGTCGGAGAAGTCGATGTGGCCCTTGTCGAAGGCGATGGCATTCAGTTCGAGCTGCCATTCGGACGGACCGGTGCTTTCGGGTAACTTGAAGGTCCACGTGTTGTCGCCGTTCTTCACGCGCTCCAGAGAGATCTGGGGCTGGCCCAGGCGGATCTCCGGCACGACGATGCGATGGGCGACGAGCGGGAAGGGCGAAAGACGGAAGTCCAGCGTGGCCAGCGTCGCGAATTGCTTCGACCTCGCCCAGCCCGGATTGGCCACGGTGATGTCGCGTGCGGTGAAGTGCGGCCAGGGAACAAGCCCGGCGAGCCCGCCTTCACCGGGTTCGCGCGACCAGTGCGCGGAAAGGTCGCCATTGATCGCGAAGGGACGGCCGATCGCCTCGGAGACCTTCTCATTGATGGTGGGCTTCAACCGGTTCCAGTCGAAGAAGGCGATGAACAGCACGACCGCCACGATGAGCAGGATCAGTATCCCGAGTACCCACGCCAGAATTTTCCTGCCTCGCCGCATCGTGCCGCCTCCGCTCCTGCAACGGGTCCAGAGTTAACCTGAAGCCCGACAAGGTTATGTGTTCTTGGGAGGTGAAGATTAAGCGAGGTGGAGCTGGCGTGAGTACCCGGGCGCGATCAATCGGCCTGCCAGTAGCCCGTGGCCTTGACCCATTCCTTGTCTATGCGGCGTTCCTCGACCAGCAGCGCGCGTAGCGCGCGTGCACGTTTCGACTCCGTCGCCACCCACCAGAACGTGTCGCCCGCGGGGATCGGCAGCGCGGCCAACGCCTCGTCGAGACCCGGCGATTCGCCGGCGACGAACCAGCGGACATCGCGCTTCAACGCCTGTCGTTCTTCGTCCGAAACGATCTCGACGAGCACCGTCACCGGCGTGGTCTCGGGCATTTCCTCGAGCCAGCGGCCGATCGCGGGCAGGGCGGTCGCATCGCCGACGAGCACGTAGTGATCGAAGTCGTCCGGCACGATCATCGAGCCGCGTGGGCCGCCGACGCCGAGGCTGTCGCCGATCTTGACGTTTTCCGCCCAGGTGGATGCCGGGCCTTCGCCGTGCAGGACGAAGTCGATGTCGAGCTCGTTGCGCGTGGCGTCGTAGCGACGCGGTGTGTAATCGCGGGCGGGCGACGGCTCGACGCCTTCGGGATAGACGGGGCCGTCGGGACCGAACTCCGGCGGGTTGATCGAGCCGTCGGCGACCGGGAAGAACAGTTTCACGTGGTCGTCCGGGGAAGCGGAAATGAAGCCGTCCAGGTCCGTGCCGGCAAGCGTCACGCGCACCATGTGCGGCGTAAGGCGCCGCACATGGACCACGTCGAGCCGGCGCATCTTCAGCGCGTGGCGCACGCGCGCGATCGCGTGGCGTTCGCTCATCCCTGGCGCTCCGCGACCGCCTTCGCGGCGGCTTCGATCACCTTGGCGACACGCTTCATCTCGGCTTCGTCCCAGGCCTTGTGATGGTTCATCAGCTGGTGCTTGAGCACGTGCATGGCCTCGCGCACGGGATTGGGCACGGTCATCCGGCGCATGTGCCGGGACATCACCTGCAGGCGTTCGGTGAGGGCGTCCAGGCTGTCGCGGTTTTCGGCGAGGAAGGCGCGGCCGGTGTCGGTGATGGCGTAGAGCTTCTTGCCGCCGGTTTCGGCTTCGACGCGGGCGTAGCCGAGTTCCTCGAGCATGGTGAGGGTCGGGTAGATCGCACCCGGGCTCGGGCTGTACTGGCCGTCGAACATTTCCTCGATGGTGCGGATCAGTTCGTAGCCGTGGCGGGGCTGTTCCTCGATCAGGGCAAGCAGGAGCAGGCGCAGGTCGCCGGTGCCGAACATGCGGCCGCCGAAACGCCCGCCGCCGCGTCCGCCGCGCATGCCGTCACGGTCGTCGAAACCGAAGGGGCCGCCGCCAAAGCGGCCACCGCCGCCGCGGCCGATGGCGGCCATGTGTTCGTGGAAACGGTGCCGGGCGTCGTGGAAAAGATGCATGGGTGTACTCCGATATATCTTACGTAGTGGTCGTACGATATATCTTAAGAAACACTCTTGCAAGTCCTGATCGCCGAGAGGGTAGGCTCCCACCGGGGGTGCGAGTGCCTGGTGGGAGCCGACTTGTCGGCGATGCTCCTACCCGAAGGTGAAGGTAAACGCGTGGAAATTCGCCTTCGGAATCCGAATCGTCAGCACGTGATCCTTGTAATCCTCCGCGCTGTACAAGGTGTACAGCTGCGATGCCTGGATCGTCACCGGCGCCTGCGGCTTGCCGTCGACCAGCACCTCGACCGTCACAGGATCGTTCGCACTGGCCACCATGTGCACCTTCTTCGCCTTGAAGTGCAGGCGGATCTCGCCATGGGCGCCGACCAGGCTGGCGTTGTCGCGGCCGATCTCCCAGCGGCCTACCAGGGCGAACTGGTTGAGTTCCAGCCTCGACGGTGCCGTGAAGTCGCGCGTGCCCTTGTCCGAGCCTTCCGGGCTCGCGTTGTTCTTGCTGCGGTCGCTGCCGAAGTACATCTCCGGCGAGCCCAGCTGGTTGAAATCGGGCGCGTCCTTGTCGTTGCCGGCGGCCTTCTCGTCCGTCAGGCGCGGCAGGCCGAGCAGGGTGCGGATGGCGTTCTCCATCTCCATGTAGTTGCCCTCGCCGAAGTGGTGGGCGACGACGTTTCCGCGCTGGTCGACCAGGTACTCGGCCGGCCAGTACTGGTTGTCCCAGGCGTCCCAGGTCTCCAGGTCGTTGTCCTGGGCGACCGGATAGCGGATGCCGTAGCGCTTGATGGCGTCGCGCACGTTGCCTTCCTGCTTCTCGAACGGGAACTCCGGCGAGTGCACGCCGACGATCACCAGGCCCTTGTCCTTGTACTGGTCGTACCAGCGGGTGACGTGGGGCAGGGTGCGCAGGCAGTTGATGCAGGAATAGGCCCAGAAATCGATCAGCACCACCTTGCCGCGCAACTGGCGCATGGTCAGCGGCTTGGAGTTCTGCCAGGCGGCGATGCCGGCGAATTCAGGGGCGGTCTGGGCGGCGGCCGCCGGCCGCGCAATGCCCAGCGCGGTGGCGGCGAGGGCGCAGACGAGGAGGGCGACGCGGAACGGGTGGCGCATGGAAACTCCGTGGTTCTCGGGGGTGCCGTGAATAGACCGGCCGTGGCTCCGGCACCTTACACCGGCCCGGTGCGCTAAAATCGCTCTTTTGCCAGCCTCGCGAGCCAGCAGCAGCGCCATGACCTCGATCAAGCAGGACGACCTCATCACCAGCGTCGCCGACGCCCTCCAGTACATTTCGTACTACCACCCTGTGGACTACATCCGGAACCTCTCCGCCGCCTACGAGCGCGAAGAGTCCCCGGCGGCGAAGGACGCCATCGCGCAGATCCTGATCAACTCGCGCATGTGCGCCGAAGGGCACCGGCCGATCTGCCAGGACACCGGCATCGTCACCGTCTTCCTCAAGGTGGGCATGAACGTGCGCTGGGACGACGCCACCATGGGCGTCGAGGACATGGTCAACGAAGGTGTGCGCCGCGCCTATAACCATCCGGACAACAAGCTGCGTGCCTCGGTGCTGGCCGACCCGGCGGGCAAGCGGATGAATACGCGCGACAACACGCCGGCCGTGGTCAATGTCTCCATCGTTCCCGGCGACAAGGTGGACGTGATCGTCGCCGCGAAGGGAGGCGGTTCGGAAGCGAAGTCCAAGTTCGCCATGCTCAACCCTTCCGATTCGATCGTCGATTGGGTGCTCAAGACCGTGCCGACGATGGGTGCCGGCTGGTGCCCGCCGGGCATGCTCGGCATCGGCATCGGCGGCACCGCCGAGAAGGCGATGCTGCTGGCGAAGGAGGCGCTGATGGAGCCGATCGACATCGTCGACCTGATCGCCCGCGGGCCGTCGAATCGCGCCGAGGAGCTGCGCCTGGAGTTGTATGAAAAGGTCAACGCGCTGGGCATCGGTGCGCAGGGCCTGGGCGGCCTCACCACCGTGCTCGACATCAAGGTGAAGGATTACCCGACCCACGCGGCGAACCTGCCGGTGGCGATGATTCCCAACTGCGCCGCCACGCGTCATGCGCACTTCGTCCTCGACGGCTCCGGCCCGGTCGCGCTCGATCCGCCGTCGCTGGAAGATTGGCCGAAGCTCACATACGACTCGTCGAAGGGCCGCCGCGTGAACCTCGACACGATCACCCGCGAGGAAGTGCAGAGCTGGAAGCCGGGCGAGACCATCCTGCTCAACGGCAAACTGCTCACGGGCCGCGATGCCGCGCACAAGCGCATGATCGACATGTTGAACCGCGGCGAGACCTTGCCGGTCGATTTCACCAATCGCTTCATCTACTACGTCGGCCCGGTCGATCCCGTGCGCGACGAGGTCGTCGGCCCCGCCGGCCCGACCACGGCCACGCGCATGGACAAGTTCACCCGGCAGATGCTGGAGTCCACGGGATTGCTGGGCATGGTCGGCAAGTCCGAGCGTGGCCCCGCCGCGATCGAGGCCATCCGCGACAACAAGGCGGTGTACCTGATGGCCGTGGGTGGCTCGGCCTACCTCGTGTCGAAGGCGATCAAGGCGTCGCGTGTGCTGGCCTTCGAGGATCTGGGCATGGAGGCGATCTACGAGTTCGAGGTGAAGGACATGCCGGTGACGGTCGCGGTCGATAGTGCCGGCACGTCGGTGCATGAGACGGGGCCGAAGGAGTGGCGGTCGAAGATCGGGAAGATTCCGGTGGTGGTCGTCTGATAGCTGGAGACTGAAACGGTGAGCCGCGCGTTGCGCGGATCGCCGCTGAAGCGGCTCCCACATATCTCCGACAGGGTCGGCTCCCACCAGGCCATGCTGCCGTAGGACTGGATGTGCCTTGCCCGGTGGGAGCCGACCTTGTCGGCGATGGCGATGGGCTCTTTGTGGGAGCCGACTTTGTCGGCGATGGCGATAGCTACGAAGCGAGCCGCCAGGTATGCCGCGCGATCTGTTCGTCTTCCTCGGTCGCCATCACGCGGACCTCGAACCCACCCATCCAGCGCACCCCCGCCACGATCGCCTCGCGCGTCGCGCCATCGTTCTCGCCGATCCCTCCGGTGAACACCAGCAAATCGATACCGCCCAGCGACGCCGCCATTGCCGCGACATGCTTGCGCGCCACGTGCACGAACACATCCTGCGCAAGTCTCGACGCCGCATTACCCATCGCATGCAACTCGCGCATGTCGCTCGTGCCACCGGACAGCCCCTTCAGACCAGACTCCCGGTCGACGAGCAACTCCAACCGCTTCGCGTCGTAACCACGCTCGCGCATGAGGTAAAGCAAGACGCCCGGGTCCAGGTCCCCGGGCCGCGTTCCCATCACGATGCCTCCGGTCGGGGTAAGGCCCATCGTCGTATCGACCGACCTGCCTTCGCGCACGGCACACAGGCTTGCGCCGTTGCCGAGGTGCGCGATGACGACGCGCGCCGGGATCGACGCTCCCAGCTGGCGCACGATCGATTCGTACGACAAGCCATGGAAACCGTAGCGCTCGATGCCGCCTTCGCGCAGGTCAGCCGGCAACGGCAGGGCCTTCGCCACCGCCGGCATGGAGGCGTGGAACGCCGTGTCGAAACAGGCCACTTGCGGCGCATCCGGAAACGCGCGGGCAGCGCGCTTCACCATCTCCACGGCGGCGGGAACGTGCAGTGGCGCGAACGCCTTCGCTTCTTCCAGATGCGCCATCAACGCGTTGTCGATCCGTGCGTGGTCGCGGATACTCGGTCCACCGTGGACGATGCGATGGCCCACCGCACCGGGCATCGGCAGGCCGCGCTGTTTCAAGGTGTCGACGATCGCCGCCACGGGATCGGCATCGCCGCCCGGTGCGTCCGTCTGTTCGGCCAGCAAGGCCTCACAGGCCTCCCCGGACACACGGTACAAGCCGTATTTCAACGACGACGATCCCGTGTTGAGGGCCAGTACGTGGCCCACCCGGCTCATGCGGTTTCCTCGGCCTTCCACTGCCAGTCGCGCACGTCGGGCAGGTCCTGGCCGTGCTCGCTGACGTAGAGCTTGTGCCGCTCGATGTCCGCCCAGTAGCGCTGCGCCGCCTTCTCGCGCTGGTTTTCCAGGCGCGGAATGCGGTTGATCGCATCCAGCGCGAGCTGGAAACGATCCATGTTGTTCAGCACCATCATGTCGAGCGCCGTGGTGGTCGTGCCTTCTTCCTTGTAGCCACGCACGTGGATGTTGTCGTGGTTGTGCCGGCGGTAGGTCAGGCGATGCACGATGCCGGGGTAGCCATGGAAGGCGAAAATCACCGGCTTGTCCCGGGTGAACAAGTCGTCGAACTGGTCGTCGTCCATGCCGTGTGGATGCTCGTCGGGCGTCTCCAGCGACATGAGGTCGACGACATTGACCACGCGGATGCGAATGTCGGGCACATACTCACGAAGCAGCATGACCGCGGCCAGCACCTCCACCGTCGGCGCGTCGCCCGCGCAGGCCATCACCACGTCCGGATCGTCGCCACCGCGGCCGGCCCATTCCCATATGCCGGCGCCCGCCGTGCAATGACGTACCGCGCTCTCCATGTCCAGCCACTGCCAGTCGGGCTGCTTGCCCGCGATGATCACGTTGACGTAATGGCGGCTGCGCAGGCAATGGTCGGTGACCGAGAGCAGGCAGTTGGCGTCCGGTGGCAGGTAGATCCGCACGATCTCGGACTTCTTGTTGGCGACATGGTCGATGAAGCCCGGGTCCTGGTGCGAGAAACCGTTGTGGTCCTGGTGCCACACATGCGAGCTCAAAAGGTAGTTGAGCGAGGCGATCGGTGGCCGCCACGCCATCGTGCGGGTGACCTTCAGCCACTTCGCATGCTGGTTGAACATCGAATCGATGATGTGGATGAAGGCCTCGTAGCACGAGAAGAAGCCGTGCCGCCCCGTGAGCAGGTAGCCCTCCAGCCAGCCCTGGCACTGGTGTTCGCTCAGTATTTCCATGACACGCCCGGCCGGCGAGAGGTTCTCGTCCACTGCCTCGGTTTCGGCCAGCCACGTCTTGCCGCTGGCCTCGTAGACGGCCTCCAGCCGGTTCGATGCGGATTCGTCGGGGCCGAACAGGCGGAAGGTCTGCATGTTCTGGCGCATCACCTCGCGCAGGAACCTGCCGAGCACGCGCGTGGCTTCGGCCTTGTGGTCGCCGGGGGTCTTCACCTGCTCGGCGAAATCGCGGAAGTGCGGCATGTGCAGCGGCTTCAGCAACAAGCCTCCGTTGGCATGCGGGTTCATGCCCATGCGACGGCGGCCGGTCGGCGCCAGCGAAGCGAACTCTTCGCGGAATCGCCCGCGCTCGTCGAACAGTTCCTCGGGCCGATAGCTCTTCATCCAGTCCTCGAGGATGCGAACGTGGTCCTCGGTGTCGAACTTGGCGATCGGCACCTGGTGCGCGCGCCACGTGCCTTCCACCGGCTTGCCATCCACTTCCTTGGGGCCCGTCCAGCCCTTAGGGCTGCGCAGGACGATCATCGGCCAGCGCGGCCGCTTTGCCGTTTCCGCACCGCCTGCACGCGCTTCCTCCTGGATACGCCCGATCTCGTCGAGGCAGTGGTCGAGGGCGGCTGCGAAGCCCTGGTGCATGGGCTCGAACTCGTGCCCTTCGACGAAGTGCGGCTCATAGCCGTAGCCACGCATGAGATCGCGCAACTCCTCCGGCTCGATACGCGCCAGCACCGTCGGGTTGGCGATCTTGAAGCCGTTGAGGTGGAGGATGGGCAGCACGGCGCCGTCGCGCGCCGGGTTGAGGAACTTGTTGGAATGCCAGCTCGTGGCCAGCGCCCCGGTTTCCGCTTCGCCGTCGCCGACGACGCAGGCCACGACCAGGTCGGGGTTGTCGAAGGCCGCGCCGAACGCGTGCGAGAGCGAATAGCCCAGTTCGCCGCCTTCGTGGATCGAGCCCGGCGTTTCCGGAGCGACATGGCTGGGGATGCCGTAAGGCCAGGAGAACTGCCGGAACAATTCGCGCATGCCCGCCGCGCTGCGGTCGATATGCGGATACACCTCGGTGTAGGAACCTTCGAGGTAGGTATGGGCGACGAGACCCGGCCCACCGTGGCCCGGTCCGATCACGTAGATCATGTCGAGGTCGCGCTCGACGATCGCGCGATTCAGGTGGGTATAGATGAAGTTGAGGCCGGTGGTCGTGCCCCAGTGGCCGAGCAGGCGATGCTTGATGTGCTCCTTGCCCAGCGGTTTTTCCAGCAAGGGATTGTCGCGAAGGTAGATCTGGCCGACGGAAAGGTAATTCGCGGCACGCCAGTACGCGTGCATGCGGCGCAGGAGGTCGGGCGAGAGCGTCTCGGTCATGGGTGCTTCCAGGCGACGGGGTCTCCTGTCAGCTTAGGGGGAGAGGGATTGTTCCGGCGTGAAAGAATGGGGCGTCTCTTGTGGGATTCCGGACATGAAAGCGTCGAGCGCGGCGATGTCGTACGCGTTCTCCCAATGCTCCACGATGCGGCCGTCCCGAAATCGCCACAGGCCACAGAAGGGCATGGTGAATGTCTGATTGTCGCGGCGGACGCGAATCTTCCCGAGGACGCTGCCGAAATAGTCGTTGGCGACGGTGCATTCCACGTGCATATCCAACGTATCGCCACTCTGGGCGCGCAGAGCACGCATTTTCTCGGTCACGGCCGCCTTGCCGCGGACCAGGGCAGGGCCGCTGCCCGTTTCGCGTTGAGCGGTATGCAGGACGATATCGTCATCCGCGTACCGCTCGATGTGGCACAGGTCGGCATAGATCACGGCAAGAGCGGCGGTATTGGGGTGTGGTGTGGACATCGACATGCGCTTACGCTCTTGCAACCTGTGCATCGCGCACGGGGCGCCAGCTGGGCAGGCCTGCGCGATCGACCGCTTCGGCGATGGCCCGTACCTCGGCCGGGTTGAGCAGGACACGCGAGGCGCCTGCGTTTTCCGTCAGGTGTGTGACGGACGTGGTGCCGGGAATCAGCAGGATCGCCTCCGACCGGTGCAGTAACCACGCCAGCGCCAGTTGCGAGGGCGTGATCTTCCACTGCGCGGCGATCGGTGCCAGCGCGCTGTCCGGGCCGACCAGGCCACCATGGCCGAGCGGGAACCATGGAATGAAGGCGATGTGGTTTTCCGTGGCATATGTCAGCACGTCGTCGTCGGCACGATCGGCCAGGTTGTAGAGGTTTTCGATCGCGACGATTCTCGCGGTCTCCTGCGCTTCCTTCAGTTGGGCGATGCTCACGCCTGGCTGGTTCGACAGGCCGAGGTGGCGGATCTTTCCCTGTTCCTGCAGTCGCACCAGCTCGCCGAGTGTGTCCGCGAGCGGCACCTTCGGGTCGATGCTGTGCAACTGGTAAAGCGCGATGCAATCCACGCGCAACCGGCGCAAGCTGAGTTCCACTTGCTGGCGCAGGTAGCGGGGATCGCCCAGGGGCTCGATGTAAGGCGCACCGGGCGCATCGTGGATCCAGTCGAGCTTACCCGACCTCAACATGCCGCCCTTGGTGCAGATCACCAGGTCGTCGGGGTAGGGATGGAGCGCCTTGCGGATGATCTCTTCGTTGTCGCCGGGACCGTAGGAGTCGGCCGTGTCGATGAAATTGATGCCCAGCTCATGCACGGCATGACGCAGGACCTGGATGGCGTTTCGCTTGTCGGCGGGTGGACCCCACATGCCATATCCGGTGAGGTGCATCGCCCCGTAGCCGAGACGGTTGACCCATAGGTCGCCACCGAGGCGAAATCGATCGGAGGTGTGCTGGTTCGGGGTCATGTGAGTGCTTCCTTGCTCGTGGAAGGATGGGTTTCCAGCGCCGGATGGGCCGGATGCCGGCACCATGTGCCGACGGTGATCTCGGCCGTGATACCGGGGCCGAAGCCGGCGATGAGGCCGCGAGCGCCATGAAAGGCGCCGCCTTCCTCGAAGAGCCGGCGTAATGCGTCGAGCACGACAGCCGATGCGATGTTGCCGTATTCGCTCAGCGTGGCGCGGCTGTGGCGGAACATCGCCGGCGCCACGCCGAGATGGTGCGAAAGATCGTCGAGTATCCGCGGTCCACCGGCATGAATGATGTAGAAATCCAGGGCGCCCGCGTTCCAGCCGAAATCGGCGGCGACCGAGCGCAGTTCTGGCGCAAGCTGCTCCATGGTTCCCGGTACGCGCCGGTCCAGCCGGAAGTGGAACCCCGTTGACTTGACCGCATAAGAGATCCAGTCCTCCGTGTCGCGCACCAGGCGCGACCCGTTGCCGGACAGGCGGAAACCCGCGGCGCGGTCGCCGCGCACGACCGCGGCGGCGACGGCATCGCCGAACAAGCCATTGGAAAGCAGGTTGCCCACGTCGAGGTCGGTGGGCTGGTAGCAGAGCGAGCAGAATTCGCAGGCGACGACAAGCACGTGCGAGCCCGGATAGGCCAGGCAGAAATCGTGTGCGCGGTTGATGGCTGCGCCGCCGGCGGCACAACCCATCTGGGCGATGGGCAATTGCCGGGTGTCGCTGCGAAACCCCAGCTCATTGATCATCCATGGGATGAGCGATGGCATCGTGAAACCCGTGCACGACACGAAGACGATGGCATCGATGCGATCCGGCCCCAGCCTCGCATGGGCCAGGGCGCGTTCGACGACATCGGGGATGCGCGCCTTGGCTTCGCGCACATAGATCGCATTGCGTTCCTCGAAACCGGGATGCCGGAGCGTCTGCTCAACCGGCTGCACGAGGTGGCGTTCAGCGACCTGGGTATTGCGGATCAATCGCAGTACGAGGGGAAGCTGGTCGTGTCCTGCGTGAAGGCCGCGGGCGATGCGAAGCGTGTCGTCCAGGGTGATGACGTGCTCGGGAACGGCGATCGCGGGGCGACAAAGGGTCGGCATCGTCGTACTTCCTTGTATGGCGGTTCCACTTCCATGTGGGGGGACGCGCGGTCAACGAGCGACCGTTACCCATGCACGGTATATACGCCGACGCCTGGCGACATGCAAAGCCCGCCTATTCGGCCGAGCCGACCTCACGGGTGTTCTTTTCCAATACTTTTATCGCGTCTTCGGACGGTCGATGCGCGTCACGGGCGGCGGCGGGCGATGCGTGCAGTCGGGCACGTTCGGCCAGTTCGCGCGACAACGGCGCTTCGGCGGACGTGGTGTTGGCCGGCGTCGTCGCGGCGGGTGTCGCGACGACGGGCGGTGCCGGAGGGGCAAGGAGTGGCGTCGACGTCGTGCTGTCGTCGGACGGCATCGGCACGGTGCCTTCGTGGCGAGGCGCCATGGCGCGCCATACGAAGATGCCGATCAATAACGCGATGCCGATGACGAGGAGGATCGGAAGCAAGCGGGAATGCTTGCCATCGGCGCCTCGCCGTTTCGCCGCGGCCTTGCGCGCGGCGACCGTGGGCAAGGCGATGCCGGGCGCCGCGGCGCCCCGGTGGTCGGGGAGCTTGAGCATGACGCGCAGCACGTCGGCGTCGATGAGCTGCAGGCGAGGCTGGCGCCGGGGCACCGCGCGCGCCTCGGCGCTGAAGCGCCCGCGGGTCACCAGGACGCAGCGCGTGGCCGCCTCGTTGAGCATCGTGCTGAGCAGTTCGTTCACTTCCGCCAGCTGCACTTCCACGGTGTCCCAGTGCTTGCACTGGACGATCACCGTCTCGTTGCCGCGATGCAGGCGGAGGTCGAGGCTGCTGCCGAGGTGTTTCAGCGACGACGGCGGCGCGTGGTATTCCACTCGCCAACCCTGGTCGCGGTAGTGCTCGGCGAGCAAGTGCTCGAAATCATGCCAGCCCAGGCGAGCGAGTGCGTCCGTGCCGGTGGCCGGAGTCTGTCGCGCCGAAAACATCGATCATCATGTCCCTGCCAAGGGTGAAATCACATGATAACCGCTGCGCGCGCCGATTCGTGATGGCGTTTCGCACGCCTTCACATCCGTGACGATGTTGCCGCCCTCCGGCACTGCCGGTACATTGGGAGGTTGTCCTATGGGGGATTCTGGGGAATGAAGGTGATCAAGTACGTACTGGCCGCGGCCACGGCCCTGGTGCTGTCCGGTTGTGGTGGCAAGACGATGATCGAAAGCGATATGAGCAGGATGGTTTCGGCCAGCCCGGCGTCGCCGTGGCTTACCGTCGACAACCGTGGGGAGACAGTGGTCACCGTGACCGGGTTGGATTCGACCGTGAAGGTGCAGGTGTCGCCGGACATCGCCTCGGTCGTTCAGGCGCGACTGCGCAGCGCGCTGCAGCCGAAATACATCACCGATCTGATCATCAACTGCCGGGGGCTGCAGGCAGCCACCGTCGTCGTGGTGATGAAGGATGGCGAGCCCGCCGTCGCTGATATGGAACTGGTGACGAGTTGTCGTATCGTGGCGCGCGGCCTGGTTGCCTCGAAGGGCTACCGTATCCAGCAATCGCTGCCGGTCGACCTGGCTGCGCCGCGGGTCGACGTGCTTGTATCGAAGTTGATCGACGGGGCGTCCAGCCAACTGGCCGACAAGCTTTGGGCCGACGTGCTGGCGACGGGAGTACAGCGCTGAAGTCGACCCGGCCGGTTCCCTGGCCGGGTCGGGTACCGTCATCTCAGTGGATTCAGTTCGCCGGGCCGGGTAAAAAGTCGGAGCGTTACCGGGAGATCGACAGCGAGGCGTTGCCGCTGGCGCTCGTGATGCCCGTGGGCGTCGCACACTGGTTGCTGAGCGTGGCTGCGAGGTTGGCCAACGTGAATTGCGCCAATGCGTCCTGGCCCTTGTAACGTCCGCTGGTGATCTTGCCGTCAGCGGAAACGATCATGTTTCCGTTGGATGGCGCGGCCTTGGCAACGAATACGAAGGTGCTGGTCTTGGGCCAATCATTGTCCGACCACTCGATGGTCCACGTCGTGGGTTCCGTCGAGAAGATGCCGTCGCACGAGAACGATGTCGAGAACGTCGCGTGGGACGTTGCACTGGTGGTGACGTCGCTCGATGGCACGCCTTCCTGTTGACAGGTCCAGGTCGTTTCCGTCGTCACGGTGTGGAGAGCGACCGAATTGGTCACGCCCGGCGACCATGTCGCACTGTGCAAGCCCACCATACAGGCGACGGACTCGTGATTGTCGTGCGCTTTCGATGGGGCGGAGGCGAAAAGGGTCATGCCGAACAGCGCGGCGGCAAGGACGAGGGTGAAACAGGCTCCGTGAGCCGGATGGCTTGCGAGTGGCGTTGACATGGTTGTCCTCCTTGGACGATTGACGATGTTTCCCTGCAATCTGACAGTCGCTCTTTCACCCCGTTTCATGGGCACCGGGTGGTCGCGCCCGAACCCGTGAGGATATGCACGCTAGGCCGGACCGCGTTGCCTGTTCGTGAGAATCTGCGAAATAAAAGCAGGTGGTTCGGCAGTCGTCATATGCACGCTGCATGGCGGGAGGGGCACTTACAGGGTGTTTGCCGAAATCACGCGAAGAATGTCGGGAGCGTGCCTTGCGCGCGCTCCTGCCAATCAGGCCTCGGCCGTCATCGAGGCGTGCAGGTCGTCGCGTGCCGCCAGCAGCAACTCCTGGCTGAATCCTTGCGCGGGTGTGGCCAACAGCACGGCGTCCGCTTCCGCGACGCCATGTTCGGCCAGCACGTCGAGCATGGCCACGCGGCTGGCGGCAAGCAGCGCCCGTCCCAGTGGTGTGCGCGCACCGGCGTCGGCGGGATCGGCACGCTCGGCCAGCGCCTGCACCACGCGCAACGGGAAGTTCCAGTGCCGTGCGGCGTGCAGTGAAAGGCGTTCGACCTGCTGCGCGAGTGCCGCTACGAAGGGGCGGCTGAAGGCGATCGACGCCGCGTCCGGCAGGCGCTCGATTTCGCGCAGGATCGCCTGCGCGCCGGTCTGGCTCACCAGTCCGGCGAGGAATGCCTCGAACGGATCGCACGCGCCGCGGCCGAGGAAGATGCACGCACGGGCGCAGCGCTCGGCGTGCTCCCACAGCCGCTCGCCGGCCTGCTGGCTGACCACGCTGTCGTCGCTGCGCAGGATGGGCCGCATCACCATCTGCATCACCACGCGGCGCAATCCATCCTGGCCGAGCAGGGTGATGGCCTGCGGCAGGCTGGTGACCGGCCGTGCCGTACGGAAGTACGCACTATTGGCCACGCGGATGATCTCGCCCACCAGCACCGTGTCCCGGGCGATCTGTTCGGCCAGGGTACGGCTGTCCGCGTCGTCGTGGCGCAGTGAGCGCATCAGTTGCGGCACGACCGCCGGCAGGCGGGGCAGGGTTCCGACGTCGAAGCGTTCGCCGCCGAAGGTCTCGCGAACGCGCCGCAGCACGGTTTGTTCTGCCGGCGACAGGCCGGGGTCGCGCGACGGGCCGATGGCGAAGACGAGTCGGTAGAAGCGGTCTTCGACCTCGTCCGCGGCGAGCGCGCCGAGGGGTGCCGCACCATCGATCCTGGCCGACGGCAGGGGCTGCAACGGAGGGGGGCGATCCTGCGCGATGGCGGCACGCCCTCTGGCGCCGCCGAACCACTTCCTGAAGAACCGGCCGATCACGGGAAGCTCCGATGCTGGGGGTGGGACGATGGCCGAAGTATATGCTTCTACAATGCCTGCCATGGACCCGCATCAGCCGACCAGCCGCATCGTCCTCCCGCCCGGAGGCTGGGCCTCGATCGTGGACTTCCTCTGCGAGCGATTCCCCGCCATCGACCGCGAGGCCTGGATCGAGCGGATGGAGCGCGGCGCCGTCACGGCGGACGGCGTCGAGGTGCATCGGCTGGCGCCGTACCGTCCGGGTGCCGTCATCACCTACCGAAGGGAAGTGCCGGACGAACCGCGCATTCCGTTCGAGGAAACCATCCTCCACGTCGACGACGACCTCGTGGTCGTGGACAAGCCGCATTTCCTCCCGGTGATGCCGGCGGGACGCTTCGTAGAAGAGACGCTCTCGGTCCGCCTGGTGCGCCGCCTCGACAACCCCGACCTTGTCGCCTTGCACCGTCTCGACCGCGCCACGGCGGGACTGGTGGTGTTCTCGGCCCGGCCGTCCAGCCGCGATGCCTATACGCGGCTGTTCCGCGACCGCGCCATCGAGAAAACCTACGAAGCCGTCGCCGCGCCGATGCCTGGCCGTACGGAAGATGACTTTCCCTTCGTCCATGAAAGCCGCCTCGAACCGGGCGAGCCGTTCTTCCGCATGCGGGAAGTGGCGGGCACGGCGAACGCGCGCACCCGCATCGACGTGATCGAGCGCGGTGCGCGGCACTGGCTGTATCGCCTGCAACCGGTCACGGGGCGCAAGCATCAGTTGCGCGTGCACATGGCCGCGCTGGGTTCCCCCATCGTGGGAGATCCTCTCTATCCGGAACTGCGCGAGGAGGCCGCCGGCTTCACGGACCCACTGCGCCTGCTGGCCCGCGAACTTCGCTTCGTCGATCCCCTCACCGGCACGGAGCGTGTCTTCCGCAGCGAGCGGCATCTCGACCTTTGAAGGTTGCGGGCGCAAACTATGCGCTCCCCCGCCGCCGCTCCCCGGATGACTCCCGCCCCAGGCTTCCGCACCGTGGCCCTGATCATCGCCAGCGCGATGTTCATGGAGCAACTGGACGGCACGATCCTCGCCACGGCCTTGCCGGCCATGGCGGAATCGTTCGAGGTATCGCCATTGCACATGAGCGTGGCGCTCACTTCGTACATGCTCAGCCTCGCCGTGTTCATCCCGGCCAGCGGCGCGATCGCCGACCGCTACGGTTCGCGCAACGTCTTCCGCACGGCCATCGCCTTGTTCACCCTCGGCTCCATCCTCTGCGGGGTATCGGGCAACCTGACGCTGCTGGTGCTCTCGCGCCTGCTGCAAGGCATCGGTGGCGCGATGATGGTGCCCGTGGGACGCCTGGTGCTGCTTCGTTCCGTGCCG
Organism: Luteibacter sp. E-22; assembly: GCF_049913125.1. GTDB lineage: Bacteria > Pseudomonadota > Gammaproteobacteria > Xanthomonadales > Rhodanobacteraceae > Luteibacter. Next base: position 2,073,078 of record NZ_CP183975.1, read on the forward strand.
AAATCCGAACTGGTCTCCGCGATGTCATGGCTGCTGGTGCCCGCGCTGATCGGGCCGGTGGTGGGGCCTCCGTTGGGTGGCTTCATCGTCACCTGGGCGTCGTGGCGCTGGATCTTCTACATCAACGTGCCCATTGGCATCGCCGGCATGTGGCTGGCCACGAAATACATCCCCGACGTGCGCCTTCCCGACAAAGTCCGCTTCGACCGGCTCGGCTTCGTGTTGTCGGGCGTGTCGCTGTCGTGCCTGGTGTTCGGGCTTGAAATGGTCAGCCATGGCGTGACCTCGCTATATGGATCGACCGGCCTGATCGTCGGTGGATTGTTGGTGGGAACCCTCTACGTGTGGCATTCGCGCCGCGTGGAGCATCCGATCCTCGACCTCTCGCTGATGCGCTTCACCACGTTCCGGCTGTCGGTGGTGGCTGGTTCGCTCACGCGCATCACCGCCGGCTCGGTGCCTTTCCTGTTGCCCTTGATGATGCAGCTGGGCTTCGGCCTGTCGGCGGCGCATAGCGGCGTGGTCACCTTCGTCTCGGCGCTTGGCGCGATGTTGATGAAGGCGACGGCCGCGCCCGTGCTGCGCATGTGGGGCTTTCGTAGCACGCTGGTCTGGAACGGCGTGCTTTCCATGCTGTGCGTGGCGTTGTGCGCGGCGTTCCGGCCCGATTGGCCGCTATGGACGATCTACGCGGTGCTGTTATTGAGCGGCTTCTTCCAGTCGTTGCAGTTCAGCGCGTACAACACGGTGGCCTATGCGGATGTGCCGAGCGAACGCTTCTCCAGCGCCACGAGCTTCTATACGACGTTCCAGCAGCTGATGCTGTCGCTGGGCATCTGCGTGGCGTCGGCGGCACTGCATGCCTCGGTGGCCTGGCATGGGCGAGAGAACGCGCAGCTGCCGGATTTCAGCGTGGCCTTCCTGGTGGTGACCTTCGTGTCGCTGGTCGCGGCACCGGTGTGCGCGTTGCTGCCGAGGAATGCGGGAGCGGAGATGAGTGGGCACCGGGCGAGGTGATGTCGCGCTTTCTGTGTGCTTCCTGCCTGTCTGCTTATCTTGTGGGAGCCGCTTCAGCGGCGATCCGCGGCAGCGGGCCAGATTGAGTTGAGGCAAGCACCCGTCGCCGCTGAAGCGGCTCCCACAGTGAGGCGGCTTCTGGGGGCTGGGTTGGGGGCCCTTTCAGGGCAGGGCGACGGGCTGTTTTATCCAGGGCCCGGGCACACCCGGAAGAGCCGACAGCATCCGTGCCTGCACCACGAATTCGCGGCGTGGGATCTCGATCGCACCCATGCTCAGCAGGTGGTCGTTGGTGACCTGCGCATCCAGTAGCGGAAAGCCCCAGCCATGCAGCAGGTTGCATAGCGCCGCCAGGGCCACCTTCGATCCGCCGGTGCGTGCGCTGAACATCGACTCGCCGCAGAACAGCCGGCCCACCGCCACGCCATAGATGCCGCCGACCAGTGAGCCCCGGTCCCATACCTCCACGCTGTGCGCATGTCCACGCCGGTGCAGTTCCTCGTAGGCGGCGATCATGTCGTCGCCAATCCAGGTGCCGGGCTGGCCATCGCGCGGTGCCGCGCAGGCGCGCATCACGCGGCTGAACGAGGTATCGGCGGTGACGCGCCAGTTGGATTGGCGCAGTTGCTTGCGCAGGCTGCGGCTGACATGCACGCCGTCGGTGCGGAACACGCAGCGCGGATCGGGCGACCACCACAAGATCGGCTCGTCGGCGTTGAACCACGGGAAGATGCCCTGGCTATATGCGGCGAGCAGCCGGTCGGGCGACAGGTCGCCGCCCCAGGCCAGCAGACCGTTCGGATCGGTCAGTGCGGCCTCCGGGTCCGGAAACAGGCCCAGGCGCGTGCGATGCAGTTGCGGCAGCTGGATCATCGGGCGGCGTAGGGCGAGTGCGCCATCAGTTCCTCGCGATAGGCTTCGCGATGGCTGGCTTCGTGTGCCAGCGCATCGGCGACCGCGTGGCGGAAGCCTTCATGGGCGATGTAGTGGCGCGAGTGCGTGAGCGTGGGCAGGAATCCGCGCGCGAGCTTGTGCTCGCCCTGCGCCCCGGGCTCGAAACGTTCGATGCCGTGGCGGATGGCGTAGTCGATGCCGCGGTAGTAACAGAGTTCGAAATGCAGGCCCGATACCTCGACGCTGGCGCCCCAATAGCGCCCGTAGAGCGCATCGCCACCACGCACGAACAATGCCATGGCGACGATGTCGTGCGTGTCGCGCGCGAGCGCCACCTGCACATTGGAACCGAGGCTTCGGCCCAGGTATTGAAAGAACCGCGCGGTAAGTGCGGCGTGGTTGCCCTTCATGTCGAAGGTGAGTTCATAGAGCGCGTGGATCTGCCGCCACTCCGCGTCGCTGAACTCGTCGCCGCCGCGCATTTCCAGGGTGAGCCCGGCCGCGTGCGCGTGCGCGCGCTCCTGTCGTATGTTCTTGCGCTTCTTGGAGGTCAGCGCGCCGAGGAAATCGTCGAAACCGGCGTAGCCACGGTTGTGCCAGTGGAATTGGTAGTCGGCACGCGCGAGCCAGCGGTCGTCGAACGCGTCGAGGTCGGCGTCGGCGAGGAAGTTGGCATGGATCGACGAGAGCCCGAGACGATCGGCCTCGTCCACCAGCGCGGCGGTGAGCTGGTTGCGCAACACCTCGGCGTCCAGGCCGTCGCGCACGAGCAGGCGCGGGCCGGGCACGGGCGAGTAGGGCGAGGCGACGAGCAGCTTCGGGTAATACGTTCCGCCGGCGCGTTCCCATGCCGACGCCCAGCTCCAGTCGAAGACGAACTCGCCGTGCGAGTTGCCCTTGAGATAGGTGGGTGCCGCGGCCACGAGCCGGTCGTGTTCGAAGATGCCCAAGTGATACGGCCGCCAGCCGTAGTCCTCGCGCAGGCAGCCCTTGGCCTCCATGCCGCTCAGAAAAGCATGCGAGACGAAGGGGTTGCCGTCGGGCACGAGAACGTCCCAGTCGGCGGCTGGGATGCCGCCGAGGCCGTCGAGGAAGCGGATCTCGTACATGCGGGGAAGGCCCCGCGCGAGTAGCGCGGGGCGATGCCGGTCAGGTCAGCAGGTGCTGCTGGTCGAGCCAGCGTTCCGCGTCCAGCGCGGCCATGCAGCCGAAGCCGGCCGAGGTGATGGCCTGGCGGTAAACGTGGTCGGCCACGTCGCCGGCGGCGAACACGCCCGGCACCGAGGTGGCCGTGGCCATGCCATGCAGGCCCGACTGGATCTGGATGTAGCCGTCCTTCATGTCGAGCTGGCCTTCGAAGATGCCCGTGGCCGGGGTGTGGCCGATGGCGACGAAGAAGCCCTGGACATTGAGGTCGCGCTTGGCGCCGGTGTTTACGTCCTTCACGCGGACGCCGTTCACGCCGGAGTCGTCGCCCAGGATCTCGTCGATCTGGTGGTTCCAGAGCAGCTCGATCTTGCCGGCGGCGGCTTTCTCGAACACCTTGTCCTGCATGATCTTTTCGGCGCGCAGCTTGTCGCGGCGGTGGACCAGGTAGACCTTGCGGGCGATGTTGGCGAGGTAAAGCGCCTCTTCCACGGCGGTGTTGCCGCCGCCGACCACGACCACGTCCTGGTCGCGGAAGAAGAAGCCGTCGCAGGTGGCGCAGGCGGAGACGCCGCGGCCCTTGAACTTCTCCTCCGAAGCGATGCCCAGGTACTTGGCGGTGGCGCCGGTGGTGATGATCAGCGCGTCGGCCGTGTACTCGCCGCTGTCGCCCTTGAGGCGGAAGGGGCGGTTGCCCAGGTCGACGCTGTGGATGTGGTCGAAGACCATCTCGGTCTCGAAGCGCTCGGCATGCTCGGCCATGCGGCGCATCAGTTCCGGACCCTGGACACCCTTTTCGTCACCCGGCCAGTTGTCCACCTCGGTGGTGGTCATCAGCTGGCCGCCTTGCTGCAGGCCGGTGATCATCGTCGGCTTCAGGTTGGCCCGGGCGGCGTAAACCGCGGCCGTGTAGCCGGCGGGGCCGGAGCCGAGGATCAGCAGACGGCTGTGCTTGGGGGTGCTCATGTATAATCCTTGAGGTTTACTGCAGCGTGTTTCAGTCGTACCGCTCGCCTCTTGCGGCAGGATGCTCAAGCCGTATCGAGGTCCGCGAGTCGCGTTGTCGACCCGGAAGAATGGGGAACACGGGGGTGCGATTCAAGACATTTGCTTATTCTGTCCGACTTTAGTCAGCTCATTCAGGATCCTCCATACGATGCGCATCGGTATCCCCTCCGAAACCAAGACCCTCGAAGGCCGCGTGGCCCTCATTCCCGCCGCCGCCGCCGACCTCGTCCGTCGCGGCCACGAGGTATTCATCCAGGCCGGCGCCGGCAGCAAGAGCGGCTACGCCGATGCCGACTACGCCGCGCTGGGCGTCACCGTGCTGCCCGACGCCGCCGCCGTCTATGAGAAGGGCGAGCTGATCGTCAAGGTCAAGGAGCCGATCGAGGGCGACCTCAAGCTGCTGAAGAAGCACCACCTGCTGTTCTGCTACCTGCACCTGGCCGCCGAGCCGGCGCTCACCCGCAGCCTGCTCGACATCGGCCTGACCGGCGTCGCCTTCGAGTCCGTGGACGAAAACGGCGCGCTGCCCCTGCTGCTGCCGATGTCGGTCATCGCCGGCCGCATCGCCACCCAGATCGGCACCACGCTCCTGCACCAGCCCAACGGCGGCAAGGGCAAGCTGCTGGGCGGCATGGCTTCCACGCCGCGCGGCAAGGTCGTCGTGCTGGGCGCCGGCGCGGCCGGCGGCAACGCCGCGGCGCTGGCCGCCTCGGCGGGCGCCAACGTGGTCGTGTTCGACAAGCGTCCGGACCGCATGGCCGAGATGATGGCCCTGGGCCCGAACGTCACCGCCTTGTACGCCTACGAGTCGTCGGTGGCCGAGGAAGTGCGCAATGCCGACATCGTCGTCGGCGCCGTGCTGATCCCCAGCGCCAAGGCGCCGCGCGTGGTCACCGAGGACATGGTCAAGACGATGGAGAAGGGCTCGGTGCTCGTCGACATCTCGATCGACCAGGGCGGCTGCTTCGAGACCTCGCGCCCGACCACCTGGAAGGAGCCCACCTACGACGTCCACGGCGTGACGCACTTCTGCGTGACCAACATGCCCGGCGCCGTGCCGCAGACCTCGTCCACCGCCATCTCGGCCGCCATCCTGCCGTACGTGCAGCGCCTGGCCGCCGGCAACGGTTGGCGCGACTACGCCCCGCTGGCCGCGGGCATCAACATCGAGAACGGCAAGATCGTGCACCCGGCCCTCCAGGGCGTGGCATGATGCCGGACACCGGGAGCGAGGTCGTTCGTTAGTGGCGCGTAGCGCGAAAGTCGTAAAGAAGCAGGCCAAGGCGCAAGTCAAGGCCCAGCGGGAGGGCTTGAGCGACGAGCTCAAGCGCCGCCTGCGCGAAGCCGGGGCACTGCTCCTGGTCCCGCTCGCCCTTTACCTTCTCGTCTGCCTGCTCAGCTACAACGACCAGGACCCGAGCTGGGGCCACATGGGCGTCGCCGAGCGCGCTACCAATTTCGGTGGCGCGGTCGGTGCGAACATCGCCAACCTGCTCAGGTACATCTTCGGCCTGGTGTCGTACGGTTTTCCGCTGTTGCTCCTCGCGCTGGGTATCCAGGTGATCCGCCATCGCGGCGAGCGCAACGTGCAGCCCTGGGAGCCGTCGCTGCGGCTCATCGGCTTCGTCTTCTTCTTCATCACCGCGCCCGCGCTGGTCTACCTCAACGTGGACGCCACCGTGCTGCCGGAAGGTCCGGGCGGCATCGTCGGCAAGTGGGTGGGGCATGGCCTGCACAACGCCTTCGGCGACAAGGGTGCGCCCTTGCTGCTGCTGGCGGTGTGCCTTATCGCCGTGACCCTCGCCACCGGCTTGTCGTGGTTCCGGGTGATGGACAACACCGGCGAGATCGTCATGCGCGTCGCCGGCTGGTTCGGCGGCAAGTTGCGCCGCGCGCCCGACGTGATGGCCGCGCGTTCGGCCCGTGCCGAGCGCGAGGTGGTCAAGAAGGCCGACGCGGTGAAGCAGGCCAAACGCGAACCCGTGCGCATCGAGACACCGACGCCGATGGTGGTCAAGAGCGAGCGCGCCACCCGCGAGAACCAGATTCCGCTGTTCACCGGCGCATCGATGGACGGCGAGATCCCGCCGTTGTCGCTGCTGGACGAAGCGCCGCCGCAGGGCCCCGGCTACTCCGAGGAAACCCTCGAAGTGCTCTCGCGCCAGGTGGAGCTGAAACTCAAGGATTTCCGCGTCGATGCCCGCGTGGTCGGGGTGTATCCCGGCCCGGTCATCACTCGTTTCGAACTGGAGCCCGCCGCCGGCGTGCGCGGCAGCCAGGTGTCCAGCCTCGACAAGGACATCGCGCGCGGCCTTTCCGTGGTCAGCGTGCGCGTGGTCGACGTCATCCCGGGCAAGAACGTCATCGGCCTGGAAATCCCGAACACCAAGAAACAGATCGTCTACCTGTCCGAGATCCTGCGTTCGGAACGCTACGACCAGGTGAAGTCGCCGTTGGCGCTGGCCCTGGGCAAGGACATCGGCGGCAAGGCCGTGGTCACCGACCTGGCCAAGATGCCCCACCTGCTCGTGGCCGGTACCACCGGTTCGGGCAAGTCGGTGGCGGTGAACGCCATGGTGTTGAGCTTGTTGTACAAGTCCAGCCCCAAGGACGTCCGGATGATCATGATCGATCCGAAGATGCTGGAACTCTCGGTCTACGAGGGCATTCCGCATCTGCTGGCGCCGGTCGTCACCGACATGAAGGAAGCCGCCAACGCGCTGCGCTGGTGCGTCGCCGAGATGGAACGCCGCTACAAGCTCATGGCGGCCGTGGGCGTGCGCAACCTCGGCGGTTTCAACAAGAAGGTGAAGGACGCCGAGAACAACGGCCAGCCGTTGCTCGATCCGCTGTTCCGCGCCAACCCGGACATGCCGGGCATGGTGGCCGAACCGCTGCAGCCGCTGCCGCACATCGTCATCATCATCGACGAATTCGCCGACATGATGATGATCGTCGGCAAGAAGGTCGAGGAACTCATCGCGCGCCTGGCGCAGAAGGCGCGCGCCGCGGGCGTGCACCTGATCCTCGCCACGCAGCGTCCCTCGGTCGATGTCATCACCGGCCTGATCAAGGCGAACATCCCCACGCGCATCGCCTTCCAGGTGTCCTCGAAGATCGATTCGCGCACCATCCTCGACCAATCCGGCGCGGAAGCGCTGCTCGGCCACGGCGACATGCTCTACCTGCCACCGGGCACGGCCACGCCGGAACGCGTGCACGGCGCCTTCGTGGACGACCACGAGGTGCACAACGTGGTGGAGTGGTTGCGCGCGCAGGGCACGCCGAACTACATCGACGGCGTGCTCGAGGAAGTGCAGTCGACCTCCGACGGCAAGATCATCAACGACTCCGGCCTGCCGCAGGACGCGGAGGGCGACAGCGACAGCGACAACGCCCTCTACGACCGCGCGGTGCGCGTGGTGACCGAGACGCGCCGCGCCTCGATCTCCGGCGTGCAGCGCCATCTGCGCATCGGCTACAACCGCGCCGCCCGCCTCGTCGAACAGATGGAGCAGGACGGCATCGTCAGCGCGCCGCAGCACAACGGCAACCGTGAAGTGCTCGCCCCGCCGCCTCCGAAGGACTGATCCCGCATGAACGCCATCAAGCCGGGCGCGCTACGCCAGCGCCCCTGGGGCCTGCTCGTCACCGGCGACCTCGTGCCCACCGCCGAGGTGCTCGACGAGGTCGAGGGCATCTTCGAACTCAACCCGTCCATTCCCGGGCTGGAACTGCGCGGCGACGATGGCCGCGCCTGTTTCGTCACCCGCGACTACCCCCAGGGCCATACCGCCGGGGTGGACGACGCCCTGGAAGTCATCTTCGCCGAGCAACCGGACATCGCCGAGATCGCCGTGCTGGGCCAGGAAGCCCGCCCGGTGCACACGGCCACGCGCGACGCGCCGTTCTGGCATCGCGACGGCAAGGCCATCGCCGATATCAGCGAGAAGATGGAGGCCGGGGAGATCACCCCGGGCGAGGCCATCGACATGCTTAAGTCGCTGTTCGAGACCGATCGCTGACAATCGCGCCGCCACCCACGGAAACCACGCCATGAAACGCCTGCTACTCGCCGCGACGCTGTCCCTCCTCAGCCTGCCGGCCTTTGCCGCCGGCCCGGCGCGCGAACGCCTGGATGCCTTCGCCAAGGGCATGCACTCGCTGACCGGGCGTTTCAGCCAGACCATGGCCAACGCCAACGGCGACCCGGGCAAGACCAGCACGGGCACCATGGCCTTGCAGGCGCCGCGCCAGTTCCGCTGGGAAACCACCGCGCCGTACAAGCAGACGATCGTCGCCGACGGCAGCCGCGTATGGCTGTACGACCCGGATCTCGAACAGGTCACGGTGCGCAAGCAGAGCAGCGAGGAAGCGCAGAGCCCGCTCACCGTGCTGACCGACCTGTCGCAGATGGACAAGGACTTCAAGGTCACGGAGAAGGGCGAGCAGGATGGCCTGCAGTGGCTGCGCCTGCAGTCCACGGGGAAGGACCCGCAGTTCGACTACGCCGACCTGGGCTTCGACGCCGGTGGCCTGGCCCGCATGGTGTTCAAGGACCAGCTGGGCAACACCACGACGATCCAGTTCGCCGGATGGCAGCGCAACGCGGCCTTGCCCGCGGATACGTTCAACTTCGTGCCGCCGCAAGGCACGGATGTGATCGGCGACGCGCCGGTATTGCAGACCCAGCCGGTCAAGTAGGCGCCTGGCGCCCGTTGGCGGCGTACGCCACCCGCGCCGGGATGCTCACCGTCACGAGCGTCCCGCGCTGCGGTGCCGACTGCACCTTCAGCTTGCCGCCCATGCGCTGCGCGCGTTCGCGCATGCCGACCAGGCCGAAGTGGCCATTGCCGCCTTCGCGCGTATCCGGCACCGCCGCGAAGCCGTCGCCATCGTCGTTCACATAGATCTTCAACGACCGTCGCGCATGTTCCATCATGATGCGGATGGACTGCGCGCGGCTGTGTTGCATGGCGTTGATCACGGCCTCGCGCACGATGCTGTAGACCTCGTCGATCACCACCGGATTGACCGGGCGCCGCCGGCTGCCGTATTGCACGCCGAAGTACACGGGGATGCCGACATCGTCCTCGGCGAGGCTGGCGATGCGGTCTTCGAGCGAGCCTTCCTCGGAAGCGTGGCTGCGCAGCCCCTTCACCCGGTCGCGTCCTTCGATCAGCAGCGCCTCGGCGTGATCGATGCTGCGTTCCAGCGCGGTGCGCGCGGTGTCGTCCTTCGACAGGCCGTCGACAAAGGCCTGGAACTTGAGGATGAGGCCCTGCACGCCTTGCAATAGCGTGTCGTGCAATTCGCGCGCGATGCGTTCGCGCTCGCCATGGCGTTCGTCGAGGCGCAGGCGCAGGCGTTGCGTCAGCAGGCGCACGCGCCAAAGGTGGGCGAGCCACACCAGTCCCGCCGCGACAAGCAGGCAGAACACCTTGAATGGCGTGCGTTCGACGAGGCGCGGCGTCACCGTGACAGCGAAAGGTGTCGAGCGGCTCCAGTGCAGGCCGTCGTAGGACGCCTCGGCCCAGAAGCTGTACCGGCCCGGCGCCAGGTCGGTGTACAGCGCCTCGTGGCGGTTACCGGCATCCTGCACGGCGCCATCTAAACCTTCCAGCTTGTAGCGAAACGAAAGCCCCCGGGGACGCCCCGGCGCCAGCGCCGTATACATCACGCTGAGGTCACGGGTGTCGTGCAGCTTCACGGGATCGCCGGGATGGAATGTCATGGCACCCGAGGCGATGGACTTGATGACGACCGGCGGCGGAGGTGGAGGCGAAGGCGGTACCGCGGGGTCGAGCCATGCGAGGCCCTGCGAGCCGGCGAACCACAGGCGACCGTCGCCGGCCGCGACCACGGTCGGCAGCGGCCGCACCAGTTGCGCCGGCCCGGCCACGCCATCCTCCATCGTCAGCACCTGGACGTCGGCAGGCACCTTGGGCTCCTTCAACGCGGCGCTCCATGCCTGCGGGGTGAAGCGGATCACGCCGGCGATGCTGTATGCCCATACGCTGCCGTCCTTGCTCCGGACCATGCCGGTGATCGAATTGAAGCGATCCGCCGGTTGCGCGGCGAGACGCTGGAAACGGTCGCCGTCGAAGAACGACAGGCCATGTTCCGAACCGACGACGAGACGATCGCCGATGGTGGCGATGGCGGTCACGGGGCCTTGCTCCAGTCCCGTGCCGGCATCGAAACGCCGTAGCGTGTTTCCATCCAGCATGGCCACCGTGCCGTCGAGGTAGCCGAACCAGGGTTTCCCCGCGGGATCGACGTGGATGACGGCGGGCGCGAGGGCGGGGAAGGGAGCGATGGTGGACGCAGGCAGCCAGCCGTCGGCACGGCGCACGTACACGCCGCGAAGCCGCAATGAAATCCACAGGCGACCATCGCCGTCGCGCGCGATCGCCTGCACGGTGGTCCCGCGCACGGCGGCGTCGTCTGGCAGATCCACCTCGACCAGCTTGCCGTCGCGCATGTGCCACAACTTGCCGCTGCCGCCGAACCAGAGCGTGCCGTCGGTATCGCGGTAAGCGCTGTTGATCGCGCCCTGGAAGCCCGGCAGCGGCACGGGGTCGGGCGTGAGCTTCCAGAGCAGGTCGGGATAGACGGTGCGCGCGGCCGTGCCCGTCCAGAGCTGTCCCTTGCCGTCCTCGACCAGGGCGAAGTACACCTCGGGCTTCGGAAAACGAATACGCGAGAGCCACGTGTCGCGGAACGTGTCCAGGCCCATCTTCGTGCTGACCCACACGTGCCCGTCGCGGTCCTCCATCAGGATCATGGTGGCCTGCGAGGTCATGCCGAGATCTTCGCTAAAGGTTTGCATCGCCGGTTCGCCGACGTCGCCGGTGGTGGTCTTGTCGACGTCCTTTGCGGACATGCGGCAGAGGTTCACCGCGCAGGCCACCGTCCAGACGTTGCCGTCGCGGTCGAAGATCGTGGTGGTGCTGTTCGCGCGGCGTGGACGCGGATGGGGAAAGGGCTTGCCCCATTCGCCCGGCAGCGGATGGAAGCCCGCGGCGGTGCGCTGCCAGAGGCTGCCATCGGGATGCAGCATCAGGTGACTGCGCGAACCGCTGCGTATCCCGGTGTCCTCGAAACGGCGTGCTCCCTTGCGCAGCACATGGAGGTTACGGTCCGTGCCCAGCCAGAGGTTGCCGCGCGCGTCCTCCAGGAACATGTCGACCTCGCGGGGGATGCCCCATTCGGACGAGACCTCCTTCCAGCGGGAACCGTCGAGACGATAGATGCCGACCTCGGTGGATGCCCACAGGCCGCCGTCGCCATCGGTCGCGAACTCGTTGATGGCGACGTGATCGGGCAGGCCGTCGGCGGTACCGTAGAGCGTGGGCTTGCCATCGCGCACGCGCGCCACGCCACCATTCGCCCCGGCGACCCAGAGATCGCCGCCGGGCGCGGCGTAGATCGTCCAGGTAGCCTCGCTTTCGTTGCTCGCGGGTGGTTGGAGGGGGACCTTCTCGAAGGCGAAGCCATCGTAGCGAAACAGGCCCATGCGCGTGCTCAGCCAGAGCCAGCCGTCCTCGGTCTGGGCCATCGACACGATGCTGGCCGGCGCGCCTTCTTCGGCACGCAATGCGATGTGGTGAAGCTGGCCCAGCGTGCGCGCGGGGTCGGTGGCGTACGCGGGCGGGAGCCATGCGAGCAACGCCGCCAGCAGGAGCATGAGGTGGCGGGCGTTGAAGGGGCGGAGGGTCATGTAGGGCGAGGGTGGTATGGCGTGGCGGCGTGGTTGGTCGTGGTGAGAGTAACCGTTATCGCCGACAAGTCGGCTCCCACATAAAGCAGGCATCGCCGACAGGGTCGGCCCCCACCGGGGTGCGGGCGACTGGTGGGAGCCGACTTGTCGGCGATGCAGCGGAGCCGCCTCCTACATTCTTGCGGTTTCATGCCAGACTCACCCCGGAACATCGGAAGTGGTCAGGGGAGCAAGGGCATGTATCTGGTCTGGGCTATCGTCGGGGCGGTCATCGGTGCCTTCGTGGGAGAAGGTGTCGCCGGCGCCGTGGCCGGGTTCGCCATCGGTTTCCTCTGGGGCCGCACCTCGCAACTGCGCCGCGATCTCGACCACGCCCGAGCGCAACTCGACCGGCTCGTCCCCGTCGCCGACCCGGCACGGGTAGCGGATACGCCAGACACCGCCGTGGCTGCGGCCAACGCCGTGTCACCCACCCGCACCTCGCCCCCACCCATCCCACAGGGAACAGCCGGGCAACGCCCCGCGCGTGAAGACGCATCCTCGTCCTCCTGGTCTCCCACCGCCTGGCCGCCGTCAACCTCGGCAATCCCGCCAGACTCGGCGACCTCGGCAGCTACGGCGGCCCCTGTGGGAGCCGACCCTGTCGGCGATACCCGCCCACCGCCACCTCTACAACCGCCAATCCCCACCGGCCCCACCATCACCGACCGCCTCACCACCGCCATGAAAGGCTGGTTCACCGAAGGCAACGTGCCGGTGAAGGTCGGCATGCTGGTGCTCTTCGCCGGCATCGCCGCCTTCCTCAAGTACGCCTCCGACACCGGACTGCTGCGCATCCCCGTGTCGGTGCGCCTGATCGTCGTCGCGCTCGTGGCCATCGCCGGTGCCGCGTTCGGTTGGTGGCAGCGCGACAAACGCCGCGCCTTCGCGCTCTCGCTGCAGGGCGGAGCCATCGGCGTGCTGGTGATGACCGTCTTCTCCGCCTATCGCCTCTACGGCTTGCTCCCCGCCGGCTGGACCTTCGCCTTGCTGATCGTGTTCGTCGGTGCGCTTGGCGTGCTGGCGGTACTGCAAGACGCCCTCGCGCTTGCCGTGCTCGGCCTCGTCGCCGGCTTCGCCGCGCCGATCATCGCGTCGACCGGCGAAGGCAACCACGTCGCCCTGTTCTCGTACTACGCGGTGCTCAACCTCGGCATCCTCGGCATCGCGTGGAAGCGCGCGTGGCGGGTACTCAATGTGCTGGGCTTCATCGCCACCTTCGGCGTGGCCACCACGTGGGGCGTCCTGAGCTACCAGCCGGCGCTGTTCGCCAGCACCGAACCGTTCCTCATCCTGCATTTCCTTCTGTATCTCGCGGTGCCGTGGCTGCACGTGCTGCGTTCGCCGAAGCGCGAGCGGGCCATCCTCGACGGCTGCCTGATGTTCGGCAACCCGATCGTCAGCCTTCTGCTGCAAGGCGCGCTGCTCGACTGGAAGCCGATGCCACTGGCGCTCTCGGCACTGGCCGCGGCGGCGATCTACGTGGCCATCGCCTTCGCCATTCGCAAGCGCGACGACATGGCATTGCTGCGCGAGACCTGGGCCGTGCTCGCGGTGGCCTTCGCCACCATCGCCGTGCCGTTGGCCTTGAGCGCGAGCGTGACGGCAAGCGTGTTCGCCCTGGAAGGCGCGGGCCTGATCTGGCTCGGTTTCCGCCAGGCACGACGCCTGCCGCGCTGGGCGGGTGTCTTCCTGCAGTTGGCCGCGGGCGTGGCGTGGGTGCTGGCCTCGCTCTTCCATCACCACTACAACGACACGCCGCTGCTCAACGCGACCTTCATCGGCAGCCTGTTGCTGGTGACCGGCGCGAGCGTGGGTGTCTGGCAGTTCGACCGGCATGGCATGTCGCGCGGCGTGTCGGGGCTCGCACGCATCGGCCTGCTCGTGTGGGCGGTGCTGTGGTGGCTGGTGAGTTTCGCCAACGAGATCGACACCTTCGTCATCGATGTAGAGATCGAATCCGCCTGCTGGCTGGCCTTGTCGTCGGTGACGGCATGTTTGCTGGGGCTGGCATGCCCGCGTGCACGCAAGCTCGATCTCGGCGTGGTGCTGGCCTTCGGCGTGCCCTTGTTCCTCCTGGGCGGCCTGGTGGTGGTGCTGTCCGCGGCCAACGCGAACATCCAGCCGCTGGCTCGTTGGCCGCTGGGCGCCGTGATCGTCATGGCCATCACGGGCTGGTTCGCTTTGCGCGGCGTCGCCTCGCATCGCGTCGCCGCCGTGGCCTCGGCCACCGTGTGGTGGGTGCGCTGGGCGGCGATCTTCACCGTGGCGATCGTGCTCGCGCTCGACGCGGCGCCGGCACTCGGCGAAGGTTGGCGCCTGCTCGCCGCCGCGCTGCCGACCCTGTCGCTCGCGGCGCTGGTGTTGTGGGCCGTGCGTTGGCTGGCCTCGCCCTTGTCCGGACATGCGCGCGACATCCGCTACGCGGTCGGCACCTGCGCGGCACTGGCGATGATCGCGGTGGGCATCGCCGCACTCGGCACGGCCGGCAGCCCGAAACCGTTGCCCTTCGTGCCCGTGCTCAACCCCGTGGACCTGCTGCTGGTGGCCGTGCTGCTTTTCGTGGCGCGAGCGATTTCCGACGAGGCGATCCCGCGCGAGGTACGCGCGACGCGTCCGGCGGTGCTCGCCGTGGTGTTCTTCATCATGGCCACGAGCATGACGCTGCGCGCCGTGCACCACCTTGGCGGCGTGCCGTGGAACGGCGACATGCCGGGCTCCAGCCTCGCGGAGCTTTCGCTCACCGTGGTCTGGAGCGTGATCGGCGTGGTGGCCTGGGTGCTCGGTTCGAAGCGCGGGCAACGCCTGCTCTGGATGGCCGGTGCCGCGACCATGGCGCTGGTGCTGTTGAAGTTGCTGCTGGTCGACCGGGGCCATCTCGGCAACCTGTTCGGCATCGCCTCGTTCATCGCCTATGGCCTGTTGTGCACGGTCATCGGTTATCTCGCGCCCGCGCCGCCACGGCAGGGTGCGGCCCCTCCCGCGGAGTCTTCGCATGCGTCGTGACTGGCGTCGCTGTTTCTTCGTGTTGTCCTTCGTCGCGACCGCGGCGCATGCCGATGCGCCACTGCCGTTCGCGATGGCTTATCCGATCCACCACGAACCCGGCGCGAAGGCGTACGTCGTGGAGTTGCCCCAGGACGCCTACGCCTGGGCCAGCCGCGATGCCGGACTGGCCGATGTCGTGATCGTCGACGCGCATGGCCGCCAGGTGGCCGCCGGTCCGTACGCACCCGCCGCGCCGACGTCGCATCCGGTGACACTCGATGCCCCCTTGCTCGCCGTGCCGCAAAGCGCGGGCGGCATCGCCGGGCCACGCATCCAGCGAAGCACCAATGGCGACATCGTCATCGAGCCCGGCGCCGCTCCCGCCAGTGGCGCACCCCGTGACTGGCTGTTCGACGCACGCCAACCCGTCGCGCCCGAACGCCTGGAATTCGCGCCCTTCGACCGCGACGCCAGCCTCACGCTGGACATCGACGCCAGCGGCAACCTGCAGGACTGGACGCCACTGGTACGCGGCGCCTCCGTCGTCACGCTGGGCAAGGGCGACGGCGCGGTGGATGCCCGCGTCGTGAAGCTGGCCGGCGCACCCGCGCGCTACTACCGCGTACGCGTGACCGGGGGCGATGCGCCCTGGACGGACGGTGCCGTCGCCACGGTGACGCTGTCCGGCACGATGGAAGACGCATCGGCGAAGGATGAAGCGCCGCGTCGCTGGCTCGACCTCGCCGCCACCGACACGAGCACGAGCGGGCAGGGCGTCGATTACGACTACCGACTGCCCGCGGCACTGCCGGTGGGCGCCTTGCGCGTGACGCTAGGCAAGAGCGACAACGTGGCCCGTTTCGACGCGATCGCCGTGGAAGGCACGATGAGCGCCGACCAACTCGGCACCCTCGTCGTCACACCCGGCCAGGATGGCGGTGGCCGACATCCGCTGGAGGTATCGCGGGGCCGCCGTGAACTCTTGCGCCTGCATTCGGCGACGCCGCTGCGCGAATCGCCGCGCCTCTCGGTGGGCTGGCGTCCGGACCGCTTCGTCTTCCTGCCCGAAGGCGACGCGCCGTACCGCCTGTTGGTCGGCAGCCGTGCCGCGCGCCGTCCCGCCTGGCCGATCGACGACGCCATCGCGGCCCTGCGCAAGGACGGCGGCGCCAGCTGGCGACCTGCCACCGCCACGACGGGCCCGGGCCAGGAACTGGCGGGCCGCAAGGCGCTGGACGACGGCGGGGCGCCGTTCGACTGGACGCGCCCCTTGCTCTGGGTGGTGCTCCTGCTGGGCGCCGCGCTGGTGGCGGGCATGGCCGCGAGCCTGTTGCGCAAGCCCCGGCCCAGCGACGAATGAGCCATTGAGGCGCCGTGCACGGTGAACGCGCGATAATGGGTGTTCACTGTCCGCATCGAACCTCATGTCCTTCCAGTCTCCCGGCCTGTTCGCCGAACCCGAAGCCCTGAAACCACTGGCCGAGCGCATGCGTCCGCGCGCGCTCGACGAAATCGTCGGCCAGCAGCGCGTGGTGGGCGAGGACAAGCCGCTGCGCCGCGCGCTGGAAGCGGGCAGGGTGCATTCGATGATCCTGTGGGGGCCGCCGGGCTGCGGCAAGACCACGCTGGCCCTGCTGGTGGCGCGCTACGCCGACGCCGACTTCCGCGCGATTTCCGCGGTGATGAGCGGGCTTCCGGACGTGCGCAAGGCGCTGGCCGAAGCCGAGGGCAACTTCGCGCAAGGCCGCCGCACCGTGCTGTTCGTGGACGAGGTGCACCGCTTCAACAAGGCGCAACAGGACGCCTTCCTGCCGCATATCGAACGCGGCGTGATCATCTTCGTCGGCGCCACCACGGAAAACCCCTCGTTCGAACTCAACTCCGCGTTGCTCTCGCGCTGCCGCGTGCACGTGCTGGATGCGGTGAGCGCCGACGACATCGTGGCCGCCTTGCATCGCGCGCTCGCCGACAAGGAGCGCGGCCTCGGCGACCTGGGCCTGAGCGTGGACGAGGCCTCGTTGAAGCTCATCGCCAGCGCCGCCGATGGCGACGTGCGCCGCGCGCTCACGCTGCTGGAAATCGCCGCCGAACTGGCGGAAAACGGCCGCATCGACGACACCACGCTGGAACAGGTGCTGGCCGACCGCACGCGCCGCTTCGACAAGAGCGGCGAGCAGTTCTACGACCAGATCTCGGCGCTGCACAAATCCGTGCGCTCGTCCGATCCGGACGCCGCCGTGTACTGGCTCACGCGCATGCTCGACGGTGGTTGCGATCCGCTCTACCTCGCCCGCCGCATGACGCGCATGGCGGTGGAAGACGTGGGCCTGGCCGAGCCGCGCGCCTGGCGCATGGCCCTCGACGCCTGGGACACCTTCGAGCGCCTGGGCAGCCCGGAAGGCGAACTCGGCCTCGCCCAGCTCGCCATCTGGCTGGCCATCTCGCCCAAGAGCAACGCCGCGTACATGGCCTATAACAAGGCCCGCGCCACGGTGAAGCAGATGGGCAGCCTCGACGTGCCCATGCATCTGCGCAACGCGCCGACCAAGCTCATGAAGGGCCTGGGCTACGGCACCGGCTATCAGTACGACCACGACGTGGAAGGCGGCGTAGCCCTCGACCAGCAATGCCTCCCCGACGAACTGGTCGGCATGACCTTCTACGATCCGGTCGACCGTGGACTGGAAGTGAAGCTGCGCGAAAAGCTCACCGCGCTGCGTGCCGCCCGTGCCGCGGCACGGAGCCAGAAGGACTGAGTGAGAAAATCAGGATTTGACCGATAGGGCTGGTGACGTGTCGCGACTACCGTGGCACCTCCATCCACGATCGGAGCAATACCATGGTCATGCGCTTCAAGAAGAACCTGGGCGTCGGCGCGCTGTTCTGCCTCCTGCCCACCCTGGCCTTCGCACACGGCTGGGAGGAGGGTGTCTGGAAGGGATCGATCCACAAGGGCAAGCACGACGTCGGCGTGCATGCGCAGTTCACGCCGAATGGCGCGGAGCTCATTTTCGAGGGCGCCTTCACGTGCAGGGTGAAGGCGCGTTTCGACAAGGCCGATGGCGACGCACTGGTCTACAAGTTCTCAGAGGCCGAGATCGACGCCAAGAGCAAGGGCAAGGTCTGCTATGACCTCGTGGGTAAAATCCTGGAACTGACCCATGCCGCCGGCGACGACACCCTGACGCTCGACTTCATCGTTCCCGCCAACGCCTGGGAAGGTCGATGGAAAGGGCAACTCGGGCGCGATCCGGATTATCGTTAAGCAAAGCGGCCCGAGCTGGGCCCGTACCCCCTGCCAAAAGGCCGATACTCCCGGTGGCTGGGCCGACGTACCCTCGGCCCACACCCACCGCGGAGAACGGCCATGCGCATCGCCATCGCAACCCTGATCGGCGGCCTCGTGATGTTCCTCTGGGGCGCCTTCGCGCACATGGTGCTGCCTCTGGGCGAGATGTCCATGCGCGCGCCGCTGGACGAGGACAAGGTGCTCTCCGCGTTGCATGACGGCCTGCCCGCCGAACACGGCATCTACGTCCTGCCGCACTACGACATGGCCATGCACGGCGACGACAAGGCCGTCGCCGCCTTTTCGGCAAAGGCCAAGGCCTCGCCGTACGCCTTCATCGTCTACTCGCCCTATGGCAAGGACCCGATGGCGATGGGCGGCAACCTGTTCCACCAGTGGCTCTCCGACACCCTGGCCGCCCTGATCGTGGTGCTGGTGATGCTCCGTGCCGGCACCGGCGTGGTCCGCGGCCTGTACGTCGGCCTGGCCTTCGGCATCTTCAGCTGGCTGTCGCTGAGCGTGCCGTACTGGAACTGGTACCGCTTCCCGGGAGCCTTCACCGCCGGCACGCTGGTCGAGCAGGCCTTCGGCTGGTTGATCGCCGGTGCGGCGGCGGGATGGTGGCTGGGCCGCAAGGGGCGGGGTGCGGGGATCAAGCCGATGGCGTGATCCGGGTACGCGTTGCGCGTACTACGAATCGAATTTTGCGATAATCCGGCATTCGACACCCCACGGAACACAGACAATGCTGGATCCCGCACTCCTGCGCGGCCGCCTCGCCGAGACGGCGGAGCGCCTCCGCGCCGCCCGGAACTTCGACCTCGACGTGAGCACGATCGAGCGCCTGGAGTCCGAGCGCAAGGCGCTCTCCACGGAGACCCAGGAGCTGCAGAACCTGCGTAACACCCGTTCCAAGGCCATCGGCCAGGCCAAGTCCAAGGGTGAGGACGTGGCCCCGCTGATGGCCGAGGTCGCCGGCATCGGCGACAAGCTCAAGGCCAACGAACACGCCCTGGCCGAGGTGCAGGCCAAGCTCGCCGACATCGCCCTCGGCATCCCGAACCTGCCCGACGAGTCCGTGCCGTTCGGCAAGGACGAGAACGACAATCTGGAACTGCTCCGCTGGGGCCACCCGCGTCCGTTCGACTTCCCGGTGAAGGATCACGTCGACCTCGGCGCCCGTCACGGCTGGCTTGACGCCGAAGCCGGCTCGAAGCTCTCCGGCGCGCGCTTCACCGTGCTGCGCGGACAGCTCGCGCACCTGCATCGCGCGCTCGCGCAGTTCATGCTCGACCTGCACACCACGAAGCATGGCTACCTCGAACACAACGTGCCGCTGATCGTGAACGCGGACGCGATGGAAGGCACCAGCCAGCTGCCCAAGTTCGAGGAAGACCTGTTCGGCACCCAGGTGGGCGACACCAAGCGTTACCTGATCCCCACAGCTGAGGTGGCCCTGACCAACCTCGTGCGCGAGAGCATCGTCGAAGCCGACGAACTGCCCCTGCGCATGACCGCCCACTCGATGTGCTTCCGCGCCGAAGCCGGCAGCTACGGCCGCGACACGCGCGGCATGATCCGCCAGCACCAGTTCGAGAAGGTGGAGATGGTGCAGATCGCCACGGCCGAGACCAGCTTCCAGCAGTTGGAAGAGATGGTCGGCCATGCCGAGGCCGTGCTCCAGGCGCTGAAGCTGCCGTACCGCAAGGTGCAGCTGTGCACGGGCGACATGGGCTTCGCCGCCGCCAAGACCTACGACCTGGAAGTGTGGCTGCCCAGCCAGAACACCTACCGCGAAATCAGCAGCTGCTCCAACTGCACCGACTTCCAGGCCCGCCGCATGCAGGCCCGCTGGCGCAACCCGGCCACGGGCAAGCCGGAGCTGGTGCATACGCTCAATGGCTCCGGCCTGGCGGTTGGTCGTACACTTGTCGCGGTGATGGAGAATTTCCAGCAGCCGGACGGGTCGATCGAGGTGCCCGAGGTGTTGCGGCCGTATATGGCGGGGTTGGAAGTGATCGCCTGATAAAAGTTTATGGAGAGATGGCCGAGTGGTTTAAGGCAGCAGTCTTGAAAACTGCCGTAGGTGTAAGCCTACCGTGGGTTCGAATCCCACTCTCTCCGCCATCCCACGATTTTCCAAGTAAAATCAATAACTTGGGCGAGTCAGGAAAAATCGCCATCGGGACACACAAGGTCTCGCATGCGCATCCCGCACTACCTGGTCAAAACCCCCTCTGGCACCTGGCACTTCCGTCGGCGCATGCCCGTAGTGCTTGTCGGCATCTTCAAGAAGCCCGTCATCAAGCGGACACTCGGCACGCGTGAGCTGCCCGTTGCCCGCGACATCGCACTCGCACTTTGGCGTGCGTATGATGAACTCCAGACTCACGTGCGGACTCGCGTCATGGCAGGGAAGACCACGCCCATGCGATGGAGGCGGTCGAGAAAATTGGGACATTCGCCAACGAGCCCTACGTCCAGCAGATGATGCGCGAAGCGGCGCAGCAGGCAGTGGCCAACCAGCACGCGCTGGCGTTGCCAAGCAATGCACCGCCGCCCGCTCCAGCAACCACGCAGACCGTGTTCCCGTCAGCGCAGTCCCTGGCTGGCATTCAAGCGGCAGCCTGACAACCGCAGCAGTTGCGCTGGCCGAACATGGCTGGCGCAACGCTGGGCATGCCATACCGAGGCTCACGGGGTCGGGCGTCGGCGCTGCAGGTAAATCACTTGGCTCGTGATGCCGGCAACCAAAAGGGCAGCATTGCTTGCAATGAAAACAGGGTTTTTTACAAGGATGCTGTAGACGAGGTACAGCACGGACGCCAACATTTGGCCAATGAAGAGCCATTTTGAAACGCCTTCCACGGTCGGGGCATGAGCCTGGCGCCAGATCTGCCGGCCGATTGTCGACGGCAAAATCAGGGATGCGAGCTAGCCAAGCGGTTCCGGGCTGAAAAGATGCGAAGTCCAATCCATCTATGTTTTGCCCAGTTTATCAGGGGAGCAGGCTAAGCCCTTCGGGCGTCCCTGTAAGAAACACGGCGATGGTGAGGAAGGCGAAGGCGAAGAAGACCGGTGGACGGCATCCCAAAGGGTGCCGTCTCTTCGCAAACAGATGGTCCACGCGGGTCACCTGCTCTTCCCGCTTTTCTTGCGCTTGTCGATGTCCGTATCTTCGGTTTCCTGGCTCAGCACGCCAAGGTCCGCGCCGGTCACCGGGTCCCGGGTTGGGTCGGAAGCGCCTCTTGCTGCAAAGGCGTCAACGGTGGCTTCGTCGTCGCTGGCAAGAACCACGGACGCGGTACCGTCGCCGCCATCGAGTGGTGTGTTCTCACCAGAGGGCACCATGACTTCCCACTGCTCGCCGCTGTTCCACGGACCAGACAGGTCGCCGTCGCCCGAAGATGTGTTCACATACAGATTCGTAAAACGCGGGTCGCCCGGCAGCTTGCCTGGCGGAAAGCTCTTGTCCATCGAGTACAAGGCTTTCTCGAACGACTTCTGGTGTGCGATTTCACGGGTCATCAGGAACGTCAGCGCGTCCTTGACACCGGCGTCCTCGGTGACGTTGATGAGTCGCTCGTAGATGATTTTGGCGCGGGCCTCGGCTGCGATGTTCGACCGCAGGTCTGCCGTCGGCTCACCGATGGAATCGACGTAAGCACCGGAGAAGGGGACGCCGGCAGAATTGATAAGGGCTGGGCCACCACCAAAGAGAACTTGGGTGACGTGGGAATCAGTGCCTGCCCCTTGCAAGGACCGAAAGAGGTCAGCTTCGGAATCGACCGCTTCGGCAAGCCTGCCCTTGGCCCCTCGGTTGAGCATCGCGACAAGGGAGCCAATGATTTCAAGGTGGCTCAACTCTTCCGTGGCGATGTCGAGAAGCATGTCTTTTCGGCCCATGTCTTCTTCGGCAAGGGCCTGGGTGAAATAGCGCATCGCGGCAGCGAGTTCACCTTGCGGCCCACCGAACTGCTCAAGAAGGAGGTTGGCAAGGGCGGGATTGGATTCGCTAACACGGACCGTGTACTGCAATCGCTTGTTGTGGCTGAACATTGGCTTGCACCTGAGTTGGCTGGCGGGAGTCACAGACAGTCGACCCCTGTGTGTGTCCGCCCCGAGCCGCTGGCGTGAGGGCCCATCCACCTTTGTCTGTTGGCCTCATTTGGGTTGGCGTCGATATGGCATGTGCATGCCGCGTTCACGCGGACTTCCCTGTGCGTTACAGGACTAGGAGGAGCGTCGGAGCTTCACACTGAGGCCCAACCCATGAGTGAGAAAACCGACACTGACACGGCCCGCACACCGCAGGACTACGACAAAAGCACCGGAAACCACGTCGAGAAAAAGCCTGGAAAAGAAGAATCCCCGCAGCAAACCCACAACAACGAAGACCACGGCTGACAGCGGAGAACACGATGGCAGACCAAGACCACAAGCCGCAGTCTGGCGACCGCAACCTCAATGACGTCGCAAAAAAAGACAAGGCGGCCCAGGACAAGCGTGACAAGGAGATTGAGGACGGCGAAAAGAAAATGGACGACGCCGCAAAACGGGATGAAGGCATCCGCTGAGCCGGCGTTGTCGACTTTCATCGACTTATCCCGGGAAGGACAATCCATGGCCTTAATGACCACCGAACGGGTTCATCTACGACCCTGGCCAAGGTGCCTGACTGTCGCCCGCGTACCTGAGCGGGTATGGTGAAGTCTTGATACGGGTTTCGGCTAGGGCTGGTCGCCATGGTCGCGGAAACCACCCGCCCATGGCCCCTCTCCGTCCGTTAACAACATCAAGGCAGTTATCGGAGATCTGCAAGCTATACGCAAACGGAAATCCCGTAACGAATACTGACCCGGATGGGCGTGACTGCACGACGAACGATGGAATTACCAGGTGCGTTACTGCCGTCTACGACGTAGCGTTTCGCGCCCAGGCAGAATTCAGGGATTTCACGTCCGGCTCGGCAAATTACCATTTCTACAGCGTACCTACCCTCAACCTGGCGACATCAGTAAATAGCGCACGAGAGCAATTGAACGCCTTTCCGACACCTGGTTTTCCCAGCCCAGCTAGTCCGCAAGGCACGCCAAATGACGCAACGCCGCTTTTGGGAGGTCTCTTTCCGATTCGGATCAGTCCAGTGATGTCATTTGCGGTTATAAATATGAAGGACGGCCAGCCTGCCATCGTGAACGTCACTCAGGAGGGGCACCGGCTGGCGTCAGGCGTTGTCGTCAGGGAGGCCACGCCGCTACCAGGCCTCCCTGATGGTTCGGTAACGCAAACATGGGGCGAAGGAACCGCCCCATTGCAGGCTCCAGGGTCAAAATCCGGGGAACTTATAAATTCCATCTGGAATTTCGAGGGGCCACCTATGTCTTCCAGCCCAACATGTGAGATGTCAAGAATAGGCCAATGCCACTAGACCCTCTCGGCAAGCATCGTCTCATCACAGCGTTTCTCCTCGCGCCACTTACGCCTTCGGCCATCGTGATGCTGATAGCTGTTGCTGGCGCCAGATTGGGCGAAGGACTTTGGGCGTGCATGATCGTCCTTCCCGTGAGCTATTGCGCCGCTGTGTTTCCGGGCATACCGCTGTATTTTTTGACACGTCGCCTGCAGACGTGCTGGGTATTCTGCATGGTCGGTATCTCATGCGCGTTGGCAGCCTCCGCCGCGCTCTGGTGGGCTACTTTCGCCGACAGGCTTTCGGGCGGTGACGCTTCAGGCTGGATGCCGTTCCTGGGTTTTTCAATAGTGGCAGCGGTATTCGGGGCCCTTGCCGGCTATGTTTTCTGGCGAGTGATGCGGCCAGCCCAAGTGAGTGCGCCTGGTCGGTAGCGCCACCGACATTCGAGTTTGCCTCACCCAGCGTGTCCTCGGCCTCGACTTAACGAGGCTGGCACCAAGGAGACTTTGGTCTCCTGCGAAGTTTTGCCGGAGTCGAAGAGATGCTTTCCAGACCTGATTTTCCGACCCGGCTATCCGAATTCCAAGTGGTTTCCCGACCAACAGCCAGAACGCTCCAGAAAAGTGAGGCAAATGACGTGGATCCAAGCGTTGATCCAGAAGTGTCTCCGGACGATTGGCTGGAATCGGCCAGGCATGTCCTTGCTGCTAGCGCAATCGTAACGCGCGAGAAGGCTCTCGTCCTCATCAAGTTCGATGGTGAGCGGTGTAACGGTAATCTGTATACCGTGGATATCGACGGCAGTGGGAACGGGCTTTTGGATTTCCGCCAAGAGACGAGCGATTTGTCTGGCGCGGTCTTGAAAGCATTCCCATTGGAAACTGAGAGCGACGAGAGCGAGGCTGAGATGTTGGCGGCGGTGCTCCGGAAATGGGACGCGTGGGCCAGGGCCGGGTTCGTACTGGGACTGCAGATTTTCTGGAACGGTGAAACGACGTTCTATTCAGTTTTTATCCTGGGTGAGCACGGCATGTTTGAGCGCATCGGTCTCAGGGATAGCGAATTGCTGGGCGTAATGCTCGAGAGTGTGCGGCAGTTTGAGGCGCGAATGGATGGGTAGCCGGACGACTCGTCCAGGGCGAGATTTCTATCATCCGGAGGGCAAGCGGATGGAGAGGTGGGAGATTTGTCGCCTACGCTCCTCTGGGTTGCAGAATGAAGTTAGAAGTAAGTGCGCCAACAGCCGGACATAAATGCATCTAAGGCAGCGCGGCGTGCTCTATTTCGTTCAATTTCGGGCCGCAGTAGTGCCGATGACTGGGCGGCCTGTTCGCGGAGTGGTGTCCAGGCAGGATGGTTCATGGTGGTGATACACCGATGTGACCGGTCATCCTAAGGTGCGGCACAGATAGTGCTTCCAATGGCAACCACCTCAATGCCGCGACCAGATCAACGATCTTCTCTGCCTGTTCCCAACTGAGGTAGTGGGCCGAAAGGCAAAGGGCGCCAAGCCCTCTCGCTGTCGTGTCGCTCTGGATTTCACCAGGGGTATTGTAATTTTCCATGTCTTTCGAACTGCCCGTCGTGCAGGTCAGGAATCTTGTATGGATCGCTGTTCATGGGCGTAGTCCATTAGGTGGGGGAGGGCGTCCGGGACCAAGAGCCAGCGATGAGGCCATGACAATAGCTCTCATGGCAAGGTCGGACACCGTAGTGAGCTTCGGCAGTCGATTGAAGGGATGACCCCGCCGCAAGTTATTGCGAATGTTCAAAAATTACCCCCAACATCTGTTGACTTGTCATCACACCGACGCATAGTCTTGCCCTCGATCCGTAAAAGATTTGGACATCCAAATCATTCGCGGGATTAAGCGATATCTCTATCCGACGCGATACAACACGTTCTTTGCTTGGGGAAGCAGCAGCGTTACATCGCCGATATCGCGTGGGATGGGAATGAGGGTGTAAGACCAACTTTTTTCATTTCGAATCATTTTTCCTTTTGGGGGAGACCATGGAATTCTTGAGAAGCGAGCGGCGCACCTTCGTGCGGCCGTCGGTGCTGGCTGTCGCGCTGGCACTCGGCATGGGTGCCACCTGCACGGTCTTCGCGCAGGCGACCAGTGGTTCCATCTTCGGCCAGGTGCCGGTCGCGGCGGGCGAATCCGTCACCGTGACGAGCGATAGCGGTTTCACGCGCGATGTCCCGGTCGATGCCGATGGCCGTTATCGTGTCGGCAACCTGCCGTTGGGTAATTACACCGTCAGCCTGAAGCGCGATGGTGCCGTCATCGATTCGCGCAAGGACATCCAGATCAAGGTGGGTGGCAGCACGGACGTCTCGTTTGCGAGCGCCGCAACCGCAGCGAACGCACAGGCGCTCGAATCCGTTACTGTTTCCGCCAATTCCTTGCCTCCGATCGATACCTCGACGGTCGATTCCCGCACCGTCGTGAACGCCCAGACCCTGGCTCGTTTGCCCTTGGGTCGTAACGCGGAAGCCATCGCGCTGCTCGCCCCGGGCGCCGTCGCCGGCCAGAGCACCCTCGGCAACGGCCGATTCCGCACCGTGTCGTTCGGCGGCTCCGGTGCCTCGGAGAACGCGTACTACGTCAACGGCTACAACACGACCGATCCTTACAAGGCCCTTGGTGGTGTCGGCCTGCCGTATGGCGCGATCGACCAGCAGGAAGTCTATACGGGCGGCTATTCCGCCAAGTACGGCCGCTCCGACGGCGGCGTGATTTCGCAGGTCGGTAAGCGCGGTACGAACGACTGGCATTTTGGCGCCCAGATTCTTTGGGAACCCAAGTTCGCCGCCTCGAATCCGGGCAGCGTTTACTACGGAAGCCGCCAATTGCCGGCGGGCTACGGTTACCAGGATACCAGCAAGGTAGGTGCCCTTTACCGCAACGGCGAAGACAACACCAAGTGGACTCAGACCTATAGCGCCTACGTCGGCGGTCCGCTCATCAAGGATAAGCTGTTCTTCTTCGTCGCCGCCGAGGCCGAGAAGTCGGAAGGCACCAGCACCTCGAATGCCGAGGCCAACCCGGTCGCCAACAACCATTACACGTACAACCTGCCGAAGATCTACGCCAAGATCGACTGGAACATCAACGACAGCAACATCCTGGAGTTGACGGGCATCCATTCGACCGACGAGCAGCGCGGCTATTACACCGGCTACGATTACGACACGCGCACGAAGTCGGGCCGTACCGGCGCGGACGCGGACACGTCGAAGATCACGTCGAAGTACGCGATCGCCAAGTACACGTCCTACATCACCGATGACATCACGCTCTCGGCGACCTATGCCAAGGGGTGGACGGACGATTACCTGCACAACCCGACGCCGAACATCGACCAACAGCCGTACATCTTCAATCCGGCGCTGCAGAATCCCGCGCTCAACGGCGGCAACCCCATCACGAACCTCAACTCCTCGCAGACCAGCCAGGACCCGAGCGCGGGTAGCCGCACCCATGGCCTCCGCCTCGACCTCGAATGGCAGCTGGGCGATCACCACCTCGCCGGTGGTATCGACAACATGCATTACAAGGGCATCGACGAGGGCACCTCGACGAGCGGCCCGGGCTACTACTGGCGCTACTTCCACACCGCGAATCCGGGCGTTCCCATCAGCCCGGGGCAGGGCATCGGCGCGCCGGGTGGCGCGGGCTACTACGTGCGTCGCGTCATCTTCTCTAGCGTGACGAACATGTCGCTCGACCAGCGCGCGCAGTACCTCGAAGATCGCTGGCAGGTCAACGACAAGGTGCTGCTGAGCATCGGCCTGCGTAACGACGGCTTCAAGAATTTCAACGACAACAACAAACCCTACGTCAATAACCAGGCGCAATGGGCTCCGCGCCTGGGTGCGTCGTGGGACGTGTTCGGCGACTCGTCGCTGAAGATCTACGGCAACCTTGGTCGCTACTACCTTGCACTGCCGAATAACGTCGCGGTACGTGGCGCTTCGTCGTCGACCTATACCTACGAGTACTTCAACTACACCGGTATCGACCAGAATGGCCGTCCGACCGGTCTCACGCCGCTGGGCAATGGCATCGTGTCTCCCGATGGGGAGTTCGGCCAGCCGATCGACGCGCAATCGGTCGCGGCGCGCGATCTCAAGTCGCAGTACCAGGACGAAGCCATCCTCGGCTTCGATAAGACCCTTGGCTCCGATTGGGTCACTGGCGCAAAGGTCACGGTACGCAAACTGCGCACGGCGATCGATGACGTCTGCGATACGGGCAAGATTGCCGACAAGATGACCCGCGAAGGACTGGACCCGGATTCGGTGACCATTCCGGGCTGCGTCATCTTCAACCCGGGCGACACCAATACGTTCAGCCTCGCCAACGTGGATGGTTCCGGCCGCACCGAAGTGAAGATGAACCAGGAAGACTGGGGCTTCTCGCAGAAGGCCAAGCGTTCTTACTACGCGCTGGACCTCTACCTGGAGCATCCGTTCGACGGCAAGTGGCAGGGTCGCGTCGACTACACGTTCTCGCGTTCCTATGGCAACACGGAAGGCCAGACCAAGTCCGACATCGGCCAGACGGATATCTCGAAGACGCAGGACTGGGATTCCGCCGAGCTGATGCAGTACGCCAATGGCCTTCTGGCTAACGATCGTACCCACCAGATCAAGGCTTACGGCGCCTACCAGCTCACGGACGAATGGCTGGTTTCGGGTAACCTGCGTCTTGCCTCCGGCGCGCCGAAATCGTGCCTGGGCTTCTTGGACGGCGAGGCAGATCCGGATCCGATCGGTTACGGCTCGTCGTACCACAACTGCAACGGCCAGCCGTCGCACCCGGGCGACAAGCGCAATCCCTGGTACCGTCAGCTCGACCTCGCGGTGACCTACCGTCCGTCCTACTTCGAGGGCAAGCTCGCCTTCGGCCTGTCGGTCTTCAACGTCACCAACGAACGCAAGCCGCTCATCAGCTATGCGACGTATGAAGCCTCGCCGCAGACCGTGCTCAACAACTACGGCCTGGGTCAGTACTTCCAGAACCCGCGCTACGCCCGCCTGACGGCTACGTACGACTTCTAAGCAACGTTTCGCCTATAACTAGAGTGTCCCGTGAGGGCCATCGCGTGTTTCCCCAGTGCCGCCTGCTTACGCAGGCGGCCTTTTTCTTGGTGCGCTCGCCTACTTGAGCAGCACGGGACCCGCGCCGATCTTGACCCTGAGCAACTCGTAGGGCTGCTTGCGCTCGTCTTTTCCTTCATGGAAACCCGCCTGGCGGTGCAACTGGTTGGCGGTGAAGTACAGGTAGCCATCCGTACCGACCGATAAGGTGTCGGGCCACAGGATGCGCGGGTCGGTTACCAGTGTCTCCCATTTGCCGGCGCTGTAGCGGCGGATGCTGTTGTGCTCGTAGTCTCCGCCATAGATCCGGCCCTTATCGTCTTCCGCCAGGCCATCGGATGCGCCCTTCATGCCGAGATCGCGCACGGCCTTTTCGATGTCCGCGTCGGATGTCTTTTCATCGCGCAAGAGCGCGGTCGGGACGCTGAAAAGGTGGCGGCTCGATAGTGCGCAGTAATACAACGTCTTCCCATCGGCGGAGAGGGCAATGCCATCGCTGGCGACGAGCCAGGGACTCGGCGAGCCACCCGCAGGGCGGTTCATCAAGGGCTTGCCCTCGATGACTGGCACGAAGCCCTTGTCCGGCATGACGCTCGCGTGCCCACTCAGACGGCGGATCGCATGGCCCGAATCGAGATCGACGACGATGATGCCACCCGGGCCCTTGACCGAGCTGTCGGTAATGTAGGCGACACCGCCTTTGCCCACGCGCAGGTCGAAGCGGACGTCATTCACATAGGTGGTGGGAAAGACCACGTCGTCGCCGAGCACGATGGTCTTGACGACCTTGTTGGTGGCAAGGTCGACCGCGACGAGCTTGGCGCCGCCGACGATCGGCGCGGCGAATTTCGGTGCGCCCGTATCGAGGATCCATAGGCGATTGGCGGCATCGGCGACCACGCTCTGGACGCTGATGAGGGTGGAAGCCGCATGGGAAGGGTCGGCGTTATTGAGCGCCTGCGACGGATAGGCGCTGACCTTGCCGTCCTTGAGCTCCCCGACCGTGAAGGCGGGACTGTCTCCCCACTGGGGGTAGTTCACGAAGATCCGGCCGTTTGGTGCCACCGTGACGCCCGTCGGCATCGCGCCCTCGAACGTGGCCACTCGCTCGACGGCAGGTGACTTGGAAGGATCTGCCACCGCCGAGAAGGAAGTGGCCATAAGTCCGGCGAGGAGAAGCTGTTTCATGGGAGTGACCTCGGGCAGGGGATAAGACGCGGGTAAAGCTTGCGCGAGGCCTGTTCGAGGAAAAAGACGCCTGTTGAAACAACACTTTCAGCGCTTTGGTGAAAGTGGTTCGGGATCGGGAGGGGAGGACTTTACTTGCCGCCGGTCACGTCGAGGAAGGTCCCGGTCACGAAAGACGCCTCGTCACCCGCCAGCCACAGGATCGCCCGAGCCACTTCCTCGGGTTGCCCACCGCGCCCCATCGGAATCGAATCCTTCACCCGGTCGACCCGTCCCGGCTCGCCGCCGCTGGCGTGCATCTCGGTATAGATATGCCCCGGACGAACACAGTTGACGCGGATACCTTCCCGCGCGACTTCCTTGGCGAAGCCTGTGGTGAAGGTCTCAAGGGCACCCTTGGAGGCGGCATAGTCGACGTACTCGTTCGGGCTGCCGAGGCGCGCCGCGGCCGACGAGATGTTGACGATGGACCCGCCGCGTCCACCATGACGGTGCGACATGCGTTTGGAAGCATGCTGGGCGCAGAGGATCGGGCCGATGGCGTTGACGGCGAACACGCGCTGCATCCGTTCGAAGCTGAGGTCTTCAAGGCGCGATTGCAGTTCCAGGACGGCCGCGTTATTCACCAGCACATCGATCCGACCGAAGGTTTCGTCGATGGCGGCGAATAGCTGCTCCACCTGTCTCGGATCTGCACTGTCCGCGCGCACGGCCAGGGCTTGACGCCCCATGGCTTCGATGTCCGCCACGACGGACTGCGCGGCCGATGCGTTGGAAACGTAGCTGATCGCCACATCGTAGCCTTGCGCGGCCGCAAGCCTTGCGGTGGCGGCGCCGACGCCGCGGCTTCCGCCGGTGATGAGGATGACGGGTGCCTGGGGAGCGTTGGTCATGGGCATGTCCTATTTGCTTGTACTTGCGCGAGCGAGAGTGAGGCCAGATTCATACATACCAGCAATTGAAGGCAGAGCAAGACGAACCCCAGCCCAAGAAAGGTCCTCGAAAGTGCAATACCGGCTAATGCCTCGCATTGACGCGCGCGCCCTTTACTCACGGACCCGGCCATGAACCCCGCCACCTATCACGTCGTACATCTCCTGCTGATTCTCATCATGGCCGGATGTGGCCTCGCCAGCTGGCGAATTTATTTCCGCTATAGCCGGGCGCACGCACCGGAAACGTCGGCGCTTGCCATGATGCGGAGGCTTCGGCGAGAGGGGAACCCGGATGGCACGTGGATGCTTGTGGAGTCCGCTGTAGCCTTAGCCGCAGGTATCGGTCTGCTGATCCTGCTTTTCGTCCGCTAGGGCGACGGACGCATAGCCAACGTTCGTTTCATCGAACGGAGCCGGCAACAACACACGTATCGACACAGGGCGCCCGTCGCGCGGTCACAGCCCAGAACAAAAGCGCCAGACCACTAACGCCCGCACCCAACGCACAAACACCATCCCAACCATACCGCGCATAAGTCATCGTGGTCGACATCGCACCCAAGCCACTTCCCACCGAGTAAAACAGCATATAAGCGCCGACAAGCCGGCTATGCGCGTCCGGCCGTGTGCGGAAGATCAGGCTCTGGTTGGTCACGTGGATGGCCTGTCCGCCCATGTCGAGCAGGACGATCCCGAGGGCGAGCCACCACATGGACGCGCCCATATAGGCCAAGGGCAGCCATGCCGCGATGAGAAGGACGAGCGCCAAGGCCGAGGTCCGCTCGCCGTGCCCCTGGTCGGCCCAGCGCCCGGCACGCCCGGCCGCCAGTGCGCCGATCACGCCCACCAGGCCGAAGGCACCGATGGCCGTGTGCGAAAAGCGGTAGGGCGCCGCGCTGAGCGGCAACACGAGAGCGCTCCAGAAGACGTTGAAGGCGGCGAACATCAGCAGGGCGATCAGGCCGCGAACGCGCAACACTCGCTCGTCGCGGATAAGCGTCGCCATCGACGCGACGAGATGCCGGTACGTCATGTGGTTCGCATGGACGGGGAGATCGGGCAGGGCTCGCCAGAGCATCGCCGCCAATCCAAGCATGAGGGTGGCAGCGAAGGCATAGACACTCCGCCAACCAGCGATGTCACTGATACCGCCGGCGACCACGCGGGCTAAAAGCAAGCCGATGAAGACCCCGGCCTGGGTCGTACCCACCACACGTCCCCGTTCATTGTCACCCGCGGCGTTTGCCGCATACGCGATCAAGCCCTGGGTCATCGCCGTGCCGAACAGGCCGGCGCCGAGCATGCCGACGAGAAGTGCCGTGGCGTTGCCGGCAAGCGTAATGATCATCAGCGCACCGATAAGCGCCAGCGCCTGGATGAGCATGAGACGGCGGCGGCGGACGATATCGCCGAGTGGCACGACGAAGAGCAGCGCCAGGGCACAGCCCACCTGCGTCGCCGTGACGACCCCGCCAACCACCGCCGGAGTGATCGCAAAGTCGGCGGCCACGGCATCGAGCAAAGGCTGCGCGTAGTAGACATTGGCGACGCTCACCCCACTGGCGCAGGCGAGAAGGGCAAGAAGTGCGCGGGATAGGCGTGGGGGTGGCTTCATGGAGTTGCTCGATGGCAAGACGAATCCGTGAGGAGCCTAGACGCGTTGGTTTCAAAATGCAACTAAATGGCAGTCACCTGCGCGCAGGTGACATGGGGACCCTTCAGGAACCGAGTGCTAACGCGTAGCCTGCGGTCCATCGTGTAGGTCGGCGGACGCAACCGCTTGATTTCGTCCGCGCCGCTTTGCCTCATACAAGGCCTGGTCCGCCATGGTGACGGCATTTTTCCAACTGTCCCCGCCATGGAAGAGATGATGGCCGATGCTGACGGTACATCTCAGCGCATGCTCGGACACCACCGTAATGGAGAAATCCTGCACCGCTGCGCGCAGTTCCTCGGCAAAGTCCTGCACGGCCTGTTCATGCGTGTCGATCATCAACACCATGAATTCCTCGCCCCCGATCCGTGCCAGGAGGTTGGGGGCCAGGGTATGGCGATGAAGGAGCGTGGCAATCGCCTTGAGCGCCTCATCGCCACCCGGATGGCCCCAGCGGTCGTTGATCCGCTTGAAATGATCGACATCGACGATCAGTACCGCGAACCGTCGCGTTGGTTGCGATGTATCGGCGGCGACCCGCTCGCCGAGCTCCCACATGACGCGCCGGTTGGCTATCCCCGTCAACGGGTCTTCCTTGGCCAGCTGGACCAGCTCGGCGTCGAACTGCCGGCTGAGCATCCACAGGATGCACGGCGTGATCACCCATGTCAGCAGCAAGCGGGATAGCAGGCCGAAGGCGGAGGTCGGATCGTGGGACCCACTCGTGAGCGGGTGTAATTCCCACCACGACACCCGCATGAAGAGCGCAGCCGCCCACAGGAAATGAAAGGCCGCGGCGACTCGTGCCGCCAGCCTCTGCGCCTCGTCGCGACAGCGCCAGAAGGCGATGCCGGTTGCGACGGTCAACAAGCCCTTGAGGCTGCCGCCAGCGACCACCATGAGGCCCAGGTCTTCGCCACGATTGAGGACGTACAGCACCTCCACTGCCCCGATGATCGCCGCAACGAACAGAACGCGTTCGAAGCGAAGCGGGTGATCGAAGTAGACCAGGACCGCCATCAGGCCGAAGGCCGTGCCCAGGTCGATAAGCAGGTTGCCGAGCAATCCCAGGCCGAAGAATTCGATCCCGAACGCGGGAAGGACCAGGGTGGAGAACCCCGTGGCGATCAGCGCATGACTGGCCCCCCATAGGGCGAGTCCGCGGATGTGACGCGTCTTGCGAAGGCTCAGGTGGAGGGCGATGAAGATTGCAGAAGAAAGTGCCGCGAGTAACGCATTGACGATCAGCAAGGTGCCAGCGTGCGTCAGTCTCGCAAGCGTTTCCACGATGATCCTCCCGCACGGTGTTCGAGGTCCCCACGCCTCGTGGCGAGTATATCCAAAGGTCCAGGCAAGTGATGGAGGGGGGCAGGGGGTCCGCGTAGCGCACCGGATATCGTCTTTTTGGCCAAACCGTCGCGACTGCCCGGGAGAGTGTATGGTGAGTGCCCACGTCCCAATAATTGGGCAGGTCATTCCTGTGGTTGGTCTAGAGAGTGATCGGATCGTTGAGGCGCTCAGGCGGCGGGCGGGCGACAACCCCGATATTGCCGGCGTCGTCCGGTCCATCGTTACCATCTGGAACGAGATCGACGCGTCCTTGGGGCCGATACTTGGGAAGCGCGGCGTCGCCATGCTCTACAGGCGAAGCCTGTTTCTCACCGGTGCGAACCATGGGTGGCTACCTCGCGTGGGTGAGGGCCAGCCCACCGCGTTGGACCTCGCACCTTTGCAGGCCACGTTGATGCAACAAGGCAGCACCGTCGCCCTCGATGGGGGCAGCGCGCTTTTCCGAACGTTCTACGAGCTGCTTTCGAGCTTGGTCGGCCCCTCGTTGACGGAGCGCCTGCTCCGTCCGATCTGGGACAACTGCTAAACCGATTCATGTAGGACACTCCACAATGAGCACCCGATCGATAATCACTCGCTTGGCGACCGGCGTGCCGGGCCTGGACGAGGTGCTGGGCGGAGGTCTGCCAGAGTTCTCATTCAACCTCATCGCCGGACCTCCAGGCTGCGGCAAGACGACCCTTGCGCACCAGATGATGTTTTCATTGGCCAAGCCGGAGCGGCCTACGCTCTATTTCACGGTGCTTGGCGAGCCACCACTCAAGATGCTGCGCTATCAACAGCAATTCGCGTTCTTCGATGCGGAACTGGTCAATGGCTCGATCCACTTTATCAACCTGACCGATGAAACACTCGCCGGCGACCTGGATCAGGTACTGCGCCGGATCGTCGCCGAGGTCGAAAAATACAATCCCGCGCTTATCTTCGTGGACTCGTTCCGCTCGGTCGTCCTGGCGAACAGCGCGCCGGGCAACGAGCACAACAGCCTGCAGCAGTTCGTGCAGCAACTGGGTATGGTCATGACCAGTTGGCAGGCCACGACCTTCCTGATCGGCGAATACTTCGCCGAGACCGACGCCAATCCCGTTTTCACGGTGGCCGACGGCCTGATCTGGCTTCGTCAGAGCGTCCAGCGCAACTCGATGGTCCGCAAGATCGAGATCATGAAAATGCGCGGCCAGCCGACGCTACCCGGCCTGCACACCTTTCGGATCAACGCGGACGGGATCAGGGTGTTCGCACCGGCGCGGGTGCTGGCCCCCCTCGCACCCAAGCTGTCGACGGGCGGCGCGGATGCCCGCCTGGGCACGGGTGTGTCGAAACTCGATGCGATGCTCGGCGGTGGCGTGCCGCGGGGTTATTCGCTGCTGGTGGCCGGCCCTTCCGGCTCGGGCAAAAGCATCCTGGCGGCCGCCTTCCTGGTGGAAGGGGCTCGCAACGGCGAAACCGGCGTCGTCGCGGCTTTCGAGCAGATTCCCAACCGCGAGCGATCCCCGCTGCTCGCGGGATTGATCGAGCAAGGGAAGGTTGGCCTCGTCGACACCCAGGCTCCCGACCTTTCGATCGACGAAATCGTCCTCCTCTTACTCACCGAGGTTCGTCGCCTGGGTGCGACACGCGTGGTCATCGATTCGCTTTCGGGTTTCGAACTCGCGTTGGCGCCAACCTTTCGACCCGATTTCCGTGAATCGTTGTCCCGCATGGTGTCCGCGCTCGCCGCGGAAGGCGTCACCGTGCTGATGACCTCCGAGCTCGAAGATCGGTATACCGACCTGCGCTTCAGCCCTTACGGCACCGCGTTCATGACCGATGCGATCATCGTGCAGCGTTACATCGAGGTCGAAAGTCGACTTTTGCGTGTCATGGCCGTGGTCAAGGTGCGCGCCAGCACGCATTCGAACGAGTTGTGCGCGTATGAGATACGAGACGACGGCATCCACATCGGCACCACGCTTCCAGAACAAGAGGGACTACTGGGCGGACGCCCCATGCGAAAGCCACTGCCGGATTCCCATTCCGTCAACGATAATCACGACCATGAATGACTCGCCTCCGCGCCGCCCGCCATGGTGAAGAAGCGCCATACGCAGGGTACCGACGCCGCCATCCCAGGCGAAGAAGCCCGTGCGGCTCTCGCAAAAGAAGCGGGTATCCTCGCGGCGGGAACCCATTCCGCGTTTGCGGATCGCGTCGCCCAGTTGATCGCCGCGAACGAACCGCTGGTCCTTGCCTCGTTGCGAATTCAAGACGAGGCCGATGCTTCCGCTCTTGCCCTGAAGGCACTATCCCTGTCTGTCGGAAAAGATGCGGTCGAGCGTGAACATCATTACGAGCAGTTACGCGACGCGAACGAAAAGTTGGTTCTGGCCGCACTCGACGCGCACCGACTGTTGGATGCCGCGGAACTGGCCCGGGTCAGGCACGCCGATTTTCTCGCCGTGCTTGCCCATGAGTTGAGGACGCCCTTGACGCCCATCCGCGTGGCCGCATCGATGCTCGACGAAGCGCGTATGGAAGACCTGCCCAGGATGAAGGCCGTTATCGAGCGTCAGGTGCTGCACATCACCCGATTGCTGGTGGATGTGCTGGAGGTCTCGCGCCTCGGTGTCGGCAAACTGCGTTTGACCAGGAGGATTCTGGATATCGCGGAAATCCTCGAACAAGCCGTCGATACGTGCATGCCGGCCATGGATGAGCGCAAGCAGCGCCTTCATGCGAACCTGCCACTGACGCCCGTGAAGATCCATGGCGACCCGGTGCGCCTTGCCCAAGTCTTCGTCAATCTGCTGGACAACGCCTCCAAGTACACCCCCGAGGGTGGGCTGATCGAACTGACCGTAACCAACACGAGCGACGCGCTGGTCGTGACCGTGATCGATAGCGGCATCGGCATGACGAAGGACACGTTGGCCACCATGTTCGAGCCCTTCGTGCAGGACCCAAAGGCTGTCGCATTCAATAGCGATGGCTTGGGTATCGGATTGACTGTCGTTCGTGAGTTGGTGGAGGCTCATGGCGGCCACGTGACCGCCATGAGCGAAGGCATCGGGAACGGAAGTCAATTGATAGTCTCACTTCCGCTCGGTGAGGAATCGCAACCCACCTGACGTTTCCCGAGTCCTGGCTCGAACGCCTGCGCCGGCTAGATATGCATACCCCCCGCCACTTCGATTCGCTGCGCATTCACCCATCCGAATTCATCGGAAAGAAGCGACGCGATCACCGGGCCGACATCTTCGGGAACGCCTACTCGCCCGAGCGCCGTGTGCTCGGCGACGGCTTTATTGACCTGGGGATTGTCGCGGACGATGCCGCCGCTGAAGTCGGTGGCGATCGCGCCCGGCGCCACGACATTGACGGCGATCCGACGCGGTCCCAGTTCCAGTGCCATGTAACGGCTTAGCGTTTCGACGGCAGCCTTGATGGAACCGTATCCGATGCGGTTGGGCATGGCGAAGCGGGCCAGCCCCGAGGAAATGTTCACGATACGGCCGCCATCGTTCATGAGTGGCAGCAGCTTCTGTACCAGGAACAGGACCCCCTTGAAGTGGACGTTGTACAGCGCATCCATTTCCGCCTCGGTGATCGTTTCCAGGCCGGCGCCTGACGACGTGCCGGCGTTGTTGACGAGGTAATCGAAACGTTCGGCCTCGAGGGTTACCAACGCTTCACGGACCTGCGTCGCGAAGCGATCGAACGTTTCGCTCTTGCCCACGTCCAGCTGCAGGGCGATAGCCCGCGCTCCCGCGTCCGCGGCAAGCGCGACCACGCTTTCGGCTTCTGCACGATTGGCGTTATAGGTGAATATCGAGCGGACCCCGCGCTTGGCGAGGGAGAGGACGGTCTGGCGGCCGATGCCACGGCTGCCGCCGGTGACGATGGCGATCTTACTGTTTGACATGGCTTGATTTCTCTCTGGAGGATGTGTGCGTCGGCACAGGGGGTGTTTGCGACATTCTGGCGCCGAGAGTCGACGCACTGAATGCCGAAACCGTCCTGTTTCTTGCCTATTCCTGCCTTGAGGATTAGCCTTGGCCAGGCATGCGGCACGAGGAGTCATCGGACATGCCCGACCCGTTGGTGGAAGCGCTCCTGCGTTACACGGAAAGCCATCCCGGCGAGAGCCCGTTCATGACGGCGATCGAGGGCATGGCGATCATGCGGTCGGATCATCCGAAGCCGCCGTCCCACATGCTTTCCCGGCCAGCCATGTGCATCGTGGCCCAGGGCGCCAAGTGGGGCATGTTCGGCGGCAACCGGCTCGAGTACCGGGCAGGGCAGGCGCTGGTCATCGGCGTGGAGACGCCATCGATTGGGCGTGTCGTCGAAGCCAGTCCGGGCGAGCCCTGCCTTGTTCTCGCCTTCGAACTCGACCTCGCGATCGTGCGCAGCGTCGCGGAGGGACTCGACGCGCCGCCAAGGGCCAGCGGAGAGCCTGGGCGCGGCGTCTTCGTCACGGATTTCCAGGGTCCGCTCGCCGATTGCGCTTTGCGCCTCGTCCGGCTGCTCGATACGCCCCAGGCGATTCCCACGCTTTATCCCGTCGTCATGCGCGAGATCTGTTATTGGCTCCTGACCGGCCCTCATGGCGGAGACGTGGCCCGGATGACGCTCGCGAACGGGCCGTCACAGCGGGTGATAAAAGCCATGCACACCTTGCGGACGCGCTTCACCGAGGCGATCCGGATCGAGGAACTGGCCGCGATCGCACAGATGAGCCCTTCGGCGTTCCATCGCCAATTCAAGGCGCTGACTTCCATGACGCCGCTCCAGTACCAGAAGCAGCTTCGTCTGCTCGAAGCGCGCCGGTTGATGATCTCGACCGCGTTCAACGTCGAGACGGCATGCTTCCAGGTGGGTTATGAAAGCCCGTCGCAATTCAGCCGCGAATACGCGCGGATGTTCGGGATTCCGCCGAAACGCGATGCCAGGCAGATGCGGGCCGCTTTCCGGCACGATTCGCCGGCCCAGGCCCTGGGAACGATCGCCCTATAGCCCTTTTGGATTACACTCCAGCAATCATGCCCTACGCCCGCCATCGTTCCCGACGATGCGCCGATGACGCATTCACCGGCGGCGGGCGGTACGTGAGCCCTCCAAGCCAAGCACGCCCTGACCCTTGCGGAGACATGCCGCCGGCAGGACGACGTCGCCGGTTCCGGCGCTAGCGGCTGGCCGGGACCGTCGACCCTTCGCCGCACCGATTCCCCTGGCTTCGGAGCGAACCCATGTCCATCAACGAAGAAAAACTCAATGCCTTCCTCGGCAAGGCGGTCGGCGACCTTGGCGCCGCGTTCAGCGCGGTGCTCGTCCTGCTCGGTGACGAGCTTGGCTTGTACAAGGCACTCGCAAGCGAATCCCTGACTCCCGCCGAGCTGGCTACACGCACCGGCACCAACGAACGCTATGCGCGCGAATGGTTGGGTAATCAGGCGGCCGGCGGTTATATCGACTACGACGCCGCGTCTGGTAAATACCAGCTCAACGAAGAACAAGCGGCGTGCCTGGCCGACCCGGCCGGCCCGGTCGATCTTTCCGGTGCCTATGAAATCGCCCTCGCACTGTTCCACACCTATCCGCGCGTGCGCGACAACTTCCGTACTGGCGCAGGCATGGAGTGGGGCGAACACCATCCCTGCCTCTTCCACGGCGTCGAACGGTTCTTCCGTGGCGGCTACCACTCGCACCTGTTGGGTACCTGGCTACCGGCATTGGAAGGCGTCGTCGACAAGCTGGGGCGGGGTGGCAAGGTGGCCGACATCGGTTGCGGACACGGCGCGAGCACGGTGCTGATGGCGAAAGCCTTTCCCGCATCGCACTTCGTGGGCTACGACTATCACGCGCCGTCGATTGATGTCGCTCGCGAGCGCGCGAAGGAGGCCGGCGTGAGCAACGCCTCGTTCGAGCAGGCGGATGCGTCGGGATACGAAGGACGTGATTTCGACCTCATCACCTTCTTCGATTGCCTGCACGACATGGCCGACCCCGATGGTGCGGCCCGGCACGCGAAAGGCGCATTGAAGGACGACGGCACGTGCATGGTCGTGGAGCCTTTCGCTGGCGACAGCACGGCGGACAACCTCAATCCCGTCGGTCGTGTGTACTACGCGGCGTCGTCGATGATCTGCGTACCGGTGTCGCTCGCCAGGCATGGGCCGGCCCTGGGTGCCCAGGCGGGCGAGGCGCGCCTGCGCAAGGTGATCGTCGACGCCGGCGGCTTTCGTCGTTTCCGTCGCGCTGCCGAGACGCCGTTCAACATCGTGCTGGAAGCACGACCATGAGATCCGTATGCGAATTCGGCATGTATAAGCAGATGCATCGAGAAACGCGAAACAGGTCCTAAAGTCCGCCTCCCCACGGCCGATAACGACCGAAGTCTCAACGAGCGGGGAAGCTCCGATGGCTCGCTATACGATCAAGGTCCGCATGGGGTTGCGGCTTGGGCTGGTACTGACGTTCCTGGTGATAACCGGCCTGGTCGGCCTCTACGGCATCGACCGGGCCAACGCCAATACCGGCGAGGTCTACCAGCACGCCAGCGACCTGCTGGCCCGGCTGGAAGCGGAGCACGGCGGTGCGTCCTTCGTCACGGCGAGGCATTCACTCGACGCGCTGGCCCAGGAGCAAGCCGCCGAAGGACGCGACATCCGCAATGCCGAACTCGGCGCGGTCTTGGCGGGCCTCCTGCTTTCCGTGATCTTCGACGGCATCTTCGTCCGCTCCGTCACCGTGCGCATCCGGGACGCCCTGGCCCTGGCCCGCACGGTGGCCGACGGTGTCCTGGACAACCGCATTCCCGCGCTCTATTCCGATGAAATCGGCGAACTTCGTGCCGCCTTCCGCGACATGGACGAGCGCCTCGCGGGCGTGATCCGCAAGGTACGCGATGGTGCGGGCGCGGTGAACGTCGCCGCGGTGCAGATGGTGTCGGATAACGAGGTCCTGGCTCGCCAGCTGATCGAGGATGCGGCCGGCTTGCGCGAAACGGCCACGGGCATGGAGACGGTGTCCACCCTGGTGGTGCAGACCGCGGAGCATGCCCGCCATGCCGACCGGCTGGCCGCCGAGGCACGTAAATGCGCGGAGGATGGCGGCGACGTCGTCGCGCAGATGCAACAGGCGATGAGCGCTATAGGCGATTCGAGTGACCGCATCGCGGACATCGTCGGCCTCATCGACGCGATCGCCTTCCAGACCCGCCTGCTTGCCCTGAACGCTGCCGTGGAAGCCGCGCGTGCCGGCGAGCATGGGCGCGGTTTCGCGGTCGTCGCTGGCGAGGTGCGCAACCTTGCCCAGCGTTGTACCGCGGCGGCAGGTGAGATCAAGCAGCTGATCGCCGACAGCCGCGACAAGGTGAGCGACGGTGCCCAACTGGCGAACAGTTCCGGCGACACGCTGGCGAGGATCGTGCATAGCGTGCGCGAACTCACCGACGTGGTGGGTCACATCGCTCGCGCCAGCGCCCAGCAGTCCGATGGGGTTGGCAAGGCCAGCGTGTCGCTCAACCAGATCGACCAGGCCATGCAGGCCCATGAATCGCTATTGCGGCAAGCCAGTTCCGCCAGCCGCCATATGCTCGAGCAAGCCGATGGCCTCGCCGACAACGTCGCTTTCTTCACCTTCGCACGCACTTGACCGTCGCATAGGAATTCCCATGGAACAGCACTACGACATGGTCATGGTGGCGTACTCGTTCGTGATCGCCACTCTCACCGGTTACTGCGGCATCGAAATGACGGCACGCGTGCGCGCCGCTGCGCCGGAGGAGAAGACGCGCTGGATCGTCGCCGGCGCTTTCGCCTTCGGTACCGGCGTATGGGCCATGCATTTCATGGGTATGGCGGCGCTGACACTCGGGGTGCCGGTGACCTTCGACCTGCCGATCACCGTGGCCTCCTGGCTGGTCGCGGTGGTGGTGAGCGCGATCGGCTTCTATGTGATCCGCGACGGTGTGCGCCTGGTGACCTGGCTGATCGCGTCGGTGCTGATGGCCACCGGGGTCTGCCTGATGCACTACGGTGGCATGTACGCCATGCGCATGTTGCCGGGCATCGAATACCGGCCGCTCCTGTTCTGGGCTTCCGCCGCGATCGCGCTGGGTGCCAGCGGCGCGGCCTTGTTAATCATGACCTGGTTGCGCACCAGCCGACACTGGACCCATGTGGCGTTGCGTCTGGGTGCCGCGCTGGTCATGGCGGTGGCGGTGACCGGCATGCATTACACGGGGATGGCGGCGGCCATGTTCGCGCCGGGATCGTACTGCTCACCTGGGAATCAGCTGAGTGACGCGTGGACCATTCTCGGACTGGTGATGGTGGCGACGGCCGTGGTCAGCCTGTCGCAATGGTGGGCGTTGCTCAAGTAGAAAACAGCGCCCATTTTCCGATGGCGCCTACAGACAAATGTTCATGCCTGTTTACGACACCGCGCGCACGGAGGGCTGTGTGCGCCACTACATCGACCCGGAAGCCTCCGCGCACGACCTGTTGAACGACGCCACCGCGTGGTTGCAGTACGCCCGTGGCCTTACCGGATTGCTCGCCGACCTCGTGCATGAATCCGACACCGTGGACTGCGCGCAGTTGGCGCTTTCGCTTGAGTCCATCGGTGCACTCACGCTCATGGGCGTGCAGTGCACGGCGCAGGCGCATGCGCGGATGTGTTGGGAACAGACGAGTGCTGTGAGTGAGCAGAACCGCGCTGTCAAAGGGGCCGACACCGCGATTGAAACGATCGAGTGAGAACTTTCCTCAC
Source organism: Luteibacter sp. E-22 (assembly GCF_049913125.1). Taxonomy (GTDB): domain Bacteria; phylum Pseudomonadota; class Gammaproteobacteria; order Xanthomonadales; family Rhodanobacteraceae; genus Luteibacter. Next base: position 2,115,589 of record NZ_CP183975.1, read on the forward strand.
CTGTGTGTTGCGCCACTTAAAAGTGGCTAGACTGCGCACCTCAAAATGGGCACGGAGGGCCTGGCGTGAATGGATCGACAAAGGCTGCGCTTGCGGCGGCGATGTTCCTGGTCGCTTTAGCTAGCGGCCTCTACCTGTCGGGTCAATTGACCCTCGTGCTGCTCGGCGTCGAGACGCCGTTGACTTGGCGGACATGGTGGGACTACCACGGCGCGTTGGTGTACCCGCAGTACGCGCCGTACGCGTGGAAGATCAAGGCGGCGGGCGTGGCGGGGTACGGGTTGCCCGCGCTGGCCTGGATCGGAGGTCTCGTACCGTTGCTGCGTTCGTCGCGTTCGACGGCGCTCCATGGCGACGCGCGTTTCGCCACGCAGCGCGACTTGGTGAAGCGGGGCCTGCTCAAGGAGTCGCCCGACGGCATCGTCGTCGGGCGGTTCGGTAAGAAGCTGATCCGGCTCAGTGGCCAACAATTCGTGATCCTGGCCGCGCCCACCCGATCGGGAAAGGGTGTCGGGGTGGTCATCCCCAATCTCCTTGAATACCAAGGCTCCATCGTGGTCCTGGACATCAAGCAGGAGAACTTCGACCTGACCAGTGGCTGGCGTAAGTCGCAAGGCCAGGAAATCTTTCTGTTCAATCCGTTCGCCGAAGACCGGCGAACACACCGCTGGAACCCGCTGAGCTACGTTTCTCCCGATCCGGCGTTTCGGATATCGGACATCCAATCCATCGCGGCCATGCTGTATCCCGACGTGAGCGGCGACCAGCGGTTCTGGAGTAGCCAGGCACGCAACGCCTTCACGGCCTTCACGCTTTACCTGTTCGAGAACTTCGATCAGGAAAGGACCCTGGATGTCCCGTCGGGCGTGAAGCCGTTCCCGACGCTGGGCGAGGTCTACCGGTTATCGACCAGCGACGGAGGCAACTTGCGTGAATATCTGCAACGCCTGACGGCGTGGCCGCACCTCAGCAAGGATGCGAAGACCGCCTTTGCCAACCTGCTGTCGCAAGCGGACGAGACGTTCGCCTCGATCATGGGCAGCTTCAAGGAGCCGCTGAACGCCTGGATCAATCCGGTGCTGGACGCGGCCACGAGCTGCAACGACTTCCTGCTCACGGACGTGCGCAAGAAGAAGATGACCATCTATATCGGCATTCAGCCGAACAAGCTGGCCGAGAGCCGCCTGATCGTCAATCTGTTCTTCAGCCAGCTGATCAACGTCAACACGCGGGAACTGCCGCAGAGCAATCCGGAACTCAAGTATCAGTGTCTGCTGCTGATGGACGAGTTCACCGCCATCGGCAAGGTCGACATCCTGGCCAGCGCCGTGTCGTACATGGCCGGCTACAACCTTCGCCTGTTGCCCATCATCCAGAGCATGGCGCAGCTGGATGCGACCTACGGCAAGGACATCTCGCGGACGATCATCACCAACCACGCCTTGCAGATCATCTTCGCGCCGCGCGAGCAGCAGGACGCGAACGACTACTCGGACATGCTCGGTTATACGACGGTGTCCAAGGAGAGCGTGTCGAAGGGCAGGGACGTGTCACGCAGCCGGTCCGACGAGCGGCGGGCGCTGATGCTGCCACAGGAGCTCAAGGCAATGGGTATGGACAAGGAGGTGATCCTCTATGAAGGCATCGCGCATCCGGTGAAGTGCGAAAAGATCAGGTATTACCAGGACAGGCATTTTACGTCGAGGTTGTTGCCACGGATCGAAATACAGGAAATCAACCTCAAAAGGTCCGAACTCAAGGGCAAGGGTGCAAAGGTCGTGGCCACAGCCAGCCGTAAGGCACGTGCTGCACTGGGCCAGATGGCTGCAGCGGCTTGAAGAAGCATCACTCCATGGAGAGATCATGCACGTGGAAGATAATCATCGAGCCGCAACAGCGGAGAACCCACAGCCAAAGGATGTTCTGAAAATTCGACGCGTGGCGATGTTCGTCGCTTTGAGCACGGCGGCGGTAGATAGAACGGCTGCGTATGAGTGGGTGGGCAATTTTGCCGGTGCTACGCAAGTGGCGTCGAAGGACGGATTCTCTTCAGATAATGCTGGCACTTTAGCGATCTTTTCTCGTTACCGCACGATCTCCGTCGATGGAGGAACCTGCTCGGTAGGTGCCGGTGGTGATGAGGACGGGCTAAATCGACATCCCTATGTCGAATGGAAAGATGCGCGGAAGTATTACCAACGATGGTTGAAGAAGCTGGATATTCCATCGGGCTTTTACGAAGGGCGTGCAACACACTGCTTACGAGAGCGTGAGTCGATCTTCGTCTTGCTTCAACTCGATACGCATTCTCAACGATCGATGTCCCAGGGCGTACTTCACTTAGTGAAGTTGCGAGTAGCCGATGGATTCGTTGAATCCGATACCGAGATATTGGTCCCGGGTGTTCGCGGGACTTATTCGGCATGGGTGGAAAAGGATCTTTCGAACCTACGAGAAAGGGAAGGTGAAATTGTCGTGGTCGGTAAATATCGATATCTCGATGCCGAGGAAGACATTTCCTTTTCCGTCATGCTGAAAATGTAGTTATCAGGAGGCTAGAGAGAATATTCCATGGACGCTAGAGAAGAATTCATTGCGAAGTTGTATCCCGCTGCGCGAAAGGTGGCCGAAGAAACAGGTATGTCGTGGGAGCTCATTCTTGCCCAGGCGGCACAGGAGACTGGATGGGGGCAGAAGGTTCTTCCTGAAACCAATAACATCTTCAATATCAAGGCAGGTATCGGCTGGGAAGGTGAGACCAAGGTCTTTAATGTTTGGGAACGGGTCAACGGTAAGACGGTATGGATTGACCAACCTTTCCGGGTGTACGACTCGATTGAAGATTCCTTGAAGGATCGCGTAAAGTTTCTACGGGAAAATCCTCGATACAGGAAGGCGGGATTGTTCGACGAGGGTACGGCCGGTGATCTGCATGGCGAGGCTCATGCTCTGCAGAGGGCGGGGTACGCAACCGATGAGAACTACGCCCAGAACCTGGTCGACCTGTTCAACGGTCGGACGATGCTTCGCAGCATTGCGTTGGCGACAGGCCAGGAAACGCCGCTGCAGGTGTCTCCACGGAGTCGAACCTTGCGCCAGGGCCAACATTCGCCTGCGGTGGGCGAACTTCAGGATCAATTGATTCGACTCGGCTACGTGGGTACCGAAGACGCACCTGTTATCTCTGACGAGCATTATGGACGCCATACGCGCGCCGCCGTCCAGGCATTCCAGAGGGACCATGATCTTGCAGCGGATGGCATAGCAGGCGCCGCCACACTGGCCGCCGTGCGCCACGCCGTGGAGACCGAGCTGCGTTCGATCGGGCAACCGGACGCGCCCTACTTGCGAGACGAACAGCCGGACGATGCGATCGCGGCCTATCGATCCTTGGCGCCCGAGGCCAAATCGGCGACGCCACTCATGCCCACCATCGATCAGGGTTCGCCAGAGAGGCACTCGGATGCCTTGCAGGCAGCAGCCGTCACGCACCAAAACGCCGATGGCATTCGCGCCCTCCAGGAGAACCTCAACACGCTAGGCGTGACGGACATGGCGGGAGACCCATTGATCGTGCACGGGGCCTACGACACTCCCACACAGACCGCCGTCGCCCGTTTTCAGTCGATGCAGGGCATGCCGGTGACAGGCCTGCCGGACGAGGCCACGCTGAGGAACGTGCAGGCACAGGCATTCATTGCCGACCTGCAGCAGGTGGAGGTCCCATCCGTTTCGCGCGGTGTGCCGGCGTTCGGTGCGACACGGGAAGTCGATGCCGAGGAACCCGAGAAGGAGCTTGAGGCCGTATCCCACAGTCAGGGGCACCATCGCACCGATCCTCGGCACCCCGACAGCCCGAATCACGACCTCTACAACGAGCTGCAAAGGAGTATCCCCGAGGCGTCCGAGGACCGCTTGCTGCAGTTCACAGCGGCGTGTCATGAGAACCGGATCACCGCCGACAATCTTTCCAGCGTTCATCTGAACGAGGAGACCTTGACGTTGACCATGCTTGGCAAAGGCCCGTTGACAAGCCCGGCCCAGGTGGACCTCAGCCTTCCGCCGCCGCAGCCGGAACAGGCGATCGAGCAGATCCAGCAAGTCGATCAGCAGCAGTCACAGATGCTCCAGGCGTTCCGGGAGCAGAACATGCAGCTCAGCCAGGGAATGTCGCGCTAGGCGAAAGGTTGCCGCAACGGCCAAACCCGTTGCGGCAACCACACATCAAGCCTTCTTGATGAAGGCCAGGATGTCCTTGTTCAGCTCTTCCGCATGCACGGTCAGCATGCCGTGCGGGTAGCCCTTGTAGATCTTCAGTTCGCTGTGCTTGAGCAGCTTGGCGGACAGCACGCCGGCATCGGCGTAAGGAACGATCTGGTCGTCGTCGCCGTGCAGGACGAGGGTCGGCACGTCGATCGCCTTCAGGTCTTCGGTGAAGTCGGTTTCCGAGAAGGCCTTGATGCAGTCGTAGTGGGCCTTGGCACCGCCGATCATGCCCTGGCGCCACCAGTTGTCGACCACGCCTTCGATCGTCTTCACGCCGGGGCGGTTGAAGCCGTAGAAGGGGATCGGCACTTCACGGTAGAACTGGGCGCGGTTGGCGGCCAGCTGCTGGCGGAGGCCGTCGAACACCGAGATGTCCAGGCCGCCCGGGTTGGCCGGCGTCTTGACCATGATCGGCGGCACGGCGCTGACCAGCACGGCCTTGGCCACGCGGCCCTTGCCATGACGGGCGACGTAGCGCGCCACTTCGCCACCGCCGGTGGAATGGCCGATGTGGATGGCATTCTTGAGGTCGAGGTGCTCGGTGAGGGCGGCGACGTCGGCGGCGTACGTGTCCATCTCATTGCCAGTAGCCGTCTGCGTGGAGCGGCCATGACCACGGCGGTCGTGCGCGATGACGCGGAATCCTTCGTTGAGGAAGAACAGCATCTGCGCGTCCCAATCGTCCGAGCTCAGCGGCCAGCCGTGGTGGAACACGATCGGCTGACCCTTGCCCCAATCCTTGTAGTAGATCTGGGTGCCGTCTTTAGTGGTGATGAAAGACATCGAGCTTTCCTTCTTGCCAGTGGATGATGACGTGGTCGCGGCGGTCGCAGGGGCCGAGGCGGTCATCGCGCCGGCGCCGACGAGGGTGCCGGCGGCGAGCGTGCCTGCATTGACGACAAAGTTGCGGCGCTTGGGATCGAGCGCTGATTCATTCGATTCGGTCACGGGTCTGTCTCCTGAGTGGCCCTCGGCCATTCTCAGGGGGTGTCGAAGGGACGCGATAGGACGCTCGTGCTTTTTTTAGCCGCGTCGTGCGGCGCGTTCGCGGCCGTTCGATTCCTCGACGGTGTAGCAGCTCTCCGGAACCGCCTCCAGGTGATCGCGCGGGATCGGGTCGCCGCTGCTGTCGGACAGGCCGTAGGTGCCTTCGTCGATCTTCTCCAGCGCACGGTCGATCGCGACCAGGCGGGCTTCGTTATGCGACAACAGGGCTTCGTCGTTGGCCTGCTGCGCGAAACGGTCGCCATCGTCTCCTTCGTCCTGCGGCTCGCCGCCCGCGGCCGCCTGCCACTCTTGCTCGTCGTCACCGGCGGCATCGCCCGTCTCGATCAGCTGCCGGCGAAGGTCGAGCAAGCGCTGCTTCTGGCTTGCGATGAAGGCGGCGTCCAGCGTGGAATGGGACATGGGTGGTACTCCGGAGTGAGGGTGAGTGGCGAGGCCAATACGGTGGTTTAGCATCCCGCCCCGCTCACGGATTGTGAATTTGTATCCTGCCTGCCCTTAGCCCGCGCAGCGGCCGTCCAACGGCGCGTTCAAGGCCTCGTCGATGGGATCGCCCGTGACCCCGCTCCGCCGTTCCGACGGTGGAAACTCGATCCTTACGGCGATCGGCTTGCCGCGGGCATCGCGGATGTTGCCCGGTCCTTCGTAACGGCGCAGGCGGCGGTCGGCTTCGCTGTAAGTCACCATGATCGAGGGCGCCACGAAGGCGTACCAGGTATCCAGTTTCAGGTTGAGCTGGCGGTCGCCGTCGCGCGGCTCGTCGGCGGAGATGTGGACCGGCATGAATCGACCGCGCGAGGTGAGCAGGAAGGCCACCGTCGCGCCGCGCCGCACCACCGTTTCCCAATGGGTGCGCAGGTAGGTGTCGAAGCCGGCATCGATCACGGCGTCACCCTTGTCCGGCAACGGCCGTTCCACCCGCTGGCCGCCGGGCCGGCGTACATAGGCCACGCGGGTAGCGCCTTCACGCGCCACCCCTTCCTCGTAGCCGGTGCGGGCATCCACGAAGGAATAGTCCGGCTGCGGGGAGCCGCTCCGCACGTCGAGCTCCTTCCGGGCGAAGGCCTTGCCGTCGAGGCATTCGAACAGGACCGCATGGCGCGCACTGTCCACGAGGTGCACCTCGCGGTAGAGGGGTATCACGGCGCCGGCCCGGTAGGCCGTGCCGACGTATCGCTCCACCGCGGCGGCTGGTGGTGCCGCCATGAGGCACGAAGCCAGGAAGATCGTCCGGCGGGCGGAGTCGTCTAGAGTCATGCATGGTTGCCAGGAAGGGTATGGCCTCGACTTTACGCGCAGTAGTGTCAAGCCGATGAAAGCGTGACCACCGACACATACGCCCCGGCCCACGATTCGGCTTAGGATGGCGCACGTCCTGAAGACAGGGGAATCGCATGAAGCTTGGGTCACTGGTCGCCGCCATGACGGCGTTCGTGGGTTTCGCCGTATTGCCGGCCCACGCCGCCACCAAGGAAGAGGCCGCCGTACTGGCGCCTGTGCAGGCGTTGTTCGATGGGATGGCGAAGTACGACAGCGCGGCCATGCTGGCCGCCGTGCAGCCCGAGGGCAGCGTGGCCTTGCTACGCAAAGGCAAGGTCGTCCGCATGACCCTTGCCGATTTCGCCAACCACATCAAGCCGGGCAAGGATCGCATCGAGGAGCGTATCTACGATCCGCTGGTGCGCATCGACGGTGACATCGCCATCGTCTGGGCGCCCTACGACTTCCTCGTGAATGGGCAGGTCAAGCACTGCGGCACCGATGCGGTGAACCTGGTGCGCGTGGACGGCCGCTGGCTGATCTCCGGCATCGCCGACAACAGCCGGGACGATTGCCCCGCGCGTTGATGCGCGGGCAGGATGTCTTCTTCAGTCGCCGTGCTTCGCCACGTGCGTGTCGATCCACGCGGTAACGAAGGCATCGAGCGATGTCCTGGGGGGCGGCGTGAGGCCGGCGGTGCGCACGAATTCCACGGCGGCCTTGAGGAAGGCCTGCCGGGAACGCGCACTGGCCTGGCGCGCCGCCGCCTGCTTCTGACGAAGCTGCACGATGTGCGCCGAAGGCTGCCCCGGCCGGGCGAATTTCTGGTATCGGCGCAACTCGTCGGCGGCCAACGCCGTGTCGTGGGCCGCCTGCGCCTCGGCGGCACGCGCTTCGAGCAGTCGGTCGAGCCATTGGCCGGCGTCGCTCTGGGGATCGGGTCGTGTCATCGGTCGCCGGCGGTTCCATGGAGGTCCGCTAGCGTAGCCGCCGCACGCCGGCGACGCACCTAGCTCGGCTGCGTAGGTTGCGTACCCAGGCGCAGGCCGTGCGACCGGCACACGTCCACGCCGGGGAAGACCTGGCTGCGTCCACCCTGGAAGGTCACGCGCACATCACGCAGGCAGTCGCCCGGCGGCAGGCGTACGGTGGCGGAGGTGAGGCCGCCGGGCAGGGCGGCGCCGAGCGTGACATCCTCGAAGGCCTGGGAGTTCGCCGGCGCCGTGGCCAGTCCGGTCACGCTGTCGAAAGTGGCATTGACCACGGTGAACAAGCTCACCTCGCGCTTCTCCACCGGCAACCTCGTGAGGTCTCCGGCAAAGGCAGCGGTGGACACGACAGTGGCGAGGGCGAGAACGACAATGGCGGCGCGGATCGATGACATGGGACTCTCCTGAGTCGGTCGATGACGCCCCTATCTGGCCCTCGCGCGGGCCATCTGGACAACGCATCCGGGACGAATCGTAGGAGGGCCGGGGCGAATCGTAGATGGCGAAAGGAATGCTTCTCCCCCGTTGGAAACTGCGTCTAAGATGGCCTCGCACTCTTCCTGGATACCCTGTGATGAAGCTTCGCCTCGGCACGACCGACATCGGATGGAGGCGCTATATCGCCCTGTGGACGGTCGTGGTCGTCGTCTTCGCCGTGCAGCGTTATCAACAGGACGCCCTGTCCGGACACACCTGGGACGCCACGGATTACCTGCGTTGGTCGATGATCCAGTGGTACACCTGGGCCGCCCTGGCACCCGCCGTGTTCGAGCTGGCGGCGAGATATCCGGTCATCGGCGTGGCCCGGTGGCGTGACCTTTACGTTCCCATCGCGGCAAGCATTGGCGTCACGCTGCTGTCGCTCTTCATCGGCGCGCTGATTTCCGCGCCGTTCGAACCCAGCTCCTTCGCTGAGCAGTTCCGGCAGTTCCTCGGCCAGCACTTCGCCACCGGATTGCTGACGTACTGGTCATTGTTCGCGATCCAGCAAGCGCTGCAGTTTCGCGAGGAAAAGAACCGTCGCGAGATGGAGGCGAGCCGCATGGCCGCCGAACTCGCCCAATCGCGCTTGCAGTCACTGAAGTCGCAGTTGCAGCCGCATTTCCTGTTCAACACGCTGCACGCGATCGCCACGCTGCTCAAGGAAGACACGCTGTCCGCTGAGGACATGCTGTTGCGCCTGAGCGATCTCCTGCGCGCATTTCTCGAAGATTACGATGGCCAGGAAGTGAGCTTGCGGCGCGAACTCGTGCTCCTGGACCTCTACCTCGGCATCCAGGCCATGCGCTTCAAGGACCGTCTTACCGTGCGGATCTACGTCGCGCCGGATACGCTGGATTGCGCGGTGCCCAGCCTGATCCTGCAACCCATCGTGGAAAACGCCATCCACCACGGCATCAGCGAGCGGATAGGCAGCGACATCATCGAGATCGAGAGCCGCCGCGAGGGCGATCTGCTCTGCATCGAGGTGCGCAATCGCAACAGTACCCTGGAGAATGGCGAAGGAAGCCGTGCGCGCAAGGGACATGGGGTGGGTCTTTCGAACACGCAGCTGCGCCTGTACGAGTTGTACGGCGATGCGGGGCAGGTACGTCTCGACATGCTCTGGCCCGAAGGTGTCGCTTGCCGCATCCATGTACCGTTCCGGCGCATCGACGACCTGGACGATTCACCGGAGATCGACACGGTATGACCATCGCCGCCCTCGTCGTGGATGACGAGCCGATCGCACGGCGCGCCATCGTTCGCCTGTTGGGCGAGGACCCGCAGGTCCACGTGGCCGGCGAATATGGCGATGGGCTGTCCGCGGTGCAGGCGATCCGCGAGCATTCGCCCGACGTGGTCTTCCTCGACATCCAGATGCCCGGCATGGACGGCATGGACGTGGTGGCCGCGATCGGCCCGGCGAGGATGCCGGCCACCGTGTTCGTCACCGCCTTCGAGAACTACGCCGTGCGTGCCTTCGAAGCCAATGCCGTGGACTACCTGGTCAAGCCCTTCAGCCGCGACCGCTTCGTGCAGACGCTGCAGCGGGTGAAGACGAGGCTGACCGCGCCCGGTACGCCCGGCGTGGGCGCCGCGGGCAGCGAAGCCATCCAGCAGGTGTTGGAGGCGTTGCGCCGGCGTGAGGGTTACCTCGACCGCATTCCCATCCGCACGCGCGACCAGGTCACCTTCATCGATGTCGACGACATCGTCTGGATCAAGGCCAACGGCAACGCGGTCGAGATCCACCTGATGGACGGCGTGCACGAGATGCGCGAGACGATGGCTACGCTGGCCGAGCGGCTGGACCCGAAGCATTTCGCCCGGGTCCATCGGTCTGCCATCATCAACGTGCGCCGGGTGCAGGCGATACATCCCTGGTTCAACGGGCACCACGTGGTGACGATGGATACGGGCCAGAAGTTGCGCATGAGCCGATACCAGCGCGAAGCCTTCCTGCGACTGGTGTCGGCGCGTGGCGATATTTCGCCTCAAAGTTGATCGATTTGCCGCCGGTGTCCTCGGGTCAGGGTGCCTTCGCGGATGGGGCATCCCAGCCGCCGCCCAGGGCACGGAACGATGAGATCGCGGCACGGGTCGCGGCCGCGTTGGCCCGAACGCGTGCGTCTCGTGTCGCAAGGAGTCGCGTATCGGCATCGAGCACCTCGATGATGCTCACCGCGCCACCTTCGAAGGCCTTTCGAGACGCCGTTTGTGCCTTGGTGAGCGCATCTTCGCCGCCGGCGAGGATCTGTGCCTGGGCTTCGCGCTTGACCAGCTCCGTCAGACTGTCTTCGACTTCCTCGCTGGCGTGCAGGACCGTCAGCCGGTAATTGGCGAGCGCTTCGGCATGGGCGCCCTTTGCCCGTTTGATATCCGCGTCGATATGCCCGAAATCGAACAGCCGCCAGTGCAGACCGAGCATGGCCGACGCCTGGTTCGCGGGTCCCGTGAACTGGTGGCCCGCGGTGGTCGTTGCCGTGCCGGCAAGCGCCGAGAGCGAAAACGAGGGGTAGTACTCCGCGATTGCCGCACCGATGTTCGCATTGGTCGCGGCGAGTTGCCGCTCGGCGGCGATGATGTCCGGTCGACGGCGCAGCAACCCCGCCGGGCCGTCCATGGTGTCGACGCGGGGAGGCGTGGGCACGGGAGCATTGGCAGGGAGCTCACGAAGTGCCGTACCGGGTTGTTGCCCGAGCAAGACATCGAGCGCGTTGCCTGTGGCTTCGAGGCTCGATTCGAGATCGGGGATGGCCGCGCTGACTTGCGCGAGGACGCCCTCGGTCTGGCGTAGCTGGAGCTCGGGGGCGACGCCCGCATCGAACTGCATGCGTATGGTCGACGTCAGGCGCTCCTGCGTCTTGACCTGGTCCTTGGCAACAGCGAGGCGGCCTTGAAGTTCGCGAATGGTGACATAGGTGCGTGCGACCTCCGCCTGGACGGCGAGACGGACTGCGATGCCCTCGGCCCTCGCTGCCTGATAGCTGGCAAGGGCGCTCTCGCGTTCGCGCCGGCGTCCCCCGAAGATGTCGATGTCCCAACCCACCGAGACGTCACCTTCGTAGAGGCTGCCGTATCGGTCGAAGCCCGGCGTGCCGTTGAGCACACGCCCGAGTGGCGTTTCGAGAGATTGTTTCGCCCGGCCGCCGGAGACATCGATGGCGCCACTTGGTGCGAGCGACGCGGTCGCGCTGGTAACTCCCGCGCGGGCCTGGAGGACGCGGGCCTCGGCGCGGGCGAGATCGAGGTTGGCCTGCATGGCACGATCAACGAGCGCGGCAAGCGTAGGGTCGCCAAACGAGTTCCACCATTGTGAGGCGTCGGCTGTCTGCCCCGATCGGATCGAAGCCGCCGCGGCCGAATGGAAGCCGGTCGCCGGGTCGATGGTGGGGGGCGTCTTGTAATCAGGGCCGACGGCGCACGCTTGCAGGGCCGCCGCGAGGGACGCGGCAAGTACGAGCCGGGGAAGGGATGACATGGGTGAACTCTGACGATTAAATGTGACCATATTACGAAATGGTCACTCGTTGTCAAGAAGACCATAGGGGTTGTACTGTCACCCCCATGACCAGCACAGCGCCCGCTCCCACTCCTGATCCACTCGCCTCGGTATCGGTGCGGGATCAGATCATCGAAGCCGCCGACGAGTATTTCAGCCGGTTCGGATATGCCAAGACGACGGTGTCGGACCTGGCCAAGGCCATCGGTTTTTCGAAGGCGTACATCTACAAGTTCTTCGACTCGAAGCAGGCCATCGGTGAGGCTATCTGTACCCGTACCCTCACGGGGCAGCTCTCGGCCGTTGAAGCGGCAGTCGAGGCGGCGGACGGTCCGAATGAGCGTCTTCGTGCCTTTTTCCGCGAGATTCTCAAGCAAAGCCTCGAACAGTTTTTCAACGATCGACAGCTTTACGACGTCGTCTCCCACTCCTGCGCGGAACAGTGGGGGAGCTCGCAACATTACGCCAGGATGCTCCTGGCACGCCTGACCACGCTGGTCCAGGAGGGGCGGGACGCGGGGGCTTTCGAGAAGAAAACACCTATCGAAGATGTCTGCTGCGGCATCTGGTTCGCCACGTCGCCGTTTACGAATCCCGTGATGCTCCAACTCGATCTCGACGGGGCGCCTGCGGGTCTGGAGGTTGTCCTGGGACTGGTTCTCCGGAGCCTTGCTCCTTAAGATCTTAGTGACCAATTGACAAATGGGTCACTAGACACCGACACTGATGCTCCCTGTTTCTTTCGGAAGCCATCATGTTGCACGTTGCCTTTCGGGGCCGGGTCCCGCGGGTCCTGGCCCCTGTCGCCGCCGTCGTCCTGGCCGCCTGTTCCCAGAACCAGGCTGATCCGAGGCTCGAAGCCCCTCTTGTGCGTTCGCAGACGGCGAGTGCCGCGCAGCTTGTGAGTCGCACCTACACGGGTGTGGTCTCGGCCCGGGTACAGAGCAACCTTGGCTTTCGTGTGCCAGGAAAAATCGTCGAACGCCTGGTCGATACAGGGCAGGTGGTCCACGCGGGCCAGCCCCTGATGCGTATCGACAGGACCGATCTCGCGCTGGCCGACATGGCAGCGATGCAGGCGGTCGAAGGTGCTCGTGCGCAAGCGTTGCAAACGGCGGCAGACGAGAAGCGCTTTCGGGGCCTCGTCAGTGCCGGAGCGGTGTCGGCCTCGGCCTATGACCAGGCGAAAGCAGCATCGGAAGCGGCCGCGGCAAGACTGAAAGCGGCGGAAGCCCAGGCGCGCGTGTCGTCCAACGAGGCCGGCTACTCGGTTCTCACGGCGGACTCCGACGGGACGGTGGTCGATACCCTGGGCGAGCCCGGCCAGGTGGTGACGGCCGGACAGGTGGTTGTTCGTCTCGCCCATGCCGGTCCGCGGGAGGCGCTCGTCGACCTGCCCGAAACGGTGCGTCCGAAAATCGGTTCGACGGCGAGTGCCACGATCTTCGGATCGACCGGGCAGGGTGGTCAGGCACGCCTGCGCCAACTTTCCGAGTCGGCCGACGAGGCAACGCGTACGTTCGAAGCGCGTTTCGTGCTCGAGGGTGACGCCGCCAATGCACCGCTTGGCGCCACGGTGGTGATTCGCCTCGACCAGCCGGGCGAGGGCACCATCGAAATTCCGCTCGCAGCCGTTTATGACGCGGGCAAGGGCCCCGGTGTTTGGGTCATCGACGGCAAGAGCCACGCGGTCAGCTGGAAGCCTGTCCGCCTCTCGGGCGTGGGCGAGGAGACCGCATCGGTGGCATCGGGCCTCGCCCCCGGAGATCGCTTCGTCGCACTCGGTGCACACCAGCTCCACGAGGGCGAGCAGGTGCGCCTGCCCGACATGCCAGGCACGGATGCAACCAAGCCTGCGGTGACGCCAGACAGCAAGGGCGGTGCGAATGTTGCGGGGGCCGCACGATGAGCGGATTCAATCTCTCGGCGCTCGCGGTGCGCGAGCGGTCGGTGACCCTGTTCTTGATTGTCGCCATCTCCTGTGCCGGGTTGTTTGCATTCCTGCACCTGGGCCGCGCCGAGGACCCGAGCTTTACCGTCAAGGTCCTTACGGTCGTTACAGCCTGGCCGGGCGCCACGGCCCGCGAGATGCAGGACCAGGTTGCGGAGCCGCTGGAAAAACGCCTCCAGGAGCTCAAGTGGTACGACCGCAGTGAGACCTTCACCAGGCCCGGGCTCGCCTTCACCACGTTGACGTTGCGCGATGACACGCCACCCGCCGACGTGCCCGAGGAGTTCTACCAGGCGAGGAAGAAGCTTGGTGACGAGGCGGCGAAGCTGCCCCCGGGCGTCATCGGCCCCTTGGTCAACGACGAATACGCCGATGTGACTTTCGCGCTCTATGCATTGAAGGCAAAGGGCGAACCACACCGCGCGCTGGTTCGTGAGGCCGAGACGCTCCGCCAGAGGCTCCTGCACGTGGCCGGTGTGAAAAAGGTCAACATCATCGGCGAACGGCCCGAACGCATCTACGTCGAGTTCTCGCACGAGCGCCTGACCACCCTCGGTATCGCCCCGTCCGCCGTGTTCTCCGCGCTCAACGCCCAGAACCTGCTGACCCCCGCCGGTTCGATCGACACCACGGGTCCCCAGGTCGTCGTGCGCCTCGATGGCGCGTTCGATTCGCTTGACCGTATCAGCCAGACGCCTGTGGTGAGCAATGGGCGCACGCTTCGTCTGTCGGACATCGCGACCGTTCGGCGCGGTTATGAAGACCCCGCCACGTTCCTCATTCGCAACCAGGGCGAACCGGCGATCGTCCTCGGCGTGGTGATGAAAGATCGGTACAACGGCCTGGAGCTCGGCAAGGCACTCGAACACGAGGCGGCCGACATCGCCCGCGAATTGCCGGTCGGGCTGTCATTTACGAAAATCACCGACCAGGCGGTCAACATCGCCGAAGCGTACGACGAGTTCATGCTCAAGTTCTTCGTCGCACTCGCCGTGGTCATTGCCGTCAGCCTCGTGAGTCTCGGCTTTCGTGTCGGCATCGTAGTCGCGGCTGCCGTTCCCCTGACACTGGCGGGCGTCTTCGTCATCATGCTCGCGACCGGGCGTGACTTCGATCGAATCACCCTGGGCGCGCTCATCCTGTCGCTGGGTCTTCTGGTCGACGACGCGATCATCATCATCGAAACCATCGTGGTGAAGATGGAAGAGGGGCGCGACCGGGTGGCCGCGGCCACGTATGCATGGGGACACACCGCGGCACCGATGCTCGCGGGTACGCTGGTGACGGCCATCGGACTGATGCCGGTCGGCTTCGCAAAGTCGACCGCAGGTGAGTACGCCGGCAACATTTTCTGGGTGGTGATGTTCTCGCTGCTCACGTCCTGGCTCGTTGCCGTGGTGTTCACGCCCTACCTGGGCGTCAAGTTGTTGCCGGACATCAAGCCGGTGCATGGTGGGCATGCGGCCATTTACGGCACGCCAAGGTACAAGAAGCTCCGAGGCCTCATCGCGTGGGCGGTCCGCGGCAAGTGGCTAATCGCAGGCTCGACGGTGGGATTGTTCGTCATTGCCGTCTTCGGCATGGGCTTCGTCAAAAACCAGTTCTTCCCGGCGTCCGACCGTCCCGAAGTGCTCATCGAAATCCAGTTGCCTGAAGGAAGCTCGATCAACGCCACGACGAAGGCGGTGACCGAGGTCGAGGCTTGGCTTCGCAAGCAGCCCGAAGCCAAGATCGTCACCAGCTACATCGGGCAGGGCGCGCCGCGCTTTTACCTTGCCATTGCGCCCGAGCTTCCGGACCCGTCGTTCGCCAAGATCGTGGTGCTGACAGACAACGAACAAACCCGTGAAATGCTCAAGCGGCGGGTGTGGGAAGCTGCGCAGAATGGGCTCGCATCCGAAGCGCGTGTCCGTGCGACACAGATTGTCTTCGGCCCGTATTCACCGTTCCCGGTGGCTTTCCGGGTTTCAGGCCCGGACGAGGAAAAAGTACGCCGGATTGCGGCGGACGTGAAAAATGTCATGCTCAAGAACCCGGCGATGCGCACGGTAAACACCGACTGGGGCGAGCGTGTGCCCACGATCCATTTCGTGCTCGACCAGGACCGTCTCAATGCCCTCGGGTTGACGTCGCAGGATGCAGCGAGCCAGCTGCAGTTTTTCCTTACCGGTGCGACGGTCACGCGGGTACGCGAAGACATCCGCTCGGTCGACGTCGTGGCCCGCAGCTCAGGCGACGAGCGTCTCGACCCGGCGCGCCTCCAGGGGTTCAGCCTCGTGTCGTCTTCGGGCAAGCGCATTCCGCTCGACCAGGTCGGTCACAGCGAGGTGCGAATGGAGGATCCCATTCTTCGCAGGCGCGACCGCATGACGACCATCACCGTGCGCGGCGATATCGGCGAGGCGTTCCAGCCGCCGGATGTATCGATGCAGCTCATCAAGGATCTAAAGCCGATGGTCGACGCGTTGCCCGCCGGCTACCACATCGATACGGCCGCGGCGCTCGAGGAAGCCGCCAAGGCGAACAAGGCACTGGCAGCCGTCTTCCCGCTGATGCTCTTGCTGATGATGGTGGTCATCGTGTTCGAGGTGCGGTCCATCTCTGGCATGTTGATGATTCTGGCGACGGCTCCGCTGGCATTGGTCGGCGTGGTGCCCACGCTCATCCTTTTTCACCAGCCGTTCGGCTTCAATGCCATTCTCGGGCTTATCGGCTTGGCCGGCATCATCATGCGTAACACGCTCATCCTCATCGGGCAGATTCATACCAATGAGCACCAGGGGCTCGATCCCTACCACGCCGTGGTCGAGGCGACCGTACAGCGCGCCCGCCCCGTCATCCTGACGGCGCTCGCGGCCGTGCTCGCCTTCATCCCGCTGACGTTCTCCGTCTTCTGGGGCTCGCTGGCGTTCACGCTGATTGGCGGGACCATCGGTGGAACGGTGCTGACGCTGTTGTTCCTCCCGGCGCTTTATGCCATCTGGTTCCGCATCCGACCCGATCCGGACATCGACCCGACGGCCGTGCCGGCGATCGACCACACGCCGACCGAAATGGCATAAAAAAAGGCACGGCCCGCAAGGGTCGTGCCTTTTTTGTCAGTGGATGAGGGCGTCAGGCGGAGGCCAGGTTCACGGCCGGCAGCTGGTCGACCCGGTCTTTCCATTCGAGGAGCGCCGTCAACGCCGAGGGAACCGGAATCTGGGCGTAGTAGGCAAACAGCAGGCCGCCGAGGACGGTGGCATCGGCCATCGAAAAGAAATCTCCGGCGATGTACGGCTGCTTTCGCAGGACGCCGTCGAAGTAGTGCATGCCCGCCAGCGCCTTTTCACGGTGCATCTCGCCCCAGTAGGTGCGGCCTTCCCATTCGGGATGCTTATACGGCTGCAAGGCTTCGCCCAGGCCGGGAGTCGCGTGGTGGAAGTAGATGCCGATGGCATCGATGAGCTCGGACTCGGCGCGCTTTTGCATCATGTGGACCATCGCTTTTTCGAGCGCGGTCTTTCCGGTCAGGATCGGGTTGCCGTCGAGGTTGTCGAGATACTCGGTGATGGCCGTGCACTCGGAAATGTATGTGCCGTCATCGAGCTCGAGGACGGGCACGGTGCCGGTCGGATTGATGGCCAGGAACGGAGGCTGCTTGTGTTCCGCCCCGGGGAGGTCCACCGGAATGAAGTCGACCTTGTCGAGCAGGCCCTTGGCCGCCAGGACGACGCGGACGCGGAGGGGGTTGGGAAAGCCGGGGATATCATGGATCTTCATGGATTCACCTATCTATGGATAGATAGATAATGCGACTTGCAATTCGGCCCGTCAACCCCTATCAATCGATAGGTAAACAGGTCGGAGAATCCCGTAATGAACGCTGACACCCGCCAGTCCATCCTGGCTGTAGCCCGCAGGATGGTGCAGGCCAACGGTTACGCCGCCCTGAGCTTTCGGGACATCGCGACGGCCGTCGGCATCAAGAGCGCGAGCGTCCATTACCACTTCCCGACGAAGGGAGCTCTCGGGGCTGAACTCGCACGCCAGTACACGGCGGAGATGAGCGCGTACCTCGGATCGCTTTTCGATGAGGGAGTGGATTCGTCCACTTTCATGCAGCGGTATACGGGTGTCTTTCGGGGCGCGCTGGCCAATGGGAACCGCATGTGCATGTGCGGCATCATGGCTGCCGAACGTGACGAGTTGCCGCCTGAAGTTCAGGATGAAGTGATCCGGTTTTCCGAGGCCAACGTCGAGTGGCTGACCCGCGCGCTTCAAGCGGCAAAAGATCCCGCTATGAAGGACGCAGGGGCGCGGGCACTCGCCATCTACGCAGCGGTCGAGGGTGCACAACTGGTCTCACGCGGGTTCAACGACATCGCCCTTTACGATCGTGCGATCGAGGCCTATCAGACGGCGGGCCTCATCCCGTAACGCAACGACATGCTCGATCTAGCCGGCATTCGCTGAGTTTTTTACCCCAGCCCCACGCGCCGCGTGAACACGTTCGGATGCCCGCTCAGCCATAGCGCGATGTCCTGCAACACGTGCTGAGAGGGAAACACGCGGCCATAGCAGACCAGGCCGATCGCCACGGCGCCGCCACCGAGCAGGGCGAGGCGCCACGGATCGGCGGACCTGGCGTTGACCTCGCCGCGCATCAGTCCGCGCAGGAACCAGGTGACCACGGCGGCACCGAGGATCGCGCCCAGCCAGACTTCAGACGGGCTGTGCACTTTCAGCACCAGGCGCGAGACCGCGACGGCGGCACCCACGCATGCACCGAGGGCGATCATGGACAGGCGTTGGCGCCGTGTGCCGCCCAGGGAAAGGACGCCCGCGAGGGTCGGCCATACCAGGATGGCGAGTGCCGTGTGTCCGCTGAAGCCGGTGTAGTTCAGGCCGGGAGGCCCGATGCCCCAGGCCATGAACAGCAGCTTGGAAAGCATCACGCCGCCTCCGCATATCGCCGCGGCGATCGCCCAGCGGCGTGCGTCGCGCCATCCCGGCGTGGGCAGCAACAGGCAGATCGCGATCCATGCGATCAACGGCAGCAGCAATGCGCTGTCGCCGAAGCTGGTGATGGCGGTCCATATCGTCATGCGTCGCGTTCGATCCGTATCATGTGCAGCGTATCCATCGTCTATGATGGCGTCTATGTTCCAGCGAATACTCATTGCCTGCGTGGGCAACATCTGCCGCAGCCCCACGGCGGAATACCTCTTGCGTCATCGGCTGGGCGAAGGCCGCGACGTGCAGATCGGAAGCGCCGGCCTCAGCGCCATGAAGGGCTATCCCATGGACGAGACCTCGCTTCAATTGTTGCGGGAGCACGGCATCGACGGAGAGCCGCACCGCGCCCGCCAGTTGGATACCGCGCTCCTGCGCCAGTCCGACCTGATCCTCGCGATGGAGAAAAGCCATGTCGCCGCCATCGGCCGGATGGCACCGGAGGTCAGCGGGAAAGTGTTCCTGCTGGATCGCTGGGTGGAGGGCAAGGACATTCCCGACCCATATCGCCAGCAGCGTCCCGCCTATGAACATGTGTACGGCCTGATCGACAGGGGCGTGGACAGCTGGTTGCGTTACCTCTAGCTACTCGCTGATCTTTCCAAGGTTCTTGTCGAACAGGTCGCTGTCGAGGTCGTTGGTCAGCGTATACAAGGTGTAGCGCTTGTTCAGGCGCGCGCCACCGTCACGGATCAGCGGTTGCCAGAGCAGGGTGGCGCGGCTGCGCGACGAATGCGGAAGCAGCATGTCGAACGGAATCGATACATAGATACCCTTGTCGAAGCTGCCCTCGCCGTAGCCGGAACTGCCCGACTTGTTGGTGACCGTGGCGTAGGCACCCATGCGCGCGCCATTGGCGAATTCGCGTGACACGTCGATGGTGGTGCCCCAATCGCCGGCGAGATAGCGGCCCACGCTCACCGCCAGGGTCACGTTATGGAAGCCGGTATCCAGGTAACCGGTCGCTTGTCCGGTGATGACGTGGTAACGCCGGAACGAGAAATCCTGGTCGAAGCCGCGCTGCTTCACCCAGTTCACGTCCGCACCCACCGCCCAGCGCTCGCCGAAGGGACGGTACAGCACTTCGCCGCCCGCGCCGCCGTACATGCTTTCCAGCATGCCGGCGTACGCCATGCCGTAGAGGTCCTCGCCCAGGCGGTGGGTGCCGGTGAGCTGGAAGTTCGGCAGGGTGAGGTCGGAACTGGTGAGGTACTGGCGAAGGTTCGTGCGCACCCGCGGAAGGTTGCTTGGCGCGTCGTACTTGAACTTGTCGTAGTTGTTGAAGAGGTTGAGCGAGACGACGCCGTCCAGCCACAGGTTGCGGGTGAAGTTGAACGTGCCCGAGGCCGCACCGTACACCTGATACAGCACGAAGGCATCCGGGCCGCCCAGGTTCTGCTGGTAGCCGAGCGAGAAGCCGCCGCTGAAGCGTTTCAGCGGCGCGCGGTAAAGCACTTCTTCCTCGCGCGCCGTCACCGGGTCTTGCTCGACGCTGCGCCGGAACGTGGGCAGGTCGATGCGATGATCGAGCAACTCGAGGAAGCGCGGCCGGTGCACGCTGGTTTCCACGGTCTTCAGGCCGTTGCGTTCACTGGCCACGGTAAGCCAGTCGATGCTGCGATCCACGCGGTTGTCGATGATGCGCGTGGCGCGGCCGACGCCCTCGGCGCTGTAGAAGAAGCGGTCCTGCTGGCCGTGGATCACGAGTTCCGAACCGCGGCGGCCGATGCTGCTGACGTTGATGCCGGCATTGTCGCGCAAGGCGGCAGCCACTTCCGGCCAGTCCACCTGTTCCGGCGCCGCACGCGGGGTGGCGTCGGGGTTGGCGGGGTTGGCGTCGGCCGAGGCCGCGCTGGCCGGGGGTGCTTCGACCGGCGTGGACTCGAATGCCACCGCCTCGGGCTTGGGATCGTAGGTCTTCGGTGGATCGACGTGGGTGGCGAGGTTGCTATGCAGGTTGATCGCCGCGGTCGCTACCTCGCCGCGCTCGTATCCCAGCGTCAGGTCGACGTTGCGATTCAGGCGGAACACGGCGCCCAGGTTGACCGGCCAGCGCTGTGGCTGGTTGTTGTTCTGTGGCTGGTGTTTATAGTCGTTGCCGTCCAGTTCCGCTTTCAGCAAAAGCCATTGCCAGGGCGAGCGGTATTCGATGCCGCCGATGAAACCGGGACGTCCACGGAAAAACTTGTTGGTGCTGAAGTTGCCGGTGCCGGTGCTGCTGGTGGGCCGCGTCTCGAACCGGCTGCTGATGAAATTCAGGGGATTGGCGATGTCGCCGCGCGCGCCCATGTAGCCCCAGGCCAGGCCCAGGCTGAAATCGAAGGGTCCCGCACGCTTGCTGGCCACCACGTATTCGCTGGAGAACAGGCCCGTGCCACCGACGTCGCGCGCACCCACCGCCACCGCGGGCAACCAACGGCTTTCTTCCCAGATCCTTACTTTCGCGTCGATCGACTTGTCCTTGTAGGTCTGGCTTCCACTGAGCGAACGCGGCCCGTACAGCCGGTTGCTGACATTGGTGTAACGGAAGGAAGCCTCCAGCCACGGCAGCGCCTGCATCGACACGTTGTAGTTGGTGTACGGCGTGGTCCGGCTGAGGACGAAGCTGAATTCGCCTTCGCGCGCCATGCGCGCGGTCGGTGTCTGCAGCAGGCCGACGCCGCCGAAATCGCTTTGCGTATAGGCTTCCTGCGCGTGCAGGGCGGTGGCTCCTCCGACCCACAGGACGAAGCCCGCGCGGCAGCAACCGTGCAACGCGGTTCGCCGCATGGCGAGCCGTGGCATGCGTGGCGCGCGCATTATCGCCAGCCCTCGTCGCTCAGGAGCTGGGTCGAGATGAAGTCGGCCACGTCGCGGTTGAAGGTCTCGTCGGCTGCGCCGGCGATCGCATGCCGGTCGAACGGCACGTAGATCCACGCGCCCGGTGCGAGCGGCCGTGGCAAGTCGCGATTCCACAAGGCGATGTTCTGGGCGAAGACCGCGCCATCGGGTTGCACGACGTAGATCAGGTCGGGGTCCGCGGCGGCGGATACAGGGCAGCTGGCAAGGTAACGCCGCGCATCCTGCCATGGAACCTGCGCCAGGCGGCATGCTTTGTCCACCGCACCGACAACGCGGATGTCCACGGGGCGCCGTGGATAGAAGAGGGTATCGCCGGCATGCACCGGCCAGTCCTCGGCGGGCGTCACCTCGAGCCGGGCAGGGTCCAGCGCCGCGCCGGTGCGGCGGCCGGTGATCGGCCGTGTCGAGATCCACGCCTGGAACGCGGCCGCCGTTTCGGCCAAGGGCATGTTCCCGCCGCCCAGCGCTTGCCGGCGGATGGCGCCGAGTTCGTAATCGAGACCGGCGCGAAGGCGCAGCTGGTCGCGCTGCAAGGCGGGCTGTAGCCACGCCGCGCCGAGGATATAAGCCTCCGGATCGACCTTGGCCGCCACGGCCACGGCGGAAAGCCGCGCGTCGGACGGATAGGCGGCCGGACCGGCCTGGCCCACGGCACCTTCGGTGGTGACCTGGATCGTCGCCGCCTGCGCCATCAGCGGCAGCGCATGCGCGCACAGCAGCAGGCCCAGGATGCGAATGGCGCGCTTCACGACGCGTCCTCCCGGTAGGGCCGCAACTGGATCAATTCGAGCGGGACGCCGGGAGCGATGTATTGCCTGCTTTTCCAGATGAAGCCGTCGGTGGGGTCCACCCAGTACCGGTTGGTCATGCGCGCGCCAAGGCCGGGCACGCTGAGATGTTCGTCGATGCGTCGCAGGTGGTGGACGGTGCCGAGGATGGCCACGTCCTCCATCGCCTTCGGTTCGAGATGGGCCTGCACGACCGCGCCGTAACGGTAGCCTGGCGACCAGTCCATCCGTCGCGTGTAGTCGAGCGGTCCGTTCGACCGTTGCAGGCCCGCCGTGAAGGGATTGCCCGAAGGAAAGGCCGAGTCGTCGAGGTTCTGCGGCAGGCCGACGGTCTTCACCACCACGCCGTCACGGGTGAACACGATATCGTTGCCGGTGCCGTACCAGCCGAGCTGCCCGTGCTCGGTCTTGGCGAGGACGAGGATGGCCTCGCCCTCCGGCCCATTCACCTGGAGCTGGAAGTACGGCGTGGCGGCGACCGATGCCGCCGTCGGCTCGACCTTCTCGCCGTGCATGGCGAGGCGCACCGCTTCGAGGCTGCCCCGCGACACGGACGAACAGCCACCTGCAACCGCCAGCACCAGAGCCAGTCCGCCGAAAGAAAGGTATCGCAGCGCGAACACCGTGCCCTTCAGCGCTGCAGCGAACGGCCGCGGCCGATGCCGTAATAGGCGATGCCGGCGTCCTCGACCACGCGCGGATCATAAAGATTGCGGCCATCGAAGATCGCCGGATTCTTCAGCGCGGCCTTGATGCGTGCGAAGTCCGGGCTGCGGAAGGCTTTCCATTCCGTGACCAGGGCGAGCACATCGGCGCCTTGCAGGGTGTCGTACGCGTTGTCGCAAAGCACGAGGTCGTCGCGTTCGCCGTAGATGCGCGTCGTTTCCGCGCGCGCTTCCGGATCGTAGGCGCGGACCTTGGCGCCGGCGTCCCACAGTGCCTCCATCAGGCGGCGGCTCGGTGCCTCGCGCATGTCATCGGTGTTGGGCTTGAAGGCCAGACCCCACAGCGCGACCGTCTTGCCCGCCACGTCACCATCGAAATGCTTCTGGATCTGTGCGAACAGGCGCGTTTTCTGCTGGGCGTTGACCGCCTCGACCATGCCGAGCAGGCGCGCATCGTAGCCGTGGCCACGGGCGATCCGCTCCAGCGCCTGCACGTCCTTCGGAAAGCACGAGCCACCGTAGCCGGCGCCGGGATAGATGAAGTGATAGCCGATGCGCGGATCGGCACCGATGCCCTGGCGTACCAGTTCGACATCGGCGCCGACGCGCTCGGCGATATTCGCGATCTCGTTCATGAAGCTGATCTTGGTCGCCAGCATCGCGTTCGCGGCGTACTTGGTCAGTTCGGCCGATCGTTCGTCCATCACCACCATGCGATCGTGATTGCGGTTGAAGGGTGCATACAGCTTGCGCAGGCGGGCCACGGCGCGCTCGCTGGACGAACCGACGACGATGCGGTCCGGGCGCAGGCAATCCTCGACCGCGTCGCCTTCCTTCAGGAACTCCGGATTGGAGACCACGTCGAAATCGACCGCCGCACCGCGTTCACCCAGTACGTCGTCGATCGCCTTGCGCACGCGGTCGGCCGTGCCGACCGGTACCGTGGACTTGTTGACGACCACCGCATAGCGGTCGAGGTGCTCGCCGATGGTGCGCGCCACGCTCAGCACGTACTTCATGTCGGCGCTGCCGTCCTCGTCCGGCGGCGTGCCCACCGCGATGAAGATGAGTTCGCCGTGTGCGATCGCCGGTGCGGGATCGGTGGTGAAATCCAACTGGCCCGAAGCGTAGTTGCGCCGGACGATGGGCTCCAGGCCTGGCTCGAAGATGGGGATCACGCCGTTGCGAAGCCCGTCGACCTTCGCCTGGTCGACATCCACGCAAACCACATGGTTGCCCATTTCCGCGAGGCAGGCGCCCGTGACCAGCCCAACATAACCGGTGCCGAAAATAGTGACCTTCATCTGTATCGCCTGTTTAGCAAGAAAATGTGGAGCCAGCCGCCTCTATCAAAGCTGGCGATCGCGATCCAGGTTGTACTGGGCGTTGGCCGCGTTGCTGATCAGGCCGGACAGTGGAAGCAGCTGACTGATGAAACGGTTCCAGCGGGTGATCCCGGCGGGGCCGACGAAGACGACGTCGCCTGGCTTGACCGAGAACTTCGACGCCACCGCGAAAGCGGAGGGCGACGTATTGTCGAGCTGGTAGATCGTCGCGGGCGCCTTTTCCATGTCCTCGACACCGCGAATCACATAGACGGCCTTGCCCTTGGCGCTGGTCTGGTTGAGGCCGCCCGCACGACCCAGCGCCTGGGTGAGGCTGAGGTCGCTGGTCTTGAACGAGATGGCCTGTGGACGCAGCACTTCGCCGATCACGTACGCCTCGTGGCGATCGTTGTAGGGCAGGTAGATGCTGTCGCCACCCTTCAGGTAGATGTCCTGCGGACCCTGCTGCGCATGCGACAGCGCGTCGAGATCCAGGTGGTATTCGCGGTTGTCGCGGCGAAGCACCACGTCGGAGAGGTCGGCGAGTTGCGCATTGACCCCGGCGGCGCCCACCGCTTGAGCAAGCGTCAGCGGCGTCACCGTGATGTCCTGGGGATCGGTTTTCACGAAGGCACCGCCGAGCGTGACCTTCTGGCTGGCGTAGCTGACGATGCTGATGTCGACCTGGGGCTTCTCGACGTACTTGGTCAGGCGATCGGTGATCGCCACGCGGAGTTCTTCCACGGTGAGGCCGGAAGCATGGAGCAGGCCGACATACGGGTAGAACAGCGTGCCGTCGGGGCGCACCAGACGGCCATTCGCGGCCGTCTGCTGTTGCGAGCCCGCGGGCGAGGTCAGCTCCGGGTGCTCCCACACGGTGATGTAGAGCGAATCTCCGGGACCGATGCGATAGGAATCGGGCCGATAGGCGGTCAGGGCGGGGTCGATACCGGGAGCGACCGTGCTGGCACGGTCCATCGCGATCAGTTTCGGCGTGATCGGGATCAGCTGGTAGCGGCTGCCCGTTGCGCTTTCCTTGTCGTTCAATTCGCCGGTTTTCATGTGCTGGCCGGGTGCCAGGATGCATGCGTGCAATAACAGACAGCACCCGGCCAGACCGAGAGTCGGCAGGAACTTCATCGTTTACGGGATCCTTCAATCGAGGCGCCGCATGGCGGGACGCCGTCGACGTACTTAAACCGATCCATTATTAACGGTGCTGGAACGTTAATGGACATTTAGACGTCCAGACCGCCGTTCAGGGAGATCAATGCGTGCCTCCCGTTCCGCCCGTGCCACCGGTTCCACCCGTGCCGCCGGTACCTCCCGTGCCTCCTGTTCCGTCGTTTCCGGTGCCGTTGGTATCGTTCGCGGTGGCACCTGCAGCGGCTGCCACTGCGGCGGCACCCGGACCGACACGTGCGGGCGTGAGGGCACCCTTCGAGGCCTGGCGCGCCTGGTTCGGCGTCGCTACACGCGGGTTTTGCGCGCTGTTTTGCGCGTTGTTCGATGGATTGGATTCATTGGGCTGTCGCTGGCTCTGCGCCCACAACGGTGCCGCGATGGCAAGAATGGTGCATGCAAAAAGTAAGCGTCTCACTGGCGTGTTCTCCGTGCGAGGGGAAGGGTGCGTACCACATGCATGTACGCGTTCATGAACACGTTCATGAATGAGCGCGAGTGCGCGCAGTACGCATTGCATTCACTGCCATCCCTCGTCGATGGTCAAGGCAATCAGCTGAACAGGTGTTTCCGGCAACTGTTTTTGTGACACGCCCCGCAGAATCGGCGCTGTCGGATTGCCCGCATTTTCGTCGCGATGCAGCATGCATCATCGCAACAAGCAAGTTCGAACACTTTCAGGCTGGACCCGGCGTTCAACGGGGTTCGGTCGAAAACGTGTTGGGCCATCCAGATTCCTAGGAACAGGACATGGCGGCCCTACAGGGGGCACGTACCTGGGCACGCCGGCATGGCCGGTCGTTGTCGCGTCGGCAGAGGGTACATGTCATGCAACTGACAAAATTCAATGCGTTACTGGATCTTGAGCTTCGTGCCGCCGATCCCCTTTGCGTGATCGCTGCGGCCTATCTGGCCTACTTCGTCCGTTTCGATACGTTCAGCATGAGCAGCGTATACGCTGTCGCGCTGATCCTTCTCTTGCTCATGACGCTGGCGGCCTCGATCGTCTTCAAGGTCTACGAGCAGCCCCTCGGTGAGCGCCCCGTAAGCCAATTCTTGTGCATAGCAGCATCGTGGACCAGCGCGTTCGCGGGCATGATCGCGCTCGGTTATCTGCTAAAGGTCGGTGAGCTTTACTCGCGCGGATGGGTATCGCTGACCTTCGTGCTGGGTCTTGTATTGATGGCGTCGGTGCGACTCGTCGCGGTGCTCTCGTTGCGTTATCTGCACCATCGCGGTATCGGCATGAAGCGCTGCCTGCTCATCGGTGCCACCGAAGCGGGCATCCACATGGTTCGTCAGGTCGAAGACAACCTCGGTCTCGGCATGAAGATCACCGCGTACGTCAAGACCAGCCACGATCACGGCGTTCCGCCAAACGTGCCCTTGGCCGGTTCACTCCTGCATCTCGATGAGATCCTCGATCGTGGCGAATGGGACCAGGTGCTGGTCGCCTTGCCCGTGAGCGCGAACCGCGCGATCAGCTACGTGCTCGATCGCATGGACGAGCGCGTGTTGACGGTCAAGTTCGTGCCGGACCTGCTGGGCAGGCAGTTGATCAACCACCGCATGGAAGATTGCGCGGGCGTGCCTCTGGTTACCCTTCGCGAGAGCCCTTTGCATGGGCATGCGTGGATACTGAAAGCCATCGAGGATCGAATCATCGCCGGCGCCATCCTGTTGATGATCAGTCCGTTGATGCTGTTCCTCGCGATCGGCGTGAAGCTTTCCAGCCCCGGTCCGGTGCTCTACCGGCAGGTCCGCGTCGGCCTGGACGGCAAGGAATTCGAGATGCTGAAGTTCCGTTCCATGCCCGTGGACATGGAGAAGAATAAGAGTGTCCAGTGGGGCAATGCGCAGAGTAAAACCACGACGCGCTTCGGCCGCTTCATCCGGCAAACCAGCCTCGACGAACTGCCGCAGTTCATCAACGTGCTCCGCGGCGACATGTCCATCGTGGGACCGCGCCCCGAGCGACCCATGTTCGTGGAGAAGTTCAAGGGCGAGATCGCCGGCTACATGCACAAGCACCTGGTCAAGGCCGGCATCACGGGATGGGCACAGATCAACGGGTGGCGCGGCGATACCGACCTGGTGAAGCGCATCGAGTACGACCTCTACTACATCAATCACTGGTCGCTGGCGTTCGATCTCCGCATCATCTTCCTGACCATCTTCAAGGGCTTCATCCATAGCGAGGCGAGCGCATCGGTGCCGCTCCCCGCCGGACCCTCGATGCCTGCGGCTACGGCCAACACGGCCAGTGAAGAGACCGGCTAGGAGCGCGATTCGATCGCGCTCCCCCAACATTTCAATCGCGAACTGAGGCAATCTTTGAAGTTTCTGATCTGTGGCGGCGCGGGATACGTGGGTTCGCACATGGTGCGATACCTGGTCGCGAATGAGCACGAGGTCGTCGTCTACGACGACCTTTCGACGGGCCACCGCGAAGCGGTGGATGCCGACGTGCCGTTCGTTCATGGCGATATCGGCGACGCGGTGACCTTGTGGCGCTTGTTCGCCACGCACAAGTTCGACGCGGTGATCCATTTCTGCGCCCGGTCCCTGGTCGGTGAGTCGGTCATCGATCCCTACCAGTACTACCGGAACAACGTGGGCAACACCCTGGTGCTCCTGGCCGCCATGCGCGAAGCCGGCATCCAGCGACTGGTCTTTTCCTCGACGGCTGCGGTGTTCGGGCATCCCAGGAGCGACACCATCGATGAGTCGCATCCCACCGACCCGATCAATCCGTACGGCCAGAGCAAGCTGATGATCGAGCGAGTGCTGGGCGATGCGGCCCGTGCATACGGGCTACGCTCGGTGGCGCTGCGTTACTTCAACGCGGCCGGTGCCGATCCCTCGGCCTCCATCGGCGAGGCGCATGACCCCGAAACCCACCTGATTCCCAATGTATTGAAGGCCGTGCTCGGCCAGAGCGCCGCCCTGAAGGTATTCGGCGACGACTACGACACGCGTGACGGCACCTGCGTGCGTGACTACGTCCATGTGAACGATCTCGCCTCGGCGCACCTGCTGGCCGTGCAGTTCCTGGAGGAGAACGAAGGCGCGTTCACGTTCAACCTCGGCAACGGCGAGGGTTTCAGCGTACGCGAGGTGATCGCGGCTGCCGAACGCGTCACGGGAAGGCCGGTGCCGCATGCGTTCGCACCGCGCCGTCCCGGCGATCCCGCGACGCTGGTGGCGTCGAGCCTGCAAGCCCGCCGGCGCCTTGGCTGGCAGCCACGGATCACGGTGCTGGACGATATCCTCGCCAGCGCGTGGCAGTGGCACCTCCAGCCGCGCTTCTGACCGTGCAGGCGCAGCCGAAAGTTCAGCTCGACTTCATCGATGCGCTGCGTGGCCTGGCGATCGTTGGCGTGCTGCTCAGCCACGCCCAGCGCAACGTGGAAATCTACCAGGCGATGGGCCACCAGGCGCTGATGTCGCCGTGGCTCAGCCGTTATGCGGCACAGGGTGCGCGCGGCGTGCAACTGTTCTTCGTGGTCAGCGCGCTGACCCTGTTCCTCTCGGCAGGCAAGCGCACCCGGGAAGACACGCCGTGGCTGAACTTCTATGTGCGAAGGGTGTTCCGTATCGCACCGATGTTCTATCTCGCGTTCGGCGTGTATTGCCTTGCTCCCGTGCTGATGAAAGGACAGGCACTGCCACCCCTGGGCACGGTGCTCGGCACGTTGAGCTTCACCAATGGATGGAACCCGGCCTGGTTGCTGGGCGCCAACGACGTGGTCCCTGGTGGCTGGTCGATCGGCGTCGAGATGTCGTTCTACATCGTCTTTCCGCTGGTGTTCCTGGCGTTGCGCAGCTTTCCGCGGGCGCTGGCCGCGCTGGCGGCGTTCCTGCTGCTCGCGGTGCTTACCTGGCCGTGGTTGCTTCGCCACCCGCCGATCGACGACGCGGATCTGTGGCAGCGCTACGTGTTCGTGTGGTTGCCCAACCAGTTGCCCGTCTTCCTGTTCGGTATCTGCGCCTATTTCGTGATGTTCGGCCACGCCGGAAAGCTGTCGGCTTTCTTCCGCGAGGGCGACCGCCGGCGCAATGCCTGCTGGTTCGTGCTTTCGGTGGCCATCCTGGCACTCGCGCCGCAGTGGCTGGATGACCCACGGGCGGTGTTCGTATACGCGGCGGCCTTCGCGTTGCTGGCCTTGTGTCTCTTTCGCCAACCCTACCGTTGGCTGGTGAATCGCCCGCTGCAGCACATCGGCAAGATCAGCTTCAGCGGCTACCTGACGCATTTCTTCATGCTTCAGGTGGCGCGCAAGGTGCTGGCGGCGGTGCACGCCGGCGAACGCCTGAGCCCCGACCTCTACTTCGTGGCGACGGCGGTGCTCGCGCTGGCGGGTACGGTGCTGGTATCGAGCGTGACCTACCGCTTCGTCGAGGTGCCGGGGCAGGCGCTGGGCAAGCGCGTGATCGAAGCGCTGGCGGCACGCCGCGCGCGCGATGCCCGTTCGGCGGAAGGCGCGGCGGGCTGACCCGAAACCAGGTCAGGTCAGCCGCGCGATGAGATCCAGTGCGTTGGGTACGGGCTTGCCGTTGGCGAAGCATGCCTTGACCAGCGCGTTGACCTGGGCGAGCGACGGGCGGTGTGTCCTGAAGCGGTCCAGCATGGCGTCGTCGGCCTTGGTGAAGGATGTGCCGCCGCCTTTGCCGGCGTCGTAGAAGTGGTTCTCGCCGAGCTTCGTCTGCGTCGCCAGTTGCATCTCCACGCCGGGCGCACGCGGGGCCACGACGATGTTGTCGTGAATGGCCGTGCTGTTCGGCACGCCCTTCCAGCTGGTCGCCTTGAAAACGGTGACCTCCGCGTCGGGGATGGGCTTCTGGGGAATGATGATGATGTTGTTGTAGATCTGGCTGCCGTCCACCGGGCCCGAGATGCGCAGCGAAGCGCTGCCCGTCTTGCGCAGGGCGTCGTTGATGCTCACATTGAAGCGTACGATCGTTCCGGTATTGCCGATCTTGTCGCCGCCACGGCCGTCGTTGCAGACCAGGGCCATGCCGCCGGCGTTGTCGTGGCTGTAGTTGTACTGGATCACCGTATTGCGGCAGCGGAAATCGGCATCGTAGCCCTGGCCGTCGGCATAGGCCTTGTGGTCGCTGACCTCGTTGTACTGGATCAGGGTGTTGTCGCAATCGAATGGCCAGATGCCGGCGGCCGCCTCGCCGCGAGGCAGCTCACCGCAGTGGCTCACCGTGTTGCGCTCGACCAGGGCGCCGTCGCAACCCTTGACCAGGATGCAATCGCCGGGCACTTCGCTGATGCGATTCCCTCGCACGATCACGCCCGTGGCCAGGCCGCCCGTGCGGTTGCCGGCGGCGAGGAAGAGGATGCCGTCGCGCTCGCTGCGCTCGATCGTGTTGTCGACGATCTTCAGGTCCTGGTAACGCGTGGGGCGGCCCGTGCCCTTCGCCTCGACGAGGATGGCGCTGCCGCCACCTTGCTGCTTGAGGGGCGAGCCATTGACGTCGTGGATGTGCAGGCCTTGCAGCACGATGCCATGGGCGATGCCGAAGTCCTGGTGAAACAGGTGCACGCCGGTCCGGCGGGGCCCCGGTTGCGGACCCTGGTTGGAGATGGCCAGGTTGCGCACGGTCCAGTACTCGACGTTCTGCAGGCGTACGGTGGAAGGGGCGCGGCCGTCCGCATGCAGATGCGGCGGGGCGCCTTCGCCGTAGGCATCGACGACGATGGGCGCGCCGTCGCGCCCCGAGCCCTTCGGCTGGAAGACACCGGGATAGTCTCCACCACGCTTGAAAAGGATCTTGTCGCCGGGGCCGAAGCTCGCCTGGTTGAGCCTGTCCAGGCTGCGCCAGGCCTGGCCGGGACTGCCGCCGTCATGCCGGTCGTTTCCCGCCGTGCCGTCGACGTAATAGCTCTTGCCCGCGGTGGCGGCGAAGACCTCGTCCAGCGGCAGGGCGGCGAGGGCGACGCCCGCCCATAGCGACCGGCAAAGAAAAGTCCGACGATGCATGCGGTTACCTCCGGGCGTCAGCGACGCTCGCTCAATGAATAGCGGTAGACGCCGCCATGCTTCTTGAGCATGTAGGCGAAACCGGCGAGGTGCTTGATGGTCAGCTTCGAGAACTTGCGCGTGCGCCGCTTGTAGTCGTGCACGATGGAGATCTTCCGGCTGTAATAGTTGCGCAGGCCCATCTTGCGCGTGCGCACGCAGAACTCCGCGTCTTCCGGACCGAAGAAGATCCGGTCGTCGTAGCCCATCAGGAGGGCCGCGACGTCCTTGGTGAAGGTCTGGTTGGCGCCCAGCACGTAGTCGACCTCAAGCGGGTCGTTGCTATCGTCGAAACGCGTGTCGAGCATCAGGTGCCGTTCGAGTTCACGTTTGACGAAGCCGAGCTGACGGCTGATGGGGATGCGCGCCGCGATCGGCTGGTAGAAGCGCGGAAAGCGCCGGGTCGAATCCTGGCGGGTGCGGTCGACATTGAGCAGCTGGAAGCCGACCACGCCGGCATCGGGATGCGCCTGGAAGAACGAGTCGACGATGGTGCCGGGATCTTCCGTCAGGAAAATGGTGTCGTTGTCCAGGGTCATGCAGTACTTGCCGCGTGCCAGGAACAGCCCGCGATTGCGCGCCGGGCCCACGCCGAAGTTGCGTTCCAGCGGGAAGTAGCGGATCTGCGGCAAGGTGGCGACGAACTCGGCGCTGCCGTCGCGCGATCCGTTGTCGACGACGATCACCTCGTCGCGTTCGAAGTCCACCTTGTCCATCAGCGAGAGCAGGCAGCGTTCCAGGTTCTCCCTTTCGTTCCAGGTGATGATGATGATCGACAATCTCACGTCGGCGGCGTTCATGACGATGCTCCAGCGGGGGGCGTGGTAGGGGAAGAACGATCGGTGCTGCCGCGCAGCGAGGAAGGAGTGATGACCTCGTTGGCCTTCACCACGAAGTTGTCCGGAATGACCACGGGCCCGAAGATGCAGGCGCCCGTGCCGATGATGACGTTGTCGCCGATGACCGGCGTGCCGTCGCCCGGCCAGCGGTTGCCGATGCACACACGGGCGTACATCGTGCAGTTGGCGCCTATCGTGGTCTTGCCGTTCACGATGATGCCGAAGGCGTGGTAGATCACCAGGCCCGGCCCGATCGTGGCGGTGGTCGGCAGGTAGCACTTGAAGACGAATTCGGCGACCTTCTCCAGGATGCGCAGCGGGGTGTGCAGGCGCGTGCCGCGGGCCGTGGCGATCAGCCGGTAGCAGAGGATCACCCAGAAGGACTGGTCGAGCATCCACCAGACCATGCCCCGGTAGCCGGGCAGGGAGCGGAGGCGGCGGACGTCCGCGCGGAAATCGTCAAGCATGGGTCGGGGCCGGGTGGGGTGGCGACAGCTGGGATGCTTTCCGGGCGGTGGCATCGATCCGCGCCTGGGCGCGTCGCGCGTCGGTGCGCGCGTAGAACATGCCGACGAAGAACCAGAAGTAGGCCTCGTATCCACTGAATTCGATGAAGGCCAGCATCAGGTAACACAGCAGGAAGGCCTTGATGTTGCGCTGTTGCCCCTCGGCCGGCCGAAAGAAGATGTGCGCCACCAGCGCCAGGAACAGCAACAGCGACTGCACGCCACCTTCGAGCAGGAATTGCAGGTAGATGTTGTGGACGTTGTTCTCGACGAAGGTGAGGCCGGATATCTGTTCCATCAGCGGCACGCCGTTGCCCACGCCGTAACCAAGCAGGTTCTGCTCCAACGCGGCGGCGGCGCTGTTCCACAGCGCGAGGCGACCCACGTTCTTGTGCTCGAGTTGCGTCTCGGCCTGGAGGTTGAAGCGGTCCAGCACGGGAATGTCGATGACCGACGACAGCACCAGTCCCGCGATCAGCACCATCATGGCTATGCCGAGGAAGGTATACAGGTAGTAGTGACGGGTCTTGCGCGCGCGATAGGCCGCGATGCCGATGGACACCGCCGCGCCGAGCAGGCCCGCGCGCGACAGCATCATCCCGCTGGTCAGCAAGGCGATTCCCGCGGCGATCGGATAGACGCGCGTGCCGAGCAGGAGGATCGACAGCAAGGCCAGCAGGCTTGCCTCGATGTTGCGTCCGCCCGTGGACATGTAGAGGATGCCGGAGGCCCCTTCGCTGCGGGCGTACACCGCGCCCAGCTGGCCTGCATAGATGGCGTCGCGCAGGATGATGAAGACGATGCAGCAGCCGAGTATCCACACGAAGATCTTGCGCAGCTCAACGTCTTGCAACTTGCGGCCGAACACCACGCCCAGGAAATACGCCATGGCGACGAACACGATCAGCGTGGAGCGCATGCCGCCGCCATACGTGGCCGCCGCGGCCAGCGACGTGCCCATCATCGTCGCGATGAAGGCCGTCGCCGGGTTCAACTTGAGATAGCGTACGGCGGGCAGGTAGAGCAGCGGCATCAACAGCAGGAGGATGTGGTAGACGTTGACGTGCGACTTGCTGGTCGTGCTATGCGTCAGGGGCACCTGCACGAAGATCATGGCCATCAACGTGACCGCCGCGGCGCGAGTGCGATTTATCAGCATCGTCATCCGAATCAACCGATTGCGACGCCGAAGAACTTGTGGAGAAGGACCTTAAGGGTCGACTTGTATCCACCCAGGGAAATGTTGCGGGCGATCTCGCCAAGAGATGGCCGTTGCCGGTTCATCACGTACTGGATATTGCGGTGGTTGCGCTGCTGGTCCGCGCTCATCAGCCGCGCGTGCTTGGCGATGAAGCGTTCGCTGCCCTCGGCGCGCCGGCTCGAATTGCGGATGCGCGCCCGAGACCGGTCGTCGTCGACGAAAGAAAGCAGCTGCCGCGTGCACACGGCCGTGCCGTAGCGGTCGGCGAGGCGTATCCACATGTCGTAGTCCTGCCACGAGGGCATCGATTCGTCGAAGCCGCCGAGTTCGCGCATGCGCGACAACTCGGTCAGCACCTGGTTGCCGGCGAGATTCGCGTACAGCAAGGCCGGCAGGGTGAGCTTGTCCACCTTGCCCAGCTCCGCTTCGCTGAAACGGCGCTCGCGCAGGCGCTCGATCTGCTCCGGGGCCTGGAAGTACTTGAAGCGGCTGCATGCGAACGACGGGGAGTGGCGGCGATAGAGATCGACCAGACACGCGATGCGCTGTGGATGGAACAGGTCGTCGTCGTCGAGCCCGGTGACGTATGTCCCGATGGCTTGCTCGATGCAGCGGTTGCGCGCACGGCATGCGCCCTGTGGCGTCTCGTTGCGCAGATAGGTGAACTTGCCGGGATAGCGGCGCGCATACCCGGCCACGACCTCGGCGGTATCGTCCGTGGAGGCCTCGTCGCAAACGAGAACCTCGATTTCCGGATAGGTCTGGGCCAGCACGGAGTCGATCGCACGGCGCAGCAGCGTCGAGCGATTGCGGGTAGGGATGTATACGCTCACCAGGGGTGTCATGTCGGCCTCGTTCCTTGGATGCGTTGAGTCTGTGGATGCCGGTTCAGGAGCGTATGCCGGGCGCGCCAAACCACCCAGAGCAGCGGCGGCGTCACCAGCGCCAGGCGTACCGCGCTGGCCTTCCAGTCGTCGCCCTGGTAGATGAAGACGGCCAGCATCAGGAAGGCGTAGGGCACGAAGCTCTCCACCGTCCATGACTGGAAGAATTCACGCGCGGTAAGGCTGATGATCTTCGAGGAGAAGAAGTAGTAAGACAGCACCGTGGCCAGCAGCTGGCTGATCGCCAGCGCCACCGCCATGACTTCGAGCGAGCGCGACAGGGCGCCGAGCACGCTGACCAGCAAGGTGATGCCGCCGATCTTCAGGTTCCAGGCGAACTCGATGTCCGAACGGCCCAGGCTCTGGCTGAGGGCTCCGATGAGCGAGCCGAGCGGGCGCAGCATGCCGAACAACAGCATCAGCGGGATGAGTTCGGCCACGCCGGTGTAGCGATGCCCGTAGAGGATCGTCACCGCGGGCGGCGCGAACACCGCCAGCATGATGAACACGCCGCTGCTGAAGACGGACACCCCGCGCAATCCCACCAGATAGGCGTGACGCAACGCCAGCGGGTCGTCCTGGCGCGTCGCCAGCCGGGGCAGGGCGAGCCGCTGGACCACGGGCATGATCAGCTTGGTCGGCTGCAACACCAGTTCCTTGGCGAGCGAATACACGCCGAGCGAGGCGAGGCCGAGAAACTTGCCGAGGATGATCTGGTCGGCCTGGCTGCGCAGCTGGTTGATGACCTGGGAACCGAGCTGGAACGCGCCATAGCGCAGGGCCTGGCGGATGATTCCACGGTCGTAGCCCCGGCCAGGGTGCCAGTCACGATCGGCCACGGCCACGAAACACACCAGGCGCACCAGGCTGTTCACGATCATCGCGTAGACGGCGGCCTCGATCGACGCGCCGAACTGGAGCACCAGCAGCAACAGGGTGCCCAGGCCGGACAGGCGCCCGATCACCTCGATTCGCGCCAGCCGCGGCAACTGGAAGGTCTTGATGAGGCTCGCCTGGTACTGAGCGGCCAACCCGAGCAGTACGAAGTTGACCGTGGACAGCCGTAACAGATGACCCAGCACGTCCGAGCCATAGAAATAGGCCACGGCATAGGAGATGCCGAACAGCACCAGAGCGGACATGAGGCCGAGACCCGCGCTGATCATGTACAGCGAGGTGCGTTCGTGGCGGGTGATGCTTTGCCGATGGATGAGGTAGCTGCTGAGGCCCATGTCCTGCAACAAGGTGGCGATCGCGTTGACGACGTTGACGATCGCCAGCGCGCCCAGCAGGTGCGCATCGACGTGATGGGCCAGCACCGCGATCTGCAGCAGCTGGCTCGCCGCGCTGACCACGGTCGAACCGACGGTCCATAGGGCATCGCGTCTGGCGGAGGGCATCGGCATGCGCTCCTAGGCCAATTGCGCGGCGAGCTGGTCGTGCAACCGGCTCTGATTGAAGCGGCTTTCGACGGTGGCACGCGCGCTTCCGGCGATCGCCGGCAAGTCGTATTCCCCCCGCTGGATACGGGCGAGCTTGTCGGCCAGCGCATCCACGTCGCGCTCGGGTACCAGCCAACCCGATTGCCCGTCTTCGATCAGTTCGGGAATGCCGCTATGCACCGTGGACAGGCAGGGCACGCCACTGGCCATGGCCTCCATCAGCGACACCGGAATGCCTTCCTGGTCGCCGTCCGCGGCCGTGACGCTGGGCAGGGCGAACACGTCCGCCCGGCGCAGTGCGGCCTGCACATAGGCCTTGTCGCGGCGGCCGCGAATGAAGACGCGCTGATCCAGCCCGTGCCGTGCGACGAAACGCTCCAGCTCCTGCTGCAACGGGCCGTCGCCGATGATTTCCAGCTCGACCGGGACATCGCGCTTCGCGAGCCGGGCCACGGCTTCGCAGAGATAGGTCACGCCTTTCTTCTCGACCAGCCGTGCGACGCTCAGCACGCGCAAGGGCCGCGATGGCGATGGCGCATCGTTCGTGCGTGGCTGGAAACGGAAGCTGTCCAGGTCGACGCCCATGCGATGGACCTGGATCTTCTCCGGCGCGCAGCCCAGCGCCTCCAGCTTGCGCTGCCAGCGCGTGCTGATCGGCAGCATCCGCTCGCCGCTGGCGAACAGGCGCCGGTAGTCGTCGGCGTGGCGCGCGAGCACGCTGTGCCGCGACAGGTCGTAACCATGGAACACCGTATAGATCGGCCCCTCGATCAGGCCCAGCGCGCGCAGGTTCGTCGCGAGCACGCCGGTGGGACCGAAGTGCGCGATGATGGCGTCCGCCTTGAGCGGCTCGCGCAAGCGCCGCACTGCGCCGGCGAGCACCAGCGACTTCGCGGCATGGCCGTACAGTCGAACCGACAGGGCCCGGCGCACCCGTGCACTCGGCAGGCCCGGCACCACGTGGCGAAGGCGTTGCAGCAGGATCTGCCAGCCGCGTGACGCGCTGGCGGAATGGTCGAAGATGAAGGTGGCGCGCTCCATCAATCCGCGCGTCGCCACGATGTCTCCGGGTGCGGGCGCGGGGCCGCGGCTGATGGCGAGGATGCGCACATCGAAGCCGCGGTCGAGCAGGCCCACGATCTGGTCGATCACGAAGGTTTCCGAATACTTGGGAAACTCGGGAAGGACGAACAGGATCGTCATGTCAGGGCCCTATCGCGAGCGTCGAGAGGAGGGACTCCCGCGCGAACGCCTTTTCACGGGCCACGGCCGCCGCCACCCTCGGACGCAGGGTCTCGTCGCCGAGCAGTTCCAGCACCTTGGCGCGCAGGCTGCCGTCGAGCAGGGACGGCACGGGCATCGCCAGGTCGTCCACGCCGAGGCGCTTCATGATGCCTTCGGACTTGTGCTCGTAATTGAGCGCGACGGAAGGCGTGCCGAAGTTCATCGAGATGATCGCGCTGTGCAGGCGCGTGCCGATCGTGAGGACGCAGGCGCCCAGCCTCCGGCCGAGTTCCACGTCGTTGAGTTCGTTCATCTCGACGTGGCAGGCCTCGGGGTGGCGCAGGCGCGCCCGCACCTTGAGCGCGATCATCCGGTCGTCCTTGGGATAGCCGTCGATCGCCGTGCAGGTGGAAAACGCCGCGATCCGGTAACCCGCTTCGATCACCGCGTCGAGCAGCTCGGCGAAAGCGGTCTCGTACTGGGCCTGGGTCACGCCCAGCCGCTTGTCGAACGGCGCCAGTTCGCGGAAGGTGACCGCGACCGTCGGGCGCGCGGTGTCGACCGCTACCGGTTCGCCCGGATGCACGAGCCACGCGGTGTCCGATGCCCAGCGCACCTTGTCCTGCGGGATGCTGCTGTCCTGCATGTGCCGCGCGCTGACTTCCTCGCGCAAGGCCAGCGCATCCACCCGCGTCATCACGTCCTGCGAGACCTTGCGGAAGAACGCGTGCTGGAAGGGCCCGACGCTGTGCCCGATGAGGTAGGTAGGCAGCCCGGCGAGCAGGGCGCAGCTGACCTGGTCGTACTGGGTGGCGCCGTAGAGATCGACGAAGAAAGAGCCACCCACCTGGATCACCAGGTCGTACGCTTTCAGCGACTCGATGTACTCGCGATGACGCCGGGGAAGCGGCAGCCAGCGCGCCCACCAGCGGCGGTTGAGGTGCCCGTGCAACAGGCGTGGCACCAGCCTTCGCAGCAGAAGCGAGCGGATGGCGCCGAAACGCCCCTTACCCGCCTCCTGGTAATAGCTGTTCAACGTGTCGGTCAGCAGCGGCCGGCCGAGCAGGTACTCGGAACTGACCGGGAAGCGACTGGTGACGTCGATCCGGCTTTCCGGCAACACGTCTTCCAGGCACTCCAGCAGGCCGCGCAGGATCGCGCAATCGCCGCGATTGCCGCAGGTGTGGTTTCCGACGATCAGGATGCGCGCCATAGTCCTTGATTCATGCAGTGCCCCCTTGTTCATGGGACGGTTCAGGCCGGGTCGGCCTTGTACTTGTAGTAGGCGTAGGTGGAGTAACCGGCGGCCCGGTGTTCCACGGCATTGAAGATCGCGCCCCTCAGGGAGACACCGTTCTGTTCGAAGCGCTGTTTCGCCAGGGCCAGTTCACGCGCCTTGTTCAGTCCGAAGCGGGCGACCATCAGGCTGGTGCCGGCGTGGTGGCCGATCACGGCCGCATCGGTGACCGCCAGGATCGGCGGCGTATCGATGATGACCAGGTCGTAGGCGGGTACGACCTCGGCGATGAACTGGGTGAAGTTCTCGTGCATCAGCAGTTCGGACGGGTTGGGCGGCACGCGCCCGCGGCTGATGAAATCGATGTTCGCCAGCGGCCCCTTCTTCTTCACGGCGGCGATTTCCGCACCGCCGACCAGGATGTCCGACAGGCCTTGCCCGGTTTCCATGCCGAGGAGGTGGTGCAGGGTACCGCGGCGCATGTCGCCGTCGACCAGCAGGACGCGCTGTCCCGCTTGGGCGATCACCGCGGCCAGGTTCGCCGAGACGAAGGTCTTGCCGGCGAAGGGGCTGGAGCCGGTAATCATCAGGATGTTGTTCTTGGCCTCTAGCCGCGCGAAGTGCAGGCTGGTGCGCAGGCTGCGGATCGCCTCGACGGCAAGGTCGGCGGGGTCGCTGATGGCCAGCAAGGGGCCGCGGCCGCCGTGGCCATGGCCGTGGCGTGTCCGCGTCGAACGCGCGGTCTGGCCATCGCTGAGCGGAACCGAGGCGTACACCGGAAGGCCGAGGTCCTCGATGATCGCTGGATCTTCGATGCCGCGGTTGAGTATCTGGCGAAGGAAGACGAAGGCGAGTGCGAGGAATCCGCCCAGGAAGGTGGCGATGATGACGACCAGGGCCTTGCGCGGCTGCACCGGCAGGGTCTTGTCCACCGCCGAGGTGTCCACGATGCGCACGTTGCCCACGGTGCCGGCACGCGCGATGTCGAGTTGCTGCGCCTGGTTGAGCAGGCTGGTGTAGGTGTTGCTGCTGACCTGCACGTCGCGGTTGAGCTTGAGCAACTGCTGCTGCGTGTCCGGCAGGTCGCCGACCTGCTTCTGCATCTGCGCCTTCTGCGCCTGAAGCTGGCCCATCTGTTGCTGCAAGGCCTTGTATGCCGGGTGGTCATGGGTGAAGCGGCGGTCGATATCGGCTTCCTGCAGGTGCAGCTGCTGGATGTTGTTCTCCACCGCGACGATCTGGTCGAGCAGGCCCTTGGTCTGCATGCTGAGGTCGACGGAGTGCGACTGGGTCTGGAAGACGTTCATCGCCGCCTGTGCCCGGTCGAGTTCCTGGCGCACCTTGGGCAGCTGGTCCTTGACGAACTGCAACTGGCTCGCGGCCTCGGCGGAATTGCGCTCCACGTTCTGGCGAACATAGGCGGTGGTGATGCGATCGAGCACTTTCTGCGCGAGATCGGGATCGGCGTTGTTGTAGGTCAGGCCGATGATGCCCGAGTCCGTGCCTTGCTCCAGCGCCACGACGTCCGTCTGCAAGCGGCTGATGGTGGTCAGGGTCGGCTGCGTGACGACGTCGAAGCGCGTTCCCGGGTTGGCCGTGAGCTGCCTGATCTGCATCGTGATGCCGTTGGCGCGGACCAGCTGCCCGACGATGCCCTCGATGAGGCGCTTGCCGTCGTCGTCGTAGAGGCTGAAGCGGTGATTGTCGCCGGCGCGCAACTCGAGCTTCTTGCCGACCATGGCGTCGGGCAGGTCGAGCTTGAAGATGTCCACCACTTCGCCGCCCCAGCCATAGCGGCTCAGGCCGAAACGCACGGGACCGAGTTGGCTGGGCTTATAGCTTCGCGACAGGTAATCGCCCAGCACGGGCATGCGCTGGGGTTGCGTCTGGATGTCCAGGCGCAGGTCGTTCACCGCCTGCCCGATGACCAGTCGCGAGGTGATCAAGGCGATTTCGGTGGTCGCCTGCGACGCGGTGGTGCCCAACGATTGGGTGAGATCGCTGAGCCCGGGAAGGCTGGGCGTCTTCTGCTCGACCTGCACGATCGCGGTCGCCTGGTAGATAGGCGTGGCGAGCAGCGAGTAGAGGACTCCCGCCACGAAAAACGTCCCGGTGATGGCGACGATCAACCATTTGTGATCAAGCAACGTGCCGAGCAACGCATTGAGATCGATGGTGTCGTCGTCGTGGGCCTGATCAATCTTCGTCGTCATGCGGCAGCGATTTTCCTGAAAATGAATGGACGGCCAAACGTTTATAGCGCACCGAGTATGAATGGGCCGAAACGCATGCCGAAGCCACTTTTGCCTTGTTTTCCGGTGTTTCGCGCAGCCGAAACCGTGCGTCTTTCGAGCACGCAAGCGCATCGCGCATCACGTGGATGCGCCACTCGGGTCATGAGGCGAGCGTCTATTCGATGGCGGGCGATGACGATGCCGCGCCGACGCCACTCGTGCCTTTGCACGATGTCCTTCGCCGGCACCGATTCCGCCCGCGCCCACTCGGGGACGGAGATCGATGGAAGGTTTGAGCATAGACGGGGCGGCGGATGCCTCAAAGCGAAAGGCGCCAGTTTTGCGACCTGCGTCAAGTAACCGACGCGTGTATGGCGCTAATGAGGCCGAAACGTAAGTTAATCGTTAGATTTGTCGGCTGATTCGTGCACGAATGTCTAATGACTGGTTCATCTTTCAGTTATGTTTTGCTGCGTCGCACGATCGAGTGGCGGTGGGAGTCGCGATGCCCGCGACCCTCGGGCGAGCCAGGCGACGCCTCCAGGCCATGTCACGAAATAGCCATAAATCAGAGGATTCCCGGCGATCCCTGCCCGACAACACATGGCGGGAACCCGCCAGCGGCCGTGGGCGCGGGTCGTGCCCATCGTGCGCCGCAACACCGGACGGCGTGATGGCCCGGGGCCTATCATGGGCACTTCCTCAAGCACGGGCATCCGCCATGTCGATCCAAGCCACCACTGCCTCGCGAACGCATAGCCACGCGTTCGACGAAGGCAACCCGATGGCCGAGCGCAACACCCGGCGCGCCGTGCTGCTCACGGCCGCGATGATGGTGGTCGAGATCGCCGGTGGCTGGTACTACAACTCCATGGCCTTGCTGGCCGACGGCTGGCACATGAGTTCGCATGCGCTGGCCCTGGGGCTGTCCGCGTTCGCTTATGTCTGTGCGAGACGTTATGCGCACGACCGCCGTTTCGCCTTCGGTACGTGGAAGATCGAGATCCTGGGCGGGTATTCCAGCGCGATCCTGTTGCTCGGCGTGGCGGGGCTGATGGCCTTCCAGTCCGCGGAGCGCCTGTTCACGCCATTGCCGATCCACTACGAGCAGGCCATCGCGATCGCCGTGGTCGGCCTGCTGGTGAACCTGGTCTGCGCCTGGTTGCTGCGCGACGACCATCATCATCACCATCACGACCACGATCATCATCACGGGCACGCGCATGCCGCGCATGCCCACCACGACCTGAACCTGCGTTCGGCGTACATGCACGTATTAGCGGATGCAGCCACGTCCGTCCTCGCCATCGTCGCCCTGATCGCCGGCATGACCTGGGGCGCACGCTGGATGGACCCGGTGATGGGTTTGCTGGGCGCGGTCCTGGTCACCGTGTGGGCATGGGGTCTCTTGCGTGACAGCGGCCGGGTCTTGCTCGACGCGGAGATGGACGCGCCGGTCGTCGATGAAATCCGCCAGGTGATCGCGGAGGATCGCCACGAGGCCGTCATCGACGACATCCATGTATGGCGTGTCGGCAAGGGCAAGTTCGCCGTGGTTCTCGAAATCACCACGACCGCCGATGTCGATGGCGACTATTACCGGCGCGCGCTGGCCATTCACGACGAACTGGTCCACGTGACCGTCGAGGTACACCGCATTGGACCCGGCTCCAGAGTTGAGGGCATCGCTTCGGGGGCATAAGCTGTCGGCATGCATGCCTTCTTCCATCGTTATCGCCGCCGACGCGCCCTCTGGGTGTTCGCCTGGTTGGCGTGGGCGATGGTGAGCGTCGCACCGGCGTGGTCGACGGACATGCACGCCACGCCGGGACCGGGCGTGCATCGCATGCACGTGCAGCATGCGTCGACGCGCATGGTGTCGTCGGACGAGGGCGGTTGCAACGACCACGATGGCAACTGCTGTCATAGCCCCGGGCAGGCATGCCATTGCACGCCTGCCTGCACCAGCGTGCTTCCTGCTAGTGCGTTCGCGCTCGGCGATACACCGCCGACGACCGTCACGATCTTCGCTGCCGGCGTTCGCGCCGCTCCCCAGGCCGGGTACGGGCCACCGCTGCGTCCACCCGCCGCCTGATCCTCCGCCGACGCTTTCACCCGCGCCGGGCATTCCGTCGTTCCCTTGCGACGACGACTGCGCCGGCCGCGCCATGCGGCCTCCGGCCGCGCATCGTATTCGTGGAACATCCGTATGACATACCCCGGTTCTTTCGAACCAGTGCACGCCTCGCGACGGCGTTTCGTAGCGGGCCTCGCCGTTGGCGGCGTCGCCGCCGGCATGGGCTTGTTGCGCCCATCGTCCGCCTGGGCCTTGACCAACCCCGGCCATCCGACGGTGCTTGGTGGCACCGATTTTTCCCTCGACATTGCCGAGACGCCGGTGAACATCACCGGCGCGCCGCGTACCGCGGTCACCGTCAATGGCGGCATTCCGGGTCCGATCCTTCGCTGGAAGGAAGGAACCACGGTGACGTTGCGCGTGGCCAACCGGCTACGCACGCCGACATCGATTCACTGGCACGGAATCGTGCTGCCGTTCGACCAGGACGGCGTGCCGGGCATCAGCTTCGACGGCATCGGTCCGGGCGAAACCTTCGTCTACCGGTTCGACGTGCGCCAGGCGGGTACCTACTGGTATCACTCGCACAGCCGCTTCCAGGAGCAGACGGGATTGTATGGCCCGCTGGTGATCGAGCCGGCCGGACCGGACCGTTACCGTAGCGACCGCGACTACGTGATCATGCTCAGCGACTGGACCGACATGGACCCGGAGCGGATCTTCCTGCGCCTGAAGCAGCAGAGCGACTACTTCAACTATGCGCAGCCCACGGCGTCACGGTTCTTCCGCGATGTGCGAGAAAAGGGATGGGGGCAGGCGCTGGAGATGCGCAAGATGTGGAACACCATGCGCATGAACCCCTCCGACCTGAGCGACGTGTCGGGCGCGGCGTATACCTATCTCATGAATGGCATGTCGGCCGCGGGCAACTGGACCGGACAGTTCAAGCCGGGCGAAAAGATCCGCCTGCGCTTCATCAACGGCTCGTCGTCGACGATCTTCGACGTTCGCATTCCTGGCCTGAAGA
Organism: Luteibacter sp. E-22; assembly: GCF_049913125.1. Lineage (GTDB taxonomy): Bacteria > Pseudomonadota > Gammaproteobacteria > Xanthomonadales > Rhodanobacteraceae > Luteibacter. The sequence goes on from NZ_CP183975.1 coordinate 2,159,544, forward strand.
TGACCGTGATCTCCGCCGACGGCCAGGATGTGTTGCCCGTGCCGATCGACGAATTCCGCATTTCTACGGCGGAGACATACGACGTTCTGGTGGAACCCGAGGAAGAGGTCGCGTACACCATCTTCGCGCAGTCGATCGACCGCAGTGGCTACACGCGCGGCACGTTGTCGCCGCGACCGGGAATGGAGGCCGAGGTACCGTCGGTCGATCCGCGCCAGTGGCTGAGCATGGGCGACATGATGGGTGCGATGGGTGCGATGGGGGGCGGCACGAAGCCGATGAAGGACATGGATCACGACGGTATGTCGGGCATGTCGGGCATGTCGGGCATGGACCACGGTGCGATGGCTGGCATGGATCACGGTTCGATGGCCGGGATGGATCACATGAAGGAGAGCGCGCCGAAGGTGCGGCATGCGCGCACGGAATACGGCCCCGGCGTGGACATGCACGTGGACATGCCGCGTACCAACCTCGACGATCCTGGCATCGGCCTGCGTGACAACGGCCGCCGCGTGCTCACCTACGCGGACCTGCACACGGTCGGTGGCAATCCCGATCCGCGCGAGCCCGGCCGGGAAATCGAGCTGCACCTCACCGGCAACATGGAACGCTTCATGTGGTCGTTCGATGGCGTGAAGTTCTCGGATGCCGCACCAGTACACTTCAACAAGGGCGAGCGCGTTCGGATCGTCCTGGTCAACGACACCATGATGAATCATCCGATCCACCTGCATGGCATGTTCAGCGACCTGGAAAGCCCGGAGGGCGAATTCCAGGTGCGCAAGCACACGATCAACGTGCAACCCGCGCAACGGATCACCTATGCCGTGACAGCGGACAACCCCGGCCGCTGGGCGTACCACTGCCATCTGCTCTATCACATGGAGGCGGGCATGTTCCGCGAGGTGGTGGTGTCATGAGGCCCCTTGCGATGTCGATCGCCGCGCTTGGCCTTGGCATGGCCACGGCCGCGGGAGCGCAAGAGATGAAGATGGGGCCGATGCAAGGCGGCGATGCGCCCGCCGACGCTCGCAGCCCCGACTATTCCGATGGCGTCGACCATGGCTCGATGAGGGGCATGGACATGAACGACAACGGTCCATACCGGATGATCCTGATCGACCAGCTCGAAGCGATTCATGGCAAGGATGCCAATGGGCAGGCGTGGGAGGCGCAAGGCTGGTACGGCAATGACGACGACAAGCTGTGGTTTCGCACCGAAGGCGATCGTAGTGGCGGCAAGCTCGAGGAAGCCGATGTCGAAGCGCTCTGGAACCATGCGATAGCGCCTTACTGGAGCACCCAGCTCGGCGCTCGGCAGGACTTCGGTCCAGGACCGAACCGTACCTGGGCGGCGTTCGGCGTGCAGGGGCTGGCGCCGTACTGGTTCGAAGTGGAAGCGACCGCGTATGCGAGCGCACACGGACGCACCGCGGCGCGCGTGCGCACGGAATACGATCTCTTCCTGACCCAGCGGCTCATCCTGCAGCCGGAACTGGAACTCAATGCCTATGGCAAGGACGATCCGCTAGCGCATGTCGGCCGGGGTGTATCGGATGCCTCGTTCAGCCTGCGGTTGCGCTACGAGTTCCGTCGGGAGTTCGCGCCCTATATCGGCATCCGTTTCGTCGATCGCTTCGGTCGCACCGCCGATTATGTTCGCGCGGATCGTCAACCCGTCTTCGACCGCCAGGTCGTCGCCGGCCTCCGGCTATGGTTCTAGGACATCCTCGTGAAGCCAATCACCCTCGTTTTTTCCACCGTGCTGGGCGTGACGGTCGTGGCGGGTTGCGCGGCCGGAGCCTTCATCTACTCGGGTGCCTATGACATAGGCGCCGACGCACCACACTCCCGCCCGGTGTTCGCGGCGCTGGAGACCTTGCGGCAGCGTTCGATCCAAGTGCGGGCGTCGGACATCGCGGTCCCCGATTTGTCCGATCCGGCATTGATACTCAAGGGTGCCGGACAGTACGCGGCCATGTGCACCGGGTGCCATCTGACACCTGGCCAGGAGGATTCGGAAATCCGCCCGGGACTCTACCCGCAACCGCCGAACCTCACGCAGGCCCGGATCGATCCGGCGCAAGCCTTCTGGACGATCAAGCACGGTATCAAGATGAGCGCGATGCCGGCGTGGGGCGGTAGTCACGACGACATGACGATCTGGAGCATGGTTGCCTTCCTGCAGAAGCTGCCCGGCCTGTCGCCGGAGGCATACAAGGCCATGGTGGCCGCCGCGCCGCCCGACGACGATATGGACATGGATCACGCCAAATAGCGCATTCCCACAAGCCAGGGCGCCCGAAAAGCGGTTGGATGGGGAGCGTCCATCCGGGGCGCCCTGACGGGAGAAGAGCCATGGGTCATCGTAACCGTGTGCGCCTAGCGCGCTGCGCCGTGATGGGGTCGTCGCTAGCCATGCTTTCGGTATCGGTCTGGGGATCGGATCGGGTCAGCCCGGTCATCAAGATCAACGAAGCGGCGGCGACGGCGCCGATCGAAACCGTTTCCCTGCGCGATGGCGTCAGCGTGCTCCTGGGATCGGGGGGAAACATCGGTGTCGTGACGGGCCGCGACGGCAAGTTCATGATCGATGCCGGCATCGCCGTTTCCCGTCCGCGCGTCGAGGCGGCGCTGAACGCGTTGGGGCCGCAGCCGGTCCGCTACCTGGTGAACACGCACTACCACTGGGATCACACGGATGGGAATACCTGGCTCGCGGGCAAGGACGTACAAGTGGCCGCCACGTCGGGAACGATCAAGCGCGTATCGCAGACCACGCGCGTGGACGACTGGGATTTCACCTTCAAGCCGCTGCCGAAAGCCGCCGTGCCGGGAACGGTGGTAGCGTCGAGCAAACACTGGACCGTCGATGGCCAGACCATCACCGCTATCAAGGTCGTTCCGTCGCATACCGACACCGACCTTTACGTGACGATCCAGCCGGCCGACGTCATCTTCCTCGGCGACTTGTTCTGGAACGGTGTCTATCCCTTCATCGATAACGAGAACGGCGGAGGCATCGACGGGATGGTGCGCGTCCTCGACCGCATCCTTCCGACGATCGGCGACAAGGCCGTCGTCGTGCCCGGACACGGCCCGGTCGGCAACAAGGCCGATGTAAAGGATTTTCGCGACATGCTCGCCGGTATCCGCGACAAGGTGGCGGCATTGAAGAAGGAGGGTAGGTCACGGGACGAAGTCATCGCGGCCAAGCCGACGGCGGCCTGGGATGCGAAGTACGGACACTTCGTCATCGATCCCGATTTCTTTGCCCGCATCGCCTACGACGGGACACCGTAAATCGTCACAGGTCCAGCTCGATGTCCGTCGACGGCGTGGCGCAACAGATGAGGACCGCGCCGTCGGCAGGCGGTTGGAGGGGATCCGGGGAGTATCGGGTCCGCCCACCGATCAACCCGCTTTCGCAGCTGTGGCAGACGCCGGAACGGCACGACCAGCGCACGGGCACGTCGCTTGCCTCGGCGAGTTCCAACAGGCTCTGGAAACGGTCGTCCCAGCGCACGGAAAGGCCACTGCGTACGAACGACACCGATGGGCCGGTTCCCGCCGGGCCGGTCGGTGGGTGTGGCGGAACGACGGTCGTGCTCACCACGCCAGGGGCCATCGATTCGTTCGACCCGAAGAGTTCCGAGCGTATCGAGCCGGCCGGATATCCCAGCGTGCGCAGGCCATCGCGTGCTTCCTGCATGAAGGAGGGCGGCCCGCAAAGCAGGAAGCGGGCATCGCTGGGGATGCCGAGCGACACGAGGTCCGTGGCACGCAGGCGGCCGGTCACGTCGAAGTCCGTGCCAAGGCGATCCCCTGGGCGTGGATGACTGAAGGCCACCAGCGAGGTCACGCCATCCAGTCGACCGAGCAGTTCTCGTGTTTCCTGCGCGAACAGATGTTCGCTGCCATCGCGCGTTCCGTATATCCAGTAGATTTTCCGCGGACAGCGGCTGTACTGGGCGACGATGTCGTGGAGCATCGCGAGCAGCGGCGTCACGCCGATGCCGACACCCCACAAGACCAGGGGGCGCTCGTCGTCGGGCAGGACGAAGGTGCCGCGCGGCGCGCTGATCGAAACGATGGAGCCGGCCTCGACATGGTCGTGCAGGTACGCGCTGCCCACGCCCTCCGCACGTTTCACGCTGATGCGATAGCTACCCGGGTGCGAGGCATCGGAGATGGAATAGCTGCGGAGCAGGGTCGTACCGTCGTCGTGACGATCGATCTTCAACACGAGGAACTGCCCGGCGCGCGGAGCGGGCAGGGGAGCGCCGTCCACCGGACCGAACACGAACGACCGCACGTGGGGGCTTTCTTCGTGCACCGATAGGACGCGCACGTCGCGGAACCCCGCCCAGGCCGGCGGTACGTCGGGCACATTGGCAAGCCCCGCGTTTCCATTGCGCTCGGGTCCGGCCTTCAACAACGCTTCGAAGGAACCGCGCCAGCCTTCGCTAAGGCCTCGCATGCCCACCGCATGGCGGAGTTTTTCCTCGGAGCGTTCCGGCAGATAGAGCAGGGCATCCACCTCGGCCACGCTCATGCCGTCGCCACGTGCCTCCAGGATGATGGGGTCGCCTTCGGCTATCACGCCTTCCTCGATCACCCTGCAGTAGAACCCTGGCCGCCGATGCGCCACGAGCAAAGAAGGCATCCGCGGTTCGGAGAGGCGGATTCCCACGCGGTAGCAGGTGACCCTTGGTTGGGTCACCTCGAACAGCGCGCCGCCGATGCGATACCTGTCACCGATCCAGACGTCGTCGTCGGCGAGTCCGTCGACGGTGAGGTTCTCGCCGAACTGCCCATGATCGCTGAGCGTACGTCCCAGCACCGTTTCCCAGTATCGGTACGATTGCACCTGGTAGACCATCACCGCGCGGTGTTCACCACCGTGGCCTGCGAGGTCTCCCTGGCCATCTCCCTCCAGGTTCAGCCGTCGCGCCATCACCGGGCCCTTGACCGGTTGCTTGAAGACAGCCGTTCGCACGGTCCGCCCTTGCCATTCGATGTCTTGTGGCAGCCCCACGTTGACGGATACCAGAACGGGCATGGCTCATCTCCTGGACGCGCGCGATCGTCGATAGCATAGTCCTGTTCGACGACGGAAGCCTTGTCTGTATGCACGGTTCACACGCACCGATCGCGACGGCGTGAACAGTCAAAAATCATAGCGTGCGACAAGGTTTTCCAAGGCGCTCGGCGTAGCGTGTGGTGCGGCCACCCAAGGAACCCGTCATGTCCGTCACCACTTCGCCTCCCGTTCGCGCACCCCAGTTGGTTACGCATCATCGTTTCGCCACCATCGACGGTCTCAAGATCTTCTACCGGGAGGCGGGGCCCATGGATGCTCCCACGGTGCTCCTTCTCCATGGATTCCCCACGTCGTCGCATATGTTCCGTCACCTGATTCCGGCGTTGGCCGATCGCTACCACGTGATTGCGCCGGACTATCCCGGCTATGGCCAGAGCGACATGCCCGATCCCGCCACGTATGCCTATACGTTCGACGCGTTCGGCAACATCGTCGGGAAGTTGCTGGATGACCTGGGCATAACGAAGTACGCGATGTATGTGATGGACTATGGCGCGCCTGTCGGTTGGCGCTTGTTCCTGAAGTCGCCGGAAAGCCTGACGGCGCTCATCGTGCAGAACGGCAATGCCTACGACGAGGGCTTGACCCGTTTCTGGGATCCGATCAAGGCTTACTGGAACGACAACAGCAAGCAGAACAGGGATGCGTTGCGCTGGCTCGTCAATCTCGACACGACGAAGTTCCAGTACCTCGACGGCGTGGACGATCCCACGCGCATCTCGCCCGACAACTGGGTTCACGACCAGGCCTTGCTCGACCGGCCGAAGAACGTCGAGGTGCAGATGGACGTGATGTACGACTACCGTACCAACGTGCCGCTATACCCCGCCGTGCAGGCGCTCTTCCGCAAGCACCAGCCGCCGACGCTCATCGTATGGGGTGAACGCGACACGATCTTTCCGGCCGAGGGCGCCCATCCCTACAAGCGTGACCTCACGGACCTGGAATTCCACCTGCTTCCGACCGGCCACTTCGCGCTGGAAGACAGGTCCGACGAGATGATTCCGTTGATCCGGGATTTCCTCGACAGAAAGCTTTCAGGCTGATCGTTCGAAGATCACCCGCGATAGCGCAGGGCGTCCACGAGCAGCGTGAGCGCGGGAGATCCCTGGCGACGGTTCGGGTAGTAGAGGTGATATCCCGGAAAAGCGTCGCACCAGCTATCCAGCACGCGAATGAGTCGGCCCTCGCGGATGTCGTCCAGAACGACATCTTCCGGCAGCCATGCGAGCCCCATTCCGGCGAGTGCCGCTCGCCGGATCTGGTTCATGGTGTTGAGGACGATCTGGCCCTCCACGCGCACCTTCACCTCGCGTCCGTTCTTCTCGAACTCCCATGGGTAGAGCCCGCCGTACGTGGGTAACCGCAGGTTGATGCAGTTGTGCCCCGTGAGGTCCTGGGGTGTCTTGGGTCGCTTGCGGCTTGCGAAATAAGACGGCGTGCCAACCACGGCCATGCGCATCTCCGGGCCGATCCGCACGGCGATCATGTCCTTGGCCAGGTGCTCGCCCAGGCGAATGCCGATGTCGTAGCGTTCCGCCACGATGTCCACCAGGCCGTAGTCGATGGTGACCTCGACGTTGATGTCCGGGTACTTCGGCAGGAAGGTCTCCAGCACCGGCCAGATGATGGTATCGGCGGCATGTTCGGCCGTGGTGATGCGGATAGTCCCCGCCGGCCGTTCACGCAGTTCGCCCAGCGCCTCGATCTCCGCTTCGATTTCCTCGAAGCGGGGGCCTACCGTGCTGATGAGTCGTTCGCCGGCTTCGGTGGGCGAGACGCTGCGCGTGGTTCGCGTGAGCAGGCGAACGCCGAGGCGCGCTTCGAGTGCGCGCATGGTGTGGCTGAGCGCGGATTGAGAGGTGCCAAGCTTCGCCGCGGCCCGAGTGAAGCTCTTTTCGCGGGCCACGGCGAGGAAGGCCATCATGTCGTAGATGTCTTTGCGCATAAGTCATGAACGTCCCGCATGAGTCCGTGTCGATCCTACCAGCGGGGCGACCGCTTCAGCGGCCGATGGTGGCCATGAGATGGGGCGGATAGCGCTCGCCCTGGATGGCGATGGCCGCGGCGGCCTTTTCGATCCGCTCCAGGTCGGCGGAAGTGAGCTCGAAGTCCGCCGCCGCCAGGTTCTCCTCCAGGCGATGCAGCTTGGTGGTACCGGGAATGGGGACGATCCACGGCTTCTTCGCAAGCAACCAGGCCAGGGCGATCTGCGCCGGCGTGGCGTTCCTGTCCTCAGCCAGCGCCTTGAGCAGGTCCACCAGGGCCTCGTTGGCCGCCATCGCCTCCGGGGAGAAACGCGGGAGGTTCTTGCGGAAGTCATCGTCGCCAAACCTCGTGTCCTTGCTCATGGCGCCGGTGAGGAATCCCTTGCCCAGCGGGCTGTATGCCACCAGTCCGATGCCAAGTTCCTCGCAGGCTTCGAGGATGCCGTTCGTCTCCACGCCACGGGTCCACAACGAATACTCATTCTGCAAGGCGGTCACCGGCTGCACGGCATGCGCGCGGCGAACGGTCTGCGCACTCGGTTCGGACAGGCCGAAATGGCGGACCTTTCCTTCCTGGATGAGGTCCTTCACGGCGCCCGCGACATCCTCGATGGGAACGTTCGGGTCGACGCGGTGCTGATAGAGCAGATCGATCGTCTCGATGCCGAGCCGCTTGAGCGAGGCCTCGGCGACCTCGCGAACGTGCCCGGGCCGGCTGTCCAGCCCGGTCGTCTTGCCGCTGTCTCGGTCGATGGCGAAGCCGAACTTCGTGGCGATCACCACCCGGTCGCGTACCGGTGCGAGCGCCTTGCCGACGATCTCCTCGTTCGTGAAGGGGCCGTACACTTCGGCGGTGTCGAAGAAGGTGACACCGCGGTCGACGGCATCGCGGACCAGTCTGATCGACTCCTCGTTGCCGAGGGCGTGGCTGTAGCTGAAGTTGAGGCCCATACAGCCGAAGCCGATGGCCGATACGTCGAGACCGCTTTTACCGAGGCTGCGCTTTTTCATCGAGGGTTCCTGCGGGGATGGCTGAATCGATCATGCTACGGCCTCACCGTTGTCCGATTAATGCCAATAAAGCGCTTGCGCTTATCCTTTTCATTCATGAATCGATTCGCTTGCCCGGTGTGTCGCCGGTGTCTTATGTTCATGTCTTCCGGAACCAGCGGACGCGCATGCCGATCTTCGAGATGATCCTGGGCCTGCTTCTCGGCGCGTCGCTCCTGTCGATGCTCGCGCAGCGGATCAACGTGCCTTATCCGACCCTGCTTGCCGTGGGCGGTGCGTTGGTCGCCTTCCTGCCGGGGATGCCGCGCCTGGATCTCCCGCCCGAACTGATCCTCGCGCTCTTCGTCGCTCCCGTGCTGCTCGATGCGGCCCACGACGCATCGCTGCGCGACCTGCGCGAGAACTGGGCGCCGATCCTCTCGCTAGTGATGGTCGCGGTCGGCTTGACGACCGTTGCCGTCGCCTTCGCGGCACGCTTCTTCATTCCCGAGATGCCCTGGGCCGCCGCCATCGCTCTGGGTGCGCTGTTGGCGCCTCCCGACGCGGTGGCGGCCCTGGCCGTGCTGCGCCAGGTGGAGCCGCCTCACCGCATCCGCAACATCCTCGAAGGTGAGAGCCTGCTCAACGACGCGTCGTCCCTGCTGGTCTACAAGCTGGCGGTCGGAGCCGTGGCGGCGGGAAGTTTCAGCGTCGGGAAGGCGATTCCCGCCTTCGGCCTGGTCGTCGTCGGCAGCGTCGTCGCCGGATGGCTGCTGGCGAAACTGACGGGCTTCCTCACCATGCGGATCACGGATGCTCCCGCCTCGATCATCGTGCAGTTCGTCACGACCTTCGGCGTGTGGCTGTTTGCCGAACACCTGGGCTTGTCCGGCGTGGTGACGATCGTCGTGTTCGCCATCACGGCCGCGCGCCGCTCCACGGAAGCCATGCCTCCCTCCATTCGCATCCCGTCGTTCGCCACGTGGGAATCGATCACCTTCGTGCTCAACGTGATGGCGTTCACGCTGATCGGGCTCCATGTGCTGCCGATCATCGAGGGACTTCGTGGCCATGACCAGATGGGTCAGCTGGGCGCCGCGCTCGCCATCCTGGCCGTGGTCGTGGTCGTGCGCCTGGCGTGGGTCCTGCTCTACGGATTCGCGCGGAGGCAGACCCAACGCATGGGTCAGGACGACGATCTCGTCGAAAGCCGCGCGCAGACCTTCAAGAGCGGCTTGATGGTGGGATGGTCGGGCATGCGCGGCATCGTCACCCTGGCCGCGGCGCTGGCGATTCCCAAGGATTTTCCGCAGCGCGATTTCATCCTGCTGACCGCGTTCACCGTGGTGCTGGGCACGCTCCTGGTGCAGGGCCTGACCTTGCGGCCGTTGCTCCTGCTGTTGCGCTTGCCCAAGGATGGCAAAGTGGCTCGTGAGATCGCCCTCGCACGCGTCGCGACACTCAAGGCGGTCATCGCGTATCTCGACAATGACCCCAGCGATGCCGCACGGCGGCTGGGCCACGAATACCGGGCGGCGCTGGAAGCGGTGGAGAAAGGCAAGGACCCGCGCCGCTCCAGGGAGAACGTTCTGCGCCAGGAACTGATGCCATGTACGAGGCAGGCGCTCGACGAGTTGCGCGATAGCGGGCGCATCGGCGACGAGGCCTATCGCGCCGTCGAACAGGAACTCGACTGGTTGGAACTGAGTTCGCGTCCGGTCTAGCTGCCGGGTACACTTCGCGGATTCGTCTCCCCGGACTCCCCCCATGGCTTCCCGTTTCTTCAAGGCGGCGCTCGTCCTTGGCCTTTTGTCGGCCATCGGGCCGTTCGCGATCGACATGTACCTTCCGGCGCTGCCGTCGATCGGCAAGAGTCTGCATGCCGACATCGGCACCGTGCAGCTCAGCCTGATGGTCTTCTTCATGTCGATGGGCGTGGGCCAACTCGTCTACGGACCGCTGTCGGACATGTTCGGGCGCAAGCGGCCGATTTACGTGGGCCTGTGCATCTTCGCGCTCGGCAGCATCGGTTGCGCGCTGGCACCAGATATCCACACGTTGATCGTATGCCGCTTCATCCAGGGCCTGGGGGCCTGTGCCGGCATGGTCATTCCCCGGGCGATCGTGCGCGACATGCATACCGGCAACGACGCTGCCCGGCTGATGTCGTTGCTGATGCTGATCTTCAGCGTCTCGCCCATCCTGGCTCCGCTGACCGGCAGCCTGGTGATCGAGCTGGCCAGCTGGCGAGGCGTGTTCTGGGTCGTCACCGGTGCGGCCGTCCTGGGCCTGGTCATGGTCTCCACGGTACTCAAGGAAACGCGGCCGGCCCACCTGCGCTTGAACAGTACGGTCGGCTCCGCACTGGCGGGATACGCCACGCTGCTGCGTGACCGTCACTTTCTCGGCGTCGTCTTCATCGGCTCGTTCGGCGTGTCGAGTTTCTTTGCCTATCTCGCCAACTCGTCCTTCGTGTTGATCAATCACTACGGCCTGACACCGACCCAGTACAGCCTGGCGTTCTCGGTGAACGCCGTGTCGTTCATCGGCGCCTCGCAGTTCACGGGCCGCCTGGGCAGTCGCTACGGCTTGAAGCGGGTGGTGAAGACGGCCGTGGTCGGTTATGCGGCGACGATGGTCCTGCTCGCCGCCATCACCGCGGCGGGCGTGGACAAGCTCGCCGTGCTGATGGTGATGCTGGTGATCGGCTACGGCTTCCTCGGCCTGGTCATTCCCAGCTCGGCGGTCATCGCACTGGAAGAGCACGGTGCCATCGCCGGCACCGCGTCGGCACTGATGGGAACCTTGCAGTTCGGCACGGGCGCGTTGGTGATCGCCCTGCTGGGACGCTTCATCGACGGTACGTCGCTGCCCATGGTCGCCGGCATCGCCGCCTGTGCGGTGATTTCGTTTACGTTCGCACGGGTGACGCTGCGTCATAGGCCGGGCGCCGCGGCGAAAGCCGGGGGCTAGGCTTTCGTGCCTCGTTTGGTGACGGCCGGTCGCTTGGCGACCGGCACGGGAGCGCATGCGCCGCCACTGCCCGCACAGCAGTTCTCGGTCAGGTAGTCGACCAGTTCGTTGATCGCGGATATCACGGGCGCGTAGTAGATGAAGCGGCCGCTCTGACGACTCGTGACGAGGCCCGCGTGCAGCAGTTCCTTCAGGTGAAACGACAGCGTGGCATTGGGCAGGCCCAGGCGCTCACCGATCGCGCCCACCGGCAGGCCTTCCGGACCTTGCTCCACGAGTAAACGGAAAATCGCCAGTCGCGATTCCTGGGCGAGTGCGGAAAGCACCTTGATGGTGTCGGCGGTTTTCATGGAAGACGAGTGTAACAAAGCGGTGTCTTGCGTCATGTCATGGACAACCGCAAGGCCAGGGCCGCGAGGGTGACCAGCAAGATCGGCAGCGTCAGCACGAAACCGACCTTGCAGTAGTAGCCCCAGGTGATCGTCATTCCCTTGCGGGCCAGCACGTGCAGCCAAAGTAGGGTGGCCAGCGAACCGATCGGGGTGATCTTCGGCCCGAGGTCGCTGCCGATGACGTTCGCATAGATCATGGCTTCCCTGACCGCACCGGTCGCCGTGGTGCCGTCGATGGACAAGGCGCCCACCAGCACCGTGGGCATGTTGTTCATGATCGACGACAAGATCGCGCTCAGGAAGCCGGTGCCGAGTGCCGCACCCCAGACACCCTGTTCGGCAAAGCGGTCGAGCAGGGCAGAGAGGTACTGAGTGAGGCCGGCGTTGCGCAACCCATACACGACCAGGTACATCCCCAGCGAGAACAGGACGATCTGCCAGGGCGCACCGTGCAACACCTTCCGTGTATCGATGTGATGACCGCGGGTGGCCACGACGAACAGGGCGAGCGCGCCGACGGCGGCCACCGCGCTCACCGGAACGCCAAGCGGCTCCAGTCCGAAGAATCCCACCAGCAACAGGACCAGCACGCCCCAGCCGACCTTGAAGGTCGCACGGTCGCGGATCGCTTCCCTTGGCGCCTTGAGCAAGGCGATGTCGTAGGCGCGCGGAATGTCGCGGCCGAAGTACAGAAGCAGCGCTCCCAGCGTGGCCGCCACGGCGACCACGGTCACGGGGACCATGATCGCGGCATAGGTGTTGAAGCCGATCCTGAAGAAGTCGGCCGAAACGATGTTCACCAGGTTCGAGACCACGAGTGGAAGGCTCGCCATGTCCGCGATGAAACCGGCCGCCATGATGAAAGCGAGCGTCGCCGCCGGACCGAAGCCCAGTGCCACGAGCATCGCCATCACGATAGGCGTGAGGATGAGCGCGGCGCCGTCATTGGCGAACAGCGCCGACACAGCCGCGCCGAGAAGGACGATGAGTGCGAAGAGGTAACGGCCGCGGCCGCCACCCCACCGGGCGACATGCAGGGCCGCCCATTCGAAGAAGCCGGCTTCGTCCAGCAGCAGGCTGATGATGATGACGGCGATGAAGGTCGCAGTGGCGTTCCAGACGATGTGCCAGACCACCGGGATGTCGGCGAGGTGCACCACGCCCAGGCACAGCGCGACGCTCGCCCCGGCGATCGCGCTCCAGCCGATGCCGAGGCCTCGGGGCTGCCATATGACGAGGACGAGGGTGGCGGCGAAAAGGAGAAGCGCGAGGGCCATGCGGGTCTTTACTTTGTTTCTATGTTTCTAGAATGATAGAATTATCATGGTTACGCAACCCATCGGAGCTACCGTGCCCCCTGTCGATCTTCTTCACCTGAACGGCGACCTGCCGCACCCCGAATGGGAACGACTGGCCGTCGAAGGCGATGACGGCCACCCGCCGCGGATACTGCTTCTCTATGGTTCGCTGCGGCCGCAGTCTTTCAGCCGCAAGCTCGCTCTCGAAGCCGAGCGCATCCTTCGCCACCTCGGTGCCGAAACCCGCGTCTTCGATCCGGCGGAACTTCCCATCCTCGACAGCGTGCCGGCCACGCACCCGAAAGTGCAGGAACTTCGCGCCTTGTCGCTTTGGTCGGAAGGGCAGGTGTGGGTCAGTCCCGAGCGGCATGGCACGATGACCGGCGTCTTCAAGAACCAGATCGACTGGCTGCCGCTGGAAGACGGCAGCGTGCGTCCTACGCAAGGCCGTACCCTTGCGGTCATGCAGGTCTGCGGAGGATCGCAGTCGTTCAACGTCGTCAACGCGCTGCGCGTGCTCGGCCGCTGGATGCGGATGGTCACCATCCCGAACCAGTCCTCGGTCGCCAAAGCCTGGACGGAGTTCGACGATGCGGGACGGATGAAACCGTCGCCCTTCTATGACCGCGTGGTCGACGTGATGGAGGAATTGATGAAGTTCACGCTCCTGGTTCGCGGCCGCAGCGAGTATCTTGTCGACCGTTACAGCGAGCGCAAGGGTGCCGCCGCGGCAGCGCAAGCCATCGTTTCGAGGATCTGATCATGCACGCCACCATCTATCACAATCCCGCCTGCGGCACGTCGCGTAACACGCTGGCGATCCTCCGCCACGCAGGTCTTGAACCGACCGTCATCGAATACCTGAAGCATCCGCCGGACAGGAACACCTTGTTGCGCCTTTTCGCCGATGCGGGGCTCACGCCACGAGAGACCGCAAGGCAGAAGGGCACGCCGTTCGAGGAACTCGGCCTGGGCGATCCCGCCGTGAGCGACGAGGCCATCGTCGATGCCATGCTCATCCATCCGATCCTGATCAACCGGCCGTTCGTGGTGACGGAGCGCGGAACGCGCTTGTGTCGTCCCTCGGAGCTTGTCCTGCAGATCATTCCGCCGCTGGCGAAGCCGTTCACCAAGGAGGATGGAGAGGTTATCGGCGTGTAGGTGCCGCATCGCTCTGATGACGGCACCCGACGGCTCCCCTCCAAACGGGGTGGTTACGTCTTATTCGACGATGTTCGCCTTGACGTGGTAAACGCGGCCGCCCCATCCGTCATTGGGGAACGAGTCCGATACCCGGAGGTATACGGGCTTGGAGCCATCGACTGCCGTGGCCAGGTACGGTGTCAGGTCGATGCTGCGGTCGGCCTTGTTCGAGCCATCGGTGATCGGGCGGTCTTCTCGCAACACCGTCGTCCAGTGTTCGTTGTCACTGCTGACCTGCACCAGGAACTCGGCGTCGATGGTGAGGATCACCTGAGCCGAGGTGGTGTCGGCGGGGAAAGGAAAACGATAGGTGAAGTGTGCGTTGCCATCGGCGAAGCGGTTCTGCACGCCGTTGCTTTGCGAGCCGTCGGCGTCGAACAGCCACGGGTTTTCGTCGACTGTGCCCGTGTCGAAGTCGATGGCGTGGGCGATAAGTACGTCGGCCTGGGTGCTGAAATGCAGGCCGGCCGCCATGACGTTGGCCGTGACCCTGTGATGGCCATCGGGTGTCGAGCTCGGCACCGTGATCCGCACCGCGCGGCTGGCTTCGACCGGGTTTGCGTTGCCGTGCGGCTGTAGTCGCACGAGGGTGCCCGACGGTGAAGCACTCCATCCGGCAGGTGCGTCGACGGAGACAAGGGTCGTGAGCGGGAAGAAGCCCGTCGCCGATAGGCCGAGTTCGATGGGGAGGATCGTGGCACCCGAGGCGGCTGGCATGACGACCGGTTGCGCCGGCGACAGCGTCACGGCCAGTGATGCCGAGGGCGTCGGAAGCGGTATGACGCCGACCAAGGCGCTGAGCGCGCTGGCCTGGGTTCGCCAGTCGAACACGTTGGGGTGGTCGTCGCTGGTGGCGCCGGACCAGCGGGTGCCGAGGCGTCCGGCGGCATCGCGGTCGTTGCTCCAGATGCTCTCGGCCTGCTGGTCGGCGAAGGCCGCATAGCGGGCATCGCGGGTGGTATCGACGAGGTCGGTCCAGTAGCGCATGAAGATGCCCTTGAACTGCTTGCCGTTGTCGTCGCAGGTCTGATCGGTGGTGTCACAGCGCTCCGTCAGGATGCCATCGGCAACCAGTGCTCCGGGGCCAATGGCGGCGTCCGCGAGCCGGCGCACGCTGGCCAGGATCTGCGGGTCCCTGGTGGCGCGCCACAATTCCAGGCCCGCACCGATCGCGAGGCCCTGGTTGTAGCTCCACACGGTCTGGCCGTTGTTGGTGCAGGCGTTGGTCAGGCCGTCGTTGACCAGGCCGTCGGCATTGACCATGCCACTGCCCTGGAACCACGTCCAGGCCGTACGCGACCGGGCCAGCCACGCCGTGT
This sequence comes from Luteibacter sp. E-22, assembly GCF_049913125.1. Classification (GTDB taxonomy): domain Bacteria; phylum Pseudomonadota; class Gammaproteobacteria; order Xanthomonadales; family Rhodanobacteraceae; genus Luteibacter. Next base: position 2,174,814 of record NZ_CP183975.1, read on the forward strand.
CCCCAGGGATGCGGTTGTGCAGCTCGGCGGTAAGCCGGACCCACAAGCCATTGGTGACGGCGTTCTTGTAGGTGCGTTCGCCATCCCACCAGACGCCGCCGCCACACGTGCTCGTGTCCCAATAGCCGTCCACGTAGTTCGCGATGTTTATAGCCATGTCCAGGTACTTCGGATCGCCGGTCAGATCGTAGGCCTGCAGCCAGGTCAGGCCCCACCACTCGGAGTCATCGATGGCACGGCTGGTGAAGTTGCCCAGCAAGGGGTCGCCCGAAAGTACGCCGGCCGGGAACACCCCCTTGTCTTTCTCGAAGGTGTTATCCAGTTGGCCGATATAGCGACGGTCCCCTGTGCGCTGCATATAGTCGCCGATGGTCTGCAAGGCCACCGCCGAGTTCCACCAGCTGGATGGGAACCACGCCTTTCCCGGGTCGTACGAGCCCATCAGCACGTCCGCGGCCACCCGCGCCCTGGCTATCGCCGTGGAACCATTGGCCCGCGCGTTGGCGGGTGCCGTTGTCGCGGCCGAGGCGGAAGAAGCGGCCATGGCCGTAAAGGCGGCTGCGGCCAGCAAGGTCCGGATGTGTATACGTACGGCGTCGATCACCGATGTCATGGTCGGAAGCGCTCCTCGTGGTTACCCCTGATCGGAGTGTTACAGAGTGGCTTCTTCGAAATTGATAACCAGGTCAAGCGAAATGCGTCATGACCAGGCGAGGAGAGAGGAGGTCGTAGCGAACCTGGAGGCAGGTGCCCGCCGGCAACGCCGGGGCGAGCGTGATCCTGAGCATGAGCCGGACGGTACGCGCGGCGGTGTCGACGTACTGGACGATGGCGGCATCGAAGTCGAAGAACGTGCCCACCTGCGGGAACAGCGCCTTGTAAAGGGACTCCTTTGCCGAGAAGGCGAGCGTCAGGCCGAGCAGGGGATCGTCCACGAACAGGGCATCGAGCACGGCTTGCTCGTTCGCGTCGACGACCGGGCCTCGCAATGCGGCCGCGGCATCGGCGATGACGACATGTTCGATGTCCAACCCCAGGCCAGGCGCCGCTTCGGAGGGCGCGACCACGGCACCCGCGATGCCGGCGGTATGCGAGATGCTGCCGGTGATCGCGGCCGGCCATACGGGCTCACGCTGGTCGCCTATCCCGATGGCGGTGTCGCCGTCGATGCCCAGGCTGCGCAAGGCGAGCCTGGCGGCCAGCCGGCCATGAAAAAAATCGGCTTGTCGTTTAAGGACACTGCGCGCGACGGAGTCGGGCATGACGATGCCGTTTTCTGCGAAAAGACCGGGGTGGAAGCCTGCCGAGTCGAAGCGCAGCAAGATGCCGTGGGCCGTGCCTCCCGAAGGGAGCGGCAGGGTGAAGCCCTCACCCACGCACGAGGCCGCATGCGCAAGCGATGCGGAAAATGCGGAATCCAGGGGCGTCAGCGGCAGCATGGCGCTCCTATGATGTCATGCCGGTACGGATAGTCCACAGGTCATGGGATCGTCCCGCCATGACCAATGACACCGTTGACGGCGGCCCGGCCAGGCTTCTATCTAGTCGGACCTGGGTGGACGTGGGGAAGGGCGATGCATCTCGGAAAATGGCTTGCGGCGGCGACCATCGCCTGTTGGGTTTCGTTGACGCCGTGGGCAGCCGGCGCACAGACAGCTCCGCCTTCGCCGCCGGACCTGTCCGCGCTCGACGCCATGGTGATGAAACGGATGACCGATGCGGGCATGGTCGGCGTGGGGGCGGCGATCATCGTCGACAAGAAACTGGTATGGATGAAGGGCTATGGCTATGCCGACCGGGAGCGGGGGACGCCCTTTACACCTGCCACCGTGATGAACATCGGGTCCATCAGCAAGACGGTCACGGGCACCGCTATGATGCTCGCGGTGGAAGAAGGGAAGCTCTCGCTGGACGAAGACATCAATACCTACCTCCCGTTCAAGGTCGTCAATCCGTACTTCCCGACGGTACCCATTACGCTACGGCAGCTCGCGACGCATACCTCGTCCATCAGCGATCGGTGGCCCGTGTACAAGAACACGTATCACTACGGCGGCGATTCGCCTGTAAAGCTGGGCGATTTCCTCGCCAATTACTTCGACAAGGGCGGCACGGATTACGCGGAAGACAACTTCGTCAAGCACAAGCCGGGCACGTACAGGGAATACTCGAACATTGGCGCGGGCCTTGCTGGATTCATCGTCGAACGGGCGGTGGGCGAGCCGCTCAACACATATACGCGGCGTCGTATCTTCGCTCCCCTGAAGATGGACGATACCGCGTGGTTCCTGTCGGAGGTGAAGCCGTCGAAACATGCGCGGCTCTATGTCTCCCAGATGGACCTCGCCATCCCCATCGAGCCCTACGGAGGAACGACCTATCCCGATGGAGGGGTCCGAACATCGGTCGCCGACCTGTCGAAGCTCTTCATGATGATCCTGGACAACGGAAAACTGGGCGATGTACGCGTGCTCAAGGAAGGCTCCGTCCGGGCCATGCGAACCTTGCAGTTCAACGCATCGAACAAACCCGACAACGTGAAGCTGGACGAGAAGAACGCCGGGCTGTTCTGGGAGTCGAAGTTCAACATGACCCGTATCGGCCATGGCGGCATGGACCCGGGGCTGAAGACCGAAATGCTTTCCAGCCTCTCCGGCGACATCGGCGTCGTATTGTTCACCAATACGTCGGTGGACAACGATGGCATGAAGCACTACGTCGCGCTGTTCGAAGACCTTTGGAAGCAAGCCGAGGCGATGAAGCGCACCCGGGCCGAGTAATCAGCAGGATTCGTTAGCCACGACCGTGCGAGGCGGACCGGCGAAGCACATCGAGCACCTTGTCGAGGTCGCAATGCGACGGCGAGGCATCGCACACCTGCGGAACGAGGGGCCGCTGCGCCGGCGGCCTGTCCTTCGTCAGCGGCCTCAGGTAGCGCAACTGGTCCGGCGTCTGCGCCTGGTAGACCACCCGCACGGTGCGATGCCCGTCGCTGCGCGAACGCCACACGGTGATGCCGAGCGCGCCGCCCACCGGCGGATCGTCCTTTCCATAACCCGGCATCTCGAAGTGCATGCCCAGCACGCTCGCCAGGGCGACGATGTTGTTGTCGCTACCGACGAACACGTTCAACCGCGGCGCGTGTGGGTCGTCGAGGATGGCGAGGATGCGGCCAGCCAGGACGGCCGCGACACGATCGGCCACGTACGACGGCCGGGCATGCACGTCGAACAGCAGGGAGTGCAGCTGCGACAGGAAGCGGAACGTCGCCGCGTCGACGCGTCCCCAGCCAACCTCGGCCATCGGCTTTCCTTCGAGGTAAGCCATGATGATGGCTTCCGACGTGCCGGAGGTATCGGCGATGGGACCGCCCAGCGCGATGCCGTTGCCATCGGCGCCAAGCGCGAGCGTGCCGTGCCATGTCGCCGGGATGCAGGCGGGTTGCCCGTCGCCCGCGACGCAGCCCATGACGCGGCCAAAGGCGGACATCGCATCGCGGTGCTGGGCGGTGAGGGCATCCGGCCCCTTCGTCTCACGCTGTATCGCGGCAAGGGCCGCATGGCCGTCCCAGTCGACCGCGTTCGAGGCCACGGGGTTGAATACCGGATCGGCGGCGCCTTGGGGCAGATGCCCCACCTTCAAACCGCAGCCTGGCGCGAACGCGTCCGCCAAAGCCTGCGCGCTGGCGATGGTCCGCTGGTCGGTGTTGGCCCAGATGCCGACGCTACCAGCGGCGGGGCAGCCCTGGGGTGGAAACAGGCCTGCGCCGGACAACCATTGGCGATCGAAGCGCCCCATCGCCATCACGCCCTCTCGCCCATGCGGCGTAAGGACCGAAGGCGGCACGGGCCACGCGGGCCATGCCCGGCCATGCACCTCGTCGATCCGGATCTCGCCGGGGAGAGGCGAACGGACGCCATGCCGGTAGACCAGGACGACCCGCTCCAGTTTCAGGTCGTCGGCGAAAGAGGCTGGCGACGCGGCGATGCACGCCAGTACCGCCATGATCAGGCGCAGCCAGAGGGTGGGGCGACGGTTTGGCAGGATGCCCATGGGTGTAGAGTCCGGGGTCACGCGGCCGTAACCGCCAACGTGCCCAACATGCTGTTTGGCGGAGATATCCATGCACTCATCGAATTTGACCTATACACCTCTGGACTCCACGAAAGTCACGGTCTCCAATCCGGGGGACATTCGTTTCTGGACGCGTAACTTCGGGGTCACCGAAGAGCGCTTGCGCGCGGCGGTCGTGCTTGTGGGTAGCTTATCGAGCGATGTTCGAGCCGAACTTCGCCGAAAGCGGTTGGTTAGCGAGACGCTGAAGACGTTGCGAATATTCGTTTTCTATCCGTCGATCAATCACCGGAACTGGTGGGTCCTGCTACCTGGGGCGACGCAGGAGACCTTCGCATCGGAAGGGGCCGCCGTGCAATTCGCACTGGAACGAGCACGAGATCTTCGAGGATCGGGACGTGCCGTCGAAGTGGTCCAGGAAAAGATCACCGGAACCTGGATGCGGATCGGTCAGAACGTATAGCTCAGGTTGACCATGTATATCCTCCCCGTTTCGACATACGCCCCATCGGCACCCGGATCGTACGCCAGATAACGCCTGGATTTACCGGAGGTCTCGTGGAAAGTGGCATGGTCGAGCAGGTTCTTCACCGACATGCCGACACCGATGCCGTAGGGCAGGTCGTACGTGGCCGAGACGTCGAGCGTCTTCGTCGGCTGCAGGTAGTAATCCAGCCCATTGCCGTTCAAGCCGATCAGCTGCAGGCCCGTATAGTTGTAGATCAGGTCGGCGCGCAACCGGTCGTCGTGATAGAAAAGGTCGGCGTTGTACATGCGCTCCGGTGCACGGGGTAGCCAAGTCTTATCCGGATGATCCTCGCGCCCGCTATGTGCGGAGCTGTGCTGGACAGTGGCGTTGCCGGCCACACCGAAGTGGCTCCAGACGCCGGGCAGGGTGACGAACTGCTTGCGCCATGCCACTTCCACGCCGTAGATCTTCGCGTCGCCGCCGTTCTCCGGCATGCTGACGGGCACGCCGCCCGTCACCACCGTGCCGGTGGGCACGTTGCCGCCCAGCGTACTGTCGTTTCCGGTGGACGACTGCGAGGTATAGATGAAATCGTTCAACCGCTTGTAGTAGGCCGAGGCGGTGAGCAAGCCGCCACTCCTGTCGTAGAACTCGGCGGAGAGATCCAGGTTGTCGGCCGTGGTCGGCCGCAGGTCCGGGTTGGGCTTGGATATCCCCACCACCTGGCCGCTGATATCGTCGATGGAATAGGTGGTCTGGCCTGAAATCAGCCCGAACGCCGGACGACTGAAGCTGCGCCGCAACGATGCACGATAGACGGTCAATTCGTCCGGACGGTAGTTGAGGTTGATGCCCGGCAGCAGTTCTCCATAGCGCCGCCCCTGGCCGACGAAGGCGCCGGTCGCGTCATCGCCGTTGGATCGCCACGCGGTCGACGAGTAATCGGTCAGCTCGTAACGGACGCCCGGCGTCACGGTGAGGTCTTGCACGCGGAACGTCGCCATCAGGTAGCCGGCGAAGATGTTTTCGCGGCTGGACGTGGTATTGGCGTTGTAGTCGTTGGCGGTGTAATTGCCGGCTCCGTTCGGATCGTCCAGGTACTTGTACGGCACGGCCTGGTCGAGCACCCATTGCCGGTCGATCAGCTTGAAAGGACCCGCATAACGTCCACCGAAGGGGCGATCGACGAGCCGCCCTGGCAGATCGGCGAGCGAAGGGCCCCCGGGCGCGGAGGACGAATAGTTCGGGCCGCCAAAGAACGGTCCGCCATAGACGAAATTGTTATCGTCATGGGTGAACGGATGGTCGTAGGCGTTGCGCTTGGAGGTATCCGCGGCCAGGCCGAACTTCAGGTTCTCGATCGCCGCGTCGGAGAACGCATAGGTACCGTCGACATGGGCATTGATGCGCGTGTCCTTGCTGCCGGCGTCGCCGCCCTGGGTCTTCCAGAAGCTGTCCGTCGCCAGGTTGTAGACATAGTTTCGCAGCGCGGCCGGTGTTCCGGCGAGGCTGGGAAACGTGGGGTTGCCCAGGTCGAACTGAAACTGCCCGGGGCTTTGCGCACCGTAGAGGCTTGCCTCCACATGGTCCGGGACATTGCGAAAACCGACACCGTACGAGGTGCCGTAGTCCAGCGTGAGCGCATCGACGGCGCTGCTGCCACCCAATTGAAGGGTCGCGGTCTTTTCCTTGATATCACGCGTATTGAAGTATCCGCCACGCAGTACCTGGGTCGTTCCCTGGTTACGCGCCGACATCTGGTTCTGCTCACCCTGTACGTCATAGGCGCCATAGAGCGCGCGTGCGAAGAGCGAGGTCGTTTCGCCGTTCCAGTCGAGCGAGACGTTGCCGCCGTATCGCTTGATCCGGTTGGTATACACGCTGTACTTGTACTGCGAACTCTGTAACGCGCCGGCTTGCGAAAGGTCGGGCGCCTTGGCTTGCGCCGGATCGATCGGCGTGTACTGGGAATTCGGCGCGACCGCTTCGGCCGCGTTGTCGTACTTGCCGTAGTAGCCGGCGGCATAGATGCCGAACTGCCTCGATGCCCCGAAGCGGTGTGCCAGTTCCTGCTGGAACACGCCGCCCTTGTCGGGAAGGCCACGATGCCCGGCAAGGTCGTTCATCCGGCCCTGGACGGTCGACTTGGCGTACGTGTCGCCGGCGAAGTCGAAAGCCGTGGGCGTGCGCATGTCGATCGCGCCACCGATGGAGTCGCCCGGCATGTCCGGGGTCGGCGTCTTCGATACCTTGACCGACTGGATGCCGAACGGGGCGAGCATGTTGAGGGAGATGGCGCGCGTCGACGAATCGGTTTCAGGCAAGGCGAAACCATTGAGGGTATATGCGTTGTAGCTCGAGTCCAGGCCACGAATGGTGACGTATTCGCTTTCGCCCGTGGCGGCCTGACCGAGATGCATGTCGCTGTAGGCGGAGAGACCGGGCAAATGCGACAGCACGTCGGCGATATTCGCCGTGGGTACGGCATCGATCTCCTGCTTGCTCATGACCGTGGTCACTCCGGCGGACAGCCGTTGTTCGTCCACGGTACCGGCCGCGGGCACCTGGGCATCGACGTTCATGCCGCTTAGCGCCGTGACTTTCTTGTCGGTCTTCGCGTCGATGTCGTCCGCATGCGCCGCCGTCATGTGGCAGAGCGCCAAGGCGATGGAAAACGAGAGCAGGGCGTGCGAGAGGGGCTTGCGCATGGGGACCTAGGGGAAGTGCAAGAGAGGGCCGGCCACCGGTGTGGCCGGGCGCGGGTCAGGGCGCCAGGTCTGCCTGGGCGCAGGTGTCACGGCGTCTTTGGGGATTGCAGCGGACGGTCGTGCCGCCGGGAAAGGCGACGACATAACCGTTGGATGCGGGTTCATGCGCGGGGAAATCGGTGCTGAGCAACTGCGCGCCGCTGGCGAACATCGCGTCCCGGCGTTGCACGTCGTTCCGCAGCGCTTCCTTCAGGTTGGCGTCGGTACGCGTGCGGACCAGGTAGCCTTCGCGCACGCGCCGGGCGATCTCATCGGGCGGTCCATCGTTGAATTCGAGGAACGCGGCGTCGTCCTCACCGGGCATGGCATGGGTGAACATCACGCGGCCACGCAAGGACGGATGGCCCGCCAGATAAGCCTTGCTGACGGAATGCTGGTCGAGCAGGAAGATGAAGCGACCTCGCGCCGATTCCAGCGAGGGCCACCCGTCATGGCGCACAGCCTCGTCGAGGGACGCATGGTCGCCGCGAACATCGTCTGGCGCGATGTACGACGAGCGGGGGAAGACGCTCCGGATCTCCGCATCCAGCCGGTTCATCGCATCGGTGTCGAACGGTTCCGGTACCACGGTGGGGAAGGAAAGGTGAAGCGGTGTTTCTTCCGTCTCCAGCAGGACGAAGATCGGAAGATGCCGCGGATGCGCGTTGGACCATGCAAGCAGTTCGCGAAGGCAGGCCTGCAGTGGCTGGCACGTGCTGCGCTGGTCCAGGTCCTGGATGTGCATGACCTTGAACCCCGGCGCCCCCATGACCACGGGATCGGCGAAAGGCGTATCCGCGGGAAGTCCCGCCGCGGCGACCTGTGCCACCACCGCTGGCCGGGCATAACGGCCACCGTGCTTGTCGCCGTATATATCCAGCTCGAACTGACGCACGCCATCGTCGAGCTGGCGCGTCAACGCAGGATGGGAATAGGCCAGGATGGCGTAGGTCGCCGGGTCGACGCGCTGCCAGAGTTCCGCTTCCCCCTTGGCCAATCCGGCGTGGTAACTGTTATGGCTACCGATGTACTGAACGTCGTTGATGCGGGTGACCGACGCTGCCAATGACACGCAGGGCAGGAGTGCCGCAACCAGGCAGGCCATTCTCAAGTCGAGTGCTCCCATCGGTCGATTCAATCGATCTAAACGATGGTTTGCACGTTATCGGCGCATTCTTACCATTCGGTGAATCGTCGAAGACACTATGACCGCGATCAATGCGACGAGACGTACGCCGATGGAACCCGTGCGGCCGGCATCGCGAAGCTCCGCTTCATCCGCTCCACTTCCTGGACCGGCGGCCTTCCGAACAGCCGCTTGAACTCGCGGCTGAACTGCGACGCGCTTTCGTAGCCGACGGCGGCGGCAGCCGCGGCGGCGGTGACGTGCTCGCGAAGCATGAGCAGGCGTGCCTGATGCAGGCGCGTGGACTGCACATAGCGCATCGGCGAGGTGCCCGTCATGGCGCGGAAGTGCGCGTGGAAGGTGGGTGCGCTCATCGCGGCCTCGCTGGCGAGTTCGTCGACGCCCAGCGCCTCGGCATAGCGGCTGTGGATGGCACGAATCGCGCGTGCCACCATGCCGAACTTGCCCTGCTGGGCCAAAGCGGCACGCAACGATCCGCCTTGTGCACCGGACAGGATGCGATAGTAGATTTCGCGCACGAGCGCGGGGCCGAGCACGGCGGCGTCCGGAGGATTCGCCAAGGCTTCGAGAAGACGCAAGACGGAGGCTGCAAGGGCCTCTTCCATGGGCGAGGAATACAGGCCCTTCGGAGCAGCCGACGACGCGCCATGCCATTCGTCGAGCCGCAGGCAGACCTCGGCGGCCATGGCATGGTCCAGGCGGAAATAGATCGCGAGCAGCGGTTCGTCGGCGGAGGCATCGGTCTCCATAGTGAATGGCACGGGCACCGATACGACGAGGTAGTGCTGGTCGTCGTAGACGAAAACCTCGTCCCCCAGGAAACCGCGCTTGCGTCCCTGCACGACGACCACGATGCCCGGCTCGTAGAGCACGGGGGTGCGGCTCAATGGTCGGTCGGAACGTAGAAGACGCACGTCCGGCAGCGTGGTCAGCGTGTAGCCCTCGTCCGTAGCCAGGTCACGGAGCAGGGCGATCATGCGGTGGCGTAGCGGCGTATCCATGCCTTCACTGTCCGACTTGGCAGGCCTTGCCGCAAGCGCCGCCCATAGGATCAGGCAATGACCCCATAGGCCACGGCATGGGAGACAGCGCATCGGATGCCTACCATGAGTCCGGTTCCTGACCTGGAGATCATCATGATTAGCAAGACCTTCTTCATCACCGGCGTCAGCAGCGGCTTCGGGCTGGCCCTGTCCCGCGAAGCCCTGGCCGCCGGCCATACGGTGATCGGCACGGTCCGTAACGAGGAGGCGCGTGGCGCCTTCGAGACTCTGGACGATCGCCGCGCCCATGCCGTCGTCCTGGATGTGACCGACATCGATGCGATACCCGGCGTGGTGACCGACGCGGAAGCGCGCTTCGGCCGGGTCGACGTCCTCGTGAACAACGCGGGCTACGGCCATGAAGGCATCTTCGAGGAGTCGCCGCTCTCCGAGATGCGCCGACAGTTCGAGGTGAACGTGTTCGGTGCCGTCGGGGTTACTCACGCCTTCGTGCCGCGTTTCCGCGAGCGCCGCAGGGGACATATCGTCAACATCACTTCGATGGGCGGTTTCATCACGATGCCGGGTATCGCGTACTACTGCGGAAGCAAGTTCGCCCTCGAAGGGATAAGCGAGGTATTGGGCAAGGAACTGCGCCCCTTCGGCGTGCATGTGACGGCGGTGGCGCCGGGCAGCTTCAGGACGGATTGGGCCGGGCGCTCGATGCAACGCTCGCCGCGCAGCATTCCTGACTACGACGCGTCGTTTGATCCCATCCGCCAGGCACGCCAGGAAAAGAGCGGCAAGCAACTCGGCGATCCCGCCAAGGCGGCGAAAGCCATCCTGGCGCTGACCAGCCTGCCGGAGCCGTCTGCGCACCTCTTGCTGGGCAGCGATGCGTTGTCCCTCGTGCGCGAAAAACTGGCCGCCATGACGTCGGACATCGATCGATGGGAGAGCCTGACGCGATCGACGGACGGATGAGAGTTCAGCCGGAAAATCCAGTTTTCGCGCAAGAACTTACGAGATTTACGTAACGCGCATGTAACCGTTGTGTAAACGTTTACTCGATGCTAGAAGTTGGGGCGTCGGCTCTCTCGGGCCGGGCGTTCCCATCCACTCGCATTCCCGGTCCATGGGAGGTCCCCGTGTGCCTGGCCGTGCCGCATCTCGAGTCCTTGCCATGTCGACACTGTATTCTTCCCGGCGTCTTCCCCTTCGCGCACTGTGCGTGGCCCTGGCGGTAGCCTGCGTGCCCGCGGCTTTCGCACAGTCGACCACTGGCAGCCTGTTCGGCGAGGTGCCGGTGGCGGCCGGGACGACGGTCCGGGTGGAGAACCAGAGCGGCGTCAGCCGCGACCTTCCGGTGGACGCCAGCGGTCACTATCGTTCGCCGGCGCTGCCCATCGGCGATTACACGGTGACGTTGTTGCAGAACGGTTCGGTGGTCGAGACGCGGCAGAACGTTGCCGTTCGCGTCGGCAACGCGAGCGAGGTCTCGTTCTCGACGGCCGCGCCGCAGGCGACGAAGCTGGATGGCGTGCAGGTGTCGGCCAACACCACGCCGCCTATCGACGTGGCCAGTGTCGATTCACGCACGGTGATCGACGCGCAGCAGTTGGCCAAGTTGCCGCTTGGCCGCACCGCCGAGCAGATCGCCCAGCTCGCTCCGGGCGTGGTGCCGAACAATGGTGGCTTCACCAGCGACACAGGTAAGTCTCTGGTGAGCTTCGGTGGTTCGTCCGCGAACGCCAACGCGTATTACATCAATGGCTTCAACACGACCGACCCCCTGCAGGCCTTGGGTGGCATCACGCTGCCATACGGAGCGATCGACCAGGAAGAAGTCTATACGGGTGGCTACAGCGCGCAGTACGGCCGCTCCGACGGTGGCGTGATCAACGCGGTGGGCAAGCGCGGTACCAATACCTGGCACTACGGCGTGCAGTTCCTGTGGGAGCCGCAATTCGCCCGTGCCAAGGGTGCCAACGACTATTACGCCAGCGGCGTGCCGCAGTCGGCCAAGGCCGGCAACCTGTATGCGTACAACCGCGGCAACCGCGATACGGGAAGCACGGCATCGGTCTATGCCGGCGGCCCGCTGGTCAAGGACAAGTTGTACGTCTTCGTGGCGGCGGAAGTGGAGCGTCACGACACGCAGACGATCGCGAACGAAGAGGCCAGCAACTCGTTCGAGAAATCGCGCAGCACCATGCCGCGCTGGTATACCAAGCTCGACTGGAACATCACCGACAGCAATATCCTTGAACTCACCGGTGCCTCCGACAAGACGGAGACCAGCGGCACGTACTACGACTACGACTATGTCGCGAAGCAGCGAGGCGCCTTCGTCAACGATGCCGATCGGCAGAAGAACGGCGGCGACCTGTGGAGCGGCAAGTTCACCAGCTATATCACTGACGCGCTGACGCTCACCGCCGAATACGGCAAGATGCATACGCGGTCGTACCAGGCACCGGCCAACTACGATGGCAGCCTCACGTACATCGACGGTGACGTTAACCAGAATCCGGCGCTGAACGGCGGCGTGCCCATCGGCAACGCGCAGACCACGGACGGCCTGAGCGACCCGAACCGGGGCAACTTCACCACCAATACCCGGCTGGATCTCGCTTACGCCATCGGTTCGCACACGATCAGCGTGGGCATCGACAACCTGACGGCCAAGGCCTCCGACCAGGGTAGCGAATCCTCGGGACCGGGCTACACGTGGTCGTACAGCCAGTCGTTGCCGGACGTGCCCATCAACTCCGATCTCGGCGTGGGTGCCACGGGTGATTTCCCGAATGGTGCGGAAGGCTATTTCGTCCAGAAGAACACCTATAGCCAGATCGCCACCGTCCGCTCGACGCAACGTGCGCAGTACATCGAAGACAAATGGCAGGTGAACGATCGCCTGCTGTTGCAGCTGGGCCTGCGCAACGACCAGTTCACCAACTACGATTCGGCCAGCCAGGCCTATATCACGCAGACCAAACCGCAGTGGGCGCCTCGCCTGGGCTTCAGCTGGGACGTGCTCGGCGACGCCAGCTTCAAGGTCTACGGCAACGCCGGCCGTTACTACCTCGGCCTGCCGTTGAATCCGGCACTCAACTCGGCCGCGGCGACGACCAATACCGTCCAGTACTACACGTACAGCGGTATCGCCAGCGACGGCACGCCCACCGGCCTGACCGCGATGTCCGGCCCCGTCTCGGGCCTGAACCTCTACGGCCAGCAGCCCGACCCGAAGATGACCACGGCCAAGGGACTCACGGCCGAGAAGCAGGACGAGTACATCCTCGGCTTCACGAAGACGGCGGGTCCGTCGTGGGTCTACGGTGCGAAGCTGATGTACCGCAGCCTGCGTAACGCCATCGACGATTACTGCGACCGTGACGCGGTGCTGGCCAAGGCCGCTTCGCTCGGCTACGACGCCTCCACCAGCAACAGCTGCTTCCTGATCAATCCCGGCCGCGCCAACACCTTCACGCTGGTGGACGCGAGCGGGAACTACGTGGAAGTGCCGATGAGCAATGCGGATCTCGGCTTCCCGAAGCTCAAGCGGCAGTACTACAGCCTGGAAACGCTACTCGAACATCCGTTCGATGGCCGCTGGTATGCCAAGTTCGACTACGTGTTCTCGCGTAGCTACGGCAACACCGAAGGCCAGCTGCGTTCCGATGTGAGCCAGGCGAACGCCTCCACCAGCTACGACTGGGATGGTGCCTCGATCATGCAGTTCGCCAATGGGCCACAGAACAACGATCACACGCACCAGATCAAGCTCTACGGCTATTACCAGATCGATCCGGAGTGGCTGGTGTCGGCGAACCTGGCGATCATCTCCGGCAGCCCGAAGCATTGCCTGGGCTTCTATGGCGCCGAGGGGACCGATCCGCTGTCGTACGGCAGCCTCTACCACTTCTGCAACGGCGAGCCGTCGGCTCCGGGCAAGCAGGGCAGGCTACCGTGGACGCGGCAACTGGACATCGGTGCGACGTACAGCCCGACCTTCGCCGATCACAAGCTCAGCTTCAGCGTGAACATCTTCAACCTGACCAACGAGCAGCGCCCGTTGCAACTCTCGCCATACAGCGAACTCAGCCCACAGCTGATCAATCCGCTGTACCGCACGGTGACGATCCGCCAGCAACCGCGTTATGCGCGGTTGTCGGTCAGCTACGATTTTTGACGGGCGATCAGGTCTGCACGGTTCCGGAATGCGACGACATTCGCAGAATCGACGTCATGTGTCTTCGCGGAAAGCCATTGGCACGAACCTGTCATATTCCACTGTGACACTCGTCCGCCCAGGGGCAACGCAATAGCGGAAGGCGGAGCATGCAACGCATGCCTCCGCTTCCGCGGAAAGGGCAAACATGACGTCTCAGGATCGGCGGCACTTCCTCAAGCTTTCGCTGGGCGCGGCCGGCGCCGCCTTCACCGCCGGGGTCGTACCGCCGTCGATAGCGAAGGCGCTGGCGATACCGGCATCGCGGCGCACAGGCACGCTCGCCGATGTCGAGCACGTGGTGATCCTCATGCAGGAAAACCGCTCGTTCGATCATTATTTCGGTTCGCTTCGCGGCGTACGCGGCTTTGGCGATCCACGGCCTTTCACTCTGGCGAGCGGACGATCCGTGTGGCACCAGCCCTATGCCGCGTCGCCCGATGACTATCTGCTGCCGTTCCGTCCCGCCGCCGAAGACCTCGGCCTGCAGTTCCTCGAAGACCTTCCGCACGGTTGGAACGATACGCATGCGGCAGCCAACGGAGGACGGTACGACGGCTGGGTGCAGGCCAAGGGTACGACCACGATGGCGTACCTGACCCGCGAAGACATTCCGTTCCACTATGCGTTGGCCGACGCGTTCACCATCTGCGACGCGTATCACTGCAGCATGTTGTCTTCCACTGACCCGAACCGCTACTACATGTGGAGCGGCTACGTGGGCAATGACGGCAAGGGCGACGGTCCGGTGTTGGACAATGCGGAGAAGGGTTACGACTGGACCACGTATCCCGAGCGCCTGGAGCAGGCGGGCGTGTCGTGGAAGATCTACCAGGACATCGGCACGGGCCTGGATGCCGCTGGCGGTTGGGGCTGGACGTCCAATCCGTATATCGGTAACTACGGCGACAATTCGCTGCTGTACTTCGACAAGTACCGTAATGCCCAACCAGGCGATGCGCTTTACGACAAGGCTCGTACCGGTACCGAGATCACCAAGGGGCAGTCGCCCTTCGCCATCTTGCGCGAAGACGTGCTCGCGGACCGCTTGCCGCAGGTCTCGTGGATCGCGGCGCCGGAGGCGTATACCGAGCACCCGAGCTGGCCAGCCAACTATGGCGCCTGGTACCTCGACGGCGTCCTCGACGCGTTGACCGCGAACCCCGAGGTGTGGAGCAAGACCGCGCTTTTCATCACCTACGACGAGAACGACGGCTTCTTCGATCACGTGGTGCCGCCGTATGTACCCTCCTCGCGCGAGCAGGGGTTGTCGACGGTGACCACGGAGGGCGAGCTCTATCCCGGTGGCAATGGATTCGTCGCCGGTGGATACGGGCTGGGTGTTCGCGTGCCGATGCTGGTCGTGTCGCCCTGGAGCAAGGGCGGTTGGGTCTGTTCGGAAACCTACGACCACACCTCGATCATCCGTTTCCTGGAGCAGCGTTTCGGCGTGCACGAGCCGAACATCTCCCCCTGGCGCCGCGCCGTATGCGGCGACCTCACCCGCGCCTTCGACTTCTCGCGGCATGATACCGACGCGCCGCGCCTGCCGGGCACGAGCGGTTACGAGCCGGACCAGAAGGCTCATCAGGATCTGCGTCCGACGCCGCCGTCCGAACAGCACATGCCGCGGCAGGAACCGGGGCAACGCCCCGCTCGTGCCTTGCCCTATGCACTGGACGTGCAGGGCAGGGTGGACGTCGCGGCCGGTCGCTATCGGCTCGAGTTCATCAACCAGGGCAGGAGCGGCGCCTTCTTCCACGTGTTCTCTCCGGCCAGGACCGACGGTCCGTGGGCGTACACGGTGGAAGCCGGCAAGTCGCTCGCCGACAGTTGGACCAGCTTGTACAGCGGCAATGCCTATGACCTTTCCGTCACGGGACCGAACGGATTCCTTCGCCAGTTCGCGGGCAGCCAGCCTGCGGTGGGCGACCGCGGCCGTCATGCCCAGCCCGAGGTGCGCCTGGCGACAGGTGGGCTCGATGGGCTTCTACGCCTGGTCATCACCAACGAAGGCAACGGCACGTGCGTCGTGACGGTCACGCCGAGCGACGACTACACCCATCAGCCGCCGCGCCGTCACTTCCTGCTACCCGGTGGCCGGGTCGAGAGTCTCTGGGAGATCGTCTCCAGCGACCATTGGTTCGACTTCAGCGTGACCAGCGACCACGACCCGCGGTTCCTGCGGCGATTGGCGGGGCATAGGGAGACGGGACGGGCATCGCGGACGGACCCGGCGCTGGGAACGGTGGTAAGCGCGTCGGCGACCGGAGCGGAGACGGTGCTACAGCCGTAACGCTCCTATGACCAGGGCGTTGATGAGAAAAACTAATAAGCCCTAGAAGGATTCATGGGCTAATCATCGAAGTGGCGCCAAGTCAGAATGGCGCCATCATGAATTCCTCTTCGATTACTGCATCTTCCCCGTTCGAGGCAGACCGCCGCCCGGCCCACTGGGGCGGCGTGTTCGCCATGACGCTATGCGTGTTCGCGCTGATCGCCTCGGAGTTCATGCCGGTCAGCCTGTTGACACCCATGGCGGCCGACCTTCGGGTCAGCGAAGGACTGACCGGTTACGGCATCGCCATCTCCGGGGCATTCGCCGTACTTACAAGCCTGTCGATATCGCGGCTTGCCGGCGCCATGAACCGCAAGAGCTTGCTGCTGGCGTTGACCGCGTTGATGGCCGTGTCTGGCGCAGTGGTCGCGCTCGCACCGAACTACACGATCTACATGGCCGGCCGCGCCCTGATCGGTGTAGTGATTGGCGGGTTCTGGTCGATGTCGGCGGCAACCGCCATGCGCCTGGTGCCCGCTGAACACGTGCCACGTGCGCTGGCGATCTTCAACGGCGGGAACGCGCTGGCGACGGTGGTCGCAGCTCCTCTGGGCAGTTATCTTGGCGCGGTAATCGGATGGCGGGGTGCCTTCCTGTGCCTGCTTCCGGTGGCTGCGATCGCATTCGGCTGGCAATGGGTCAGCCTGCCCAGCATGTCCGCCGAGCGCACCACGACCAACGGCAATCTGTTCGCTCTGTTCAAACGCCGGTCGGTCGCGCTCGGGATGGCTGCCTGCGGCGCATTCTTCATGGGCCAGTTCGCCTTGTTCACCTATGTGCGTCCCTTCCTGGAGACGGTCGCGCATGTCGATGCTCCAACGCTGGCACTGATTCTGTTGGGTATAGGCGTGGCGGGCTTCATCGGTACGGTGGCCATCGGCGCCGTTCTGAAGCACGGTCTCTACCGCAGCTTGATCGCCATTCCCGTGCTCATGGCGACCATTGCCATGGCCCTGGTCTTTTCCGGTGCATGGCTGTGGCCGGTGGCTGCGCTGCTGGCACTATGGGGCTTGCTCGCCACCGCGGCACCCGTCGGCTGGTGGAGCTGGCTTGCGCAGACCTTCACCGAAGACGCCGAGGCGGGTGGCGGCTTGATGGTTGCCGTCGTGCAGTGTTCCATTGCCTTGGGGTCGACTATCGGCGGTCTCCTGTTCGACGGCCATGGCTACCAGGGTACCTTCATCGCCAGCGCTGTCGTGTTGCTGGTGGCTGCACTACTCGCCTACCTGACCGCAGGCCGCCGGCTGGATGAGCGACATCCATGCGATGTGGAGAAGATGCAGGTGCGTATTACGCAGCCGTAACCGGTGGCACTACTACTTGTCCACGCCTTCGATCATGAAGATCCGATAGTCGGCGCCCTTGAAGCGGTGCTCGCGTGCTTCGCGATAAGCCGGGCTGTTGTACCAGGCCAGTGCATCGGCCTTTGAAGGAAAGCTGAGAATGACGGCGCCTTCCACCGGGCTGCCTTCCAGGGTCTCGACGTCACCATAAAAGGCGAGGCGCGTTATCGGATGTCCTTGGCCTGCCGGACCGGCTTTCTCGCCATAGATCTTCAGTTCCGCGGGATCGATCGTGCTCTCGCGGGTAAACACCACGTAGGTCGTCATGGCTCGTTATCCTGTGCGAATAGGTCGAGATCGGGCCGCTCTTATGAGTGGCCCGTGATGGATTACCAGGGAAGTGTCTTGCCAAGATAGGTGAAGCTTCCCGTCGGGCCATCGGCACCGATCAGTGCCATGCCGACGCTGCTCTTCGCACCCGTCGGCACGTCGATCTCGCCCTGGCCGCCGTTCATGTCCGTCTGTACGTAGCCCGGATGGACGGCGTTGACCTTGATCGGCGTATCGCGCAGTTCGTAGGCGAGATGGACGGTCCACGAGTTGAGCGCGCTCTTGGAGGCGTCGTATGCCGGAACCTTGAAGTTGTAGATCGGCGAGGTGGGGTCGACGTGCAGCGTCAGCGAGCCCAGCTGGCTCGATACATTGACGATGCGAGCCGCAGGCGCCGCCTTGAGCAGCGGGAGAAACGCCTTGGTCACTTCGACGACCGCGAAGAGGTTGGTATCGAACGTCTCACGCCATGCGTCGAGGGTTTGCTCGGACGGCGCCTTGGCAAAATCATCGACGACGATGCCGGCATTGTTGACCAGGATGTCGAGCTTGCCGAATCGCGCCTTGACCTCGGCAACGGCCTTCTGGATGGTATCGGCGTTGGTGACGTCCAGCGTGATGGGCTCGACCGGCAGGCCTTCGGCCTTCAGCTTGTCCGCGGCCGCCTGGGTGCGGGCCGGGTCGCGGCCCGCGAGAAGGGTGGTGACGCCGGCTTCGGCGAGCTGGCGGACGGTTTCCTGGCCGATGCCGCGGGTGGCGCCGGTGACGAGGGCAACTTTTTGCGTGGCGTTCATTTCATATCCTTGACGGGCGGTTAGCGATAGCGCTGGGTTCGACATGTGGATGGCATGGCGGATTTAAAGGCCATCCGGATCTATGGCAGGGATGCATCGGCCGGGCAGGGGGCTTCGAGCAGCAGGTAATCTTGCGCGCCATCGTTGCCTGCGCCGACCTGTGCGAACTGGTTCGCGTGGTAAAAGGCGAGAGCCGTCGCATTGAGTCGCACGCATTTGAGCTGATAGCGCGTGGTTGACCAGCCCGGCAAAGCCCGCAGGAGCGCCTGACCGATGCCGCGGCGGGCGAACTGCGGATGGACGTGCAGGTGATGGATGAAGTGGGTGGGTTCCCAAACGGAAATGAAACCCACGGGCCGGCTCCCGTCGAGCGCGACCAGCTGCCACTCACCGGCGGTCTGGCTGTCGAAGTCGCCGAGTGCCAGCGACGAGGACAGCTCCCAGGTGAATGTCGCCAACCGAGACTGCAGAAAGAGCTCACGGAGGGCTGGCAAGTCTCCGGGGACGACAGGGCGAATAGTCATGACCATGTCAGTTCTCATTGCGTTCTCGGATACGCATTAGGGGTTGCACGCTCCCACCCAGATACAATGATCATCCAACATTTATGATGGAGAGACGATGCCAAGGATTACTCGGTTCCTGCTTGTGCTGGGGATCTTTCTGACCGGCTGCCAGGGACATCAGGACGGCGCGGCGGCTGCGACTGGCCGTGGCGAGAAGCCGAAGGCGAACGCATCGGAGGTATCGGTCGCTCCTGGCGCGGTAGCCAAGGGACAGCCGTCAAACGGCAGTCCCTACGAACTGCTCGGTAGTGAGGTATGGGACGTGCCCGACCCCGAATCCGGTCGCACTTACCAGGTATTTGTCGCTTTACCCCAGTCTTACGGCGAGCAGCCGGAACGGCGCTATCCCGTACTCTACGTTACCGACGCGGACTATGCGTTCCCCATAGTGCGACAACTGCTCAGACGCTTGAATGGCGAGGGGCCCGCGATAAAAGAATTCATCCTGGTAGGCTTATCCTATGCCGTGGGCGAGGAGGGGATGCCCAGTCGCCGCCGCGACTATACCCCCACTGCCAGCGGGAACGACGATGCACCGCCGGGCGCCGTTCATGGCCAGGGTGAGGCTTACATCTCGTATCTGAGGGACAGGGTCTTTCCATTCGTCGCGCAGCACTATCGGACGGATGAGCATGAGCGCATTTTCCTCGGACATTCCTATGGGGGCCTGCTCGGGACGCAGATTCTATTGACTCGGCCTCAACTATTTTCGGCCTATCTCCTCGGTAGTCCTTCGTACTGGTATGGCGAACACGTCATGCAACGGATGGAGACCGGCTATGCCAAGGACCATCGCGACCTCCCGGCTCGGGTCTATCTCTATGTCGGACAGTACGAGGAGCCACGCTATGGCAAGAAACACAGCATGGTTGCCGATGCGGCCGAGATCGTCCGCGCGCTGAGGTCGCGCCACTATCCATCGCTTCAAGTGACCTTCGATGTGCTGAGTGACGAAGACCATCTGAGCGTCGCGCCTCGCGGTTTTACCCACGGCTTGAAGGTTCTCCTGCCCGATCACGGGCCATGATCCTGGCGCGCGGGGCCATTCAGGCGACGGGCCCGGGTCGCAGCTACGCCGCGCTTCCTCCAGCAGGATCGACCTGTGCGGAACTTCGGCATGGACCGGATTCCAGTGCTATGAGGCTTGCCAGTAGGCGTACCAATCGAAACGAGGTCATGTCAAAGGAAGAATCAAGAACCGCGGTAGCGGAGTCAGCTTGCTGAGTTCATGTTTGCAGCGCGCATAAACTCAAGGAAGGCGCGAAGCTTGCCGGGCATCAGCGTTCGCGATGGGTAATACAGGTAGAACATTTCTGTTGCGGGCGAAAACCGCTCGAGCACAGGCACCAGTGCGCCGGATTTCAATTCTTCAGCGGCGAACTGCTCGAAAACGTACGCGAAGCCGCAGCCAAGCTTGGCTGCGCGAACCGCGGAGCGTTGTTCATCAAAGACGAGACGGCCGTGCACATCAATCGTCAGCGACTGCTTTCTGTGTTGAAACACCCACTCAAAGAATCGTCCCTTGCCGGCGAGGCGCTGGCGAATGCAATTGTAGTTAAGCAGTTCTTGTGGAGACTGGGGTACGGAATGCGCTGCCAGGTACTCCGGGGACGCAACTACTAGTCGGCGCTGCACCGGTCCTAGGGGCACAGCGACCATGTCTCTCTGCAACGCATGGCCCAGCCGTATTCCGGCATCGAATCCATTGGCAACAATGTCACTGAGGTCGTTATCCAACGAAACCTCGAGATTGATCTGAGGATAGCGTTTGAGAAAGCTCTCCAGGTGCGGCTCGATAAGGGACGCATAAGCAACGTAGGACGTGTTGATTCGCAAAGAACCAAGTGGCTGCGTAAAGGTGCCGCCGACGTATGTCAGGGACTGCCTCATCTGCTCAAGCGCCGGGCCCAGCGTACTCAGGAGCAGCGCGCCTGGCTCGCTCAAGGCCACGCTCCTCGTTGTTCGATGGAAAAGACGAACACCCATCTGCACTTCGAGTAGCTTGACCGTCTTCGAAATGGCGGTAGGCGTCACTTCAAGCTCGGCGGCTGCACGCGAAAAATTGAGATGGCGTGCCACCGCCTCAAAGGCAATAAGCGAGGGCAGGTGCACCGGTACCGGGGCACCCTGTGGGGTGGAGGGGGCAGCAGCGCTTCGTTTTTGAACCATGAGTTCATAGTACGTCAACAATTCTGCGGATTCTCGACACGGTCCCCAACTCCTAGTCTCTTCACCGCGGCACCGTGCCGCCAACCAACGAGACCGAGGAACTACGCCATGTCCCCTGACCAGATCCCCGCCCAAAATACTACCAGCCCCTTCGCATCCATGAAGGGCCACCACATTGCCGTGCGTGTACCCGACTTTGAAGAGGCCAAGCGCTGGTACGTGGAAAAGCTCGACTTCCGCGTCATCCGTGAGTGGCCGTACGCCGATCAGAAGCTCGCATATGTGGCGCCGGCAACTGATGACAGCTTCTTTGTCGAGCTGCTTGGCGATGGCAATCCCCATCCGGTACCGAAGCCCGTCTATACGGACTTGGGCGACAGCCTGCGACTGGCCGGCTACCACCACTTCTGCCTGAACGTCGACAGCATCGACGACACGATTTCCGAGCTCCGCCATCGCGGTGTGACGATTGTGACTGAGCCGTTCGAGCTGCCCGTCATCAACCGTCGTTTGGCCTTCCTGGCAGACCCGTGGGGCAACCTCATCGAGCTTGCCCAGGTCATCCGCTGAACACTAGAAAGTCTTTGGAGCAAACAGAATGTCTACTTATCTCCTCATCGGCGCAGGCCCAGGCATAGGGCTTGCCACGGCCCGCCGGTTTGCCGCGCAAGGTTACCGCGTAGTGCTGGCGGCGCGAAACATCGAACGCCTGCAGCGGTTTGTCGCACAGCTTCAACGTGAAGGCCACACGGCCGCAGCCGAACGCGTGGATGCATCGAACCCCACCGCCGTTGCTGCCCTCGTACAACGTATTGGAAGCGACTTGTCGGTCCTCCACTACAACGCAGGCATCTTGCACTACAACAGCCTTGGCGAGCTCCAGGCTCGTCCCTTGGAGTCGGAGTCGGTCGAATCGATCATCTCCGACACGCAGATCAACCTGGTGAGCGCCATGGCAGCAGCCAGGGCAGCAGTACCTCTGTTCGCCGACCGTGCCGGCGTGTCGATCCTGTTCACGGGCGGTGGCTTTGGCATTCAGCCGACCGGCGACTTCCTTACCCTCAGTGTCGGCAAGGCGGGCATTCGTGCCACCGCGTTGGCGCTGTTCGAGCCACTTCGCCGGAGGGGGATACACGTCGGCACCGTCACGGTCAGCCGACTGGTAGGTCCGGACTCAACCGAGGCACTGGAGGTGGCCAATGCTTTCTGGGAGCTGCATACGCAGTCACCGGAAGCCTGGGTCCCCGAGATCGTCTACGGCTGAGCATGGGCAGCAACACCCTGAAATGTCCGTGTACGGACGCCAGAGCTAAGGGATGCTTGGGAAAGGGGAGGAGTCCATATACGGACTTTCCAGAATTTACCTGGTGGCGTCCAAGGCCGCGGGCCAATTGATACGGCTCTCTCCCAGTCCCGATAGATCCTTCTTACGCGGTGGGAATGGTGCCGCCATCGATGACGTATTCGGTCCCGCTGATGGCCGCTGCGCGCGGCGAGATGAGAAAGGCAATGAGGTTGGCGACTTCCGCAGGCTTCGACGGCCGTCCGAGCGGGATGCCGCCCAGCGCGTCCATGATGATCTGCTTGCCGCCTTCGTAATCCGTCCCGGCCTGGCTGGCGAGTCGTTCGGCCAAGGCGACTGCCGCTTCGGTTTCGACCCAGCCCGGCGACACGCGCACGATGCGCACACCCTTAGGCGTGACTTCCTTCGACAGACTCTTGCTGTACGTGGACAGCGCGGCCTTGGCAGCGGCATAGGCCGTGGTGGATTCAGGCAGCGGCAAACTATGCTGGATGGAGGTGACGTGGATGATGACGCCCGCGCCCTGCTCAATCATCTTCGGCAACAACACCCGATCCAGTCGCACCGCCGGAAACAGATTGAGATTCAATTCCTTCTGCCATTCAGTTTCATCCAGCGCGGCAAAACCACCTGCCGGAGCCGACGATCCGCCAAGGACATGGACAATGGCGTCCACGCCACCGAGCCGACTTTCGACGGCTTGTGCCACGGTGGCGCAACCTTCCGAGGTGGTGAGATCGGCTTCGACGAACATGGCGTCGGGAATGAAGTCTGGCTTGGCTCGGGCCGTCGTGAGGATGCGCGCGCCGAGTTCGCCGAGGAGTTCAACAACGGCACGGCCAACGCCCTTTGTGCCGGCGGTAACGAGCACTCGCTTGCCCGCGAGTTCGAGGTTCATGGTCATTAGTGGATCTCCAGAAATTCAATCCTTATCCGGTAGCGAAATGCTCATGTCGGAGCCCTTGATGGCAAACTGTGCGATACAGTAATTTTCGCCATATACTCACCATCCAGCAAGAACGCACAGAAAAGTAAGTTACCCACCTATGGGAAAGGAATACACGCCCGATACGGCCGCTGTTGGTGTCGAGGCCATGCTCCAGTTGCTGGAAGGGCGCTGGAAACTGGTCATCCTGTTCCACCTGTTCGATGGCAAGGTGCAGCGCTTCTCCGATCTGGAAAAGCTCATCCCCGGTATTTCGCAGAAAATGCTGGCGCAACAGTTACGACAGCTGGAGGCGGACGGAATCGTGGCAAGAAAGCTTTACCCCCAAGTACCGCCCAAGGTGGAATATCGACTGACCGACTGGGGGCAAGCTCTGTGTCCCGCACTGGATGCGCTCCTCAAGTGGGCCGAGCAGCGGGACGAGCTGCTTAATGCGATTTAATGGTCGACACGGCGAGTTAGTTAGCCGCTTTGATCAGCTGAAGCAAGCCTAGCCGCCCCAGGCTCTCAGCCGTCGCCACAACGGCCTCCTCGCTCGAACGCGGTGTCCAGCCGAGTAGCGGATTGCGTTCTGCTCGTGGCAAGCCGCACCACCCAGTTCGGCAGTTCCCACATGCGCGCAACGCATCGGCATGGACAATGTCTTGTGGAACGACTTCGGTCCGCTCAATACCGATCGTCAGCGTGCCATCAGGGTTCCACGGTTCTGCCTCGCGTTGAGGTATACGAGTCTCGGTACATGACCTTGAGGATCAGATTCTTCTTTCGCCGCGCACGATCGCCAAGCGCATAGCTGACCAGAGCATCGAAGAACAGAAGCCCGGTATCGCTGCGGCGCGCTTCCACGCAACCGCTAGTGTGGCCCTTTTTGGAGTCGTGCAGATAGAAACTATTTCTGCCGCCGGGTACCTGGAACAGCGGATCGATCCGGACGCGCGTCTCGCCCCACAGGATGTTTACCGGTCCGTTCCCGCCGACCGGCAAGCGTTGTATTCCCGGACGGGTGTTCATGATCGGCCCCCTGCCGGGCAGGTCGCCCTGACTCATCAGCGCGTTCGCCTTCTCCACGGTGTCCTGCATAGGATCCAATTGCGCCAGCAGCACATAGCGGCCTTCCGGGATGGGCCCTTGATCCTTCATGGACTGCGCACTGGCGATCGGAAAATTTCCGGAAGAAGCGTCGAACATCAGGAATTCTTCGGCATCGAGCATGGCCGGAAGCGAACGTCGCCAAATCAGGTATTTTCCGACATAGAACAGATCGACGTCCTTTTCCTTGAAGTCCTCGACAACCACTTCGATTCTGCCAAGATCGACAGTGCTGCGGGTAGCGCTGGACCAGGCAAGGAGGGAGGCCGATCCCGGCTTGCGTCCAGTGACGACGAACGTGCGCTTCCGCTTGTCCGGCACGGGCACGCTTGAGGGCGGTGTGGGGCTGAGTTCCGCGCTCGCAATGCGATGATCGTTCACCGTCAGCAGAACGAAGCCGTCCAGATCCGGATCGCCGGATTCAGCCACCAAAGCGATTGGTTCCGATTCCTCGCCCAATCGCAAGGTGACGCGGCTCATCTTCTTCGGGAATGCGCTAAGCGCGGAGATCAACGCCACGGGAGCCTCCGATCAGGGAGCCGGAAGCAGGCCGTCTTCCTGCAAGATCGTCAGGGCCGTCGGCAAGGCGTAACGATCTTCCCGGATCAGCTCTGCATCCTCACCTGCCTGTGCGCGGGACAGACGGATCTCGTCTGCGATCGGCAGGTAGGTCGGATCGCTGCCCGGTATCGGCGCACCTCCGCCGAACCATGGCAAGCCAGTGCCGAGGAAGAACAGAACGGCATCGGTCATGGCCAGCGGCACCGGGACGACCATCCGGGCGGCCCCTGCGCGGAGGAACTCGCGCGCCTTGGGATCGGCGTGGTCGATGGCCATCAACGACAACCAGTCTGGACTATTGGCCCAATAATGGGGATAGAGCACGTATTGCAGATTGTGCCACTCGAATGCTTGCTCCATGAAAGCGATCAGTTCGCCATCGGCGCCGGCCAGTGCGCCTGGCACTGGCCAGCCATGCACCGGGTCGTTGTGTCCGGTGGTGTCGGGCCACGCGCCGAGCATGCTCGATATGCATGCGTGGCGGCAGAGCGCGTCGATGTCAGGAGTCGGCAACGGCGGCTTCTCCTCGAACGACCGGGCCAGCTTCAGCGACTCCCACTCGGACAGGCGCGCCCGGTAGGCGGACGACAACGTCTGGATCGTGTCCAGCTTCCATTGGTTCACCGCCGCCTCGCTGACACGACAATGCACTTCGACGAATCCCGTCACGCCACGCAGGTCTTCGCTATAGAGCGTAACCGGGATGGTCGCGCCGGGGCCGTACTGGCTGGTAGTCGACACAACAAGCGTCCGCAGATCCTTGTTCGGCCTGCCGAGGATAGTGGGGCCGCCCTCGACCATGAATGGGTTGGGTGGACCACCGGGAATATTCATGAACGTCGCCGGGCGGCCGCCCGGCACGTCGATGATGATATTCGACGCAGTATCGGTGCCGATGCGGTCCATGCCCGTCGCGCTTACGACGATGGTTTCGCCGATGTACCCGTCCGGGATCTTGACCTCCTTGACCACCACGGCGCCCACACGGTCGGGCGGATTGTCCTTGAACTCGGTGCTGCCGAAAGGCATCCCGATGACCTGCGTCGCCAGCGGCGGCGCCTTGATCCCTTCGGCACCATAAAGCGCGGCCAAGCGAGCGGCTTCCTTCGTATCCAATATGTCGAACAGGTTGGCGGGAAGCGGGGTAGGCGCCGGCGGCAGGTCCGGCGGGGCAGGAGTGGCCGTGCCTGGGCGAACGGCCCGCCCCGGTTCGGGAATGAGGAATTCGAGAATCAAGCGCGGTCCCAGCTTGTACGTTGCCGCGTTCCAGACCGAATCCACCCAACGATAGATGCCAATGTTATGGCCCGGTGCCCCGGTATTGTCCACTTGATGGTCGCGTTTCTCTTCGACTTCGATGCGCGTCTTATGGGTGATGCGTTGCAGCTCCCGTTCCCGCACCCGCTCGACGCTGCGGCTCACCACGTCGGTAGCGAATTCGGAAGCGGCTTGCCGGCTTTCGCTTTCGCTGCTGGTGTATTGGAACCCCACATCCGTGCTGACCTTGGTCGGGCCGTATTGGCCGTCGGTTTTCACGCGGGCGTCGAACCCCATGGACGAATTGGCCGTTTCTTGGGTGGTGACGCTCATCTTGCTGCGCTGTTGGGTCGAAGTTTCGTTAGTGCGGTCGGTTTCCGATTCCGTTTCCCGGACCGACTCGTCCTCTTCCACCTTCAAGTACCGCAAACTGTGGGTTTTCTTTTCGCCCTTGAGATAGTTCTTGATGTCCTCGATTTCTCCCATCTCGTATCCGAGCAGGATGTCGCGCACCACGAAGTGATCCACCACGCCAGGCGCGCGCGCGAGTCCTTGCTTTGGCAGCCAGGTCGGTTCGCCGATGGGCACCACGCCGGTGAAGACGATCGGGTGGGCCGCAATCCAGTCGCTGATGACCAGACTGCCGGACAAGGTAGACATCTCGCCGATCAGGGCAACCGCCGTCAGCAAGTCACATTCTCTGGCGATCGCGGCGCGGTCGAAGACGGATGGCCGGGTCATTGCGACCGACAGCATTTCGCGTATCCGGTTGCCATGGAGCGCTTTCGCGCCGGCCAGCAATTCTTGGGGGATGGTGGCTGGAGGGATGTCCTGGGCGAGCTTGCCGATCGTGGTCGTTTTCAAGTCGCGCTGCTTTAGCCACGATGCGACATCGCCAGCGGCGCCGGCTAGTCGGTCGTCGGTACGTGTGTCGCTGGCCGCTATCGCGATAGGACTGGCTATATCGGCCTCCGAGGGGCCGCGTAGTATCGAGAACCGAAAAAGCTGCTGCTCCATCTCGGCGTCTTCCTAAGTCTGAGCCGTTGGGCCAGCCGGGTCTTCAGTCCAGGCCGGATTAAAATGTGTTGAGGCCTGCGCCCATCCATCGATATATGGTGAACGAGGTCGGTGTCCGCCGCCGGCCAAATGCGGGCAATCAGGATGCACACACAAGTAGTCCTGCTTCGCGAACAAAAGATGCTCCCGTCTCATTGCCTCCTCACCCGGCAACTTCTCGGCGACGACCTCCGTCACGACCACCACGCCACGCCCCGAATTATCCTTTCACCGGCGGCCGAATTTTCAAGGTCGTGTACGACGTGGTCGTGACGGATACTTGAACCTCGAAAGCCGGATCGCGACGACGCTCACTCGAGACCGACGGCGTGAAGGTGGATGAACAGTTCAGGCGCAGGTTGGCACCAGAATAGATTGGCGCGTGAGCACAAACGTCTGTACGAATGCCAGTTCCAATGTCCGCTCTTGGCCGGAAGCGTACATTAACTTTAGTCATCACTTACCGTGAGTACGTCAAGGCAAGGGTAGGGCACCGATCGAGGAGACCGTTTCATGGCCCGTGGCATTACCCAAGACCAGGGCAACGCGGCGGCCGACACCATCCTGGGCGCCGACGAGAATCCGACCGTCGAGAAAGTGCGCGCCGAGCTTGGCACGGGTTCACCAAAAACACCATCACACGCATGCTCGACGTGTGGCGCAGCCAACTGGGCGACCTCCGACAATCTTGATCAGCCGGAGCGAGCATCCTTAACTTCGCACTCTTGGTAACTTAGGTAGCCCGTTGCGTCGATTTACAGCGTAAAAGTCGGGCCTTCTTGCCTAGGGACGGCCTTTCGGCGTTGCAGCTGTGAAAGTGCGCCGTATGTTGCGCAATCCTCGATCAATTCCGCAACACCGTCTGATAGCGGCGAATTGCTTGTGGGCATGTATGTTGCGTCAGCATTGAGCGACGAGGCGAGTAGAACGGACTAGGCGGCTGGGAACGTGCCGAATTTGCGCACGCCCCAGGGCATGGGCGCTTGGATACCCTCCCGCGACGAGCGCCTATCGGCGAGAGCGGTCGGGCCGATTCCCCGCGGCGGCCCATCAGGGGAACTGCGCAATGCTCCCCATAAGGGACCTAGAGCGCGTGGCAGAGACACAGCGCATCCCGGGAGATCTTCTTGGCCGGATCTTTACTTCCCAGCTCGTGGTGAAGCGGTCGGACCGCGTCAGCTTCGTACACGAACTCATATTCTCGGCATTTGCTGTCGAGTCGATTGTGCGGCAAAGCAAAGATGACCTCGAGGTGGTCTTTCGGGCCCTATGCGCGCCCAAATACCTGAATGCGCGCTCGCTTATCCTGGGTGCCTACGATGACGAACGATTCGTTACTAGGCTGCTTGATCGAACCGCCGATGTGGAACTCTTACTTGCAGCGTTGAATGGCGAATGCGGGCAGTATGCGCGCGACTGGACAATAACCCGATGCGATCAGATTCTCGAGAAAATGACGTCCGAAGCGGCAGCGGTCAGGTTCTCGTTGGAAGCCGGATCGTGGAATGGGGCAGGCGTCACCGAGACTAGCGTCTTCGAATGGACGCTGTCGGAAGTAGCGCTCATGTCGATGATCTCCGACCGCGTTTGGCGCGGTTTTTATATTGATCGCCTCATGGATGTCATCGGCGTCATGGACCAGTCATTAAGCCAGGGCTTCCACACGCTGAAGGACGAGGCTCGAAGCAAGAACGTTGGCCTGCGCAGCGGATTGTTCGCGGACGCTTACGCTATGCGGGGGAGGGCTGGGATTTCGCAACTGATGGCTTGCATAGCCAACAACATTCCCGCGTTTCGCGCAGATAGATTCAACTTAACAGGGATGCCTGAGTGGGGGCGCGCTCAGACGCCTGGGCAGATCTACTTTCTGCTTACCTTGGGGAGATTCGCAGAGGATAAGGAGGTCGCTCTCCCGCACGTTCTCCCGCTACTGGGGGAGCCGTGGAAGTATCAGGCCTATCACCTGCAGCTCGCGCTCTTAGATTTTGTTCACTTCATTCGCCTGTCCGACGACACCGCACGGCAGGACTTAATAGCGGCCTTGGAAGCGTTACTGCCAGCCGTCGGTCCCTTACTAGCCAGCATGGTGTTCGAATCGCTCGAACACTTGGGCGCATTAGACGAGGAGGTCAGCCAGCATGTCGAAACCGTTCGGGCCGAGTTGCGGGATGTTCTTACCGACACGGTGAGCCCAGGCGCGTGTGGCAGGGCTCGGAGATTGTATGTCGGCCAGTTTGACCACCCGTACTCAAACGCGTATTGCGAGGCCATCCAAGAGCTCAGTACCGATGATCGAAAGCGCCTGCTGACAATGGCCTGTCAAGGCGCGGAGCGCGGCGTTCTTCCGATCTACCTGTGCACCGAATAGTCACCGAGTGCCGAATTCGCGCATAGTGAACCGGCGCATCCGAGCATGAAGAGGGCACAATGTTATGTCGGCAGAGCATGGCGGCAGGGCGAGGGCGCAAACCTTCACAGGGGCCTGGTCAGCACGGCGAGATCGGCGACTTCGGTGGCGTGCGCTGCGCGACGATCGCGATCCGGGCCCCATAGTGCTTATCAGGGCCTCGCATGACCATCCAGTCGGTTCGTATCAGGAATTTCCGGGCCTTCAGGACGCGACCATAGCCTTCGCGTCGGTGACCACGTTCGTCGGACCAAATGGCGCGGGCAAGTCCACCGTGCTCCGCGCGCTGGACTGGTATTTCAACGGGCGCACGGGGCTTCTGTCTGAGCGAGATTGTTACTTTGGCGCAAGTCACCAGGACATACGCCGCTCAAGTTTCGGCGACGCTAGCCGAAATCCCTACTATTCCCGCTATACGCATTCCCTTGCGAGCCAGCATTGAACTGGCCGCGTACGACGATCAAGGATGTCGGTATGTTCTTCACGGTTCTGAGCTCTACAGAAAAACTGCCGCTGGACCGGAAGAGGTGCGTTTACCTACGCACCGATTACTGGGACGACTGGCGCAAGTACCGGACGATGTTTACGTTGCACGTGATTGATGCGGCAGGCCACGTCCACGACATCGGTTCCGTCAAGATCGGGCAGGCCGGCCTACGCCCGGGCGCGGCGGTGGAACCAGGTCAGCGAGCCCCCGAGTTACCCAACGAGTTTGACTCGCTCGACCATGGCTTCTTCTCTCTCGGCCAAGGTGAAGACTATTATGCCGCCCTCGGTCAACTTGATGACGGGCTCGGGAGAGAGGTCTTTAAAGGTCTTCGTGACTGCGCTAACGATCTCAGCCTATTCGATGCGTACCTCAACGAGTACGTTATGGAAGAATCCCTATTACGCGACGTCTCTCGACAAACGGTACGTAGTCGATTTCACCGGCTTTCCGTAGGGAACGCGCAACTCACTAAGTTTCAGTTTGAGTTCACGCTGCGACACCCGCAAGGCATCGAGCCACCGCTGATGTCGTTCGACGTCGTCCCCGAATCCAATCCGCCGTCCAACGTCCACGTACTTATCGGACGCAATGGGGTAGGGAAGACGAATTGCATGCATCAGCTAGCACTTACGCTTTTGGGCAGAGCGGATACCGAGGGAAATCCGTTCGGCCAAGTTGCCTTAATTCCGGTTGATGGGGAAGAGTGGGCATTTTCCGGTTTGGTGATGGTGTCGTTCAGTGCCTTTGACGCGTTCGATTTGCAGCCTGCGCCGCAAGACACGATACCCGCGCATCAGGTGGGTTTGCGCCATCATGTCGAGGTAGCGGCTGACGGCCCCTCCAGTGACAACGAACGAACGGATCTCTCGAAGGACTTTCGGCAAAGCCTGGAGCGATGCCGTCAAGGCTTGAGGGCGGCACGGTGGCAGAGGGCCATTGAGATGCTGGAAGTCGACGATTTGTTCGCGGAGGCACAGATCTCGGCGCTTCTCGGCTTGTTGGGCGACGATATAGACGACTGGAGACGTCGAACTGAGGACTTGTTTGAGCGACTCAGTTCCGGGCATGCCATCGTTCTCTTGACTATTACACGTCTGGTTGAATTGGTGGACGAGAAGACTCTCGTACTTTTGGACGAGCCGGAAGGTCATCTGCACCCGCCACTCTTGTCGGCCTTCGTTCGGTGCCTCTCCGATCTTTTGGTCCAAAGGAATGGAGTGGCCATCGTCGCTACGCACTCGCCTGTGGTTCTTCAGGAGGTACCGCGTTCGGCCGCGTGGAAGTTGCGCAGAAGTCGCGCCGTGTCTGTCGTTGAGCGCCCTACAATCGAGACTTTCGGTGAAAACATTAGCCTTTTGACTCGCGAGGTCTTTGGTCTTGAGGTGACGCGCTCCGGCTATCACAGCCTCTTAGCGAATGTCATTCAAGCGGGCGGGACGTACGAGGAGGTATTGAACCATTTCGATCAGCAGCTAGGCCAAGAGGCGCGGGCGATAGTCCGATCCCTGATTGCCGCGCGCGACGAGGTGTGAGAATGCAGTCCCTCAAACGCCCAGATTTTACGGCCCGCGCCACTCTTAAATTGTGTGTGGAGAGCATTCGCGACAAGGACCTCGCCGCGCGCTTAGATGCAATTGCGCCTCTTGTCGATCAGGCTGAGAGTGAATACTTGGCGAGAGCCGCCAAGGCCGAGTGGTACAAGATTGATGCAACGCCGACCGTCGGCGATTTGCGCGTAGATGAAATGAAACGCCTCTACAAGGGGACCTTCGTCAAGAGCGTAGGCACGCGAAATATCTACGATGCAATAAAGAAACAGCCGAAGAACGATATTTGTCCGTTATGTGCTCAGCGCACTGTGTCCACGCTCGACCATTACCTGCCTCAAACAGGCCATCCCGCGCTCGTGATCACCGCAGTCAACTTGGTGCCAGCCTGTCAAGAGTGCAACAAGATCAAGCTGGCCACCACCGCGGATACTCCCAATCAACAGACGCTTCATCCGTATTTTGACGACGTGGATGCCGAGCGTTGGCTCCAGGCTACCGTGATGGAAGGAAACCCGGTTGCGATCCGTTTTTCGGTTGCTCCATCCGAAAAATGGGACGAGATAATCGCATGCCGCGTAGAACGCCATTTTAAGCTTTTCGACCTCGCAGCGCTCTACGCGTCTCACTCGGCTGTCGAAGTGGAGGGGATGCGTCATGCGCTTCAGCAAATCGCCTTGCGCGGCCATGCGGAAGCGGTGCGTGATTATTTAAAAGAGCTGGCAACGAGCTGGGCGCAAAGTCACCGCAACGGCTGGCGAGTCGCGACATATGAAGCGCTGGCTGCCTCAGACTGGTTCTGTGCCTCCTTCGCCAGCATGGCAATGACAGCGTCCTGAACCACAAATACATTGCCGAACGATGCGTCAACCGCCATACCAGTGGCGCTGATCGCGTAGGGAAGATCTAGATGTCGCTCGACCCAACGCCAGGGGCTGGAGGTGGGCGCACTGGCGGTGTCAGCCAAATGAGCTCCTGTCGCACAAGACGCGCCGACTACACGGGCGCCATCGTCGATCCAGTGCGGGGCGAGCGTTAGATGCTTGCTAATTTAGCCCGTACGAGGCTGAAACGATCAATGTTTAGTTCCGCACACTGGATGACGCAGTCAAACGGCAAGTAACATGGCTAAGCGGGGAGCGGCAACCAGCATCCAGCCATCTACGAATTCGCATAATGTATATTATGTAAACTTGTGAAACACCTCTGGCATGTCGACATGCTCAACGCCAACCGACGTCCGGACAGCGGCGACATCGACCTACAGGTGCTTTGGCACGCTTAGTGCCAAAGCTCCTGCAGATGTGCGCTATTCAAGCTGGGCAGCCAGTGGCCAAACCACAAGCTTGCGGCCTGACGAGCCGATGAACCGCTGCGCTGGCGATACGAGTCGGATGCGAGACGCGACTCGGACATAAGGAAGGCCTTACTCGCGGAGTGCGCATTTGGTGCGAGCAGTCATTTGCGAGCTGACGCCATCATTACCTTGCTTGATCCAAGTTGAAGTAGCCAAGCGGAGTACCTCCTCCAAGTCCCAATCTGAAGTAGTCGCCCTTTACCGAAGGACCTCCGAGTGGGCCTTTCAGCCAAAGATACGCATCGCAAACCTCATTGCGACCAATCGTGAGTTGATTTTTCTCAATTTGATATGAGAGTGGGTCTGATATTGGAAAGAAATTCTTGTCCTGCGTCGTCGATGAAACGATCTCCAAAACCTTCCAATCGCCACTAATGCAAGATTGCGCCTGCTCGTCTGTGAACTTCACCTTGAGAGTGGCAACAACACGATGTTCGGGATTCTCGATGGATAGTATCCACGGACCGGAAAGCTCACTACTGCACACTGAATTGGAAAGAATGAGGCTGGCGGCGACGAGTAGCGCTTTAAGAGGTGGTTTCATCATGGGGTTCAACTCCTGGTGAGACGTAACTTGGACACATCTCTGCGTTATGTCCACCTGGGTGGCGGGCGTCTCGGTGGAACATGCTCAAGGGCATCCGAACCTATTCAAACACCGAAAGATCAACCGCCTCCCCCATCGCCTTATACCCCGCAGCCCCCGGATGTAACCCATCCTCCGATCCGAACTCCGCACGCATGTTCGCCGGGTTGGTCGGATCTCTGGCAATTCGATCGAAATCGACCACGCCATCCGCCTCCCGCGACGTCCGTATCCAACGATTGACCGCTTGCCGCGTTCGCTCGTTCTCCGGCGAATAGTGCGTCATGGAAGCACCGAACGGCATGATCGTCCCCATGATGACCTTGACGCCACGCGCATGAGCGCGGGCGATAATCTGTCGATAACCGGCGATCAGGTCCTCAGGCGTAACGACGGGGTTATTGCCGAACACCGTATGCCCCGACATGCCGATATCGTTCGTACCTTCGAGGACAAAGAGGTGTGATAGCCCATCGATCCGCAGAACGTCGCGGTCCAGACGGGCGAGCGCGGACGGTCCCCAACCGCCGCCCAGGACACGATTGCCGCCTATGCCGGCATTCACGACGGCATAGTCACCGCCACTCCGGCGCGCCGCGAGCCTGCTTGCCAACGCTTCCGGCCAACTGCGGGTTTCCGTGAGCGCGGGACGATTACCATCGGTAATGGAGTCACCGAGTGTTGCAATGACTCGCCGGGAGGGCGGCGACAAAACGGCGACGCCCGTGACGGTGGACCTGCCCACCATCGGCGTTCCCCCGGCAAGCTCGCTCTTCATCGTCTGGTCGCCAGCTGCCACGACGACCGTACCGCCTCCCAGAGGATCGAGCTTGAATGACCCTGTGGCGTAGGTGCTGACGATCAGTTCGGTGCCGGGTGCCACCGGGAGTGCGATGGGATCGCTCAGGACCGGAGCGCCCACAGGGACGGTGACATTGTGACGGCCGCTAAAAGTGACAGATTTAAGCGTGCCCGGTTTGGACACATACCCGTCTCCGGCGAGCCCGACACTCGCCGCGGCAAGAACCAAGGGCTCCGTCCCTTCCTCGTTCGAAACGCGGATGCGAATCTGCGGTCCCCGTGCCGACACGGCGAGGCGGACTCGCTGCGTACCGCTCGCGGTTTGCGGCCGCATCTGCTCGACCGCCGCCGGCGGCATCTTGAATTTCTCCACCAACATCTTCACGAACTCTGGTGCCAGCGGATCGTAATGGGCAGGACTGGATTGGTAGGCCTCGCGCCAGACCTGCGTTTCCGTCGGCGCTGCCGATGTCTGGGCCACCGCGCCCAGAGCGCCCGTCACCGCAAGCGCAATTCCGAAAAATCCAGCTGTCGAAAACAGCTTTGTAGCCATTAGGCTCTCCTGCACAGGGACACGAAATCGTGTTCGATCAGCCGCCGTACTGCTTCGGAATCGGCAGCTCCGGCCGCTCGCCCTGCCAGTAGATCGTCACCACCCACCAGCGCTTTCCGTCGAACAAAAGCTGAAAGCTGTTGATGCCCCGCTGGAATGGCTTGCCATCCTTCTCGTGGCGCGACTCGTAAGTGCTGAATACCTGGGCGATGTTGCCGAAGCGATCTTCCGTGCGATGTGCCTCGCGCTCGAAGAACCCATCCTTCTTCAGCAAAGGATCGCCGAGCCGGATGTAGTCATCCACGCTCATGACATGCGCCGAGGTGACTCCATCTTTTCCCGTACGAGCCGAAATGAGGCGTGCCCCCGGCACGAACAGCGAACGCATTCGGTTCCAGTCGCGCTCCTGTCCTTTGGGACCTGAAATCACGTCGTACACCGCTTCGATGATCGCGCCCATCGAAGAAACATCCGAGGGACGTGCCTCGGGTGTTTCCGTCGTGCTCGTGGCGGCTGGGACCGTTGCAGCGGGAGCGCTCTGCGCAGCGGCAGGCTGCAACGGAACACTGGCGAGAACCAAGGCGCAAAGCAGCGTCGACGCACGAAGCAGCACAGTTTCCACAGCGTCCCCTCCCCTGTCAGCGGCATGCTGAAGCTCGCACGATAGGCAGCCGCGCGACGGCTAGCAAGTGCGGTTCGTTATCCCGAGCGGTATGCCAGGGTACCCTCCCCTGGCATGCTGGCCAGCAACGATCGTCCTTACGCGGCTCTGCCTGCGAGCAGCTCATCCAGCTGCGCGAACTGTTCGGGCAGGCCTTCCGCCGAACCAGAGATTGCTTCGTCGAGGGCCGCACTCGTGGGATAGATTTCGTGCAGGGTGACCAACGTCTTGCCGGCATGTTCTTCGAAGGTCACCGTGGTCACGGCGCCCTGATCGCTCTCTTCATTCGTCCATACCAGGCGCTTGTCCGGCGTTACCTCTTTATACGTGCCGAAGAACGCCATCGGTTGATCGAAAGCCGGATGGCGGAACACGAGGCGATACGTGCCCCCGGTGCGAATATCCATGTCGCACGAGACCAGCGACATGCCCGCCGACTTCGGAACCCACCAGAGTTTGAATAACTCGGGCTTGCTCCATGCTTCGAAGACGATGTGCACGGGGGCATCGAACGTTCGCGTCACGACGAGCTCGCGATCGGACTTGCGGTTCACGGCGGTCTGGTTCACGGCGGCACTACCTTCTCTTGCGTTGGTCATCTGCCTTCTCCTTGCGTTTCAAGTGTTCGACTAGCTCGTCCAGAGCGTCGAACCGCGCGCTCCAGAGTTGGCGATGCCGCTCGATCCAGGCAGCCTCTTCTTCCAGCCGGCGCTGTCCGAGCTTGCAGGTGCGTACACGTCCGACCTTCTCCGTGGTCACGAGCCCCGCCTGCTCCAGGATGCTGACGTGCTTCTTCATGCCCGTGAGGGTCATCTGAAATCGTTGGGCAAGATCGGTGATCGAGGCGTCCGAACCCCCGAGTTGCTCCAGCACGCCGCGCCGGGTGACATCGGAGAGCGCGGCAAACGTCGCATCGAGGCGGGCTTGATAGTGAACCATATGGTTCACTGTAAGACAGGCATGGGAGATTTGCAACCGGAGCACTTAAGATCTCCCGCGTCACTCCGACCCGAGGAAACATCCACATGAAGAAGCTGGTAACCGGGATCTTGCTCGGCGGCGTGCTGGCAAGCGCCACTCATGCACAGACCAATGCAGGCGATCAGACATCGGATCCCGATCTTCCCTTCACCATGACGAAGGTGGCCAGCCTCGATCTTCCCTGGCGCATCGCGTTCCTGCCCGACGGCCGCATGCTGGTGACGGAGAAAGTCGGCCGGGTGGCCTTGGTAACCCAACAAGGCGCCAAGACCGACGTCAAGGGCGTGCCGGCCAGCTATTTCGAAGGTCAGAACGGCATGCTGGGCGTCTTCCTTTCACCCCACTACGTCCGCGACCACTATGTGTACCTCACGTATGTCGCACCCGGTGACTATGGCGGTGGCCTGGCCATGGGCCGAGGCAAACTCGTGTTGGATGGCGATCAGCCCCGGTTGGACGACTTCCAGGTGCTTTGGCGCCAGATGCCCACGGGCAAGGGTGGCCAGGCCGGCGGCCAGATCGCCTTCTCACCCGATGGCAAATATCTCTTCCTCAGCGTGGGAGACCGCCAGCGTTTCACGCCCGCGCAGGATCCCGATCAGCCGGAAGGCAAGATCTTGCGGTTGACGCTCGACGGCAAACCCGCGCCGGGCAATCCATGGGCAGGAAAGGTCGGTGCCCGCACCATTCCGTTGATCGATCCGGCGACCGATACCGAGGCAGCCAAGACGGCCCCCGTCGTCAGCACCTATACCTTCCCCGGTCCGAACCTCACGCCGGCCGAAACGTGGTCGACCGGCCATCGCACGCCGTATGGCCTCGCCTTCGGTCCCGATGGTCGACTGTGGGAACTCGAGCACGGCCCTCGCGGTGGCGACGAACTGAACCTGATCCAGCGCGGCAAGAACTACGGTTGGCCGCTGGTTTCGTATGGCCTCAACTATAACGGCGTGCCTATCCCCAGCGCCGATACGCGGCCCGATCTCGTCAAGCCGGTGATCTATTGGGTGCCGGTGATCGCGCCAGGCAATCTCATGTTCTACAAAGGCAGCCTGTTCCCGCACTGGAAGGGCAGCGCCTTGGCCAGTGGCCTTGTCAGCGAGGGCTTCATTCGCATCGCTTTCGACGGCAAGGGCGGCGCCACCGCGGTTCAGCGGTGGAGCATCGGCAAACGCGTCCGCGACATCGAAGAGGCGCCGGACGGTTCGCTCTGGCTACTTGAAGACGCCGAACCCGGTGGCCTGTTCCGCCTCACACCGAAATAAGGTTTCGCCGCCTGGGGCACGTGACGTGCCTCAGGCCGAAGACCCTTGGCGCGGAGCCAACGCCGTGTCGCGCGTACGCGCGACACGTTTTCGCAGCAAGGACCCGAGCACGTGCAACGCGGGCCGCGGATCACTCCACCGGAATACGTGCAGATCCGCCCTCGCCCACTGCACCGCCAACCTTAAGACGCTGCCGATTTCCTGCTTCGGCGTTCGCCCGAGGCTGGACAGGTCATGGTGGAGATCGACGCACAACTTGCCGGTTGGATAACTTCGTGTGGCCACCCGCACCGGCTCGCCCAGCGCATCCTGCCAGGCCATCTCGCACACGTTCACCCCGTAACGGGCGGCGAATTCGACATACGTCCATGCGCGCGTGTTGACCTCGATGATCCTGAACTGCCCGTCTCGCGGATCGCGCTTGAATTCGGCGCTGAAGATGCCTCGGTAACCAACGTCGTCGAGCAGGCGGCGCACCTGCCCCACCGCCTCCTCCGTCCCAGCCAGCGGAACGGACCGCGAGCACGAGCTGTTTCCGAAATCGGGCGGAGACATGCGCATCCGCTGGCGGACGAACAGCCCGGGATAGGCGCCGCTGGTGTCGCGGAATCCGTCCACGAAGAAGTGCTCGGTCGCGGGCCCGGGAATGTATTCCTGGGCCATGAGCGAGAAGCCCTGGGCATGCAGACGGGCCCATGTGTCCCTCAGCTCGTCCCGAGTGCGGACCCATACACCCTTGACACCCACGACGTCACTGAATCGCTGCGAATTCACTGGCTTGATGAAAACGCGCTGCAGCGTTTCCATGGGAACAGCGTCGACCTCGGCGAGCGAACCCAGGTGGAAGGTTCGAGGGTGTGGAATTCCCAAGCGCTCCAAGTGGCGGGCAAAGCTGGCCTTGTCCTGCAGGAGCGCCTGGACCGCATGGCTGGCGGTGGATACCGGGAATCGTTCCTGGAGGTCGGACGGCAGACCGGACAGCCACATGGCGATGTCGTCCGCGCCGGCGATCAGGACCGCACGCTCCAGCGATATCGCGCGCAACGCGTCTTCCGCGGCGGGGCCCGGGCGACCATCCCATGAAGCTCCCGGGACAGGACGATACCAGCGCGATCGCGTCGTGAGGTCGTCGGGTGGGCATGCCACATAGGCGGGAATCCCGGCCATCGTGACGGCACGCAGGATGCCGAGCGCGGTGGCCCCCTGGCCCATGACGATGACCGGCACACGGCCGGCGTCGACAACGTTCATGATTCCCCCTCGCGCGCACCGCCCTGCTGGTGACGGTTCCATTACATCCCAAGACTGCGCGAGGCGGCAGTCGGCCGCATGGCCTATCCTGCGTCGCCTGCCCTGGACTGGCGCTCAGGCCTTCTTCAAGAAGCACACCTTGAGTACGAGGCCCTTGATCTTTTCCGAATTCCCTTCGATGTGCTCGGCATCGCCATCCACCAGGCGGATGCCACGGATGACCGACCCTTGCTTCAGTGTGAGCGACGAGCCTTTCACTTTCAGGTCCTTGATCACCACGACGGAATCACCGTCGTTGAGCACGTTGCCGTTGACATCGCGCACCGTTACCAGCCCCTCCTCGATCGTCGTCGACAGCGGGGACCATTCGTGCGCGCAATCCGGGCAAATGTACATGTCGCCGTCGGGATACGTGTTTTCCATGGCGCAAAGCGGACATGCCGGGATATCTGGGGTTTCCATGAAAAGGCTCTCTTATCGGTAGGACAAATACGTTATTTCTTTCTGGAGTGGAGCCCGGATGCCTCGTCGGACAAAGCCTCGTCCTCCGCGTGCCAGGGGCGTCCGGTGGCGCGCTCTATGTATTCCCTGATGAGGCGGCGCACGACCTGGGACGGTGTCGTGTCCTCGGCCGCGCACAAGCGCTCGAACACAGCCTTCTTGCGTGGGTCGATCAGGATGGTTAGTCGCGCGGTACGGTTTTCGGTGGGCATACCCGGTCAGCCTGAGTCACATGAGGTGTGTATTCGATTATAATACGATTCATATTCAGCTTGCCTTGCCCCAGGGGGAACGATGGACGCGGAGGCCGTTCGCAACTACCTGCGCCTGTATCTGCCGAAGCTGTACACCGTATTCTCCGAGGGCTATCGCTGGCGCGACCTTCGCGGCGATGCGATCGCGGGCCTGACCGTCGCCATCGTGGCGTTGCCACTGGCCATGGCGCTGGCGATCGCCAGTGGCACCACCCCGGAAAAAGGTCTTTACACCGCCATCGTCGCGGGTTTCCTGATATCGGCCCT
The DNA here is from genome assembly GCF_049913125.1 of Luteibacter sp. E-22. Lineage (GTDB taxonomy): Bacteria > Pseudomonadota > Gammaproteobacteria > Xanthomonadales > Rhodanobacteraceae > Luteibacter. Next base: position 2,215,081 of record NZ_CP183975.1, read on the forward strand.
GGGGGGCTCGCGCGTGCAGATTGGCGGGCCCACCGCGGCGTTCATCCCCGTGGTGTTCGTGGTCATCCAGAAGTTCGGGTTCGGCGGCCTGGTCCTGTGCACGCTCCTGGCTGGCCTGATGTTGATCGGTGCCGGGCTTTTGCGGCTCGGCACCCTGATGAAGTACATGCCACAACCAGTCATCACGGGATTCACCGCGGGGATCGCGGTCAGCATCTTTTCCAGCCAGATCAAGGACGCACTCGGGTTGTCGATGGCCACCGTGCCCGCCGATTTTCTCGAGCGCTGGATTGCCTATGTGCACCAGCTTCCCACCATGCAGCCAGCGACCGTGGGGCTTACGGTGATCGGTCTTGCCGTGATAGCGGCGATACGACGCTGGCGGCCGGGATGGCCTGGCTTCCTGATAGCCCTGCTCGTCTGCACCGCGCTGTGCGTGGGCTTCGCCTTGCCCACCGAGACGATCGGCAGTCGGTTCGGTGGATTGCCTTCGGCGCTGCCGAGGTTCGACATGCCGCATATTCCCTTCGAGCGCACGCGTGAACTGCTGCCGAGTGCGTTCACCATCGCTTTTCTCGCGGGCGTGGAATCGCTGTTGTCGGCCGTGGTGGCGGATGGCATGACGGGCGGCCGGCACCGCTCCAACGGCGAACTGGTGGCGCAGGGCATCGCCAACGTCGGCTCCGCCTTGTTCGGCGGCCTTCCCGCGACGGGGGCCATCGCGCGCACAGCGACCAACATACGGGCCGGTGGCAAGACACCCATTGCCGGAATCATCCACGCCGCCCTGCTGCTGGTGTTCATGCTGGCCCTGGCGCCCCTGATGAAGTTCGTCCCCCTCGCCGCCCTGGCCGCCGTACTGCTGGTGGTGGCGTGGAACATGAGCGAGATCGAACATTTTCGTCATACCCTGTCGGCACCCAGAGGCGACGGACTGGTGTTGTTGTTGACCTTCGGGCTGACCGTATTCTTCGATCTCACCATCGCGATCGAAGTGGGCCTGGTGGTATCGGCCTTCGTCTTCATGTTTCGCATGGCGGACGCGGTCGAAGTCAACACGGGCATCAAGCTGCTGGATGAAAACGGTGACGAACGCGCCACGGGTGACGACGCCTCACAACGTGCCCGGCTGCCGGTCGGCGTCGAGGTGTTCCAGATCAGCGGCCCGTTGTTCTTCGGTGCGGCCAATCGGCTGGACGATCTGCTCGATCAGTTCCAGAAGCCACCCAGCGTCTTCATTCTTCGCATGCGGCTGGTACCCATCATCGATGCCAGTGGTGTCCATGCCCTCAAGACCTTGCTGGAGCGCTGTCGCAGGCGTGGCATCGTACTCGTCGTCTCGGGCCTGCAGCCGCAGCCACAACGGGTGATCCGGGCCATGGCATTGCATCCGCGCGAGGGCGAGTTGTATTTCGTCGACCACTACGAGGCCGCGTTGGCACTGTCGCGAGAGCTAAGCGCCGGGCATGCCTCTGCCGAGAACAAGAAAGGATCGGAACCCGATGACGCCCAATGACCGGACCATCGAGGCACTACGCCGGCGCATCCCATCGTTCACCTGCATCGTGGGTTGCCATGACTGTTGCGGACCGGTGACCGCGTCGTCGGAAGAAGTGGCGAGGTTGCCCACCCGGACCGAGGCCGAACATGCCAAGGCACTCTCAGACCTGAGCTGCCCGTACCTGGGCAAGCATGGCTGCGAGGTTTACGGCGAACGCCCGCTGATCTGCCGCCTGTTCGGCACGACACCACGATTGCCCTGCCCTAACGGAAAGCGGCCGGTGTACATGATCGATACGAGGACCGAGGCCGAGATCCACCAGTTCCTTGCGCGGACAAGGCAAGTTCTGTTGTGACGTGTTTCAACGGGAAACGGATGCCGCGATAACCGCATCCGGCTGCCCACGCTGCACATGCTCACGGCAAAGCTGCTCGACAAGCGCACGATGGTCCGGCAGATCGTCGAGCGCACGAGCGGCCGCCTGACGGATCATCGCGAATTCCTGGCGTGCGGCTTCCATGTGCGGATAGGCGCTGCGCATGGGCTCGAGATCGGTCTGGAATTCCATTCCGTACAGCACGTACTGCCAGCTGGAGGTCATGAACATTTCCAGGTCGCTGATGAAATCCAACCGGTGCGGCGGACGCCGCTTCCACTTCTCGAGCTTTTCCTGCAGGGTTTGCGGGATGCTGGCCAAGTCGGCGTTGTCAATCCAGAACGGCGAATCGCGCCGCTGGCTAAGGCAATAGTGCATCTTGATGAAGTCGATGATGCGGTCGTAGCGGGCCACCATCATCTCGTTGAAATGACGCGCGGCGCTTTCCATGTGGTCGGTATCGCCGGGCAACAGGTGCGTGAGCAGATAGGTCGCCAGCTCGATCAGCGCGATGCCCGTGGATTCCAGCGGCTCGACGAAACCCCCGGCCAACCCCACCGCCACGCAGTTCTTGCGCCAGTGCTCGGGGCGATATCCCGTCTCGAACTTGATATGCATGGCCTTCAGGCCTTCGCCGGCGCGGCCCACATAGCGCCGAAAGACCTCTTCGGCACGATCGTCGGCGGTGTGCCGCGACGAATACACATAGCCGACGCCACGCCGCTTCTGCAAGCCGATGTCCCAGATCCAGCCGGCCTCCTGGGCGGTGGAGATGGTGTACGAGGCGATGGGTGCATCGGGGGTGTCGTACGGCACCTGCATGGCCACGGCGCGATCGGCGAACAGCACGTCCGCCCGGCTGCGGAAGGGGGATTGCATCACGTTGCCGATCAGCATGCCACGTAGTCCGGTGCAGTCCACGTAGAGATCGGCGGTGAGTTCGCCCTCCTCCTTCGTCACCACGCGCGCGATGGCGCCGTGCTCGTCCAGCTCCGTGCGCTCCACCGTCGCCACGTGCCGAACCACGCCAAGCGCCTGCTGGCCGTGCTCGGCGAGCACGCGCGCGAAGCAGGCGGCATCGAAGTGGAAGGCGTGATTCATCGGTCCCTGGTAATCCGCATCCCTTGCACGCTTGGGTGCGCGCGAGTGATCGACCAGGGTACTCTGCATCGACACGGCGTCGGCGAACGACATGCCCTCCGGGGCGGCACCGAGCAGCCAGTACGGCAACAGCTCGGGGCCACCCGGACGCTGGCTGGGTACGTTGAAGGGATGGAAGAAGTGGTCCGCCCCGGGTGTTCCCGGCGGCCGCACCCAATGACGATAGTGGATGCCCTGCTTGTACGTCGCGGTGGCGCCGACCAGGAAACGGCGCTCGTCGAGGCCGATGGCCGACAGCGTGCCGCGAATGGAGGGAAACGTGGCTTCACCCACGCCAAGCAAGCCGATGTCCGGCGATTCCACCAGGTGCACCTGCACGCTGCGGGGATCCACCGCGTTGACCGCCTTGGCCAGATAGCACGCCGCCAGCCAGCCGGCGGTGCCACCGCCCACGATCAACACTTTCTTCAGACGTGCCATGGTGTGTCCCAGAAAGAAATGCCGGGCCGCCCCACGCGGACCCGGCAAAAACGCCATTCACGGGGAGGATTGGCGACGCTCCTCCGAGCGTCGCCGGCAGAACGGCAAACCTCAGGCGGCATGTGCGTCATGGGGGCCACCAAGCATCACGTCAGAACCACACGCCGACCTGGACGCCATAGGTACGCGGTGCGAGGTACTGCGACACGTACTGCAGCGAGCCGTCGGACATCTGGAAACGCCCGGCGCTGGTGCGGGTCTTCTCATCGGACACGTTCTGCACGTACGCGTTGACCCACCACTTGTCGCCCGGCTCGCTGTAACGCAGCGACAGGTCGCCGCGCGTATATGCCTTCTGTCGGTCGCCCGATCCCAGGTTGAAGTAGCTCAGCCACTGCGAGCTCTGGTACTGCGCGCTGACGCGTGGCGTGAGTCGTCCGCCGTTGGCAAGGTGGAACGTGTGTTCGTAGATACCGGTGAGCGATATGTTCGGCGCATGCGGCAGATCGTTGCCGGTGACGTTCATGCAGTTGGCGAGGTTGGATTCCGGCGGGCATGCCGGCAGGCCCTGGTAGTCGTTGGACCCGGCATAGACCAGCCTGCCGAGTTCCTTCTTCGGAATGGCCGAGAAAATCAGGTTGAAGCGATCGTCCTTCTGCTGATAAGCCAGTTCCGACTCGATGCCGAACACCTTGGTGCTGCCGCCCACGTTGGAGAAGCCCAGGCCGTGGTTGCCATCCGGATAGACGATGGGCGCGGAAAGCTGGAAGTTCTTGAAGTCTTCGTAATAGATGGCCGAGTTCCACGTCATGTGGCCGTCGAAGAAGGTGAACTTGCTGCCGATTTCATAGTTGGTCAGCGTCTCGGGCTTGTACAGCGTGCCCGCGTCCTGTGTGCCGCCCGACTTGTACCCGGTGGACAGGCTGGCGTAGAGCAAGCCGTTCTCGCCGACATCGGTATCCAGTCGCACCAGCCAGGTCGGCTTGCTCTTGCTGTACTCGGCGCTGTTCCGCTGCGAGATATTGAAACCGTTCGACGGGTCCGGATACACGTCCGGAGAGATCGGCACCTGCGGCACGTTCGGGTCGTAGTTCCAACCCCAGTTGATGCCGCCCTTGTTCTCCTTGTCGTCATGCGACCAGCGCACGCCGCCGGTGAGGCGCCAATGGTCGTTGAGATGCCAGGTGGCCTGGCCGAACAACGCGTACGACTCCACCGTTTCCTTCGGCTGGATGAAGGAACCCTGCCAGCTCACGGTGCCGTAACGCGTACCGTTCATGATGGGGATGTCGAAGCGGATGTCGTTGTCTTCGTAGCCATAGTACGCACCGAGGATCCAGTCCACGGTCTGCGGCCCGACGGACTTCAGGTTGATTTCCTGGCTCCAGCTCTTGTAGTTGGAATCGTTGGTGCGGTCGTCCTGGTAGACGCCATTGGTGGTGAAGCTGGTAGGCACGCTGACACCGACGTCCTGGTCGAAGTCGCTTTTGCCGGAGTATTTGTTGTATCCGGCGATGTAGCTGAGCTGTACGCCATCGTTGATGTTCCAGTCCATGCGGCTGCGCACCGTATGGGAGGTACGATCCAGGTACGGTGCGGTATCGATCAGCGCGGACCAGAAATCCTGCCCCTGGCGCGGGGTCTGCATCAGGCTGAGGCTGGGCGTGCCGCGATCGCGGAAATATTCGTACGACAGGTTCCACTTGAACGCATCGCTGGGCTGCCACAACGCACTGACGCGCGCGGCGGATTGGTCCTGGGAGTTGTACTTGTTGCCACCCTGCACGTACTGGCCGGGGTCGATCGGCTTGAAGTTGGCCAACGTGCCCCCGGAGACGGGAGAAGCGAGATACGCCTGCTGCTGCTGAGCCACCGTGGGCAACTGGCCCGACGGTTTCTGGTAATCGACGTAGCCATCATGCTCCTGGTGCACCACGGCGACACGCATGGCGAAGGTGTCGCTGATGGGCAGGTTGAACGCGGCGCGCGCACCGGTCTGGTTGAAGTTGCCCGCTTCGACCTGCGCATTGCCGTAGAAGCCCGCGCCGATATCCGGCTTGGCCGTCTGGAAGCTGATGGCGCCGGCGGTGGAGTTACGACCCCAAAGGGTGCCCTGTGGGCCACGCAGCGTTTCGACGCCATCCATATCCAGCAACAGGCCCGATGCGGCCTCCGCGCGCGGCGCATACACGCCGTCGACGAAGGTGGCGACTTCGGGATCGGCGTACTCGGTCTTCGCGCTGTCGTTGCCGATGCCGCGCATGGTGAGCGTCACCACGCCATGATCGCCCTGCGACGTACCTTGCAGGCCGGGTACCAGTTTGGTCAGGTCCTGCACCGTCATCACGCGCTCCCTGTCGAGCGTGTCGACGGTGATCGCGGTGACCGCCACCGGTGTTTTCTGAAGCGGCGTCTCGCGCTTGGTCGCGGTGACCGACACGGCATCCAGATTCTGTACTTTCTTGTCAGCGGCCCCTGGATTCCTGGACGGCGGGTTCTGCGCTGTCGTGTCCTGGTCCGCCGCGAACAGCGTGCCCGGAGCGAACGCGAGTGACATGGCGACATACAACAACTTGCGATGCAGATTCATCTGGCTCTCCCCAACAGTCGTTCGGATAAGTGTTGTCCGCCGCACACGTCGGCCATGACAAAGATTTCCCCTACTTCCCCACGGCGCTCATACCCAGAATGACAGCGCTGTCATCGCTGGATGATAGAGCGCCATGGCGACGAATGCTTGCCGCATGGCAGCACGTCACCCACGCATTACAAACTCATGCCGCACGGCCCAGCGCGGCGTTGGCCGGGCCTTCAACCGTCCGATATTGGTGCAAAGCAAATAAACATCCCGGCACCCTGACCCGAAGAAGACCTTCATGGTTTGTCACCGCGACTCGGGCATGCCAACGTCCGGTCCGCCACCGTGCCGAGTGACACGTCGGTGATAGCGACCTGTCCGCCGGAATGACTGGACCATTCAAAGGGCCGGTCGATCTTGCTCATGTCCGCGCCGGCGTCGCGAAAGCATTTCAACGGAATACCCACGCGCAACCACTGCCCTTTAGGCAAGGCGGAAAGCTGCTGCCCGACAGCTACCTGGCCGCCACAACCGGCGCCGCAACCGATGCCAACGGTCGACGTATCTCCTGGTGACATCGCATCGACGCGCAACGTGGTCACCAGCAAGACGTCGCCATTGGTTTCGCGATCCACATCGAGCGGCGCGGGCGCGACCAGTTCGACACGTGCGGCCCCGGCACTCATGCCGGACCAGGTCAGGCTGCGCGCGTCCTCCTGCGCCTTGTAGTCGAGCGCGCTGATCTGCAGGCTGCCGTCCGGTGTCGCGGCTGGTATGGCGGCGACATTCATGGCCTTGCCGTTCGCGCCGGTCAGGCGCACCACGAAATCCTGTGCCGGCTTGCCACGGGTGAAGTAGACGCCGGCCTGCCCGGAACTCAGTACGACGCCAGCGTCCTCGGGCAACGTACCGGTGTTTCCACGATCGGCATAGGTCAGGCCGAAGCCATAGGGGAACTGCGGACGCTCGCCTCGTGCGGCAGCCGCGACCGGTAACTGCACCGCATTACGTGGCCACGCATAGGCCAGCTTGCCGTGGAAATCGTGCGCTATGCGACCATCCGGGGTGCGCAGGAGCACATCGGCGATGCCCTCCCCTTCGCTGCCCGGTAGCCACGCCACCACGAAGGCGTCAGCGGCATTGATCTCGCGATTCACCCACAGCGGACGGCCGGTCAGGAACACCGCCACCACGGGAACACCCTGCCCGCGCAGCTTGCGAAGCAGGTCGAGGTCGCGGTCGTTGCCCGGACGGTATGCCAGGTTCGGCAGGTCGCCCTGGAACTCGGCATAAGGGTCTTCGCCGAACACCACGATGGCGACATCGGGTTTCTGCTTGTAGTCGCCATCCACCGACAACTCGGCGCTGCCGCCAGCCGCCTTCACCTGTGCCTGGAGACCCGCCCAAACAGAGGTGGCTCCCGGAAAATTCGCATTGGTCAGGCCGGTGCCCTGCCAGGTCAGCGTCCAGCCGCCGTTCTGCTTGGAGATGTTGTCGGCGCCATCACCGGCCACCAGGATGTGCTTGCGGGGATCGATCGGCAGAACCCCTCGGTTGTTCTTCAGCAGCACCAATGACTCGCGTACGGCCCGACGCGCCAACGCACGATGCGAAGGGCTTCCGATCACGTCGGCCGACTTGACCGCCAGCGCATTGGTCGACGGCAAACCGGCCTCGAACATGCCAAGCCGCATCTTCACCCGCAGGATGCGAGTCACCGCATCGTCGACGCGGCTCATCGGAATCACCCCTGCCTTCACTTGGGCCAAGGTGTTCTTGTACAGCCCCTTCCAGGAGTCGGGCGCCTCCAGCATGTCCAGCCCGGCGTTGTATGCCGCGGCGCAATCCTCGTTGGTGCAGCCAGGGACTTGCCCGTGCGCGTTCCAGTCGCCCAACACGATCCCATCGAAGCCCATGCGCTCCTTCAGCACGCCGGTGATCAGGGACTTGTTGCCGGCCATCTTTACCCCGTTCCAACTGGAGAACGAGACCATCACCACCTGCACGCCGGCCTTGATCGCAGGCGCATAGCCGGCCGCATGGACATCGCGCAGCGTCTCCTCGCTGACTTGGGCATCGCCCTGGTCCTTGCCATTGCGGGTGCCGCCATCGCCGACGAAATGCTTGGCGGTGGCGATCACATGTCCGGCATCGAGGAATGCGGGAGTACCCGGCTTGCCTTCCAGTCCGCCGACCACGGCGGCGGCGTATTGCGCCACCAGCGCCGGGTTCTGCGAATAACCCTCGTAGGAACGGCCCCAGCGCACATCCTGCGGCACGGTGAGCGTGGGCGCGAATGTCCAGCTGATGCCGCTGGCGCGCAGTTCCCGCGCGGTGACCTCACCGATATTGTGGATCAGTTGCGGATCGCGCGTGGCGCCCAGCGCCGAGTTCTGCGGGAATAGCGTGCTGCCAACCAGGTTGTTGTGGCCATGCACGGCGTCGATACCGAACAGCACCGGGATCGCTAGTCCGCCACGCGATGTATCCATGGACGCGCGGTAAAACGCGTCGGACAACGCCTGCCACTGTGAAGCGACAGGGTACGGCTGGCCGGGTGGTTTGGAGTTGCCACCGGCCAACACCGAGCCCAGGCGGTACTCGCGCACATCGTCCGGCGTCACGTACTTGATGTCGGCCTGGATCATCTGGCCGACCTTGTCCTCCACCGACATCTTCGCCATGAGAGCCCGTATCCGGGATTCGATCGCCGGGTCGGGCGGCAGCGGCGATTCGCCTTTTGGCCATTGCTCCGGGTGAACGGCGGTGCCATCGCCGGCGATGGCTGGAACGGTCATGAGCAACGCTCCGCAAAAGGACAGCGCCACGGAAATGCATCGTAAAAACAGGCTCGATCGCTGCAGCAATGGCACGGCAAAGCTCCCTGCAGGCGCACCGGCGGCACGCTTCCGAGCCGCATCCTGGCAGGAATGACAGCGCTGTCAATTTGCGTTGCAGCATGACCCTGGCCCATTCGGTGACGTGGAGCCTAGGGTGCGATGGCGGTGGAACCGCGAATCTGCAGGGAGAAAGGCAGTTGCACGAGCCGGCCGGTGCCGTGACCGCGTAACTCACTCAGCAATTGCTCGGCGGCGATCTTCCCCATCTCGCGGCTGGGTTGTTGAACGGTGGTGAGCGCCGGCCACAACTGGCGCGACAGGGGCGTATCGTCGAACCCACAGACGGACAAGTCGTGCGGCACCTTCAAGCCGTACTCGCCCGCCGCCCACATCACGCCGGTGGCCATATCGTCGTTGGCGGCGAACACCGCCGTTGGCCGCTTGGCCAGTGCGAACAACTGTCGTGCGGCCTCCACACCCGAGCCGAACGTGAAAGCTCCCTGCACCACCAGGGCCGGGTCCTCGGCCAAGCCCGCGGCGGCCATCGCCTCGCGATAGCCCGCCAACCGCCAACGGCTGGCGCCATGATTGGCGATGCCGACCACATGGGCGATCCGCCGGTGGCCCAGCTCCAGCAGATGCTCCACGATCGCCCGCGCGGCGTGCTGTTCGTCCATCGTCACGCCCAGGGTCTTGCCCCGTCGCAGCGGCGACACGCTGGCATAGGGCACGTTGCGCTCACGCAGGCGTTTCAGCAGCGGCGCATAGTCGGTGATCGGCGGTGTCAGGACGACGCCATCGGGGTGATGGTCGGAAATCAACGCATCGAAGCGACGGATGAAATCGCCATCGCGCATACGCAGCGGCCGTACCATCATGCTGTAGCGATGCGCGTCACAGGCCTCGAGCACGCCGTCCTGGATTTCGGCCAGGTAGGTCGATGATGGGTTGTCGTTGTTGTCGTACAACATCGCTACCAGGAACGAGCGATTGCCCGCCAGGCTGCGTGCCGACGGATGAGGACGATAATCCATCGCCTCCATGGCGGCGCGCACGCGCTCGCGCGTGGCGTCGGTGACGTTGGCCTCGTCATTAAGCACGCGCGAAACGGTCTTGGGCGATACGTTCGCCGCGCGCGCCACATCTTCGAGGCGTACCCGCATGGATTCTCCGCTGTCATCACACTATCGATTGACTATGCCGCCAGAACCCTCCGCTTTACAAGGGTGGCCGCAGGCCCCGATGCTGCGACCGCAGCATGCGGGATCGGACGGCCCATGACATAACTATCGCTGGAGGAGGTACCCATGACCTGGATCAACCACAGCGCAGACCGCCGATGACGGAGAGATCCGCACTGTCGTTCTGGCAGATATGGAACATGTGTTTCGGCTTTCTCGGCCTTCAGTTCGGCCTCGCACTACAGAACGCGAATGTCAGCCGGATATTCCAGACCCTGGGTGCGGACGTGAATGACATTCCCGCCCTATGGATCGCCGCGCCGCTGACCGGGCTGATCGTGCAGCCGATCATCGGTCACTACTCCGACCGCACGTGGAACCGCCTGGGCCGGCGCCGGCCGTACTTCCTGGCCGGAGCCGTATTCGCCTCGCTGGCGCTCCTGTGGATGCCGAACGCGCCGGCGTTGTGGATCGCTGCCGGTTTGCTGTGGATCCTGGATGCGTCGATCAACGTGTCGATGGAGCCGTTCCGCGCCTTGGTCGGCGACCAACTGCCGACGCAACAAGGCCCCGCTGGCTTTGCGATGCAGAGCTTCTTCATCGGCGCGGGTGCCGTGATCGCCTCCATCCTGCCTTGGGTACTCGCGCGAGTCGGTGTCGCCAACGTGGCGCCGGATGGTGGCATCCCCGACACGGTGAAGTACGCGTTCTACGTGGGCGGCGCGGTCCTGCTGGGTGCCGTGCTGTGGACCATGCTGACCACGCGCGAATACCCACCCGCGCAGCTGCAGTCGTTCACCGACACCGTGCCTGAAGGACCATCGGTGGATGTATCACGCGCTGGGCGGCCGGGTTTGCTACTGCTTCTGGCAGGTATCGCGGTGCTGTTCGCGATCAGGCATTTCGTGCTGGAAAAGGAGGTTTATCTGCTGGCCGGCGGCCTGATCGCGTTTGGCCTTCTGCTCACCTGGCTCAGCCGCACCCGCGGCCACGGCATGCTGCGCGAGGTGATGGGAGATCTCTATGGTATGCCTATGTCGATGCGGCGACTGGCCGGGGTGCAGTTGTTCTCGTGGTTCGCGCTATTCGCGATGTGGATCTACACCACCGCAGGCGTGACCCAGACGATGTATGCCACCGCCGATACCAGCTCGTCCGCCTACAACGAGGGAGCCAACTGGGTCGGCGTGCTGTTCGCCGCGTACAACGGATTCGGCGCGCTGGCCGCCGTGGTGATTCCGCTGATGGTGCGCCGATGGGGCCTGCGCATCAGCCACGTGGTGAACCTATGCCTTGGCGGAGTGGGCCTGCTGTCGTTCCTGTACATCCGCGATCCACGCTGGCTGCTCGCCTCGATGGTAGGTGTCGGCTTTGCCTGGGCCTCGATCTTATCGCTGCCGTATGCGCTGCTGTCGGACCATCTGCCAACGGCGAAGATGGGCGTCTACATGGGCATCTTCAATTTCTTCATCGTGATCCCGCAGGTGCTCGCCGCCAGCATCCTCGGCCTGCTGTTGCGGCTGTGCTTTCACAACCAGCCCATCTGGGCGCTTGGCATGGGTGGGGCCAGCTTGCTGATCGCTGGGCTTTGCACGCTGTACGTTCCGGAGCCTGAGGGCCACCTCAGGCATAAATCACCCAAAGTTGCATAACTACCCAAACTCACCCATTCTTCGTGGGTGCCGTAAGGCGCGCCGTCGTCGAGGAAGGGGTACGCATGATCTCGTTTCGCTGGGCCGGCCTTGCGCTGGCGGTACTGGGCGCGTCGAGCGCCGTGGCGGCGCCCGCTCATACGGTCACGTATGACCGCTATTCGCTCGTCATTGACGGGAAGCCCACGTACCTCTGGTCGGGCTCGTTCCACTACTGGCGACTGCCCTCCCCCGATTCCTGGCTCGACGTACTGCAGAAAATGAAAGCGGCCGGCTTCAATGCCGTGGAGATCTACTTCGATTGGGGCTATCACTCGCCCAAACGCGGCATCTACGACTTCTCCGGCATCCGCGACGTGGATCGATTGCTCGATATGGCGCGTGACGTCGGCATCTATGTCATTGCGCGCCCGGGCCCGTACATCAACGCGGAAACCGATGCGGGCGGCTTTCCCGGCTGGCTGGTGACCACGGCGGGCAAGCCACGCTCCGATTCACCCGAATACACCGCCGCGTACCGTGAGTGGATGACGCAGATCAACCGGATCATCGCGCGACACCAGGTCACCGACGGCCGCGGCAGCGTGCTTCTCTACCAGGTCGAGAACGAACTCTACGACGAGTCCGACGACACTCGCCGCTATATGCAGGACCTGGAGGACAAGGCGCGTGCCGATGGCATCACGGTGCCGCTCACCGGCAATCACAACAGCAATTTCGTCGAAGGCCTGGGTGCCACCGATATCCCGGGCCAGGACTCCTATCCGTTGGACTTCGACTGCACGCGTCCGGAACGCTGGAACGCCATCTACGACTTCAGCGCCGAGCGTCGGGAACTGACGCGCACGCCGCTCTTCTTTCCCGAGTACCAGGGCGGCGCCTTCGACGTATGGGGTGGCCCGGCTTATGAGGCCTGCCGCACATTCACCGGCCCGGCGTTCGAGCGCGTGTTCTACGAGTCCATCATGGCGGCCGGCTCGACGATGCAGAACTTCTACATGACCTATGGCGGCATCAACTGGGGCTGGTTGTCGTCACCGGGCGTATATACATCGTACGACTATGGCGCTGCGATCACCGCCAGCCGCCAGCTCACGCCCAAGTACGACCAGCAGAAGCTCATCGGTTACATGACGCGTGCCGTGGCACCGCTGGCTCGTACCGATGCGGTCGGGACGTCGGTGCCGGACAACCGGCGCCTTCAGGTCACAGGACGTATCAATCCGGATGACGGCACGCGCTTCTACTTCCTCCGCCATGCCGAGGCCCAGGATACGACTGACGATGCCACGCACCTGAAGATCGTGCTGGACGACGCAGGCGAAACCACGATCCCGCAACAGCCCGGCACGGCGATCCATATCGACGGCCGCGATGCCAAGGTCCTGCTGGCGAACTTCCGCTTCGGGAGGCAGAGCCTCGCCTATTCCACGTCGGAGCTGATGACCCAACTGCGTCTGGGTGGGCGCGACGTCGCCCTGTTCTACGGCCGTCACGGCGAAGACGGCGAGACAGTGCTGCGTTATCCGGCCGAGCCGAAGACGCGGGTCATCGATGGAAAGGTCACCGCGCATTGGGATGCGGCCACGCATTCGCTACGGCTCAACTATCGGCACGATGGCCTGGCGCGGGTGGCGATCGACCAGGGCGATACGTCGCTGCTCCTGCTGATCGCCGACAACGCGGCCGCGACCCGCTTCTGGCAACTGGATACGACGAACGGCCCGGTGCTGGTTCGCGGTCCCTATCTCGTTCGAAACGCCGTTCGCTCGGGCGACAAGGTTGCGCTCACCGGTGACACTGACAAGGCGAGCGAAGTGGAGCTTTTCGGTTTTCCCGACACGCACGGATTCGCCTGGAACAACGCGCCGGTCGACGCGATGGCCACCCCATCCGCCAGCCTGATTGCCCACATCGATGGCCCCGCATCCGTATCGCTTCCCCGGCTCGATAACTGGCGCGTCAACGATGGCGCGCCTGAGATCGCACCCACCTTCGACGACAGCGGCTGGCTCGCCACCGACCGCACCAGTTCGCCCAATCCTTACTGGAACCACCAACTGCCGATCCTCGACAGCGACGCCTACGGTTTCCACCACGGCAACGTCTGGTATCGCGGGCATTTCCGCGCCACCGGCAAGGAAATCGGCATCCGCCTGTCCGCCAACACCGGCGTGCACCTGGGCAACCATGGCATCTTCACCGCCTGGCTCAACGGTCATTTCCTCGGCAACAACCCCAGCGGCGCACAGCAGTTCGCCATCGACCCGGCCTGGCTGAAGAAAGGCGGCGACAACGTCATTTCGGTGCTCGTCGACAACCACGGCCATCTACAGGAGGAGCACAACGGCGCTTTCCGCGAGCCGCGCGGCCTCCTGTCGGCCACGTTCGCCGGCGCCCCCACCGAGATCCGTTGGAAGATACAGGGCAATGCCGGTGGAGAGAACCTGCCCGACCCCGTGCGCGGCCCGTTCAATGCCGGCGGCTTGTACGGCGAGCGCATGGGATGGCAGTTGCCCGGCTTCGCCGATGGCGGATGGAAGCCCACCACCTTGCCGCATAGCACCGACAAGCCCGGCCTCGACTGGTACCGCACGACCTTCCGTCTCGACCTGCCCGCCGGACAGGACGTGCCGATCGCGTTGCGCATCCATGACCTCGCTCCACACCGCTACCGCGCCATCGTCTTCATCAACGGCTGGCAGATCGGCCGTTACATCAGCGACGTCGGGCCACAGACCGATTTCGAGCTGCCGTCCGGCCTGCTGAACCAGCACGGCGACAACACCATCGCCATCGCCGCCTGGAGCACCGCGCACGACGGAGGGCTTGGCGAGGTATCGCTGGTGATGCAGGGCAATTACCGCACGTCGCTGGAACAACACACAGTGAAGACGCCCGGCTATCGCGAGGTGGTGCGGGTGCAGAAGACCGCTCCCCCGAGGTAGGATGCCCTCAGAAAGCCTTGGTCACACTCACGTTGAACGGACAGGACTCCCCGATGATCGATCGCCTGGACCACCTCGTCCTGACCACCGTGGATATCGATGCGTGCACCGAATTTTATGTTCAGGGGTTGGGCATGCGACTGGAAGCGTTCGGGAACGGACGGAAAGCGTTCGTGTTCGGCCGGCAGAAGATCAACATCCATGTGAAAGGGCACGAATTCGAACCCAAGGCGCACACGCCCGTGCCGGGCGCGTTGGATTTGTGCTTCATCGCCGAAGGGAAGCTCGACGACGCTATCGCGTCCCTCCAAGCACGCGGCATCGAGATCGTTGAAGGTCCCGTGGATCGTACGGGAGCGAATGGACCCATCCGCTCGGTATATGTCCGCGATCCGGACCTGAACCTGATCGAGATATCGGAATATCTCTAAGCCGATCGTGGTCCAGGTCCGGAGCCTCTCCCGACAAACCGGATTTCAATCCAGCTTGTAGTCGAACGTAATGAACATCTCCCGCCCGTTGTACTCGTCCGCTGTCTGGCCCGTCGTGACGAATTCAAAACCGCCGGCGTAATAAGGAATCGCCCCGACCTTGTTGAAGATGTTCGACACCGTGAACTTCAGGTGGGTCTCCGGATTGATCTGCAAACCGACCGAGCCGTTCCAGGTGATCCACACCGGTGTCCTGCCCTTGTACGTCGTGTCGGCGACGTTGACCTGGTTGCCATCGAGCGTCACTTGGCAGATGCCGGTGGCGAGCGTCTGGCCGCCGTTGGGCACGGTGACCATGCCGGGCTGGATGCCATTTGGCAGGACATTGCAACCGTCATAGTTGGGAGCCCGCATGCTTCCTTCTCGTACGCCGGAAATCGATACGTTCCACGGACCCTTGCTCCAGTCGCCGATCCAGGTGACCCTGCTCGCCACGTTCTGGTAACGCGTGTTCTGCAGTTCGTCGGACGCCAGCACGCGCTGCTTGTACGACAGGTTATCGGTGTAGTTGATGCCGGCGCGGAAATCGCCGTGCGTGTCGGTATGGAACTTGTAATCCAGCGACGCGTCGATGCCGCCCACGTAGAGTGACGCCTCGTTGATCGGTCCGGACTGTACCGAGACGATCTGGCCGGTGGCGTTACGCTTCACCATCTGGGTCACCATCTGGCAATACGCCGAATCCGGCACGTGCGCCGTATAAGGTGACAGACCGGAGGTGCCGTTCGGCTTGACGCCGGTGAGGCAGCCGGCCTCGTCGTTCAGCACGGTGTTCTGGTCGAGGTACTGGATGGCGTTGTCCACGCCCATGTGCCAGTAGTCGGCCGACACGGAGAGGCCCTGCACGCCCGGAACCTGCCACACGAAACCGTAGGTCCACGAGTGACCGGTCTGCGGCAGCAGCAGGCGGCTGCCATTCGTATACAAGGTGTAGTACTGCGACGACGGCCGCTGGACCTGGTTGCACCACGTATTGTTGTTCTGGCCAGCCTTGATGGCGTTCACGCACTGCAAGGGATCGATGTAATCACCCACCGGCGAGGTGGAGCCGGTCAGGTAGATGGCCTGCATGTCCGGCGCCTTGAAGTTGGTGCCGTAGCTGCCACGAAGCAGAAGACCATCATACGGGCGCCATTCGATACCCGAACCCCAGGTACGGGCGACATCGGCGCTGCTGGCGTCGTTGTACTTGTCCAGGCGGCCGGAGATGGTCCAGGTCACCGTATTGAGCAAGGGCACGCGGAACTCGGTACCGAGCGAATACCGCTGGCGTGTACCGCCACCGGTGAGATACGCGCCGAACGGATTCTGGAAGGTGGATGGGTCCGCGGCGCGCGGATCGGGCGAGAGCTTGAAGCCGTTGTGCGCCGCTTCCAGCACCGCCGCCCAGCCCACCGACTCGTCCACCCACGGAAACTTGAACAGGTCGCCATTGAGGCGTAGCTGCGCCTGGTCCAGCCACGAAGACGAGGTGTTCTCGCCGTTCACCGCGAACTGGCTGTACTGCTGCGGCGTGATGGGGTTCCACCACTGTTGCCAGTTCATGGCGTAGATGGGCAAGCCGTCGGCGGTGGTGCCCTGCTGCTTGCCGAGGAAGAAGTTGTTCATCGCCTGGGCGTTGTAGCCCGTGAAGTCTTCGCGGACGGTGTACTTCTGGCTATTGAGGTTCAGGTCCCAATGGAAGGCGCCGTCGAACACGGTACCGCGCAAGCCGGTCTGCAGGTTCCAGTTCTGCTCGCGATCATGCGTATTGGCCGACGTGCCGATCTCCTGCGCGGTCAGCTGACGAATGGCCTGGCTGATGACTTGCCCCGTGGTCTGGTCATAGAACTTGCCGGTACCGAAGACATTCAACTGGGTGTTGGAAATGCCCACCGTCCTGTACAGGGCCGCCGAACCATAGAGCTGCAAACCGTTCTTGAAGTCGTACTCGCCGGACACGTAACCGTTGTTGCTGCGGCTGCCGGGCGTCAACACCCAATTCTGGAACAGCGCGGGCTGCGAGCAGTAATAGCCATTGTTCGTCACGCTGGCGATCTGGGTGCCATTGGTGGTGACGGTATGCGACTGGCTCAGCTGCGAGTTGGTGAACTTCCCACAGGTTCCCGCCGGCGGGGTGATGTACTGGCCATTGCCGTTCATGGCGGAAAGGGCCACGGCGCCGGCCGCGTCGTACTGGTAGCCGAACATACGTGCCGCCGGGCCCCAGGCGCCATAACCGGCGTCGGACACCGAGTCCTGATACGGACGATCCATACCCCAGAGTGCCGTGCGGTTGGACTTCTCCAGGTTGTAGACGACATGCCAGTTGCTGCCCGACTTGCCACCGAAGAAGTTGATGTCTCCATATGCGCGGCCACCGCGCGTGGCGCCGCCACCGGTCACCTGCAGGTCGTCACCCTGGTAGTTCTTTTTCAGGATCACGTTCACCACGCCCGCCACCGCGTCCGATCCGTAGATCGACGAGGCGCCGGAAGCCAGGATCTCGACATGGTCGATCATGCCGGTGGGGAGATTGTTGTAGTTCTGGAAGTTGCTCTGCTTGTTCAACGGCTGCGGGTAATCGACGATGCGATGCCCGTCGATCATCAGCAGGCTGAAACCCGGGCCGAGGCCGCGCAGGTTGACCGAGCGCGCGTTGACCGAACTGGAACCCCATGCCGCGGAATCCGAAATCTGTTGGCCCACCTGCGGCAACGAATCGAGGAATTCCCACAGCGTGGTGAATCCCTGCTGTTTGATCTGTTCGCCCGTGATGGTGATCACCGGAGCCGGGCCCTCGACCTCCACGCGCGGGATCATCGAACCGGTGACGGTGACCTCCTTCAACTCGACAGCCTTGTCGGCACTCCCCGGCGGTGTCGACTGCGCGTAGACCTGGGGCGCGAAGAGCGCGAACGCGACGGAACTGGCGATCATTCCGCGCCGCAAACGAATTCTGTTCATGAGTATTTCTCCCCCCACGGGAGCCTTCATCTGGTGAGTGTTTTTCTTGTGCTGCGCCAAGCCACGAGGTGCGTGGGACAGCGACCCTCCTCGCCACCCCTGCTCTCGCTTCCGTTCATTCGCAAGAAAGTGCATATACGAATTACATGTTCATATATGTCACAAAGAGGCTTATAGACCGAATTAAGATCGATGCAAGTTGCGCTGCAGCAAAAGCCGCGCCACGAACGGGGAACACCTGTTCGTGGGGCGTAAGCAATACGAATCCAGGCTTTCGTCGGGCTTTCCAGCGGGGATCGTCAGCCCGGGGCTAGGGGCGTCGAGCCGGGCGTCACGGGTCGATTTTTGTCGGGTCGATAACGACGTGTCGCATGCGTTTTCGCTCCCAGGTGTAGAAAATGTGGACGAGGCCATCCCTCGTTTGAATGACCGCGGGGTAGGAATACTCGTTGCCCGGCGTGTCTTCGAGCGTGAGTACCCTCTTCCATCGCATGGCATCGTCACTGATGGCGACGGCCAGGGTGCCCCGGCCATCCCACCAATTCGGACCGGGCCGGCCCGGGTTGTAGACCAGCAAGTAGCGGCCGTCCACGAGCGATACCGCATCGACACCGGCGTTGGGATTGTCGACATCCAACAGGCGCAACGATAACCAATGGCGCCCGCCGTCCGAGGACCGGGTCTGGAAGAGCTTGCCCTGGCGGGTGCGCCCGATCGCTAGCAATTCGCCTTGCGGCCCGACCAGCACGCTCGGTTGAATGGCATCGATGCCGTTCGCTGGCACATCGCCGCTTGTCGACCAGGTCTTGCCGTCGTCGCTGGACCGTTCGAAATGAATACGCCAGCCGTCCTCCTCCGTACTCGACGGGCTGACGATCGTCCCATCGGCCAGTTGGATCGGTTTGTTCTTGATCGGGCCAAGGATGCCCGGCGGCAATCGGCGCGGCGGGGACCAATGCCTGCCGTCATCGTGGGATGTCATCAGCATGCCCCACCAATGCGAAGGGTCCGGTCCGATCTTGTAGAAAAGCATGAGCGTGCCGGACGCAGATCGGAACAACACGGGGTTCCATGTCGGCAGGCGCGCCCCATCTGCTTGCATGCCAGTGGCGACTTCCCGCGGCGGCGACCAGCGCCCATCGATGTATCGCGCCACCCAGATACCGACGCTTGGATCGCGTTCCTCCTTTCCACCGAACCAGGCCGCGACGAGCCCTCGCCCGGTTTCCACGATCGTGCCCGCATGGCTCTGTGGTGTCGGTGCGGGATCGGCGACGAATTCGCGGGTCGTCACGGGCGATGTGTCACTGCCGAATGCCAAAAGAGGCATGGCGAGGAGAAGCAGGAAGAATGCTTTCGTTGCTGGCATATCCGCTTTCGATCAGTCGAGGCGTGAAGTGTACCGTTCTCATGCTACGTTCCTTCCCGCAGGGGGCAGTACGTCGTGGGAGAACGTGCGCATGGCTTTCATCGATGGGGTGCGTCGCAAGAAATTGCGGATGGGTTTGCTTGGGTGTATCGCGGCGTGCGCCGCTCAGGGGGCGTTCGCGGCAACGGCACCGGGGTTCGACATAGGTTCCACGAATGTCGCGGTTGCCGATCCGGCTGTTCCCCGGCCGCCGGGCAAGTCCTGCGTGGTCGAGTTGTTCAAGGGTTACACCTTCACCGATTTCTCGAATCATCCCTATACGTACGCACCGCCGGTGGGCTGTGGCAAATCGTGGTCGAAGGTGGTGCTCGAAGCGGACTTCTCGGTCACGACCGGGCGTCAGTTCGATCGTACCGCGTCGCTCTGGCTGGGCGGCGCCAACGTCTACTTCGGCACGACGCAGGAGCCCTCCTCCGCCGTGTCGCCGAGCTGGCACATCGAGCGCGACGTCAGCGACTTCGCCAGCCTTCTGGGCAACCCGCAGACCGGCCAGGCCATTCTTGGTAACGTCGTCAACGAGACGTACACGGGCGTGATCAGTGGCTCTGCCCGCCTGGTCTTCTATCCCGCCAACGTCCTCGCACCGAAGGCGGATGCACCGGACGCGGTCTACCCGCTTTCCGACGGAATCGACGGCGGCACGGTGACGCTCAACACGGGAGCCGACGTGCTCACCCGCACGTTCACTCTGCCGACCAACATCGAACGCGCCTATCTCGATGTGTTCGCCCAGGGTCAGGGTGGCGATGAGTTCTGGTATTCGTGCGTGCCGGACGAGGTCGCCAACGAGGCGCAGAGTTGCGGCGGCGGTTCGTACCGCGAAGTGCAGGTATCGATCGACGGACAACCGGCCGGCGTCGCGCCGGTATATCCCTGGATCTTCACCGGCGGCATCGATCCGTACATGTGGCGGCCAACCCCTGGCGTGCAGACGCTGAACTTCCTGCCCTACCGCGTCGACATCACGCCCTTTGCCGCGCTGCTCAATGACGGCCAACCTCATGCGCTGTCCATCGGCGTGACGGGGGCGAACGGCTACTTTTCCGCGACCGGCAACCTCTTTGTCTATCTCGATCGCGGTCGCAAGGTGCTGAGCGGCGCGGTGACCGCCAACACCCTGAAGGACCAGCCGGCCATCGCCACCATCGACAACACGCTGACCGACGTATCCGGCGTGGTCGGCGGCACGGTCGCCACCCACGCAGCGCGCAGCTTCCGCACCAGTGGTTACGTGGACACGTCGCACGGCCGCATCGCCACCGACGTCACGCAGACGGTCGCCTTCCGCAACACGCAGACCTTCGACATCGACGCCACGCGCTACGAACAGGCCATCGACCAGCTGTCGACGGTCGACAGCACGACAAGGACCCGGCAGGGTCGGTCGGGGCTCGCGGTGACGACGGAAGCGCACTACGACTTCCCGTTGCTGGCCAGCTTCAAGTACAGCTTCGACGATGCAGGCAACATCGTTTCCGCCCCGAGCGCCGTGACCCAGGGCTTCTCGCGGCAGTTCTCGAAGAAGCTGGGTAGCCTGCTCCTCTATCGCAGCGACGTGGACAACAGCATCGACACGGCCGACACGCTGGCCTTCAGCGGTGGCGCGGTCACGGGACACAGCGGGCAGCGCAGCACCCAGGCCTTCCGTTTCAAGGACAACCTGGGTAGTTGCTACGGCCGCGACATCAGCACGAACGCCGGTGCGCTGGCCGCGGCGACCGATGGAGGTGGTTGCCCGGGGAACCGGAACCAGCTGCTGTGGTTCACCCATCCGGATGGCTCGCCCGACACGTCACGTACCGAGGACCCGGGTATTTTCTGAGAAAGCACTTTCATCGAGGCGCCGCCGTTCGTACGGCGGCGCCTTATGAGCGATGCACGACTCAGTCCTTGAATATCGCCGGTGTCCCGACCCAG
The DNA here is from genome assembly GCF_049913125.1 of Luteibacter sp. E-22. Classification (GTDB taxonomy): domain Bacteria; phylum Pseudomonadota; class Gammaproteobacteria; order Xanthomonadales; family Rhodanobacteraceae; genus Luteibacter. Next base: position 2,236,521 of record NZ_CP183975.1, read on the forward strand.
ATCATGCGCACTTCGGACTTGCCCACGTTACGCATGCTATAGGGATGCCTCTGGTCGAAGTGCGCGCTGTCCCCCGTGTTCAGCACGAACTTCTTCCTGCCCACCGTCATTTCGAGCGTGCCGCTCAGGATGTACCAGAATCCCTCGCCTTCGCGATGGATCGTCGGCGCCGCGAGGCCAGGCGGAACGATCAGCCGGAGTGCTTCCATCTTGCGTTCGGCATGCCTGCCGCTCAAGCGCTCGTAGACCACCGGCGACTCCAGGTCGATCCGGTCGTGCTCGCCCGCCCGGCAGACGATCTGCCCCGGCGAGGGCACGCCGACGAAGTAGTCGACGTCCACATCCAGCGCCTTGGCGATGGCTTCCAGGGATAGCAGCGATGGATGGGCGAGGTTCCTCTCGACCTGCGAGAGGAACGGTATGGAAAGCCCCGAAGTGTCGGCAAGGGATTGCAAGGTGAGTCCCAGGCCGCGGCGGCGATCGCGAATCGCGGACCCGATGCTCAGCCCGGCGGCCCTGTCCGGCGTCGCTTGTGCGCCCGCCATGGTTACGAGCTGTGGTCGCTACTGATCAGCCAGCGCGAGCCGACCTTGTGGAAAAGCAGCGTCGTGAGCCCCGAAACCTCGGCGCCGGTGTCCGGTTTCAGGTGGTAGCGGCCGATGACGAAGGCGTACTGTGTACCCAGCGGTTTGACGTCGATCAGTTCCAGTGTGAGCTTGCCCAGGCTGGCGCCCGGCTTCTGGAAGCGCGAGGCGTACATCGATTCGATCGCCTCGTAGCCCTCGACGACGCCACCCGCGCTGACGTAGCGCGTACCCGGGGCTCGCTCGTAGCACTCCATGAACGTCTTCAAGTCGCCAGCCGACCATGCCGCGGCGCTGGCGTCGAGCGTCTGCTTGATGGCCTGGGCGGTCGACACGGCCGGAGTTTCAGCCGACACGGCGGCGGTCGCCACCACTGCGCTCAATGCGCAGAAAAGCACGGACATGGTTTTCATGACACCCCTGGAGCATGAGAGAGAAGTCGCTCTTCCGCCGATGAGGACCAGCATAGTGGACGGCATCGGGCGGGACCCGTTTAGGTAGCTATCGTGCGGTGCCGTCGGATCGTAACGTAAAAGCTTGACGTCATCAAAACTTTTTGATCTGATCGAAACCAGGAAGCGTGCACCGCAACAAATGCGGTTCAGACGGCTATACATACGGTGCCAGGGGATCGAAGGCGCAGCCGGTCAGGGACATCTGGCATCAACCGAGCAAGGACCGTCGCCCATGGGCTCACCCGTGGGATCGATGTCCGGGGGCAATACACACGAACCATAGAACACGCTCTCATCGAGAGCGTGCGCGAAGGGTATGCACGTTTCACTCGCCGGGGAATTCCATGAACCAAGATCTCAAGCGCAGCCTTCTCTATACGGCCCTGCTGTCGGCGGCCCTGGCCTCGGGCCTGGTGAATGCGCAGGACGCGACCGCCCCGGCCAGCGAAAAGAAGAAGACACAGGCTTCGGATTCGCCGCAGACGCTCGAAGGCATCACGGTCACCGCCGCAAAGCGCGAACAGGATATCCAGAAGGTGCCGATCAGCATGACGGCGCTGACCGGTGAACAACTCGAGCGCCAGGGCGTGACCAGCCTCGTCGACCTGGCGCGCATCGCGCCGTCGCTGACCGTCGCGTCCTCGGGCCCCGGCTCGAACAACCTGATCATCCGCGGTATCTCGTCGAGCGCGGGCTCCGCCGCCACGGTGGGCTACTACCTCGACGACGTGCCCATCGCGGCATCGAGCAACGCCGCGCTGCTGTCGACGCGAGGCGTCATCGACCCCTCGGTGTTCGACATCGAGCGCGTCGAGGTGCTGCGCGGCCCACAGGGCACCATCTACGGTTCCAGCTCCATGGGCGGCACGGTCAAGTACGTGACCAACCAGCCGGACCTGGATTTTGTCGAGGCCCGCATCAAGACCGATGTCTCGGGCACATACCATGGCGGACCCAACGCCAACGTCAACGGCGTGCTCAACGTCCCCCTGCTCAAGGACAAGGTCGCGCTGCGCGTGTCCGCGTACTACCGCCGCGACGACGGGTATATCGACCGCTACCCGATTTCGCCGTCCAATTACCTCGAAGCCGATCCGGACGGCAAGAAGAAGGACAACGTCAACACGTACACGACCTATGGCGTGCGCGTGGCGATGCTGATCAAGCCGGACGATACGCTTACGATCACGCCCAGCGTCATCTACCAGTATTCCAAGCTGGGATCGCCGTTCACCTACGACAAGATTCCCGCGACGCTCGACAACCCGTACCAGGTGCGCGATGTCAACGAAACCAACGTGCAGGAATCGACGATTTCCAATATCGCGATCCACAAGCAGTTCGACGCCTTCGAACTGATGTCGTCGAGTTCGTATTTCACGCGTAACGTCAACATCCGGGACGACAGCTCCAAGGTCATCAACTACTTCTTCGGCCTGCCGAGCGTCTATCCGACCACGATGTATGGCAGCTACAAGAACAAGGAATTCACCGAGGAAGTGCGGGCGACCAGCAAGTTCGACGGCCCCGTGCAGGCGATCCTCGGCGCGTTCTATCACGACGTCCGCGCGCCGCTGGCTTCGTCCATACCCTATCCCGGCGGATTCAACCAGACCTTCGACACGCCCTTCCCGACGTACTCGACGATCTACCAGGGGGCGCGTAACGCCACGCTCAAGGAATACGCCGTGTTCGGCGAGTTGTCCTGGAACATCACCGACAAACTGAAGGCCAGCGCGGGCATCCGTGCGTTCGAAGTCAAGCAGGGCTTTTCGCAGAGTGGCGACGGCCTGCTCAATGGTGGCCCGAGCACCGTGCACAGCAGTTCGAAGGATTACGGCAGCACGCCGAAGTTCACACTGCAGTATCAGGTGAGCCCCGAGAACATGGTCTACGTCACGGCCTCCGAGGGTTATCGGCCGGGCGGCCCGAACAACCCCGCGCCGGCGGCGTTGTGCGGATCGGAAGTGGCCGGGCTGGGCCTCAGCCAGTCGCAGTTGAACAAGTACAACCCCGACACCCTGTGGAACTACGAGTTGGGGTTCAAGAGCGCATGGCTGGACCGGCGCCTGCTCATCGACGCATCCGTCTATCACATCGACTGGGACCACGTTCAGCAGCAGATCGTGCTCGGTTGCGGCTACAACATCACCGCCAACTTCGGCAAAGCGGTGAGCCAGGGCGCGGAACTGGAAATGAAGTTCCTGCCCGTCAACGCGGTGACATTGAGTGCCGGTTTCAGCTACAACGACGCGCACCTGAAGAACGACGTGCCGGGCACCTCGGCGAAGGATGGCGACCGTCTCGTGAACGTGCCGCGCTTCACCGGCTCGCTGGCAGCCGAATATCGCCATCGCGTCAATGCGCAGTACGACGGCTTCATGCGTGCCGATGTCAGCTACGTGGGCGATTCGAACTTCCTGTACGACCGGGAGAGCCCGTTCTATCGCCGCAAGGGTTTTGCCACCACCAACATCCGCGTGGGCGTGGAAGGTCGTAACGGCTTCGATATCTCGTTCTACGCCACCAACCTGTTCGACAAGCGCGGCGAGACCGACCTGCCGGTCGCCATCTCGGCCGACCTGCCGACGACGCGCCGCGTCGCCCTCAACCAGCCGCGGACCATCGGGATGACCTTGCAGTACCAGTACTGATATTTGCGCTTGTCCAGCCCCAAAAGGGGTGTGTGCCACCGCGCGTGCATGGGAGAGAATCGCGAGTCGTCCCCAACAAGCAGCCTCCCATGGCGTCCAACGATTCGCAGCCGATCGTCATCGTAGGTGGTGGCATCGCCGGTCTGGCCACCTCGCGCGCCCTCAAGCAGCGAGGGGTCGATTCCCTGGTGCTCGAACGGAGTCCGCAAGCAGCCGACGGTGGCCTTGCCATCAATCTTCCCGGCAACGCCATCGCCGCGCTCCGGCGGCTGGGCCTGACGGACGCCATCGAGCGGCTGGGACATCCCGTGCGCAAGCGTGAATATCGTACGGGCAGCGACCGTCTTCTGGCCGCCATCGACGAAGATGCCTTCTGGGGTGAAACCATGCGTCCACGCGCCGTGCGTCGCGCGGATCTCATGGCGATGCTCGGCTCCGGTCTCCCCTCGCCGGCCATCCGCTTCGGCACCACCATCGCAGCCATTCGGCAGGATGCATCCGCCGTGCAGGTGGGCCTGACCGGCGGTGATACGGTTTCCAGCCGCTTGCTCGTCGGTGCCGATGGCGTTCGTTCCACCGTGCGAGAGATGACGATGGGATCGCAGGGCGCCACGACGGCCCGGCTCGCCTCGGCAAGTTGGCGCTTCATGGCACCCAATCCTGGCGGTATCGACGGATGGACGCTATGGACCGGTGAACACGGCATGATCCTGCTGCTTCCTGTCGACGACGCCACGGTCTACGGTTGGGTCACCGTCCGGTCGACAGGGATTCCCGGCAACGATCATCGCCACCTGGGCGAAGCCTTCCGGACGTTCCCCGAGCGTGTGCGCCAGGTGCTGGACTGGGCCTTGGCACATCCGGAGGACGTCTACCACTCGCCCATCGAGGAAGTGCGGCTCGCGGCCTGGACGAAGGACCGGGTCGTCCTCATAGGCGACGCGGCGCACGCGACGGCCCCGGTTTGGGCGGAAGGTGCGGCGCTGGCGATGGAAGACGCGCTTGCGCTCGCCGCCATCGTCGCCGAAAGCGATGACGTGGCGGCGATCGGCCGGCGCTACGAGCAGGCCAGACGGGACCGGGTGGCCCACGTGCAGGCGATGACGGATCGGCTGTCGAAGGCGGCCCGCCTGCCGCACGCCCTTCGCACCCTGCTCATGCCGTTCATCACGCCACGCAGCTACCGGGCCACCTACGAGCCGCTGAAACAGTTTCAAGCGAGTTGATGCGTCACGTCCGTGGCACGTCGATCCGGGAGGGATCGGACTGCAATCCCATACCCGCATGAATCGAGGACAGCGTCTGTTCCCATTCGGACCGTCGTTGCCGCGTCAAGGCCCTGCCCTCGTCTTCGAACGGTTTCAGAAGCCCCAACAGGTTCCGTGTTCCGGAGCGCGCATAAGGCGTCGTCGTCTCTTCGACGAGCTTGCCCATGATGTATTTGGCTTGATGAGTGGACTGACTGGCCGATTGCGTCACCGAGGCCTGGGCCAACCTGCCCTTCCGGTACGCGATGTCCGTCTGGCTGTCGGCGCTGTCGTCGACCTGCGTGTAGTAGTAGTTCTGTGACTTGGGGTCGTTCGTCAGCATCAGGGACAGATCCGGCGACAGCGCCCCATGGAAACTCGCCGTCAGTTGCGAACGCTGCCGCTGGGAAATGGTTCGGCTGGACGCATCGCGACCGCCCAGCTGCGTCTCCTGCGATACCTGATAGGAAAAACCGTCCTTCTCGTCCGCCCGCATGGGATTCGGCGTGGACGATGCCTGAATCACGGAGGCGCGGAAGTCGGCCAGGCCGGTCAACATCGCGTGGTCGTTGGCGGACAACGGAATCCGCGGCGGTGTCTTCAGCAGTGCCGAGGCGCCATCGTCCTGGATCGTGTTCAATTGAGTGAACGCATCCTTGAACATCGTCATGAGCACGGGGTCGGCGCGTCCCCGGGACGACGCCTTGTCGAACTGCTTGAGGTAGTTGTCGATCGTGGCCGCGCGTTGCGACGGATTTCCCAGGATCGCGGCGGAGCGCATATCGACGCTCATGTCGATCGTGCCCAGGTCTCCGCTCGTCTTGATGCTGCGGGACGCGCTGTCGGCATGGAACGCGACCGTCTGCGGCGTCGATCGGTCAGTGGCCATGTCGAACTTCATGTCCACGGAAGCGAGCACCTTCGGGTCGAAATCCATCAGGCCGCCGAGATCGAGCTTGGGCGGCGAGGCCACCATGCCATCGAGGGCCTTCTGGAAAGCGCCCGAAAGCCTGGCCACCGCTGCGCGCTCGGTGTCACTGAGCGACGCGTTGCTTCGCGAGGTGACTGCGAGGCCGTCGTCGCCGCTCTTGAGGCTCAGCACGACCGTCACGCCGCTCGCCGTCTTGATAGTGAACGTCGTGTCCGCGTGCGCACCGCTGGCGGCTAGGGCCGTTGCGCTCACGGACTGGGAGAAATCGCTACCATCCGTCGCGAAGCGGTCGAGCAATGCCTTGCCGAGACCGGCGAGGCGTCCGGATAGCGAAGCGGCGCCGTAATTGCCGGCCATCATGGCCGTCACGGCATCCGTCGACCGGTTCGCCCACGTAAGGGCGGCGGGACGCGATGGCGCATAGGTCGAGTCGGGCTCGGCCTGGGAGCTCCCCAGCGTCACGATCACCGAAGGCGGCGGACGGGACATATCGACGGCGGCTTGATCGACGGCCGTGGCCGGTGGATGCGCCGTTTGCACAAGCATCGCGCTCGCAGTCGACGAAACCATCCCTATCACGGCAGAAATCTCCTTGGGCCCGGGGCTATCGCGGTCCTGCTTTTATCGGCAGCCAAGGAGCGAACTTGAGATGACGCGGGTCATGTCCCTGCCGCTTCCTTCGTGGCGGTCACGCGCGGCCGGCCATCGACGAGTTCGAACCGGAAGGCGTAGTCGAGACTGAAGGCGGCGTCCTTCTTCACCTGGCTGATATTTCCGCGACCATCGTCCGATTCCCGCACGATGGTCATGGGTGTGAATGTCCATCCCATCACGGCGGTCCTGCACGCCTGAAATAACGCCTGATGGTCCGGGTTCGACGAGGTATCGAGATCCCTCACCTCGGTAACGTGGCCGGTCTCGTCGACGATGGCCTTGATCCTGATCGTCGCTGGCGGCAACGCTTTCCCGATCAGGCCCTCGGGATAGACAGGAGGATCGTTCGTGATGAGCTGGGCGCCGAACGCGTGTTCGCTCTGCGTGAGCTTGTATTGCTCGTTCGCGCTGGCCTCGATCCGTGAATAGCTGACCGCGCCTTCACGCTTGGCCGCGTCGTCGTGTTTCGATGAAGGAGGCAGCGTGCCACAGCCCGCCGCCACCACGATACCGGCCATCATGGCGACGCATGCCAGTCGCGAGCTGGAACTATCGATCATGTGGAGATTCCGGTTCGTCGGCAGGATGGAACTGCGGCGATCGTATCGACGATTTCAAGGACGGCGGCAAGTGTCCAACAGCGATCGCGCCAGATACCAGGGGCAACCATCGCATCGAGATCGACCTTTCGGAGCCGGCCTCGGTCAAGCCGTAGCCTCGGCGATCCCGCGCAACTGCCGCTCGAACTCCTCGGGCGGCTGGCCTCCTGAAATCAGGTACTGGTCGTTGACGATCACGGCCGGCACGCCCGTGATTCCACGGCTGTGCCAGAGCGCCTCGTCCCGGCGCACCTCGTCGGCGTAGCGATCGGATTCGAGCACCTCGCGCGCTTCCGCCGGGTCCAGTCCCACCCTTTCAGCCGCCGCGACAAGCGCATCGTGGTCGCCGGGGTCGGTCTGATCCGTGAAGTAGACGCCAAACAATTGCCGGGTGAGTTCGTGTTGTTTCGCGTCTTCGGCCGCCCAGGCGATCAGGCGATGTGCATCGAAGGTGTTGTAGATGCGGCTCGCGTCCGACGTGTTCATGGTGAAGCCCACCGCCGCGGCACGTGCCTTGATACGCTCGCGATTCTGGCGTGCCTCATCGACAGGAATGCGGTATTTGGCGACCACGTGTTCCAACGTATTCTCGCCGCCGGGCTGCATGTGGGGATTCAACTCGAACGGATGGAAAACGATCTCCGGCTCGATCACGCCGTGCAGGCGCTCCAACGCGCGGTCGAGTCCACCAAGGCCGATCGCGCACCACGGGCACGCGATATCCGAGACAAAGTCGATCTTCATTTTCTGGGGCATGGGGAGTGCCTTGAAGGGGTCTGTCGTTATCGTACACCTCGAAAGCCGGCCGTTACCTCAAGCTGCCATCGGACTGGCTCTGAACCTCTCGCAAGAACGCCAACGCTTCGATGTTGAATACCTCCGGCCGCTGCAGCGGCGCGAAGTGGCTGACCTCGGGCAGGAGGACGAACCTGGCGCCGGGAATGGTTCGTGCGATGTATTCGGCGTGCTCGCGCTCGATGAACTCGTCGTGCTCGCCCAGGACGCTCCACACCGGCACGGCGACTTCCCGAAGCTGGTCGGCTCCATAATTCGGCTGGTTGGCCTGCATCGCGCCCAGGTCGTCGCGCATCGCCTCGAATCCGCCGGCGAGCGGCGACAACATTGCGTACTCCTTGGCGTGATGGTTGTAGATGCGGTCGATTACCGGGGTGGGCTGGAACGGCCTGGTACCGGTGCTGTCGACGTTGCAGGCGAAGAAGAACACCCCGGCGGAGCGGTCCGGCGTCTCCCGCGACAGGACGAGTGCGGTGTCGGCGCCATCGCTCCAGCCGATGAAGGCCGCCTTGGTCACGCCAAGCGCATCCATGACGGCGCGAGTGTCGGATGCCATGAGTTCGTAGCTGTACGACCGCGCGTCGCGGGTCGAACGGCCCTGGCCACGGCTGTCGATCACGATGGCCTTGTACCCTGCCCCGACCAGCGCTGGAACCTGGTAGCCCCAATTACCCGAGTTCCCCAGGCCACCGTGCAACAGCACCACCGGCGGTCCCGCCCCGATGCCGGCGTACCAGATGCGGGCGTTCTCGTTATCGACATATCCGCTCACTCCCTCCGCCGGAAGGGGCGGAACGCCATGCGCCGCGAGATGGATCAGATCGTCGTCGTGGAATGGGGTGGCCATGGTGGGAGCTTAACCGGTTGGCATCGTCTTACGTCCGTAAGCACATGAGTAGAGGGCGGCCGTTTTTGGTCAATCCTGATCCGGCGACCTTGCCCTTTGAGCGGGATGACATATGATGGGTATCATAACGATAGTCACTCCCAGTCCGGGAGTGCCAGAAACTCCTCGACCGAGAGACCGCCATGAAAGCATTCCTCATCGACCGATACGGCAAGGACGTCGCCCTGCGGCTTGGCGACGTGCCGCGCCCCATGCCACGGGACAACGAGGTGCTGATCGAGGTCCATGCCGCTGGCGTGAACCTGCTGGATTCCAAGATCAAGAGCGGCGAGTTCAAACTGATCCTCCCTTACCACCTGCCGCTCGTACTCGGTCATGACGTGGCCGGCGTCGTTGTCCAGGTGGGATCGCAGGTTCGGCAGTTCAAAGTCGGCGATGAAGTCTATTCGCGGCCGCCGGATCATCGCATCGGCACGTTCGCGGAATGCATCGCCGTCAACGAAAGCGACGTCGCCCTCAAGCCCAGGAATACCACCATGGTAGAAGCGGCTTCGCTGCCGCTGGTGGGCTTGACGGCGTGGCAGGCCCTGGTGGAACGCATGCAGCTCCAGAAAGGGGCGAACGTCTTTATCCAGGCAGGTTCGGGCGGTGTCGGCACCTTCGCCATCCAGCTGGCCAAGCACCTCGGCGCCACGGTCGCCACGACGACCAGCGACGCCAATACCGACATGGTGAAGAGCCTCGGCGCCGACATCGTCATCGACTACAAGAAAGACGATTTCGGAGCGATCCTGCAGGATTACGACGCCGTCCTGCATAGCCAGGGCCGTTCCGAACTCGATAAATCGCTGCGCGTCCTCAAGCCGGGCGGCACCCTCGTCTCGATCTCCGGTCCGCCCGACCCCGCCTTCGCGCGGGAAATCAGCTTGCCGTGGTTCGTCCAAGTTATCGTCCGGCTGCTGAGCGCGGGCGTCAGGAAGAAGGCGGCCCGTCGTCGCCTGAACTACTCGTTCCTCTTCATGCGAGCCAACGGCACGCAGCTGCGCGAGATAGCCACGCTGGTCGAGGCGGGCGTCATCCGTCCCGTCCTCGATCGCGTATTCCCCTTCGAGTCGACCAACGAAGCACTGACTTACGTCGAATCGGGCCGTGCGAAAGGCAAGGTCGTCGTCAAGCTTAAGTAAAGCTCGTACCCAACCTTGCACGAAGAACCATAAGATTCACCGATCGTTCTTCTCGTCCTTCTTCGGCTCGGGACGATGCGGTGGCGGCGCTTCCGGGCGGTGTGCCTGGGGGTGCGCCTGCGGGGCCGGTCGGGCCTCCCTCGGCATGTCATGTTCTTCGGGGCGCGGATGCTCTTCTCGCGGCGGATGTTCCTCGAACCGGGACTGGCGCGGTTCCGCTTCGGGCCGCGCCTGGACCTCGCGCGGTTGCGCGACCGGGTGCTGCGGAATTTCCGGCCGGGCTTGCGGCGCCTGCTCTCTTACGGCGTGCTGCATTTCCTCGGCACGTTGCTGTGGTTCGGTCGCCGCATGTGCCCTAGGCGTCTCTTGTGGCCGGGGCTCGAACGCGTGGGGTGGCGCCGGCGGCGCTTCGGGCTGGGGTTTTCTCTCCACGGCGGCATGATCGGCGAAGCGTGAACCGACATCTGGCCGTGCGGCCATTCCTGCGCCTTCCGGCCGCGCGGTTGCTCCTGCCCCCTCCTGCCGCCCCGGGTGCGGCATCGGCGGCGGTGCCGCGCTCCGGTAGCCGGCGTGAGCGAAGTCCGGAACGCTCATTTGCGCGGGACGCACACTGTCGTGGCTGTCGAAGCGCCGGTTGTCGACGTTGTTCGTAACGTTACGGCCATCATGGATGTTGTTCACCGACGCGGTCGCGCGGTTGAACGAATCGCGGTTGTTGACGATGGTGCCGTTATTGATGTTGTTCGTCGTATAGCGGTTCACCACGGTCGTGGAATGCGAGACATACGTCTGGTTGTTGTAGATCACGGCGGGACGATGCCAGCCACCGCCGTTGTAACCGCTGCCCTCGTAACCGCCGTGCCAGTTCATGCCCCACGAATGCCAACCGCCGTCATGGTGGTCGAGCAAGGCACCGACCAGGATGCCCACGCCGAAGCTGACCGCGCCCACGGCGACCATATTGCCGGTGCTATAGGACGAACGGACATAGGTGTATCGGGGATAGACGGCTTCCTCGCCGTACACGACACCCGGGTCATAGCTGGGCACGTACACCGTGTCTTCCTGCGCCGGTTCGATCTCGATCACCTGCCGTGGCGGCGGGACCACGGTCGAATCATCCTCGCCCTGCTGCACCTCGGTGGTGGTGACGGACTGCGTGGTCACGCGTTGCTGTGGCGATGTACGCAGGCTGCCGCGTTGCGCGGCACGCTCGCGCATCACCTGGATCGCGTTGAGCACGTCAGTGGGATCGTTGACGTACGCTTGGCCGAGCGCGGTCGTCCAGTCCGTGTTCTTTGCCATCTGGTCGAGCACCGAGGGAAAAGCCGTGAGCCCTTTCACGCTCGCGTCCCACGGCTGTGGCTCCACCGCCGTCTGTAGCAAGGCACCCTTGAGCTTTGGATTTTGCGCGACGAGATTGTCGGCGGCGACGATCTGGTCGGGATACGTGGAGCCGGCCAGGACCTGGGCCACGAGCTTGTCCGGGAACAGCGCGATAGGTGCGACCAGCTGGTAGAGCTGGTCGGCCGTCGGTGGTGTATACGCGGGTGCCTGCGGCTGCTGGGCGATGGTCGCCGCGGGAGCCGGCGCGGTCGATGACGCCGGGGGCGCGCTGCCGGACTGCTGCTGGCTGCACGCGGCCAACGTGGTGATACAGAGGGTCGCGCTGAGTGTCATGGCGGAAAGGCGTTGCTTGCTCAAGGAAATCGCTCCATGGTTGGCACCCTGTGTTGCGCCCGATTACGCTGGACCAGCCTTTCCTATCGCTTTCGCAAGTGCTCGATAACCATCCAGAGGCTGAACCCGGAGGCCCGCATGACGAAAATCCACGCCGTCGTTCTCGCTACGCTGTTCATGTCCTGCGCGACATCTTCGGTTCCTGCGCAGACGCGCGGGCAGCCGGAGATCAGGCCGTTCGGCTTCGACATCGCGGGGATGGACCGCACGGTGGCGCCGGGAACGGACTTCTATCGCTATGCCAATGGCGCATGGGCGCGCGCCACACCCATTCCCGCGGACAAATCCAACTACGGAATGTTCACGCGCCTCGACGACCTCAATCGCGAGCGCGTCAAGGGCATCCTCGACGCAGCGCGGAAAGATCCGCACAGCAAGGCCGGCGCTGCCTACGCCGCCTTCCTCGACGAGGCGGCCCTCGACACCAAGGGCCTGGCGCCTGCCCGTGCCTGGCTGGATCGCATCGACGCCATCGCCACGCGTGAAGACTACGCGCGCCTGGCCGCACAAGCCGCGCGTGAAGGTATCGCCATACCATTCGAGGTCGTCGTCACCCAGGATGACCGTGATCCGGATGCATACGTGCTGAAACTCGGCCAGGCGGGACTGGGCTTGCCCGACCGGGACTACTACCTGCGGCCGGATGCGGCGATGGCCCAGGCACGTGTCGCCTATCGCGACCATGTCGCACGTCTGCTGGTCCTTTCAGGCGTTGCCGCGCAGGACGCTTCGCGCCGCGCCGGCGCCCTGCTGCGCATGGAAGCCGATATCGCGAAAGTCAGTTGGAACCGGGTGGACAGTCGTGACGCCGGCAAGACGTACAACCGCCGCACACGCGCACAGCTTGCATCCCTCGCGACGGGCTTCGACATGAATGCCTTTCTCGACGGGATCGGCACCAAGGCGAACGAACTGGTCGTCGTCCAGCCCAACGCTGTCGCCGGCATCGCGGGCGTGGTCGGTGCCACGCCCTTGCCCGTGTTGAGGGATGCGCTGCGCGTCGCAGTGCTGGATGCCTACGGCGATGTCTTGCCACGCGCCTTCGCGGAAGAGCGATTCGCGTTTCACGATCGCCTCCTGAGCGGTGCCGAGCAGCCGGAACCGCGCTGGAAACGCGCCGTGGCCTTCACCGTCGATGCCGTCCCCGACGAGGTCGGCAGGGCATACGTGGCACGCTATTTCCCCGCGGGCCACAAGGCGGCCGCCGAAGCACTGGTTCGCAACCTGCTCGCCGCCATGGACCGGCGCATCCAGGCGCTCGACTGGATGACGCCACAAACCAAGGCCCGCGCACGCGCCAAGCTCGCGGCATTCCACCCCAAGGTCGGCTATCCCGACCGATGGCGCGACTACACCGGCCTGGAGATACGCGCCGACGATGCCTTCGGCGATCAGCTCCGGGCACGTACCTTCGCGTTCGACCGCGAGATGAACAAGCTCGGCCACCCCTTCGACCGCGACGAGTGGCGCGTCACGCCCATGACGGTCGATGCCTTCGCCAACTTCTCCGCCGTCGAGATCGTCATCCCCGCGGCGATCCTGCAACCGCCGTTCTTCGATCCCGATGCCGATCCCGCCATCAACTACGGAGGAATCGGCGCATCCATCGCGCATGAAATCACCCATCAGTTCGACGACCAGGGTTCGAAGTACGACGAACACGGCCGCCTGGCGACCTGGTGGACGCCATCGGACCTGACGGGGTTCGAAACACGAACCAAGGCCCTCGCGCGCCAGTACGACGCGTACAGGCCGCTGCCGGACCTGAACGTCAATGGCGCCCTGACACTAGGCGAAAACATCGCCGATCTCGGTGGGCTGGTCATCGCCTATGACGCCTGGCGGCTCTCGTTGCAGGGGAAACCCGCGCCCACCCTCGAAGGCTTCAGCGGCGACCAGCGTTTCTTCCTCGGCTGGGCGCAGATATGGCGCCTGAACTACCGCGACGCCGATTTGCGCAAGCGGCTGTTGACCAATCCGCATGCGCCGGCGGCGCAACGCGTGTGGACATCGCGCAATATCGACGCCTGGTACAAGGCGTTCGATGTGAAGCCGGGTCAGGCTTTGTATCTTCCGCCAGTGCAGCGGGTCAGGATATGGTGACGTTTCCCAGGAAGATGACACGATGATGCGCAAGCCACGCCTGACCATAAAACGCGTCTACGAAACACCTGCAGACGACATCTGGTCCAAGGACATCGCCCCGAGCGCGGACCTGAGGAAGTGGTTCGATCACAAGCCGGCCTCAAGGACCTGTCGTAGCGGAAAGCGGATCTACACGCTTGCGAGAAACGTCGCCGACGGCACGAAGAACAGCGTGCCCGTCACCGCCTTGCTCACATCCAGGATGCGGTCGTGGTTACCGGGCGGATTGCCGATGAACATGTTGACCAGCATCCGTTCGATGCGGGCGGGCGAACGTGCGTAGCCGATGAAATAGGTGCCGAACTCCCCCTTCCCCACTTCGCCGAACGGCATGTTGTCGCGCACGATCTGCAGCTGCTCGCCGTTTTCCTCGATATTCGTCAGCACGTTGTGCGCGTAGGACGGCTTGTCGGCCTCCCTCAGCTCGACATCGGAGAGCTTGCGGCGGCCGATGATCTTCTCCTGTTGCTCCACCGGAATCGCATTCCATGCCTTCAGGTCGTGCAGGTATTTCTGCACGATGACATAGCTTCCGCCGGTGAATGCCGGATCTTCCTCGCCGATCATGGTCGCGGTGGCCGCATCGGGGCCCACGGGATTCTCCGTGCCGTCGACGAAGCCAAGCAGGTCGCGCTCATCGAAGTACTTGAAGCCGTGCACCTCGTCCACCGTGGTCACATAGGAACCGATCCTCGACATCACCTCGCTGGCCAACTCGAAGCAGAGATCCATATGCGTCGCCCGGATATGGAACAGCAGGTCGCCAGGTGTCGACGGTGCGTGGTGTACGCCCTGGAGCTCCCGGAACGGGTGCAACGACGCGGGGCGCGGCGTGCCGAACAGGCGGTCCCACGCCGCCGAGCCGAAACCCATGACGCAGGAAAGACGGCGATCGGGATGGCGAAAACCAATCCCGCGCAGCAGGGAGGCCATATCGCCGCAGAGTTCGCGAACGGCCTCGTCGCCGCGCGGATCGGGGCCCAGCGTCACGACCAGGAAGATCGCGGCATGGGTGAGCTTCGCGGCGACGGGCTGGGAAACGACGGTATCAGTCACCTATATTCCTCAAGGTAGCCATTCTCCCATCCAGGACTCGAACCGTCCGATCTTGTCGTCGTCCCACGGTTCACCTCCTGGCGGCATGCGTGGCGTCTCGGTACCCTTCAAACGAGCGAGGACATGGCGCGCATTCGCGTGATCCGGATACGCGGCATCGCCCGTCGGGTCGGCCATGTAATCGAATTCGCGCAGCATGACGCCCATGCCTCCCATGCACCGGGTATCGCCATCGGTAAAAAGTGGTGCGATGTCTTTGGCGAACGACTCGTTCATCGGTCTCTCCCGGTTGCTTGTTCATGGCCCCAGGATGCTAGGTCGTTAACGAAAGACACGGTATATGCGCCAGCGTACACATGGCGTTGCCCGGGGCGCAACAGTCGGGAGTCAATTCGCCAATTTCTCGGTAAGCTTCCATGTTCCACGAGCAGGTGACCGACATGACCGAACCCCTTCCCGCCCTCGCTCCGCCGGAGACACCGGAACGCGTACTGCGCTTCTGGCGCGACGCCGGCTACGGCCGGTGGTTCACCAACGATGCCGTCTTCGACCGCATCTTCCGCGATCATTTTCTGGCGGCGCACATGGCGGCGGCACGGCGTGAACTCGACGCCTGGCTCGACAGCGCCGATGGATGCCTCGCCCTGTTGATCCTGCTCGACCAGTTTCCACGCAATGCCTTTCGCGGTTGCGCGCACATGTATGCCACCGATCCGCTCGCGCGATTCGTGGCGCGGCACATGCTACAGCGTGGATTCGACAGCGCCATCGACGCGGACCTGCGCGCCTTCTGCTACCTGCCCTTCGAACATTCCGAGGACGCGGCCGACCAGCGGCTGTCCCTGCAGTTGTTCGGCGCGCTGGGTGGCACCTACGTACCGTATGCGCAGCTCCATCACGACATCATCGAACGCTTCGGCCGCTTCCCGCACCGCAATCACGAGTTGGGACGGGAGACGACAGCGGAGGAACAGGCATACCTCGACGGTGGCGGATTCGCCGGCTGACGCGCCTATCCTTCCCCGGAGGATTTCCTGAAGACCATCTGTCCGAACGAGATGGCGGTTACCGACCCGTTCGCCGTGCGAAAGTCGAGGAAGTCGCCCGAGTTGGGCGCGAACTCCACGCGGACCCGATCCGGTGCTTCACCGCCGGTGGCGACGGCCTGCACGTTGCCCCAGCGGATCACCATGCCCCGGCCTTCGTCCAGGTGAACGGTCATATCCCCGAGCAGCTCGTTCGAATAGGTCCCTGCATACTCCGTACGCGGACGGGACAGCGCCCAGGCACGCGCCTGGATCGTCTCTCGCTGCCGAGCCGCCGTGAGGGATACCTTCGCCGCCTTCGTCCGCAACGTATCGAACCGCCGCGACACGGTCGACACGACATCCGGCTCGCCTAGCAGGCTGCCGTAGACATAGTCGGCGATGAGGCTGGCCAACTGCGCGCCAAGGACATCCTCATTGTTGAGCACGACCAGGGCGATGCCTTCGTCCGGCATGAAGGACAGATGCGCATGGAATCCCGCGAATCCACCGAAATGGTGCAGCATCGTCCTTCCCTTGTACTCGCCGGTGTACCAGCCCCAGGCGTAGCCCGTGCGCGAGAAATCCATGTACTTCGCCGTCAACGCGACCTGTGTTTCATGCGAGCGGCGAATCACCTTCCGTAGTATTGCCTGCCGCCGCCCCGACGCGAGTTCCGCGATCAGGAACTTCGCGAGGTCCGGCGCGGTGGACACCAGGCCACCCGCCGCGTGCATGGTCGCGTCCGACTTGGCTATATACAAGGGTTGGCGCGGCTGGGCACTGGCGAACGAATAGGGCTTGGCCAACGTCCAGCCCGCAGCCTCGGCCTTGCCGATGGAGGCCGAGGTCCGCCGCATGCCCAGTGGACGCAGGACACTCCGTTCCAGTTGCTCCTGCCAAGGCACCGGCCCGTGGCGGTCGAGCCAGACACTCAGGATGTTGTATCCGACGTTGGTGTACTTGAAGGTTCCGCGTTCCGCCTTCTCATCGGGATAAGACGCGGACACCAGCCCCAGAAGCGAACGCTCGTCATGGATACCGCTGTATGCCGTCGCCCAGACCAGGGGCTGGTTGTCCACCCCCGAGGTATGCACCAGGAGATCCTTCACGGTCACCGCGTGGGCGTCGATGCCCGTGAAGCGTCCTTCGGGAAACATGTCGTGCAGCGACATGCGCATGTCCAGCTGGCCGGCATCTTCCTGGAGCAGTGCGTTCAAGGCGAAGAACGGCTTGGTCGCCGAGGCGATATAGAACACCGTATCACGGGTGACCGGCGTCCCCGCCTGGATGTCCGAGTATCCGAAATAGCCTTCGTAGACGACCTCGCCGTTCTTGATGACGGCGATGGCCGTTCCCGAGGGCAACGCGGTCGCGTCTTTCGTCTGTTGGATGAAAGCCGCCAACGGGGCGAAATCGGACGGCGGTCCGGCACGCGACGCCAGTGGCACCACGGCCAGCAACAGGGAACCGAGGGCCAGGAGGCGGTTCATGCGCTTGCCTTGGCCCCGCGGCGCTCGAAAACGTAATAGGCGAGGTTGCCCAGGCCCGTGGCACCGAGAAGCAAGCCGATGACGCCGGGCGTCGCATGATCCACGCCGGTCGCCTCGACGAGGCCGAAGCCGAGCGCCAGGGCGACTAGGACGCAGCCCCAATGCAACGATGCGTGGCGCCGCCGTGCGGCCTCGCCTTCGAGGAGCGAACGGACCATGTCTTCGGATCCTCGCGACTCGACGATCCGGCGGCGGGTATAGGCGTCGACGACGACCTTCACCGAATAGGCGATGCAGACGAACATGGTGATGGGGATGAGGAGCGCGAAGTCCATGGTTCGGATGTCCTGTGGGATGGATACAGCCAAGGAGATACGGCCGGGAAGCCGCCGGTTGCAGCAAATCGATTGCAACCGATGGCCCGGCCGACGTATCCCTATAGGGGAATGTCCATCCCGCCCCCAACTCTCGCCGATGCGATCGCCACCGATCTTGCCCTGGCCGGCGACGTCCTGACCGGCAAGCCCGGAGCGTTCGAACGCCTGGTGCGCGAGTACCAGAACCTGTGCTGGCACGTGGTGGACCGCATGGTCAGGCACCCGGACGACACCCGGGAGCTCTGCCAGGAAGTCTTCCTCCGCATACACCAGTCGCTCCACCAGTACCGTGGCGAGAGCGCCTTGAAGTCCTGGATCGCGCAGGTGGCGTACTCGGTGGCCAAGCGGCATCTCGAGCGCAAGCGCATTCCCCTGGTCGAGTCATCGGGCGACGACGAAGGCAACACCCTGGCGGAACGGGTCGGCGACGGGTTCGACCTGGAGGCTGCCGTGGCCGACGAGGAGATGAGCGCGCGATTGCATGCAGCCATCGACTCCCTGCCACCGGTGCAGCGGACGCTGCTGACGCTTTACCATCTGGAAGAAATGCCGATCGGCGAGATCGCCCGGGTGACCGGCATGGCCGAGGGCACCATCAAGAGCCATCTTTTCCGCAGCCGCCGGATGCTGCGGGAGATACTGGAATCGTGCGTGGGAGTACGAGCATGAATGACGAACGAGAGTGGGAAGCCCAGGAGCGCGGCATGCGCGCGGCGCTCGGACAGACCCCGTCCGACCTCGATCCGCTCGCGCTTGAGTACCGCAAGGTGGCCCGCGCCGTGATATCCCAGCCCGTCGGCGCCCCGCCAGGCGATTTCGTCGCCCGGGCAGCGGCTCACGTCGCCCGCCATGAAGGCGGCATCGAGCGGCCGCTCTCACGCGTGCTACTGGCCGTGTTCGCCGTCGCGCTGGTCGGCGCGGCCGTGATTTACGGGGCGCGTTACTGGCAGGCATTCCAGCAACCCGGTGAGCCTGCGTCGGGCTGGGTGCTGGCGGGACTCGCCTGCGTGGTGTTGTCCTGGGTGTCCCGCCAGCTGGCCGTTATCGCGCGCCGTCCTGACGGACGGACTTGAACGACGTCCTCAGCTCCTGGACGAACATCGTGGGTTGTTCCCAGGCCGCGAAGTGCCCGCCCTTGGGCAGCCGGTTGTAGTGAATGAGCTTCGGAAACGCCTTCTCTGCCCAGCTCTTCGGCGCCGCGTAGATCTCGTCGGGGAAGACGCTCACCGCCACGGGGATGGTCAGGTGCTTCGGTTCGAAGAAGGCGAGCTTGTTTTCCCAGTACAGCCGCGCCGACGAAACGGCCGTGTTCGTGACCCAGTAGAGCGTCACGTTGTCGAGGATGTCGTCACGCGACAGACCTTCGGTCTGCCCGTCGAACACGCGGGTGATCAACTCGTAGCTTCGCGCGTCGTGGTCGAGCATCCAGGCGGCGAGCCCCACGGGCGAATCCTCGATGGCGTACAGGGTCTGCGGTCGGTTCGTCATCTCCTGGGCGTAGCCGAGGCCATGCTTGTAGAAGAAATCGAGTTGCTCGTACGCGTTCTTTTCATCGGCGGACAGACCTGCCGGTGGCGGTCCTCCCGCCGAAAGCGCCTTGGCGATGTCGTCCGGCACGGTAGCCGGCATGTTGGTGTGGATGGCCAGCAGTTCCGGTGGCACCTGCGCCGCCATCTGCTCGGATACCGCATCGCCCCAGTCACCGCCCTGGGCGACGAAGTGCTTATAGCCGAGTCGTTTCATCAGCACGGTCCACGCCCGCGCGATGTGCTGAGGGTCCCAGCCGGTGGTCGCCGGCTGTCCGGAGAAGCCATAGCCCGGCAATGAAGGAATCACCACGTCGAACGCATCCGACGCATTGCCGCCATGTGCGGTGGGATTGGTCAGCGGGTCGATGATCTTCAGTTGCTCGATGATCGAGCCCGGCCAACCGTGGGTGATGATGACTGGCAACGCGTTCTTGTTCTTCGAACGGACATGGATGAAATGGATGTCCACGCCGTCGATGGTGGTGACGAATTGCGGCAAGGCATTCAATCTCGCCTCCACCTTGCGCCAGTCGTAATCGGACTGCCAGTAGGCGGCCAGCTTCTGCATGGTGGCCAGTTGCACGCCTTGGGTCGCGTCGGTCACCGTCTCCTTCTTGGGCCACTTGGTCGCGGCGATTCGCCGGCGCAAGTCCGCGAGGGTTTCGTCGGGGATGTGCACTTTCGGGAAAGGCCGGATCGACGCGCTTTCCGCGGGCGGTGCGGTCCCGGCATGAGCCACGGAAGGCAGGAAGATGCTTGTCGCACCGAAAATGGCGGATGCGGTGAGGAAATGCCAACGACCGAATGAAGCGAACTCTGAAGACATGACGACACTCCTCCGATGGTTCTTCGCGATGGCGAGAACGCAATGGGAATGGACAGGTTCCGTGGTTCGAGATCCGCTGGGTCCGTGAGCGGTGGCCGGCGCTCGCGAGCTTAGCAAGCGCCTCTTGATGAAGCACTACACCATAGGTATTAGCGGGGTATACCGGGTTCGTCAGGCAAGCGTGGTCAGCTCCACCGGAACCACCGCATCGCCGCCGATGACCTGGGCCTGGCCATCCTGCACCATGAACTGGATCTGCATCGAGCGTTGCGTCAACGCCGCGAGCGCTTCCACGGTGGACGGCGCGACATCGATCACCGAGACGTTCTTCGTGCGCGCGACGGCGGCGGATGTCTTCTTCCACCACACCTCGGCACTGCGCCCGCTATAGGTATAGACGATCACGCGCTTCGAGCGGCCAGCGGCGCGGCGGATGCGTTGTTCGTCCGGCTGGCCGATCTCGATCCACAAGTCGACCTCGCCGGTCAGCTCCTTGCGCCAGAGGTCCGGCTCGTCGTCCGAGCTGAGCCCCTTGCCGAAGACCAGGGCGTCATCCGCGTTCAACGCGAACGCGAGTACCCGGACCATCATCCGCTCGTCGGTCTCGGACGGATGCTGGGCGATGGTCAGCGCATGTGCCTGGTAGTAATGCCGGTCCATGTCGCTGACCTGCAGATCGGCCTTGAAGACCGTGGATTTAAGTGCCATGGGTTGAAGCGTACACGAATTATGTAGAATACGGCCGCGATACGACCAGCCAGCCCCTAGCAAGCCAGTCGCGTGTACCACGCGGGCCCCATCGGTGCCCTTCGTCCAATGCCTAGGGGCTACCCACATGTTCCCGACCCACTCCCATCGGCCGCGGCCGACCTTGCTCGCCGTTTGCCTGTCCGCGGCGCTGCCTCTCGGCGCATTCGCACAGTCGACCACCACCATCCCGGATGCCGCCACCACGCTCGACGCCGTCGCCGTCAAGGGCCAGCGCGCACCCACCTATGCCGCCGAACAGAGTTCCGCCGCCACCCGCCTGTCGTTGACGCCGCAGGACACGCCACAATCGATCAGCGTCGTCACCGAACAACGCATCGAGGACCAGAACCTGACCAACGTGCGCGAGGTGCTGGACAACACCACGGGTGTTTCATCGAGTGCCTACGACACCGAGCGAGTGGTGTTCTATGCGCGCGGCTTCCAGATCGAGAACATGGCCTATGACGGCGTGCCCATCGCCGCAGGCCTCAACTCCAGCTCCGCCGACGGCAGCCTGGATACCGCCATCTACGAACGCGTCGAAGTGGTGCGCGGCGCCACCGGCCTCATGAGCGGCGCGGGCAGTCCCTCGGCCATGATCAACTTCGTGCGCAAGCGCGCCGACAGCCGTACGCTTCAGGCAGACGCCTCCCTCAGCTATGGGTCGTGGGATACGCGCCGGGGCACGTTCGACATCTCCTCGCCACTGAATGCCTCCGGCAGCGTGCGTGGCCGCGTGGTGGCCGCCTACGAGGACGGCGATTCGTACCTCGATCGCTATAGCACCAAGAAGAGCGTGTTCTACGGCGTGGTCGACGCCGACCTGGGCACCGATACCGTGCTCAGCGTGGGCTTCGACTACCAGCGCACCACGCCCAAGGGTGTCACCTGGGGTTCGTATCCCGTCTTCGACGACACCGGCGGTTTCATCGAATGGCCACGCGGGTTCACCAGTGCGGCCGACTGGACCTACTGGGACAACACGACCCGGACCGCCTTCGCCGACCTCAAGCACAGCTTCGACAACGGCTGGCAATTACGGGTCATGGCGAGCCGCCGCGAAACCGATGGTGATGACGCGCTGTTCTACGTCTACGGGTTCCCCAACCGGGAGACCGGCGAGGGCATCACGCCTTACGCCTACCGGGGTACCGACGCCGGCCGGCAGAACCTGCTCGACGTCTACGCGTCCGGTCCTTTCCAGGCCTGGGGCCGTGAGCACGAACTGGTGGTCGGTGTCAGCGGGTCGCACTACACGCAGGATTCATGGGAACGCGAACATGGCGATCTCCCGGGCGTCGGCAATTTCCTGCAATGGAACGGCAGCTATCCCTATCCCGACTTCGCCGTGGACAAGACGCCGTACAGCGCCGCGCATACCGACCAGGGCGGCATCTACGCGGCAACGCGCCTGTCATTGGCCGATCCGTTGAAACTGATCCTGGGTGCCCGCTACAGCCGCTGGAAGAACGACACCAACGACAGCACCAGCGGCGTGTATCACCACGAACATGCGAAGACGGTGCCGTATGCCGGCCTGATCTACGATATCGACGGCACGTACTCGGCGTTCGCGAGCTACACGCAGATATTCGACCCGCAAAGCAACCGCCGCGCCGACGGCGGCTTCCTCGATCCCGTGCTCGGCAGCAGCCGCGAGGTCGGCATCAAGGGCCGTCATTTCGACGGCGCGTTGAACACCTCGCTGACCCTATTCGAGACCCGGCAGGACAACGTGGCGGAGGCGGCGGTGGGCGAGTACCTGCCCGATGGGCGGACACAGGCATACAACGCGGTGAACGGGACGACGTCGCGCGGCTATGAACTGGAAGTCTCGGGCGACATGTCGGAGTCCTGGAACGGCACCTTCGGCTGGTCGCACTTCAACGTGAAGGCGCCGCAGAACGGTGGCGCGCTGCGTACGGCCTTGCCGCGTACCTTGATCCGCCTGTTCACCACGTATCGCCTGCCCGGCGCATGGAGCCGTCTGACGATCGGCGGCGGCGCCAACTGGCAATCGGCCAGCCATGCCCAGGTCGATGGTCCGAGCGGCCCGCAGCGGCTCGACCAGTCCTCGGTGATGCTGCTCAGCGCGATGGCCCGCTACGCCATCGGAAAGCAGGCGTCGTTGCAGGTGAACGCGGACAACCTGTTGAACCGGAAATACTTCGTGCTCGACGAGTTCAGCAATCTTTACTACGCCCCGCCGAGCAGTTTCACGGTGAGCTTCAACTACAGGTTCTTCTGAAGTTGCGTCATCATCGATGGCTGGCTCCCTACTTGCCTGGAGAACCCCCCGTGAAACGGCAAAGCGCGACTGTCCCGCTTCTCTTTGTGCTGGCAGCGGCCCTGCCCTCGTCCACGCCGGCACAGGCCGATCCCAAGGCGACCGAGCAGTGGGAGCCCGTACCCGAGGTGGTGACGCCCGGACGTGTCGACGGCGCACCACCGTCCGATGCCATCGTGCTGTTCGACGGCCGGGACCTCAGCCAATGGGAGTCGTCGAGGGATCATTCGGTCGCGCGTTGGAAGGTGCACGATGGCGTGGTGACGGTCGACAAGGCGTCCGGCAACATCCAGACCAGGCGGCGATTCAAGGACTACCAGCTTCACCTGGAATGGCAGGTGCCCAAGGACATCTCCGGCGATGGCCAGGAGCGCGGCAACAGCGGTCTGTTCCTCGCCTCCACAGGGCCTGGCGACGAGGGCTACGAAATCCAGATCATGGATTCATGGAAGAACGCGACCTACGTCAACGGACAGGCGGCCAGCATCTATAAGCAGGCGGCGCCCATGGTCAATGCGATGCGGCCGCCGGGCGAGTGGCAGACCTATGACGTGATCTGGACGGCGCCCGTCTTCAGTGCCGACGGCGTGCTGACATCGCCAGCCTATGTGACGCTTTTCCATAACGGCGTGCTGGTGCAGAACCACACGCGGCTCTCCGGCGAGACCGTCCACGTCGGCAAGCCCAAGTACACCGCGCACGCCGAGACGGCGATCAAGCTGCAGGCACATGGCGACCGCTCGCCACCCCTGAGCTTTCGCAACATCTGGGTGCGGGCGCTGGACTGAATAAATCCCGGGGCGTTGCGCCCCATGGGCTCAGGGGCAGCTCCCCGCGACATCGCGTTGCTTTGCAGCACGTGAAGAATGCGTCATACTTGAGATCAATTCTCATTTACATTCGCATTCACATATTCGATGTCCGCTGGGGGTTCCATGTCCACCGTCCCGTTCCGCCGCCACGTCCTCACCCTCTCCGTCACGGCCGCCCTCGCCGGCCTCCTGCTGCTCGTGCCGTCGGCCCATGCCGCCGACGGCACCGATGCGCAGCAGAAGGCGCGCGACAACAGCACCACCCTGTCCGGTGTGCAGGTGGAAGCCAACGTCGCCGCACCCACCGCCGCATACGCCGGTGGGCAGGTCGCCCGCGGTGGACGTTTCGGCGTGCTGGGCAACCAGGACTCGATGAATGTCCCCTTCGCGATCACCAGTTACACCGACACGCTGATCCGCAACCAGCAAGCGCGCACCCTCGGCGACGTGGTCTCCAACGATCCCGCCGTACGTACCGGCTTCGGCTACGGCAATTTCTCGCAGACCTTCACCATCCGTGGTTTCCAGGTCTATAGCGACGACATCGCGTTCGACGGTCTCTATGGCCTGCTGCCCCGCCAACTGCTCGCGCCGGAACTGGTCAGCCGCGTCGAAGTGTTCAAGGGGGCCAGCGCCTTCCTCAACGGCATCAGCCCGTCCGGCTCCGGCGTCGGTGGCAATATCAACATCGCACCCAAGCGCGCGGAAGCGCAGCCGATCACCCGCGTCGGCCTGGATTGGGGCAGCGACAGCCAGGTGGGCGGCAGCGTGGATATCGGCCGCCGCTTCGGCGCCGGCGATGCCTTCGGCGTGCGCGTCAATGCCGTCCATCGTGACGGCAACACCGCCATCGACGGCGAGCAGCGCCGCGTCACGGCCGCTTCGGTCGCCTTCGACTACCAGGGCGAGAAGCTGCGTATCACCACCGACATCGGCTACCAGAAACAGGTCATCACCGGTGGCCGCTCGGTGGTCTATGCCAGTGGCCTCGATCGCGTGCCGCGCGCGCCGTCAGCTAAGACCAACTATGCCCAGCCCTGGTCCAACTCCTCGCTGGAAGATACCTTCGGCGTGGTCCGCGCCGAATACGATTTCGCCCCGTGGCTCACCGGTTACGTGGCGGCGGGCGCGCACCACGGCAACGAGTTCGGCGACTACGTCAGCCCGACGCTCGTGGATACCGCCGGCAACGCGACCGAATCGCGCTTCACCGTGCCCTACATCGCGGACACCGCCACCGGCGAAGCCGGCTTCAACGCGCACTTCGACACCGGCGAGGTCACCCACCGGGTGAACGTCGGCTTCTCGGCCCTGAGCTTCCGCAAGAAAGCCGCCTATGCCGGATCGCTCGACCCGATCCATACCAACATCTACTCGCCCACTTATGCGCCGGTGCCCGATTTCGCCTACGACGTCGGCCCGATCAGCGATCCCGGCATCACCGGCCGCACGCAGCTGCGCAGCCTCGCCGTATCCGACACGCTCGGTTTCATGGACGACCGCCTGCAGGTGACGCTCGGCGCCCGCCGCCAGAAACTGCATACCATCGGCTATGCCTATGCGGTCGACGGCGTGGATGGCGCGAAGAACTCCGAATACGAGCAGTACACGACCACGCCCATCGCCGGCGTGAACTTCCGCCTTGCCGACCAGTGGTCGATCTACGCCAACCATATCGAGGCGCTGACCCAGGGCGACCAGGCACCGGAAACCTTCAACAACCGGCCGGTCACCAATGCAGGCCAGGTCTTCGCCCCATACAAGTCCAAGCAGAACGAGATCGGCGTGAAGTGGGACGCGGGCACGATCGGCAGCAGCCTCGGCCTGTTTCAGATCAAGCAGCCCAGCGCCTATGTCGATGGCGCCAACACCTTCGTGGTGGATGGCGAGCAGCGTAACCGTGGCATCGAGTGGAGCTTCTTCGGCCAGCCGGTCGATGGCGTGCGCGTGCTGGGAGGCGCCAACTACATCAAGCCCGAACTGGTGAAGACCCAGGGCGGCCTGAACGATGGCAACGACGGCATCGGCGTGCCGCGCTTCCAGGCCAATGCGGGCGTGGAGTGGGATATTCCGAACACGCCGGATGTCACCCTCAGCGCCCGCGCCGTGCGCACGGGCAAGCAATACCTGGACACCGCCAACACGCTGGACATACCGGCGTGGACGACCTACGACCTCGGTGCCCGCACCACGACGCACATCGAGGGCGTGCCGGTGACCTTCCGCCTCACGGTGCAGAACGTGACCAACAAGGGCTACTGGGCCTCCGCCAACGGCGGCTACCTGACCCAGGGCGCGCCTCGCACGTTCTACGTCTCGGCCTCGTTCGACCTCTGATCGCCTAGGATTCGGCAAGGCTGCCGGGCGTATCCGCCATCACGCGGTTGCGTCCGGCACGCTTTGCTTCGTAAAGGGCCATGTCCGCTTCCCGGCACAGCCGTTGCAAGTCGTAGCCGCACGTCGCCGTGGCGGCAAGGCCGGCGCTCGTGGAGAACGACACGACACAGCCTTCCTCGGTGACCGGCGATGCTTCGATCGCCATGCGGATACGATCGGCGATGAGCATGCCCCGCTCCTTGGGGCACCCGACGAGCAACATGCCGAATTCCTCACCGCCCAGACGGCCGAACACATCGCCAGGACGCAATTGCTGGCCGCAGATGGCCACCGCATGTTTGAGCACGAGATCGCCCATGGCATGGCCATGGGTGTCGTTGATCTGCTTGAAATGGTCGAGGTCGATGAAGACCAGGCAAGCGTGGCCCGCGCGCTTCTCCAGCAAACGCAGGATGCGCGCAGCCTCGTTCATGAAATGCTGGCGGTTGAAGATGCCGGTCAGGCCATCGTGCCACGACAGCTTCTTGAAGCGGAGCTGCGAACGCTTGGTCCGCAACAGCCAGAACACCACGGACGCGAGGAACAGGAGTAGCAGGA
Source organism: Luteibacter sp. E-22 (assembly GCF_049913125.1). Classification (GTDB taxonomy): domain Bacteria; phylum Pseudomonadota; class Gammaproteobacteria; order Xanthomonadales; family Rhodanobacteraceae; genus Luteibacter. The sequence continues at coordinate 2,263,445 of NZ_CP183975.1, forward strand.
CGATGTACAGCCGGCTGGTCTCGACCGCCTGGGTCTCCAGGGCCTTCTGCAGGCGAAGGATGCTGTTCTGCCGGGCGAGCCGCTCCGTCTCGAGCTTTTGCGTGAGCAGATGTTGCTTGCTCAGTTCGAACGCGAGGTCCCTCGCCGTGATGTCGTCCAGGTAACCCTTGTCCTGGGCGACATAGCGTTCGTAATACGATAGCGCCGCCGCGGCGTGGCCTTGCCTTTTCTCGATCCGGTAAAGCACGCCATAGGCGTCACGCATCCACTCGCTCATCTCGGCGTCGTCACTCATCGCCAGGGCGCCGAGTGCCGCCTTCCTGGCATCGTCCACGTTGCCGAGTTTCTCGTTCGCCCTGGCCCGCTGCACCTGCGAGGAAAGCAGGTGCGCGTAATATTCACTGGTGCGGATGCCCGGTCCGATCCGGTCCAGGAGGGCCAGCGTCTTGCGCGGCTGCCCTTCCTCGATGAAGCGATCGCCGAGGACGAGCCACATGGTATTGGCCAGGATCGGTTGCCCGGCAGCGACGCAGGCATCGATGGCCCTCGACAGCTCAGGACTGGACGAGGTCAGCCGTCCGGTATTGTTGAGCGCCGCGGCCCGCATGGAGAAGGGATAACACTGGGTTTCACCGGGAGGGACGGTGCTTTCCATCATGCCGGCATACTGGATGGCCAGGTCGGTCTGGCCAGCCAGGTTGAACATCTGCGACAGGTTCATCAGCAACATCGAGCGTGCCAGCGGATCGTCGATTCGTGGCAGGTCGTCCACCAGGCGATTGGCGAGCGCAAAAGCCTCGTCGTATCGTCGATTGGCGCCAAGATTGCTCAGCAGCAATGCCGATGCCTTGGCAGCGAGCGTGACGTCGCCGGAATGGTCGATGATGTCACGCAGCTGGGCCTCGGACCGCGTGTAATCGCCCTCGAACATGGTTTCCCATGCGTCCAGATAACGCAGATGCCATTGCTGCGGCTTGCTCAGCGAAGGACTTTCGCGGCGTATCTGTTGCAGTCTCTCGACGAATCGCGGATGGTCCTTCGTGCGCAGGGCCTCCGTCTGTTCGAGGAACGCCGACGGATCGGCCGCTAGGGACGCCGTGGCGGGGCACGGCGACACCAGCACACACCAGGCCAGAGCGACGCCTGTCGCGCGTGACCGGAAGCGGCTCATCGCCCGGGGCATGGCCACATCGCTACGGCTGCGGACCCGGTTCGTCGCGGGCACCTGCCGGAGGGCATGACGGCTCGTCGTCCCCCTCGTCGTCGCCGTCCTCGTCGTGATCCGGCTCGTCGTCGTCATCGTCCTCGTGAGCGGGGATCTGGGAGATGTGCGTCGTGTGCATGAGGATGGTCCCGAACTCCTCGGACAACCACGAGCGATCGCCCGAGACCACAGTCTTCGTGAGTGCCTCGCTCGCCTGGACCTGGCGCAGGAGGTCGGCCAGGTCCTCCGCCGATATGTGGCGCAGCGACGCGTCGCGGCCGATGGCCTCCAGCAATTCGATCGTATCCGACATGGGATTCCCCCCGCTCCCTGCGAGCGCTTTCACACTGTGACGGCAACTCCCGGCTTTTCTTTAGGTTCTTCGCGCATTCACTCGGCTCCCCTGCCTCGATGCAAAAAACCGATGGCGAAGCCGAGCCGAGCCGTGCCTCCAAGACCTTCGTGAATAATCGTGTCTTCAGCGCTCGGCCGATGCGTCCAGGGCGGCCAGCCGCTCCCGGATGGCGAGGTTCGCCTTCAAGGCGGTGGCCGGCGGAAGGACCACCGTTTCCTCGGGAGCCAGGGGAACGTGCGGCAAATCGCGCAAGGGTATGCGGCGAATGCCCGGCTTCTGGATGGGCAGTGTCGCTGCGCGGTAGACGATGATTTCGTGGTCCAGTGGATAGTCGTGGCCCAGCACGTCCACGAGTACCTGCCGGTATGCTCCGTCCGTGCGGAGCCGTGCCAGCGACCTGTCGCCGACGACACCGACCTGCCACAGCACCAGATAGCCCGTGGGATCGATGCGGCGCTCGTAGAACAGCAACTGGCTGGCCTCGAAGTGCTGGCAGCCGAAGCGGCCCGGGTCGATGCCGAGGTCCGCGTAGAGGCAATCCTCGGCGGAGATGCCGGGCTCCATGTGCGCCACGAAGCCCTCTGCCCGGGCGACCTCGACCGCCTTGTGCGGCGACCAGGCGAAGATGCCCGGATGGCCATAGAAAACGCCGCAGACACGCTTGCCGGCCCGCACCTCGGTCATCATCAGGTCGACCCACTGGCGGTAGGTCGTCATGCGCGACTTGCCTTCCCGGTAGTAGGGTTGCAGGCTGCGCACATCGCCATGCATGCGTTGCAGCCACGCCTCCACGATGCCGTCGGACAGCGCCGCGAACACCACGTCCGCCTGCTCGATGTGGCTACGGGCCAGCGGCGTCAGGTGGGAACCCAGGGTCATGCCCATGCCGACGCATGCGAGCCGTCCACGCTGTGACTGCGATGTATTCATCGCGCGATAGTAAGACAATTCGCGCGCTGCCGTGATTACGAAGGCAGCAGTCGCCGCCCCCCATAATCGGTGCCGCTGACGCTTCCGCGGCCTCCCTTCGAAGCGCCGCGGGGCGTCATGGCGTTTCGGTGGCTCAGGCGGCTTTCGATTTCTCGGCGGCGCGCTGGTTGCCCACCTGCTCGGCCAAGATCGTCAGCTTCTCGTCGGTCGCCTTTTCTTCCTTGAGCGTGGCCTGCAGCAAGGGCACGGCATCCTGATAGCCGAGTTGCTTCGCAATCGCCGAAAGCGTGCCGTACGAGGCGATCTCGTAATGTTCGACCTTTTGCGCGCCGCCGATGAGGGCCGCATCGCGCAATGCGCCGGCTTCGACTTCCTCGATCACTTCCTTGCCTTCCTCCACGAGGCCTTCCATCGCCGCGCACTTGATGCGCTTGAGCCGGATACCGAGCGCGTCGACGATCTGGTCGATGCGTTCCACCTGTCCCTGGGTTTCCTCCAGGTGCGTCTCGAATGCCTGTTTCAGTTCGGGCGCCGTCGCGGCGCGGGCGAGACGCGGCAATGCCTTGGTCAGTTGCTTTTCCGCGCTGTAGATATCCGAGAGCTCATGAATGAAGAGGTCTTCGATCGTTTTCACCGCCATGGTGATCTCCGCGTTGGTTGGAAAGCACGCATGCTACGGACCGGTTTGTCACGCGATCAGATGCGTCGCGTGAATGCCTCGCACACGCCGCCCTGCCCCATGTCGCCAGACGTCCTCATCCGCAGGAACCTAGACGATCGGCAGGATGACCCGGACGATGGTGTCGCTGGTTTCCGCGGCCACCAACCGGCCACCATGGCGGGCGACGATTTCCCTGGCGGTCCACAGGTGAAGGCTGCGCTCGGATTCGAAGGGTTGTCTTTCTTCCGCCACCGGGTCGCCTCCCACGCCTGTCAGCGAAAGCACGCACTCGTCACCAGAGCGCGTACCGCTAAGCGTCACATCGCTGGCGTGCGTCGCCGCGGCCAGCAGGGCGAGACGCCGCATCAGCACCGTCAAGGCGGCCGCTGGCATCGCCACGGACGGCGAGAGTCCGCGGTAGCCGATGGCAACGGCTTCGTCACCCATCTTCACCATGGCCTCCGCAAGGCACTCTCGTGGATTGCCAGGTTCCGCGCCTTCCTCGGCGATATCAGCCATCGCGGCGAAGGCTGAACGGAAGTGACGGCCAAAGGCGTCGAACTCGCGAAGCAATGCTGTCACCGCCTCGCGTGCCTGCGGAACCTTGTCCTGACGCAGGTAGTGGTCGATCAGTTCCGCCCGCAATAGCAGGCTTCCCAGTGGCGTGCTCAAGGCATGCGCGGCTTCACGCCGGAAGCCGGCTTCACCTAGTGCGCGAGGCGTTTCGTGGTCAGTCATTCCCGTCCTCGGCCGGGGCGTGCCCGGGCTGTAGTCCCACCTTGATCCAGCCCGGCCTCCGCTGGTCGAATGCCTCGCACGCATCGATCACTCCGGCCAGCGGTTCATGCTGGATGGAGAACAGATCCGCCGCAGGCTTTCGTGCTGCCGGCCCCTCATGCGCATGCTGGGCATCCACGCCGACCGCGTCAATGATGGAAATGGCTGGCGGTAACGGCTCCCACCGGGGCGCGGTGTTTTTTGTAACGCAATGTATCTGGCGGCCAAACCGTTACATGCGGTTTCAAAACCACCGGAAGTAGCTGCAATCAATCGCGCGGCGGCCAACTACATTAGGGCGACACGTGGCCGCAACGGTGTGGCCGCTTAACCTGCCCGGAGTAAATGCCATGACGGAAGCCGTCGACCAGAAGAGGCGCAGGTGGCTTGGTGCCACCGCGTGGGGAATCGCCGCCGCACCATTCGTGTTGAACACCTCGACGGCGATGTCGGCCGCCCATGCGGCGCCGGCGGTTCCCGCGAAGAAAACCACCACCGGAGGTACCGTGACTTCCTTCAAGACGCTGAAGCAGATCAAGGCCGGCAGCCTCGACGTCGGCTACGCCGAGGACGGCCCCGCGAACGGTACGCCGGTCATCCTCCTGCATGGCTGGCCCTACGACATCCACAGCTTCGTCGAGGTGGCACCGATCCTCGCCGCCGCCGGATATCGCGTCATCGTTCCCTACCTTCGTGGTTATGGCACGACGCGTTTCCTTTCGGCCGACACGCCGAGGAACGGCCAGCAAGCCGCGCTCGCGCAGGACGTGATCGACCTGATGGATGCGCTGAAGATCGACAAGGCCGTGGTGGCCGGCTTCGATTGGGGCGCACGCACGGCCTGCATCGTCGCCGCGCTGTGGCCGGAACGTTGCAAGGCGCTCGTGTCCGTGAGCGGCTACCTGATCGGCAGCCAGGAACAGAACCGCGCGCCGTTGCCGCCGAAGGCCGAGCTGAACTGGTGGTACCAGTTCTACTTCGCCACCGAGCGCGGCGAGGCCGGTTACGCGAAGTACACGCATGATTTCGCGCATCTCATCTGGGAACAGGCATCACCGAAGTGGCACTTCGACGATGCGACGTTCCAGCGCTCGGCGAGCGCCTTCGACAACCCCGATCATGTCGCGATCTCGATCCACAACTACCGCTGGCGCCTCGGCGCGGCGAAAGGCGAAGCACGCTACGACGCGCTCGAAGCGAAGCTGGCCACTTTTCCGTCCATCGGCGTGCCTACGATCACCATGGAAGGCGATGCCAACGGCGCGCCGCACCCCGATCCGTCCGCGTATGCGAAGCGATTCTCCGGCAAGTACGAGCATCGCCTGATCGATGGTGGCATCGGCCACAATCTTCCGCAGGAAGCGCCACAGGCCTTCGCCAAGGCGGTCATCGACGTGGCCCGGTCCTGAGAACGAGCGGAGTCATCGCATGAGACCGGCTTATCTCCTGTCGTGTATCGTCGCGCTCGTGGCCTTGTTCGCCCTGGTGGAAGTGTCGGGTGCGAAAGAGGATGTGAAGCCGCCCTCGGCATCGCCCATCTACGGGGTCACCATTCCGCCGGGATACCGGCAATGGGAGTTGATCGCCCCCGCCCTCGAGGACGCACCGCTCAACGAGTTGCGCGCCGTCGTCGGCAACCCGAAAGCGGTGGACGCCTATCGCCAGGCGAACCTGCCTTTCCCGGACGGGACGATCCTGGTGAAGCTGGCATGGAAGCGAACGCCTTCGAAAGAGTTCGCCTCGGCGACCGTGCCTGGTGCGGCGACGACCGTGCAGGTCATGGTGAAGGACAGCAAGAAATACGCGTCCACCGGCGGATGGGGATTCGGACGATTCGTCGATGGCAAGGCGGTCGACGAAGCCCAGCACCGTACCTGCTTCGCCTGCCACCAGGCGCTCGTGCGCGACCACGACTATGTGTTCACACGCTACGCGCAGTAAGGCCGCGGGTGACTTTTCCGCGGCGATTGCCTATCGTTCCTGCCCGCCGTATCGCCGCGGAGCCAGGAGATTCCCTTCGTGTCGCATTACGCCGGTCCGCTGCTTACCCGCCCTGTCGCCGAGGCCCTGGCGGCCTCGCGTGACGCCGGCGCGGAGGAATGGACGGGATCGCTGGACCTGGGCCGCTCGGAAGCCCGGGCGGCCTTGCACGAGGACACCTGGCAATGGCGTGACGCGCGCTATCCGTATCCCGTGCGCCTCAAGGACCGCACGATCTACTACTGGGATGGCGAGGGTTTCGAGCCGGTATCGCGTTTTTCAGGGTCGCTCATCAAGTTGGTACCCACGGAATGGGGTGCGCCCACTTTCGAGATCGACGGCATCAAGATGCTGCCCACGTCGAAGGAATCGCCGATCGACGACGCGCGGCGCAAGGTGGCGCTGGTGGAACCACGCGGCAAGGTGGTGCTCGACACCTGCGGCGGCCTAGGCTATTTCGCCGCCTGCTGCCTGGAAGCCGGCGCGGCACGGGTGCTTTCCTTCGAGAAGAATCCGGACGTGCTCTGGTTGCGCACGCTCAACCCGTGGTCTCCCGATCCGGACGCCCCCGACGACGGCGGCAGGCTGCAATTCGGCCATGGCGACGTCACCCAGGCAATCCTCCAGGTGCCCGACGCGTCGGTCGACGCGCTGTTGCACGACCCGCCGCGCTTCGGCATCGCCGGCGAGTTGTATTCGCAAGCGTTCTACGCCCAGCTCGCCCGTGTCCTGCGCCGCGGTGGGCGCCTGTTCCACTACACGGGCAGCCCCAACAAGCTGACCAGTGGCCGCGACGTGCCGCGCGAAGTCGCGAAACGCCTCGAACACGCCGGCTTCAAGGCGCAACTGGCCTTGGACGGCGTGTTCGCGACGCGCCGTTGAGCTATTTGTCCGGAAAGCCCACCACGATGCCATCGAGCGTCAACTGCGCCTGGCGATGGCTCGGCGGTGCCGCCTTCCACGGATCGCCCTGCCCGAACAGCTGCGCCTCGCTTTCCTCGCCGTAGAGGTCGACCCGCTCGAAGACATACGGGATGCCTTCCGAGCCCTGGAAGTCCGGAGCGTTTGCCAACTGGAAATGCAGGTGCGGCGCGGCGGAGTTGCCCGACTGTCCCAACCGCCCGATCACCTGGCCACGGCGCACGTGGTCGCCCTTCTTCACCCGCACGCTGCCCTTGGCAAGGTGGGCGTAACCGGCGTACTGCCCTGGCCCGATCGACAACACCACGTAGTTGCCGAACAGGCCGTCGGTGGTGAGCGACGCCGGTTCCGGCTGCGGCTTCAGCGGTGCGTGCTCTTCCTCGCCATCCCTCGCGCCGGTGACGACGCCATCGGCGACGGCGATGACCTCCGCGCCGTAGCCGATCCAGTCCGCGTATCGTGTCGCTTGCAGGTCCTTCACGCTCGGCTTGATCGCACGTCCCGAAGCGTCCACGCCGACGAAATCGATCGCGTAGCGTTGGGGAACGGTCAGGCTGCCGTTGATCGCGACCATGCTGCCCCAGTGATGCGAGCGGAATGCACCCGGACCTTCATGGGCCAGCCAATGGCCGCCGCGAAGGGGCGCACCGATCACCGGCGCCGCCGTCGGCGACACCGCCACCTCGACGCCATCCACCGCGTAGGCATGACCGTTCGCCGTCATGTCCACATGATGCCGCAGCTGCTTCGGCACCGGCGTTCCCTCGGGAAGCGTGAGCCATAGATAGACGATGCCGCTCTTGCCGGGATCGACGACGACGGCGGCGGCACCTTCCTTCGGCACGGGCTTGGCGACGGCGGCCAGCCCCGCACTGTCCAGGTGTAGCAGGGGCCGCGTCGAATCGTCGGCGAACACGTCCAGGTCGTCGAGGGTCAACGGGCCGGTGTCGCCGTAGAAATTGGTCAGGTGCAGTTCGTAGGCGAAGTGCCGCGCGCCATCACTGCCGGTGAACACGGTGGGTGCCCAAGGCACCCTCGCTTCGACCGGTGCCGGATCGGGCACCGTCCCCGCCTGGACGCCGGTACCCATCGTCATTGCCACGCCTGCCACCCATATCCATGCGCGCATTCCTTACCCCCCGTGATGACCGTGCCCGATAGTAGCGGTTCGGAAGCGGGGAAAGACAACCTGGCTCAGCCTTCCTTGCCCAGTCCCGTCTGTTGCAGAAGGATCAGCAACGCGCTGTCGATCCAGCGCCGGGCCAAACTTTCGCGGCGGCCTTGCATGCGCACGCTGACACCTTGTTCGGCCGCGAGCGGAGCGGACAAGCCCTCGCCTTCCACGCGCACCCGGTACCAGACGGTCGCCGGGCGCATTTCTTTCGCCGGCGCCGTCGGATTGAGCGGGATCGGTCCGCCGTGGTTCTTCGCCAGTAGCAGGCTGGGCAGGTGTTCGAGCGCGCCATCGTCCACCGCCACGACGCGGCCATGCAACGGCTGCCAATGGCCATGCGGGTAGACGGTGGCGGAAGCACCAGGAACCAGCCGGGCGCGGTCCGCTTCCGAGACGAGCACCTCCGCCCGCCAGCGCGTGCCGCCCACCACGGTCGCGATGCGCGAGCCGGGCGATACCCAGCTGCCCGCCTGCAACGCCGGATCGAGGTCGCGCACGATGCCGTCCTCGCTGGCCGTGAGGCGAAGGCGATGCAGTTCCGACGTGCTGGCACGACGCTGCACATCGTACTGGTCGGCCATGCGCTCGGCCACGACTTGCTTGGCCACGCCGTCGCGGTCGAGGGCGATGGCGCCGCGCGCCGTGGACTCGTAAGCGTCGCGCAGCGCATCGGCCTTCGCCCGCTCGTCCTCGGGTGTCGGTGCGCTGAGTTCGAACAGCAACTGTCCCGCCGTCACGTGCGTGCCGTCGGCGACGCTCACGCGTTCCATCCGCGCGGCGAAAGGCGTGAACACCGGCTGTTCGAATCCCGCCTCCACGATGCCATCGGCGGTGATGCTCGCCGACCAGGGCACCAGCACGACCAGCGCGGCCACGCCCAGGACGATCAGGCGCCGGCGCACACGCAGCCAGCGGATTTCCGCGCGCCGCGCCCACCATATCCGCACTTCATTGAGCATCGGCCTCACCACGAACGTCACGATTTCCACCAGGAAGAGGATCAGGCCCAGGGCCTTGAAGAAGGCGTGGTAGACGACCACGGCGATGCCCACGAAGAGGGTCAGGCGGTACAGCCACGTCGCGAACGCGAACGCGGTGAGGAAGCCGGCGAAACGCGGCGAGACCGCGTCCGGCCGGGGGTCCTCGATGCCGAGCAGGCGCAAGCGCACCCAACGCTTCGCCCAGCGTCCCGCGCGCTCGTGCAGGCCGGGGTAATCCAGCGCGTCGGCGAGGATGAAATAGCCGTCGAAACGCATGAAGGGGCTGGCGTTGACCACCAGCGTGAGCACCCAGGCCGTCGTGCCCAGGAAGAACAGCGCGTTCTTGAAGTTGCCTTCCGGCGCGAACGACCACAAGAGCGTGCACCATGCGGCGAGCACCAGCTCGGCCATGACACCGGCCGACGCGATGGCCAGGCGTCGACGCGAGCCTTCGAGCTTCCAGCTCTCGCCGGTATCGGTGTATGCCATCGGCCACATGACCAGCAACGCCACACCCATGTGCCCCACGCGCACGCCGAACCGCGTGGCCATGAAGGCGTGGCCGAACTCGTGCCAGCACTTGGAAAAGACCAGCGCGCCGGCGAAGGCGATGACGCCGTCCCAGCTCATCGCGCCACGCAGGTTGGCCTGTACGACATCCCACTGGCGCGCCGCCAGCAGCAGGCCGAGCACGGCCGCGAACAGCGTGACCACGAGGAACCGCATGCCGAACATCCAGCTGACGAAGGGCAGCGTGCGACGCAGGAAGCGTTCCGGGCGCACCAGCGGAATGCGGATGAACAGATAGTTCTGCAACAACCAGTGCAGCGCCGACGTCCGCCGCTTCGGCATGGCGCCGCGCGTGAGTTGTTGCTGTTGCAGGAAGCGCGCGAACTCCAGCACGTCGTCGGCTTCCGGCGTCATCGTGGTGCTGGCGGCAACGGCCTCGGCGATCCGCTGCGGATCGCCCAGCGCCCAATGCTGGAGGAACTCGAATTCGAGCCAGCCGATGCGGAAGAACTGGTTGCGCACGGGGTCCGAAAGATGCCATGCCGGCGAACCGTCGCGATTGCGCCCGGCGGTGTGGATGTTCAACTCATCGCGCAAGGCGGGCCACGGCGGCGGCGCCGTGCCCATGCCACCCATCGCACCCATCGCAGGCACGGCCGACATCGTCAGAGCCCGCACCAGGCGCGCACGGCGGCCAACGGACGACGCAGCATCAGGTAGCCGAACACGCTCCAGCTTCCCGAGACGCGCGCCGTGCCTTGCAGGCCGATACGCGCGCCGGGCGGCGTGCCGTCGATCGTCCCGCGCAGAACATAACTGGCGACGCCGTTGGGTGCCTCCACTGGCTGGTAACCGGCGTAGTCGAGCTTCGCGTCGAGCGGGTCCAGCGGCGCGACCTTGAGGAAGACGGTCATGGGTGCGCCCTCGGCCAGGTTGGTCGGCTCACCCACCGGGGCCCACGCGCGCACGCCCAGCGCATGCGGGTCGGCAAGCAGGCCGATACGCTCACCGGTCTGCACGGGGCGGCCGGACCAGTCGTCCGGATCGGAATAGACGAACACGCCGTCGGCCGGCGCGCGAATGGCCAGCTTGTCCACCTCCCGCTGCAACGAGACCACATCCACCTGGCGCTCGCGCCACTTGCCCTCGGCCATGCCGAGATCGGCCTTGGCGTTCTGGTTCTCGATGGCCTGTTGCGCGGCCTGGTGCATCTCCACGCTGGCCGTGGCCAGTTCGGCCTGCGCGACGGCGAGCTTGTTGCGCAGGGTCGTGTCGTCGAGTTCAGCGAGGACCTGCCCCGCCTTCACCGGCGCGTTGGGCAGGACCGTCATGCGATGGATCACGCCCTCGCGTGGTGAAGCGATCACCTGGCTCCGCGTGGAGATCACCTCGGCGGGAACGAGCGTGTATTCGCGCACGGGGATCAGCAGCACCACCAGCAGCACGGCCAGTGCGTAGCGCAGGCGGCGCCCGCTGGTCGCCGCTTCCCACCAGCGCCGCCAACGCGACGGCCGCGCCACCAGCGACCACCAGGCGTAGCCGTAGAGGTTGGCGAGTTGAAGCAGTGCGAACTCCGCGCTGTCCGGAGTGAGCGTCGTGGGCCAGGCCTGGTCCCGTGCGAGCACGAGCAGCGCATCGACATGGCGATCGGGGCCCATCAACGGCAGCACCCACACGTGCGCCGGCAACCACTCGCCCCACTCCGTGGCCAGTTCCTCGCCGAGCATGCCGGGCGAAAGCGGCAGGACGCGGGCACCGGCAGGCAGCTCGGCACACTGCGGAGCGATCCGCCGTGCAACGGCGGACAGCCACAGCGCGTAAGGCGTATTCGGATCGGGCTCGGCCAGCCCGGAATGGGCGGCGAGGCGAGGACTCCGTCCCGGCGGCGTCGCCAGCAGGGCGGCCTGCCGGTAATCGACCAGGCTGCGCGTCTCGTTGCATGCGACGAAACCAAGCTCGGTCGCTGTCGCGGCACCCTCGGCGCGCGCGGCAAGCGCATAGAAGCGCGACGACGCGCTAGCGCCGGGGTTGTCCTGGGGATTCATCGTTTCAGCCCTGTCCGGTGCTCTTCGCCGGCGTCGCCCGGCCGCTCATACCCGGCAGGACACGGCTTGTATCGCCTTCGAAATCGGCTTCGATCTCGATGGTCTGGCTGACCGCGTCGACACGGCCGCTGAGGCGCGTCACCGTGAGAGGATGGTGTTCGCCGGTCTCGTCGACGGCGGCGTCCAGATGCGCGCCCGGCTTGAGCCAGCCGATCCAGCTAGACGGCACGTTCAGCCGCGCCTTCGGCGTACCGGTACCGACCAGTTCGATCACCGGGGCCCCCGGCGATACGCCCTGCCCTTCCTTCACGTGGATGCGTGCCACGCGCCCGTCGAACGGTGCGACGAAGCGGCACTGCGCCAGCTGCGCGTCGAAGATGCGCATCTGGCTGCGTGTGCGATTGACGTCGGCGGCGGTGAGTTCGACTTCCAGCGCGGCGGCGGATTGCAGGCCCTGCAGCTTGGCCTTCGCCTCGTAGCGCAGCTGCGCCGCCTTGTACTCGGCGTCGGCAGCCGCACGCCGGGCATCCACGTCGCTGCAATCGAGCGAGACCAGCACCTTGCCCTTCGCGACGGTATCGCCCAGCTGCACGTAGACGCGCGCGACGCGTCCCCCAGCCACCGCGGACAACGGACTTTCACGGTCCGCCACCACGAGGAAGCGCACGGGTGCCTGGGTCGACGCTGCTGGCGCGGATTGAACCTGCGCTGAGACGGCGCAAGGCACCCCCCATGCGAGCACCGCGTTGAAGGCGGCGAACGTCACCGCCTTCGGAATCATCGTCGCGTTCTTCATGGCTGGGCCGTGGCCGCCGTTTCCGGTGCGGCCGCGAGGCGACGCACTTCCGCCATCACCGAAAGCGCGGCGGCTTCGGCCAGGGCGATCACCGAACGCGTGTTGGCGTCGTCGGGGAGGAAGCTGCGATAGCTCTGCGTCAGCAGGCGCTTACCCGCCGTGTCCTGCACCGTCATGTCCCACTGCGCGCGCGTCGCCGCCTTGCTGGGCGTAGCGCTGTAGTGGAGCTCCATGGCGAGGCTGTCCGCACCGTTGCCGAGGGCCAGACGGTTGCCGGTCATCACCTTGCCCACGGCGTCACGCACCGCAACGCCATCCACGCGCGCCGGCAGGCCGGTAACGCTGAGCTGGATCGGACGGTCCACCGCCACGGCGTCCGCGGACTGCGTGAACACGTGCTTCTCGCCGTCGACCAGACTGGCCTGGATGGCCTTCGAGAGCGTCGGCACGTCGCTACCTGCGACCTGCTCCGGCATCAGGTCGATGCCGACCGAGTTGAGCACGCGGCCGTACGCCGACTGGGCCGCTGCATAGGAGGACGCTTCCTGGAAGCGCGACACCATGGAACGCGCCTGCGTGCGCAGCGTTTCCAGTTCGCTGGTGAGCTGGTTGTTGGAACCGGCACGGGCCACGCTTGCCAGACGCTGGTCCACCTGCGCGGATTCCTGGGCGAGCTGGTGATCGTAGACGGCCAGCTTGTAGCGTTCGACGGAGACGCGCACCTGGGTCAGCACGGCCATGCTGAGCGCCATGCGGCGGGCGTCGTCCACCTTCATCCGCGCTTCGTTGGTGCGCTTGATCGCGGGCAGCCCGGCGAGACGGATCAGGTTCATCGACATGCTGATGCCGCCCTGCGTCCAGTTCTCGTTATACAGGTAGCTGTTGGAGTCGTAGCCGATGCCGCCGAACAGGTTGAGGTTGGGGAACAGCGCGGCGATCTGCTTCTTGGTCTCGATCGCGTCGATGCGCGCCTTGTAGTCTTCCTCGCGCAGTTCCGGGCGCTGCTCGAGTGCCGTCTGCTCGAGCTGGTCGAGGTTGGACGGAATCTGCGAGAGCCGCGTCTCGGTGGCATCGGCCAACGTGAACTGCGTGCCGGGCGCGAGGTTCATCAGGGCGGCGAGTTCGCGCCGTGCGAACTCCATCTCCTGGCGCTTCTCGTTGACGAGGGTCATGGCGTCGAGCAAGGCGCGCTGGTATTCCAGGCCCTCGACCGGCGGCAGCACGCCGGCGCGCTCGGCCTGGCGGGTCTTCTCCAGCGCGGCCTGGATGTTATCGGCGAGCGTCTGGGTCTCTCCCAGCAGGCGCTGCGCACCGAGCGCGCGCCAATACGCGTCACGCACGTCCTGCACGATGTTCTGCAGGACCTTGCGGCGGCGCTCGTCGGTGACGTTGACGTCGTCGGCCTGCTGCTTCGCCCGGTAGTAGCTCAGGCCGAAGTCGAGCACGTCCCACGACAGCGTGGCATCGGCAAGATAGTGCACGCGCTCTTCGGAGGTGGAAGGACGCAAGCTGACGATGCGGTCTTCGATGCCGATGCTGGTGCCACCGGAGTCGTTGCTGCGCCAGCGGTAGCCGGCGTCGGCGGTCAGCTTGGGCAGCATGTCGAGCTGGGAGACGTCGAGCAGGCCGCGCGACAACGCGGTCTCCATCAGCTTGAGCCGATAGTCGAGATTGTACTTGAGCGACCGCGCCATGACGTCGGACAAGGTCAGCGGAGCGCCGATCGGCTCCTGGTCCTTGTACATCGCCTGCTGGTCGTTCTTGACCCGCGTGGCGACCTCGTCGTGGGTGAGCGGCTTGGGCTTGACGGCGCCACAACCGGTAAGGAACACGGCGAGGGCCAGCGAGGCGACCAGCGGCGCGCGGCGCATGGCGAATGTCATCGGTGTGGTGGTCTTCATGGCATGGATGTGGTGCATGGAGATTCGGTCCTTGTGAACGTGGGCCGGCGATGCGTGGATCGCCGGGCTCGCGATTAGTGGCGTGGCTGCGTGGGTGCGGGTGCGGAGGCCAACGGCACGGCGGCGGCCTTGGCCATCGCCGCGATCTGTGCCGTCAGCGATGGCGCACCGACCGGCGTCGAAGCCGGTGGTGGCACACGCATGGCGGTGGGTACCTCATGGGCCGGCCTGGTCGCGGGCTGCGTCCGCTCGGCGTGTGCCTCGTTCGTTTTCTCCAGGTCATGGATGCGCGCGGGCGAGAACGGCGAGAAGTCGTCCCACAACACGCTCGAGCCCAACCCGAAATCGTTGAGGGCGACACGCGCGCGGCTATGCGCCTCGGCGAGCAACTGACGTGAGAAGGCCACGCCGTCACGCAGCACGTGCTGGGTATTCGACGGGTCCAACGGTGTGTCGCCGAGGTCCGAGGTGGCGTCGTAGCGGCCAGTGATCCACTGGTTGTGCCAGCGCATCGTGTCGCCCTGCGACTGGTCCACGGCCGGCAGGACGAACAGGCCCGGCTCGTAACCCTGGCGAATGTCGCGCGTGGTCCGGTCGTAGGCGACGGGGAAGATCTGGTCGCCCCAGCGCGCCTGCATCGGTGGCGTCGTGCCCTGGATCGTGATGGTGAGGCGTGCTTCGCTCACGTCGCCGTCGGCGTCCGTGATGGTGTAGACGAACACTTCGCTCAGCGTGCGGCTGGCATCCAGCGAACTCACCCTCGGATTGCGGACGTCAAGCTGGTACGTGTACAAGCCGTCCGCGTTGAGGATCAGGGTGCCGAACTCGCCACGGCTGCCGCCACCGATCGTGCCGGACGTGCCGAGGTTGGCCGATACGACGCCGGTGAGCGGGCCACCGGCCGTGGGGCCGTCGGCACCGATCCGGTCGGAACCGTCGTGCGAGGGACCCTTGCCGGTGAACACGTTGCCACTGGCACCGGTCTGTCCGGCGTCCTGGACGATGGTGGCGCTATCGTCGTGTGCGACGGGCACGTCGTCGGCGATGTCGACCACCAGCCTGCCGGTGGACACGCCACCGGTCACGTCGGTGACGCCCAGTGCGATGACATCGCTGGTGGCCGTCGAACCCGGCTGCTGCAGCGCATGGTCGAGCGTGTAGGTGTAGTCGAGCGTACCTGCCGTCGCCACGCCATTCACCGTCGAGGTGGCGGTGAAGCCGGTGAGCACGAGCGTGCCGTCCGGCGTGACGATGGTGACCGGATGCTGCGGGCTCAGCGCGGACAACTGCTCCGGCGTGAGCGTGGTGCCGCCCACGGTGACGCTGGCGAGGCCGTCCAGGGCACTCAGGTCGATATGGCCGCTGGTGGTATCGCTGCCGCCGCCATCGACCAGGCCGGGCTCGCCGACCTCCGAATGGCCGCCGACGTTGCCGTCACGGTCCACGGGGACGATCGACGGGTTGCCGTCGGTCACGCCGCCGATCGTGATGGTCAGCGTCGCGGTGCTGCTGTCGCCATCGGCATCGGTGATGACGTAGGTGAAGGTTTCCGTCAGCGTCTGCCCGTTCTTCAGCGCGTTCACCGCCGGGTTGTCGTTGTCGAGCGCATAGCTGTAGCTGCCGTCGGCGTTGAGCGTGAGCGTGCCGTAGCTGCCGCCGAGCGGCGAACCGACCGATCCCGCCGTGCCGTGGAAACCGACCGCGCTGACCGGCGTGGCGGTGCCGTCGGCGTCGACCCGGTCGTTGACGAGCACCGACCCGGTGACGCCGGCGGTGTTCTCGGTGACGGTCGCCGTGTCGTCGCGGGCCGTCGGTACGTCGTCGATGATGTTCACCACGAGGGTTCCCGCCGCCGTGTCGCCACCGGCGTCGGTGACGGTGAGCGCGATGCTCTCGGTGCTATCGGTGGCACCCGGCTGGGAGGCGGCGCGGTCCAGCGTATAGGTGTAGCTGAGGGTGCCGGCCGTCGGAACGCCACCGACGGTCGAGGTCGGGTTGAAGCCGGTGAGCACGAGCGTGCCGTCCGGTGTCGTGATGGTGACCGGCGAGCCGCTGCCGAGCGCGGCGAGCTGCGCCGTGGTGAGCGTGGTGCCGCCCACCGTCACGCTGGCCAGCCCGTCGTCGGCCGTCAGTTCGATGCTGCCAGTGGTGACCTGCGACCCGTCATGATCGACCAGGCCCGCCTCGATGACCGTGGCGTGGCCCGCCGCGCCACCGTTGCCGTCCACCGGCGCGATCGACGGTGCGCTGTCGGTATGGCCGTGGATGGTGATGGTGAGCGTGGTGGTGCTGGTGTCGCCGTCCGCGTCGACGATGGTGTAGCTGTAGACGTCGGTAAGCGTCTGCCCGTCCTTCAATGCGTTCACGGCGGCGTTGCCGTTGTCCAGCGCGTAGCCGTAGCTGCCGTCGGGGTTGAGCGTGAGCGTGCCGTACTGGCCAGCCACGCCCGTGCCGACGTTGCCGGCGAGCGGACCGCTTGCCGTGCCGGCGACGACGCCCGCCACCGGCGACGCGATACCGTCGGCGCCCAGGCGGTCGGCGACATCGCCCGGACCCGTCGCGGAGACCACGTTGCCGTTGACCACGGCGGCGCCGTCCTCGCCGATATCCGCGCCATCGGCGCGGGCGGTCGGCGCATCGTCCACGATGTTGACCACGAGGGTACCGGTGGCACTGCCGCCACCGGCGTCGGTGACGGACAAGGCGATATTGTCGGTGCTGTGGTCCGTGCCTGGCTGGTCGATGGATTCGCGCAAGGTGTAGGTATAGGTGAGCGTGCCCGCGGTCGGCACGCCGCCAACCTCGGCGGTCGCCGTGAAACCGGTCAGCACGAGCGTGCCGTCGGCCGTCACGATGGTCACCGGGGCGTTGACGCTCAGCGCCTCGAGTTGCGCGGTGGTGAGCGTGGTGCCGCCCACCGTGACGCTGACGAGGCCGTCCGGCGCCGAGATGGCGACGGTGTCCGTCGCGTCGCGATCCTGCCCCGCCGGACCGTTCGTGGTCAGGCCCGACTCCCACACCGTGGTTTCGCCGGTGGTGTTCACGCCGTTGCCGGTGCCGTTGCCGTCGTGCGGCACGATAGCGGGACCGCCATCGGTATGGCCCACGATGGTGATGGTCAACGTCGTGGTGCTGGTATCGCCGTCCGCGTCGGTGATCGTGTAGGTATAGACCTCGGTACGCGTCTCGCCATCCTTTAAGGCGTTGACGACCGGATTGGCGTTGTCGAGCGCGTAGCTATAGCTGCCATCGGCGTTGAGCGTGAGCGAGCCGTATTGCCCCGCGATCGCCGCGCCGACGTTGCCGCTGACCGGGCCACCCGCGTTGCCGAACACCACGCCGGATACCGGTGTCGGCGTGGCATCGCCACCCACGTGGTCGGCACCGCCGCCCGCGAGCACGACGTTGCCTGTGGCCGGCGCACCGTCTTCGTCCACCGTGTTCGTGTCCGCGTGCGCGAGGGGCACGTCGTCGGCGATATCCACGGTGATGCTGCCGCTGTCCGTGAACCCCGCGCTGTCACGCGTGGCGATCGCGATCGTCTCGCTGCTGCCGGTCGCGCCCGGCTGGTCCACGGGACCGTTGAGACTGTAGTGATAGACGAGCGTGCCGTGGCCCGCGTCCGCGCCGGGAAGGTAGCCGGTCACGACCAGGGTGCCGTGATCGGTCTGGATCGTGCGCTCGGCGAGCGGCACGTTGGCGATGTCCTGCAGCTGCGCAAGCGTGAGCGTGACCGAGTGCCCGGCGCCCGCGGCGGGATCGCCGATCGTCACACTGTCCAGGCCGTTGAACAGGGCGAAGGTTTCGGTGCCGTCCACGCCCTGGCTGCCACTGGCGTCGGCCAACCCGGCCTCGCTGACCTGGGTACGGCTGCTGACGGTGACGTCGAAGACGCGCGTGGTGACGAGCGCGTTGGAAGAACCCGCCTCGCCATCGGCATAACCGTACTGGTCGCCGGCGGTGCTGGGATCGCTACCCGCGTTCGATGCGGCATCGCCGTCGAGCGTCGGACGGTCCGGGCGGCTGCCGTGGTTGCCGTTGTCGTTCACGGCCACCTGCACCTGGAAGGTGCCATTCCAGTAAGCGTTGTTATCGCCCGCTTCCGCCGACGGCAACTGCACGCCCACCGCATTGATCGCCGATTGCACCTGGTCGATCGAGCCGGTGATGGTGATGGTGCTGCGGCCCTGGCCATCGGTGCCGAAGGTGTACGTGGCACCGGCATAGGTGCCGGAGGTCGCGGTGGACCCGTTGACGTCGTGGATGGTGAAGCCGTTCTGCAGCGTCACCGTGGCGGTGATGCTGTCGGTGCCGGCATCGGGATCGGCCAGGGTGATGTGGCTGAGCGTATACAGGCCGGCGGCGCTTTCATCGGCACCGTTCGGGCTGGTGATACCGATCGCGGTCGGGTTGTTGATCGAGGACGGGAACACCACCCGGTACGACGAGGCGACGTTCTGGGTGAGCCCGCCGGGCACGGCCGCATACGGATCGACGGCTGCCGTCGGTACGGCCTGGGTACCGTCGGCGGCGGCGTTCTCGCCGCCGTTGGCGGCGCCGGACCCGTCGAGGCTTCCGCTGGCCGTGTCACGCAGGCGGTCGTCGGCGATCACTTCCACGCGATACGACTGGTCGGCGTTGGCGAGAGAGCCGCCGATCGATACCTGTAAGCCGGCGAGGTAATCGTTCACCTGCTGCCGCGTGCCACGAATGACCAGCGCGGCATCGGTCCCGTCGTAGGTACCGTCCACCGTCGCGCCGGACGTGCCGCCGTTGCTCGAGCCCAGCACGATGTTCGCGTAGGCCGACTGTGCCAGCGGATTGCCGGCGGCATCGGTAACGCGAACGGTCACCTGCATGAAATCCTGTTCGCCCTGCGTGATCCCGCCACCATCGGTGTAGTCGACGTCGCCGACCACGAAGCCACCCACCGGCGTGCTGCCGTTGAGGTACACGGTACCCGCGCCCGCCGTCACGGTCGGTGCGTCGTTCACGGCGACGATGTCGAGCGCGACCTGGATATCGGCCGGATTGTTGGCGACGCTGCCCGCGCCGGTATCGCCGCCGATCTTCGAACCGGTGTCGTCGAAGTGCAGCGTGACGGTGACATCGCCCGCGGCGGCGCCGTTCGTGTCGTGGTTGACGTTGGCCGCGCTGCGATAGGTGAGGCCATTGGTCGCGTCGTTGAGCAACGCCTGGATGTCGCTGGCACGGCCGGTCAGGACCAGGGTGCCGGTATTGTCGCCGGTGATGGTGACGGCCAGGCTGCCCGGCGCGCTCGGCGTGAAGCTGCCCTGGTTGCCGCTGCCGCCGATGCCGAGCGTGCCGCTGGGCACGGTCACGCGGACCGTCACCGGTGTATCGAACGCGGCCGATTCAGGATCGGCCACGACGAAGCCGCCACCGATGTGGGTTGGCTGGTCCTCGTATACCGTGCCGCTGGTGGGGCCGGTGAGCGTGCCCGGTTCGTTCACGCTGGACGCGCGGACCACCACGGAGGCGGCCGCGATGTCGCCGCTGTTGGTGGGCGCCGCGTCGCTGTACCAGTCGTAGTTCGTGGCATCGATGGGCGTGGGCGCGCTGCCGGTACCGGGAGTGGCCGGCTGGTTCACGTCGCCGCCGTTCGCGCCGCCGACGAGGTTGCCACTGGCGTCGCGCAGGCGATCGTCCGCGATCACCTGTACCTGGTACTTCGCATCGCGGTCGCCGGCGAAGTTCACGGTGAGGCCGGCCAGCGCGGCGTTGACCTGCGCACGCGTGCCACTGAGCACGAGGTAGTCGCCACCGCCGTTCTTGTCGCCGTCCACGACCACGCCGCCGCCGGCCGCATAGCCGATCGTGACGCCATCGGCGGTGTATTCACCGGCCGAGAACGCGCTGCCATCGGCGTGCAGCAGGCGCACGGTGACCTGCAGGTAATCGGTCTCGCCGCCGCCGACGGTGGCGAGATCCGGATCGGCCACACTGAAGCCCGGCACCGGGTTGAACTGCGGGTCCGCGCTGTCGAGGTCGACGGGACCGGCCGGCGCGGTGACCTTCGGCGCATCGTTGGTGGGATCGGTGTAGACCCAGAATTCGTTGCCCGCCTGCTCCTTGTCACCGTCGGAGACGGTGAAGAAGAAACGGTCGTCGGGCGCCGAGGGATAGCTGGCGCCGGTGGATTCGGTACCGTCGTTGAGATAGTAGATGCGGCCGGCCGCGACATCGGCCTGGGTGAAGGACGATCCGGCACCGAGGATGTGGAAGGTCACGCCGCCATCGGTGGAATACGCCAGCTTGCCGTGCGCCGGTCCGCCGGTGATGGTGTATTGCACCTGTTCGGCGGAACTGTCCGGATCGTAGGCCTGGAGCATCGCCGTGGTGATCTGGCCGTAGCCGCCTTCCACGACGGTAAGCGGATTGTTGACCGGGGCACCGCCGATGTTGTTGGGCGAATCGGCGGGCACCGTCGGATCGGCCAGCGTCGGGTCCTTCGCGATCTGCGGCGCGTCGTTGACGTTGGTGATCTGGATCGTGACGGTGGCGTCCGTGGCCGAGCGGGCGCCCCAGCGGTCCTGCGCCTCGACGGTGAAACTGGCGCTGCGCACTTCCGAGCCGTTGCTGACGAAGCGCAGGCCCGTGGTGCCCGCGCTGCCGGTGATGATGGACGCGTCGAGCAAGGTGTTCGCGGTCACGTCCTGCCAGCTCGCGCCGCCATCGGTCGAGTACTGCAGCTTGCCGCCCGCGGGCAGGCTGGTGATGACGAACTTCAGCGCGTTGGCACCCGTGGCGTCGTTGTTGTACGCGTAGTTGGGGCTGCCGTCGGGAAGCGTCGGCGAATTCTCCAGGTAGCTCGCGCTGGTGGCGTCGTCCGGATCGGCCAGGCCGAGCTGCCCCTTCGTGATATAGGCGATCTCGCCTTCGTTGATCACCGTGGTGGACGAGCCCACGGCCGTCGGCAGGTCGTTGGTCGGCGTCACGTAGATGTCGAACGACGGCTTCCAGCTGTCCACGACAGCCTGCCCGTTCTCCACCGTGACCAGGCCGGCGGATACGGAGAAGTTTGCCGTTGCATGGAAGTCTTCGCTGGCGCCGTCGTGCTGGAAGCGGATGCGGCCGGCGTCGAGGTCGGCCTGGGTGAACGTGCCATAGGTGGCGACGTCGACCCAGGTGCCGTTCACCTGCTTTTGCAGCGTGCCGGCGGTGCCGGTGCCCGCGCCGTCGCTGGTGAAGCCGAGGAAGGTGTAGACCACCTGCGACGGGTCCACGCCTTCGGCGGTGTAGCTGAGGCCGGGCATGGTGCTGAAGTCGGTCGGCTGCCCATTCGTCGTCGTACCGTGGAGGACGATGCTGCCACCTTCGGACACGGTGCCGATGGCGTTGCCGGACGGATCGACACCCGCATAGGTCGACTGCTGCTCACCCGTGGTCACGTCGTGGACCGGGAAGCCGCCGTTGTTGCCGTCGGGTGTCGGTGCGAGAGCGATGGTGAAGGTGTAGTCGCGCAGCGTGTCCGTGGAGGCGCCACCGGTGTAATCGCCGCCGATGCGCGTGAACGTGGTGCCGTCGGCGTTCCAGCGCAGCGCGGTGGTGTTGTCCACCACCTGGAAGTGGAACGTGTCCTGCTGGCCCGCCGTGGCGCCGGTCACCTGCACGTACTGCACGCGGCCGGCGCGCACGTCGGCCATGGTGAAGGTGGCGCCGTCCTTCAGCTCCTCGCCATTGAGCAGCAGGTAGCCGTGGGTGAGCCCGGCCTGGCTGGTGACGAAGCTGATGTTCTGTTCGGGCGAATCGACATCCGTCGCGCCGAGCATGGCCGTGGTGAGCACGACCGAGTACGGGCCCGCGCTGCCGTTCCCGCCGGCGGTCACGGTGGCCGTACGCGTGCTGCCGACATCCAGCGAGGGATCGTCGTCCACCGCGTGGACGTCGAGGACGATCGTGCCGTCGGCGCTGGCCGGCGTGCCGGTACCGCCGCCGAGATCGGTGACGCGCACGCCATAGCTGTCCTGGGTGACGCCGTCGACGCCGTCGTTGCGATAGGTGAGCAGGTTGCGGTTGGCGTAGTCGAAGCTCTGGCCGACGGTGACCGCGACGCCGTTGTAGTAGAGCGTGCCGTGCGTGGGCAGCGCCGTGATGGTGACCTGCAGCGCCGTGTCCTGCGGATCGCCACCGCTGCCGGCGACGATGTATTGGCCCACGTTGCCCGTGTCCACGGCGTTGGCCGGCTGGCCTTCGTAGACCATGCCGGCGCCACCGACGGTCGGCGCCTGGTTCACCGGCTGCACCGCCAGGTTGACGTGGACGGTGGCGGAACGGTCGAGCGGCGTCGCACCGTCGTTGACCCGGGCGTCGAAGCCGTCCGCGGTGTCCTGGTTCGCGCCGGTGGCCGTGTGGACGTAGCTCAGGCGGCCGTCGATCACGTCCTGCTGGGTGAACACGGAACCCGCACCGAGGCGGTTGCCGTCGAGCGTGAGGTAACCGTACTGAGGCAGCGCCGTCAGGCTGTAGACGATCTGGCTGGCGGACTGCGTGCCGATGGTCACTTCCGCGTCGGAAGCGGCCAGGGTGTCGGCACCGATCACGGTGACGCTCGGGCTGTCGCCGGCGCCGACTTCCAGCACCGTCTTGGTGGCGCCGGGCACGGCGACCGGATCGTTCGAAGGCGTGATGGTGACATCGAGCGAGCGCGTCGCCGAGAGCGACTGCGCATCGGTGACGGTGACATCGATGGTCGTGCGCGCGGCGGTATTGCCCAGCTCGACATCGGCGGCGACGAAGCTGAGCTGGTTGAGCCACGCGTTGGCCTCGGCGACGGTGCCGGTGAACCGGTAGCCGCCCGCGACCGCCGTGGCGGCCGTACCCGTGACCAGGGTGCCCTTGCCGGGGTCCGCGACGACCGCGGTGACCGTCACCCGGTCGCCACCGACGCCATCGTCGACGATGGACCAACCGGTGAGCGTGCCGCGGTCCGCGCCCGCGGCATTGAGCGCGCTGGGTTCGGAAACGGTGAGGCCGGTGCTGGTGGTGCCGATGCTCGGCGCGACCAGCAAGCCATCGTAGTCGAGCGCGAGCGAGCGCGTCTCGATGTGACCCACCGAGCTTTCCAGCACCCAGTCGCCGCCGAGCGTGGCGGCACCGGTCGCATCCGTCGACGAGGCGACGTCGGCCTGGGTCAGGCGGCCCAGCTGCGTGACCAGCGCGTTGTCCTGGTGCGACACGTCGCAACCGTAGAGAAGAATGTCGCCGTTCGTCGAAAGCGTGGCGCCGATGTCGCCGAGCTGGCTCGCGTAGGAGGCGATATTGGCGGCCGTCACCGTGTCGGTGCCCAGCGAAATGGAATCGCTGGCGCCATGGCTGATGATGTGGATCGCGGCGATGTCGTGTTCGCCACGCAGCGCGTTCGCGATCTGCGTCAGGCCCGAGGACTTGTCGTCCAGCACCACGACCTGGCCGCCCGGCGGCAGCTGTGCGACCAGCGACTGCCAGTTCGCCACGCTCTGGTCGATGACGTAGACCTGGGCCGGTGCCGGAACGCTGGGCGCCGGCGGCGGCGCCGCGGCGTGACCCGGTTGTTCCACGGCGGCGCTATGGAACTTGCCGCCGTCATGCGCCGCTTCCGCGGGATCGACATGATGGCTGGCCGCTTCCACGAGCGCGGCGCCGTCGTACATCTGGCGCGGCTCCAGCGCATAGCGGTGGGAACGCGGACGGAACGGGTTCGGTGACTTTGTCCCTGGCATGGGATCGCCTTCAAGGTAACGGGGCATGACGTAGGCCGACGGGCTCCATCCCGAGTGCCCAGGGGCGTTCGGGAAACAGGTATCGGCGTGAAGCTGTGATTTACATCACAGCGGCGGCGCCGATGCTATGCATGGACATCGACGATGAGAAGGCGGCGGGATGGGAAATTGCGTCATGCGCGGCATGACGACCGTCCGCTCCGGCAAAGGTGGCACGAGACGGATTGGCCGGCATGGTGCGGCCAGGCCTCGCCCGACGCCGTCGTGGCCTCAGGATCGCGCAGGCGGGCCTTTGCCCGAAGGGACGCGTGATCTTTGTGAAGGAGGAAGGATCAGCGCACGCCGTCGTGCGTGATGGCCGCCGTTTCGTCCGTTACCGGTTCGAGCAGACGCACGACACGCGCCATGAACTCGGCCGCCGTGGCGGGCTTGAGCAGGACGTCGTCGAACGCTTCCATGGCCGCCGCATCGACGGGACGCCGCGGCGGCAAGGCCGAATAGAGCAGCACGGGCAAGCCCGGATGGTCAAGCCGCAGCGTTCGCAGCCATCGCCATCCATCCATGTCCGGCAATCGCTGTTCCGTCACGATCACATCGGGCATGTCGTCCCGCAGGACATTCAGGGCGCTCCCGCCATCGGCGGCGGCGAGGCTGCGGAAGCCGTAGCCGTCGAGCAGGTCGCACAACACGGCACGCCGTGCCGGATGCGGCTCGACCACCAGCACCGCCCTGCCCTCGCCGTCGATGTCGCCGATGTCGCCGCCGGTGTCGAGCTCCGGCTCGAGATCGTCTTCGCTCGCCAGTGGCAAAGCCACCTCGAAACCGAAGCGGCTTCCACCGGAAGCCACGGGCTCGGCCACGAGACGGCTGTCCATGTGGTCGAGCAACTGGGTCACGATCGCCAGGCCGAGGCCGCTGCCCTCATGGTGCGCGGCATTGCCGCCCCGGGTGAAAGGCTGCGCCAGCGCGGCGGCCACGTCGGCGCCGAGGCCGATGCCCGTGTCCTCGACCGAAAAGGCCAGGTGCACGCGAAGGCCATCGCCGTTCCGCAGGTCGACACGGAAGACGACAAGGCCGTCGTGGGTGAACTTGGCCGCGTTGCCGAGCAGGTTCAACAGCACTTGTCGCAGGCGACGGAAATCGGCGACGGCTAACGACGGCAGGCGCGGATCGAAGTGGCACTCCAGGCGATTGGCGTGGCGTTCCACCAGCGGTGCCGCATGGTCCGCCACGTCATGGAGGAATCCGTGCAGGTAACCCGGCACGGGTTCGAGCGTGAGTTCGGTCAGGTCGCCACGGGAGAACTCCAGCAGTTCGTCGATGAGGTCCATCTGCTGGCGTACATGCCGCTCGATAACCCGCGGATAATCGCGTCCCGTCCTGCCCGAGCGCCACTGGCGCACCGCATCCAGGATCGCGCCCAGCGGCGAGCGCAGGTCGTGGCCGATGTGGGCCAGCAGCATGCGCCGCGATTGCAGCGACTGCCGCAATTCCGCCGTGCGTTCCTCGACCACGTGCTCCAGGCGTTGCGCGTGGCGGATGAGCACGCGCGTGCGCCAGCGCCACGCGAGCACCACGAGCGCCAAGGCCAGCAGCGCCACCGTGGCGAAAGCCCATCGCGTGAGCCACCATGGCGGGTCCACGTTGAAATCGAGGGTGACCGGCTCGGAGACGGTGCGCCGGTTCGCGTCGATCGCCTGCAACTGGAAGCGGTAACGACCCGGCGGCAGCGACGCGTAGCGCACCTCGCGCTGCGCGGTTTCCACCCAGTCCTTGTCGGCGCCGGAAAGGCGGTAGCGAAAACGTACCGGCTGCCCGGCCCCATTGCCCGATACACCGAAGCGCAGCACGAGGGGCGCGGCTTCCTCGAAGGACAACGCGGCATCCGGTCCGGCGATATCGCGGTCGCCGTAATGGGCGGAGATGAGCAGCGGCAGTATCCGACGGGGCGCGAGCAGTTGTCCCGGGTCGAGGATATGGGTCAGGCCGATCGGCGATCCGATCCAGATCGAGCCGTCTTCGTCGGCGAAGAACGCGCCATGGTTGGTCTCGTCCCAGAGCAGGCCGTCGCGCGTCGAGAGCCGGGTCCAGTCGCCACCGTCGAAGACGTCGACGCCGTTGCCTCCGCCCGCCCACAGGCGGCCACGGCGGTCGGCACGCAGGAAGTAGAAGCGGGTGTCCGCGAGCAGTGGATCGTTCACCGGCGCCATCGTCACCTGGTCCGCATCGGTGATCCGGCCGACGAGCAGCCCGGGCTGCAACGAACTCAGCCACAGTCTTCCGTCGGGCGTGACCGCCACGTTCTCGTAGCCACCCGAGGCTTCCTCCGGTTGCACGCGCACGCGTGCCCAGCCGGCGGCGTCGTGCCGGAACAACCCGCCGCTGCAAGCCACCCAGAGATCGCCCCCGGCGTCCTCGGCCAGGTCCGAGCACATGGTGGATGGCATGAGGGACGGCGCGGCGGGTGACACGCGTCCTTGCACCGGATCGACTTCGTACAGCCCGCCCAGCGTGTAGGCCCAGAAATGCCCGGCACGGTCGAGATAGGCGCCGCGCACCAGGTACGGCAGCACGGCGACCTGCGAGGTCGTCCCCGTTTTCGGGTCGTAACGCAACACGCGTCCGTCGAAAAGGAAGTACCAGATGATGCCGCCGGCATCGACGATGACGGCGTGCGCCTGGTTCGGCGGCGCGGCCTTCAGCGGCCCGCGATGCGCGCGCCCTTCTTCCGGCACGATCACTTCCGCGCCGGCTTCGCCGGCGACCCAGACGGAACGGGCGTCGCCGCGGGCGATCGACCATATGAGGCTGTTGCTCAGGCCCTGCGCCGAGGTCCAGTTCTCGACGGCGTCGGCATTGCTCCAATAGACGACGCCGCGGCCATACGTGCCCATCCAGACCATGCCGTCACGATCGGCCAGCAGCGACGAAATGCCCACGCCGGGCAGACCCGAGCCCGTGTCGAACAGTTCCCAGCGCGCGCCATCCCAACGGGCGATGCCGACGTCCGTGCGGGTGACGATCCGTCCCGCGCGATCCTCGATGATGTCGATGCTGGATGCGGCCACCTCGGTGTGTCCGCCCGGGATGTCATGACGGGTGAAGTCGGAGGCACCGGCCGCCAGCCGCAACACGTTGCGGATGCCGCGCGCCCAGATGCTGCCGTCCCGCGCGGCGAGGATTCCCACCCATTTGTCCTCGGGAACGCCTTGTTCGACGCCATATCGGGTGAGCAGGCCATCGCGCAGGCGGCACAGGGCGCCGCCGCAGCCGAACCATGTGGTGCCGTTGCGCTGGAGCACCGCGGCGACATCGCCCGGATCGTCCCCATGGTGCTCCGCGCCGGCACCGAACAGCGGCGCGCCCGTCCAGCGTCCGCCGGCATCCTGGGTCAGCCGCAACAGGCGGTGTCCGCTCACCACGAGCATGCCGTCGCGGTCGTCGGCGGCGAGGGTCTGGCCACGATCGGCCATGACCTGGATGCCGCCGGGACGCACCCAATGGAATGTCCCGTCGCTTTCCCGCCGCTGCAGGCCCGCTCGCGAAGCCACCCAAAGGTGATCGCCGGCATCCTCCGCGAAACCGATCACTTCCGAGGTCTGGAAGCCGTTCGCCGAATCGACCTGCCTGAACCCTACGCCATCGAAACGGTAGAGGCCTTTTTCGGTGCCGACCCAGAGATAACCTTCCCTGTCCTGGATCATGCGGATCACGGACAGGCTGGTCAGCCCGTTGGACTGGTCGTAGACGGTCAAGGGCAATTGGACGGCCGCGGCGCGTGACGGCGTCCAGCCCCCGAGGCACGCGGCGATCACGAGCAAGGCCATCACGGCATGCCGCAGTAACGGCACGCGGTGGGCGGTCATCCGGTCACGCACCAATGGCATCCGCATCGGCCGGAACATCCTGCCGCGCCGCCTTGCGGTATTGGCTGGGCGTCACGCCCAGGCGCTCGCGGAACGCCGTGGTGAAATTGCTGGCGCTGCGGAAACCGATGTTCTCGGCGATTTCCTGCATGCCCAGCTCGGTGTCGACCAGCAATTGCCGGCTCTTGCGCAGGCGTTCCTCGCGAATCCAGGCAAACACGGTCATGCCCAGCCGCTGGCGGAAAATGGCGGACAGACGCTTGTTGTAGGTGCCGACGGCGCTGGCGACGTGTTCCAGCGTGAACGGCTCGGACAAGCGCCGGCCGATGAGCCGCATGGCGGCCCGGAGGATCACCTCGTCCTGGCTCGGCGCCGTCGCGTCCTGGACATTCGGAACGGACGCATCCGGCCGGGGGGCCAGGCGCAGGTGGATCTGCACCCGCGCGAGGAGCTCGGCCGGCTCGCAACCCTTGAGGATGTAGTCCACACCGCCCTGGCTCAGGCCCTCCAGGCGTTCCTCGATACTGGCGGCGGAAGTAAGGAAGAGGATCGGGATATGACGCACCCGCGGCAGTTCCTGCAACTGGCGGCACAGCGCGAAACCGTCCATGCCCGGCATGCGCACGTCCAGCAGGATCAGGTCGGGGGCCAGGAGCTGGGCGCGCTGGTAGCCTTGCTGCGCCGTGGTGGCCAGCGTCACGCGCCAGGGCCGGGCGCGCAGCGCCTGCAACAACGACCGGATGTCCTCCGGCGCGTCGTCGATGACCAGAATATGAGCATCCTGAACGGACATGGCTTTCCCCCTGCGGTCGCTCCGGCCACTGACGGCGGTCCGGCGCGTTTTCGGCCAAAGTATATGTCCTTTAGCCGATCCATTTCCGCTCCAGCAAAGGAATTCGTCGCTCGTCCAAAAACGGGCCGGACGGCGCTCACTAAAATGAAGCACTGGCGCGCCGATGTGGCGGCGGGGTGGGCGGATGGAACAGATCAACAACCTCGGCGACTTCTTCCTGCTCGTCCATGTGGTCGAGGCTGGTGGCTTTTCCGCGGCGGCGACCCGGCTGGGCACGACGCGTTCGCTCCTGAGCCGGCGCATCATCGCCCTGGAGCAACGACTGGGCACGCGCCTCCTGCATCGCAACGCGCGCCGGTTCGCACTCACCGAGGCGGGGGAACGCGTCTATCGTCACGCGACGGCCATGTGTGAAGCGGCGATCGCGGCGGAACATGCCGCGGCACCCTCGGCGAATGCGGCCAGCCTCGTGCGGATCGAGGCACAGGGCCTGCTGTCGCCCCTGGTGGCGGATCTCGTACCGGGTTTCGCCGCCACGCACCCACGTACGCGGCTGGCGGTGACCACCCATGGCAGCGATATCGAGGCGCTGTTGCGGCAGCAGGCCGACGTGATCCTCAGTCTGCGCGAGACCTTGCCCGACAGCAGCGACATCGTCGCTCGCCCGCTCGGCACGGTTCGACTGGTCACGGTGGGCAGTCCCGACCTCGTGCGCCGCGTCGGCAGGCCCGCGCATCCGGCCAGCCTGGACGAAAGCCACTACCTCAGCTATGCGTCGGGCGAGACATCCGGGTACCGGATGTTCCGCGGGCCGGTATCGCAACGCCGCCATGCGCGCATGGCCTCCGCCGATCTCGGCGCCTTGCTCGCTTCCGCGCGCGCCGGGCTCGGATTCGCCCAGTTCCCGCTCTACATGGTCGCCGACGACATCGCCAGCGGCCGCCTGCGGATGGTGCTGGAGGCATTCGAACCCCAGCCCCTGCCCCTGCACGCTTTGACCATGTCGAGCCGTTCGGTCAGCGAGGCGACACTGAACTTCGTGCGCTTCGTGCAGCAGAGCCTGGCGGCGATGGCCGCGCGCTGGCAGGAGAGCCTGCCGGCGCAACAGAACCCGGGGTCTTAGCCGGCACTGGCGCGCCGGACTCGTCGACCACGCGGACGACGCATGCCGCGGGATTCGTCGCCGCGGCCACGTCGTAGCTATCGAGCATCGATTTGCGCGACTCGAGATACGAGACGTGTTTCTTCTTCGTGCCCATGGCGGTCACCTCCTGGATGGCGCGAACATGCGCCCTCCCACGACGCTGGTCGCCATCGGGTTAGGCCACCGTTAGCGGGGCGGATACGTCACGTGCACGCTGTGTCGAAGCCCGTCGTCGATTCGCTCGAGTTCCCCACCGTCGACCACGTCGCCATCGAAACGGACGCTCGTTTCCTCGCCCGTTTGCGCGGGGCGAAGGTCGATGTCCCAGGTTGTCGTTCCGTGGCGGTATTCCACGCGGTATCCCGTCCATGCCGCAGGTACGTTCGGCTCGAAACGCAGCTTGCCGCCGTCGAGGTGTACACCCAGCAGGGACTCCACGAGCAGGCGGTACATCCACCCCGCCGAGCCCGTATACCAGGTCCACCCGCCACGTCCGACATGAGGGTCGACGCTGTAGACGTCGGCGGCAATGACGTAGGGTTCCACTTTGTATCGCTCGACCGAGGCGGTATCGCCGGTATGGCTGGCGGGAGCGATCGTGCGCGCAAGCTCCCACGCCCGGTCGGGCTGCCCGATCCGGGCAAACGCCATCGCCGCCCAGACGGCCGCGTGCGTGTACTGGCCGCCGTTTTCGCGTACGCCCGGAACGTAGCCCTTGATGTAACCCGGCTCCATCGTCGTGCGATCGAACGGCGGGTCGAGCAGGCGGATCAAGCCCGCGTCGTGATCTATCAGATGGGCGTCCAGCGAGGCCAACGCCTGCCTCGCCCGCCCGGGAGCTGCGACGCCCGACAACACCGACCAGCTCTGGGCGATGGAGTCGATGCGGCATTCCTCGTTCGCGGCCGATCCCAACGGCGTGCCATCGTCGAACCACGCCCGGCGGTACCAGTCGCCATCCCACGCTTCCGACTCCAGGCTGACGGCCAGCTTGCCGGCCTCGGCGAGGCAACGTTCCGCGAATGCCTGATCGCCGTGGCCTCGCGCGGTCACGGCGAACTCGCACAGCACATGGTGAAGGAAGAAACCCAGCCATACGCTCTCCCCTCGCCCTTCGATGCCGACCAGGTTCATGCCGTCGTTCCAGTCGCCGCCGCCCATCAAGGGCAATCCATGGCGGCCACGAGGCATCGCATGCTCGATCGCCTGCACGCAATGTGCGTAAAGGGTGGCGCTGACCCCGGACGGGCGTGGCAGGTCGTAGTTGGATTCCTCGCCAGCCCGCAGCGCACGTCCTTCGATGTACTCGATCGTCTCGTGCAACACGGCTCCATCGCCGCTGCTCGCGACGTACCTGCTCGCCGCCAGCGGCAGCCACAGGTAATCGTCTGAGCAGGCGGTGCGCACGCCCCGCTCCGTCGGCGGATGCCACCAATGCATCACGTCGCCTTCGACGAACTGATGGGCGGCGCACACCAGGAGCTGCGTACGCGCCATGGCCGGCGCGGCATGCTGCAGCGCCATCGAATCCTGCAACTGGTCGCGAAAACCGATCGCGCCTCCCGACTGGTAATAACCGCTGCGGGCCCACATCCGGCTCGCGATCGTCTGGTAGAGGAGCCAGCCGTTGGCGAGCACGTCCATGGCCGGCTCGGGTGTTTCGACCCGTAGCGCTCCCAGTACACGGCGCCAGTGCGCATGCACCGCCGCGAGTACCGTGTCCGCGGTGCCGTCCATCCGCCCGCGGCGTACCAGCGCACGCGCCTCGGCCTCGTTGGCGCCCATGCCGAGGCGGATGACGATGTCCTGCGACTCGCCGGCAGGCAGCAGTACCTCCATGCGCAGGGTGCCGCAGGGATCGAGCCCCGCCCCGACGCGGTTCGACCAGTCCTGGCGACGCATCGCCAGCGGCGATGCGAGCGATCCGTTGCGGCCGAGGAACTCGGTGCGGTCGCCGCCGATCTTGCGCTCCGGATCTCCCACGTCGAGGAACGCCACGCGCCCGGGGAAGTCGCTGTTATAGGCATTACGTGCGAACAAGGCACCCGTTGCGGCGTCGACTTCGGTCACCACGTGCATCGCGTTCTTTTCGCGGATGTCGCCGAGCAACCATTCCACGTATGCGGTGATCGATATGCGCCTGGCGGCGTTTCCCTCGTTCGTGAGCCTCAACACGTGAAACTTCACGGGAAGGTCGATCGCGACGAATAGATCGAGCCGCGAACGGATGCCTTCCTCGATGTGTTCGAAGGTGCTGTAGCCGAAGCCGTGGCGCGTCGTGTAACCGCCGGTGCCCCGCATGGGAAGCGGAGTCGGCGACCACACATGGCCGCTGGCCTCGTCACGCAGGTAGATGGCCTCGCTCCCAGCATCCTCCACGGGATCGTTGTGCCACGGCGTCAGGCGACATGCATGGGCGTTTTCGGCCCAGGTATAGGCGGAGCCGCTCTCGGAAACGATGCTGCCGAACGAGGGATTGGCCAGCACGTTGCACCATGGGGCGGGGGTGACCGCCCCCGGGGCCAGCTCGATCACGTACTCGCGGCCATCGGCGGAGAACCCTCCGACCGCCGTCGTCCGATCGACTGGCGGGGACACCGGTCCCTGCGGCCACGAGGCCGCTTCGATCGGTGCAGGCCGTGAGTCGAGCCGGTGACGTTCCATCTGCTCGGCAAGCGAACCGAGGGTGTCCACCACCACGATGCGCGCGCTTGCCTGCATCACCATCCGGTCTTCGTAGGAGAGCGGTTGCGCCGCCCGGATGAAAACACCACCGGGCCGGTCCAGCAGGCTGGCTTCGGAGCCGGACGCCAGCAATCCGGTCAGCGCGTCGTGCAACGCCTGTCGATAGCCGGTGCTGTCCTCGTTCCAGATCACCAGGTCGACCAGGAGTCCGCGCATCCGCCAGTACGCGGCGGCGCGCACGAGGTCGCGCGCGATGTCCAGGCGGGCCATGTCGCCGATCCGGAGCAGGACGATCGGAAGGTCGCCGGAAACGGCCTGCCCCCATAAACCGGATTGCCCACGCGTGTTCGCCGCGATCAGCGAGGGCTCCGCGCGCAAGGCCAGGTTCGGATACAGGATCGAGGTCGCCATGTGTTCGTAGAGTTGGGCGTCCGCGAGCGTCGCATTGGCTTGCCGCAACAGCACCTGGCTATGCGTCCAGGCGAGGTCGAACACGCGATCGGAAAGGTGGCGATCGCGGTACTTCTCGATCAGGCGCAGGCAGGCGTCACGGCTGTCCGCGACGCCGGTGACGAAATCCAGGGTCGCCGTCTGCCCGGGATCGAGCGTCACGCGGACGCGAATCGAGACGATGGGATCGAGGACGGCACCGTCGCTCCCCGACAGGCGGGAGACCCCTGGATCGAGCGCGGCGGGACGCGCCGTGCTTCGCCCCCGGCCGATGAAGCGTGAGCGATCGGTCTCGTACGATATGGCATCCACGTCGGCATCGTGCACCGCCACGAGGTGGCACATCCATGGGATCTGCTCTTCGGCGGATCGTGGCCGGCGTTTGCATAGCAGCGCCTGCATCTCCTCGACGATCTCCGTCGTCACGAAAAGCTTGCTGAAGGCGGGGTGCATCGCATCGCCGATCGGATCGGCCAGCACCACCTCGGCGTAGCTCGTCAGTTCGATGGTGCGACGGGAACGCCCCTGGTTGGTCACGCGGGTGCGGCGCAATTCGATGTCGTCCTCGGGCGAGACGACGATCTCCGTATGCGTCTCGAACCCGCGCTGCCGGACACGGAACTCCGCCCGGGACTCGGAAAAAATAGCCTCGAATCGTTCCGTGCGGCGACCGATGGGTTGGTACGACGTCGTCCAGGTATCGCCGGACTCCGGGTCCCGCAAGTAGCAGAACATGCCATGCGCGTCGCGCGTGATGTCTTCACGCCAGCGGGTGACCGCCATGGCGTTCCTCCGGCTGTAGCCGCCACCGCCACTATTGATCATGACGTGGTAGCGGCCATTCGACAGCAATTGCACGGCCGGCCGCGACCTGTCGGGATCGGTGAACAGGCGCAGGCGCGCTTCGGGCGTCGGTGCCGTGGTGGCGCCACCGGAGAACTCGGTGGCATGCAGGTACTCCGTCGCCGTCCGCGGAATGCGTTCCTGCAACAGCAGGCTCGTGGCCATCACCGAGGGATCCGTTTCGAAGCGGCGCCGCATGGGCTGGTCGAGCAGGAGATGCTCGATGGCCAGCAACGCCATGCCCTGGTGGTGCGCCATGAACGAACGAACCACCGCCGCGCCTTGCCCGGGCGGGACCCGGGAGGGCGTGTAGTCGATCGCCTCGTACATGCCATGACGCGCCGCCATGCCCAGGTCCACGAGGCGCCGAAGGTTCATGATCGCCACTTGCGGCGCGACCATGAGGGCCAGCGCGCTGGCGTAAGGCGCGACGACCAGGTCGTCGCCCAGTCCTCGCTTGAGTCCGAGTCCCGGCACCCCGAAGGCGCGATACTGGTACGTCCCTTGGGCGTCGATGGTGTTGTATCCCGATTCAGAGACACCCCACGGCACGTCGCGTTGCTTGCCATAGGCGACCTGGCGCGCGACGGCGGCACGACAGGTCTGCTCCAGCAGGCTTCCCTCGTAGCTGGGCATGACCAGCATCGGCATCAGGTACTCGAACATCGACCCGGTCCACGACAACAACACCGTGGAGGTCCCCGACGTGGTGAGCAACCTGCCCAGCGCGAACCAGTTGTCCTGGGGCACCTGGCCTTCGGCGATCGCAACGAAACTGCCCAGCCGCGCCTCCGATGCCAGCAAGTCGTAGAACGAGGCATCGAGGGCCCGCCTTTCGACGTCGTAGCCGATCGAGAACAAGTGCCGGCGCTCGTCGTAGAGGAACGCGTGGTCCATGATCGACAACTCACGGGCGAGCGCCGCGAGTGCCGAGACATCGCGCATGCGCTCGACCGCCAAGAGCTGCGCCGGACTCCCTGGTTCGGAGGCGGCGATACCGTCGAGCGTCGGGATCGCGGAGGACGCGATGGAAGCGCCTTGCCACTGCCTCGCATCGGAGAGCATCTCGTCGCACTGGACCCTCACGCGTTCGAGCCAGAAAACCACCTCGGCCGATGAGGCGTTCGCCAGTCGCGCGGCCACCGTCCGCAGGTGTTCGCCCTGACGCATCGCCAGGACGAGCACCTCGTCGAGGTTCCCCGGGGGTGATTCCATTGCGCTCGCCAACGCGGTCGACCAGGCTCCCAGGTCGGCTTTCGCATCGGTCGTCCCGGCTTCGTGGGCCAGTATGTCGACCGAGTCGCGCAAGCCGAGCAGCGACGACATCCGGAAGACCGGTTCGTCCGCGAGGGCCAACAATCCACGTTGCAGCGTGAGCAGGTGACCGGCGAGGTTGCCGCTGTCCACGCTGGAGACATACAGCGGCGGCAACGGAGCGAGCGTGTCGGTGGCGTACCAATTGTAGAAGTGCCCGCGATGCCGCTCGAGCGAGCGCATCGTCTCCAGTGTGGACGATGTCCGCTGTATGAAGCGGCCCATGCCGATGAAACCGAAATCGTAGGCGGCGAGACCGGAGAGCAGCCCAAGGCCCATGTTCGTCGGCGATGTGCGCCTCGCCACGACCGGCTCCGGCGTCACTTGCACGTTATCGGGCGGAAGCCAGCGATCCTCCGGCCCGACATATTCCTCGAAGAAGGACCATGTACGCCTTGC
This sequence comes from Luteibacter sp. E-22, assembly GCF_049913125.1. GTDB lineage: Bacteria > Pseudomonadota > Gammaproteobacteria > Xanthomonadales > Rhodanobacteraceae > Luteibacter. Next base: position 2,298,895 of record NZ_CP183975.1, read on the forward strand.
CAGGCCGCGAAGGAAACGGCGCTCGGCATCGTTCGGCTCGAAGGCCGATCCGGTCCTGGGGCGGCTGACCCACCAGGCAAGTACCGGCGAAAGCGACCATAGGAGAAGAACAGGCATGGCCACCGGCAGTACCGCGGGCCGGACGAAACAGAGCGTGGCGACCAGGCCGGACGCCAGCGCGGGTCCGGCCCACATCGTTCGCCATGGAACACTCAGCGATCCACGCCCCCGCCGTTCGACTTCGCTCGACGAGCGCCATTCGAGCAGATGTCGCCGGCTCACCGCCATGCGCCAGAGGGAGCGCAGGATCGCATCGAGTCCGGATGCCGCCTCGTGGGGCAGCCATGCCATGGACAATACGAGCCTCGCGCCGTGCTGGCCCGCCCCCGCCAACGACACGCGAAGGTGCTGCGACCAATCGATGTCGCTCGATTTGCGCGAGGCCTCCATGAGAGCCTGGAGCAGTACGGGCACGAAGGTCATGGACAGTATCGCCAGGGTCCAGGTCGGCGCCGGCCGTATCCACGACCAGCCCACGACAAGCAGTGCGACCGCCGCCAACGGCACCAGGCTGCGCCTTAGATTGTCGAATATCTTCCAGAGCGACAGAGCCGACAGGTCGTTTCGCCGCCAGCCCGTCATGCTTGGAGCCTTCGGCAGCAACCATGGCAACAGCTGCCAGTCTCCGCGTATCCAACGGTGGCGCCGCAGCATGTCGTCGACGTACCGTTCGGGAATTTCCTCGAACACGGTCACGTCACTGAGCAAGGCGGAACGCGCGAAGCAACCTTCGATCAGGTCGTGGCTGAGGACTCGCTCGTCGCGTAGCCGTCCCGCCAGCGCACGCTCGAAGGCATCGATGTCGTAGATACCCTTGCCGATGAACGAGCCCTCGTGGAAGAGGTCCTGGTAGACATCGGACACGGCGCGCGTGTAAGGATCGATTCCGGCATCGCTTCCATAAAGGCGTGCGAAGAGCGAACGCGCGCGAGCCGGCAGGCCGATGCCCGCACGCGGTTGCATGATCCCATACCCGGAAAGCACCTTCCTTCCATCGCTGGCGAACACTGGCCGGTTCAATGGATGATCCATCGCGGCGACCAGCAGGTGGGCCGTATCGCGCGGCAGCTGCGTATCGGTATCCAGCGTGATCACGTAACGCAGGTACGGCAGGCTGGACAATCGCCCGACCACGCGCACGAAGGCCTCCGCGCCTTTGCCGCGAAGCAATGCGTTCAGCGCCACCAGCTTCCCACGCTTACGATCGGCGCCGATCCACTGGCGCTCCGTCTCGCTCCATGTCCGGGGCCGGTGGAAAAGGAAGAAACGGTCGGCGTCGGGCGATGCGTATTTCGCATTGAGCGACGCGATCCGTCGATGCGCCGAGTCGAGGATGGCCGCATCGCCGGGCATCGAGGCGGAGTCCGCGTCCGTGAAATCGGTGAGTAACGCGAAATACAAGGCGGTGTCGCGATTGGCGAGGAACCGCACTTCGAGCGATTCAACGATGGATTCGACATCGTCGACGGAGCCCAGCAACGTCGGTACCACCACGATCGTGGATGCCTTGGCTGGTATGCCCTCCGCATAGTCCATCCGTGGCAGCGAATCGGGTGTCGTGACCAGCGTGGCCAGCAGGTTCAACAGGCTTATCGCGAGCTGACTCGCCACCAGCAGCGAGCCGATGACGATGCCCGCCATCGCCCACGCGGGCACCGACGGCGACGAAGCCGTCGCGATGACGCCTCGGCCCAGCACCGCCGTGACCACCACCAGGGCGGACAGCGCGAAGGCAAAGGGAGCCCTGTCGAAGATACGCCGGCAACGCGTGGAGAATCCAGGCCGCGCGCCAAGCTCGTCTTCCATCGCACGCGCGCCGGCACCGATCAGGTGAAAACCGACATGCCTGGCCAAGTCGTCGTTGTCCGGCTTCCGGCAGGCGGCCAGTACAGTGCGCGCCGTCGCCACTTCATCGTGGCGGCTCGTCCGCGCCAGACGCTCCACGGCATGCCGGTAACGGTCGCGCGTGGCGAAATCCATCGCTGCATGGATCGCCGCCGGGTCCTCGCGCAGGATGGCCTCGACCTGGCTCGCTTCCTCGACGAAGTCGCGCCAATCGATGGTCGCCAGCGCGCGCAGGCTTCCGATGCTGTTCGCGACGGAAACCTGGTTGGCGGCCTGCTGTTGCGATTCGACCTGCACGAGGTAGTCGATACTGCGACCGGATTCCGACAATCGCTGTTCGACCCAGCCCAGTGGCATGGCCAGTGCCGGCCCCTGCCCTTGCAGCCGGCGTGCGAGTTCCGCGACGAAGGGCGCGCTCATCACCGGCGAGGAACGCGCCATGTCGGCGACCACGAGGACGATGTTCTTCGGATCGTTCACGGCCATGCTTGTCATGGCATCCGCCCAGCGCGTGGCGCGCCGCCGCCGTGAACGGTCGAGCATCACCCTCACCGCGATGCGCCGCAGGTTTTCGATCAAGGCCAGGCGCAGCATGATGGGGATGGCCCACAACTCGCCGAGGTTCAGCGGCACGATGGCCTGGTAAGCCTCGAGGAAACGCGCCAGACCTGCCGCATCGAGCCGGCCGTCGCCATGCGAGATCACCTCCAGGGCGATATCGTAGACCCGCGGCAGGCCCTTCGAGGCGCCGTTCTCCAGTTGCACCAACTCGCGGCTATATCCCTTGGGGAAGTCCTTGTGGGCGATCCGTATGTGTTCTTCGATCAGGTAGAGATTGTCGAGCAGCCATTCCCCCGCGGGAGTGGCGCCATCCCCGCGCCTGCCCGCCGCCGTCAACGTCCGGCAGGCTTCGAGGATGACGGTCTCGTTTTCGGCCAGCCGTGGGAGTAGCCATTCCGACGATCGTTTCCACGCGAGCCCGTGACGGCTCGCCAGCACGGACCCGTGAGCTTCCAGCTGGTCGGCGTTGAAGAGTTCGGAACGGAGCGCCGGTTCACGTTCGGCGGCAGGCGCTTTCGTCGCGGTGCGCCACATGGTTTTGCCGGTCACACGCCGGCGCTGGTGCGGGGAAAAGGGATCATGGCACTCTTTGGGCCCAGGATGCCGGGCAGACGCCCACCCTGCACCATGGCGAGCGTGTTGTCGGTGCGCTGGCGCACCAAGGTAGTAGACTCCCCGAGCGGACCCCATGGAGGAAAGCGCATGGCCTCGGCTCCGGATCCGCGCGACAACCATTTGCTCGCCATGTTGCCCGACGACGCCCTGGCGTCGTGGTCACCCCAGCTCGAGCCGGTCGACATGCCTTTGGGGCAGGTGTTGTACGAGCCGGGCGTACGGTTGAGCCACGTCTATTTTCCCACCACGTCCATCGTTTCCCTTCTCTACGTGATGGAAGACGGCGCATCGGCGGAAATCGCCGTGGTCGGCAACGAGGGGATCGTCGGCATCTCGCTTTTCATGGGCGGGGAATCGACTCCCAGCAGGGCGTTGGTGCAAAGCGCGGGAAAGGGATTCCGACTGGAAGCAGCGGCGATGCTCCGGGAATTCAACCGCGCTGGACCGGTTCTCCACCTGCTGCTCCGTTACACGCAGGCCCTCATCACGCAGATGTCGCAGACCGCGGTCTGCAATCGACACCATTCCCTCGACCAGCAGTTGTGCCGGTGGTTGCTGCTCAGCCTGGATCGCCTGGGCGGCAGTGAACTCGTCATGACCCAGGAACTCATCGCGAACATGCTGGGCGTGCGCCGGGAAGGCGTCACGGAGGCTGCCGGTCATCTGCAGCGCGCCGGGCTGATCCACTACCGTCGCGGACACATCACCGTGCTGGATCGCGCGGGCCTGGAGCGGCGCACTTGCGAATGCTATGCCGTGGTGAAGCGCGAGTACGACCGCCTGCTTCCGCAAGGCGATCCGGGCTGACGCCTCCGCCGCGAGGGCACGTCGCTCCAAGAGATCCGGCATGGAATGTAGTGACATGCCTCCGGATACCGGGAGCGCTCCATGAAACCACGCACGTTGCTTACGATGTCACTGGCGTTCTTCGCCACGTTTTCCTATCCGGCGGCTAGCCGCGACACCATCGTTTCGTCCGCCCCGGAGATCGAACTTCCGGTCGAGGGTCGCATGCCGTCGCTCACCGGGGCGACGACCTGGATCGGCTCTCCCGCACTCTCGCCTTCCGCCTTGCGCGGCAAGGTGGTGCTCGTGGATTTCTGGACGTACTCCTGCATCAATTCACTCCGACAGGTCCCCTATCTTCGCGCATGGGCCGCGCGATACGGGAACCAGGGCCTGGTCGTCATCGGCGTCCACTCGCCGGAGTTCGGCTTCGAGAAGAACCTGGACAACGTGCGCACGGCGGTGAAGGACATCGCGCCCGGTTATCCGGTCGCCGTCGACAGCGACCATGCCGTTTGGCGTGCCTTCGACAACGAGTATTGGCCCGCCCTCTACATCGTCGACAGCCAGGGCCGCATCCGCCACCACGTCTTCGGCGAAGGCGAATACGAACATACCGAAGCGATCATTCGACAATTGCTGGCCGAAGCCGGGCACGCCGATCTGCCCGCCGGTCCGGCCAAGGTGGTATCCGAAGGCGTCGAGGCGCAGGCGGATTGGGCCCAGCTTCGTACGGGCGAAACCTATGTCGGTTACGGCCGGGCCGATGGCTTCTCATCGCCCGGCGGCATGCGGCAGGGTAAGAGCAAGACGTACGCCCGACCCGACGGCCTGTCACCCGGTGGTTGGGGCCTGGTCGGGGACTGGACGGTCAACGCGGAGTCCGCGCTTGCCGACAAAGCCGGTGCCCGCATCGTCTACCGTTTTCATGCGCGCGACGTCCACCTGGTGATGGGTCCGTCGCCGAGCGGGGCACCCGTTCGCTTTCGGGTGCTTATCGACGGCAAGCCGCCCGGCGCCGGTCATGGCGTCGATGTCGCCGCCGACGGCAGCGGCACGGTGACCAAGCCGCGGATGTACCAATTGATCCGCCAGGCCGGCGAGATCACCGACCGGGACGTCGAGATCGAATTCCTCGACCCGGGTATCCAGGCCTATTCCTTCACGTTCGGGTAGCCGCACGCCGCCGCATCGCCTATTCGAGCGTGAACAGGGAACGTTCCGGCAGGCTGGTCCGTACGCTGGCGCGCAAGGCCGCGTAACTGTCCGACTGCCAGAAGGCCTCCATCGAGACAGGCGCCAACGCATCGATGGAGGCATCGGCGCGCCCGGAGACAAGCAAGGCCGTCATGCTTTGCAACACCGGGTACTCGGGCAGCAAATCCTCGACGAAGAGGAACTGGCCGGCCTGGTTGACCTCGAGGAAATGGAAATCCCCTTGTTTGTCGACGGCGAGGTCGATACACCCGAACACGAGGCCGAGTTCGCGCATGAACGTGCGCAACTTCGCTTCGACACCGGCAGGCAAGGTGATCGCCTCGGCGCGGAAGGCCGGGTCCTTGCCTTGGCCTCGCCAGTCGACATACGCATCGCCCCGCCCCTTGCCCAGGCTCATCGCGAAGACGCGATCGCCGATGAAGGTGACGCGCACGTCGTGGCGCTTCTCGATATAGCGCTGGTAGATGCCCGGACAGACCGCGATGGCCTCGGCGGGCAATTCGCTGTCGCCGTTGAGCAGCGTGACGCCGACGGCGTGCATCTTGCCGCTCGCCCGCTCCTGCCACTGGTGCACGAGGAAACTCTTGAACACCACCGTGCCGCACCGCCGGATCAACGCGTCCACCTCGGCGACATCGGTGGTCACCAGGGTCTCCGGAAACGGAATAGCCAGACGTCGGCAGGTATCGAGCTGTACGAGCTTCAACTCCGCCCGCTGCGATGCCGCCAGCCCATTCACCCACAAGGCATCGCCGTAGGCGCCTTCGAGACTGAAGACATTTCGCTGGAACAGTTTCCACTCCCACGTGGCGAAGTTCCTGTCTTCTTCGGCGCAATCGGGGACGGGGTCCTGCATTCGCCTGTTCCAGACGGAACTGACGCCGTCGCCCGCGAGAAGCGAATCGCTGAACGACGTACCGTCGCCTCCCGTCCGCACGCTGTAGTGGACGCCCCTCTCCGCGCGTAACGACGGCGCCCATAAAGGCTCGACGCCTTGCTGGCGAATCGCCCACGCCAGCGCGCATGCATGCGGGTCGCTCGAAGGGGCGAGGATCAGGGGACGACGCATGGAACCTCCCATGAAGATGCGCCCCGCGAGTGCGGGGCGCGGGATCGGACGATGCGTATCAGCCGCCGATGATGCCGATTTCCGGTTCGGGACGATCCGGATCGGTATAGATGGTCAGGAACAAACCACCCTTGTCGTCTTCGGGGACCGCGGCCACCTCGAAAGCGCTGAGGCGGGCGAAGGCACGGGTCTTCGTGGATGCATCGTGGAACTGCGAAGCGTTGTTCGTCATAGCGGGTAACTCCTTGGTGGATCGCACGGTGTTTGATCGTAAGGAATAACGCTGGAACCCAAGCGCCGTGGCGATGGGCCGACCGATACTACGCCTCCCGGTGACCACGAACAGAGTCCACCCGCCATCTCTGCCGGAAATGCACACGCCGCGAGGCACTCCCACCCGTCAGTGTGTGCGGCGTAGTGGAACGTCGCGCAACCACCATGCCAGGACGAACGCTACCGCCATGACCATCGCCGCCACGTGGTACACCGTATGCAGCGAGGCGCCGAACGCGTGGAGATAGCGGTCGTGGATCTCCGGCGGCAGCGCGCGTACCGCGTCCGGCCCGAGCGAGTGCGGAGCGCGGGTGCCTTCCGGCATCACGTCGTCCAGGCGTGACTGCAATCCATTGCTGAAGATGGCGCCGAACGCCGACACGCCGATGGAGCCGCCGATCGAACGGAACAGCGTGACACCCGATGTCGCCACGCCCAGGTACTTCATCTCCACGCTGTTCTGCGTGGCGAGGATCAACACCTGCAAGACCATGCCCAGGCCCAGGCCGAGAAAGCCGGCATAGAGGTAGATCAGGTACAGCGGATCGCTGTCGCGCACCGTGCCGAGCAGGACCAGCGCGATCCCGGCGATCAGCGTGCCGAGGATGGGAAACACACGGTACCGGCCGAACCGGCTGATGAGGCGACCGCACACGATCGAACTGACCAGCACGCCACCCATCAGCGGTAACAGCTGCAGGCCGGCACCCGTCGGTGACACCCCCTTGACCACTTGCAGGTACAACGGCAGGTAGGTCGTGGAACCGAACAAGGCCGTGCCCACGAAGAATCCGATGAGGCAACTCAGCAGGAAGGTGCGGTGGCGGAACAGATGCAGCGGAATGATCGGCTCCGCCGCCACGCTTTCCTCGTAGATGAAACCGACCACGCCGAGCACCGCGAACGCGAGGATGAACCACAACTGCGCCGAATCCCACGGCAGCGTGGTGCCGCCCTCGGTGGTGAACAGGATGAGGCAACTCAACGCGAGCGCCAGCCAGCCCGCGCCCCAATAGTCGATGGTGTGACGGACATGGCGCACGTGCGGATGGAACACCGCGGCGATCACGGCGATGCATAGCACGCCCAGCGGCAGGTTCACGTAGAAAATCCAGCGCCAGGAGAGGTGGTCGACCATGAAGCCGCCGAGCAAGGGACCGATCACCGTGGCCAGTCCGTAAACGCCGCCGAACAATCCCTGGTATTTGCCGCGTTCGGCCGGAGGAATCACGTCGCCGATCGACGCCATCGTCACCACCAGCAAGCCACCGCCGCCCAGCCCCTGCAAGGCGCGCATCAGGATCAGCTGGGTCATGTCCTGCGCGAGGCCGCACAGGACGGAGCCGACGAGGAAGATCACGATGGCCGTCTGCAGCACGATCTTGCGGCCGAACAGATCGCCGAACTTGCCGTACAGCGGCACGACCACCGTCGACGTCAACAGATACGAGGTCACCACCCACGACAGCTGGCTCAAGCCTCCCATCTCGCCCACGATGGTCGGCAAGGCGGTGGAGACGATGGTCTGGTCGAGGGCGGCAAGCAACATCACCAGCATCAGGGCGGTGAACAGCAGGCGCAGCGACGGCGGTGGCGCTGACGTGACGGGGGCAGGATCGGGCGTGGCGATGCTGGCTGGCGTCGCCACGGCATCCTCGGCTGTTTCGGTCGTCACGGCGCGGTGCCTGCAATTAATTAAGTGGTGATTTAATATATGCCCGCCACCGCATGCGGTCAAATGTCCGGCCGTTCATGGTATCCATGCGGGTCATCGATTCCGGAGACACCGTGGTCACTTCCTCTCCCCGCAAGGCCCGCCGTCCGGGCCGCCCGCCCACCCAGCCCGACGGGCCGGACCAGCGCGAACGACTGGTCGGCATCGCGCTGGAGCTGTATGCGCGACAGGGCTACACCGCGACCACGCTGGCCGCGATCGCCCGCGCCGCCGGCATGACCCCCGCCGCGGTGCACTACTACTTCAAGACACGCGAGCAACTGTTCGACACCATCTTCGACGAACACATCGCGCCGATGCGCGCGCGGATCGACGACATCTTCCAGACGCACGCGAATGATCCGGCAGCGGCGTTCGCCCGCCTCGCGGAACGTTTCGTCGAACTCGCCGCCGAGCACTCCTGGATGGGCCCGGTGTTCTTCGGCGAGTTGCTCAACGACCACGACCTGTTCAAGCAGCACCTGCGCAAGCGCGTCAAGGCGAGTCGCCAGGTCGCCCTGGTCACGGCTATTCGTCGATGGCAGGACGAGGGCCGGCTGAACAAGGCGCTGGACCCCGCCCTGCTGATGACCTCGATCCTGAGCCTGACCGTCTTGCCGATGACCGCGCTGCGCAAATGGAAGGACGATCCCCTGCGCAAGCACATCGGGCCGGAGGAGATCACGCGGCACGCACTGGCCCTGCTCAGCCACGGGCTGGCGCCGCCGAAGGCGTAGAATCGGTGTTTTCGACGCGGAGCGGTACCTTGTCCTTTCCCTATTCCCTCGTCATCTTCGATCTCGACGGCACGCTGGTCGACAGCGCGGCCGACATCGCCGAATCGGTGAACCGCACGTTGCGCGACTGGAAGCTACCCACCTACGACACGGACCAGGTCACCGGCTGGATCGGCGAGGGCTCGCGCAAGCTCATCACCTACGCCTTCCGTCATGCGGGAAGCGACGTGGATATCGACGAGGTCATGCCAGGCTTCCTCGCGCACTACGCGGAAACCGCGCTCGATGGCGTCGCCTACGATGGCGTGGTCGAGACGTTGAAGACGCTTCACGCGCAGGGCGTGAAGCTGGCGGTATGCACGAACAAGAACGAGGAATTCGTGCGCCCCTTGCTGGAGGTGCGCGGCATGCTGCCTTACATCGACGGCATCGTCGGTGGAAACACCTTGCCCGAGCGCAAGCCCAGCGGCGTGCCCTTGCGCCATCTCGCCGACGAGGCACGCGTGCCGATCGAACGAAGCCTCATGGTCGGCGATTCCGAAAGCGACGTGCTCGCCGCGCGCGATGCGGGCATGGACTTCGTCCTGGTGAGCTACGGCTATCGCAAATCGCTCGACCTGCACGGTGCCGGCGCGGTGGCCGTGATCGACCGCATGCCGGACCTGCTGTCGCTCGCCTCGTCCGAGGCCGTCGGCTAAGCCGGCATGCCTCACCGCGTGGCCGCGATGGCCGCCTCGATCAACCCCACGTCGTCGACGATGCCGTAGTCGGGCGGCGCGGAGTAACCGAAGCGCACCACCACCAGATGCTCGGACGGCACGACGTAGATGCGCTGGCCCATGGTGCCGCTGGCGAAGAAGCCATCCTTCGGAAAACCGCCCGCGACCCGCCGGCGTGCCAGGTCGCTCGGCCCGTCGTTGGTCCAGAAGCCGGCGCCGTAAGGGGCTCCCAGCGTGGAGGTTCGCGACCAGCCCACCCAGCCTTCGGGAAGCAGCCGCGTCCCGTCCGGCGCGATGCCGTCGCGCAGGTAGAGCATGCCGAAGCGCGCATAGTCGCGGGCGCTGGCGTACACATAGGTGGAACCGACGAACGTGCCCTGCCCGTCGAATTCCATCGTGACCTCGCCCATGCCCAGCGGGTCGAACAACTCGCGCCGGGCGAACGCGCGAAGCCCCGCGGGACCTCCGCCCACCTTTTCGCCGAGCAGGCGGTCGAGCAGTACCGTGTTTCCCGAGGTGTATTCGAAGGACGAGCCCGGGGGTTCCTTCGCCGGCTGCGCGGCGGCGAATCCCGCCATGTCGGCATGCAGGAATTCCATCCTGGCCACGGGACTGAAGGCCGATTCGGCTTCCTCGATGGCGAGTCCGCTGCGCATGCGCATGAGATCTTCGACCGTGATCGCGGCGCGCGTGTCGCCCGGCGCCTTCCACTCGGGCGCGCCGACGGGCTGGTCCGCGCGAAGACCACCCTTCCGCGCGACGATGCCGAGGAAGGCATTGGTGAACGACTTGGCGACGGAGAAGCTGATCAGGGGCGTGTGCACGCCGAATCCGGGCGCATAACGTTCGGCGATGACGCGGCCGTCCTTCACCACCACGACCGCCTTCACGCGCTTGGGTGGCTTCCCCGGCGCGTCGTCGAAGACGCGATCGATCGCGGCGGCGATCGCGGGTGGCGCGGCGGCGACGGCATCGGCGGGCGCGAATCCATCGGCAGCCGCCACGGCATGGCTCGTCGCATCGGTGGGCAGCGGACGGTTGCCAGGCAAGACGAGGCGGCAACCATATCCGGGGACGAACTCGGCGCGGGCGAGCGACCGGAACGGCCCGGAAACCTCCACGCCGGCCGGATCTCGCGATACGTGGGGCGTGAGCAGGCGTGCGGCGGCGTCGCCGATCATCGGCGTCACCAGTTCGTCGTACGTCTGCCGTGGGTCCTGGTTCCCCACGAAGGTCATCGAGCAGACATGGTGGGCCGCGACACCGGCGGCGACACGCAGCGCCACGTCGGGACGGAACACGGCCCATCCCACGGCGCCGAGCGCGATGACGACTCCGGTTGCAATAAGGGCTTTCTTCGCCATGGTTGATCTCCGACAGGTGGACGGAGTGTGGAACGGCGTTCGCCGCCCACGGGTGCCACCAGGGACGAAGTCAGGAATGCCGGGGACGAATCCCGGCCAGGAAGGTCGCGACGGTCGGGAGAAGAGCCTCCGCGGTCAGGCTCCGAGCGACAGGCCTTCGGGCAGGTTCGCCAGGTAACGGCGCGTCCAGGTGACTCGCGCGCCGTCGGCCATCAGTAGCCGCCGTTCGCCGTCGGGCCAGGGCTGTACCTCGCGCACCGCATCGAGACGGACGATCGCCGATCGGTTCACCCGCACGAAATGACGGGGATTGAGGCGGCCCTGCATCGCGTCCAGCGTTCCCCGCAGCCGATAGGCCGTGCCGTCCACATACACGTCAAGGTAGTTGCGATCGGATTCGATGCGGTCGATACGCTCGACGCGCACCAGTTCGGCAGCGTCGCCACTGGGCAGCAGCAGACGATCCAGATAGCGCTGTGGCGGCGGTGCACCCCCCAGCAGGCCGTCCACGCGCCCTGCGATTCCGAGCGCGGGCGCCACCTTGTCACGCAAGCGCGCCACCGCGCGGGCGAAACGCTCCGGCCCCACCGGTTTCAGCAGGTAGTCGAAGGCGTGCACCTCGAAGGCGCGCACCGCCTCGTCGTCGTGCGCGGTGACGAAGACGATCTCCGCCGGCAAGGGATCGCCCAGAGCCTGCAAGACGGCGAAGCCGTCGAGGCCGGGCATGCTGATGTCCAGGAAGACCACATCGGGGCGGTCGCGCTGGATCAACCGCACCGCTTCACGGCCATCGGAAGCTTCGCCGATCCATTGCACACCCTCGCTTTCGGCGAGGTAGCGGCGCAGCTTGGCCCGTGCGGGGGCCTCGTCGTCGACCACGACCGCGCGCAGGCTCATGCGACCTCCCAGCGCCTGGCCGGCAACCAGACGCTGACGACACTGCCACCGCCGACCACAGGCTCAAGCCGCACTCCCGCCTCCTCGCCATAAAGATGGCGAAGCCGCGCCCCGACATTGCCCAGGCCGATGCCGTGCCCCGGCCGGGCCATGGCACCGCCGCCGTCATCGCGCACGCGAACGGTCAGACGGCCGGCTTCGCGCGAGGCGTCCACGCGCACGCGCCGTCCATCGCCGGAGCCGCCATGTTCGATGGCGTTCTCCACCAACGGCTGGAGCAGCAGGAAGGGAATCCGCAGGTCGTCGAGCGAGGGATTCGCCTCGACCTGCACGTCCAGCCCGTCGCCGAAGCGAACGCGCTGGATGTCCGTGTAGAGCGAGACCAGTCGCCATTCTTCGGCGAGGCTGTGCTCATGACTGGATGCGGACAACGTGTTGCGCAGCAACTCACCGATACGTGAAAGCATTTCGTCGGCCACGCGCGGCCGCTCGTACATCAGCTCCGACACGGCGTTGAGCGTGTTGAAAAGGAAGTGCGGGTTGAGTTGCAGGCGCAAGGCGTCCAGCCTCGCCTCGGATAACGCGGACTCCAGTTGCACGGCTCGCAACTCCCGTGCCCGTCCTTCCCTGTAGCGGTCGAACAGCCACACCCCGGCCACGATCACCACGTAGAAGAACAGCTGCGTCGGCATCTCCATCAGATAGCGCCAACGCGTCGGCAGGTAGGCGAACTCCGGCATGCCGGCCGCACGGAACACGATCTGGCGGAAGACGATCATCACGCTGGTCTGGGCGATCGACAGCGCGAGGAACAAGCCCGCGTGCGCAAGCCAGGTACGTGGCATGCGCCGCAGCATCAGGAACAGTGCCGGCAGGAATACGCCGAAGCTCAGCGACCCGGTGAGTTCATCGATCAGCTTGGGCGTGAAGAGCGACGGATGGCCGTTGGCGACGTCGACAAGATACCGATTGGTGGCGCGCAGGACGCCGATGGCGACGAGCAGAGCAAACCAGGGCCACACGCCGTGGCCATGTCGCCAGGACGGTCGAGATCCCGTACCGATCGCACTCTCCATGCCTTGCCCGCCCCCTGCGTTGCCAGCACCCCGCGGCTCTTATACCAGAGCCGGGGGTGCTGCCGGGTCAAGTGGCGCGGCGGGGCAGTACCCAGTCCGGCCGGATGAAGTGGCAGGTGTACCCGTTGGGGTATTTCTCAAGGTAATCCTGGTGCTCGGGCTCGGCTTCCCAGAACGGTCCGGCCGGCGCCACCTCGGTCACCACGTTGCCCGGCCACAGGCCGGAGGCGTTCACGTCGGCGATGGTGTCCTCGGCCACGGCCTTCTGCTCGTCGTCGAGGTAGAAGATCGCCGAGCGATAACTCTCGCCAAGGTCGTTGCCTTGCCGGTTCAGCGTGGTCGGATCGTGGATCTGGAAGAAGAACTCCAGCACCTTGCGGTAACTGAGCTTATCCGGATCGAACTCGATCTCGATCGCCTCGGCGTGGCTGCCATGGTTGCGATAGGTGGCGTTGGGCACGTCGCCGCCGGTATAACCGACGCGGGTGGCGATCACTCCCGGCTGCTTGCGGATCAGGTCCTGCATGCCCCAGAAGCAGCCGCCGGCAAGAATGGCGCGCGAGGTCATGCGGCACCTCCCTTCACGTCGTCGGCGAACAGGCTCGCGTACTGCCCGTAGCCTTCCTTCTCCAGGTCGGCCAGGGGGATGAAGCGCAGCGAGGCGGAGTTGATGCAATAACGCAGGCCACCACGGTCGCGCGGACCATCGGGAAAGACATGGCCCAGGTGGCTATCGGCGTGGGTCGAGCGGACCTCGGTCCGGACCATGCCGTGGCTGGCGTCCTTCTTCTCGATGACATGCTCGTTTTCGAGCGGTTGGGTGAAGCTCGGCCAGCCGCAGCCGCTGTCGAATTTATCGAGCGACGAGAACAGCGGCTCACCCGAGACGATGTCGACGTAGATGCCCGGCGCGTGACTATCATGGAACTCGTTGTGGAACGGCCGCTCGGTGCCGCTCTGTTGGGTGACCCGGAACTGCTCGGGGGTCAACTTCGCCAGCGCTTCGGGGGTCTTGCGATACTCGGACATGGAGGCCTCCAGGGGAAGGAAGGTTGCCTGGGAATGGGGCTCGGGGACCCTCGTCCCGGCACTCTCCACATAATGTGGCCGCCCGTCTTGGATGCAATGGGACAGGCGGCCGGGAGGCCCTTCAGGCGGCGATGTCCTCGACCCACTGGTGACCCGCCTGGCGCAGCAGTTCGCGGGCCGAATCGGGGCCCCAGGTACCGGCTTCGTAGGTGTCGGGGCCGTTCTCGTCCTCGCGCCAGCCTTCCAGGATCGGCGTCACCCACTGCCAGGCCGCCTCGGTCTCGTCCTTGCGGACGAACAGCGCGGGACTGCCCTTCACGGCATCCAGCATGAGCCCCTCGTAGGAGTCGCGGTAGCGGATGCGGCCCGGCTCGCCGAGCCGGGACAACGCGTCGACCTCGTCGAGGCCGAAGCTGTTGCCGGGATGCTTGACGAAAAGCGGCAAGGTGACGCTTTCGTTCGGCTGCACGCGGATCACGAGGCGGCTGCCCGGCCGCGCCTCGCCGAACAGGCCCGGCTCGCCCGCGCGGAACTGCACGACCACTTCGGTGAGCTTCTCGGGCATGCGCTTGCCCGAACGCAGGTAGAAGGGGACGCCACGCCAACGGGCATTGTCGATCTCCGCCTTCAAGGCGACGAAGGTCTCGGTGTTGCTGGGCTTCTCGCCCGGCAGTTCTTCGCGATAGGCGGGCACTGGCTTTCCACCTGCCGTTCCCTGCACGTACTGGCCGCGCGCGACGTTCGCCCGCAAGTTGTCGCGATCGAGCGGCTTCAGCGACTTCAGCACGCGCACCTTCTCGTCACGCAAGGCATCGGCGTCGAGCGAACCGGGGCGTTCCATGGCGACCACCGTGAGCACCTGCAACAAATGGTTCTGGATCATGTCGCGCAATGCACCGGAACCGTCGTAGTAACCGCCCCGTCCTTCGAGGCCGACGGTCTCGGCAGCGGTGATCTGCACGTACTCGATGGAATCACGATCCCACATGCGCTCCAGCATCGGGTTGGCGAAGCGCAGCGCGATGATGTTCTGCACGGCTTCCTTGCCGAGGTAGTGATCGATGCGGAAGATGCTCCCCTCGGGGAAGTAGCGGCCGACGCCTTCGTTGACCTTGCGTGCCGTTTCCAGGTCGGTGCCGATCGGCTTCTCCAGCACGATGCGCGACGACTCGGTGCGCAGGCCCTTCTCCGCCACGTTGCGGGCGATGTCGCCGTACAGGTCCGGCGCCGTCGCCAGATAGAAGACGCGCACCCGATCGGCCGCGGCGTTCGATTCCAGCAGTGACTTCAGGCCTTCCCAGTTACCGGTGGATTCGGCGCCGTTGAGACTCACATAGTGAACCATGCGCAGGAACCGGTTCACTGTCGCATCGATGAGCTCGTCGGCGCGCACGTGTTCGTGCAGCGCCTGGCGCGCACGCTCGCGATAGCTTTCATCGTCCAGCGGCGAGCGTGCGGTACCTACGATGCGTGAATCGGCGGGAACCTGTCCTTCGGCGAAACGCCTGTACAGCGCAGGCAATAACTTGCGCATCGTGAGGTCGCCAGTGGCGCCGAAGATGACGTAATCGAAAGAATCGACGGGTTCGAGCGGGGTGGAACTGTTCATGAGGGGATTTCCGATGGCGATTTGGGTGGGGCGGCATGCTGCCGGCACCTCGACCGAAACATGAATAAGGCGCCATTGGCGCCTTTCAAGTACGTCTACAGCGATCACCGTTGCCTCCACGGCATAAGTGTTATGCGCCGCGAGGTATGACGGCTCGCACACCCTCGTCCCCATGGATCGGTGCAGGGCCCCGCACCGGGGCCGACCGCCCCTGTGGCGGACTCTCACTTAGTCCAGGAACATCAAGATGAGCAAGCTCAAAGACAAGGTCGCGCTGGTCACCGGCGCATCCAAGGGCATCGGCGCAGGCATCGCCAAGGCGCTCGCGGCCGAAGGCGCGTCGGTCATCGTGAACTACGCGTCCAGCAAGGCGGGTGCGGACAAGGTCGTGGCCGAGATCGAGGCGGCCGGTGGCAAAGCCGTCGCCGTGGGCGGCGACGTGTCCAAGCAAGCGGAAGCGGAAAACCTCGTCGCCAAGGCCATCGAGCACTTTGGCCGTCTGGACGTCGTGGTGAACAACTCGGGCGTATACGAGTTCGCTTCGATCGAAGTGACAACCGAGGAACTGTACCGCCGCACCTTCGACATCAACGTGCTCGGCACCCTGCTAGTCACCCAGGCAGCCGTCAAGCACCTGGGCACGGGCGCCAGCATCATCAACATCGGCTCCACCGCCACCCGCATCACGCCGCCCGAGAGCGCCGTCTACACCGGCACCAAGGGCGCGGTGGACGCGATCACGGGTGTGCTCGCCCGCGAACTGGGGCCGCGCGGCATCCGCGTGAACGCGGTGAACCCGGGCATGGTGATCACCGAAGGCGTGAAGTCGGCAGGCATCGAGGGTTCGGACTTCGAGACCTTCGCCATCAGCCAGACTCCGCTCGGCCGTATCGGCCAGGTGGACGACATCGCCCCGATCGTCGCCTTCCTGGCTTCGGACGACGCGCGCTGGCTCACCGGCGAACTAATCATCGCCTCGGGTGGCATGCGCTGATCCCGGACAGCTAGTCGGCAGGCCGGAGCCCGTAGAGTTCCGGATGGAGGAACGGCGCCATCGCCAGCACCATCGCCTGTGTGTACGCGCTCTCGCGTGTCGCATGGCCGTTGGTGACCAGGCCGATGGCGCCGCCCTGCTGCTTGATGTTCACCGTGTTGAACAGGCGGTCCATCACATCGCCGAGTTCGTCGCCCTCAAGCAGGGCCTCGTAGACCGCCGGCGGCAGGGGCAGCCATGCGCTGCACCCGACCGATACGTCGACGCCGTTCGCGATGGCGACATAGCCGAACGTACCCGGGCCATCCTCGGTGACGTCGACACCGCCTTCCAGGGCGACGTAGAAATCGGCCTCGCCATTCTGCCGGCAGAAATTCATGCGATTGAGCGCGCCCTCGCGGGTTTCCGCGGCGGACATGGGTTGGTCGTGAACGCCCGAAGGCGCATGCATGCCCTCGCACTCGACCAGGCGGCCGGGGAACAGCGGCGCCAGCGCGTTACGCACGGCGCCGATCTTGACCGGATTGCGCGAGCCGACCAGAACCCTGATCGGCGTGTTGTCGTTGGACATCGGAACCTCGGTATCAGTCGGAGAGCGCGCGGTCGACCATCGCCTGTGCCTCGGCGAGGACGGTCTGCAGATGTTCCTTGCCGCGGAAGCTCTCGCCATAGACCTTGTAGATGTCCTCGGTGCCCGACGGACGCGCGGCGAACCAGCCGTTCGCCGAGATCACCTTGATGCCACCGATGGCCTGCCCGCCCGCCTTGTTGGTCACCTCGACGATCGGATCGCCCGCGAGTGTCCGGGAGGTGACCTGCTCGGGCGCGAGCTTCGACAGCTTCGCCTTCTGCGCATGGTTGGCCGGCGCGTCGATGCGCGCATTGGCCGGCTCGCCCAGTTGCTTGGTGATGTCCGAATACAACTCGCCCGGGTCCTTGCCGAGGCGGGCCGTCATCTCGCCGGCGAGCAAGGCGGCCACGATGCCATCCTTGTCGGTGGACCACGCCGAGGCGTCCTTGGCCAGGAACGATGCGCCGGCGCTTTCCTCGCAGCCGAAGCCGAGGCTGCCGTCGTACAGGCCCGCGACGAAATACTTGAAACCCACCGGCACCTCGCGCAACGGCCGGCCCAGGTGCCCGGCGATGCGGTCGAGCAGCGCGGTGCTCACCGCGGTCTTGCCGACGGCCGCGTCGGCACGCCAGCCGGGACGATTCTGGAACAGGTACCAGGCCGCGGCGGCGAGATAATGATTGGCCTGCATCAGGCCCGAACTCGGCGCGACGACGCCATGCCGGTCGTGGTCCGTGTCACAGGCGAAGGCCACGTCGAACTTGTCCTTCAGGCCGATCAGCCGCTGCATCGCATACGAGGACGATGGGTCCATGCGCACGCGGCCATCCCAGTCGAGCGACATGAACGAGAACGTCGGGTCGACGGCCTCGCTTACCACCGTGAGGTTCAGGCCATAGCGTTCGCCGATCGCGCTCCAGTAATGGACGCCCGCGCCACCGAGCGGATCGACCCCCATGCGCACGCCCTTCGCGCGGATGATTTCCAGGTCGAGCACGTCGTCCAGGTCGCCGACGTAGCGTTGCAGGAAATCGAATTCATGCGTGCTTCCGGTATTGCGGGCCCGGGCGAAGGGAATGCGTTTCACCTCACGCAGGCCGCCTTCGATCAGGGCGTTGGCACGCGCCGCGATCCACGACGTGGCGTCGGTATCCGCGGGACCGCCATGCGGAGGGTTGTACTTGATACCGCCGCTCTCGGGCGGATTGTGCGACGGGGTGATGACGATGCCGTCGGCGCGACCGCTGTCGCGACCGCGGTTGTGGACCAGGATGGCATGCGACACCGCGGGTGTCGGCGTGAACTCGCCGCCGGCGGATATCTGCGTCTCCACGCCGTTTCCGGCCAGCACTTCCAGGGTGCTTTCGAACGCCGGACCGGACAACGCGTGGGTGTCGATGCCGACGAATACCGGACCGTCGACGCCATCCTTCGCACGATATTCACAAATGGCCTGGACCACGGCAAGCACGTGCCATTCGTTGAATGAACGGTCGAACGAGGAACCGCGATGACCGGACGTACCGAAGACCACCCTCTGTTCAGGGACGGACGGATCGGGCTTGAGGTCGTGGTAGGCGGCGAGCAAGGCCGCCACGTCGACAGGCTGGCTCTCCGTCGCGGGCTTTCCCGCAAGTGGGCTGATCTTGGCACTCACCATGGCTCTCCTGGAATCCGGTCCCCAAGCATACGACGTGTTTTGAGAAATCTTCCATGTCCGTCGCGTCCGGCGATGGTTATCGTGGTGCCTGGCGATCGCGCATCACAAGCGCAACCGCTCGATGTACTCGAAAATTTCGGCATCCGTGTCCAGCCGCAACTTTCGCATCGCGTTCGATTTCTGCTGGCTGACGGTCGACAATCCACGCCCGGTCGCCTTGGCGATATCGGTGACGCTGTTACCGGCTGCGAAGAGCCGCAGGATCTTCAGTTCGCGCGGTGAAAGGTCGGCCAGCGTCCCGGACTTGCCCAGTGGCTCGCCGTGTGGCGTGGCGACCAGATCGCGCACCGAACTACCGAGGTAGACATGATTCGACAGGATTTCCATCAACGCCTCGGGAATTTCCCGGGTGTCGCCGGACTTGCCGATGAGGCCGAGCACACCTGTTCCGATGATTTCGCGATACAACGCCGGATTGGCCAACGTCGTGATCACCATCACCGGAAGCGTGGGATGTCGCCGGCGTATCTCGTGCAACAGGACGAGACCATCCTGCCCCGGGGCGGGCATGCTGAAGTCGGTGATCAGCGCATCGCAGGGCGTCACCGCGAGCAGGTCGAGGAGTTCGTCCGGCGACTGCGCTTCGCCTACCACCGTCGCGAGGCCATCTTTGGCCAGGGCGAGGCTGAGGCCCTTCAACACGACGGGGTGATCGTCCGCCAGAATGACGCGGTAGACCATGAGTGATCCATCCTTTCTTGCTTGTCCAACCACCAACGTACCGGTCTGGAGCATCGTGGGCGGGCCGCAGAGTTGAGCACATCGCGCTCTCCGATGCCACTCCTGCATCGCATCGCCAAATGGTGGAAGACCCGTGGGAACATCGCTTCGCGACTGCGCATCGAGACCAGCAACAGCCTGCCCCAACTGCTGGGCAAGGTTGGCCGCCGCTACACCCGGGATGCGCTCGCACGCGGCATCCGGCTCGACTTCGAGATCGATCCCGCGCTCGCCGGCGACCTGCAAGGCCCGTTTCCCGCGCTTGGCCGTGCACTGTCCTTGCTGCTGGAACACGCGCTCCACACGCGCAGCAGGCATGTCGCGTTACATGTGGACGTGGTCGGCGACGACGCGGGAACGCAGATCGTGCATTTCACGGTGGCTGACGAACACAGTCCCGCGGCGGACGACCGCGCATGCCTCGACGAGGTGGCGGGAATGATCGCCGCCGTCGGCGGCGTGGTCCATCGTGAATGGGACACGGACATCGGCAACCGGATCATCATCGAACTCGCCTTCGAACGGCCGCGCGTGCCACCACGCATCGACGTGGACGCCTTGCGTTCCACGCTCGGAGGCGAACACGCGCTGCGCGAAGTGATCGTCGCACTCGACCGCGCGCTGAGCAGCGACCTCGCCGGTCTCGGCGCGCTGCTCGGCGAGCCGGGAACCGTCCACCTGCAAACCTGGCTGCACAGGGTATCGGGCGCCCTCGGCATGGCCGAGGCCACCGAATTGTCCTGCGTCGGGCTGGCGCTCGAACGGGAACTCGGGCAAGGACGCAACCGCTACCTCGACCAGGCGATCGTGCGCTTCGCCGACGATGCCGGCCAGGTGCTGCAAGCCCTTCGGGAACACGCCGGGCCGATGGGCTATAGTCCCGGGTCGTGAGTACCCTGCCCTCCCTCGACACCGTCATCGCGGACCCGCTGCGCGGCTTCATCGACGCGCATCCACGCTTGTTCGTCCTGACCGGCGCGGGCATCAGCACCGATTCGGGCATTCCCGACTACCGCGACGACCGCGGGGCGTGGAAACGAAGCCCGCCGATGACGTTGCAGGCATTCATGAGCGGGCCTGCCGCGAGGGCGCGCTATTGGGCGCGCGGCATGATCGGCTGGCGTCATTTCGCCAGCGTCGCGCCAAACGTGGCGCATCGCGCCCTGGCGGCGATGGAACACGCGGGCCGTATCGAACTGCTGCTCACGCAAAACGTCGACGGCCTGCACGAGCGGGCGGGCAGCCTGAATGTCGTCGACCTGCACGGCCGGCTCGATCGCGTGCGTTGCATGCAATGCGGTGACCTCACCACACGCGAAGCCATGCAATCGCGCCTGGAGAAGGCCAACCCCACGTGGATGGCCTTGCAAGCCACCGTCGCGCCGGACGGCGACGCCGACCTCGATGAGGTCGATTTCTCCGCGTTTTCCATCCCGCCTTGCACGGTGTGTGGCGGCATCCTCAAGCCGGATGTCGTCTTCTTCGGCGAGAACGTGCCCCGTGCCCGCGTGGACACCGCGTGGGCTCATCTGGGACGGGCCGATGCCATGCTGGTCGTGGGCTCGTCGCTGATGGTTTATTCGGGCTACCGGTTCGTGCTCGAGGCATCGCGGCGCGGCTTGCCGATCGCCTCGGTGAACCTTGGCGTGACGCGAGCCGACGGCCTGATCCCGCTGAAGATCGAGCGCTCCTGCGCTGAAGCACTGGCGCCGTACGCCTAGCGCCTGTCGCGAAAAAAGCGGCGAAGCAGGTCGCCCGCCGCCTCGGCTTCCAGGCCGCCTGACACCTCGACACGGTGGTTGTGCCGTGGCGACACCAGGGTGTCGAAAACGCTGCCGGCCGCCCCGGTCTTCGGATCGGTGGCCCCGAACACCACGCGGGCGATGCGCGCGTGCACCATCGCCATCGCGCACATCGCGCACGGTTCCAGGGTGACGTAGAGCGTGGCCCCGGGAAACCGGTAGTTCGACAGCGTTTCGCCCGCCGCTCGCAGTGCCTGGATCTCCGCATGCGCGGTGGGATCGTTGAGCGTGATGTTCCGGTTCCAGCCCTCGCCGACCACCACGCCATCGAGCACGATCACGGCGCCGACCGGCACCTCGCCTTCGGCGTCGCGCGCATGCACGGCCAATTCGAGCGCGCGAGCCATCCAGGCACGATCGGCCTCGTCGAACATGGCGTGGCTGGCGGATGGAATGGCGTCGTTCGGAAGCAAGGCGGCAGCCCGGTATGCGGAATCCGGAATTCTACGCCACAGCCGGCACCCCGGTGGGAGCGGACCCTGTCCGCGATGTCCCCCTCAGCGCCTGAAACACCCCAACGCATGATCGTCCACGATCCCCACCGCCTGCATCCAGGCATAGGTGATCGTCGGCCCCACGAACTTGAAGCCGCGTTTCTTCAGGTCTTTCGAAATGGTGACCGAAAGCGGCGTCTGCGCCTGCACCGTACGGCCGTCGCCACGCAGCACCCTGCCTTCGGTGAACGACCAGCAATAACCGTCGAAGTCCTCTCCACGGGCACGCATGTCTTCATAAATGCGGGCACCGTTGATCGTGGCCTCGATCTTGGCGCGCGAGCGGATGATCCCCGGATCGTCGAGCAACCGCAGGATGTCCTTCTCGCCGAAACGGGCGACCTTGGCGGGTTCGAATCCCTTGAACGCCTTTCGGAAGTTCTCCCGCTTGCGCAGGATGGTGATCCACGAAAGGCCGGCCTGGAAGCCCTCGAGCATCAGTTGCTCCCACAGCATGCGCGAGTCGTGCAGTGGCACGCCCCATTCCGTGTCGTGATATTCCAGGTATAGCGGGTCCGTTCCCGCCCAGGCGCAGCGCTTGGGTTCTTTGCTCATGAATCGTCCTCGGCCTTGTGTCCATGCACGGCCGGGGAAGATATCAGAGCCCGAGGTCCGACAGCCCCGGATGGTCGTCGGGGCGACGACCGAGTGGCCAATGGAACTTGCGCTCGCTTTCCTTGATCGGCAAGTCGTTGATGCAGGCGTAGCGATGGTGCATCTCGCCCGCGCCGTCGAATTCCCAGTTCTCGTTGCCGTAGGAGCGGAACCAGTTGCCACTGTCGTCGCGCCATTCATAGGCGAAGCGCACGGCGATGCGATCGCCGGTGAAGGCCCAGAGTTCCTTGATCAGGCGGTATTCCTGCTCCTTCGCCCATTTGCGGGTGAGGAAGGCGACGATGTCGGCCCGTCCGTTGACGAATTCCGCGCGGTTACGCCAGCGGCTGTCCGGCGTGTATGCCAGGGCCACCTTTTCCGGATTGCGGCTGTTCCAGCCGTCTTCGGCGAGGCGGACCTTCTGGACGGCGGTTTCGTGCGTAAACGGGGGAATGGGCGCTGCCATGCTCGCGCTCCTTGCTGTAGGGAGCGCCCAGTGTAACGACGGCTGCGACAGGGCGACTTGCATCAACTTGTCGCAGTTGTCGCAGCCGCCCCGTCACCTTACCAGTACGCGCCGTTCTCGTCCCGCTCCCACGACGCCGTCGGCCCGACCGGACCGTCGACGCCGAACAGGTGACGGTGCCGTGCCGGTTGCGACCGCAAGTACTGCTTTGGCGGAAGCACGGTGGCCCCCAGCTCGGCCGCCGCATGCCAGGGCCAGCGGGGGTCGTAGAGGATGGTGCGTGCCAGGGCCACCATGTCGGCGTCGCCGGTGGCGACGATCGCCTCGGCTTGCTCGGCGCTGGTGATGAGGCCGACCGTCACCACCGGCATCTTCACCGCCTGCTTCACGGCGCGCGCAAAAGGTACCTGGTAACTCGGGCCAGCGGGAATGCGCTGCGAGGGATGGAGCCCGCCGGTGGAAACATGGATCGCATCGCAGCCACGCGCTTCCAGCGCCTTGGCGAAGGTGATCGTCTGCTCCAGGTCCCAGCCGCCTTCCACCCAGTCGGTGGCCGATACACGCATGGTGACCGCCCGGTCGACGGGAAATGCCGCGCGCACCGCTTCGAAGACCTCGAGTGGGAATCGCATGCGGTTCTCCAACGAGCCACCGTATTCATCGGTGCGCTGGTTCGACAAGGGCGAGAGGAACTGGTGCAACAGATAGCCGTGCGCACCGTGCAACTGGACGAAGTCCAGCCCCAGGCGCGCTGCGCGGACCGCCGCCGCCGCGAAGGCATCACGGATACGGACCATGCCCTCGCGATCCAGGGCCACCGGGGCGACATCGCCTTCATTGAACGGTATGGCGGATGGCGCGACCGTCTGCCATCCGTGCGGATCGTCCGGCGGGAGCTGGTGCCCACCCGCCCAGGGAACCTCCGTGGATGCCTTGCGTCCCGCGTGACCGAGCTGGATGCCGATTGCCGTGTGCGACCAGCGGCGAACGCTTTCGAGGGTGCGCCGCATCGCTTCCTCGGTCGCGTCGTCGTAGAGGCCGACGTCGCCCCACGTGATGCGGCCTTCGGGCAGCACGCCCGTCGCCTCGATCGTCAGCAGCGATGCACCGGACATGGCGAGCTGGCCGAGGTGTATCTGGTGCCAATCGGTCATCCGGCCGTTCTCGGCCGAGTACTGGCACATCGGCGCGATGACGATGCGGTTGGGCAACTCCAGGCGACGTACCTGGATCGGCTTGAACAGCGCGGGTTGCGCCATGGTGGTTCTCCTGAAGGGTTTTTCGAAGGTGCAAGCCCACCACATGGTGTCGCGGAAGGGATTGGCAACCCTTCCTCAACCCGGCGATGCGGCGAGGAGCGCCCTTATGCGCGCAGTGTCCTCCGGTGCGACGGGGTTGTAGACGATCATGCTGAGGTCGGGCCGGCCGTCGACCGTGAACGCGGAGTATTCCATCGTCAACAGGCCACCGTCAGCGTGGCGAAAGACCTTCGTTCCCCCGCCGTGGCCGCTCACGTCATGGTTGCGCCACATCGCGTCGAACTCGGCGCTCTGGCTGCGCATCTCGGCGACGAAGGATTCGATCTCCCTGGATGCCCCCGCGCGCGCGACGTCCGCGCGGAACGACGCGACGACGAAGCGCGCGACGCTCTCCCAGTCGAGCTGCCGCTCCCTGACGCGGGAATGGGAGAACATCAGGCGCAGGATGTTGCGGTCCGCGGCCATGAGTTCGCCGTAATCGGTCAGGACCGCCGCGGCGGCGCGATTCCAGGCGACCACGTCCCACGTGGCGGTGCGCACGATGGCCGGGCAGAGTTCGAAGGCATCGAGCACGCGCTGCAAGCGCGGCGTCACATCCCCCATCGCCTGATAACGAACCTCCGGCGGCCGGCCCAGGCCGAGCAGGAAGAGATGCTCGCGTTCGACATCGGTAAGCATGAGCGCGCGTGCGATGCGGTCGAGCACGTCGGCCGATGGCGCGCCACCTCTCCCCTGTTCGAGCCAGGTGTACCAGGTGGCGCTGACGTTGGCGCGTTGGGCGACTTCTTCGCGGCGTAAGCCCGGTGTACGCCGCCGTACCGACGGGAACCCCAGGGCGGCCGCGTCGAGTTTCTCGCGGCGGTCCCTCAGGAATTCTCCGAGCGCGTTGTCCTTGGCAAGCGGCACACTCATCGTGTTAGTTCCCATACCCGTATAACGTCACTACTTCACCCCGATCGATCATCTGCGGAGAGTACGCCCATCATTCGATCGATGGGAGATTTCCATGCGTGTATTCGTGACAGGTGCGACGGGTTTCGTCGGCTCGGCCGTCGTGAAGGAATTGCGAAATGCGGGACATGCCGTGCTCGGCCTCGCCCGTTCCGACGCAGGCGCCGCGTCGTTGCTCGATGCAGGCGTGGAAGTGCATCGTGGGTCGCTGGAGGATCTGGACAGCCTGCGCCGCGGGGCATCCATGGTGGATGCCGTGATCCATGCGGGCTTCAACCATGATTTCTCCCGCTTCGCGGAGAATTGCGCGATGGATCGCGCCGCCATCCTGGCGCTCGGCGATGCTCTTCAGGGTTCACAGCGTCCGCTGCTGGTCACCTCTGGCGTCGCGCATCTCGCCCATGGTCGCCTCGCCACGGAAGAAGACGGCCCCGTGCCGACCTCCAGCACCTATCCCCGTGCATCGGAAACGACGGCGTTCGAACTCGCGGCACGTGGCGTGCACGCATCGGTGGTTCGCCTTCCTCCTTCCGTGCACGGCGAAGGCGATCACGGGTTCGTGCCTCGCCTTATCCAGTTCGCACGCGAGAAAGGCGTGGCGGCTTACATTGGCGACGGGACCAACCGCTGGCCGGCCGTGCACCGCCTGGATGCCGCGCGCGCGTATCGACTCGCGCTGGACGCCAACGCGATCGGTGGCCGCTTTCATGCCATCGCCGAAGAAGGCGTGCTGTTCCGGGACATCGCCACGGTGATCGGCCGCCGCCTGGGTGTTCCCGTCGCGGGCAAGACAGTCGAGGAAGCGCAGGCCCACTTCGGTTGGTTCGCCATGTTCGCCGGGATCGACGCGCCGACATCGAGTGAACGGACGCGCGCGCAACTCGGCTGGCAGCCGACGCAGCCAGGCTTGCTCGCCGATGTCGACCAGCCGGCTTATTTCGAAGGCGTTTGACGAGCCAGCACGACGTGCATGGCGTTCTCGCCCTGGGCATGTTCGACCACCGCATAGCCCAGGGCGGGAAGATCGATGCCCGCGAACAACGCCTCGCCACCGCCAAGCAACATCGGTGAGATGGCCAGGTGCAGTTCGTCGATCGCGCCGGCTTGCAGGTATTGGCGAATGGTCGAGGCGCCACCGCCGATACGTATATCGGCTCCGCCGGCCGCCTCCCTGGCTCGTGCCAGCGCTTCGTCGATGCCACCGATCACGAAGTGGAAGACCGTGCCGCCTTCCATGTCGACGGGTGCCCGCGCATACCGTGTCAGGACGAAGACAGGGCAATGATAGGGCGGTGTATCGCCCCACCAACCCTTCCAGCTGTCGTCCGGCCACGGGCCGCGAACAGGACCGAACATATTGCGGCCGAGGATCCAGGCGCCCATGCCTTGCATGGATCGCGCGGCATACGTCTCGTCGATCCCCGACGTGCCGCCTTCCTCGCCCGTCATCGCATGGAAGGTTTTCGTGCCGACCAGCCATCGGTGCAGCGCTTCGCCTCCGAGCCCGAGGGGATGATCCAGGCTTTGTTCGGGGCCGGCCGCGAAGCCGTCCAGCGACAAGGTAAATCCAGCGACACGTACCTTCGTCATGCTCCGTCTCCTTTATGACAGCTTCAAAGCGCGATCGAGATCGTCATGCTCGAAAGCACTCGACATGCGCTGGATTTCACCTTCACGGCTTCCCGCTTCCCTTGCCACCTCGCGCCAGGTACGGGTCACGTTCGCCACTTCACGCACGATCGCCTTCGCTTCGGCCAGCCGAACTCCAAACAAGTCCGCCGAATCGAGCAGAAGCTCGAGTGAGCACGTGGCCTCATCGAGGTCGATATTAGTCGCGAGTACCCGAGCTTTGATATCCACCGGTACCGGATTCAGGTCGTACGCTGGCGACAAGGTCCAGCCGGCCTTGCCTCGCCAGAGAAATCCATGATTCCGCAGATGGTCGTCGACGTTCGAGACCAGCACACTGAATGCGACGCGGCGATACAACTGCCTGGCGTCAGCCTTGGCGTCGGCTCCATGGGATGCAAGCGCATCCACGAGTTCCGGATAACTCCCACGCTCGCCGTCGCGCATCCCAAGCATCGACATCGCCGATAGGAAAGGCGTACGTTTCCCTCCATTTCTATCGAATCGGCGGGACAGCAAGACGCCTTTACCCGCGACCGTCACCAACTCGTGGCGAGGGGTTTCGATAGCCGCGCGCTCCGCAAGACGAAGCGCCACTTCTTCCCACGTTTCGATGCTGTATTCGTCGGTGTCTTTTGGAAACTTGGCGATGGAAAGATAGCCGTGCTGATCGATGACGGACGCCTTGGGACGCGCGCCACCAAGCGAGGACCCTGGAGCGAAGATGAGCTTCAGGTCGTCGTCGGATTCTTCATTCCTGAGAATGCGCTCGGTTACCTGCAGCAGCCGGCCCAGCTCTATGACCGGTGGCACGCTACGACCCGGCGCCTGGAATACGTCTTCCCCTCGCCGGCGGAAACGCATCGCGCCCGACCGCGTTTCGTCGGATACACCCAGCAGATAGTCCAGTTCACCCAGCGTACGGACACGACGCCCGTCATGCTCGGCGTTTCGTCGTTCCGCACGTTGCATCAACCGTCGGCCCCAGGTGTCCGGCGCCGAATCGCCTAGCGAACCGAATAGAGGTTGTCCCGCTGGCGGCGCGAACACGCCCTTCGACAGATGCAGTGCCGGTTCGATAGAGAATCGCGCGTCGCAACCGAGCCACTCCTCGCTGTACTCGAACGTGGCGGTTTCACCTCGCCCCGAAGCGTGGTGTCGAAGCAGGCCTACCGATCGGGTTATTCCCGCAAGTTCGATATGGACTTCGACGTCAGACATCGGTCTTCCTTTCGCGCGGGAACCGTACGCGCTTGGGCGACCTCGAAGCGACAAGAAGTTGGCCTTGGCTGTCGGCAGCTATATCAGCGGCTCCGGCCAGGCCATCCAGCAAGCCGAGCGCCTGGAGCACCGCAGCGTAGATACCCATGCCGACCGTAGGATCGCCTGCCTCCACACGCTGCAATGTCGCTCGGGTCGTGAAGGCGCGATCCGCCACGACCGCCATGGTCAGGCGTCGACGGATACGGGCGTCATGTATGTCGGCGCCGAGCTTCCGGAGAGCCCGGCGCACACCTGCTGAGGCGGCATGCGGGGTAGCCATTTGTATACTTCGTAATACCTTAAGTGGATTTAATGTATCACTAAGAATACATTATTGACAGTACGATCGACGTACGCCGATGCCATGGCCGACATGTTTTGCGCGTACCTGAAGGGCATCCACGACGCCTGACATCACGGCGCGGACACGATCTCGATATCCCTCGCGAACTTTTGTAGCAAGCGCACGAGTTCGTCCAGTTCCTTCTCCTCCCAACTCGCGAGGAGCTTTCGACCGAGACGCTCACGGGCGGCGTCCAGGGCGTCGGTCATCGCCTGGCCCTTTGGGGTGACCACGGCCTCGCGCACGCGGCGGTCCTCGCCGCCCGTGCGGCGCTCGACCAGGCCAAGGCTTTCCAGCTTCGCCAGTTGCCGGCTGACGGTGGTGTAGTCACGCCCCACTCGTCCGGCGAGATCGACGACGCCGATAGGTCCGAAGCGCTCGACCACCACCAGGAGCGGAAACAAGGCTCGATCGAGCGAGATGCCGGCTTCGCCGATCAACCTGTCGTCGCCTTCGGGGCGATTGATGACGTTGACGATGCTCAGCAATGCGCCATGCAGTGCGCGTATCCGGGCCGACATATGTGTATCTTGCACATTTTTCTTCGCAGGCATACCCTCTCCTCCACTTGTATGCATATTACACATAAAGGAGCGGACATGACGAACGACACCAGGGTGGACGTACTCATCTGCGGCGCGGGCGCGAGTGGCCTCACGCTCGCCATCGAACTGGCGCGGCGCGGCGTCTCGTTCCGCCTCGTCGAACAAAAGGAAACGCCCTTCCATGGCTCGCGCGGCAAGGGCCTCCAGCCGCGGACGCTGGAAGTTTTCGAGGACCTCGGCATCCTGGAGCGCATCGTGGCGGCGGGTGGCCCCTATCCCTCGCCGCGCTCGTATCGCGACGACGGGGGGTATACCGAATCCGTGCTGATGGAACACGTGGACCCCACGCCCGCCGAGCCCTACCCCGCCGCCGTGATGCTGCCGCAGTACCTCACCGAGCGGGTGATGCGCGAGCGACTGGCCGAACTCGGCCCTCGGCCCGCCTTCGGGCACACCCTCGTAGGGTTCGAACAGGATGCCGACGGCGTCTCCGTCCGGATCGCGGGTCCGCAAGGCGAGCAAACCCTCCATGCCCATTACCTCGTGGGCACCGATGGCGGCCGGAGCACCGTGCGCCAGATGGCGGGCATCGATTTCCCCGGAAAGACCCTGGGCGCGCGCGGCCTGGTGGCCGACGTGGTGTTGACGGGTCTCGATCGGGACGCGTGGCACCGGTTCCGCGAAAACGATCCGCAGAGGCAGATCGCGATATGCCCGCTCGCCGGGACCGACGTGTTCCAGATACAGGCTCCGGTGCCGCTGGAAGGGGACATCGATCTGTCTGTAGAAGGCCTCGCGGCCATGGTCGCCGAGCGTACGGGCCGTGACGACATCCGCATCGTTTCGGTGGCCTGGGCTTCGGCCTTCCACATGCATGCGCGGCTTGCCGATCGCTATCGGGCGGGCCGCGTTTTCCTCGCCGGCGATGCCGCCCACACGCATCCACCGACCGGGGGACAAGGCCTCAATACCAGCGTTCAGGACGCCTATAACCTGGGCTGGAAACTCTCGGCGGTGATCGCGGGCGCGCCCGATGCCTTGCTCGACAGTTACGAGCAGGAACGCCGTCCTATCGCCGCCGACATGCTCGGTCTCTCGACGCAACTGCTCGACTCACTCAAGCGTGGCGACTTGCGGCGTGGCCGTGAGGTTCGCCAGCTCGATCTCGGTTACCCGCGGTCGGCGCTTGCGCTGGAGAGTCCCAAGCGGGCAAGGGGCCTCGCGGCAGGCGACCGTGCCCCGGACGCGCCCGTGCGTGGAGCGGCGGGCATGCCTACGCGCCTGTTCCAGCTGTTCAAGGGAACGCACTGGACGCTGTTGGGCTACGAGGTGGAGCGTGACGCGGTACCGCCACGCGAGGGTCTGCACATCCACACGTTCGGCGCGCGTGGCGACCTGATCGACGATGGTGGGCACTTCGTCGATGCGTACACACCCTCGCCGGGCAGCTGGATACTCGTTCGACCGGACGGCTATGTCGGCGCAATCGTTTCGACAAGCCATCTCGATGCGCTGGAGGAATACCTTCGGCCCCGCCTGATGAATGTCTAGACGGCCAAAGCGCGAATGAAATCCACGAATGCCTTGAGCGGCGGCGGCACGAGCCGCCGCCCGGGGTAATAGAGGAAGGGTCCCGAAAAGCTCTGCCACCATGGCTCGAGGATCGGTTCGAGCGCGCCGCTGTCCAGGTGAGGGCGAAGCCAGTCCTCGAAGAGGTAGATGATGCCGGTGCCCGCGAGCGCGGCGTCGACATTGAGATCGGCGCCGCCGCCGATCCGCACGATTAACTGTCCGGTGGGATCGACCCGAACGACCTCGCCATCGCGTTCGAATTCCCACGGTGGAATCGTGCCGCTCGGGAACCGGCCCCGCAGGCACGCGTGGTGGAGAAGATCGTGCGGATGCTCCGGACGGCCACGACGCGCGAGATACGACGGTGCGGCGGCCGTGGCGAAGCGCTGCACGCGCGGGCCGATCGGGACCGCGATCATGTCCTGTTCCAGGCGCTCGTCGTAGCGAATGCCTGCGTCGCATCCGGCTTCGAGGATGTCGACGAAGTTCTCCTCGGCGATGATCTCGAGGCGGATGTCCGGGTAGGCGGCGAGGAACGGTGGCACGATCGCGGGCAGCACCAGCCGTGCCGCGACCACGGGCACGTTCAAGCGGAGCGTCCCCGCCGGCCGGTCGCGGAAGTCGTTCACCGTCTCGAGCGCCGCTTCCACTTCGGTCAATGCGGGGGCCAACCGCGACAACAAGCCCTTGCCCGCATCGGTGGGGGCGACGCTACGGGTCGTCCGGTTGAGCAAGCGGACACCTACCTGGGCCTCCAGGCGGCGCACCGCTTCGCTGAGGCTGGATGCGCTGGTCCCGTTCGCCCGCGCGGCTTCACGGAATCCGCCGGCCCGCGCCACCACGACGAGCGCGTTCAGATCGTTCAGGTCGACTTTCATCGTTCGCCACTCCGTACAGCCCGTGCGGATTGTGCCGGATTATCGGAATGGTGGAGAGTGGCTATCTTCGTGGCTCATCCGCCTTCGAAGAGATACCTCCATGTCCAGCATCGACCCGTCCGGAACCTTCACCCTCGGCGACCGCCAGGTGAAGCGCCTGGGCTACGGCGCCATGCAACTCGCCGGCCCTGGCGTGTTCGGCCCGCCCAAGGACCATGACGCGGCGGTGGCCGTGTTGCGTGAAGCCATCGCTTCCGGCGTGAACCACATCGACACCAGCGATTTCTACGGTCCGCACGTCACCAACCGTTTGATTCGCGAGGCGCTCGCGCCCTACCCCGACGACCTCGTCATCGTCACCAAGATCGGTGCCCTGCGCGGCGAGGATAAGTCGTGGCGCCCGGCCTTCTCGGCGAAGGAACTCACCCAGGCGGTCCACGACAACCTCCGCAACCTCGGCCTCGACGTGCTCGACGTGGTCAACCTGCGCGTCATGTTCGATGTGCACGGCCCGGCGGAAGGTTCGATCGAAGCGCCTCTCACCACGCTGGCCGAACTCCAGCGGCAGGGCCTCGTGCGCCACGTCGGGCTGAGCAATGTCACGTCGGCGCAGGTCGCGGAAGGACGGCGGATCTGCGAGATCGTGTGCGTGCAGAACCAGTACAACCTCGCGCACCGCGGCGACGATGCACTCATCGACGAACTCGCCAGCCAAGGCATCGCCTACGTGCCGTTCTTTCCCTTGGGTGGTTTCAGCCCGTTGCAGTCGTCCCTCCTTTCCGACGTGGCGCGGCGCCTGGACGCCACGCCGATGCAGGTGGCGCTCGCCTGGTTGCTTCGCCGAGCACCGAACATCCTGCTCATTCCCGGCACGTCCTCCGTCGCACACCTTCGGGAAAACCTCGCCGTGACGGCGTTGGATCTGCCCGACGACGTGATGACGGAACTGGATGGCGTGGCGACACGGCCGGAATGATCAGGTTCGCGCCAGGAATTCGCCGATCAAACGGGCGATCGGCCCTGGTGCGTCTTCCAGGCTGTAGTGCCCGACACCGCCGAGCGTGTGCACGGGCGCATCCGGAAACACTTCGCTGAAGATCGGAAGGAAATGCTCGGCCTGCAAGGTACGGTCGGCCGTCCCCCAGACCGCCAGCGCGGGCCTCGATGAAAGCATGCGCACGGCGCTGGCGTCGGGAACCTCCATGCGATGTGCGCCCGTGGCGAAACCCTTGGCCCAACCGATCGCACCGGCGCAATCCGCCGGCGTTTCGAAGTGAGACCTATAGGCGCGCAACCACGTGTCGTCGATCAACGCATGGTTTTCGAAACCGTTGAGCTTCAACGTGCTCAATATGTTGTAGCCCAGTTCCCCCAGTACGTTCTCGAGACGACCGCGAGCGTCGGCTTCCACGATCCACTGGAACCACGGTGACGTCCGGGCGTTCGCCACCAGGCGCTCGTCGAGTCCCGCCTGCCCGAAGGGCGTCGGGCCGTTGGTCGAGATGACACGGCGAATGCGTCCGGGGTGGCGTGCCGCAAGCCCCATGCCGACCGGGCCGCCGAAATCGTGAAGAACCAGCGTGATGGCCGTCAGGTCCAGCGACAACACGAAGCGTTCGAGGTTGTCGATGTGGTCCTGCAGCCAGTAGGTACGGTTCGCCGGTGTCTCGCTCTTGCCGAAGCCCATGTGATCGGGAACCACGACCCGGTGTGTTCCGGCCAGGGCATGCACGAGATGCCGGAACAGATAGCCCCATGTCGGCTCGCCATGCAGGCACAGGACGACCTCTCCATCACGCGGACCCTCGTCGACGTAATGCATGCGGAACCCCGCGGCCTGGGTGAATCGGGGCATGAAGGGAAACGTGCCATCGAAGGATGCATCGGAACGAATCATGGGGAAATTCTGGTTGAGGAATTATGGTTTCAATATAAAACCAGTTGTCTTTTAGCAGACAAGGTTTTACCTTGCAACCATGGTCAAGCGAATCACCCATGAAGACTCGGCGTGCGGCGTCGCGCGCCCGCTGGATGCGATCGGTGACGGCTGGTCGCTGCTGATCGTCCGCGATGCGTTCGGCGGCCTGCGCCGCTTCGGCGAATTCCAGAAGAGCCTGGGCCTGGCCAAGAACATCCTGGCGGCCCGGCTGAAGCACCTGGTGGCGTACGGCATCATGGATGCGGTGCCCGCCTCGGACGGCAGCGCCTACCAGGAATATGTGCTCACCGAAAAAGGACGCGGCCTGTTTCCCCTGCTCGTCGCGCTAAGGCAGTGGGGTGAGGATTTCTTCTTCGAACCGGGCGAGCGGCACGTATCCCTCGTGGATCGTCAGGCGGGGCGCCCCGTCGCGAAAATGCGGCCGCGTTCCGAAGATGGGAAGGTCCTGCAGCCGGAAGACACCGTCGTCACGATGCGCCCCGTGCGGGGCGGCAAGCGGAAGACCGACTAGCAGGACATTACCTTGCCGGGGAATAAACCCCGCCGTCGCACACGATGCGCGATGATCCGCACCCACGAAAGCCGGACTCGACACGGGACGGAACATGCGCACCCTGTCTTCGCCAGTGCACCGATACATCACCGTCGACGATACGCAGCTCTTCTACCGCGAGGCGGGGCCGGAAAATGCGCCGGTGTTGCTTCTGCTTCACGGCTTTCCCTCTTCGTCCGTGCAATTCCGTCACCTCTTCTCCCGCTTGGCCGATCGCCGGCGGCTTGTCGCACCCGATTTTCCGGGCTTCGGTTTCAGCGCGGTCCCCGACCACCGCCATTTTGCCTACACCTTCGAGCATTTCGCCGAGGTGATCGGCCGCTTCATCCAAACCATGCAGATCGAACCCCGCGCCGTATACCTCCACGATTACGGAGCACAGGCCGGCTACCGATTGCTGGCAAACGGAACGGTGCGGCCAGCGGCCGTCATCATCCAGAACAGCGAAGCCTATTTCGAACCCGGACGCACGGACGCCTGGTCGGCGGCCGAAACCTATTGGCGCGATCCATCGGCTGGCAATCGGGAAAGCATGCGCGCTTCACTGCTCAACGAGAGTGGTATCCGCCGCGAATTCGTCGAAAACCTTCCCACGCATATCGTCGAACGCATCGATCCGTCCGTGATTCGCCTCGCCTGCGATCACATCCGGAGGCCGGGTGTCACCGAGGCCATGCTCGATCTTCATCGCGATTATTCGAGCAACGTCGCGTTCTATCCGCAGGTCCAGGCCTGGCTGCGCCAGTCTCGGGTTCCCACCCAGGTCCTGTGGGGAAAAGGTGACCAGTATTACGGGCCGGAACAGGCGGAGGCCTTTCGCCGCGACGTCGAGGACATCACGATCGACTACTTCGACGGCGGGCACTGGCTTGTCGAGACGCATCCGGAGCACATCGCCGAAGCCGTCCATGGCTTCTTGCAGCGCAACGTACCGTCTTAGCCGCCGCGAACGGCCGCCTCGATCTTGGCGATATCGATCTTGCGCATCGACATCATGGCCTCCATCGCCCGCTTGGCGGTGGCGCGATCAGGGTGGCTCATCGCCGCGAGCAAGGCGCGTGGCGTGATCTGCCAGGAGTAGCCCCAGCGGTCCTTGCACCAGCCGCAGACACTCTCCTCGCCGCCACCGTCGACGATGGCGTTCCAGTAGCGATCCGTTTCGGCCTGGTCGTCGGTCAGGATCATGAAGCTGACCGATTCGTTGGCCTTGATGTCCGGCCCGCCGTTGATGCCGACGAAGGCCTGGCCGAGCACGGTGAACTCGACGATCAACTCGGTGCCCGGCGGGCCGCCAGGATGGTCCGTCGCGGCACCCACATGGCTATCCGGGAATGTCGCCGCGTAGAACTCCGCGGCCTTGCGCGCTTCGTCGCCATGGAACAACAGACAGTTCGTGAATTTACCGTCGGTCATCTCGCTTCTCCGTGGTCGGGGGTGGCATCCCCCGCGACTTTAGCCACACCGGCCGGACGTGTCGAACCCGCCGGAAACGCGCACGTCAGCGCCCGCCTTGTGACGCGATGCCGCACAAAATGAGATCGACCCCCGCGAGGAAGTCGGCACGGTCGTCGTGCTCGCGCATGCGATCGGCGACGCTGCGCGTGAAGGGATAGTCGTTCGGGTCGAGTTGGGACCAGACGGTTGCCATCGCTCCCAGAAAATCAGCGCGGTCGATGTCGTGCGCACGGGCGAATTGTGTGTTTGCCGCGTTCTGTCCGGCAACACCCAGGATGTAGTGCAACAGCGCCGACGCTGCCGTCCACTGGCCTTCATCGGACAGGCCAAGGGCACGGACCTGCTGGCCCAGGCATTCGACGATCCGCAGCATGGGCGCCTGCCCCGCCGCGCGCGTGAGTGTCGAGCCGACCCAGGGATGCGCATCTATCGCGTCGAACAGGCCGAGGGCCAAGGCGCGGATGGTGTCTTCAGGCGAGGCTCCGGCCGCGCACGGCGCCATCGTGCGCGCGACGACCGCATCACAGGCTGCGGTCAGCAAGTCGCCCTTGTTCTCGACATGCCAATAGATGGCGCCGGCCCCGGTCGCCAACCGCTCGGAGAGCGCGCGAAAGGTCAGCCCGCCTTCTCCACGGCTGTCCAGGAGCGCGATCGACGCCTCGATGATGCGGTCCCGCGATAGCGATTCTTCTCGTCGTACACGTTTGCCCATGCCCCGTATGTTGACATAGATGGAACGCCGTTCCAATATGATGGAATGACGTTCCATAACGACGAAAGCTACGACGCGATCATTTCCGGCGCCGGCCCGGTGGGCCTGTTCCTCGCCTGCGAGCTGGCCCTGGCCCAATGCTCCGTGCTGGTGCTGGAAAGGGCCGAAGACCCCGACTCACCGCTGAAACGGGTGCCCTTCGGGATACGCGGCCTCTCGGCGCCCACGACCGAGGCCCTTCACCGGCGCGGACTGCTGCATGAATTGCAGACCCACAAGCGCATCCAGACTCCGCATCAACATGTTGGGCAGGGGCCGCGCCGGCAAGCGGGGCATTTCGCCGGCATCCCCTTTCACGACGACGACATCGACACCGCTCGATGGACCTATCGCCTGCCGGGTTCGACGCCCACCCATTTGCTGTCGGAAATGGAAGAGCTTGAATCCGTACTGGCCCGGCGCGCGGAAACCCGTGGCGTTCGCATCCTGCGGGGGCATGCCGTGACGGGCTTTCATCAGACCGGGCATGGGGTTGCCGTGCATTCTCACGAGCGGGTTTTCGAAGGCCGATGGCTCGTGGGTTGCGATGGAAGCCGTAGCACCGTCCGCAAGCTGGGCGGCTTCGAATTCGCCGGTACCGAACCGGAGTTCACGGGCTATACGGCGAAGGTGGACATCGCCGATCCGGAGAAGCTGAAGCCGGGCCGCAACATGACGCCCCGCGGGATGTACCTGCAGTCGCAACCGGGTCACCTGGCGATACAGGACTTTGACGGCGGTGCGTTCCATGCGGGCGGAATGCCCATCACCCGCGAACACGTGCAGGATGTCTTGAGGCGCATCTCGGGCACCGACGTGACCATCGACGCCTTGCACATCGCGACGACATGG
This sequence comes from Luteibacter sp. E-22, assembly GCF_049913125.1. Classification (GTDB taxonomy): domain Bacteria; phylum Pseudomonadota; class Gammaproteobacteria; order Xanthomonadales; family Rhodanobacteraceae; genus Luteibacter. Next base: position 2,335,818 of record NZ_CP183975.1, read on the forward strand.
ACCGATCGCGCGCGGCAGGCCACGGCTTATCGCAAGGACCGCGTTTTCCTCGCAGGCGACGCCGCACACATCCATTCGCCACTTGGCGGCCAGGGGCTCAACCTGGGTCTGGGCGATGCGATGAACCTCGGTTGGAAGCTTGCCGCGGCCATCAAAAACAAGGCACCCGCCGGCCTGCTGGACAGCTATCAGGCGGAACGGCACCCGATCGGCGAGAAGGTGCTCGACTGGTCACGCGCACAGGTCGCCATCATGCGACCCGAGCCGCACGCCCGCGCGCTGAACGCGATCGTCCGCGACCTCATGGATACGCGCGACGGCGCGACTTATTTCGCTGGAAAAGTGTGGGGCCTTTCCACCCGGTGCCCCTTCGGCGACGGGCATCCCTTGCTGGGCCTCGGTGTTCCCGAGTTCGAATTCGAAGACGGCAGGACGATGGGTGAGCTGATGCATGACGGCCGTGGTGTCCTCCTCGATTTCGGGAAAAACGTCTCGCTCGAAAGGTTCGCCGGCGAATACGGCGATCGCATCGCCTATGTCACAGGCCGCCCGAAGGCATCCTTCGGACTGAGTGCCCTCTTGATACGCCCGGATGGGTACGTCGCATGGGCTTCGGAAAGCGCCCCCGATGTCGGCGAGCTGGACGAAGCAGCTGCCCGCTGGTTCGTTCGTGGAGCAGGCTCATGAAGTCCCCTATCGCCATCGTCGGTGCCGGCCTCGGCGGCCTGACGCTCGCGAGAATCCTTCACCTGCATGGCATCGCAGCGACCATCTATGAAGCGGAAGCCTCGGCGGACGCTCGCATGCAAGGAGGAATGCTCGATATCCACGAGTACAACGGCCAGCTTGCCCTCAAGGCCGCGGAACTCTACGACGCCTTCCTCGGGATCATCCAGACGGGTGCCGATGCCCAGAGGGTGCTCGACAAGCACGGCACCGTCCTGCTCGATGACCTGGACGAGGGCAACGGCAGCCGGCCCGAAGTGCACCGCGGCGACCTTCGCCGCATTCTGCTCGACTCACTTCCCACCGGGACGATCCAGTGGGGACACAAGCTAACCACGGCGAGTCCGATCGGTGACGGACGGTATTTCCTCACGTTCGCCAATGGCTCGACGACGACCGCCGGGCTTCTCGTGGGTGCCGATGGCGCCTGGTCGAGGGTCCGCCCTCTCCTCTCCAGCGCCACGCCTGCCTATCTCGGCACGTCGTTCATCGAGACGTACCTTTTCGATAGCGACACTCGCTACAAGGCCACCGCGGAAGCCGTGGGTGGCGGCACGCTGCTGGCGATCGCTCCGGGCAAAGGCATCCTCGCGCACCGCGAGGCCAACGCCACGTTGCATGCCTACGTGGCATTGAACATGCCTGAAGAATGGCTCGCCGGCATCGACTTCTCCGATCCGGCGGCCGCATTGGCGCGCGTCGCGGAAGAGTTCGACGACTGGGCGCCCGAACTGACCACGCTCATCCGGCACAGCGAAACCCCACCCGTACCCCGCCCCATCCATGCCCTCCCCATCCACCACCGCTGGGATCGCGTGCGCGGCGTGACGTTGCTCGGCGATGCCGCACACCTGATGTCACCCTTCGCCGGTGAAGGTGCGAACCTGGCCATGTTCGACGGCGCGGAGCTGGCGAAGGCCATCGTCGCCCATCCGGAGGATGTCGAAGCCGCGCTCGCCGCGTACGAGAAGGACCTCTTTCCTCGCAGCGCCACCACGGCGGCCGAGTCGGACCAGAATCTCCGGCTGTTCTTCAACGACCGCTCACCCTGGAGCGTGGTGGAGTTTTTTGCCGGTCACCGGATAGCCGGGTAAACGTCCTTACGCGGAGGCTAGCTGCCGCTCCAAGGCGTCATGTGCCCGCCTCGACGCTTCGACGTCCACACGATCGGCCAGCGTTTGGACGAGTCGACCTAATTGGCTCGCCGAAATTCCGATATTCATGCAGATGCGCATGTGCGCCTGCAGTTGCGACTCCACTCCGGACAGCGCCGCCAACATGGAAACGGTGGCGAGTTCACGGCTTTGCCAGTCGAGGTTGTCGCGCTCGAAGATGTCGCCGAACACATGAGTCTTGATGTATTCGTCGACCGCCGGCGCGAAATCGAATACGGGTCCCTTGACGGGGCCGCCCGCCAACCGGGTCTGGTTGGCGGTTCCCGCGGCAAGCAATGCGTCGCCCTTGGGGATGGCGCGGCTCGGGGGCTGTCCGGCCACGTCACGGATGCCTCGTTCCTTGCGCGACTCCAACACCTTCATGAAGGCGCCGAGGGCACTGAGGCTACGTGGGAAGCCCGCGTACGCGTAGACCTGTACCAGGATTTCCCGCGTATCGCTCACGGCCAGGCCGGCGTCGAGTCCTTGTTCCAGGGCCACGCTCAACTTGTCGATGCCGCCGGTGGCGGCGAAGGCGGCGATGGGGACGATGGCTTGTTGGTGAACAGAGAGGGTTTCGGATGCCGCTGATTCTTGGGTCATATGGAGTGAAGCCTGCGTCCCTACGAAACGTAATGCCCGGAAATCTATTACGTCGGCTGTTCATTCGGAAGACCGCGAATCCGCATGCGGCTATGCGGATGGCTCACTAATCGCTGGCCAGCATCAGCGGCCGACGGGCCTGCCTGGGCGATATCGATCGATCACCGCGGCGTCTGCCCCACCATTTCCCATAGCCTGGGAAACGGCATCTATGATCTCGATCCACACGCCGGGCTGGTTCAGGACAGGCATCTCCCTGGCCAGCACATTGCTCAACTCGCCATGGTTCTGCTCGATCGAGCGCAACACACGGTCCGCCTGCTGGTCGGGCATCTCGACCACTTCCTTCAGCGCGGCGCGCGCGCGCGCATGGCTGCGGAGGTAACGCGACTCTTCGCGCATCTGTTCAGTCAATGTCCGACCGATGATATTGGCCAGGAAGACCACATGCGGCCCGAGGTCGGGATAACGCCATAGTGGCCTAGCCTGATTTTCACCATGAAAAGCGAAGTTGGACACCACGCCATCCGGATATGTGGTTTGCATGGGTTCGAAGACGACGTCCTCGCGTACGGCTTGCATCAGCGGCCTGGACACCTGGTCAAGCACCCTGTCATAGGCGCGACGCTCACCCGCGTCGTCCGTGATGACTGCCGAGATCGGCAGGATTACTGGATCGGGAATCGCGCCGTCGCGTCGCAGTACATCGTTGACGAGGAACCGATGCACGCGACCGTTGCCGTCAGCTAAGGGGTGGATGTATACGAAGCCAAAGGCGGCGACGGCGCTGCGCATCACTGGCGACTGGCCTTGCGTCTTTTCGAGGAAAACCTGCAACCCTTCGAGCATCGCGCTGACCTCGTCGGCCGCCGGTGCGACGTAATGCACGATCTCCTGGTACCGCACGGTTTCGCCAACGAACACCGGCGACTGGCGTACCCCAAAATGAGTGACCGTCGTCCGGCCGCCCAGGATCTCCTGCTGCAACCCGGCAAGAGCCGCATCACTCAGGGGCGCGTCACCCTGCCCGGTACGCCGTGCCATCACGTCGGCGAAGCGCTGAACCCGTCCCACGCGGTCGGCCTCGCCTTCAATGGCGAAGCTGGCCTTGCTCTCGCGCAAGGTCATCCAGACCGCCGCTCTCAGCAACAGGTCCTCACCAAACTCGACTGTCAATTCGTCAAACAAACGAGGCACGTCCAGCATGGCCGCCCTCGTCATCGCCTCCGTCTTCACCACGATAGGGCAGAATTCGCGGTTACCGGGCAGGTTGTCATTCACCCGCCAGCGCTGCACCTTGATCACCCGGTCGCGGGATGCAGCCACCAACTTGCCATCGTCGATGACATCGACATAGTTGCCACCCAGCCGTTCAGGCACGTCCAGGACATCTCCTGTCAGCCACTCATATAGGAACGACGCACGACGCGCGTACTGCCCGGTGGGCTCGGCCGCGATCCAGGCTTGGACGATACCTCGTCCCATCCGCTCAAACAGACGGGCCAGGAATTCGAGATGGGGAACCTCGTGCCGCAAGTGGAACTGCAGATGCGCTGCGGGCTCCGCGGCCGGTCGCATGGCCTCGGTGTAGGTTTCGAGGCGAAAACCTTCATTGACCTGGGTTGCACGTCGCCCACCCACCTGGCTCATCACAGGCAGCCTTCCCAACGGCAGCACACCATAGGCTTGGCACAGCCAGCCGGCTCCGATGGGGTCTGTGGGCAAGTCGGTCATGATGTCTCTCTTGGACCAGGACGGTTTCCGATGCTCAAAACCGATTCTTACACGGATATATAGGTCGTCGGGCAAGTAAGCATGACTAAATATAATTAGAAACTTAAAATATTGCGTAAAAACGATTACAGATCCAGCCGCCTGTCCTGCTTCACTCGTCACCAGTCGGTGCCAGCAAGGGCATCGTTTGAGAGGAACAGCAGTCCATCTTGCCCGGCACGACCGCTGCCAGCCCCTTTGACTCTCCGTTCACGCTCGTGAACGAATGATCGAGAAACTGCAACGAAGAGGCCGACCCCGACCTCCAGAGAAACAAGCCATGCAAGGACGCATGCTGGATTCGATGCGACTCCCCCAAATCATCTGGCGAACGTTTCGACGTTTGCCATGAAGCCAAGGCGTGGGCACGGGGCGTTACCGGCTCTGAATTGGTCGGCGTTCGCCGCGTTGCGGGACACGGGTGACGTGGTGCCCTGGGGAGCGTCTGGGGTCGGAGGCGTGGCAAGCGACGACATTGCCGCCTTGACGGACCTGGTCGATATCGTCGGCAGTGGCCTTGCGTTCGCCGCACTCCGTTCCAACGGCGACGTGGTGAACTGGGGAGAAGTCACGGGCGCCGATATGGTGCCGCTTCCGACGATCACCGATGGTGTCAAGATCGTCGGCAGTCTTGGCGCCTTCGCGGCGCTGCGTGCCAACAGGCAGGTCGTGACATGGGGCCACGTGAACTATGGCGCCGAACAACCGGCGTTGGATGACGTCGTCGACATCGCCAATGCTGGATACGGCTTTGCCGCGCGCCTGGGCGATGGCCGTGTCACATCCTGGGGAAACGCGGGAAACGTTCCACCCGATATTGCGGACCTGACGGATATCGTCGAGGTGATTGGCAGCGAGAGCGCCTTTGCCGCACTCCGGGCTAACGGCAGCGTGGTTGCATGGGGCGATCCGGGTTTCGGTGGAGTGTTGACGGCGGAGATTGCCAGCCTCGACGACATCGTCGAGATTTCAAGTACGGCACGCGCATTCGCGGTGCTGCGAAAGAACGGGAGTGTGGCCGCCTGGGGCGACGCCGATCATGGCGGGCATCCAGGTATCCAGATCACTGGGTTGACGGATGTCATCGAGGTGGTAGGCAATAGCGCCGCGTTCGTGGCCCTACGAGAGAACGGCCGTGTGGAGGCATGGGGACATCCCGACGAAGGCGGTCTCCTGGCGGCCGACTCGCCCATCCGTAACCTGGACACGATCGTCCAGGTGGCTGGCAGCGGCGGCGCCTTCGCCGTCTTGCCCGCGGACGGTTGGCAGGTGATGGCGTGGGGCAATCCGAAGCATGGTGGATACTACGAGGACAACGGAATCATTCGGCAGGGTCGCGCCCTCTACGTGACGACCTTCGGATTTGCGGCACTGACCGATCAGGCGATGATTTCGACCTGGGGCGATGGCGAGAACGGTGGCGACAGTGACGCGGTGATAGATGAACTCGTCACCCGGGTGGGCTACCTGCAAACCTGACCATTCTTCCGTTGTTCCGGACCGTGCGGCGGCTTCGGCCGCCGCATCGATGGCATCACTACACTCCGTCCGCCGCTGAATCGAGCAGGCCAAGCCGAATCAGGCTCTCAGCCGTCGCAACAATAGCCTCCTCGCGCGGCCGCGGCGACCAGCCCAGCAGCCGCACGGCCTTTTCGCTGGTGGCATTCAGATTCACGCCAAGAAACGGAATTGCCCCTCGCAATGCCGGGTCCTTCAGCGCCCCCAGGCGTACCAGCCAGTCAGGCAACACCCGTGTCGATATCTTGCCGGTGGCCGCCCCCATCCGCTGTTTCAGTACCTTCGCCACATCCGCCAGCCACATGCTCTCGCCTGCGATCGCCAGGAAGCGTTCGCCCTTGGCGGCATCATGGGTCATGGCGCGCAGATGCAGGTCGGCCACGTCCCTCACGTCGACAAAGCCCGAATTGATCCTGGGATTTCCCGGTTGTCCGTCCATGAGATTCTTGATCAGACGAATGGAATGCGAATAGTCGGCTCCCAGCGCAGGGCCCAGGACGGCCACCGGGTTCACCGCCGCCAATTCCATGCCCTGCCCTTCGCGGGCGATGAAGTCCCAGGCCGCCCGCTCCGACAATGTCTTGGACTTCTGATAAGGCCAAACATGCTTGCTGGTCAGGTCGCTCCAGTCGGTCTCGTTGAAGGGACGTTTCATCGGCCCGTGCCCGGCGCAAATCGCGCCGAAAGCCGAGGTCAATACGACGCGCCTGACCCCGGCCTTGCGCGCGGCACGCAGTACTCGCAAGTTGCCATCGACCGCTGGCCTGATCCATTCCTCTTCGCTCGTTTGCGCACCCGTCGGCGTCGGTGAAGCACCGTGCATCACGTAGACGCAATCCGCGGCAGCTTCAGCCCAGCCTTGGTCCGCGCCCAGATCAGCGGTGACGAATGACAGGCGATCGCCCGGCTCGACTCCACCTGTCTTGAGGTTCTCGCGCACCTCGACCTCCCGAGCCAGCGAACGCACCGTGGTCCGCACACGGTAGCCGTGATTCAGTAGCGCCAGAATGCAGTGTTGCGCAATGAAGCCGGTTCCACCGGTGACGAGAACCTGCACGTCTTTGTCGTTCATGTCGTTTCCAGAATGGCCGTTGGCCGAAGAAGAAGGAGGCCGTTCGGGCGTCCGACGGGAACGACAGGTTAAGATGCAAAGTTCGCACTGTTAATGCTTTATAGTGCGATTAACTTGCGCGAACGTACGACCGTGAGCACCGATCCCTTCTCCGACATCCTCAAGTTCACGAATGCGAAATCGCTGGTGACCGGCGGCTTCATCGCAGGGGGTGCCTGGGCGATCCGTTTCCCAGCGCCGGACAAGATCAAGTTCTTCGCCGTGGTGAAAGGCGCCTGCTGGGTCCACATCGACGGCGAAGCCGAACCGGTCCATTTCGGAACAGGAGACGTGGGACTGATAACGGCAAAGCGCTCGTTCGTCCTCGCCAGCGATCTCGAAATCACGCCCGTGGACGCAATGAACGTGTTCTCCGGCACGGGCAGGACGACTGCCATATTGGGGGACGGCAATGACTTCGCCCATATCGGTGGGCACGTCCTGCTCGATCCTGCAAGCGAGCGGCTGCTGGCGGATGTCCTGCCGCCGTGGATCCACGTGCCGGCGGCGTCACGGCAGGCCATGAGTTTTCGGTGGCTTCTTGACCAGCTCGTGGAGGAGCGGGCGGCCGATCGGCCGGGAACGCAGCTCGTCGCGGCGCAACTCGCGCAGCTTCTCTTCATCCAGGTGCTGCGCGCCCACCTGGAGACATCCGGTCCCATGCCGGCCGGGTGGTTGCGTGCCTTGAGCGACCCACGCATCGCACCCGCGCTGCGGCTGATGCATGGCGACCCCGCGCGTTCGTGGCACTTGGACGAACTCGCCAGGGCATGCGCCATGTCACGAACGACATTCGCCTTTCACTTCAGGACGATCGCAGGCGTCGCACCGCTGGCCTATCTCGCCGAATGGCGCATGCGTCTCGCCGAACGCGCGTTGCGGGAGGAGAACACGCCGGTAGCGCTTGTGGGCCAGTCGCTCGGCTATACATCCGAAAGCGCCTTCAGCAACGCCTTCAAGCGCATGACCGGCCATTCGCCGAAAACTTATCGCAAGGCGTCACGGCTTCCAGGACGGTAGACCAGCCGCCGCCCACATCGACAGCTACAAAGCCATAAGCCCTTCAGCACATGGCTCAAGCCAAGCACGACATGCAAGAACGCCTGAAAGCGGCGGATACCAACGGCGACGGCTTTATCGACCGCCAGGAAGCCGACGCCAAGCTACCGCGCGTGGCCAAGAACTTCGACAAGCTCGACGCCGATCAGGACGGCAAATTGTCTCCCAGCGAACTCAAGCAGGCCTCCGAACTCGCGCGCCAACGCCTGGGCCGCTGAGCTATCGAAGCGATCGCCATGGATACTTCGCTTTTCGCCTGGCTGCTGGTACCGCTGCCGTTGTTCGCATTGATCGCCGCTGCCGAAGGATGGTTGCGGCGACGTAGCGGCCGCGATCACGACTGGAAAGCCTATTGGGCGTCGCTGGGCGATGCCTTGGGCCGCATGCTGGTCAATGGAGCGCTCAAGCCCGGTATTGTCGGGGCATTGCTCTATACGGTATGGGAGTGGCGCATCGCCACCTTCGCGATGGATCGCTGGTGGCATTGGACCCTGCTCTTCGTGGGCCAGGAGTTCTGCTATTACTGGATGCATCGTGCCGACCACCGCATCCGCTGGTTCTGGCTGAATCACTCGGTTCACCACTCGCCGAACCAGTACACGCTGTCGTCCGCGTATCGGCTCGGCTGGACCGGACAGATCACCGGTGCAGCGGTATTCTTCGCGCCGCTGGTGTGGATCGGATTTCCGGTGCCGCTGGTGGTCGCCGCGCTCGCGGTGAACCTGACGTATCAATTCTGGTTGCATACCGAACTGATAGGACAACTGCCGCGGCCGATAGAATTCGTGCTCAACACGCCTTCGCACCACCGCGTGCACCATGCCAGCAATCCCGATTACATCGATTGCAACTACGGCGGCGTGCTGATCGTGTTCGACAGGCTATTCGGTACGTTCCGTCGCCAACGTGAGGACGAGCCGCCGCGGTATGGCCTGGTGAAACCCCTATACAGCCATAACCCCTTCCGCATCGCCTTGCATGCCTGGATTCAGATGTTCCACGACATGAAATCCGTAAGGAATGGGAGAGAATGCGCGCGGGTCCTGTTCGGGCCGCCGGAAGGTTGATTTCTTGAGTCACAGCATTTTCTGACGCCAACCCGCTTTGGTAGCCACCGCGAGCACGGCGGCTCAAGACTTCGGTAGGCGCCACACTTCAGCAAGTGCCCACACCGCCGCGATCGTAACCGCAACGCTGCGAACCAGGTGCGAAGCCTGAAGCTGACGATAGGCCGCCTCGCTGTACCCGTGATCCTGCATGGCATCCTGCGCGCCCGCGGCCCAGGGCGTGCTGGCGATCGAGACGATCATCATCGTCGCGATGATCCACAATGTCCGGCGGGACATGCGTGCCGGCGCGCTCCACAACGCGAGGGTCCAGACCAGGCATGTCGCCGCGTAGGGCAGCACGACGATCGGCAATCGCCGCGTATAGCCCCTGCTGAATGCCTGGAAGGCAGCATCGCCATACGCGCTGATGTCCACGTGAATGCGGTACACGTTGAAGAACAGGAGCCAGCAGACGCCAACGGAGGACCATAGCAAGGCAACTCCGATAGCTTGCAAGGAGCTCGTGGCCGTCCCGGGGACGAAGCTTGGCGGCGAATGCCGCGTGATGGCCGCTGTCGCGACGGCTCCGAGATAAAGGAGCACGGAAACGGCCAGCATGGCGAGGAAGACGACGAAGTAAAGCGGCATGTACATCCCCTTATGGCTAAGAGCGTGGCGTGTACCGCTGAATCCCCTGGACGAAAGCGAGCCAGCGGCCTGGTTACGGGCCGCTGACCGGCTTTGTGATTCGATCGTACGGGAGTCCCGCACAGCCGGCGATAGGCAATCGGTACTAAGCCGCCAGCGCCTCGATGCTGTCCATCGCGCACGCCAGCGCGGCCGAGCGCAGTTCAGGACTCATGTCGACTCCATCGGCGACGGGGGACGCGCTATCCACAGCGGACAAGGCACGCGCGCCCCATGATCGCGATGCGCTGATCAAGGGATTCATGGAAGCGAAGACACCGCCCAGCCACGAGGAGATCGTGGCGCGCAATCGTGAAGTCACCGCAGCACGATGAGGGTCGGGAAGGACCGGGTTCTCTTTGCCTATGGCAGCATCGCACCAAGTGCAGTTGCGGCCTGTTGAAGGCCGCCCAGGATGGATTCCGCGACACGCGGGGAAAAGTCCTTCGGCAGGGCGGCCTGTACTTCGGCGATGGCTGCTGGCGTACGGGCCAGAAGTTCTTCGATGATCGGCTCGGCGGTCGAGCCATAGCCGACCTTTCGCGCGGTGCTGTTGAAGTGCCGGCGCTGGATGCCGTGCATGTCGTAATGCCGGTTCTTGCCGAGCAGTGCCATCGCGGACCTGATGTCGTGGGGCGACCACTGGTTGGGACCCTCGCCCAATACCGGATAGGCCGACATCACGTCGTAAAGCCTGGTCAAATGGAAGCGTCCGCGCGGCAGAAGATGGATGCTGAAATTCTTGGCGTGGCCATCGGGTGCCCGCAGCAACCAGAACAGTACCTGTGCCGTCATCAAGGTCTTCATGTCAGCTTCGGCGTTCACCGACTGTCGCAGCGTGGCGAACAGGGCCTTGAGACCTGGTCCACCTTCGTTCTCGTACTTGCGCAGCGGCGAGCAGCCCTCGACCTGGCAGAAGTCTTCCTGTGGCAGGCGCATGAGCCACTGCCCGTCAGGGGCGGTGCGACGATCGAATCGCTCCACCACGAGCACGCGCTGGCGGCCAAAGGTCGCGATACGTGCGTCGGCGACGTTCAACCCATAGGCTTTCAGCAGCCGCAGGCACAGCCACTCGTTATCTACCGAGGTACTGAAATCGGCACGTCGTCCTCCCATCAGGCCCAGCGGCAGCTTGAAGATGTGGCTCGTCGGCGTCGCGCCACGCGGTGCGAGCCACTGCCCGTCCCACCAGAGGAAAGCTGTCTTCTCCTGTGCACCGGCAAGGGAGATGCGGAAGTCCGCATCGGGATCTCCGCTCGCTCCGAAGGCGTGCGGCGAAACGGTTTCGATCAGGTGCCGCTCGATGTCTTCCTCGGACAAGGGCACGCCTTCGACATGATCGAAGCCCTTCGGCACCTCTTCACCATCCAGGATCTGGACGGCTCCAATACAGTCGCGTCCGATGACTCTCAGTAGCTCGAATGGATCGATCGACCCCGTCCTGAATCGCTCGGCGACGCGGCGGCGGATGGCATCGCTGTCCGGAAGGAGGTTGTCGAAGTAGTTGGCGACCTTCTCTCCCTTGATCGGGAGGTTCTGCAAGTTGAACGGCAGCGACAGCGACAGCGGCCGGCCTATGTCGGCAGCGACCCAGTCCGGGTCGTAATGCAGTTCCATCTCTCCGCGGGCAGGAAGTGTCCATCGCCCCACCCGAACCCCGTTGGTCCAGATGGACAGGCTGCGGCTGTGTGATCGACGCCCCATATCACCAAGCCGATTTCGAGGTCGCGGAAACTGCCGCGCTGCCCCGGGTTCCAAGAGTCAATTCCAGGCCTAGCGCCGCGCACCAGGCCAGGAGTTGCTCGACGCTCAAGTCCTGGGCATTCAATTCCAGATGAGAGACACGCGACTGGCTCAGCCCGAGACGAGTGGCTAACGCGGCTTGGGTCAGACCCTGCACCTTACGCGCAGCCTGGAGTAATGAACTCAGTTGGCTTGCGGTGAGCAGCGGATGGGATGTCGGAGGCATGGCGGATATTCGCGATCCTGGTAAACGCAATATAGCTGAAAATCAGATATTAGCAATATACCTGAATAACAGCTACTTACCAAACCTCCTAAGGCACGAACATTCACGCGAGCGATGTATAGCTCGTACGTGTTAGCCGCTGCGGCCCCTCCCTCACTCCCACTCGATCGTAGCCGGCGGCTTCCCCGAAATATCATAAACAACACGAGAAATACCGCGCAACTCATTGATAATACGAGTCGAGCACTTGTCCAGGAAGTCGTACGGCAGGTGTGCCCAGTGCGCCGTCATGAAGTCGATTGTCTCCACGGCGCGTAGCGCGATCACCCACTCGTAGGCGCGGCCGTCGCCGACGACACCCACCGAGCGCACCGGCAGGAACACGGCGAACGCCTGGCTGACGCGGTCGTAGAGGCCGTGGTTGCGCAGTTCCTCGATGAAGATCGCATCGGCGCGCTGGAGCAGGTCGACGTATTCCGGCTTCACCTCGCCCAGCACGCGTACGCCCAGACCCGGGCCCGGGAACGGGTGGCGGTAGACCATTTCGCGCGGCAGGCCGAGTTCGACGCCGATACGACGGACTTCGTCCTTGAACAGTTCACGCAGCGGCTCGACCAGCTTGAGCTTCATGTGCTCCGGCAGGCCGCCGACGTTGTGGTGGCTCTTGATGACGTGGGCCTTGCCCGTCTTGCTGCCAGCGGATTCGATAACGTCCGGGTAGATGGTGCCCTGGGCCAGCCACTTCACGCCTTCGAGCTTGGACGACTCCTCGTCGAACACCTCGACGAACAAGCGGCCGATGACCTTTCGCTTGGCCTCCGGGTCTTCCACGCCGGCGAGCGCGTCGAAGAAGCGCTGCTTCGCGTCGACACGGATGACGTGCACGCCCATGTGCTCGGCCATGGTCGACATCACCTGGTCGCCTTCCTGGAAACGCAGCAGGCCGGTGTCGACGAAGACGCAGGTGAGCTGGTCGCCGATCGCCTTTTCGAGCAGGGCTGCCACGACGGAAGAATCCACGCCGCCGCTCAGGCCGAGCAGCACGCGATCGTTGCCGACCTGCGCGCGCACGCGCTCGACGGCGTCCTCGATGATGTGCGCGGCGTCCCACAGCGTGGCCGAACCGCAGAGGTCGACGACGAAGCGGCGCAGCAGTTCCATGCCGCGCTTGGTGTGGGTCACCTCCGGGTGGAACTGCACGCCGTAGAAACGGCGCTGGTCGTCCGCCATGGCCGCCAGCGGCAGGCTCGGCGTGGACGCCGACACGTTGAAGCCCTCGGGAATGGCGGTGACGCGGTCGCCGTGAGACATCCAGACGCCCAGCGACTCGCCGTCCTGCACCACCGTCTCGAACAGCGCGCAGCTGCCGAAGGTGATCGTGGCGGGACCGAACTCGCGGTGATGGCCGGCCTCGACCTTGCCGCCGAGCTGTTCGGCCATGGTCTGCATGCCGTAGCAGATGCCGAGCACGGGGACGCCGAGTTCGAACACCACCTGCGGAGCCCGCGGGGAATCGTCTTCGGTGACCGATTCCGGGCCGCCGGACAGGATGACGCCGCGCGGGTTGAAGCCGCGGATCTCGTCCGGCGCGTGATCCCACGCCCAGACCTCGCAATAGACGCCGATCTCGCGGATGCGGCGGGCGATCAGCTGCGTGTACTGCGAACCGAAGTCGAGGATGAGGATCTTGTCGCTATGGATGTCGGTCATCGGGCGGCCTGCAGTTCAAGAATGTCAAAAAGCAGAACGCCCACTTGCGGCGGGCGTCCTGGGTACCTGGAGCGAAGCGCCCGGAGGCGTCAGTCCAGGCGGTAGTTGGGCGCTTCCTTCGTGATCTGGATATCGTGCGGATGCGCTTCGCGCACGCCGGCACCGGTCACCTTCACGAACTGGGCCTTCTGGTGGATTTCCTCGATGTTGGCCGCGCCCATGTAACCCATGGAGGCACGCAGGCCACCCATCATCTGGTGGATGATGTTGCGCAGCGGACCGCGGTACGGCACACGGCCTTCGATGCCTTCCGGCACCAGCTTGTCGGCGTCGGCCTCGTCCTGGAAGTAGCGGTCCTTCGAGCCGAGCTGCATCGCGCCGATGGAGCCCATGCCGCGGTAGCTCTTGTACGAACGGCCCTGGAACAGTTCGACTTCGCCCGGGGCTTCTTCGGTACCGGCGAACATGGAACCGAGCATCACCGAGGACGCGCCGGCGGCCAGCGCCTTGGGAATGTCGCCCGAGTAACGGATGCCGCCGTCGGCGATGAGCGGGATCTCGCCCTTCAGCGCGGTGGCGACGAGGTCGATCGAGGTGATCTGCGGCACGCCGATACCAGTGACGATGCGGGTGGTGCAGATGGAACCGGGGCCCACGCCGACCTTCACCGCGTCGGCACCGGCGTCGAGCAGCGCGCGCGCCGCCTCGCCCGTGACGATGTTGCCGGCGATGACCTGGACCTGCGGATAGCGCTTCTTGACCCAGCCAGCGCGGTCGATCACGGCTTGCGAATGGCCATGCGCGGTGTCGACCACGATCACGTCGACGCCGGCCTCGACCAGCGCTTCGATACGCTGCTCGGTGTCACCGCCCACGCCGACCGCGGCGCCGACGACCAGGCGCTCGTGTGAGTCCTTGGCGGCGTTGGGGTTGTCGCGGGCCTTCTGGATGTCCTTCACCGTGATCAGGCCGCGGAGCTGGAAGCCGTCGTTGACGACGAGCACCTTCTCGATGCGGTTGCGGTGCAGCAGTTCCAGCACTTCGTCGTGGGAAGCGCCTTCCTTGACGGTGACCAGGCGGTCTTCCCGGGTCATGATGTTGCGGACCGGGTCGTCGTGCTTGCGCTCGAAGCGCAGGTCGCGGCTGGTGACGATGCCGACGAGCTTCTCGCCGTCGACCACGGGCACGCCGGAGATGTTGTGCGCGCGGGTGAGCGCCATGACCTCGCCGATCGAGGTATCCGGGCGGACGGTGATCGGGCTGCGGATGACGCCCGCCTCGAACTTCTTCACCAGGCGCACTTCGGCGGCCTGCTGGGCCGGGGTCATGTTCTTGTGGATGATGCCGATGCCGCCGTTCTGCGCCATGGTGATGGCGAGGCGGGCCTCGGTGACGGTGTCCATGGCGGCGGACACGATGGGGATGTTCAGGCGGAGACCGCGCGTGAAGCGCGTCGAGGTGTCCACATCGCGCGGCATGACCGTGGAGTGACCGGGAACCAGAAACACGTCGTCGTAAGTGAGTGCCTCGGCAAGGATGCGCATAGCATTAGTCCCGCGAGTAAATCGCGGCATTATACCGTGCGTTGCAACAAAGTGACAGCCGCCGACGGACTCAGGCGTCGATGGCCTCGGCGGCTTCGAGTGTGTTTTCCATCAGCGTCGCCACCGTCATCGGACCGACGCCTCCCGGCACGGGCGTGATCCACGAGGCACGCTCCGCGGCAGGCGCGAACTCCACGTCACCGACCAGACGCCCGTCTTCCAGGCGGTTGATGCCGACGTCCACGACCACCGCCCCCGGCTTGATCCATTCGCCCTTGACCAGGCCCGGTTTACCGGCGGCGACGACCAGGATGTCCGCCTGGGCCACGAAGCCGGCTAGATCCTGCGTGAACTTGTGGCAGCAAGTCACTGTACTACCTGCAATAAGCAGCTCAAGTGCCAGAGGCCGGCCGACATGGTTGGATACCCCGACGATCACCGCGTGCCTGCCGCGTACGGGGCGGTCGGTATGACCGAGCAGGGTCATCACGCCCTTCGGCGTGCACGGCCGCAGGCCGAAGCGGCGCAGCGCGAGGCGGCCTACGTTCACGGCCTGGAAGCCGTCCACGTCCTTGCCCGGGTCGATGCGATCGACCAGCGCATCCTCGTCGATGTGTTCGGGCAGCGGCGACTGCACGAGGATGCCGTGCACGGCGGGATCGGCATTGAGCGTGTCGATCAACGCGAAGAGTTCGTCCTGCGTCGTGGTGGCCGGCAGGTCGTAGCCGAACGACTCGAAGCCCACCTGCTGGCAGGCGCGGCGCTTGTTTTTCACGTATACGGAGGACGCCGGGTCGTCGCCGACCAACACGACGGCGAGGCCCGGCGCACGACGCCCCTCGGCCACGCGCTTGGCGACACGGCGGCCGATGTGCTCAAGGAGTTCCTGGGCGATGCGCTTGCCATCGAGGATGCGTGCGGTCATGGGAGGGTCGCCCTGCGAAAACGCGGCATTATCGCCGATACAATGCGGGCGTGACCATCGATACCCTTCCCTATCCGCACAACCTCGGCGACGGCGTCGTGTCGCTGCGAGCGCATCGGCCGACGGATGCCGATACGCTCGCCGCCGCCGTGCGCGAATCCGTCGCCACCGTGGGCCGCTGGCAGGATTGGTGCCATGAGGGTTATGGCACGGCCGACGCCGAAACGTGGCTGGCCGCGTGCCGCACGGACTGGTTGCTGGGTGATGGCTACGAGATGCTGATCGTCGATGCGCGTACCGACGCCATCCTCGGCGGCATGGGCGTGAACCAGCGCAACCGCGAGCAGCGCTTCGCGAACCTGGGGTATTGGGTACGCGAGTCGATGCAGGGGCGCGGTATCGCGACGCGAGCCGGACAACTGGCGATCCGCTTCGCCTTCGAGACAGTCCAGGTGTCGCGACTGGAGATCGTGGCCGCCTGGGACAACCTGCCGAGCCGGAAGACGGCTGAACGACTTGGAAGCACTTTCGAAGGAATGCTACGCAAGAGGCTAGTTATAAAAGGAATTTCTGTCGACGCCGCGATGTATTCTGTGATCGCCCAGGATCTGGCGGAAGCCTCAGCCAGCGGAAGCGCACATCCGCTCTAGATCCACGTATCCCTCGAAACGAGCCCCCGCCCCGCAGCCCGGGCAATTCGGATCGCGTCGCAACCTGAGTTCGCGGAAGCGCATGCCGAGCGCGTCGTAGGTAAGCAACCGGCCGACCAGCGGCTGGCCGATGCCGAGCACCAGCTTCATCGCCTCGGTGGCCTGGATCAGGCCGATCAATCCCGGAAGCACGCCGAGCACGCCGGCTTCGCTGCAGTTCGGCGCATCCGCCGCCGAAGGTGGCTCGGGGAACAGGCAGCGATAGCACGGCGAATCGTCATGGCGCGGGTCGAAGACGCTGGCCTGGCCGGTGAATCGTTCGATGGCGGCGTAGACCATGGGGATACCCAGCCGTCTCGTGGCCGCCGCCAGCAGATAACGTGTGGCGAAGTTGTCCGCACCATCGATCACCACGTCATGGCCGCGGATCAGGTCCTCGACGTTTTCCGCACGCAGGCGATCGACGACCGTGTCCACGCGCACGCGTGGATTCAGCGCCGCAACGGTCATGCGGGCCGATTCGGCCTTGCCCATGCCGACACGGCCGTCGGCATGGACGACTTGCCGATGCAGATTGGAGCGTTCCACGCGATCGTCGTCGACGACGGTGATACGGCCCACGCCCGCTGCCGCGAGATAGAGCAAGGCCGGAGATCCAAGACCGCCCGCGCCGAGCAACAGGATGCGCGCCTCACCCAATCGCGCCTGGCCCGCCTCGCCGATTTGCGGCAAGAGCACCTGTCGCGCGTAGCGTTCGGCGGCGTCCGTATCCAACGCGCCCGCACTGACCGGCAGGCCCGCGGCCTTCCATGCGCCCATCCCACCGGCGATGGAAGACACCCTGCGGTAGCCCATCCGCTGCAGCGCCTCGGCCCCCAGCAGGGAACGCTGGCCACTGCCGCACAGCACGAGGATCTCGCGTTGCCGGTCGGGCTCGCTTTGTTCGATGCGCAATTCGAGGAAACCGCGGGACAACCCCAGCGCGCCGGAAGGCGTTCCGGTGGCGCGTTCGTTGTCTTCGCGAACGTCGACGAGCAAGGCGCCGCCCAGTTGCCGGGCCAGTGCCTCGGTGGCGGAGACCTCGGCGATGCGCGAACGCAGTTCGGCCAGCCATCGGTCCCGGTTGAGCTCTTCGGTCATGCGAGGCTCCTCGACGGGGCGACGCTTACTTCTCGCGTCGCTTCGCGTTACGGATCATGCGCTGGCGGCGGCGCTGCTGGCCGTCCGTCAGGACGTTCTTCTTGCCGGCGAACGGATTCTCGCCATCGCGGAAATCGATCCGCACCGGCGTGCCTTCCAGGCGGAAGCGCTTGCGGAAGAAGCCTTCCAGGTAGCGACGATACGCCGGCGCGATGTGTTTGGTGCGGCTGCCGTGAATCACGATCGTCGGCGGATTGGAACCGCCCGGGTGCGCATAGCGCAGCTTCGGCGCGTGACCGCGCACCAGCGGGGGCTGGTAGGCCTCGTAGGCCTTTTCGAGCGTACGGGTCAACTCGCTGGACGTGAGTTCCTTGGTCGCGGCGGCGTGGGCGCGGATGACCGCCTTCATCAGCTCGCGCAATCCGGAACCGTGCAAGGCGGAAATGAAGACCGTCTTCGCCCATTCGGCGAACTGCAGGCGCCGCTCCAGCGCCTTCTGGGTCTGCTCGCGCTGGTAGCTGTCCATGCCGTCCCACTTGTTGACGGCGATGACCAGCGCGCGGCCTTCCTCGATGGCGTGGCCGATCAGCGTGAGGTCCTGGTCGGCCAGGTTCTCCCGCGCGTCGATCATCACGATGGTGACTTGCGACGCAGAAATGGATTGTAGCGTCTTGATAACACTGAATTTCTCTACCGCTTCCTCGACGCGAGCCCGGCGCCGGACGCCGGCGGTGTCGATGAGGGTGTAACGGCGGCCGTCCCGTTCCAGCGAGACGCGGATCGGGTCACGCGTGGTACCGGCGACGTCGGAGACGATGAGGCGGTCTTCGCCCAGCAGGCGATTGATGAGGGTCGACTTGCCGGCGTTCGGCCGGCCGACGATGGCGACACGGATACCCTGGTCTTCCAGGCCCGGGTCGTCCTCACGGTCGTCCGGCAGGTACGGCAGCGCTTTCGCCACCAGCGTATCGACGCCACGATTGTGGGCTGCCGACATCGGCAGCGTGTCGGCGATGCCGAACGAGGCGAATTCGCCGAGCGCCAGCGTCTCGTCGACCCCGTCGGTCTTGTTGACCACGACCATGACGGGCTTGCCGCTGCGGCGCAGCTCGTTGAGGATCGCGGCATCCAAGGGCAGGATGCCGTCGCGCGCGTCGACGACGAAGACCAACAGGTTCGCCTCGGCGATCGCCGCGCGGACCTGCACGGCGGTGAGGCCTTCAATACCATCGTCGTTGCCCGACAGGCCACCCGTATCAACGACCACGAAGGGCCGAGGACCAAGGCGACAGACACCGTAGTGCCTGTCGCGGGTGACGCCGGGCATATCGGCGACGAGAGCGTCCCTGCTACGCGTCAGCGCATTGAAGAGGGTCGACTTACCGACATTGGGGCGGCCGACCAGAGCGACGACGGGTAACATGGGAGATACATCTATCCTGTGGATCAGTTCGCCGGGATGCGGTAGGCGCCGATATGGCCCTCGACATCTTCGACGTACACGGTGTCACCCACCACGAGGGGCTGGGCACGAATGGCTTTCTTGGAGAGGCGCTCGCGGGCGACGATCTTGCCGTCGCTGCCATTGAGCCAGTGGATATGACCGTCGAGGTCGCCGACCACTACGTAGTTGCCCTGCGCCGCCGGGCCCGTGAGCCAGCGATATTTCAGGCCGTCTTGCTTCCAGACGTTGGCGCCGCCGGACTTGTCGAAGGCGAACACCTGCGACTGGTCGTCCACGCCGTAGATCGAATTGCCATGAACGTCCAGCGAGGTGAACGTCGAGAAGGCATGGTTCCACAGCGGGCGGCCGCTGGGACCGTCGATGCTGGTGAGCTGGCCATGGTAGGCCGCACCGTAGAGCGTGCTGCCATCGAGGACGAGCGCGCCGTCGGCATCGGCCAGGCGATCGATTTCGGTACGACCTTCGCCGCTCGCGAGGGTCTGTTCCCAGAGCTTCTCGCCATTGTCGAGGCGGACGGCGACGAGCTTGCCGGCATCGCTGCCCATGAAGACCACGCCGTTGGCGACTAGCAGGCGGCCATTGCCGCGCAGGCTGAGCAGCGGCACCTGCGACTGGTCGTAGACCCAGCGGCGCTCGCCACTCTTGGCGTCGATACCGTACAGGCGGCCGTCATTGCAGCGGACCACGACGAGATCGCCGACGATGACCGGCGCGGTGATGACTTCGGAAGAGACCTCGGCGGCCCAGCGGCGCTCGCCATCCTTCGCGTTGATGCCGTACAGGTGACCGTCGAGCGTGCCGATGGCGACGAGATCGCCCGCGGCGCCCGGACCACCCGAGAAGCGGGCGTCTTCACGCTTGGCATCGCCCCAACCGAACCAGCCGTGCTGGCGGGTGCTCTTGGACCACAACTTCTTGCCTGAGGCGGCATCGAAAGCGGCGATCTTGCCGTCGGTGCTGGCGGCATACAGCACGCCATCGGCGACCGTCGGGCGCATGCGCACGCCGGATTCCGCCGCGCCATCACCGATGCTGGACTTCCACAGGCGCTCGACCTTGAGCGAGGGCTCGAACTTCTTGTCGAGCGGGGTCGGCGGTTCGACGTTTTCCTTCTTGAACGAATGGCAGCCGGCCAGCACGGCCAGCGACGAAGTCAACGCGATTGCCCAGAAACGTTTCATGCACCCTGCTTCCCGGCCACGGCCAGATCATCGAGTTTGGTTTGAACCACACCGCGTTGCGGTGCGCTGTCGCCCATCGCGGCGATCGCCGCCTGATAGGCCTTGCGTGCGTCGTCCGGGCGTCCCAGCTTGACCAGCGCATCGCCGCGGAGTTCCTGCGCGAGCGCAACGAACGCGCCGCCCTTGATCGCGTCGAGCGCGGCGATGGCCTCTTGTGGCTTGCCCTGCGCGTACTTCAACTGTGCCGCGCGAAGGTCGACGAGGGTCTTCAGGGAATCGTCCTTGGCATGCGCCCGGGCCCATTCGAGGTCCCCGGCGGCCTTGTCGAGCTGACCCGCCATGACGTTGCGCTGTGCGCGCTCACCGGCGGCGAACACGGACCAGGCCGTGTCCGAATAATCCTTGAGCAGGGTTTCGGTACGCATGTCGATCTCGTTGGCGCGGTTCTGCGCCACCGCGACCTGCAATGCCGAGTATTCCGTGGCGGCGGCCTGCTCGTGATTCGCGCGATGCGATTTCCACTGCTGCCAGCCGAAGATCAGCACGAGGCCGAGGACGATGCCGACGGCGATGGAAACGCCGTTCTTGCGCAGCCATTGCTGGACGCGTTCGCCTTGTTCGTAATCGTCGTATACGTCGAATGCCATGCAATCACCCACTGCGCTCCGCGCAGCAAAACCAAGGAGGAAACGAGCCCGCGACCGGCCATCGGCGATGGGCGGCGCGGATCAATAGGCAAGGATACCCGAAAAGCACGGGCGGGCGGCGCCGCGCGACGTGCCGGGGAGGGTCAGAACGCGACCGGCGCAGCCTTGCCGTCGCGGATATCGACGCGGAACCTCGCCACGTTGGCGCGACGGAAGCCGTCCAGCTGCACGGGCTGGCCGTCGACGGCCACCTGGGCGCCGCTGGCATTGCCGATGCGAACGTCCAGCGCGGTGTCGCTGCGATAGGACTTCTGTGTCCCCGCCGGCAGGATGCCGTACTCGAGCCGCGAACCGTCGGCGGCGGTCACTTCCACCCAGCTGGCCGAAGGCAGGTTCAGGGTCAGGCTGTGACCACCCTGCCCGCTGCCGGCCTCGGGCGTCGCCGCCGTGGTGGCCAACGGTGCCTTGGCGGTGTGGTCCAGCGGCGGGAACATCGCCATCGAGGCGAGCAGCGGCTGCTGGTCCTCGGTGTGCTGCTCGGTCGCGGGGGCCGGCTTGTTGTCACTGGTGGTGGCCGCGGTGGCGACCGCGCTCGACGACGAGCTGGCAGGCGCATCCTGCTGGGCCACGGGCGCCGCGTCGAGCGGCGCGAGGCGAGCCATGTCGCGATCGAGCGTGCCACGCACGCCCAACCAGATCATCGGCACGACGATGACCGCGGTCAGGACCACATAGGTGGCAGCCGTGACATAGCGTTCGAGCAGGTAACGCGAATGGGACACGCCACCCGTGACCACGAGGTCGGGCTGGCGCGGCGTCAAGCGCGCGAGTTCGGCCTGGATGGCCTCCTCGTCGACACCGACGTGACGGCCGTACTTGGAGAGGTAACCGGCGAGGTAGACCTGGTAGTCGATGCCACCGTACTCGCCGGCTTCCAGCTGGCGCAGCAGGCGCGTGGGCAGGCGCAGGGCCTGTCCGCAGGCCTCGATGCTGTAGCCGCGGGCCTCGCGTGCCGCACGGAGGCGCGCGCCAAAACCGCCGGTGCTGCCGGATGAGTGGTCGATCAGTACGCGACCGCCGTCTTCGCTAACCGCTTCGAGCTGGGGGTCCATGCTTTGCTCCCTGTCTGCGTTCGGCTCGAGCCCGGCGAACAAATCCTGTTCGCGTCCGTCCCGACCGGAAGAATTCGAAGATGCTGTGGTCATTGACGTGCGGTGGCTTCGAGTGCGCGCGCGGGTTCCGAATCCGGGAACTTTTCACGCAAGCGCTTGGCGTAGTCCTGGGCACCCTCCCCGTTGCCCAGACGGAGCTCGATATCGTGACCGAGCTTCAACGAATCCGGACTCGGGGTTCCCAACGCCTCGTAGCGTTGCAGGAAGGCACGGGCCCTGAATGCATCGTTCTTAAGGTACAACACGTGAGCCATCTGATACAGGGCATCCGCGTTATTCGGGTTGCGCTGGACGGCCTTGCGGAAATAACCCTCGGCTGCGTCGTAATCCTGCGATTGCAGCAGGCAGGTCCCGGCATTGGCCAACGCGAGGTCCGGGGTCTCGTAGAACGGGTCGGCCAGGGCACGGTCGAAGAACGTCTTCGCTTCCGCCGGACGGTTCTGCTTGCACAGGAAGACGGCGAGGTTGTTGTTCACCGAACCCTTCTTCGGATCGAACTCGACGGCCTTGCGATAGTGCAGTTCGGCGTTGACGGGATCGTTGATGCGCTCATAGAGAACGGCGATCACGGTATGCGCCGGAACGTATTTCGGGTCGAACTGGAGCGCCTTCTGCAGTTTCTCCATGGCGCCCTTGAGGTCGCCGTTCTGCATGTAACGCTGGCCGAGTTCGGTATGGACCTCGGCGCCCTTGGCACGGTCATCGGCGGCCGTCGAGGGTTTCAACCCCGTGCCGTCCCCCACGCAGCCGGCACACGCGAACGCGAGCGCCGCCAGCATCCCCCACCGCTCAAGCCGCATTCACCACTCCCTCTGCGAGTTTCTTGCGGAATTCCGCCTGACGGCGGGTACGATCCACCACTTGCCCCTTCAACTGGCCACAGGCGGCGTCGATGTCGTCGCCACGGGTGCGGCGGAGCATCGTCAGCACGCCGGCGTTGAGCAGTTGGGTCTGGAAGGCGCGGATCTCTTCCTGCCCCGACCGCTCGAAGCGCGTGCCGGGGAACGGATTGAACGGAATCAGGTTGACCTTGTTGGCCCCAGGGAGGCGGCGCATGAACTTGATCAGCTGCCGGGCATGCTCCGGCTGGTCGTTCACGCCCTTCATCAGGGTGTATTCGAAGGTGATCGACGTACGCGGCGCGCGGTTGATGTAGCGCTCGCAGGCGCCCATCAACTCGGCCAGCGGATAGCGCTTGTTCAGCGGCACCAGCTCGGTGCGCAACTCGTCGTTGGCCGCGTGCAGCGACACGGCGAGGGAAACGTCGCTCTCGGCCGAGAGCTTGTCGATCATCGGCACGAGGCCGGCCGTGGACAACGTGACGCGCTTGCTGGCCAGGCCGAAGCCGAGGTCGTCGCGCATCAGGCTCATCGCCTTGACCACGTTGTCGAAGTTCAGCAGCGGCTCGCCCATGCCCATCATCACGACGTTGGTGATGCGGCGCTGCTGGTGCGGCACGTTGCCCAGGTGCTTGGCCGCGACCCATACCTGGCCGATGATCTCGGCCGTGGAGAGGTTGCGCGAGAAGCCCTGGGTGGCCGTGGAGCAAAACTGGCAGTTCAGGGCGCAACCGACCTGGGAGGACACGCACAGCGTGCCCCGGGTCGGCTCGGGGATGTACACGGTCTCGATGGCGTTGCCGCCATCCATGCCGAGCAGCCACTTGTGGGTGCCGTCGACCGCGGCCTTCTCGAACACGGTCGTCGGCGGCCCGATGTAGCAAGTGGCGCTGAGCTTTTCGCGAAGTGCCTTGCCGACGTCGGTCATGTTCTCGAAATCGCTTTCGAGACGGTGGTAGATCCACTTCATGACCTGCTCGGCGCGATACGGCTTCTCGCCGATCTGGGCGAAGAACTCGCGCAGACCCTTGCGATCGAAGTCGAGCAGGTTGACCTTTTCGGCGGGCGTATTCACGGCGTCACTCAGTGCGAAACGACATCCGAGTCGTTGAAGAAGAACTTGATCTCGATCGCGGCGTTCTCGGCGGAATCCGAACCGTGCACGGCGTTGGCGTCGATCGAATCGGCGAAGTCGGCGCGAATGGTGCCGGCGGCGGCTTCCTTCGGGTTGGTGGCACCCATGAGGTCGCGGTTCTTGAGGACGGCGCCCTCGCCTTCCAGCACCTGGATCATCACCGGGCCGGAGATCATGAACTCGACCAGCGCCTTGAAGAACGGACGCTCCTTGTGCACCGCATAGAAACCTTCGGCTTCTTCGCGGGTCAGCTGCTTCATCTTCGCGCCGACGATCTTGAGGCCGGCCTTCTCGAAGCGGGCAAGGATTTCACCGATGACGTTTTTCTTGACGGCATCCGGCTTGATGATCGAAAGGGTGCGCTCCAGCGCCATACGGGTGCTCCGGGAAATGGAAAAAGGACAGGAAAATCTGCCAGGGTCCGTGCGGACGCCCGGTGAACGTTTGGGGCCAAAGCCGTCCGGAATGACTGACTTAGCTCACGAAATCTTGACAGATTCTAGCTCAATCGCAAGTCGTTTGCAGGCATGTGCGGTCGCAGATTGACCCGCCCGGGCAGCCGGGCGTACTCTCAAACGATCGTTTGATTCAAACCACCCGCCTCCGGAGTCCGCCGACATGACGAGCGCACCCTACGCGTCCCGCGAACGCAGCACGAAGGAGCGGATCCTCGGCGCCGCCGAGGCCCTGTTCGCTACCCATGGCTTCGCCGGAGCCTCGCTCCGCCAGGTCACGGCTGCGGCCCGGGTCAACCTGGCGGCGGTGAACTACCACTTCGGCTCCAAGGACAAGCTGATCGAGGAAGTGTTCCGACGCCGCCTGGACGAACTCAACAGCCGCCGTCTGGCGGCCCTGGGCAAGGTGGCCGGCAAGGACGATACCCGTCTGGAGGACGTCCTCGACGCCTATATCCGGCCCGCGCTCGACCTCTCCCGCGTCGACGGCGGCGGGGCGGCCTTCGTCCGTGTCCTGGCCCGGGCCTATGCCGAACACAACGAGACCCTGCGCCGCTTCCTCTCGGAAAACTATGGCCACGTGCTGCGCCAGTTCGCCGGCGAGTTCGGCCGCCTGCTTCCCGGCCTCGCCAAGGAAGAGATCTATTGGCGCCTGGACATCGTCACCGGCGCCCTCACTTACGCCATGGCCGACTTCGGCATCATCCAGCGCAAGAGCGACGTCGCCGAGCGCGACCATCGCGAAACCGCCGCCGAACACCTGATCCGCTTCGCCGCCGCCGGCCTGCGCAACCCATCCGTTTCGAATTCCCCGGCCAGCCGCTGACCGGGGAACGATTCTTGAGCTATCGGAGATCACCATGACCGCAACACCGTTACGCATTCGCAAGGCCGCGGTTCTCGGCGCCGGCGTCATGGGTGCGCAGATTGCCGCGCACCTGACGAACGCCAACGTCGAGACCGTGCTGTTCGACCTGCCCGCGAAGGAAGGCCCGAAGAGCGGCATCGCCATCAAGGCGATCGCCAACCTCGCGAAGCTCTCGCCGGCACCCCTGGCCGACAAGAACCTGGCGACGGCGATCATCCCGGCCAATTACGAGGAAGACCTCGCCCTGCTGGCCGACGTCGACCTCGTGATCGAGGCCATCGCCGAGCGGATGGACTGGAAGCTCGACCTCTACACGAAGATCGCACCCCACGTCTCGAAGACGGCGGTCCTGGCCAGTAACACCTCGGGCCTGTCCATCAACGGCCTCGCCGAGGCTTTGCCGGAAGAAATGCGCCACCGCTTCACGGGCGTGCACTTCTTCAATCCACCGCGCTACATGCACCTGGTCGAGCTGATCCCGACCCGACTCACCGAGAAGAGCGTGCTCGAAGGCCTCGAAGCCTTCCTCACGACCACGCTCGGCAAGGGCGTGGTGTACGCCAAGGACACCCCGAACTTCATCGGCAACCGCATCGGCGTGTTCTCGATGCTGTCCACCATGCACCACACGGAGAAGTCCGGCCTGGGCTTCGACACCGTCGACGCCCTGACCGGCCCCGGCATCGGCCGCCCCAAGAGCGCCACCTTCCGCACGGCGGATGTCGTCGGCCTGGACACCCTGGCGCACGTGGTCAAGACCATGAGCGACACCTTGCCGGACGACCCCTGGCACCAGTACTTCCAGCCACCGGCATGGCTCAAGGCGCTGATCGAGAAGGGCGCGCTCGGACAGAAGACAGGCGCGGGCGTCTATCGCAAGGCGGGCAAGGACATTCTGGTGCTCGACCTGCAGAAGCAGGACTACCGGGTCTCCGAACCGAAGGCCTCCGACGAGGTCTCCGCCATCCTCGCCATCAAGGATCCCGCCGAGAAGTTCGCCAAGCTGCGCGCCTCATCCGATCCGCAGGCGCAGTTCCTGTGGGCGGTTTTCCGCGACCTGTTCCACTACACCGCTTACCACCTTGCCGACATCGCCGATACCGCGCGTGACGTCGATTTCGCCATCCGCTGGGGTTACGGCTGGAAGCTCGGCCCATTCGAGATCTGGCAATCCGCCGGCTGGCAGCAGATCGCCGGCTGGATCGCCGAGGACATCGCCGCGGGCAAGACCATGAGCAGCGCTCCCCTGCCTGCCTGGGTCACCGATGGCCGCAGCGGCGTGCACGGCAAGGCAGGCTCCTACTCGGCCAGCGCCAACGACGAGAAGCCGCGCTCGACCCACCCGGTCTACGCCCGCCAGGCCTTCCCCGATCCGATCCTCGGCGAGAAGTTCGATCAGGGCAGCACGGTCTGGGAAAACGACGGCGTGCGCCTGTGGCATACGGGCGACGACATCGGCGTGATCTCGTTCAAGACCAAGATGCACACGGTCAACGACCAGGTGCTCGACGGTATCCAGCATGCGATCGGACTGGCCGAGCAGCAGTTCCGCGGCGTAGTGCTCTGGCAGCCGTCCGAGCCGTTCTCGGCTGGCGCGGACCTCAAGGGTGCGCTCGGCCTGCTGCAGGCGGGCAAGCTCGCCCAGTTCGAGGCGATGGTGGCGAACTTCCAGGCCACCAGCATGCGCATCAAGTATTCGCTGGTGCCTGTCGTGGCGGCCGTGCGCGGCCTCGCCCTCGGTGGTGGCTGCGAATTCCAGATGCATTCGGCGCGCACCGTCGCGGCGCTGGAAAGCTACATCGGTCTCGTCGAGGCCGGCGTGGGCCTGCTGCCCGCCGGCGGCGGCCTGAAGGAACTGGCCGTGCGCGCCGCGCAGGAAAACCCGGACGATCCGTTCGAGTCGCTGAAGAAGGTGTTCGAGACCGTGGCCATGGCGAAGGTCTCCGCCAGCGCGCTGGAAGCCAAGTCGCTGGGCTTGTTGCGCAAGGACGACATCGTCGTCTTCAACAACTACGAACTGCTCCACGTGGCCAAGGCACAGGCCCGGGCGATGGCCGAATCGGGCTACCGCCCGCCATTGCCGGCCCGCGCCATTCCCGCCGCGGGCGATGTCTCCACCGCTACCTTCAAGGCCTCGCTGGCGAACCTGACCGAAGGCTATTTCGCCTCCGCCCACGATATCGAGATTGCCAGCCGCATCGCCGACACGCTGTCGGGCGGAAAGATCGAACGCGGCTCGCCGGTCGACGAAGCATGGTTGCTCGCCCTGGAACGCCGCCACTTCGTGGAACTGGCGCAGACCGAGAAGACCCAGGCCCGTATCGCGCACACGATGACGACGGGGAAGCCGCTGCGTAACTGACGCGCCTCGCGCTCTTACGCATCCGACCTCCTCACTTAAAGGAACCACCCCATGAGCAAGCAAGTGCAAGACGCCTACATCGTCGCCGCCACCCGCACCCCGGTAGGCAAGGCGCCGCGCGGCGTGTTCCGTAACACCCGTCCCGACGACCTGCTGGCCCACGTGATCCGCGCCGTGATCGAACAGGCGCCGGGCATCGATCCGGCCCTGATCGCCGATGCCGTCATCGGCTGCGCGATGCCGGAGGCCGAGCAAGGCATGAACGTGGCGCGCATCGGCGTGCTGCTGGCCGGCCTGCCCGAGCAGGTGCCGGGCGTCACCATCAACCGTTTCTGCTCGTCCGGTGTCCAGGCCATCGCCATGGCCGCGGACCGCATTCGCCTCGGCGAGGCGGACCTCATGCTGGCCGGTGGCACCGAGTCGATGAGCATGGTGCCGATGATGGGCCACAAGATCGCGATGAACCCCGCGATCTTCGAGAACGACGAGAACCGGGCCATCGCCTTCGGCATGGGCATCACGGCCGAGAAGGTCGCCGAGCGCTGGAAGGTCAGCCGCGAGGACCAGGACCGCTTCGCCCTGCAATCGCACGAGCGCGCGTTCGCGGCCATCGCCGCGGGCGAGTTCAAGGACGAGATCACGCCGTTCCAGCTCGACGATCGCTATCCGGACCTGAAGAACCACAGCGTCCGCGAAGACCGCCGGATCATCGACACCGACGAAGGCCCGCGCAAGGACACCTCGCTGGAGGTGCTCGGCAAGCTGCGCCCGGTGTTCCGCAACGGCCAGTTCGGCGGTTCGGTCACCGCGGGCAATTCCTCGCAGATGTCCGACGGCGCCGGCGCCCTGTTGATCGCCAGCGAGAAGGCGATCAAGGACTACGGCCTGACCCCGCTCGCACGTTTCGTGGGCTTCTCGGTCGCGGGCGTGGCGCCGGAGATCATGGGCATCGGGCCGAAGGAAGCGATTCCGAAGGCGCTGAAGCAGACCGGCATCACCCAGGACCAGCTCGACTGGATCGAACTGAACGAGGCCTTCGCGGCCCAGGCTCTGGCGGTGATCCGCGACCTCGGCCTCGACCCGGCCAAGGTGAACCCCCTCGGTGGCGCCATCGCGCTGGGCCATCCGCTGGGAGCCACCGGCGCCATCCGCGCCGCCACGCTGATCCACGGCCTGCGCCGCCGCAAGCAGAAGTACGGCATGGTCACCATGTGCATCGGCACGGGCATGGGCGCGGCGGGGATCTTCGAGGCGCTCTGACCAGGCGCTCCGACCGGACGCTCATCGCCGACAGGGTCGGCTCCCACCGAAGTTTTCGGCTCTGGTGGGAGCCGATTCATCGGCGATCCCGCGGCAGCGGGCCAGTCCTGTTCGCCGCTGAAGCGGCTCCCACACGGAACCCTCGGCACCAAGGTCAACACGAAGCCTCCACACCCGGCCCCGCCTCTGCATTAATCTTGGCCGCATGCACGGCATCCATACCATCGACACCGGTTTCGGCCGACCAGCGTTCGACGCCGCCTACCTCGTGGTGGAGCGCGGCCGAGGCGCCTTCATCGACAGCGGCACCACGCACTCGCTGCCGCGCTTCCTCGACGCCATCGCAGCCGCCGACCTGGAGCCACGCGACATCGACTGGGTGATCCTCACCCACGTCCACCTCGACCACGCCGGCGGCGCCGGCGAACTCATGCGGCACCTCCCCAACGCCATGCTCGCCGTGCATCCACGTGGTGCGCGACACATGATCGATCCCTCGATCCTCATCGCAGGCGCCAATGCCGTCTATGGCGAGGACGCCGTCCGCCGTGACTACGGCCAGATCGTTCCCGTGGACAAGGATCGCGTGATCGAGGCAGACGACGGTTTCGTCGTCGACCTGGCTGGCCGTGCCCTGCTCTGCCTGGACACCCCGGGACACGCCCGCCACCACATCGCCATCCACGACGAACGCGCGAACGCGTTCTTCACCGGCGACATCTTTGGCCTTTCCTACCGCGAACTGGATTCTCCGGGCGGCGCCTTCATCATCCCCACGAGTTCGCCGGTGCAATTCGAGCCCGACGCCGCGCACGCGTCGATCGAACGCATGCTGCGCTACGAACCGGAGGCGATGTACCTCACCCATTTCGACCGCGTCACCGAGGTGAAGCGGCTCGCCAACGATCTACACGAGCAGATCGAAGCCATGGTGGCGATCGCCAGGCGTCATGCCTCGGCCGACGACCGCGAGCAGCGCATCGCCACGGACTTCGCCGATCTCTACGTCGACCGGGCGCACCGCCAGGGCGTGACGCTACCGCGGGACGCCATCGTAAAACTGCTGCAGATCGACATCCGCCTGAACGCCCAGGGGATCGTCGTCTGGCTGGATCGGGAGCGCGCCGGGCGATAACTGAGCGACCCAGGCGAAATGAGCCTGCCCTCACCCTGGTCGGCTCCCACCAGGGTTTCCACCAAGGGTTTTTCCACTGTGGCCCCGGTACCCCTGGGGCCCCGGCATCTCTCAGGCCAGTCGCGTCCCGTTCGGTACCGTGCGTTCCGTCGTGGTGATCACCACCCCGTCATCCGTGGGGAATCCCGTCAACAGGAACTGCGAACGGAACGGCCCGATCTGCTTCTCGGGAAAATTGATCACGCCGATGATCTGCTTCCCGACCAGTTCCTCCGGCTGGTAGATCGTCGCCACCTGGGCGCTGGTCTTCTTCTCGCCGTGTGGCCCGAAATCCACCCATATCTTGTAAGCGGGCCGGCGTGCTTCCGGAAATGCCTCGGCGCGTACGATCGTGCCCGCCACCAGCATCACCTTCTCGAAATCGGCCCAGCTGATTTCCTCGCTCATCTCATCCTTCCAGTCGTGACTTGAACCAGTCGCGCAGTTCATGTTTCCAGTACGTACCCTGTGCGGCCAGGTATCCGAACGGCCGGTGCACCGGTTCCAGCCCGAACCCGGCGTAGGCATCGAGTGTCGACTCGCCCGCCGCGATCGCGTCGGCCAGTGCCTCGCCCGCGGCACAGGTCGGTGCGAGTCCGTGTCCACCGAAGGCCTGGGCGTACCAAAGCCCGTTGCCGTGCGTGCCTACCTGCGGCATCTCGTGACGAGCGTAACTCATCAAACCCGACCAGGCCTGCTCCACGCGTACGTCTTTCAACGATGGGAAGACCCGCGCCATGTCACGCTTCAACAAACGCTGCACGGCGCGCGGCGAGCGATCCCGAATCGAGATACGGCCACCCCACAGCAGGCGGGTGTCCGCCAGCGGCCGGTAATAGTCGAAGGCGAAACGCGTGTCGTAGATGGCGGCGCGTGTACGCAAGCACTCGGCCAGACGCTCGCCCAGCGGCTCGGTCACCATCACGTAGGTGGCGATGGGCAGCACCGCGCGATCGATGCGGCGGTCCAGTCCGGCCAGATAGCCGCCACAAGCCAGGACGACGTTCGGTGCCTCGATCTCCGCGTCGCCCACGCGAAGAATCCAGCGCGGGCCACGTCGTTCCAGCATGCGCACCCCCGAGCCCTCGTGAATCGCCACGCCGGCTTTTTCCGCCGCGCGTGCCAACCCTCGCGCATAGGCAAGCGGGTCGATGTGCAGCGCGTTCCGCTCGTAGAGCCCGTCGTGATAACGCGTGCTGCGCACGAACTCATGCATGGCGTCGGCCGGTATCCATTGCCAATCCGCGTCGTAGCGCTCCGCCAGCAGGCGCTGCCTCGAGCGCAAGACCTCGCCATCGCGGAACCAGTTCGCCCAGACGACGCCGGCATCCACCGCCTCGCAATCGATCGACAAGGCGGCGATGCGTTCGCGGATGAGATCGACCGCATCCACCGTGCGCCGGTAGAGTGCCTTGGCGCGGTCGGCCCCGGCCTTTTCCAGCAACGCCTGCTCGCCCAATGAATATCCGGCGAAGACGAAGCCACCATTGCGTCCCGATGCCCCATAGCCGACCGACTTCGCCTCGAGCAGCACGATGTCGCGAACACCGCGCGCGGCGAGTCCCAGGGCCGTGTTCAAGCCGGCGAAGCCGCCGCCCACGATCACCACGGACGCCTCCCGCCGACCCTGGGGAGGCGGGCGAAGCACAGGTGCCGCGATTCGGTCGTGGTACCACGACAACATGCTGTATCGATGCGTTCGGGAAGGGATTGCTGTTGTACGACACGGCGGGGCAACGCGAAAGGGCCGGATATCCTGTGGAAGTCACCCGACCTGTGGGGTGGAAGTCACCCGACCTGTGGGAGCCGCTTCAGCGGCGACTCCCCGCGACAGCGGGCCAGCGCCTATCGTCGCTGGAGCACCCCCCGCAGCGGAGTATGATCTTCCGACTTCCCGACCCGTACCAACGCGATGAGCCTCCTGCCCCCGATCGACCTCCAGCGCTGGATCGACGACAACCGCGCCCTGCTCAAGCCGCCGGTCGGCAACAAGTGCATCGTCGACGGCGATTTCATCATCATGATCGTGGGCGGCCCCAACGCGCGCACGGATTATCACTACGACGAAGGTCCGGAGTTCTTCTACCAGCTCGAGGGCGAGATGGTGTTGAAGGTGCAGGACGACGGCCACGCGCGCGATATCCCGATCCGTGCGGGCGAAGTGTTCTACCTGCCACCGAAGGTGCCGCACTCACCGCAGCGCATGCCCGACTCGATCGGGCTGGTGATCGAGCGGCGGCGGCTGGAAGGAGAAAAGGACGGCCTGATGTGGTTTTGCCAGAACTGCAACCACAAGCTGTTCGAACAGTATTTCCCGCTCGGCAGTATCGAGACCGACTTCCCCCCGGTGTTCGAGAGATTCTACCGCTCCATCGAAGCCCGCACCTGCACCCGATGCGGCGCGGTGCATCCGGCACCGGCGAAGTACGCCGACTGAGCCATCGCGGTAGCCGGGCCGGTGTGGGCCGACCTTGTCGGCGATGGGTGCTTGCCTAAGCCTGGCCCGCTGCCGCGGGATCGCCGACAGGATCGGCTCCCACCAGGTGCCGTGGCATTTCTTTAGCACGCAAGGCCAGCCATTTGCTTGCCATGCGGCGCAGGGAATCGTCCGACGATGGATCGGCCGCGATATCGGAAACAGGACGCCAGGCCAGCGCGAGCGATTCCTCGTTCACCGTGAACGCTTCGTCGCCGCGCGCCAGCACCACGTAACGCACGTCGTAATGCCAGTGCGCGGGCTCGTCGCCGCGAGCCGGGATGAGATGGCGGTCCAGGTCGAAGATGGTGGGCAGCACCTCTAGATCGCGCAGGCCCGACTCCTCTTCCGCCTCACGCAAGGCCACGGCAGCGAGATCCGCCTCGCCATCCGCGTGCCCACCCAACTGCAGCCAGCGTCCCAGCTTGCGATGGAGCATGAGCAGTACCCGCTCCCCATCGGCGCTCACCAGCCATGCGGAACCGGTGAAATGCCCCGCGCGCGTTTCCCGATGGAACGGTTGCGGTTGCTCGCGCAGCCAGTGGATGAAATGCGAGGCACCGGCTTCGTCCGGCCAGCGGGCCGCGTAGTGAAGGAAGGCCTCTCGCATGGCCTGCTGCGTGATGTCCATCGGGGAATACCTGGAAGGGGCACGGCATTTTCGCACGCCATTTTGGGAGTTGTCCGATGTCGCCCAGGCCAAGGGCCTGCCTACGATGTCTCCAGGCCGCACGACGCGCCCGGCCCACCCCGCAGCGCCCGCTGCATAACGCAAGGAAGGCACGCATGTCGCAAAAAAGGACGATCGTCGTCAGCATGGCCCTGGCCTGCACCGTCCCCATGGTTGCATCGGCCACCGATGCCCATCGCGAGGCGAACTTCACCGGCCCCCTGGTGACACCCGCCGTCAACTCGATGCCGGCAGGCATGTTCAACATCGAGCCCTACCTCATCCATACCAATACGCGCGGCAGCTACGACAATGCCGGCGGACGCAAGGAGCGCAAGCCCACGGTTCGCCAGTGGCAAGTGGCGATGCCCCTCACGTACGCGCTCACCGACACGCAATTCGTCCAGTTGACGCTCAACGCCTCGCGCACTTCTGGCGACGGGCTGCACAGCGACGGCATGCGAATGGGCGACTCGACCGTGCGCTTCCAGCAACGCCTGCGCGGTCCCGATGCCGACGGCGGCGGGCTCGTCCTCGCTTTGGCGCTCCAGCAGCGCCTGCCCACGGGCAAGTACCACCACCTCGATACGAACCCGCTCAATGGGACGGGTAACGGCGCCATGCGTACCACGATCGCTTTCGGCGCCCAGCAGCTGCACTGGCTGGACGACGGCCACGCCCTGCGCTGGCGAACGCAACTGGCCTGGAGCCCGTCTCCCGGCCGCATCCGCGTCCGCGACGGCAGCGTCTACGGCACGCAATCGGGTTTTCGTGGCCAGGCTCGCCTGGGTCAGGCCTGGAACGCCTCGATCGCCGCCGAATACGTGCTCAATCCGCGCTGGGTACTGGTCGGTGAAGCCATCTGGAACCGTGCCAGTGCCGTTACCCTTCACGGCAACGCGGGCGATGGGTCCCCGGTGGCCCGCCGGCTCGCCCCGAGCCAGGAGTTCAGCCTGGCCCCGGCCGTCGAATACCACTTCAATCCCAACCTCGGTCTCATCGCGGGCGTCCAGTTCACCGTGGCCGGACGCAACACCGCCGACTACGTGGCGCCGCAGGTGGCGCTGAACATGGTCTTCTGACCACCGCGCGACGCACATGCACAACCGCCGCAAGTCATGGTCGACACCCGCGCCTCATGCATGCAATGCCTTGGCAGGCCTCGCAATGCAGCTTGTACGGCCGATGCCCGCTGGGCTATGGTGCCGTGCCAGCGCTTCAGGGCAGCGGCGTGTCCACCGTAACTCACGCGGCGGTCCCAATAATAAAAGGCTACATTCCGGCAGTAGGGGAGACACATGTTGAAACACCTGTTCGCGACGCACGCCATCGAGGCCGCGCCGCACGTAGACGCTGGTGAACACATTGACACCGGCGCTCACGGAGGCGAGCTCAAGCGGGTCCTTACCGCGAAGCACCTCATCCTCCTCGGCGTCGGTGCCGTCATCGGCGCGGGTATCTTCGTCATCACCGGCCAGGCCGCCGCCTTGCACGCCGGTCCTGCGCTGGTCATCAGCTTCCTCATCGCCGGTTTCGCCTGCGCCCTCGCCGGCCTGTGCTATGCCGAATTCGCGGCGATGCTGCCGGTTTCGGGCAGCGCCTACTCCTACTCCTACGCCACGCTCGGCGAATACGTCGCCTGGTTCGTCGGCTGGAACCTGGTCCTGGAATACCTGTTCGCCGCCGCCACCGTCGCCGCCGGCTGGTCGGGCTACTTCAATGAACTGCTGGGCCTCATCGGCCAGACGACCGGAAGCAACCTGGCCCTGCCCGCCACGCTCGCCTCGGCGCCCTTCCAGTTCGTCGAGGGTCACATCCAGGCCACCGGCACCCTGATCAACCTCCCGGCCGTGGTCATCATCGCGGCGCTCTCGGGGTTGTGCTACGTCGGTATCACCCAGTCGGCCTTCGTCAACTCGATCATCGTCGCGATCAAGGTCACCGTGATC
This sequence comes from Luteibacter sp. E-22, assembly GCF_049913125.1. Lineage (GTDB taxonomy): Bacteria > Pseudomonadota > Gammaproteobacteria > Xanthomonadales > Rhodanobacteraceae > Luteibacter. Next base: position 2,371,089 of record NZ_CP183975.1, read on the forward strand.
CTGCTGTTCCTGGCCTTCGCGATCCAGGTCATCAACCCGGCCAACTGGCATCCGTTCATTCCGGAATCCGAAGGCACGGGCACGTACGGCTGGGGCGGCATCTTCCGCGCCGCCACCATCGTGTTCTTCTCCTACGTCGGCTTCGATGCGGTCTCCACCGCCGCGGGCGAGGCGAAGAACCCGCAGCGCGACATGCCGATCGGCATCCTCGGTTCGCTGGCGATCTGCACGGTGCTGTACATCGCCGTGGCGCTGGTGCTCACGGGCATCGCCCCGTTCCGCATGCTGAACACGCCGGAGCCGGTCGCCACCGCGCTCGGCCTGTATCCGCACCTGTCCTGGCTGAAAGCCATCGTCGTGCTCGGTGCGATCACCGGCCTGTCCTCGGTCATCCTGGTGATGCTGATGGGCTTGCCGCGCATCTTCTTCTCGATGGCCAAGGACGGACTGCTTCCGCAGACCATGGCCAAGGTGCATCCGAAGTTCCGCACCCCGTACATCGGCACGATCATCGTCGGCGTCGCCGCGGCCGCCATGGCCGGCCTGTTCCCGGTCAGCGTGCTGGGTGAACTGGTCTCGATGGGCACCCTGCTCGCCTTCGCCACGGTCTGCATCGGCGTCCTGATCCTGCGCTATACCCGACCCGACCTGCCGCGCAGCTTCCGCGTCCCGTTCGTGTGGCCGATCTGCATCGTCGGCGCCCTCGCCTGTGTTTATCTCTTCTGGCAGGCTTTCGAGGAACACTGGCGCCTGATGATCGGCTGGATCGTCATCGGCCAGCTGATCTACTTCGGCTACGGCTACGCGCACAGCAAGCTGCGCAAGTCGCTCGGCTGATCCAAGCGACACGGAAAGGCCGGCGGATGTCCGCCGGCCTTTCCGTTCACGGCATCCCTTCCACGCTTCCCCACTTCCAGGCTGTCCATGCTCCAGCAGTTACTCGCCAAGAAAGCGCCCCAGGCCGAACCCGACGATGCGCACGGCCCTGCTCTGCGCCGGACCCTCGGTCCGTGGGGCCTCACGGCGCTGGGTATCGGTGCGGTCATCGGTGGCGGAATTTTCGTCATCACGGGCGTGGCCGCGGCGGAACACGCCGGCCCGGCCATCATCCTGTCCTTCATACTCGCCGCGATCTGCAGCACCTTCACGGCGCTGTGCTACGCGGAGTTCGCTTCGCTGATCCCGGTCTCGGGCAGCGCCTATTCCTACGCCTACGCCACGCTCGGCGAGGGCGCGGCCTGGTTCATCGGCTGGAACCTGATCCTCGAGTACGGCGTCTCCGCCTCCGCCGTGGCGGTGAGTTGGACCGGCTACTTCGTCAGCCTGCTCGACCATGTCGGCATCCACATACCGCCCGCGCTGACCAACGCGCCGGTGGACTGGGTCGACGGCCACGTCGTGCTCACCGGCGCCCTGTTCAACATGCCCGCCGTAGGCATCACGCTCGCGCTGACCTGGGTCTGCTACGTGGGCATCAGGGAATCCGCAGGCATCAACATGGCGATGGTGCTGCTGAAGACGGCGCTCATCGTCGTCGTCATCATCGTCGGCGCCAGCCACATCGATACCGCGAACTGGCATCCGTTCATCCCCGCCAACCAGGGCGGCGACAAGTACGGCTGGTCCGGCATCCTGCGCGGTGCTTCGATGGTCTTCTTCGCCTACATCGGCTTCGAGGCCACCTCCACCGCGGCGCAGGAGTCGAAGAATCCCCAGCGCGACATGCCCATCGGCACGCTCGCCTCGCTGGGCATCTGCACCGTGCTCTACATCGCCATGGCGGCCGTGCTCACCGGCCTCGTGCCGTTCGACCAGCTCGGCACGTCGGAGCCGGTCGTCACCGCGATCCGCCAGCATCCCGAACTGGGCTGGCTGCGCGGCATCGTGGAGGTCGGCGCATTGATCGGCCTTTCGTCGGTGGTGCTGGTGATGATCATCGCCCAGCCACGCATCTTCATGATCATGGGACGCGACGGCTTGATGCCGAAGGTCTTCACTACGATCCATCCGAAGTACCGCACGCCGCACATCAACACCGTGATCACCGGCCTCGGCATCGCGTTGCTTGCCGCCGTGTTTCCGCTGAACGTGCTCGGCGATCTCACGTCGATGGGCACGTTGGTGGCTTTCTCGGCCGTGTGTGCCGGCGTGATGATCCTGCGCAAGACCGCTCCCGACTTGCCGCGCACGTTCCGTGTGCCGTGGGCACCGGTGACGTGTGTGCTCGGCATCCTCAGTTGCATCGGCCTCTTGTGGTCGATGGGCATTCGCAACTGGGTGTTGATGGGCATCTGGACGGTGCTCGGCATCCTCATGTACATGGTCTACGGCTACCGCCACAGCCGGCTCAAGCGGCCGCGCTGAGCCCCAGCACACGTCATGGGTCGAAACCTCGGCCGCGCTTCAGGTATTTATCGCAACTACTTGTTCTAAAAAGACTTACCTGAAAAGTTCGCCTGTCATTCAACTGCCATTGGCCGGTCGCCACCCGAGGGGAGTATGATCCCGAGTCCGCGGGTATATCACTTGGCAGTGGGCCCCGGATTGCCGCCCAGCGCGTCAGGCGGGTCAGCTCCTCGGCCTGGCGCGCTTGGGCAGCATTTTTGTAAAAGACATGAAAAAGGCCAGCCCAGGGGCTGGCCTTTGTCGTTGCCGGGCCGGGCCCGGACGCGCCGGGATCAGATCATCACGGCATGGGACACGCACCAACCCTTGGCGGCCACGGCCTTGCCCGGGAAGAGTTGGCAGGGCCCCCAGGCGGCTCCCGCCTTGCCCTGGTAGAAGTTGCAGTTGAAGCAGGCGTCCTTGGGATCCTTCTTGCCGGCGGCCTTGCTGGCGTCCTCGGTGTACTTCAGGGCCGAAGCGGTCGGGTCCGACGGGGAAAGATGCGGAAGGTCCTGGGCCTGGGCCAGCCCCGGCAGGGTACCGAGGATGGTCGCGGCGGCGACACCGCCCGCGGCGGCCTTGAGGAAACGCCGGCGCCCCTCATTGTTCTGATCGTGTTGCGACATAGGTGAACCTCCGTCGATGGTGGACCGTGGCCTGGGCCTCCGGTGCTGGCGGTGATCCTACCGTCTTCGACCAAAAGCGAGTGGTTCGCATTAATCGTGCAAGGCCACGAAAAGTCCCCATGTTATGATCGAACCCTGTTTGGACGTCCAAATCCCCATGCCGAAGATCCTCCCCACCGTCGACCCCATCGCGCTTGCCGAGCGCGCGGATGCCATCGCGGACGCCGCCCGGGAACTGGCCGCGTTCGGCTGGACCCCGGCGACAAGCAGCAATTTCTCGATGCGGATCGACGAGGACCTCGCCGCCATCACGATCTCGGGTCGTGACAAGGGCCGCCTCGGGCGCGATGACATCATGGTCGTCGACATGGAGGGCAAGGCCGTCGGCTCCGATCACCGCCCATCCGCCGAGACCGGCCTTCATACACAGGTCTATCGCCGCTTTCCCGGTGCCAACGTGGTGCTGCACACCCATTCGCGCACCCAGAGCGTGGCCTCACGGCTGTTCGCCTCGCAAGGACGCGTGCACCTCGAAGGCTGGGAGCTGCAGAAAGCCATTTCCGGCTACACCACGCATGAAAGCGTGCTCGACATCCCCGTTTTCCCCAACACCCAGCACATGCCCGAGCTGGAGGCGCAGGTGGATGCCTGGATCGACGCAGGCAAGCCGCTATACGCCTACCTGATCGACGGGCATGGCATCTACACCTGGGGGCGCGACATGGCGGAGACCCGTCGCCACCTGGAGGCCCTGGAATTCCTGCTGGGCTGCGAACTCGACCTGAGGAGGCTTTCCCCATGAGCCGTCTGCGCATCTACGACGACAACAAGAACGACACTCCCATCGCCGTCCACGAGGACCACGCCGACATCGCCACCGCGCTGAACGCGGTAGGCGTGCGTTTCGAGCGGTGGGAAGCCAACCAGGCGATCGCCCCCGGCGCCAGCCAGGAGGCGGTCATCGCGGCGTATCGTGCGGACATCGATCGCCTGATGGCCGAGAACGGCTATCGCTCGGTGGATGTGATCAGCCTCAAGCCCGACCATCCGGACCGTGCGGTGTTCCGCCAGAAGTTCCTGAACGAACACACGCACAGTGAAGACGAAGTGCGCTTCTTCGTCGCCGGCGCGGGCCAGTTCACCCTGCACATCGATGGCAAGGTGTATGAAGTACTTTGCGAGAAAGGCGACCTCATCGGCGTGCCCGATGGCACCCCGCACTGGTTCGACATGAGCGAATCGCCCTACTTCGTGGCAATCCGCCTGTTCACCAATACCGAGGGCTGGGTCGCCAATTTCACCGGCACGGACATCGCCGAACGCTTCCCGCGCATGACGCCGCATACCTCGGCCACCACCGTATCGTAAGCACGCCCTGTCGTTTATCCTGCGGATCTTCCCCCCGATCCGCAGGCTTCTCCCGCATGTCCGATATCCGCGCCGTCCTCACCGACATCGAAGGAACCACCAGTTCGATCGACTTCGTCAAGGACGTGCTCTTCCCCTATGCCCGCAAGCACCTGCCGGCCTACGTCGAGACGCATACGGACGAAGCCGAGGTGCAGCATTGGCTACATGAAGCCGCGAAGGAAGCCGGCATCATGGAGGCGACGCGTGGTGAGATCATCGACCTCCTGGTCCGCTGGATCGACGAGGATCGCAAGTCCACGGCATTGAAGGCCTTGCAAGGCATGATCTGGCGCGAAGGCTACGAGTCCGGCGTCTATGTCTCGCACATGTACCCGGAAGTAGCCGATCGTCTGCGTGCATGGCATGCGCAGGGCCTGAAGCTCTACGTATATTCCTCGGGTTCCGTGCCCGCGCAGAAGCTCTTGTTCGGGTTCACCGGCGATGGCGACCTGACACCGCTGTTTTCCGGCTATTTCGATACCCAGACCGGACACAAGCGCGAGGTGGAGTCGTATCGCCGGATAGCCGACGCGATCGGCTTGCCGCCCGCGCAAGTCCTGTTCCTCTCCGACATCCGCGAAGAACTCGATGCGGCCCGCGAAGCCGGCATGCGCACCACGCAGCTCGTCCGCCCTCCCCTGCCCGTGAGCGACAACGGCCATCCCGCTGTCGCCGATTTCAATGCAATCACTCCTTGATCCGCGCCGGCGGACGGCGATCTACGCCCTGGTCTCGTTCGCCACGGGCGTCCTGCTGACCGTTGGCCTGCTGCGTTACGGGCCGGAGCCGGTCACGGCCCGGCCTGAGCCCATCGCCGCGGTGACGGCGGCGCCCGTGGCTGCGCCATCCGTCGCTTCGTCGGCCCCGGCGGCGGATGCCCCGTCCGCGACGGCGGCGTCCGGCGGAGATGACGCCGAACTGGACGCGAGCGCCTGGCCGGATGCCGCGCCGACCCCGGAACAGGTCTTCTCGGCCCAGCCGGATGCGATGCGCAAGGCTATCGACAAGCTCGCCCCGCGCACGCGGGGCAAGCCCAATGTCTATGCCATCGCCTTCGGCGGCGATGGCTCCGAGGACGTCTTCCGCAATGAGGCGGAGTACGTCGACGTGCTGATGTCGAGCCGTCTGGGCAGCCCCGGGCACACCCTGGTCCTCGAGAACAACCCGGCAAGCCTCGCCACGCGCCCCTTGGCGAGCTGGACGAACCTCGAGGCGGCCCTCGACGGCCTGGCCAGGGTAATGGACCCGCGCGAGGACATCCTGTTGCTCTATGTGGCCACGCACGGCGGCAACGATCATTCGTTGCTGGTCGACATGGACCCGATTCCCCTCGACCAGCTCGATCCCGAGGGCCTGGCCGAGATTCTTGGCAAGCATGCCTTCCGATGGAAGGTCGTGGTGGTGAACGCCTGCTATTCCGGCGGGTTCGTCCCCAAGTTGCGTGGCACAGGCACCTTGGTGCTGACGTCGGCGCGCAGCGATCGCACCTCGTTCGGGTGCGGTGCGGATTCGGACATCACCTATTTCGGCCGTGCCTGGCTGGCCGATGGACTGAATGCCACGCCCGATTTCATCGAGGCGTTCGGCAAGGCCAGGACGGAGATCGCCGCGTGGGAAGCGAAGGAATCGCTGGAGGCTTCGGAACCGCAGATCGACGTGGGTGCGGGTATCGAGGACAAGCTGGCCGCGTGGCGCAAGACGGCGAAGATCGGTCCGGCGCTGCCGTTCAAGGCTGCGAAGTAGGCCTGTCGCCGACAGGGTCGGCTCCCACCTCAGGAGCATCGCCGCTGAAGCGGCTCCCACCAAGACCGCTTCGACATCGTGGGAGCCGCTTCAGCGGCGATGCTCTCAGGCCGAGGTATCCAACGAGAACCGGTCGGCATCCATCCATGCGGGGAAGCGCTCGCGATGAGCTTTCAGCGGCGCTGGGTCCAGCACCACCGTGATCACCTGTTCCTGCGTACCCAGTTCCACCAGCGGCTCGCCTACCGGATCGATCACCGCGCTGTCGCCCGCGTACGGCAAGTCATTGCCATCGACACCGACGCGGTTCACGCCGATCACATAGCACAGGTTCTCGATCGCCCGGGCGCGCAGCAAGGTGCGCCAGGGCTGCCTGCGCGGCGCCGGCCAATTGGCCACGAACAACGCCAGGTCGTAATCCATCCCGCCCGCCGATGCTTCACGGCGGCCATTGCGCAACCACACCGGGAATCGCAGGTCGTAACAGACCTGCGGCAGGATTCGCCAGCCCTTCAACTCGACGATCAGCCGTTCGTTGCCACCGCCGTAGCGTGTGTGCTCCCCGGCCATGCGGAAAAGATGACGCTTGTCGTAATACGCGAGCGAGCCGTCCGGCGAGGCCCAGATCAGCCTGTTGTAGACGGTATCGCCGTCGCGGATCACCAGGCTGCCGGTAATCGTGGCGTTCACCTCGACGGCGAGGGCGCACATCCAGGCGACGCTGGGACCGTCCATCGACTCGGCATTTCCCAACGTGTCGTTCGTGAAACCCGACAGGAAGGTTTCCGGCAGCACGATGAGGTCGCTGGGGGCGGCACCGCGCACAAGAGCACCGTAGTAGTCGCGATTGCCGGGGGCGTCGTGCCAGCGTGTCGCGCCCTGGACGAGGGAGACGGTCAGAGTTTGCACAGGAGCTCCGCGGCGGCTTCCATGGTGGCATCGTTCTTGGCGAAGCACAGGCGGACCAGCCGCGTGTCCGGTGCGCTTTCGTAGAACGGGCTGAGGGGGATGACGGCCACGCCACCCTCCCGGACCAGCCATTCGCTGAAGTTGATGTCGTCGACGTCACGGATGGCGCTGTAGTCGACGAGCTGGAAATACCCGCCGGGCACATCGAGCAGGGTCAGGCGCGACGGCTTCAGCAAGTCGCGGAAACGGTCGCGCTTGGCCTGGTAGAAAGCCGGCAACTCGAGGTAATGCGCGGGCGTGGATTCGAGGAATTCCGCGAACGCCCATTGCGCGGGATTGAACGTGCAGAACGTCAGGTACTGGTGCACCTTGCGGAACTCGGCCGTGAGCGCCTTCGGCGCGATGGCGTAGCCGACCTTCCAGCCGGTGCAATGGTAGGTCTTGCCGAACGAAGAGACGACGATGCTGCGCGCGGCCAGTTCCTCGTGGCGCAGCACGCTCTGGTGTTCCCGCCCGTCGAAGACGATGTGTTCGTATACCTCGTCCGAGAGAACGACAATCGAAGTGTTGCGGATGATATCGGCCAGCTCGTCGAGATCGGCGCGGGAGAGCACGGCACCCGAAGGGTTATGCGGCGAGTTGATGAGGATCATCCGCGTCTTCGGGGTGACCGCGTCGCGCACGCGCTGCCAGTCGATCGCGAAGGCCGGCAAGGTCAGCGGCAGGTGCACCGCGGTCGCGCCCTGCAATTCGATCGCCGGTTCGTAGCTGTCGTAGCAGGGGTCGAAGACGATCACCTCGTCTCCCGCGCGGACCACGGCCGCGATAGCCGAGAACAGTGCCTCGGTGGCTCCCGAGGTCACCGTGACCTCGGTGTCCGGGCTCACCCGATGGCCATAGAGGCGTTCGGTCTTGAGCGCGATCTGCTCGCGCAGCTTAGCGATGCCCACGCCTGGCGCGTACTGGTTCTTGCCTTCGGCCATGGCCCGCGTGATGGCTTCGCGCAAGGCCTCCGGCGGTTCGAAATCGGGAAAACCCTGGCCCAGGTTGACCGCCTTGTGCTCGAGGGCCAGCTGGCTCATGACACTGAAGATCGTGGTGCCGACCTTGGGAAGCTTGGTTTCCAGCTGCATCGAACGCCCTTACTCGTTTGGACGGCCAAACGCCGTCGGATGTGCCGATCCTACCATGCGCGCCATGCGAATCGCTCCGGCCTGCTCCGGGTTCGCGGCGGCTTTCTCGCAGTCCTTGTGGAATTCGGCCTGGGCCCGCGGCAGGCGCTCGGCCAGGAAATCCACGAAACTGCGGATCGCAGGCAACAATCCACGGCGACTCGGATACACGAAATGCAGCGTGCCCTGCGCGGTGGTGTACTCCGGCAGCACCCATTCGAGGTCGCCATTGGCGAGCAAGGGACCGCAAAAATCCTCGGGCAGCAGCGCCACGCCGCAACATTGCACGGCGGCGGCGATCAGTACCGAAAAATCGCCGCTCACCAGGCGCGGCTTCACCTCCACCGCCGCCTTCTTCCCGTTCGCGTCGACCAGTTCCCAGACCTGGGCGCCCTCGTGTTCGTACATGGACAACGCCGGAAGCAGGGCCAGTTCGTCCAGTGTCTTCGGCCGCCCATTGGAATCGAGGAACTTGGGACTCGCCACCAGCAGGCTTCGCGCATAGCCGATGCTGCGCAACACCAGGGTCGCATCGGTGTCCAGCTTCTCGCGGACCCGAATGGCGACGTCGTATCCCTCGCCGATGACGTCCACGCGGCGGTTGGTGGCGGTCAGGCGCACCTGCACCTTCGGGTGTTCGAGCATGAAGGCCGGCAACATCGGGCCCACCACGTTTTGCGCGAGGGAGATGGGGCAGCTGACCCTGACCACGCCACGCGGCTCCGTGCGCAACTCGTCCACGGCGTCCTGTGCCGCGCGCGCCTCTTCGAGCACGGCGCGGCAGTGCTGGTAGAACCGCTCGCCGATCTCGGTGACCACGAAACGCCGCGTGGTGCGCTGGAGCAAGCGCACGCCGAGGCGATCTTCCAGTTGGGCGATCCGCTTGCTGAGGCGGGATTTAGGGATGCCCAGGGCGCGCCCGGCCGCCGAAAAGCCGCCGTGTTCCACCACCGAGGCGAAAAAATACAGATCGTTGAGGTCCTGCAGCGCGCCTTCCATCGGAGGCTCCCGTCGTTTCGCCTAAGAAACAATGAGTCTACTCCAAGCCGGCTAATCAGTGGATTGTCTGCGGCGTATCGTTCTTGGCATCCCGCTCAGGGCGGCCAATCACTGAGGATTCGTCCATGAAACTCCTGCATATCGATGCCAGCGCGCTTGGTGCCCATTCCGTGTCGCGTGGCCTGACGGCCGCCGTCGTGGCCGAATTCGTCCGCAACCACCCCGGTATCGAGGTCACCTACCGCGACCTGCATGCCGCTCCCCTTGCCCCCTGGGCGATGCCGGCAGGCGAGGACGACCCGAATGCCGCCGAAGCGGAAAAGGTGATGGAGGAATTCCTGGCCGCCGACGTCGTGGTCGTCGGGGCGCCGATGTACAACTTCGGCATCAGCAGCACGCTCAAGGCCTGGATCGACCGGATCGCCGTCGCCGGCAAGACTTTCCGCTACACCTCGGCGGGGCCTGAAGGGCTCGCGGGTGGGAAGCGGGTGATCGTCGCCTCGTCGCGTGGCGGCATCTATACAGCGGGCACCCCGGCGGCGGCCATGGACTTCCAGGAGCCGTACCTGCGTGCGGTCTTCGGTTTCCTCGGCGTCACCGACATCGAGTTCGTTCGCGCCGAGGGCATGGCGATGGGCGACGACCACAAGAATCAGGCCATCGGCGGCGCCGTCGCCGGCATCGGCAGCCTTCTGCGCAAGGCGGCCTGATAAAAAAGAAGGGCCGTGCAAGGCGCGGCCCTTCTTTTCCTCAGGACGACGGAGAATTCTGTTTTCCTGGCTTGTCCTTGGGCATGTTCTGGTGTTCCTGCGGGTGCCCCTCGCCGGGAAGCTTAGGCTTACCGTGCGAGGGCTTCGGGTTGTCTTCCCGATAGCCGGGTGTCTCTTGCTTGCCGTCGTTGGTCATCTCGATACCTCGTCTTCGCTCAAGGCCGTTGCTGGCATGCGGCATGGCCGCATTCGCAGGCGCCGCCCATGTTCTGGCTCTCGGCTGCCATGCGGCAGCTTTCGCTGCAATAGTCCCTCGATACCGGCACCTGGCAGTTGCAGCCCACATGGTCACAGGGTTTGCTGGCTTCGTTCATGCGTCGCCTCCTCGTTGCCTCGACGAGCCTGCGCGGAGCGGCGTCTATTTTTCGTAACCGGACGGCGAAACGGCAGCCCCATCCATGGCGGCCCAGCCGTGCGCCTCCACGAGCAGGCCGCTCAGGCTGCGGACATCCTGGAGGTTGTGTTCCGCCACGCGGACCAGGTTGGCCGACGAACCTCCACGCAGGTAGGTGAGCCAGGCGCGCGGCGCCTCCGAGCCGGGCAGATCGTCCTCACGCACGATGCGCAACAACTTGCGCTCGGCCGTCTGCATCTTGCAGTTCTCCCAGGCCCGCCGGTAGCGACGGCGCATGGGATGCAGCAGGTCGACGTGCGCACGGCCAAGCAATGGGTTCGGCAATCGTGCAAGCCGGTAACGCGTGGCCAGCAAGGGCGCGTCGTACGACTTGCCGTTGTAGCTGACCAGGAACGTTTCCGGTTCGATCCACCGGGCGAATTCCCGCAGCATGGCGGCCTCGGCCGCCATCGTCGTGATGTAGAGCTGGCGGACGCGCAACGCGCCGTCGTGCCAGTCCGCGGCACCGATCATGAAGGCGCGCGTGCCGGTGCCGCCTGCCAGGCCCGTGGTTTCGGTGTCGAAGTGCAGGAACTGCTCGCGCCGCGCCGTGGCCAGCTTCGCGAACGAGAGATCGAGTTCCGCCGGCGGCTCCGCCCAGACGAAGCGCTGTTCGATGTAGCGCAGGCCGGGGGCGAGTTCGTCGCCGGGTACTTCCCGGGTGTATGGGCGGAGGGGTGTTCGTGGCTGGGCGAGACGATCGCGGACGCCGGCCATGCGGCGGAGCGTGGCGAGGTCGGGAGGGCGGGTAGGTGTGCCGCGAGGCTCGTGACGGCCGTCATCGCGAGCATCCTTCGCCTGCGGAGCGGCGATTCCAGCCTGCCGGCGCAGGATGGCCAGCTTCGACGCCAGATCGCTCATGCAACCGCACCCAACAACCGCAGTACGCGCGACGCCAATGCCCGCGGCGTTTCCTCGCGCCCCTCGTCCGTGGCGAGCACGGGCCCCACGCATGCCGGGCAACCCGCCTTGCAATCACAACCTTCGACCGTCGCCAGGGCGTGCCGCAACAATTCCGGCGCACGGCGGAACAGGGGCTCGCTGAGCCCGACGCCGCCGGGGAAGTTGTCGTACAGGTAAACCGTCGGCAGGAAGCGCTCCAGTGTGTCCGGCAAGGCGAGACCGCCGTCCGGTGCGCGAACCTGCCCACGCCCCGTGGTATCCACCTGGGCGGACCAGACGCCGTCGCCGGAGCCGACCGCCTTCTGCAAGTCGCGCGGCTCGGCCATCACCGCGACGACGGCCGCCGTGTGCAGGGCATATGCCGCACCGAGGAATCCATCGAGGGCGTGCTGCCGCGAACGAAACGCTTCGTCGAGTACCGTTTGCGGCAACTGCCACCACACGGCGGTGGAATGGAGTTCCTGGTCCGGCAGGTTGACCGGCCCGTAGCCGATGTTCTCGTGCGTGTAGTAGCGGATCTTCTTGTACCCGGACACCCGGCGCACGACGTGGACTTCACCGTGTCGCGCGCTGCCGTCGCCCGACTTGCTACCGTCGAAGCATTCCAGCTCCTTGAGCTTGGTGTAGTCGATGGCGTCGGTGTAGTAGTCGACGCGGGTGCGCGTGCAATAGGCCTTGCGCCCATCCCAGTCGAGCTTCTCCACCTGGTAAGGCACCGACTGGATCATGTGGATCGCGCCCTCGTAAAGCGTCAGCGCCGCGGCCGAGTAGTCCACTTCGGCGATGATCGCCTGCCGGCCTTCCGTGCGGTCCACCACCACGAAGTTGCCGTCGGCGACCGATCGCAGGCTCACCGCGTTGGCCGGGTAGCTGTCGGCGATCCACTCCCAGCGCTCGCCCTCGTTGTGCAGCACCTCGGATTCCGCCAGTACCTGCAGGTACGGCTCGGCATCATCCGGGCCAAAGGCGTCGCCGCTGACGAACGGGAGTTCGAATGCCGCGCAGCGGATGTGGTCGAGCAGGATCAACGGTTGGTCGGGCTGGATCCTCGCATGCTCGGGGCTGGCCTCGGTGAGGAAGGTGGGGTGTCGCATCAGGTACTGGTCGAGCGGCGCACTGGTGGCGACCAGGACGCCGAGCGACGGTTGCTGCCGGCGTCCCGCCCGACCGAAACGCTGCCACGTGGCCGCGATCGATCCGGGGTAGCCGTTCAACACCACGGCATCGAGGCTGCCGATGTCGACACCCAACTCCAGCGCGGAGGTGGAAACGATACCGTCCACGTCGCCCGCCCGCATCTCGCGCTCCACCTCGCGCCGCTCGGTCGGCAGGTAACCGCCGCGATAGGCACGTATCCGCGCCGGCTTGCGCGTGTCGTGGTCGAACACGTCTTTCAGGTACTTGGTGAGCACCTCGACCATCAGCCGCGACTGGGCGAATACCAGGGTCTTCATCTTCGCCTTGATGGCGACGCGCGCGATGAGGCTGGTCTGTGAACGGGCCGAGGCGCGCAAGCCCAGGTCGGGATTGATCACCGGTGGATTCCACAACAGCACGTGCTTGTCGCCACTGGGCGCGCCGCTGCGGGCGATGGTGACCACGTCATCCTCGATCAGCGCCCGTGCATGCTCCGCGGCATTGCCGATCGTGGCCGAGCACAATACGAATTGCGGACGCACTCCATAGAACGCGCAGATGCGCTTGAGCCGGCGCAGCACATTGGCCAGGTGCGAACCGAACACGCCACGATAGGTGTGTATCTCGTCGATCACCACATAGCGCAGGTTCTCGAAGAACTGTGCCCACTTGGTGTGATGTGGAAGGATGGCCTGGTGCAGCATGTCCGGGTTGCTGACGACGATATCGCCATGCAGGCGGATGGCCTGGCGTGCATCGCCGGGGGTATCGCCGTCGAAGGTGAAGGCCTTCACGCCGAGGTCGCCGGCGCGATTGATGTCGAGCAATTCGGCGACCTGATCTTGCGCCAGCGCCTTGGTGGGAAACAGATAGAGCGCCTTGGCACCCGCTTCCAGCACCGAGGCCAGCACCGGCATCGTGTAGCAAAGCGTCTTGCCCGAGGCCGTCGGCGTGGCGACCAGCACGTGCCTGCCCGCGCGCGCGGCGTCCCAGGCTTCCTGCTGGTGGCTGTAGAGACGATCGATGCCGCGTGCACTCAAGGCCTGTGCCAGACCGGTCGGGAGATCGTCCGGCAGGGGCACGAAACTACCCTCCCGGCCGAAGACCGTGAAGGCGGAACAGACCCGGTCGCCGTATTTGTCGGTGAGACGGTGCGCGAGCGTGCGGCCGTCGTGAGGGGTGGCGAGGACCGAATCGGCCTCGTCGGTGCGCAGGGCTTGCAGATAGGCGGCCATGGGAACTACCGGGCACGGGGGCGCCCGTTATCCCCTGTCACGGTCTCATAGGCTGCGACGCGTGAAGGGCCGTATAGGTGACCTCGTCGCCAGCCTCCGCGCTGGCGAGCCTCCACAGCCCGGATTCGTCCTCGATCTTGATCTCCGTGGGTTGGCCTTGCTGAGCCTGGATCGCCGCCGCCAGCGCCAGGGCATGGCGCAACGCTTCCTCGCGGGTCGGAAATTGTCCTACCAGCTCGGCATTGCGGCGCAGGCTCCACTGCCCGCGGGACGACGCATTGAACGGTACGTAGAGAGTCGTGCGCTGCAAGTCGGTGGCTCCGCCGGGAAAGGCCCCCCTCGGCCTTGGCCGGGACGAAACTAGGTGGCGATCCGTCGCGGTCGCGTTATGGCGGGGTCGCCGTCGCAGTCACGTCATCGCGAATAGGACCGGCGCGCACCGGCCAGCCAGTCGGCGTGCTTGATCCCACGCTCCATGGCGGCGTCCACCGCGAGACGTTCTTCCTCGAATTCGTCCAGCAGCGTGATCATCACGAAGCCGCGCGGGCCGGCATGCTCGGCCGGCTCGACGATATAGGCCGCCTTCCAGCGGCCCGCCGCCGTCTTCAACGTACGGACTTCCACGGAATACCGGCCAACGATACGTCGATGCACGATACGACTCCCTTGGCTGGATGAAAAACACTCAGGCTTTCGGTGGCGCCTGCGTGTCCAGTCCCTCCCCGCTGGCGGGGATGGTGAAGTTCTTCGTCTCGCCCTGGCCCACGCTGGCATCGGCTTCGACCCGCTCCGCAGCACAGGCGCCGTGCGGGAGCATGCTGAGTTTGCGCGTGCCCGAGGGAACGTGGAGGACGAGTTGTTCGCCGATTTCCATGTCGGCCACCACTTTGTCGTCGACATAGATGGCCGTGGAGCAACCGGCACCCCACAGGCCCTGCTCGCGGACGATGTTCAGGGTGGCGTCGCCGCCGCTGGAATCCTGGTAGTCGAAGACCGTACTGGACGGAACGTCGTGGATGCCGACGTGGCGTTCGTTCTGCGTGGCGCAGCCGGCAAGCAGGACCAGGGCCGAAAGAGCGATGTGGCGCATCGGGGAACACTCCATGAATGATGATGGCAGCATTCGTTCCACAATGTCGAGGTTACGTGAAATCCTTCCGCCCCCGCACCATCTGCCAAGGCATCCGGTTCGGCGCTAGACTTTCGCGATGACCGTCAAGCACGCCAGTACGCCCACCGCCCTCGTCTTCGACCGTGCCCACATGGTGGCGGAGACCGTCGCCCTCGTCCTTGCCGACGCAGGTTACGCGGCGCGCGCCACCGTCACGTACCGAGACGCCAAGCGCGCCTTTCAAGAACTACCGGAACTGGCTCTCATGGTGATCCATGCCGACACCCCCGGGGAGCGCAGGGGCACCGGCCTGCTGCAGGCGCTCATCCGCGAACGGCCGAATACCGCGATCGTGGTCGTATCCAGCCGGTTGCCACAGGATCTCGGGCCATTCCCGCTATCCGCGGTTTTCCTCGAGAAGCCCTTCGACCGCGCCCAGCTGCTCGAGGCCGTGGAGCGCGCGAGGGAATCCCGCCCTCGCGCCTGAGCCATCAGAGGCAGGAAATGGCTTCGTCGCGGAAGCGGCCGTCGTAGTCGCCCTTGCCCTTCTGGATTTCGTACATCACCACCTGGGCGCCGGCGCCGCTGGCGGTGACATCGAGGCGCTCGTGCTTGCCGTCGTCATTGGCGGTCACGCGGCCCTTGTCTTCCTTCGCATCGCCCTTGGCGTCCTTGGAAAGGGCCTGCCACTTCGGCTCCACGCACTGAACGTAAGCCGTCACGCTCTTGCCTGTCTTGCTGCTGAGCTTGGGCAGGGTGTCGGTCATGCCACTGGTGGCGCAGCCGGCGAGGACGGTGCAGGCGGCGATCGCAAGAACGTGTTTCATGCTGGATTCCACGGTAAGGGTCCGGGAATTCTAGCGCGACGGGGCGACCGCGATCAGGTACCCGAGCGTGCGACGACGTTCGCCTCGGCCTTCGCCAACTGTCCATTGGTGCACTTGAGGTAGCTCGACGAGGTCAGCCAGCGCTTGTCCGGATAGTACGAGAACACCATCTGGCCACCCTTCAGCGCGTCGATCAACTTGTGCGCGATCGCCGTGCGGACCGCCGGGCAACCCCAGCTCCGGCCGATGCGGCCAGCCACTTTCGCCATGGCCTCGTTCACGTAGGCGGCACCGTGGATCACGATGGCCCGCGCCATCGCCTGGTCGTTCACGCCGGGCTCGAGCCCCGTCATGCGCAGGGAATAGCCGTTCTTTCCGGTGTAGGTGTCCGACGTGCGAAACAGGCCCAGGCTGGATGCGAGGCTGTCTGGCGCATTGGAGAATTTCGTCGCGGTCGCGTCACCACTGTTCTTGCCGTGCGCGACCAACTCCTGGAAGAGCAGCTTGCGATTGACCGTATCGAACACCCACAGGCGTGGCTGCGACGAGGGCTTCGAGTAATCGATCACCGCCAGGCGGTCGGCCGGCTGGCCTCCTTGCGTCTGTGCGCACTCCGCAGCCTGGACAGCCAGTCCGATGACTTTCGGATCGGCCGCGGGAGCCAGCCGCGACAAGGCGTCGCCGAGCGAATCGGCGGCATGGGCCTGGGCGGGGAGGAAAAACAGTGCGCCGAGCAACGGCGCGGACGCGAGGAGCGTTCGGAACGGTCGAATCATGCGGCCAGCCAGGAGGGGGTACGACAGGGCATCCTAACGTGCTGATCATTTATTAACCACAACACTGTCACTTCTTTGCCATTCAGATAGGTGAAAGCGTAGGGTTATCAAGGTTCGACAAAGGAAGCACCGATAATGACCATGGAAGCCAAGACGTTACGCCGCGGGGCCCTGGTGGCGCTATGGAGTGTCCTGCCCGCCTGGGCCTGGGGCCAGGCACTCCCTTCGCCGCCCTCCTCCGCCGCCTCGCCTCCACCCATCGTGGCCACGGAGCCGGCGCCGGCCACCAGCGCACCCCAGCCTCCTCCCGCCGACGATCCGCTCGCGCAGGCCATCTACGCTCGTTTGCAGCAGATGACGCCGCTGGAAGGCGGCCCGCTGCCGCGCCAGGACGCGGCGCTGGGCAAGGCGGTGGCCGATTTCTACGCGCAACGTCACTACACCGCCGCCTGGGCGGACGAGACCAATGTGCGGCAATTGCTAGCCGGACTCGCTTCGATGCAAGGCGACGGCCTCCTGCCTGAGGATTACCAGCTCTCCCAGCTGAAGGCCACGGTCGAGGCCCCGGATTGGGCGGGCGCGTCGCCGCAGCGGCGGGCCGAGTTCGAAGTGACGGCGACGGGTGCCTACATCACGGCCCTGGTCCAACTGGCCCGTGGAAAAGTGGACCCCGTGCGGCTGGACCCGACCTGGAACTTCGACCCCGCCGCGATCGACCCGCAGGAAGGCATGACGCTGCTGCAGACCTCGATCGATGAGCGCAGCATCGACCAGGCCTTCGCCACGGCCCGGCCGCAAAACCCGCTTTACGCGAAGCTGCGCGACGCGCTCGCCCAGCTTCGCGCCACGGCCGCCGAGGGCGGCTGGCCCGACGTGCCGGACGGCCCCGTCTTAAAACCCGGGATGACGGATGCCCGCGTCGTCGCGTTGCGTGCGCGCCTGGTCGCGGGTGGTTACCTCGATCCGACGCTCGCCGACGGCGATCACTTCGACAATCCGCTGAAAGACGCGGTCAAACGCTTCCAGGCCGACCAGTACCTGGACGCCGACGGCAACGTGGGCGGTGAAACGATCGCCGCGCTGAACGTATCCATCCAGGACCGCATCGGCCAGGTCCGGGCCAACCTCGAACGGGCGCGCTGGTTGCTGCATTCCTTGCAAGGCACCTTCGTCGTGGTCGACGTCGCGGGCTACAAGGTGACCTACTACCGCGACGGCAACCCGGTATGGAAATCGCGCGTCCAGGTCGGCAAACCCTACCGCAGTACACCGATCTTCCGCTCGCAGATCACCTACGTCACCTTCAACCCGACCTGGACGATCCCGCCCACGATCCTCAAGAACGATGTCTTGCCGAAGATCCGCAAGAATCCCTCCTACCTCGCCAACAATCGCATCCGGGTGCTCGACAGCAGTGGGAATACGCTATCCCCGTCGAAGGTGAACTGGGCCAACCCGCGGGGAATCACGTTGCGCCAGGATGCCGGGCCCGGGAATTCGCTCGGGCAGGTGGTCATCCGCTTCCCCAATTCGTTCGCCGTCTACCTGCACGACACGCCGCACCAGGAACTGTTCGAGAAGGCCAAGCGCGATACGAGTTCGGGATGCATTCGCGTGGAGCATCCGCTCGAACTGGTGGAGCTGTTGTTCAACGACGCGCAGAAATGGAACCGCCAGGCGATCGACGAGCGCATCGCCACGAAGAAGACGCAGAACGTGACCCTGCCCACGGCGGTACCGGTCCTGCTCGCCTACTGGACCGTCGACATCGCGGACGACGGAAAGCTCGCATACAAGCCGGATGTATACCAGCGTGACGGTTCACTGCTGGCCGCCCTGGACAAGCCCCAGCCCCTTCGTACTCCCTGAGCGGCGGCCTGAAAAACACCGGGACCCCGACTCTTCGCCCGTGCTTCACGGGCGACGAAACACCCTGCGCACGTTGTGGCCGTTCGGCCGCACGGGTGAAGTGAAATCGGGAGACGTGTCCATGGCAAGCGACAGTAACGACCAGAGTTTCTTCACCCGCATGGCGATGGCCGTGGCGAAGGCGTCTGGGAAGCCGGCCACGTTCGCCACGGCCGTGGCCATCGTGGTGATCTGGGCCGCCACCGGCCCGGTCTTCGGCTTCAACGACACCTGGCAACTGGTGATCAACACCGGCACTACGATCGTCACTTTTCTCATGGTGTTCCTGATCCAGAACACCCAGAACCGTGACACGGCCGCGATGCAGATCAAGCTCGACGAGTTGATCAATGCGTTGAACGGGGCCAACCCCGCTTTGCTCGATCTGGAGGAACTGGACGAAGCCACCCTCGACAAGATCCGTGCCCACTACACGCGTCGCGCGGCCAAGGCGCGCAAGGCCCAGGGGCATGACGGCGATCCGGAGCACGAAGTCCCCTGAGCGCCGGTGCACGCCTGCCAGGGCCGTTTGCCGCAGTGCGGTGATGGGGCGCCGCCGTATACTGCAAGTCATGAACGCGCCCCTCGAAGTCAGCGAAACGACCCTCCACGACCAGGTCCGGGACGAGGGTTTCGCCTTCGTGCATGGTCCGCACATGCGTGCCCTGGTCGAACACCTGGCGCCACTGAGCGACTGGGAAGCGTTCGTCGCCAGCTGGAACGCGCTCGAGCCGGACACCTACCTGGCCGCCACGGGGCGTTTTCGACGCCGTCGCCACGCAACCTTCGCCGCGTCCCGCTTCGGCCACGTGGAGCCGAGACCGCACCAGGCACATTTCCAGACCCTCGCCTACAACCGCCTGCAGGGCGATATCGCGCGTTGGTTCGAGCCGGTCCTTCCGGAGATCGCCACCGGTGCCACGATGAGCGCGATCCTCGATTTCTGCCGCGACTTCTTCGGCGGACTGTCTCCCGAGATCGGTCAATGGCATGTCGAGGTGCACCAGTTCCGCATCGAGGCCACGGCTGGCGCGGCAGGCGAGCCCACCCCTGAAGGCAGCCATCGCGATGGCGTCGACTATGTGCTGGTGCTGCTGGTCGACCGGGAGAACATCGCCAGCGGGACCACCACCATCCATGCCCCCGACGGGCGCGCGCTGGGCGAGTTCACCCTGGCTCAACCGCTCGATGCCGCGCTGATCCACGATCCAAGGGTGTTCCATGGGGTGACACCGGTCACGCCACTGAACCCGGCGAAGGCGTCGCACCGCGACGTGCTGGTCGTGACCTTCCGCGCCGCCTGAACGGCCAACCACACCGAGGACATCGCCACCGGCGCCGAGGTGGATGCCCTCCTGATATCCACAGGCGCTGTGGAAAGCACCTGCATAACCATGTGGATAAGTCCGACGTTGCCTTGCGCGACGGCTACTTGCGTCATGTTGGTCACACAATCGTCACGATGATTTGGCCGTCGATCTCAAGCCGGGAACGGACGACCGTGCCACAATAAGCGTTCCTCCGGCTCCAAGCAGTACGATGAACTCGTCCGGCAAATACGACTTCAAGCAGTTCCAGGAGGAACTTGCCGCTCTCGACCGTCAGGCCTCGGGAAGCAAGCCTCCTGCGGCCGATCCCACGCCTCCCAGGGCGGTGGTCCCCGAACCGGCCGTCCCGAAGCGCCGTGGGCGTCCGCCCAAGGTCGATCCCCTGGCCGGTGCCCGGGCGGAGTTCGAAGCCTTGCGCCTGCGCCACGGCCTCACGGTCGCCGATGTGGTGTCATGGTTCCCCCCAGAGGAAGGCGTCGCCTACCTGCAAGCCCTGATCGCAGCCAGCGAACCGAAGCCACGGCGGCGGCGCAAGGCCCTCGACGCGGATGCCGATTCGGGCGACGCCGACGCCGCTGGCTGATCGAAGGCGCACGCCTGGCAGCGGAAGACCCCCTGCAGGCAGCGGTAATGGCACTGCGTGCCGGGGCGTCGATTTTGCTATCTAATGCGCATGCCCCAGACCGCGCCGCCGACCATCGCCGAAGCCCTCGCTTCCTTCGCGGTCAGGGAATGCCGCGCAGCCATGCGCGCCCTGGCGGATACGAAGCGACGCCATCGCGGCGTCCATGAGGCACGAAAGGCCATTCGCCGCCTGAAGAGCCTGCTCACCCTTGCGGCGGAGCCGTTCGCCGAATCGCTGCCGTCGATCGAAACGAGCCTGGGCCGCCTCGCCACCGGGTTGTCGCCGCTGCGGGATGCCTACGTGGCGGTCAACACGGCTCGCACGGTCGCGGGTCCCGCGCCCTCTCCCGAGTGGCAACATGCCATCGACGCCCTGGAACACCGGAGCGAAGGACGCCTCGCCGCCGCGTTGTCCAAGGACCCGGGCTTCCTCAAGCGGCGCCGCGAGTTGCGTGATCTCGCGGGCGTGATCGAAGCCTTGCCGTGGCAACAGGTGGATCGCGACACCGTCGAACAAGCGCTCGCTCGTTCGGAGCGACGCGTCGCCAAGGCGCACAAGCGCGCATCCCGCCACCCGTCGCCGGTCAACCTGCATCGCTGGCGACGCCGTGCGCGGCGCCTGCGCATGCAACTGGACTCCTGGCGCAAGGCGTTGAAGACCACCGGCAAGTCGTCGCACTACCATGCGCACCAGAACAAGGCCGCGGCCCACGCCATATCGAAACTCTCCGATGCCCTTGGCGCGAAGCAAGACCTCCGGGCGCTGCGCACGGCGCTGCGTTCATTGCGCAAGCCGCAAGCCGTCGCACCGTTGCTGGAGCAGATCCGCCAGGAGTTGAAGAAGCACCGAAAGATCGGTTGAATCGCCCGCCTATCCATGGAAGTCCAGACGTCCATACCTCGACGCATGGCATCGCTTGCAAGGTGGGTTACGCTCGCCGTTCCACTCCCCGGAGCTTCCCATGATTCGCAATCGCTTGAAGATCGCCGCGATGGCCTGCGGCCTCGCCACCCTGCCCGTGCATGCCGCGGACAAGGACCAGGGCTGGACCTCGCTATTCGACGGCAAGACGCTTGCCGGATGGCATTCATTCGGACAGAACGGCGTCGGCGAGGACTGGAACGTCGTCGACGGCACCATCCAGCTCCAGCGCGATCTGAAGGCACCCGCACGCGATTTCGCCGACCTCGTCACCGACAAGGAATACGAGAACTTCGACCTCAAGCTCGAATGGACCATGACGCCCTGCGCCGACGCCGGCATCATGTTCAACGTGCAGGAGTCGCCGAAATACCACGAGACGTGGGAAACCGGCCCTGAAATGCAGATCGCCGACCTTGTCTGCACCAAGCCGGACAGCTACACGCTGTACGAACGATCGGGCGACCTGTTCGACCTCACCTCCTCCGACATCGAAAACGTCAAGGAGCACGGTAACTGGAACGCCGTGGAGATCATCGTCGACCACGGCCACGTGCAGTTCTTCCAGAACGGCCACAAGACCGTCGACACGACGCTATGGACGCCGGAGTGGAACGCCCTCGTCGCGAAAACCAAGTTCGCCCGGATGGCCGATTTCGCCCGCTTCCACAAGGGACACATTTCCCTGCAAGGCGGCGAGGACAAGGGCATCGAGCCGATCCGGATCTCCTATCGGAACATCCGGATCAAGGAATTGGGCTGATCCCTTGCCTCGATCTTGACCTTCGTTGTCATTCGAGGACATTCGACAGGCCATGAGTCCCGAAGGCACCTGACGCACCGCATCAGGTGCCTTCGTCCTTTAGCGCACGGATTATCGCTCTATTCGGCTGGATATCCGCCGCACTGCGCCACAAGTTCGTTAAACGCGCTTCACGCCGGCCGTCACAATTCGCCGCATTGCAAATAGACAACGTTGTCATTCGGGACTAAACCGGACCCGCGTTTCGTCGTGGTTGTTCAGCGCAGGGACGCAGTCAGGGGAATCCAACTACTCTCGATCTGGAGGCGCTCCATGTTCATGAAGACATCCGGTGTGCGGTCTCGTATGGTTATCGGTGGGTGTTCGGGCACGCTAGGCGTGGCTGTCGCCATCGCCCTCTCCTCGGTGGTGCCGGTGCAACAGGCCCATGCGGCCGGTGCCTGTGCCGCCGCATGGAATGCGACGGCGGTCTATACCGCCGGCAACACGGCCAGCGAGAACGGCACCAACTACGTCGCCAACTGGTGGACGCAAGGCAACGACCCCGCCACCAACAACGGCGGCAGCGGATCGGGACAACCGTGGACCTCGCAAGGCTCGTGTACCGGCGGCGATACGCCGCCACCCGATAACCCGCCACCGGACAATCCGCCCCCGACCAGCGGCACCCTGCTCTTCAGTCCTTACAAGGACATCACCATCAACCTCGACTGGAACACCAACGTCATGTCGACGATGGTGACCGGCACGCGCCTGCCGGTCGTGGGCAGCGGCAGCCTCGTCTCCACCCAGGTGCCGAACCTCGGCGCGATCACGCTGGCCTTCGCCACCGGGGAATGCGGAAGCGAGAACTGGGGCGGCGTGCCCGCGGCGGCCTTCGCCAGCGCCAACATCGCGCGCCTGAACAGCGCGGGCGTGAACTATGTCGTATCGACCGGTGGCCAGGCGGGCGTGTTCACGTGCGGAAGCGCGACAGGCATGGCGAAGTTCCTCTCCACGTACATGACCTCGCACATGGTCGGTGTCGACTTCGACATCGAAAGCGGACAAACCCCGGCACAGCTCAACGCCCTGGTCAGCAACGCCGTCTACGCCGAAAGCCTCTACCCGAACCTGCGCTTCTCCTTCACCCTCGCCACGCTGGCTGCCTCCGATGGCAGCTACGGCGGAGTGAATGCCACCGGCGACGCCGTGGTGCGCGCCGTGAAAGCCTCGGGTCTCAAGAACTACACCATCAACCTCATGACCATGGATTACGGCTCCGCCGGTCCAGGCATATGCGTGGTGAAGAACGGCAGCTGCGACATGGGCCAATCGGCGATCCAGGCGGTGACCAACCTGCAACACACCTATGGCATTCCGCTGAGCAAGATCGAGATCACCCCGATGATCGGCGTGAACGACGTCTCCAGCGAGACCTTCACCGTCGCCGATATCGACACGGTCACCAACTATGCCGTCGCGAACAAGCTGGCCGGCCTGCACTTCTGGTCGCTCGACCGCGACAACCCTTGCTCGGGTGGATTCGCCTCGCCGACCTGCAACTCCGTGCCCAGCACCAGCGTGCTGCAATATACCAAGCGCTTCCTGAGCAATCTCGGAAAGTGACCACCGCACGCGGTCGCGGAGCCGCCAAGGCCCCGCGACCGCGTGAACCAGGGGCCGTGTCGACCGGCCTCAGGCTGCGACCGCCGCAAGGTCGAAATCCGCCAGCCGCGTGATGGCCGGGTCGGCGATGGGGATGGCGAAACGGGGTTCGGCGTCCGCGAGGAAGGTCAGTTCCATGCGCGGTGAATCGAAGAAGGTCGCGCGCAGCAGATAACTCCCCGGCAACCACGCGATCATCCTCGTGTCGCCGACTCCACCCACCTCGATGCCACTGACCATGGGCAGGAGGAAGGGCACCTCGATCACGCGTACCGCATCGGCCGCCATGAGCTGGTACCCCCGGACCCGCGTCACCTGGATCTGGTGGGGGCCGTCTTCCTGGTGAAGACGGAACGAAGCCGAGCCGGGACGCCATGCGAAACCCTGGGCGATCTGCCGTTCGCTCCAGGCGCTGAAGGGCGAGTCCATCGCCGCCCAGCAGACGACGACCTGCCGCCGGGTCAGCCGTACGTCGATGAGCGTCCTGTCCATGTGTCCTCCTGACGAAAGCGATTCCGATGATACCGTGGTTATTTGCGAGTGCCGGAAACCGGCCGGCGGGTAACACGGTTGCCATACAACGATCCTACGCTCGCCTGACGAACCTGGAGCCACCGTGTCGACCGAGACGCCGCAGAGCTGGGCGCGCCTTCTCGTGGACAAGGGCCCGTCGCTCGCCAACTACTTCCTTCGCCGCGTGGCCCATCGCTGGGATGCACAGGACCTTGTGCAGGAGGTTTACCTGCGCCTGCTCCGATCCGGCCGGGGCGACACGGGTGCGGTTCGCAATCCGGAAGCCTACCTGTTCACCGTGGCCGCCAACCTGGTGAAGGAGCATGCGCAAATGCGCCAGCGAACCCCGGCCAGCAGCGAAAGCCTCGACGCGGTCATGGAACGGCTGGCCACCCCGTGCGATGCGGGAGCGGACATCGACCGCCAGTTGCGCCGGCAGCGGCTGGCCACGCTGATCGGCCGGTTGTCGCCGAAATGCCGGGCCGTGCTGGTGCTGCACTATCGCGATGAACTTTCGTATCGCGAGATCGGCGAACAGTTGTCGATCTCGCCGAACATGGTGAAGAAATACATCGTCAAGGGACTGGCCGCGTGCCGGCAAGGACTGCAGCGTTATGAATGACCGACGCATCACCGAGGAAGCGGCTGGCTGGTACCTCGACATGCGCGAAAACCCCGGCGCGCCTGTCCGGGAGCAGTTCCTCGCATGGTTGCGCCGCTCGCCACAGCACGTGGCCGAGTACCTGGCGATCGCCCGGTTGCATGGAGACATGCGCGCGGTCGCGGCGCTGGATCGCGCCTCGCTGGATGAACTGCGGGCGTTGGCCGCGACCGAGCCGAGCGTGGTCCCGCTCAGGCGCGACCAGGAAACGGGACCGCGGGAGGTCTCGGCAAGGCAGCGGCGGCGGCCCGGCCGCTGGGCCGCCGCCGCTTCGGTCCTCTTGTTGGCAGCCATGGCGTGGTTCCTGGGGCGACCGTCGGTGGACACGCCCGGCATCCGTTACGCCGCCACGGCCGATGGCGTCCGGACCGTCACGCTGGTCGACGACACGCGGATTCAGCTCTCGCCGGGCAGCATCGTGGATGTCCGTTTCGACGGCCGATCGCGCCGCATCGAACTCGTGTCCGGCGACGCATCGTTCGACGTCGGCCGGGATGCCACCCGTCCCCTTAAGGTGGACGTGGGCGGGCAACGCATCGAGGACATCGGCACGGTGTTCAACGTCAGCCGTCGCGCCGGCGATATCGAGGTATCGGTGATCAGCGGCCGCGTGGCGATCTCCAACGCGCCGGCGCCCTGGCTGGATCGCGCGCGGCTTCGCCTCACCGGGCGGGGCTGGCCGGCCGAGCGCATCGCCGAGATCGGTGGCGGTGAAACCGCGCGGGTGTCGACGGATGGGCGGCTGGTCGGACGTGGCAAGGCCGACGTGGCCACGGTGGCGACATGGCTTCCCACCGAAATTCACTTCCACGATACCCCCGTCGCCGACGTGGCACGCCGTTTCAACGCGTACACCGCGACGCCGTTGTCCGTGGACGATCCCGTGCTCGCGGAGAAACGCATCAGTGGCGCGTTCCATGCGCGCGACCCGGAAGCCTTCGTGAGCTACCTGGGCAGCCTGCCCGATGTTCATGTGGTGCGCGAGCCGAAGCGCATTCGCTTCACCTCGGGCCGTGGCAGTCGTCGGTTGTAAGAAAAAATTCATCGAAATGGCGGTACCCGATGGGGCGCGAACGGGCTCTTTGAAGGTGTATCCCATCGAAGGAAGTGCCTCCATGCGTCGTTCGCTCGCGTTCTGTATCGCCCTGGCCCTTGCCGGGCCATCCGTGTCGTCCGCCTTCGCGGAAGCCCCCGCCACAACGCCCATCGCGTCGATGCCACTGGCACAGGCGCTCGACCAGTTCGCGCAGGAGTCGGGGTGGCAGGTGGTCTACGACGCCGGCGTATCGGACGCGATGCGCAGTGGCGCCGCGCCCGGCGGTGTTCCGGCGGAGCAGCAACTGGCTGCCCTGCTGCGGGGTACCCACATGACCTATCGGTTCGTCACGCCCACCACCGTGAAGATCGTCCCGGGAAACGCCCGGGCCGGCATCTCCCCGGCCAACAGCGCCATCCCGCCCATCGACACCCGTGACGAGGCGAAGAACCTCGCCCCCGTCAGCGTCCACGCCAACGCGGTGGACACGCTGGCGCCGAGCGCCGCGCCGCTGGACGCGACCCAGCCCACCTCCGTGATCGACGAACGCTTCATCCGCGATGGCCTGCGCTTCAACGCCAACTTCGACGACATCATCAAATACGCACCGAGCATCACGGTGACCTCGCCCGAAGGCCCTGGCCTGGGCAAGAACGAAGGCATCAGCCTGCGCGGATTCCAGGACGGCCAGTTCAACATCACCTTCGACGGCATTCCCTTCGGCGACGCGAGCGACTTGCACCACACGACCTCGGCCTATTTCAACAACCACGTGCTTGGCCAGGCCGAAATCGACCGTGGCCCCGGTGGCGGCAGCACCATCGGCAACGCCACCTTCGGCGGCACGATCGCCCTGCGATCGCGCGATCCCTCGGACGAGCCTGGCATCACGCCCTATCTGACGCTGGGCAGCTGGAACACACGGGCGGGCGGTGTCGCCGCCGACGAATCGATCGGCGACACGCGTGTCTTCGCCGATATCTCCAAGGAGTCCAGCGACACCTACCTCAAGGGAACCGAAGACAAGCGCGAACACGCGTTCGTGAAGACCATCAGCCCGTTGGGCGATGCCACCACGCTCACGTTCGTCACCAGCTACAACCGCGAACACCAGAACACCGTGCAAGGCGCCACCAAGGACGAGATCGACCGGTTCGGCTGGCGCTTCGGCCTCGGCGGCGATCCGGCCGTGCAGAACTACAAGGGCGCGAACAACGCGGCCTACTACTCGAGCTTCACCTACCTGGGCCTGACCAGCCAGGTCGGAGGCTGGGATGTCGACGACAAGGTCTACTACAACACCTTCGACCACTGGGCCCGGAAAACCGCCGATGCCACCGACATCGATCCTGCCGACAACGGCGTCACCTTCTATGACGCGAAGGGCAAGAAGGTGTCCAAGGCAGCCACGGACCTGCCGGGCAAACTGTCCGATTCCGGCTTCCACGCGTTCGGCAACGTCCTCCGGCTGGGCCACGACCTCGGACCGGGCACCCTGCTCACCGGCGCGTGGCTGGAACGCAGCATCGATGCCCGTTACCAGTATCCCGTGGACCTGACCACGGGCGCGAAAACCGGCACGAAATACGGCCCCGTCGAAAACTACGTGCTGTCCGATCGGACCGATACCGTGCAACCCTATGTGCAGTACGACTGGAAGCCGACCGAAAGCATCACGGTGAGCCCCGGCATCCGTTATTCGGAAGTGACACGCAGCATCGACGCGCCACTGAACAAGGTGTCACCGCCGGTGCCGCTGACCGCGGAAGCAACCTACCACGCCACCCTGCCCTCCATCAGCATCCACGATCGCCTCAGCGATTCATGGAGCGCCTATGCACAAGCCGCCAAGGGCTTCCTCGCTCCGCCCATCGACGTGATCCAGGTCAATGGATCACGCGGCCTGTCACCGGAAACCACGCGCAACTACCAGCTCGGCACGGCCTACGCCTCGCGCGAACTGACTTTTGGCGCGGACATCTACTACATCGATTTCTCGAACTACATCTCGCAGACCGAAGTCGCCACCGACAACGGCAACGAGGACACCTTCGTCAACGGTGGCGGCGCCATCTACAAGGGTGCGGAGGTGGAGGCCACCTGGGCGCTCACGCGCACGGTGAGCCTGTACGGCAATGCGAGCTACAACAAGGCCACCTACAAGGGCAGCAGCGTGCAGGTCGCCGGCACCCCGAAGGTCACCGCGGCGCTGGGGGTGCTCTACAGCGGAAGCAACGGCTACTTCGGTTCGCTGATGGGCAAGTTCCTGGGCCACCAGTACGGCGTCGATAACACCACGGACGACGACGGCAACCTGGTCTTTCACAACGACCGGCGTATCGCAGGCTACCTGACCGTCGACGCCGCCGCGGGTTATCGCACCGACAAGGGCCCGGCGGGCACGAAGGGCTTCTCGGTGAGCGTGGACGTGAACAACCTCTTCAACGTCCACAAGTTCACCGGATACGCGGGAACCCAGTCGGTCAGCGGCGCCCCGCTGTACTTCGGCCTGCCCGGCCGCGGCATCTTCCTCGACCTGTCGGTGAAGCTGTGAGGGCCGCGCCGAGGCTCGCTCTTCTCGCCCTGGCCTGCATGACGTCAACGGCCGCCATGGCCGCCAGCGACGACGCCAGGCTGGAGATCGTGCTGATGCGCCACGGCGTGCGCTCGCCCACGAAACCCGCGGCGACCTATGCCGACTATGCCACCAGCGCATGGCCCGAATGGCCGGTGGCGCCTGGCCAGCTCACGCCACACGGCCGCGAAGGCATGCGGGCCATCGGCGAACAGCTGCACCGTCGACTCGCCGCCGATGGCGCCATGGGCAAGGGCTGTCCGACGTCCTCGTCGCTCGTGGTTATCGGCGACAGCACGCCGCGCAACCGTGACAGCAGTGCCGCCCTGCTTGCCGGACTGGCCCCCGGCTGCGACATCGGCTACCTCGCCACGGAGGGCGACACGAACAACTCCCTGTTCCACTTCCGCAATGACGACAACGACGACGACGGCACGGCAGCCTCCGCGCAACCATCCGTGGCGCTGGCGGATCTGCAGTCGGCGCTGTTGGATTGCGCCGGATCGTCGTGCTCGGATGCCGCGACACGCAGCGGAAAGCGTCTCCTTCCCGCGGACACGGGCAAGGCGATGAAGCTCGCCGGAACGCTCAGCGAAAACCTGATGCTCGCCTATGCGGAAGGCATGCCGATGGACATCGTCGCCTTCGGTCGCGGCGACGGTGCGCTACTCGGTCGCCTGATTACGTTGCATAACGCGCAGTTCGAAGCCACGAAGAAATCCATGCCGGCGGCTGCCCGCGCGGGTTCCAACCTCGTCGCACACATCGCCGCGACCTTCGACGCCGAGCTCGGAAAAAAGCCTGCCATCGAGCCATTCATGACATCCAAGCCCGGCGTCGTGCTCCTGGTGGGCCACGACACCAACCTGGCGAACGTCGCAGGAATACTCGGCCTCGACTGGCACGATCCCGGGCGGCCGGACGACTACCCTCCAGGCGGCGCCATCGTCCTGTCGCTCGTCACCCACGGAGGCCACGACGTGATTCGCATACGCAGCCTCATGCCCGACATGGACCAGCTGCGAACCAACCGCTTCGACGATATGAGGGCGCTGCCTGTGCGTGTCGCCGGATGCCATGTCGTCGGCGAATGCACGGTGGAAGAGTTTCGCGCGATCGTCGAACGCGGCGTCGACACGACGCGGGTCGACACCACCCTGCCACCGATGATTCAGACGGGGCGCGCTTTGCCTCGCCGCCTTTGAACGAGCCCGAACCAGAAGGCCAGTTCGAATAGCACACCCAGGCCCACGAGGACCATGACGCCGGCGACGCTGCCGGCGACGTAGGAGCCTGCCGCGGCAAGGACCAGGAGCACGAGCACCAACGTGTGTTTCATGGGTTTCTTCCGTTCAGGGTGCGAAGGCGAAAAAGATGAAGCATGCGAACAGCATGAGGTGAACGGCGCCCTGGAGCAAGTGCGTACGCCGGCTGGAAAACGTGACCATGCACAGAAACAGGGTCAATACGAACAGCACGAGGTCCGTGTGGCGAAGGCCGAGCATCACCGGATGGTCGGTCAAGCCACCGATGATGAGGATCGCGGGGATGGTGAGCCCGATCGTGGAAAGCACCGAGCCCATGAAGACGTTCACCGCTCGCTGTAGTTCGTTGCGATTGGCCGCGCGTATGGCACCCATGCCCTCGGGCATCGCCACGAGTATCGCCATCGCGAGGCCGCCGAGGGCGGCGGGTGCACCGAGCGTCTCCACCACGTAATCGACGGGCACCGCCAGCCTGTCGACCAGGAACACGACCGGCAACATGTATGCAACGAGCAGCAGGGCGGATATCAGCGGTCCATGGGAAGGCGTTCGCGTCCGGGTCGTCGGTGCCTCGACACCCAAGGGCATGCCGTCAGGAACGAAATAGCCTTTCAATCGCCGCGTCTGCAGGAACAGGAAGGTGGCATAGAGCAACAGCGCGAAGATCGCCAGGAACAACTGATGGGAGAACCTCAACGGTGAGTCGGCGGCATCCCGGGTGAAGCTCGGCAACACCATGCTGAGGACGCCGAGCGGGATGATCAGGCCGAGGTAGGCATTCGCGCCTTGCAGGTTGTACGACTGCTCGCTGTGCCTCAGGCCACCCAGGAGCAGCGAAAGTCCCACCATGCCGTTCAATACGATCATCGTGACGGAGAACAAGGTGTCGCGGGCCAGGGTCGGATTGTTCGCGCCGTGGAGCATCACCGCCGACACGCTCATCACTTCGATGGAGGTGACTGCCAGCGTGAGGATGAGCGTACCGCGCGGCTCGCCCAGGTGATGAGCGAGATGCTCGGCGTGGCGGACGACGGCAACCGCCGAACCCAGGACGACGAGGAACAGCCAGGCGAAAACCACGACCAGCCAACCCATCGATTCCAATCCGGTGAGCAACACCTCCGGTACGGCGAGGAACACGAGGCAGGTGACCAGGCTCACCGCAAGGAACCATTCGGTACGGAACAGGGATCGCCTGTCCATGTCTGCTCCCGGAGGCCGCGTGGGATGGGACGCCAGGCGGAATCCTAGCATCGGAAGCCATGGGACATGGCCTGCCGGGACTAGTTCCGTGTCTCGGCGGGCCGTTGAGGCAGCAGCCAGATACAGATCGCCATGAAGGCCAGCAACACGACCGTGGCGGTATAGCGGCTCAAGGCCAGTCCGCCATCGTCGAGCGGCTTGTCGAGGAAATCGCCAAGCGCGGCGCCGAGCGGCCGCGTGAGCACGAAGGCCATCCAGAACACCAAGGTGCGCGACACACGAGTCATGGAATACACGATGGCGATGGCGGCCAACAGGCCGCCGAAGACCATGGCGCTGCCGAAGTAGCCGAGACCGGCGTCGTCCGCCGTCCAGTCGCCCAGCGCCGTGCCGAGGGTCTGGGAGAACATGATGGTGATCCAGTAGAACCACTCCGCCCGCGGCGTCACGATGTGATGTATGGACACGGAGCCCAGCGCCCGGTACCAGGCCGCCAGCGACGCCAGCACCAGCGCGAGAAGCAAGCTGCTGCCGCCCGCATACCCGATGCCCAGGGAACGATCGGCGAAGTCGGCCACGGTGGTGCCAACGGTCGTGGTGGCGACGATCGTCGACCAGTACAGCCAGGGATGGAAACGCGCCGCACGAACCTGCGCCACGACGGCAACGACGAAGATCGCCAGGAAGATGCCGCTTGCGAGGAGATAGCCCAGGTCAAGCGACATCGACACGGCATCGCCACCCGTCTCGCCGAGCGTGGTGGCGGCAACCTTCAATATCCAGAAAACGATGGTGACCTGCGGCACCTTGCCGACGGTCATCGAGGTGGGAGCGCGCATCCAGTGGCCCTCGATGGGGGAGCGGCCGAGTCTAGACAACGCTCCTTAGAAGGACCTTTTCCGACCGAATGGCACGTCGATGGAAGGCGGAAATACCCTGGTCACGACAAGACGCTGCAATTCGGCCGGCCTATCCGTCCTGCGACAATCGTTCACGTGCCAAAGTGTCGCGCCGGCGTACCCTGCGCGCGTCACGGCCTAGACTGGATGCCAGACGGAGATTTCCCATGCACGTATCCGACACGGCGCTCCTATTGGCCCGTTGGCAGTTCGCCTTCACGGTGTCCTTCCACATCATCTTCCCGGCCATCAGCATCGGGCTGGCCAGCTATCTGGCCGTGCTCGAAGGCCTGTGGCTGAAGACCGGCAAGGTGGTCTACAAGGAACTGTTCTTCTTCTGGTCGAAGGTGTTCGCCGTCGGCTTCGCCATGGGCGTGGTCTCCGGCGTCGTCATGAGCTATCAGTTCGGCACCAACTGGTCGGGTTTCTCGGCCATTGCCGGCGCGGTGACCGGCCCGCTACTGGCCTTCGAGGTGATGACGGCGTTCTTCCTCGAAGCGGGCTTCCTCGGCATCATGCTTTTCGGCTGGACGAAGGTGGGCCCCAAGGCGCACTTCTTCGCCACATCGATGGTCGCCGTGGGCACGCTGATATCGACCTTCTGGATTCTCTCCTCGAACAGCTGGATGCAGACGCCGCAGGGCTTTGCCATGGTGGACGGCAAGGTCGTTCCCACGGACTGGCTCAAGATCGTCTTCAACCCGTCCTTCCCCTATCGGCTCGTGCACATGGCGCTGGCCGCCTTCATCGTGGCCGCCGTGATCGTCGGCGCATGCGGCGCATGGCACCTCCTTCGCGGAAGAAAGGACGACGCCATCCGCAAATCGTTCTCGATGGCGCTGTGGATGTTGCTGGTCGTGGTGCCGATCCAGGTCGCCGTGGGCGACGCGCATGGACTCAACACCCGGGAACACCAGCCTGCCAAGATCGCCGCCATCGAAGGTCTGTGGGAAACCGAGAAAGGCGGCACGTCGCTCAACCTCGTCGGCTGGCCGGACATGGAAAACGAGACCACGCACTATGCCGTCAAGGTGCCGCACCTGGGCAGCGTTATCCTGACGCATACCTGGGATGGCGAGATCCAGGGCTTGAAGTCGTTCCCACCGGAAGACCGCCCGAATTCGACGATCGTCTTCTGGAGCTTCCGCATCATGGTCGGCATGGGGCTGTTGATGCTCCTGCTCGCCGTGTGCGGACTCGCCTTGCGGCGAAACGGCCGCTTGTACGACGCGCGCTGGTTCCAGCGCTTCGCCCTGTTCATGGCGCCCTCTGGCCTTATCGCGCTGCTGGCGGGATGGGTGACCACCGAGGCCGGCCGCCAGCCATGGGTGGTCTACGGCGTGTTGCGCACGCGCGATGCCGTCTCGTCCATCACCGTGGATCAGGTCGGCACGTCGCTGATGATCTTCGTGATGGTGTATTTCCTTGTTTTCGGCACCGGCATCTACTACATGCTCAAACTGATGGCGAAGGGACCGCACCTGCCTCACGACGAAGCCGATGCCGATGCCAGCGACACCGGCCGCGGCAGGGAGCGATTCGACCATCGCCCGCTGTCGCGCCCCACCGACTCCATCGACGAGTAACCGCCATGCATATCGACTTGCCAGTCATCTGGGCGGCCATCATCGCGTTCGGCGTGTTCATGTACGTCATGCTGGATGGCTTCGACCTCGGCATCGGCCTGATCTTCCCCTTCTTCGACCGCGAGGGCGAGCGCCAGGTGATGCTCAACACCGTGGCGCCGGTATGGGACGGCAACGAGACATGGATGGTGCTCGGCGGTGCCTGCCTGTACGCCGTGTTTCCCCTCGCCTATTCCATCCTGCTGCCGGCGACCTACCTGCCCATCATCGCCATGCTCTGCGGGTTGATCTTCCGTGGCGTGGCTTTCGAAATCCGGGCGAAGGCACGACGCACCCAGCACCTGTGGGACCTCGCCTTCATCGTCGGTTCCGGCGTGGCCACGTTCGCCCAGGGCGTGATTCTCGGTACCTTGCTGCAAGGCGTGGAAGTACGCGACGGCAAGTTCGCGGGCGGCCCTTTCGACTGGTTCTCTCCGTTCAACCTGTTCAGTGGCATCGGCCTGTTGGTGACCTACGCGACACTGGGTTGCGGCTGGTTGCTGATGAAGACCGAAGGCGAACTCCAGCGCCGCATGGCGGTGTTGATGCGCCCGTTGACGCTCGCGCTGGGCGCGACGGTCGGCATCGTGAGCATATGGACGATCGCGGGCCAGGAATCCGTGGCGAAGCGCTGGTTCGCCCTGCCCGACCTGTTCTTCTTCCTGCCCGTGCCCATCCTGGTGATCGCCTGCCTCATCGGCATCCTGGTCTGCGTGCGCCGCGGTGCCGACCGCGCGCCTTTCCTGCTGACCATGGCGATCCTGTTCCTCGGCTACACCGGGCTGATCATCAGCATCTTCCCGAACATCATCCCGCCGTCGGTCGATATCTGGACGGCATCGGCGCCTCGGTCGAGCCAGGTATTCACCCTGATCGGCGCCGCCATCATCATTCCGATCATCCTCACCTATACGACCCTCGCCTATTGGGTTTTTCGTGGCAAGGTGAGAGCCGATGACGAGGGCTACCACTGATGCCCTCCCGCAGCCGATGGCGCCAGGCGGCATGGTTCGTCCTGCTTTACGCAGGCGGCGTCGTCGCGGTCACTCTCGTAGCGCTCTTCTTCCGGCTGCTGATCCCTCGTTGACCGTTCGCGGGGTCGACCTCGGCTTCGCCATCGTGTTGGCGTTGTGCGTCGAGGCAGGGGGAGCCGACCCTGTCGGCGATGAGTGCTCGCGAAAACCCGTCACGCCGCGCAACACCGATGACGTATCGACGCATGGCTTGTTCGTGCCCGCACACCACGCGAGCCGACCAACGACCACCTCAGCTCAGGAGCCGCCGGGCGTCACCCTGGGAGCGATTCCGCAGGGAGGCGTAGGCCGGACGAGGACTTAGCGACCAGGGTGACGCCCGGCGGCTCCCCTGCCCCGAGGCAAAACAGAACACGATGGCGAAGCCGAGCCTGCCACCGAACCTCCGGCGAAGGCCCGAACAAATGCGCAGCCGCTACTCCGCGTCGCCTGCCAGGAAACCCATGTAACTCACCCCGTTTGACCCGACCTCCGAAGCCCCCAACGACACCGTCCCCGCAGACCGCAAGAGCTCAAGCGTCGCCTTGCGATTGCTCACGATGGACCATCCGGCATTCGTGTCACCGACGGCACTGTCCGCATCGAGCGCCGACTCCAACGCAGTCAACAAGCGGCCCCGCGCCGGCGCATGCACGACCACGCCTTCGTTCGACAGTCCGCCCAATGCGATACCCAGCCCGGCGCAAACGCGCGCCTTGACCTGCGCATCGCGCGCATCCGCCTCCCGCATCCCCACGACGGCCCGGGCCACTTCGGGATCGCTCCACTCGCCGTCGTCGTTCTGCAAGAGTCCCTCGGCCTGCCACGCCTCGGGTGGGCACAGCTTGCCGGCACGATCGATCTGGAAGAACGGATTCACTTCCGCCGGATATACACGGCAGGCACGCGGACGGCGCTCGTAGATTCCGCACCGCAGGTCGGGCTGGAGGTTCGGACACGGGCCCTCGAACGTCGCCATGAAAGAGACGATCACGCGCACCGGCAGCTGCCCGCTCGTCGCGGGGAACGAGCGACGGTGCTTGTACCAGGCCGGAAGATTGTCGGCGGCGGGATCTTCCGGCCAGGGAATCGCTTCGCAAAACACCTGCACGTCGCCGCCATCGCGGAGCCAGGCCATCGCTTCGTCGACGCCCACAGGCAAGCGAAGGCCATTGCAGCAACGGCCACACATGGTGCAAGAGAAGTGGATGGCCATGGCGACTCGCGCGGATGAAAGGCGCAAGTATGTCTCAGAACGCCAGGTTCAAGCCCATGTTGATCCAGCGATCGGCTTGCTGGCCAAGGGCTCGTCCGGCCACGAGGTCGATGCTGTTGTCGCCGAAAGGTAGCCGAACGCCCGCCTGCAAGGTCCGCCCGGCACCCGCCGTATCCAGCACCTCGGCAAGCAATGTGGCGCTGGCGGACGCGGCGAACTCGATACCGCCACCGAGGATGCGCCGCGTCGGTTCGCCTCGCTGATGCGTGGCACCGAGGTTCACGTTGAACAGCCAACGCCCCGCCTGGTCCAGTTGGACCGTGGAAGCCGCATAGGCGATGGCCCCATGCACACGTCCACCTTGCACGGTCACGCCGGCATCGAGTGCCGTCGATACACGCGATCCATTGAACACCTGCCACTTCGCGCCGGGTGCCACGCTTCCCGCTCCCGCATGAACGCCGCCGGTGAGCTGCGCGGAGAACTCCACGGCGCCCCAGGAGCATGCGGGCACGGTGGTCACGGTTCGGGCCGTGGTACGGAACTGCATCCAGCTTTCGAGCTGGCAATGCGATGCGGGCGTAATGGCCGCGTCGTCGACAAGATAGCTGCCTCCCGAGGCGAAGCTCGGCAGGCTGATGAACGCCGACCCGATGGCCAACAGGAAAAGAAAGAACCGGGACATGCTGCACCTCGGCAACCGGAGCCTTGCTTGCCGGTCGCGCTGGAGGGCTATCGCGAGGAAAACGACAGCCGGATGGTTATTCACCGCATCCGGATGTCGTCGGAGACGGTGCTACGTATGGGAAACGAACCGACCAGGGTCGTCTTTCATGGGTATGCCCGTCTTTGGGAAGTGGTGCGTATTGTCCCCGGCCTCATCGCCCAGGGTCAACAGCTGGATCATGCCGCTCAAGCCTCGTCGGCTTCGCCGATGAAATCCCTGTTGTCGACGTAAGCGGGAGAGACCGGATGAAGCTTCGTGGCGATCGTCGCCGCGGCGACCAGAAGGACGATCCCACAGCCGACGAATACACCCTTCGCCCCGGTGGCATCGAACACCACGCCGCCCATCGCGGCACCGAGCGTGATGGCCAGCTGGATGGCGGCGACGATCAGGCCACCGCCGCTCTCGGCCTCGTCGGGCACGGTGCGCGTGATCCACGTCGTCCACGCGACCGGCACGGCACCGAAGGCCATGCCCCATAGCGCCACGAGGATGGCATCGGCCACGGGTGCGCGGCCGAGCACGACGAGCGCGAGAGCCATGCCGCCCATCGCCAACGGCATGAGCAGCAAGGTCATGCGCAGGTTTCGTTCGAGCACGAAGCCAGCCAGCGACGTGCCGATGAAGTTGGCCACGCCGAAACCGAGCAGCATGCCGGACAAGCCATTGACGCCGACACCGGTGACCACTTCCAGGAACGGCCGCAGATAGGTGAAGAAGGCGAAGTGGCCGGTGAACACCAGTACCACCGCGACCATGCCCATGCGCATCGCCGGCCGCTTCATCACCTCCACCAGCGTTCCCATGCGCGCCGATCCGGTGGGCGCCATGCGCGGCAGGGTGAACAGCTGCCAGATGAAGGCGAACACGCCGATCGCGGTGGCGATGAGGAAGACGTTTCGCCAGCCGATCAGGTGGCCGAAGTAGCTGCCCAACGGCGCCGCCGCGACGGTGGCGACCGAGACACCGCTGAAGATGATCGACAGTGCGCGTGGCACCATCGCTTCCGGCACCAGCCGCATCGCCGTGGCGGCGGACATCGTCCAGAAGCCTCCGATGGCGATCCCGAGCAAGACGCGGCCCGACAACACCACGGTGAGGTTCGGCGCGAACGCTACCAGCAGGTTCGAGCCGACCAGCAACACGGAGAAAGCCAGCAGTACCCAACGCCGGTCGATGTTGCGCGTCACCACCGCGATGACCAGGCTCGTCACGAGGGCCACCACCGCGGTGGCGGTCACGGTCTGCCCGGCCATCCCCTCGGTCACGCCGAGCGTGGCCGCCATGGGCGTAAGCAGGCTGGCGGGCAGGAATTCGGCGGTGATGAGGCCGAATACCCCCAGGGTCATGGCGAAGACCGCGCCCCAGGCGGGCTGGACCTCCTCAGGTGCCGCGATGGCGGCTTCCACACAGGTATTCATGTCGCTTCCGTAGTCAGGGAAACCGGCAGGTTAAGCCTCGGACTCCGGACGGTATATGATGCGAAATCCTCAATACTTGATCTTAAGTCCTGACCATGGCCACACTCGACCCGCCACGCAACCCCGATCCGGCCAGCGAACTGCTGCTCGGCATGCGGCTGAACGGTGTGCAATACCGGCGGATCGAGGTCGCCCGGCCGTTCGGCATCGCCTTCCACGCGGCGCCAGGGCGCGCCCAGTTCCACTTCATCGGCCGTGGCCCGGTGCTGCTCCGGACAAGCGACGGCACGCTCCTTCCGCTATCGAGGGGGGACGCGGTACTCATGCCGCAAGGAACCTCCCATACCCTGCTTTCCTCATCCGATGTCGCCTGCCGCGATATCGCCAGCTTCGACACCACGCCCCTCTGCGAGACCGTGAACGACATCCATCCCGACTGCCCCGTCGCCACTCGCGAGGACGGCGCACTGATCTTCAGCGGTTGCATGGAATTCGAACTGGGTGGCATGCAGCCACTGGTCACCGCCATGCCCGAAGTGATGCAAGTACGCACCTTGCTCGACAAATATCCCGAGCTGCCGCCGATCCTCGATGCGATGGAACGCGAATCGTGTGCGAAGCGGGCGGGATTCGCCGGCATCCTCGCCCGTCTCGCCGACGTAGTCTCGGCAATCATCGTGCGCGGCTGGGTCGAATGCGGTTGCGGCGACGCCACCGGCTGGGTGCAGGCCCTGCGCGATCCGCGCCTTGGCAAGGCCATCGTCGCGTTGCATCGCGATCCGGGGAGGAACTGGACCGTTGCCGAACTCGCCGCGGAAATGGGCAGTTCGCGCTCCGTGTTCGCCGAACGCTTCCTGGAGGCCACGGGGATGACACCGCTGCGCTACCTCACCGAACTGCGCATGCGGCTGGCTGCGCAGTGGATCGGGCGCGAACGCGAGCCGA
The DNA here is from genome assembly GCF_049913125.1 of Luteibacter sp. E-22. Taxonomy (GTDB): domain Bacteria; phylum Pseudomonadota; class Gammaproteobacteria; order Xanthomonadales; family Rhodanobacteraceae; genus Luteibacter. The sequence continues at coordinate 2,409,777 of NZ_CP183975.1, forward strand.
TCGAGTCCGTCGCGTTCCGGCTGGGCTATGGATCGCTCGCGGCATTCAGCCGTGCGTTCAAGCGCGTGATGGGTCGCCCGCCGGGTGCCGTGCGTGGTGCCGGCGGGCTCTAAGCCACAGCGTCGGATGGACGCTCATCCGGTGACGTGCGCACCGAAGCCCGTCTTGCCGGCCGAGAAATCGTCGTTCAACGTAAGCTCTGGAATGGCATACGCACCGCTGTTTTGCGGCAGGAAGGGAATGGGCGCCGTCTCCCACAGGCTGTCGAGCCGCTCACCCAGTGCCTCGCACGTCGCCTCGAAATGGGCCTCGTCTACCTTGCTCGTGCGGTAGACGACGAACGGCGGCACGACATCGAAGCCTGGGTAGTACAGGATGCCGTGCTGGATGGGAAACAACACGTCATTCATCGGCCCGTTGATACCACGCGCGCTGTAATGCGACTCCCACCCGCCGGTGGTGACGATCAGCATGGCCCGCTTTCCGGACAGGTTGCCCTCGCCGTAACGGTTGCCCCAGCGCCGGTCCGAATGCTCGCCCACGCCGTACGCGAAACCGTTCGCATATACGCGATCCACCCATCCTTTCAGGATGGCGGGCATCGAGAACCACCACAGGGGAAACTGCAGGATGAGTGCATCCGCCCACAAGAGCTTCTCCTGCTCCGCGGCTATGTCGGCGCTTTGATGCCCGTTCGCGAAGGCGCGCGCCGAGGCGCGTGAGGGATCGAAGCGCTCGTCCTCGTTTCGTTCGGTGCTGTCGGCCGCATCCAGCGCCGGTTTCCAGCCCATCGCATACAGGTCCGAAACCCGCACCTCGTGCCCCGCGTCCGTGAGCCGCTTGACGACGAAATCCCTGATCGAACCATTGAGTGACCTGGGTTCTGGGTGGGCGTAGACGAGAAGGACTTTCATGACGAACTCCAGTAATCGGGATGCCGTCATGATGGGAGCATATAAGGTATAGTCAAAATGAATTTATATAATTACAGCTATAGACATGATTAATTTGCGCCGGATCGACCTCAACCTGCTGGTGACGCTGGATGTCCTTCTCGCCGAGCACAACGTCACCCGCGCAGCCGAACGCCTGCACCTTTCGCAGCCATCGGTCAGTGTGCACCTTGCAAAGCTCAGGGAAATTTTCGGAGATCCGCTCCTGCTTCCCGGACCCCGGGGCATGCTGCCTACGGCACGTGCGGAAGCGTTGCGTGGACCGTTGAAAGAGGCTCTCCACGGTCTCGAACGCGCGGTCGCACCCACCGCGCCTTTCGACCCGGCCCTGGCGGACCAGACCTGGCGCGTGGCCGCCGCGGACTATGGCGAGTCCACGGTACTCATTCCCTCCATGCGCGGTTTGCGCGCAGCGGCACCGGGCACGCGCCTGGCCGTGCTCGACATCGCGCCCGACCGGGTCGCTCGCATGGCCGAACGCGGCGACATCGACCTGTCTCTCCGAACAAAGGACATGGCACCGCCAGGACTTCATCAGCGTGCGTTGTTCACGGAACGGTATGTGCTCGCCGGTCGCCTGGACCATCCCGCATTGAAGCGGCGGCCCACCCTGTCGCAGTTCGGCAAGCTGGAACACGCCATCGTTTCGCCCGATGGCGGCGGCTTCCACGGCATGACCGATGAGACCTTGGCCAAACAGGGACTGAGCCGGCGCGTGGTTCTCTCCGTTCCCCATTTCCTCTTCCTCCTGTCCGTACTGGCGACCACCGACATCGTCGCCATGGCGCCAGAGCGCCTGGTCCGGAACGCGCCGGGGCTGCGGCTGGTCGAGCCACCCGTGGACGTGCCGGGGTTCGAGATGGTGATGCTCTGGCACGAGCGTTCCCATCGAGATCCGGCGCACATGTGGCTGCGCGAGCACATCGCGGCTTCCGTCTGACCCGGGCGTGGCACGTGTAACAAGTCCAACGTCGGGATTTCACAATCGCCTGCCTACACTACTGCCGTCCAGCTCGAGGCTCTTGCCGTGGTTTCCGCCCATCTCGCCGTTACATCCGGTGAATTGACCGTCCTGCGACTGGTCGACATCGCCTATAGCATCGATCTGGTGCAGGCGGAGCGCCTATGGACGGCACATGCGAACACCGCGTTCAATCGTTCCTATCTTTCAAGCACGCCACCCAAGGCCGTGGCCTTTGGCGTCGCTCCACTATGGCTTTCGCTGGGGGAGGTCGACGTTCCTCTTGCAGGGGGGCCGGTGCGGGCCGCGGTCTCGGTCCGGTTGTACGACTTCGGCGTCGCGACGCTCTCGCTTCGCGCACCATGCACGAACCGGTCCTGGCCCGATTACGTCAAGGACGTCGCCACACTCGACGCTCGATTCGGCCCATCCGCGCGGACGTCGTTCTGGGACGATCTCCTGGACCGCGTGCACGAGATCGTTCGTCCCGCCCTTGACCGTCCCGCTGAAGGCGAACGGCTGGACGAGGATTACCTCATCGCGACCGTCCAGGCGTTCAGCGAACCCATGGACGCGGAGACGCTGAAGGAGCGCCTCGACCTGACGGAAGTACTTTCGGGAGAGACACGCCCGCTTTCCAGGGCCTCCCGAAAGGAGCTTCTGTCGAGAAGCTTTTCCTACTACGCCGACGACCTCGTCGTCCTGAACTGGGATCGCGCCTTCGTTTACGAGCCACGAAGCGATTCGGATGTCGCCGATGTCATCGAGGTGGCCAATGCCCAGCTGGTCGAGCTGCGCTATTACGACATCCTCCTCGACAACGAACTGCCGCGCATGTACGACCAGGTGGAAAACGCGCGAACCGCCGCATCGCTTTTCGCATCGCGCCGTTTCGCGCATCTGGCACGGCGGCTCTATACCCTCGTCGCCGAGGTCACCGAACTGACCGAACGCGTCGATAACGCGTTGCAGGTGACCGAAGATGTCTATCTCGCACGTGTCTACAGCACGGCGCTGTCCTTGTTCCGCGTGCCCGCCCTGAGCGCGTCGGTCGACCGCAAGCTCGCCATTGTCCGGGACACCTATGCCGCGCTCTATGACGAAGCGTCCAGCCGGCGCGCCGAATTGCTCGAAATCGCCATCGTCGTGCTCATCATCGTGGAAATCGGCATTTCACTGTTGCACGCTTGATGAAGCAGCCGCTCATGGAAGATGGATTCAAAGGTTCACCTTGCCGCCGTACCCGACCAGCTCCAGGTACCCCCGTCCGTCTTGCACTTCCACGGCGCCCTCCCAATAGACCGGCCCGCCGGTTCGGCGCGTATCCAACTCCTGGTCGTCCATCAAGGGGCGGAGTTCGAAATGCTTCGTACCGGCCGGCGTCGTGACCGACACCGTGGTTTCGACCGGATAGTCCGCACCCGTACGTGGCGAATGCCAGCGGCGGCGGGGTGCGAAGGCCACGTCCCCAGGACCGAGAAGGGTGAGCGCACCGTCCGCCGCGCGTACGCTGCCGCCCGCCCATATGGGGTGGCCTTGCGCATCGCGCACACGGAATACCGTCACGGCGCTGCCATCGTCCATGTTCAGGCCCACCCAGTCCCAGCCCACCGAGCGCGGGTTGAGCAGGCTCGACGACCACTCGCGGTCGAGCCACGCTTCACCGCGGACCGTCTCGGTGCGCGTACCTCGTGTCAGCCGCCCCGTGACAGCCAGATGGGGCATGCTGAAATATGCGCTCGCCTCACCTTGGCCGGGGCCTTTGCGACTGTAGCCATGGTCGCCTTGCAGTAGTGCTGGTTGCGTAGGCCTCAATTGCAGGTCGAGGGCGAACCCGGCCGTGCCCGCACGAGCCGTGAAGCTGCCGTCCTTGTCGCGTACGAGGCGCCAGTCGCCAAGTACGACATTGGTGTCTCCCGTCGCCGCTTCGGCCAGGCCGAAGCCTTCGCGTGCGAGCCGCTGTCCATGTTCGAGATGTCCCGCCGCGGGATCGGCAAGCGCGACGTGCCCGACGATGACCTGCCTGGCCGCGAAACGGCTGGGGTTGCCATCGTCGAAGGGCAAACGCGAGCGGAAGAACGTCACCTGGAAGCCCACCGGCCCTCCCTTCGTCTGCAGCCATCCGGTGACGTACCACCACTCGGTCTTGAAACCGGGGTGCGCACCGTGATCGCGCGGGAGGACCACGGGGGCATTCAAAGGCACCGGCGCATAGGTGACGCGATCGTCGGCCCATCCACACGCGGCGAACGCCAGCAGCGACAGCGCGACGAGACGAAGCAGGCGCATCACCAATCCTCCCGCACCGCGCGCACGGCATCGGCGGAAAGCACGCTCCGCCCAACGACCAGGGCCGTACCGGATGTCGCCACCACCAGGCCGGCGATGACCCAGCCAAGCAAGGGCCAAGGCAACAAGGTGTCCATCGTCCAGTGGAACGACTGCGGATTAACGACGTGGATCAACACCTGGCTCATGGCCACGCCGAGCGCGACACCGGCGATGCCACCCACCAGCCCCAGCAGCGCTCCCTCGATGAGCAGCATGCGCACGAGATCGCCGCGCAATGCACCCACGTGGCGCAGCATGCCAAACTCCCGTATGCGCGAAAGCACCTGCGCGCCGATGGTCGCTGCGACACCCGCCAGACCTACGCATACGGCGATGCCTTCAAGCAGGTAGGTGATGAGGAAACTACGATCGAAGGCTTCCAGCGCCTGCCGACGGATATCCTGTGGCCGGCTCACGGTAACGCCGACGCCATCAGGGCCCACCGCCGAACGCAGGTCTGTACTGACCGTATCGATGTTGACGCCAGGGGCGAGGAGTACCGATACGCCCGTGCGCCTGCGATCGCCGGTGAGGCGGGCATAGGTACCCTCTTCCATGACGATCGCGCCGTGTTGGCGTGCGTAATCACGCCACACACCGACAACTCTCGCCCTTGGCGAACCGGGCAAAGGCAACGTCAGCGTGTCGCCCGGCTTCCAGTGGTAGATCCGCGACGCGGGCTCGGAAACCCACACAGGGATCGCGCCGGCGGGGACGGTTATCTGCGACCCCATCAACGCGAGGTGACCACCGGGCCCCGTCAAAGTGCGCGCGAGAAGCGTAACGGCAGGACGCCGCGCATCGAACTGGAGCGGTGTCTCTTTAAGCACACCCAACCACGCTACGCCCGGTACCTTGCGCATGCGTTCGAGCGTTGCCGCATCGAACCCTCCACCTCCGCCGCCGGCGATCAGATAGACATCCGCTTGCAGCACATCGCCGAGCCAGCGCTCCACCGAACCGCGGAAACTGGTGACCATCACCGCCATCGCCACGGTCAACGCGGTGGACGCCACGATACCCGCCAACGCGACGGACGCCTGTGACGGCGCACCCCAAAGACGGGCGGCGGCTAGTTGGAACGGGACATGGCGAATGGACACATGTCGAAGCGGAGAAACGAGCGCGCGGGCGAGCCACGGCATGAGCATCACGCCACCGGCCAACAGCAGCGCCATCGCCACGTAGCCGAACAACGCGATACCGCCCACCGCGGGCAGCAGCGAAGCCAGGAGCGCTCCCGCCAGGCATGCGACCGCACGCCATGGACGCGCACGAACGCGTGGATCGACGGCGTCGCCGGCGTTCTTGATCGCCAACGCCGGGAGGATGCGCGAGGCCGCCAGCGCGGGAACCATGCTGCCGAGGACCGCCGCGCCAACACCAAGCAACCCGAAGATCGCCGCCGCCCAGGGAGCGAAGACGAGTTGCGGCGCGTTGCCGTGAAAGTAACCGCCGCCGAGGTCGCCACCCAACAGGTTCAGCGCGAGCGAGGCCAGGCCCAGCCCCAGCGCGACCCCGCCACCCGCTCCGATCACACCCAGTACCAGGGCCTCGGTGACCACCTGTCCCAACACCCTCTTGCGCTGCATGCCCAGGACGCGGAGCAATGCGAACTGCGCGCGCCGCCTTGCCACCGACAGCGATTGCGCGGAATAAACGAGGAAGCCACCGGTCAGCAGCGCGATAAGCGCCAACATGTCGAGGTTCACCCGATAGGCGGCGGAAAGCCCGTCGTTGCGCGCCGCTTCACTGGTGGTATCCGCCACGATGGCGTCAGCCGGCAACACCGCGCGGATCGCACGCATGGCCCCCGCGATGCCGATGCCCGGCGCGAGCTGGATGTCCAGGCGCTGGAGGCGGCCAAGCATGCCGAAGCGCCATTGGGCAGCGGCGATGTCCATCGTCGCGGCGTTCGTGTTCGAGCTCGACGGCAGGATGCCGGCAATGCGAACACGGATCGCGTGACCGTTCGCGCTGAGCGTTATCGAATCGCCGACCTTGCGTCCGGCCGCCGAAAGCGCCGACGTCGACAGGTACGCCGAACGACCCGAGAGGAAATCGGCGAATCCCTCCGCGGCACCGTTCGAGACACCCTGCCCCGCCTCACCCGCCCGCAGTACGTCGACACCTTCCAGCGAGACCGGCGTCTTGCCATCCATGAGGGCGGGAAGTGCAACGACAGGAGATACATCCAGGCCGGGCAAACGTGCGACCCGTGGATAAAGCATTTCATCGAAGCCGAAAGCGTTGGCGGACCGGACCTTGAGATCCGCCGCCCCGCTCACCGCATGCACGGCCTTGTCGAATTCGCCCAGCGCCGACGCATTAACCAGGTGCACCGCGAAACCCAGCGCCACGCCCAGCGTGATCGCCACTATCGCGGCAAGCGCCCGGCCCGGATACGCCCGCCACTCGCTCCAGAGGAGCCAGCGGCGAGCGACGAAGATGGACGCCGGCCTAGTCACGTTCGACAAGGCCGCTCGGCGAGAGAACGAGGGTCCGGTCGGCGGCGGAAGCCGCCACCGCGGAATGGGTCACCAGCAACACGGCAGCGCCGGCATGGCGCACCTGGTCGACGAACAACGCGAGGGTGCGCGCCGCCGTGTCGGGATCGAGATTGCCCGTGGGCTCGTCGGCCAGGATCAGCCCGGGCCGGTGGACCAGCGCGCGGGCCACGGCCACCCGCTGGAGTTCGCCGCCCGAAAGCTCTCGTGGGTACGCATCACCGCGACCGCCAAGGCCGACGGAAGCGAGCATCGCCTCCGCGGCGACGAGCGACGCATGCGCGGCGTGTCCCTGCAACGCCAGGGGCAACGCCACGTTGTGGGCAAGGTCGAGGTGCGGCAGGACATGGAACGCCTGGAACACGAAACCGATCCGGTCACGCCGGAGCCGGGTGCGGCCATCGTCGTCGAGGCCGGCGATATCGGTGCCGTCGATGTGAACGCTCCCCGCGTCCGGCGAATCGAGGCCGGCGATCAGGTTGAGCAAGGTGGACTTGCCAGCCCCCGACTCGCCGGTCACGGCGACGAATTCCCCGCGAGCCAACGACAGGTCGAGCCCTTCGAAGAGGGTCCGCCCGCCGGGCACGGTTTTCACCAATCCGGTGACGTTGAGCATGCGACGATTCCGGGGTAAAGACGGCAGTTTACCCTCGCCACGGTTGAAGCGATCGAGACGCCGCTAGCGCAGTACCGGCCAATGGCACAGGCATTCGCCATCGTACCCAGCCAAGGTGATTGAGACCCACGTAGTCGCACTCGACCTCGTCCGGCAGCGCGGCTTCAAGACCTGCGAAACTCGAAGTTGTCGACTACGACGTTGTTGGCCACCTTGAACTTGACCACGCGAATGCCCTTCGCGTTTTCATACGCCACGACGCTGACGATATCCGGTCCGGCAAGGACGGTTCCCAGATGCGTTCCGTCATCAGCGTAGAACTCGATATGGCCCCTGATAGCGCTCAGGCTGACACGTCTCATTGTAAACCGGACTCGGCTGGTGACTTCGAAGGATATGGTGACGTCTTCAGGGTAAAAGTCATCGCCGCCCAGGAGAATCTGCTTCCCCATCATGTGCGGAAACGCGTCATTCGTGTCAGAGATAACATTCAGCCGCTTTTTGTTTTGAATCGTCAACAGCGGCGTTTTCAGTTCCGGGGTGCAATCTTCAATCGTCAACCTTTCAAAGTATTCGAGTGCCATGTCTCCCTCCGCGGGAGTCGCAGGCACGGCGGCGAAATCCTCGACGGTCCTCGCGGTTGCACTGGAGGGTCCGAGAATGGCCTCGTAGTTATCGAAGTACACGACATCATAGGTCAAGAAATGAACCCTGCTGATTCCGGGCGGGTGTTTCAGAGCGACAACGCAAGGCTCACCTGCCGTGACCTCGACAAGCTTTATCAGTTGATTGTCGAGGTCGAAAAAAGCGACTCCATCCACGATCCCGCCATTGACATCGTTCAGAACGAACTTGATCTCGCCTGGATGCATGTCGGTCAACAGGTCGACCGATAGATGCTTATCCGGTCGTGGAAACTGCACACACCTCCCCATGAAATAGGGATACCAGTCATCGGGCGAGCGAACGATCGACATGTCGCCTCCCGTGAGCTTCATAACGAAATAGGGCGTCGTCAAGCCCGCATACGAGCCCAAGGGGAACTCTTCGAACTCAACGGTATATGTGGCGTCCATGCACAGATCCCTCCTTCCTGAGTTGACTGACGACGACAGGAACGTCATCAGTGCCTGGACAACACGCTACACCCATGACGTCACCGGCGCCTTACCGACATCGCACATCGGACAGCGCATTACTTGAAGTACCGACGCAACGAATCGAAATCGTTGCCGAAGATGCTCATCACCTGGCTCGAACCACCACCCCGCCTTGTGCTGCGTTGCTTCCTGCGAACCGTCTTAGCGAAGCACCGGACCATGACACAAACATTCGCCATCGTCGTTCGCATGCCCCAGCAAGGCTTCGAGCAAATCACCGGACGGGGTCCATTCGCCGATCGCCGGATGGATCAGCATCGCCTTGCGTGCTTCGAGCCGGCGTTGGTCCAACACCGAGGCGATCGCCGCGCGCTCGTACGCCTTCACCGAACGAACGAGACCGTTCACCGCATCCGGCAACGATGCGATCGGCCGCGGAACGATGGAATCGAGCGAGATATCCGATGCGATCTCGACGATGTCGTCATCGGGAAGGTCGGGCAACGCGCCACGATTGCGCGTGTTCACCACGATACGGGCGGGCTTCGCGCCGGTCAGCGCGCTCATCACGTCGATGGCGATGCGGTGGTAGCCGGTCGCCACGCGGAACGGGTCGCCTTCCAGGCTCACGCCGTGGTCGAAGGCCGATCCGCCTTCCGCTTCGAGCTTCATGTACGAACCGGAGCGCCGGTTCAGGTACGCCGCGTAGATGTCGACGGCCGCTTCGCCATCGCCTGCGTCCAGGCGCGAGGTCAACGTCGCCAGCAAGTCGTCGTTGAGGCGCTGGATCTCCGCGCCACGGCTTCCGCCTTGCCTGCGTTGGTTATCCAGCGCACGGCGCTTCTCGTAATAGAAGAACAGGTACTCGGTCGGAATGAGGCGCAGCGTGCGAATCATCTCGAAGTCGAACAGCGGCGCGAGGTAGAGCTGTCGAAGCAGGTCGTCGTCGGCCAGCAGGCGATCGAAGACGTCCTCGCCGCGCACGCGTACACCACGTACCCAGCCAAGGTGATTGAGGCCCACGTAGTCGCACTCGACCTCGTCCGCCGGTTCACCCAGCGCACGCGCGATGTTGTGGAACAGTTCGGTGGGCGTGTCGCAGATGCCGACGATGCGCGCCTTGCTGTGGTCGTTCACGGCCTGCGTGATGAGGCCGGCGGGATTGGTGAAGTTCACCAGCCAGGCATCGGGACTCAAGCGTTCCACCAGCCGGGCCTGCTCGATGGCGATGGGAATGGTGCGCAGCGCCATGGCGACCCCGGCGGGACCGGTGGTTTCCTGGCCGGGATATCCGTGGTCGATCGACACCCGTTCGTCGGCCGCCCGCCCGACGATGCCACCGATGCGGATGCTGTTGAGGACGAAGTCGGCCCCCTCGATGGTGTCTTCCAGGGAAGTCGCGCCGCGCAGGCGCAGGTCGCCGCCGAAATGCCGGACGATGGCCTTGCCGAGGTCGACCATGATCCGCAGCCGTGCGGGATCGGGATCGTACAGGACCATCTCCGCGGCACCGAGCGCTTCCGCGGCCTCGTTGACACCAAAAACCACCAGGGGCGAGCGGACGCTGCCCCCTCCAATCAATGCGATCTTACGATCCGTACGTCCGCTCACGAAGAGTCCTCAAGGTCGGGGGATGGGGAAGAGCATGCAGGGCGCCCGCCGCGGTGGTGCACAAGGCGCCGGTGACACAGGCGCGCTGCACGCAGCGGTCCAGCGTTTCGCCGTCGAGCACGGCGTCGATGAGTCCGGCGTCGAAGGCATCGCCGGCGCCGGTGGTGTCCAGCGCCTCGACAACGGGCGCGTGGATGGTTCGGGTTCCCGCCGCGTCGGCCACCAGCGCGCCCTGCGCGCCCAGCTTGAGCACCGTATGGCGCAAGCCCTGCGCGCCGGTCCATGCGGCATAGGCGTCAGCGTTATCGTCGCCGGCAAGCAGGGAGGCTTCCTTCGCATTGGGCAGGAAGAAGTCGACGTCACGGCAGGTTGCATGGTTGGTGGGATCGCGCAGCCAGTCGGCGCTGTAGCCGACGTCGAGCGAGGTCGTGCATCCCGCCTGGCGGAGCTGCGGAAGGATGCGCGCCGCCAGCTCGCGTGCCAGCGGCATCGCGAAGTGCACGTGGCGCGCGGCGACGAGGTCGGCGATCACGGTCGGCACCTCGAGCAGTTCGGACAATCCGGCGTTGGCGCCCAGGTAGGTGAAGAACGAACGGTCCTCGCGCGTGGAGACGCTGACCGTCGTACCGGTGCCGTCGACGCCGAGACGGATGCCGTCCATGCCGACGCCGAAATCGCCCAGCCGCCGCTCGAACCAGTCGAAGTCCGCCTCGCCGATCAACCCCACGAGGCGCGTGCGCCGACCGAGCCGCGACAACCCGCACGCGGTGTTCACGCTGCCGCCTCCGAGTTCGCGCAGGTAATCCTTCGCGAGCACTTCCTCGCCCGGTCCCGGCCAGCGGGCGAAGCCGCTGAACACATGGTCGGCATAGATCTCGCCCACGACGGCGACATCCCAGGATTTCAGGTCGATGGAAACGGCCACGAGCGCGTTCTCCGGGCTTGCCACAGGAAGATGAGGGTACCGACGACGACGGCGACCACGGCGGTCACCACCGACGGCCAGCCGCTGGTCGCGACGAGGTAGAGCCAGCCGACCACGCTGATGGCGATCGGCAGTGGATAGAACGGCATGCGGAAGGCCTCGGCCGAAACCTTCCTCCGCCGCAAGGCCACCACGGCGAAACACTGCGCGATGTACTGGAACAGGATCTGCACGACCATCAGCGTGGCGATCAGCCGTTCCAGTGAAAGGAAGCATGCCAGTGCCGACGTCACGCCGACGAAGACCAGCGATACCGTGGGAAAGCCGCCGCGGGGATGAAGTTTCGCGAATACCTGGAAGAACTGCCCGTCGGCGGCGGCCGCGTAAGGCACGCGCGAATAACCGAGCAGCACCACCAGGGCCGACCCCCAGCTGGCGAGCAGGATCAACGACACGGCCAGCGTGCCGCCGATGCGGCCGTGGATGGCTTGCATGAAATCCGCCACCACGGCCTTCGATTGCGCGGCCTGCTCCCACGGCAGCACACCGAGGATGCTGATGTTGAGGCCGAGGTAGAGCACCGCCACGAGCGGGATCGAGGTCAGCACCGCCAGCGGAATGGTGCGTCGCGGCTGCTTCACTTCGCCACCGAGCATGCACACGTTGTTATAGCCGCCGTAGTCGTACACGGCGATCAGCGACACCGCGCCTAGCCCGAGCCAGAATCCATGCGCCGATTCCGTGCGCATATGCAGGAACCGGCTGGCGGTCGCCATATCGAAATGCGCGATGCCGCTGACGACGATCCAGGCGCAGGCCACGACGACGATGGCGGTGATGAACATCGACAGCTTCTGGATCTCGCCGACACGCCGGTAGAGCACGGCCGTATTCACCAGGCACAGGCCCGCCGCCACGAGGATTCGCCCGCCGTCGCCGAGCGACGGCACGAGATAGCCCAGGTATTGGGCGAACCCCACGGCGGCCGAACCGATCGAAAGGGGTGCCGTGAGCAGTGTCTGCCACAGGTAGAGAAAGCCGAACAGGCGGCCCATGCGCTCGCGCCCATACGCTTCCCGCAGGTAATGGTACGGTCCACCGGACTCCGGAATGGTCGAGCCAAGCTCGGCCCACACCATGCCGTCGCACAGGCATAGGAAAGCACCGGCGATCCAACCCAGCAGCACGCCGGGACCCGCCAGGGCGGAGAGCGCGAGCGGAATGGTCACGAACGGCCCGATGCCGATCATGTTCAACACATTGGCCGAGAGACCGCCCCAGAAGCCGATCGCCCGCGGCGGTACGTTACGTGTCGGCACGGTCTCCTCAGTCATGCAGGCGTTCCGCGGCATGGATGCCCGCACCGGCACTCCGGTGCAGGTCGAGCACCATCACGGTATTGTCGCCTTCGCGCAGCCACGGACCCGGGCAGAACAATCGTCGTTGCGGCCCGATGTGCCAGTAGCGGCCCAGCAGCTGTCCGTTGACCCAAAGATAGCCCTTCGTCCACTCGCCCATGTCGATGTAGACATCGCCCGGCTTGTCGAGGCGGATCTTGCCCCGGAAGAAGACTCCCCCACGAGCCGGCGGTCCCTTCAACGGCCGCAGGTGTTCCAGCCAGGCGCCATCCAGGGGCAAGGGCCAGGCATGGAAGTCGCGCAATGGCGCGCCATCGAGCGTCACCGGCCCGATCAAGCCCTTGTGGTCGCCCAGGCGCGGACCGAAGTTCACGTGCCCGAACGTATCGACGAGTACATCCAGGATGCATCCGCGCGGCAAGGCGACGTCCGGCGACGACGACACTTTCGGGTGTTCGACGCGCGATACGTGGCCGGCCTCGTGACCATCCATGTAGACCACGGCATAGTCGCGCACGCCCTCGAGGCGAAGCCGCGAACCGGCCTCGACACGCTTGCGGTAGAGGACCAGGCCCTGGTCCTGTCCGAACAGGATCTCGTTCGCGCCCGGCACGGGTATGCGCGCCGGCTCCTCGAACAGGTTGTCCCACAAGGACGCGTACGGCTCGAGTGTTACCGGCGCGAATGTGGCCGAGGGCTCGGCGGGCGGCACTGAGGGTGGCGTTATTCCGGTCGCTTCCACGATGACCTTGCGCAAGCGCTCGTACTGCGGCATCGGGCATCCGCGCTCGTCGATCGGTGCGCCGTAGTCGTAGCTGGTGATGACGGGCTGGAACTGCGAACCGTCGTCTTCGAGGTTGGCTCCCGCGGTCAGGCCGAAATTCGTGCCGCCGTGCACCACGTAGAGGTTGAATGAATAGCCCGCCTTCATCACCCGGCGCAGCGTGTCCACATAGTCCTTCGATGCGAAAACCGGTTCGCCCCAATGGGTGAGCCATCCGGGATATCCCTCGCCGACCCACACCGGCGCCTCGCCCGCGAACGCCCTGCCCTTGGCCAGGATATCCACGTCCGCGCCATCGAGACCCAAGGCGGCGCCGGGCAGGTAGGCACGTCGGCGCGTCAGGTCCTTCCAGCCGTCGGAGACGGCAAAGGGACCCGCGACACCCTGCGCGCGCCATGCCGCCTCGATCGCCTTGAGGTAGCCGACGTCCGCGGCGAACATCGAATACTCGTTCTCCACCTGTAGCATCAGCACCGGGCCGCCGCGAGACACCATCAAGGGCGCGATGCGCGATGCCAGCGCGCCGATATAGCGACGGACGGCCGCCATGTAGCGCGGATCGTCCCCGTCGCGCAGGCGCGTGTCCGGATCGCGAAGCAGCCATGCCGGCAGGCCACCGTTCGTCCATTCGGCGCAGACATAAGGACCGGGGCGCAGGTACACCCACATGCCCTCTTCCTGGCACAGGCGGATGAAGCCGACGATGTCGCGGTTGCCCGTCTCGAAGTCGAACTGCCCGGGCTCACGCTCATGGTAGTTCCACATGACATAGAGCGCGATGGTGTTGAGCCCCATCGCGCGTGCCATGCGTATCCGGTGGCGCCAGTGCTCCTTCGCGATGCGCGCCGGGTGCATCTCGCCGCTGTGAATGCGGAACTCCCTGCCGTCGAGCAGGAACCGCCTCCGGCCGAAGCCGAAGGCGTGCGCCTTGCCGTCGGGCGGCACCGGCTTGACCGGCGGGGCCGTTCCCGCCAGCGCCGCCGGCAGGGTTCCGCCCCATGCCATCGGCGCAAGCAGCGAGAACGCGAGGAAGTCCCGGCGCTGCATGCTCAGAACGAGTACTTGACGGTGAGCAGCGTGGTCATGCCGGCGTCGACGATGTCCGAGTTGGCTAGGCTGTTCCTGCCGATGTGCGACCAGTACGAATACTGCTTGGTGAGGTTGCTCACCTGCAGGTCGAGCTGGATGCCGTTGGGCAGCAGGTAGCCCGCATGCAGGTCCACGCGGCGGATCGGGCGTATCCACAGGTCGTCCCACGGGCTGCCCTGGTTGAGGAAGTCGTAGGTCGAGAGGTAGGAGCCCGTGTAGTGGTAGCTGAGGTTCAACGAGAACCCGTTTTTCTCATAGAACAGTTCCGCGTTCGCCATGCGTTCCGGTGCCGCCTGCAAACGCTCGTTGTCGAAACCTTCGCGACCGAGATCGACCTTCGAGTTCTGCCGCGTCGCGTTGACGCTGAAACCGAGGCCGTCCCACGGCGCGGGAAGATCCTGGAACTTCTGCCGCCAGGTCATCTCCAGGCCATACACCTTGCCGTCGCCGCCGTTCGTCGGCGTCTTGGTCAGCACGGTGCCCTCGCCTACCGTATCCGGATTGGCCTGGCCACCACCGCTGTCGTAGATGTAGTCGCGCAGTTTCTTGTAGAAACCGGAGAACGACGCATAGCCGCCGCGATCCGTCGTCCATTCCGCGGCCAGGTCGACGTTGGTGGACTTGATCGGACTAAGGTTCGGGTTGCCGCGGGTGATCGTGGTCACGCCCTCGGAGGTGTTGATTTGCGAGCCGCCGCCGAGCTGGACGAAGGCGGGCCGCGTGTAGCTTTGCCAGATCGCGGCGCGGTACACCACGTTCCCGTTGGGGCGATAATTGATGAACAGGCTGCCCAGGGGCTCGTTGTAGACCGTGCGGTTGTTGTCGAAATAACCAGGCAGTTCATTGCCGTCCGCATCGGTCGGCGTGGTCCAGAACGTGTTGTGGATGGAGGTATGCTCGAAGCGCACGCCGGGAATGATCTCCAGCGGTCCCTGGTTGATCGTGGCCATGGCGTAGGCCGCGGTGACCGCCTCGGTGCCGCGCATGGTGTCGCAGTTATAGTTGTTGAAATCGAGCGAGCTACACGTATCCAGATCCGACGGAAGCACGTGCTGGTCGATCAGCGCCGCGACCGCCGCGCGGCTCACGTCGGGGGTACGCCAGTGGTACTTGTCGGGGAAGATCGACGAGTAATACCCCTTGAAGATGCCCAGGTCGTCCAGCGTCGTCACGCCGTCGTTAATGCCACCGGTGGACCAGTCGCGATTGGTGAACTCGCGGGAGCTGTCGCTGTATTTCACGCCGAACTTCACGGACGAGACCGGGCCACCGTCGAAGTCGTAGCGCAGGTCGAGCTTGGCACCGCCGCGCTTCTGGCCCGAGCGGATGTCGGTGACCTCGCCATAATCGTTCGCCCACATCCCGCCGATGTTGTTCACCGAGCCGATCAGGCCCGGCGTCAGCTGCGGGTACGGGAAGCCACCGCCACCGTAACGCAGCAACGAGCTGCCGCCGTAGGCAAAGTTATCCTGGGAATACTTGTCCTCGCGTCCGTCGATTTCGACGTGGTTGGGCCGATCGTTGCGGCCGATGCTCCAGAACACGTTCGGCGAGATCGTCCAGCCACCCGCGACCTTGTCGGCACCGAACTGTACCGTGGCCAGGTCGGCGCGCTCGGGATTGGTCTCGAACCAGAAACGATTGGCGATGCGGCCGATGTTCGGCGCGTACACGCCAGGCGTGGCCGTGGGAACGTACGTCACGTTGGACGGTAGCAACTGCGTATACGTAGTGTTCTGCTCGGTGAGCGCATACGCGTACGTCATCTTCGCATAGGCTTTCAGCGTGGGATCGACGTTCCAGTCCAGCGAGATGTTGCCTCCGTAGCGGCGTTCGAAACCGGAGGCGATACCCACGTTCGTGCCCGTGCTCACGAGATTGCGGGCGGGATCGTAGCCTGGTGCATTGTCACCATCCGCCGTCGCGTGGAGGAAGGCCCAGGAGCCGTCGTTCGAGGCGCTCTCCGCCGCGCCGATCTCGCTGTTGGCGATGTTCCGGTAGTCGTAGTAGCCGCTCACATACACGCCGAACTGCTTATCGGCACCGAACTTTCCTTGCAGTTCTCCGGCGAGACCGCCACCGAGGCCACTGCCGCCGTAATCGCGCGCACGGCTTTCCGAGCGTCCGCTGGCGGTCACGCTACCGCTGAAATCCTTCTTGAAGTCGAAGGCGCTGGGCGTACGGAAATCGATCGTTCCACCGATCGCGTCACCGTCCATGTCGGCCATCGATGTCTTGTTGAGCACGATGGTTTGCAGGCCGGAAGGCGGCAGCAGGCTCAGCTGGACACTGCGGCTGTACGGCATGCCTTGTGCCACGTTGGAGCCGTTGATCAGGTTCACGTTGTATTCGGACGGCAAGCCGCGTACCGAAGCGAACATGCCCTCGCCGCGTGCCGCGCCATCGATACCGCCGAAGTAGCCGGTGCCCGTCGTGGTCACGTTCACGCCGGACATCAGGCCCAGCGCCTCGGCCACGTTATGCACGGCGGTGTGCTGGAGGTCGTTCGCCGACAGCACCTCCACGGTGTTCACCGAATCCATGCGCATGTTGGTCGCGTCGTAGCGGTTCGCCACCACGCTGAGGCCCTTCATCTGCACCACCTTTTCCGGCTTGGCCGGCGGTGCCGTGCCCTGAGGCGTGCCTTGCGTCGTGGCCGCGGCATCCGCTGTAGGCGTCTGCGCCTGCTGCGCGAACGCGGGTACGACCGTGGATCCGATAACGGCGCACAGCGCCGCGACGAGCGTTTTCCTGGTTAAAACGTATTGAGTACGCACAAGCCACCCCACCCCGAAAGTGTTCATAGAGTTCTCGCACGGCCCCTCGGCGTGCGATGCGCTGTTCCGATGATCAGCGGGGTTCACCAACGGGTCCGGACATGGCCTGCGAGCACGCCTGCGCGTGCAGGCGTGCGTCGACGAGCCGTCGGACGAGGAACGTGCCGATCAGTCGAATGGGATCAGCGGGAGGTGTGCGGGGGAGAATAGCCAGCGACGCATTTGCCGCGTGAACGCAAGGCGCTCAACTTGGCACGTGCGAGGATCGGAAGGCCGTCGGCCATCACACGCGGGAAGGCGTGCCCCGCGAAGGCGCAGCTGGTGTTCGCATGATTTGAATTGAGGCGACGCATCGTGGCTGTCCCATCATTCATCGCGAGCTGCGCGACCGGCATGCCCCATGCATGCGATTCAACGTATAGCGCACCGCAAATTACGCGTCAACGGCCGAATTTGCATAGACCTTCGGTTGCTGCGACGCACCAGGAGGCGGCACGGCCGATGCATGACTCCCTGGCACCTGAACGTAACGCAGGATTCTGCTGCGACGCAGGATGACAGTCAGGTGTCACTCCCTCATTCTCCGGCCCGCGGCGCGGGGGCGCCGGTCACTCAACCGGAACGCAGGGAAAAAAACAGATGAATCGTCGCCGCTTGACGCAGGCTCTTTCCGTGCCTGTACTTCGTCCGCAGCCGCTTGCCCTGGCATGCGCCGCCGCATTGCTGCTCACGTTCGCCTGCGCCGCTAATGCGCAGGACCAGCCACCACAGACCTCCGAACCGGCGGCTACCCCGCCCGCCAAGACGACACAGAAGAAGCCCGCGAATCCGGATGCCGTGAGCAACCTCGATGCCGTCGTCGTCACCGGTATCCAGGGCAGCATCCAGAGCGCGATCAAGGCCAAGCAGAATTCCGACAACATCATCGAGGCGATCTCGGCCGAGGACATCGGCAAGCTTCCCGACAGCAGCATCGCGGAAAGCCTTGCCCGCCTGTCCGGCCTCGCCACGCAACGCGTCGATGGCCGAGCCAACCAGATCTCCATCCGTGGCCTGTCGCCGGATTTCGCGGGAACGACACTCAATGGCCGCGAGCAGGCCACCATCGGCGAGAACCGCGGCGTCGACTTCGACCAGTACCCGTCCGAACTGATCAGCGGCGCGGCCGTCTACAAGACGCCGGACGCCAGCCTCATCGGCCAGGGCTTGTCCGGCACCGTCGACCTGCACACGATCAAGCCGCTCGACCTGCCCAAGCGCACCTTCGCCGCCAACCTGCGTGGCGAGAACACCTCCAACGGCAGCCTCAACCACGGTACGGGCGTAGGCGACACGGGGCACCGTGCGAGCTTCTCCTATATCGACCAGTTCCTCGACCACACGCTCGGTCTCGCCGTGGGCTTTGCGCAGCTGGATTCGCCCGTGCAGGAAAAGCAGTACCAGGCATGGTGGTGGAGCCTCAACAACGGTTCACAGGGCGCAGAGACGAACTGGGGTGCGCCGCACACGCCCGGCATGCCCGACAACGTCCTTTCGCAGGAAGGCATGCAGTTGCGTGCGAAGTCGGAGAACCAGTTGCGCAACGGCCTCATGACCGTGCTCGAATGGGCGCCGGACGATCACTACCACTCGACGCTCGACCTCTACTACTCCACGTTCAACCAGAAGACCTACCTCAACGGCGCGCAGTGGTCGAGCAGCCCTTACGACAATGTCTCCTATTCGAACGTCGGGTACGTGCCTGCATTGCCCTATCCCATCGTCACCACCGGCCATATCGACGGGCTCAAGTCCATCTTGCAAAACGAGTACACCAAGGAACACGACAAGCTGTTCTCGGCCGGTTGGAACAACCAGTACGACTTCGGCAATGGCTGGGTCATCACCGCCGACGCGTCGTATTCCAGCGCGAAGAAGCGCCTGCACGATGCCTACCTGTTCGCGGGCCTGCCCGACCAGGCCACGTCGTCTACCGACTTCGCCACACCGGAACACGAAGGCTTCCCCGATTTCCGGCCGGGCGTGAATTTCGCCGATCCATCGGCCATCTTCTTCACCGATCCGAACAACTACGGTTACAACGGCCGCGAAGAGTTCGACAAGCAGAAGGACACCATCAAGGCGTTCCGCCTCGAAGTGAGCCATCCCGTGGGTTGGATCTTCAGCGACGTCAATGTCGGCGTGAATTACTCCGACCGCCGCAAGACCAAGCAGGCCGATGTCTATTTCGCGTGGCTCAACGGCAATGGCTCCACGGGTGACACGTACGTGCCCGGCTTCGCCACGCCGATCGATCCGTCCTTCCGGAGCGGCAGCACCGACCTCAGCTACGGCGGCATTCCCGGCATCGTCAACTACGATGTCCTGCGCGCCCTCGGCAACCAGTTCTACCTTACGCAGCGCAACGGCCAGTCCGATTGGAGCCGCAACTACACGGTGGAAGAGAAGGTCCCCGTCGCCTACGTCAAGTTCAACATCGATACCAGCCTGGGAGATGTTCCCTTGCGCGGCAACGTCGGTGTGCAGGCCGTGCGAACCGACCAGTCGTCCGATGCGCTGCAGACCAATGGCGATGCCCTCGTCGGCCGCATTTCGGACGGAACCAAGTACACCAAGGTGCTGCCCAGCCTGAACCTCGCGGCCGAGATCGCGGACAAGCAGTTCCTGCGTTTCGGCCTGGCCAAGACCATGGCGCGCGGCCGCATCGACGATGAAAAGGTCGCCACGTCCGCCGGCGTCGCACTGGTCAACGACGGTCCCGCCGCCGGCCAGGTGCTCTGGTCTGGCAGCGGCGGCAATCCCAAGTTGAAGCCGTACATCGCCGTCGGCGCCGACCTGTCGTGGGAGAAATACTTCGGCACGTCCAGCTACGTGGCGGCCGCCGTGTTCAACAAGAACCTCCTGAACTACATCTACAACCAGACCACGCTCGACTACGACTTCTCGCGCTACGTCAACGACAACCCCACGCTCACGCCGACCAGCACCATCGGTTCGTTCACGCGACCGGAGAACGGTACCGGCGGGAAGATGCAGGGCCTGGAATTGTCCGGTGCGCTGGAAGGCGCCCTGGTCGCCCGTGCGTTGGATGGCTTCGGCGTGCAAGCCAACTTCTCGCTGACCAACAGCACCTTGCCGGTGAGCGCCGTGTCGAGCATTCCCGGCAGCCCGTCCACCCTGCCCGGCCTGTCCAGGAAGGTCGCCAACCTCGC